>NZ_JPOE01000002.1:1390738-2781477 GCF_000733775.1 Thiomonas sp. FB-Cd | reverse complement strand
TAAATCGTCTATAAACAATAGGTTAGTGAAGTCTCTGCTGCGCTGCATTGGCGTCCTTGACGCGCACTGCGGTGCATTATGCCGATCAATGCCCTATTTGGTTAAGATTAGCATAAATCAAAAGTTCACATGTTTGACCTTCGGTGTCGTTGTCGACGCGGAGCCTGCCAGTGCTGTCGTCTTCGATATATGGCAGGGCTTTACGCCTGATTCCTGGAAGAGATACAGCCGATGTCCGGCGCTGAGGGCTTCACTGTGCGCAGAGCTTTTATCATCACTATCGTGGCCAAACGTTAATAGTGGACGTGGCTATGTTCACTCGTGAGAATAACCATGCAGCGCGGAGAGACGGACAATTTGAGGTCGCAAGCACCGCGGGCGAGGTCGTACACGCCTTCATCCCGACACCGTTGCCGCCGGTCCCGCCGCTGGATCTGACCGGGCAGCGACAGAAGCGACTCGAAGCCTCGCTGCTGGCCTGCGGCCGCTTGACGGCATCGCGCGATGTTGCCTGATCCGGACCTCTTCCTATACACCTATGTGCGCCGCGAGGCCGTGCTCTCCAGCCAGATCGAAGGAACACAGTCGTCGCTGTCCGACCTGCTGCTGTTCGAGCTGGAGGATGTGCCGGGTGTCCCTCTGGACGACGTGGTCGAGCGTTTCCAACTATGTCGCGGCACTCGAGCATGGCCTGACGCGCCTTCGCGGTGGCTTTCCGCTGTCCAATCGGCTGATCCGCGAGGTGCATGAGAAGCTCCTGGCGCGCGGCCGAGGGGCGGACAAAGCAGCCAGGCGAATTCCGTCGCAGCCAGAATTGGATCGGCGGAACCCGGCCGGGCAACGCGCTGTTCGTGCCCCCGCCACCCAACCTCGTCGAAGCATGCATGGCCCAGCTCGAGGTCTTCCTCCATGCCGACGATGACGGCTTGCCTACGCTGGTACGGGCGGCATTGGCGCATGTGCAGTTCGAAACCATCCACCCCTTTCTCGACGGCAACGGGCGGGTTGGACGTCTGCTGATCGCCTTGATTCTGTTCGAGTCGAACGTCCTGCGACAGCCGCTGCTGTACCTGTCGCTGTTTTTCAAGCAGCATCGCGAGGAGTATTACCGCTTGCTGGGCCTCGTACGCACGTCCGGCGACTGGGAGTCGTGGCTCGACTTCTTCCTGGATGGGGTGGCACAGACCGCTGGCCAAGCCGTCGAGACCGCGCACCGGCTGCTGGCTCTGTTTCGCGACGATGCTGCTCGTGTGCAGGACCTCGGTCGGGCCGCTGCGAGCGCGTTACGTGTGTTCGACGCGTTGCGTGCACGACCCCTGAGCAGCATCGGCACCATCGTCGAGCGCACGGGTGCGGCCTATCCCACCGTCGCTCGGGCCGTTGAGTCCCTTGAAACTCTTGGCATCGTTCGCGAAGTGACTGGTCGCAAGCGCGAGCGCGTGTTCGGCTACACGCACTATCTGGACATCCTCAACGAAGGCGCTGAACCCTTGTGATGTTCTAGCGCCGTCACATCTCCGATGACCTTCACTCTCGGCTCCTAGTCATGCAACCGCAAAGCCACGAAAGAGGCAGTGCGATCAAACTCGGCGCGCGTCGCTTTCGATGGGAGATCGTCAGACTCAGCGCAATTCGGGGTCTCCACCAGGCGATTCCAAACGACGTGGCCGCCGGCTATCCTGGTACAGAGGATGATGTGCTGGCATTGACCACAGATGGAATCAGCCTTCTATTGCATCTGCATCCCCTGATCTTGCAGCAGGCCGGAAAGAGGGTGAGCAAGGGCTTCGTTGTCATTGGTGGGTTGAACACGTGGCAAGCCCTTCAGCCGTGGCATGCGGCCAGGATGCGGCTTGAGTCGATCGAGTCCAGCCGCCTCAGTGATCAAGAGTGCGTCGCCACCCAGCAGATTTCTACACCCAACGCGGGCAAAGATCGATCACGCGCCGCTTGTTCCGTGCTCGAACCGCTCATCGAAGAAGTTCCGGCGCTCGTCATATCCAGCAAACTCGACGACGATGACATCGCTCGGTTGGCCCTCGCCGAGCGATGGCTCTTGGCCGCCAGTGTTGCACCCAAGCGGAGGATCGGCCGTGAATTGACCGCTCTTCATGGGCAAGCAAAGACACTGGGCCTTATCGACGAACTCACACCGCAGCTGCGGACTTTTACGGCATTGGCCCGCGTATTGGGTGTGACGACCCAGGGCCTACGGAAACAGCGCAGCGATGTAGACAGCAGCGACGATGGTGCAGACGCCTGAGACAGAACCCGCGAGCCGAGCCACGGGCGCGATCGAGCGGTTGTCCCGGTTGTGTGGCCACGATGCGGACGTCAATGCATTGCTGGAATGGATTGAGCCGCCCGCATCGGCACAAGCGTTGCCACTGGTCCTCGAGGGCCTGCGCGATCTGTTGCCAGTCATGCGCGATCTTGCAGCGGACAAGCCGGACTTGTTCGACGTTGTTGACAACGCGAAATTCGATGCGCTGAGAAGTGGCCTCGAAGAAATTGCCCCTGTCCTTCGCAACCTCCCAGCAGAGCTGGAACTGGCTGAAGTCCGTCCATCGCCTCGGCGCCCCAAGCAACCGTTCCGCGGGGTGATGTCAGGGTATCCCTTGTATACCCTGATCGGGACATGGCGGCATTTTGAAGCACGCGATGCCAAAGCCAAGACCATGCGGCCCGCCCTGGCTGCCATTGTCTTGTTTGCGAAGGTGCGCAGTGTCATGCAGCACGGGGCTGACGATGGCGCGACTCCCCTGTATGCCGGAGCCAAGGCTGCACGGCAAATGCTCGAAAGTGCAGCGATCCCCGAATCGTGGAGCATGTCGTTATCTGGCCTGATTGACGGCATTCGCGGGAGCGAAGCACAGTACCGCAGTGTCGCGGACGAGGGTGTACGCCATGCAGAACTGCGACGCCTGGTCGAGCCAGTTCTAAGAGCTCGCGGCCTGATCGCCGAGCGGCCTCCCAATGGCGCGCCCGAAGACCACGTCGTCGTCATCGAGCTGCAGCAGGCGCTGCCGACGGATCGCATTGACGTGCAGCGGGAGCTCCGCCTCCACACCAGCACCAAGGACGATCTCGAACGGGATGGGCTGACCCCGGGTGAGTTCGACACGGCGGAGGAGTACATCGAGTGGACTGAGTATGGGGAGGACTGGGATGCCGAGGCGAGCCCTGCAGGGATCGAGTTAGAGCCATTGGAGCGGAGTCTCGCGGAGCAGGTCATTCGAGCCCGGAGTCTGATTGGGCGGCGCGAACGGGCCGCCCAGCTGCTCGCCTGCGACTGGATACGCCCGGCTGACGTTGAGATCGCAGCGCTGTGGGCGACTCTGAAGCTTCGGCCGACAGCAAGCCCTGACGATCAGGAACGGGAAATCAGAGCACTGCTGGCCGTGACATTGTGGACGGGCAGGCCGGTTCAGGAGGTCGCAAGGATGCAGATCATCAACCGGCGTGAAAAGGCGCCCGAGCAGTGGTCGGCAGGCCTGTTGATGTGGGCCATCGATACCCGCGATCTGGCCGCCTCGGTGCTGCGTCCAGTCGGCCAACCCAAGCATCGCGGCATCGACCTTGGCCAGGCCTTGCCAACCGTTGACCGTATCACGCTCGATGTGGATGAGCTCCTCGGTGACTTTCTCGTCGTCTTGCCCAATGCGGCTTCGCTGGCTTCGTCTGAGCGGGTTCGAGCGGCCATGGCGTTCGCCACGCCGACGAAGACCTTGATCGAAGCAGCGCGGAGTTGGGTACGCGAGCACGCAAAGCAGGAGCACGGTCGCCTCACCTTGGCGATGGTCGAGACGTGGATGTTCAGATGCATCGTTGAGCACCGTCGCGACCATGCACTCGCCAGTTTGTTGACGGGGAGGCCGCATCAACTTGCCGACACCGGTTTGCATTACCTCTGCGTCAGTGCAGACGAGGCCGCGCAATGGCTTCGCGCTGAACAGCGGCAGAGGTTGGCCGAATTGAGTCGGGCGGCGCTCCCCATTCCCTATGCCATCGCCGAGGACAGAGAAATCCGGGCGCAGATCGGTAAAGCGGTGACCACAGTCGTTGGTGCACGGGTTGTGCCCCGACTCGAAGTGATCCATCGCATGGTTCGGTCACTGCGGAAGGAACTGGATTTGCAACGGGGCATGCCGATGGCCAGCGATGCCCGCTTGAAATTGCACAACGCCTACACGCAGTATGTGCATGCGATGCTTCGTTTTGCCCTTGGGATGCGTGACGTGGGACAACCGTTGCCCAATTGGGAGCGCATCGACACGAAGAACATGGTCGTGCTGCTGAGCGACAAGGATGATGTGGCCAGCACGGCCACACGAATCGCGCCGCTTTGCCCCACCCTTTCCCGGCAGCTCCAGCTTTACGCGAAGCACTGGCGCGCGACTTGGGCGAAGTTGCTCTCACACTCATGCGATAGCCTGCCTCCGGTGTTGTTCTACCTTTTGCGCAAGGGCTCGCATGTCCAGGTGATCGAGCGCCCCACTGCGGAGATGCGGCAGCAATTCAAGCTTCTAACGGGCTACGGTCTGCCGCTGAATTCAAGTCGCCACTGGCTGCGGACGCGCCTCGCACAGGAGGGCGTGCCAGGCGAGATGATCGAAGCTTTCATGGGGCACTGGCAGCGAGGCGCTGAGCCGTGGGGACGGTATAGCGCTCTGCCTGCGCGGGTGGTGACCGAGACCTTGCGCCCAACGTTGGAAAAACTCGTGTGCGAGGCGGGTTTCAGCGCGCTAAGAGGCTGGGCATGACAGGGTCCGCTTGGGGTGGTTTCGACATCGATCCCATTGCTGTTTCAGGGGCAGCCTCAGACATTCGGCGCCGGCGAGAGGCCAGCGAAACCCGGCGCGTTGACGTGCAAAGCACGGTGCGTGCATGGATCGAAGATGGGGGACATCGTTCCTGGCTCGAGGGGCAGATGGGCCTTACCGTAGACGCGCAACATGTCAAGGCGCTGCGCGCGAAGATTGACCTGGTCTATAGGGGGTCAGATAGGCGATGGGCGACGAACTATCTTGTCCGAGGCCTCGAACGTGGGCGGCTGCAGTGCGGCTGGCATGTGAAGGTGCCCCCGCACGTTCTCACGTTGCGATTGCCGTCGCCTCAGCTCAACGCAGACACCTTCGTCGGGCTGACAAAGTCAACTGACATTGAGCAGGCCATCCTCGCGTCCTGGGGCCAATGCGCGCAGTCTGCGGCCCCGGCGACGCAGGAGATGATCATTATTAGTGCGATCTGGCATTCGGCGCTGATTGATCGAAAGCGCATCAACGCTGTCGACGAACAGTTGCGTGCGGGGTCCGTGCGTGTCACTGCTGACGGGCAGTGGGCCTGGGTGGAATGGCAGGACGCACCAGGCAACTGGCAGCGCCATGTGTTCGATCCATACACGACCCTTTTGATCTTGCGTTGGTTGGACGATCGCGTCAGCGGGCCCGACAACTCTGTGGAGGCAACGCCAAAAGATCGAGAGTCTCCCTCGCTTAGGTTGTCGCTCAGGGTCTGGCGCACCCTGAGAGCGAGGCTCGGCAGTGAGGCGTTTGGCGTGCGCTGTTGGTCGGACTTCCTAGGCGCGGCGCAGGCCAAATGGCACTACGTCTTGCCGCCGGCTCTGGCGCACTACGCGCATGGGAAGATCAGTACCGCATCACTGCCTCCACATGCGTGCTGGCGGGTGCTTCTTGGAAAGAGGCTCGCACCGCAACCAGCCGAACGTGCCGAGGATGGCGAAGAATCGCCCGCCAGCTTCGTCGCAGATGGCAAGGGCAAACGAGGACGGGCCCCAGGCCAAGGTGCTCGCGCGCAGCCGGCCGGACGCAACGGCGAAGTCCGCGCACTGATGCTTGGCGACAACCGGCGCGCGGGCGTTGTCCTCGTCGCTCTGAGGCGCTATCGGGAACAGTTAAGCGACTCCCGAAAGCTCGACTGGATCCTGTGCGACTGGATGATTGCGCTGATGCGCCCGAGTGGTCGAACAGGCAATCGCCTGAGTTCCGCGCGCGAGTTGCTTACCCGAGTTGACCGTAGGCTTGACGCCGTGCTGGGCTCGACTCTTCCCGACGATCCATCGATCTGGAACGATTCGATCGAGGCCATCATTCAGTGTGCACCGCAGAGCAGCCGCGGCAACATCCGCACCGCGCTGGCTATGCTCGACGCCCATGTGCGCAGCGTGCGGTGCTGGGAGCATCCCGAGGCTGACCTCGGCAGGGATGAGGGTAGCGTTGTCGATGCCCAAGTTGTGACCGAACGGGAGTTTCAAGATGTGATGCAGGAGTTGCGAGCGCAGGCTGTATCCCGCGAATGTGAAGTCGCCGCAATCCTCGGCTACCGATGCGGGCTGCGGCGCACGGAAATTCGAGGCCTGCGCCTGATCGACTTTCAGGGTCGCGTGGAGCCTTTGCTATTCGTGCGCAGCCATGCGGGACGCGCGCTCAAACGCGATAGCGGCCGTCGCGTGCTGCAGCTCAAAAGCCTTTGTACCGAGGATGAGCTCGGGCTGCTGTACGCGCAAGCCGACGCCAGCGAGCGCATGGCGCAAGCCTCGCCCATTGCGCGCGACCTGGTCCTGCTGCTTCCTCAGGCCAGCGATCCGGCGGCACGCCTGCCCGAAGAGTCGTTGCTTGGTCCGGTCCAGGATGTGTTGCGACAGATATGCGGAGAAGGCGCGATTCGATTTCATCACCTCCGGCACAGCGCCGCGAACCGCACGCTTTGTGACTTGATCGAGGCGGCTGTCCCGCGGGCATCGCATCTGCTCGACCCAGAAGGGCTGAGTCGAGACATCGCATCTTTGCGTCACCGCGCTCTTGTCGGAGCCGGGCAATCGCTGAGACCGCTGGTTTGGGCGACCAGTGCCCTTCTGGGGCATGTCACACCCCAAACCACGCTCGGCAGCTATGTGCACGTTCTGGACATGTTGCTCGGCCATGCAACACGCCGGGAAGCCATGGCTCTGCGTATCCCCTCAATGACGCTGGCCTGGCTGGGGAAGACTAGGCCGTCCAGCATTGATGTGCTGCGCCACAGCCTAAAATCCGCCGCAGGCAGCGCTACACCTCAAACGCTCGCGTCGGTGTTGATCGCGCGCCTCGTGCCCAAGCTCTCGCAGCGTTTCCCGCTGTCGTGTCCGTGGCCAGTCGAGTCACTCCAGAAGGCTGGCCGCCGGTCAGCGGTGGCGGCGGAGAACGCAGCGTCCAAGCGCTTGGGCAACATTGTCGAGGCACTGCGCCTGATCCACGCGTTGCGGAATAATCCGAAAGCGCCCGAGGCCCTTCGCTTTGCCGGACCGACCGTGTGTCGGGCCATCGCAGAGCAAACTCGACGCTGGTCATCCTTGCGCGGCCCGAGCCCTGCGAGGCGGGCGACATCGGGCTACGTCGACGGGACGATCCGCGTCGGGGCCCTGGCGCTGGATCGGCCTCGAAAACATCGACTGCTTAAGCCCAGGGCGTTGGAGCGCGATGCGCAGTCATTCCTGGCTGCCTGGCGCGCATGGCACAGTGAGGAGCCGGTGGCGGTCGAGAGGGTGCTGACCGTGCACTGGGCAAGGCATGACACAGACGACCACGCAATCGTCTTCACCGACATCGAAGAAGCTCAGCTATGGCTGAGCGCGGTAGGCCGTTTGCATTCTTTGGGCGCTCCGTTGCTGCTTGATGCGCTGCAGTGGCATCACACGCCCAACGCTCGTGGCGCCGGCAGCGCGATCATCCAGCGCAACGCGTGGTTGAAGGAACTTCAAATGGACTGGGTGACGGTGACCAATGCGGCGCCGCGCAGCTTTGCACGCGCCAAACCAGTCCCCGCGGCGGGAGCATTGCGTGCGGGTGACGGCAATCAGCGCGGGCACTCCGGGGGGATGCTTCAGGCGCTTGATGCCGCCTCCTACGTTATGACATTGTCAATCTTGATTCGCGCCTCGTTGGGTCAAGTCACCTAAAGTAGGTACGCCAAGGGCCGAGGGAGCGAAGGCACCTCCGTTCAGGGAGCCCTGTGGGCAATTCTCATGTTTCTAGCGATCGCAGAAATCCTGAGGTGCACGCTTTTGCTGTGGTCCTTCGCATCGCAAAGGCGACCCCTGCAGGTCGCTGATCTCGCCGAGATCGCCGGGCTATCGGCCTTGATCTGGGTGGTGTCGATCTACCAGTTGAGACCGCTTCTCTACCTATAGACACGGCACGAATTATCCGTGAACTTTAAGGTGTCGGCCCTGATTTATTCATCTTCAAGGGGCGGCCAGTCGCAGCGCTGGGCCGTTGAGCGCATAGCAGGCGAGTTCGCGCAGCATCGGATGCCAGTTCGGGCGTAAGTGCGCAGCCTGACACAGGCGCAAATAAAGCCGACTCACAAAGGGCACCCCCTTCCTGGCGATCATGCGCAGCAGCCATTTGATGTTGTAGCCTGCCGCGCACAGCACGGCGTGCAACCGGTCGCCCTGCTCACCCTTGAGGGGACAACGGTCCATGCGGTGATCGCTCTTGAGGTGGCCGATGATGGGCTCGATGGCCTGGCGCCGCTTGAGTTGATTTCTGTCCTTGCTGCTGATGCGTTTGGATTTGCCCCGGTGCACGATATGCACATCCGGGTTGCCAGCATCCACGCCCCGATAGCCCAGGTCAACGAACGCGGTCGCCGGCTTTGACCTGCTGTCCTGCATCAGGATCGTGGCCCGCTCCAGTTGCTCGCTCAGGGTGTGGCCGTCGTAGGCCCGGGTTCGTAAAGATTCGGTGATGACGTCGGCAGCCGTTACCGACGCAGGATGGCTGCGTAGTCGGGACGCAGCGGGTACAGCCAGATGTCCTTGATGGGCAGCGCCTGTTGGTGCGAGAGGCTCTTCTTGCCGCGGCCGGTTGTTTTGCCCACGAGGACCCAGTTGGCGGCCTTGTAGCAGGTGCCTTTGTGCCTGGGGCTTTCGACGAAGGTCTCCAGCATCACGGGCGAGTAGCCGTAGCGCTGCTGCCAGTCTTTGGGCAGGCGACGCGCGGCGAGGGCCAGGATCTTCGAGGCAAGCCCTTTGGACTGCACCCACGGCAGGATCAGGAAACGCGTGTTGTTGACGACGCGCTGCAGGTTGTTCTGCCGCTGATCGTGATTCCAGCCGATGAATCGTTCGCGATCGGCCAGCTTCCAGGCGCTGGCGCCGAAGCTCAGCAAGGCAACGAGCCGGTCGCCAGCGTAGACGTTGTAACGGATCTGGCTGCCCGACATGGGCGTGTAGCCCAGGTAGTGGTAACGCGCCACATATTCGTTCCACAGCCTGGAGGCCGCGCCGACACCGGCGACCACCTCCAGGCGCAAGGCATCCAGAGCATGCACGGGCATGTCGATCGCACCTTGCGCATCGGTGGCCGGTGTGGGGTCGAACTGCGCCCGGCGCCGCGGGTGAGGCATCTGTGAGGGTGGCAGCGTGATCAAGCCGTCAGTCTGCATGCGCAGCATCGCCACGCGGCAACTCATGTCGCTGAGGCGTCCATCAGGGCGGCGCCAGTCGATCATCTCGCACACCCTGCGCGACAGCGGCGCGCGCTTGAGCTGGGGGTTTTGCGCCATCAGCCAGGCGATGGCGTCAAGCTCCTCCTGCGTGAACACGCGCCCGCAGTACCGTTTGTTCATGAGCTGTCGATTGTTGCGCAGGCCACGCCGCGCATCGCGCTCAGCCGGGCCTCATCCATCCGCCAGGGCAGGAAGCGGTCGAGGTCCGCCGGCATGCAGCCGCCCGCGTGTGCGCAGGCATGCAGATACGCGCTCAGCCAGGTGCGCGGATTGATCCCCCAGCACTTGAGCGTACCCAACACGCTCATCATCGTGGCGGCCAGCTGCCCCGACCACTGGCTGCCCGAACCATAGAAGTTCTTGCGCCCGACCACCGCGGGCCGCAGCGCGCGTTCGGCGGCGTTATTGTCCAGGTCGATGGCGGGATGATCCAGGAACAGGATCAGTCCCGCCCAGTACGTGCGCAGGGTACGCAGCACCTTGTGCGCCGCGCCTGCCAGTGCCGTGTCGGCCAACTCATCCAGGCAGCGCTGCTCCATCGAGGCCACCAGCGCGCGCGTCTCGGCATCGCTGTCCTTGAAGGCAGCGTCGCCATCCGCCCATTGTTGCCGCCGCCGGGCGTGCAAGGCGTACAGCTCGCCGATGAGCCCGACCCATCCCATGGCCCAGTCCCACAGCGCCGGATAATCATTGGCCGCGCGCAGGAAGTCGCGCCGCTGGTGCGCCCAGCAGATCGACAGCTTCACCCCCGGGTTCAACCGGGCGAACTTGCGGTACGAGGCGTAGCGGTCGACACTGAGAATCCCCTCGTCCACATGGTTGAGTGCGGCCGCCGGCACCGAGGCCGAGCGTGAAGGATCGAGCACAAAGCACACCGCAGTGGCCGACTGAAACACCCACAGGTACCAGCGATGCCCGACCTTGCCGGGCTCCTCCTCGAACACCTCCCAGCGTGTCTCGTCGGCATGCCAGTGCGAGCCACGTCGCAGCTCATCCAGGCCAGCCTCGGCCACCGGCCCCAGCAACGGCCACAGCATGCGCAGGCCCTCGGTGAGCGTGCCCTGCGCGATGTGCAGCCCATGATCGTCCCAGTCCTGCAGCAGCCTGTGGCTGGGCTGCCCATAGAGAAACTTCGACAGCAGTGCCTCCACCCAGACCGACACGCCCAGCTTGCCCCGTGGGATGAGTTGCGCCGGCGGCGGCGCCGTCACGATGCCGGGAAGTGCGCCGCAGCAGCACAGCGGCCGGTAGCGGTGCCGACGGACGATGCGGCGGTACGCCTTGACCTCGATCTCCAGAATCTCGGCATCCTGCGTGCCGGGAAACGCGCTCAGCCCCAGGCCGCAGCGTGGGCACGTCGTCTGCAGCGTCACCTCCTCAACCCTGGCCGGCAATCCGCCCAGGCGCGTGCGGCCGTGACCACGCCGCCCACGTTGCTGGCCCCGCGGCCGTGGAGGGCCAGCGCTGACCTGGCACACCGCATTGATCCGGCGCGACTGTTCCGTCTTGGCGCCAAACACGCGCAGGCGAAGATCGCGGATCTGCGCCTGCGCGGCCTCCAGCGCCGCCTTCAACTCGGCTTCACGCTGCGCAAATCGCGCCTTCTCGGCCTGATGCCGACGTTCCACGAATTCGATGCGCGCCACGGCTCGCGCATGCAGGGATCGGTATGAACTTGCCCGCTGCACCAACTCGATGTGCTCGCGCCTGGTCAGCGTGACCAACTCCTGGTCATAGGGTTTCGGCGTCGGCCGTCTTGCGTCGGGCACCGTCCCGATCGCCGAGTCCAGGTCTGCGGCTGTGTCGTTCACAGCAAACAGGGTACGGCGAAAAAACTTCTGTGTCCAGCACGTTCTGCTCGCGACTCGGTCAGCCTACGTCATCACCGAATCTTTACCCGGGTTCAACAGTTCGCGGCGCAAATGATTGATTTCTCATGTGTGAATTTGGAATCGCTCCACTACAAGAGGGTCAGTTGAGTGTTGAGTGTCGGTTTTTTGATGGTGAGTGCCGACAAGATGTCGGTGTGCTCCTGGCGGATCGTGAACAGGCCCGCAGCGGGTTGCGCGACACCGAGCGTGACCTGGTGATGTTGAATGCGGCGCAGATTGTCCAAGGCGCACTCGGGGGACAGGCGGGTGGCGCTGGCCTGCAGTCGCGTGCGCATGACGCGGTGCAGCATTAAGGCCATGAAGCAGATGGCGGCATGGGCGCGAATGCGCTCAGGCAAGCGGTGGAACATCGGGCCGATCTCGATCTCCGACTTGAGGGCCCGAAAGCCCCGCTCGATGTCGGCCAGAGACTTGTAGCGCCCGACGACATCGGCGGGGGTCAGATCGGGCACATTTGTCACCAGAAGATGTTGCCACTGACGTTGCTCTAACCGCGCTGCTGAGCGAAGCCGTGAATACGCGGCCGCCGTGAATAACTCGCCAGATGAATGGGTTATGGCAATCAAGGCTGGTAACGGCCCGAGCGGAACATGCTGCTTTGTCTGCTCCATCTCGCGTTGGCGACAACACTTGAGCGCATCCATGAGAGCCGGCCCGGTGTCGCTGCGCCTTCCCAGTAGCAAGGGCACAATAGCATCCAGGCTGAATCTCACCGAAGAGCACTTCTCGCGAGTCCTGCACCAACTCAGCGAGGCTGGGCTCATCCGCGTCGAAAAGCGCGTCATCCATATCCCGGGCATTCAGCGCTTGAGGGCAAGTGCAAGCGGAATCGGGGTGCCGGTAGCCGAGATTCGTGGCGCTATGCGCGAGCTAACGGCCGGCTGTGGCCGCGCAGCGCGGCCACAGCCGGCAGGAAGACCTCGGTCACCCAAAGCGCCTGGCCACGATGCACGAAGGCGGATCGCCGCGCCCACAACGGCGTCGCCGTAGGCAGTCCTGCGTATGCGCAGGCGGCGCGCCGCAAGGCGTCGCGGGGCGGCAAGCGTCGCACCCGGATCTCGCCGCGGCGCGTCATCGCGCGCGCGAACACGGCTTCGCCGACCGGTTGACTGCCCAGCGCCACCAGCAGCCGCCAGTTGCGGCGCAGCACGTCGCGACGCGCTACGCTCTGCCCATACACCACAGGCACACCGTCAGCAAACAGCACCACCTCGCGCGACCACGCTCGCCGGCCCAGCGGCTGCGCCAGCAGCGGCGCCTCGTCGCGCCGCGGCCGCGCCAGGCCCTGATGCAGTCGCAGCAGGCTGAAGGCACCGCAGTGTGCGCGCAACCGCGATGTCAACGAGCCGCGCTCGGCCAGCCAGGCGGCGATGCCACTGCGCCCGCCGCAGGGGTATAGCGGCCGCCAAGCGTGATCAACGCTAGCCCCGGAAGCGTACTTGCCGCGCCCTCGCATGCGATGCCCGAGTTACTTGCTGCCCAGCGCGGCGCTGAGGTCACCGGACTCGACTGCGCCAGTCACCAACACGCAACCGCTGGCCGCGACAATGAACAGGGAACGGACTCTCATGATGGTTCAATTCAAACGCGGTAACGTTGATCAACGCAGCATTTCCAGCTCCAAAGCATAGCCGGTGCGGGCGCTTTTGAGCAGCGGCAATGTCCAAGTCGGCGCCTAGTCCACTGCGTCATTGAGATGGCACCGGGTGGATTCGGCGCGATGGATCGTCGTACTTCCACTTCACGGGTTTGGGATTCTTGTTGTGCGCGCGGATGTAGCGCATCAATTTGCGATCCAGATCCTTCACGGAGGTGAAGATGCCACGACTGATCACGTCGCGCTGGATGCGGGAGAACCAGTTCTCCACCTGGTTCAGCCACGACGAATACGTGGGCGTGTAGTGAACGCGCACATGGCCATGCTCAGCCAGGAACTCCGCGACCCGCTCGGTCTTGTGGCTGCTGACGTTGTCGCAGATCACATGAATGTCCTGGTGCGCAGGTTGGCTGGCCACGATGTCGGTGAGGAAGGCGACGAACTGCTCGCTGGTGTGGCGCGGTGCGGTCTTGCCCAGGACTTCGCCGGTGGCTGTGTTCAGCGCCGCAAACAGGCTCAGCGTGCCGTTGCGCTTGTATTCGAACGAATGGCTCTCGGCGCGCCCGCGCGACAGCGGCAGCATGCGGTCCTTGCGATCCAGCGCCTGAATCGCGGTCTTCTCGTCCACGCAGAACACCGCCGCGTGCGCAGGTGGGTTCAAGTACAGCCCAATGACATCGGCGGCCTTGGTCTCGAACGCCCGGTCGTTGGAGATCATGTGGCACTCGAGCCTGTGCGGACGAATGTTGTGCTTGCGCCAGATACGCTGCACGGTCGACACCGACACGTCCCCGAGTTCGGCGGCCAACTTGTAGCTGCTCCAGTGCGTCGAACCGTCCGACGGTTTGTGTCTGAGCGTGCGATTGAGAACCCGCGCCTCAAGCTTGGCCACCGGCTGCTTCGGCGCCCGCCCGGGGTGCCTCGCGTACATACCGGCCAACCTCTCGCTCAGAAAGCGGCTCGACCAGCGTGAGAGAAATCGCGAATCACATTCGAGCCTGCGCATGATCGTTTCACGCGATTCACCGTCCTCAAGCATGAGGATCAACTTCGACCTGCGCACATCGGCCGCGCGCATCGTTCGACTGCGCACGATCGCCTCCAGTTGATCTCGCTCTGCTGCACTCAGATTCATCTTGCCCATGCCCCCATTTCACCATCAATGGGGTGCGTTTTCAA
The DNA here is from genome assembly GCF_000733775.1 of Thiomonas sp. FB-Cd. Lineage (NCBI taxonomy): Bacteria > Pseudomonadati > Pseudomonadota > Betaproteobacteria > Burkholderiales > Thiomonas > Thiomonas sp. FB-Cd. The sequence goes on along the minus strand of NZ_JPOE01000002.1, from coordinate 2,767,302 downwards.
TGACGCATTGGGCTAGCGGTAAGGGTGATCTGATCTGGCGCTTCTACAAACCCGGAACCGTCAATTTCGCCTGGGCGATGCTCGGGCATCTGGAAGCTGGCATGGTTGGCAAGATTCTGGTGGAGTGAGCGCTCCACATGAGGTAGCGGGGGTGGCGCTCGGCAACTGCGGGGCTTGACGTTCTCAAAAATCTTGCTTGACTGTCGCCTTCTACTGTTTCGTGCCGCGCCTCCCGCCGCAAAGCGGGACCGTTTGCCCGCGAAAATCGCCTCCCTCCCGACGTCGCGGGCAGGACCCGTCCGTCCGGCACTTCAGCCAGCAAGGCATGATGGGCCAGTTCACCGTGGCCTGAGTGCCCCGGGTCCGGGACGCTTTCAGCGCATCAGGGCCTCGATGGTTTGCCGAATCTGCGGGGTGTTGTAATCGCGCCCGCCGACGGCCTGCCGGACGATCAGACCCCGCTTGTCGATCAGATAGGTTGTCGGAATCCCCATCACGCCGAAAGCATGCGCCACCTGACTATGCTGGTCCAGCAACACCGGAAATGTGGGCGAGGGATTGAGTTCCCCCATGTAGGCGAAGACGTTGTTCAGGCTCTCGCCCTGGTCCAGCGCCAACACCTCAAAGGGGCGACCTTTCATCGACAGGTAAAGCCTTTCGATGGACGGCATCTCCTGCCGGCATGGCGGGCACCAGGTTGCCCAGAAATTCACCAGCACCACCTTGCCGCGGTAGTCAGCCAGACGGTGTGCTTTGCCGTCGATGTCCAGCAGGCTGAAGGCCGGCGCTGGGCGCGGTGGCTGCACCACCGCGAGCGCCTGATCTTGCACTGGGCTGGCGGCAAACGCGGTGCGAGCTCTGGCTGCCGCCAGCAATCCGGCGCCACCGAGCCAGGACAGCACTTGGCGGCGCTCAGGGTTAGCCATGCGAGGCTGCCGCGCATTGTGGGCCTGCCAATGTGGCTTGGTGTTGCGTTCCATGTTCACTCCAGAAATAAACAAGTTTGAACCGCGCATCACGCGGTAAATCCACGGTGGTGAAGCCTTGGCCCCAATCCCCAACCTGCAGGGTTTGCTGCGCCGGCAGGATCGACCAATCCGAACTCACGCCCAGCGACTGCCAGCGTTGCAGCCACTGGGTCTTGGTAATCAATGGGTGCCGTTTGCCATCCTCCGTCACGGCCTTCCAGTCGGCCACGTCATAGGTGATGGGGGCTTTGGCGTTGTTCCGGATCGAGGTCCCGAACACGCAGACCTGGGCAATGGCATCGATGGCCTTGGGTGGATAACCCATGTTCTCGTAGAAGGCGCGCACATTGTCGGGGCTGAGCTGGATCAACTGCACGGTAAACGCATGCTTGGCATTCGTCCATGACGGTTGGGTCGCCGCACCTGCAGTTGCCACCTGCGTGGTCTGCACAGCCCAAATACTTGGTGATAGTCCGGCACAAACGAGTGCGACGAGCCACGGGAAAACACGACCATCCATCGTTCAACTCCTTAAGAAAAACGCCAATGAGCGACTGCGTGATCAACAGTTTTTTCATGGCAGTTTCTCCAGATGATTGGAATGCAGCAGCGCTGACACAGCAGCCAAGACATGGGGTTGGCTGCTGTGGCAACCCCACATGGAAGACTTCGCCTCGCCGGGATCGCCATGCAGACCGTTCCGGACATCTCTGCACAGCGCCGCGAATCACGCATCACATCATCACGCGCATTATGGCCGGCATGCCCTCCTTGGCGAAGCGGTCGAGTTCGCGGGAGTGGGCTTTGATCACGGCGACCATCTCCGGGTCGGAGGAGGTCTCGGTCACGGCCACGCCATCGGGCAGGATGTCGAGCTTGCGCTGGTACTTGGTCGGGTTGGCGAACATCTGCGGCACGCTATTACTCATGGGGTAGGGGAAGGGGCGGTTCTGATCGAGCCGTGCATACATCTCCACCACATGCTTCTGGATGAGCGCTGCCGTCGTGGGGTCGGCCGAGGTGGTCACGTCATGCACCCCATTGGGCAGCTCGGTCACCTTGCGCTGGATCTGCTGGTGAACCTTGAACAGCTCCATGCCGGTGCGCATGGGGCCGTTCATGTTCTCGGGCGACATCATGCCGCCCATGCTGCCACCCATCATCCCTCCACCCATCGTGCCCTGGGCCTTGGCGGAGGGTGCGCCGTGTCCGGTTAAATAGCCCACGACGGTTCCAACAAAACCCACAAGGGCAGTCACAAATGAACGACGTTGCATAACGATTTCCTGGTTACAACACACAAGGAACAAACGACGAAAGGAAGCTGATCATGATGACTTCTGTCTGCATGTCGGGGGGCGGCATGGCCCTCATGGGGTTGTTCGGACGGCTGGTGCTGGCTTTAATCGCGCTCGGCGTGATGGCGCTGATCAAATACATCTTCTCCAGCCCCCGGCTTTGACGCAACAGGCTCCTGAAATACGTGCGCCCTGCACGCTGAGACTTGCGTGGCACGACAGGGTTCTGAGAGCAGCCGAATCCTGCAGCAACACGATTTGACATGGATCAAGGACGGACATACTGGGCCGCTTCCGAACGTCCTTGAGGCCTTTGTGAGGGCCTGATTGCGGCTGATTGATAGTGCTCATGAAGCCACCTCCAGCCTGGGACTCTCGCCCAGCCCCAGGCGCCGCTTCTGCCACAGGGCGTAAACCGCCGGAATCACCAGTAGCGCCAGCAAAGCAGCCGTCAGCATGCCGCCAACCATGGGCGCGGCGATGCGCTTCATCACGTCGGCACCAGCGCCTTCGCTGAACATGATGGGCAGCAGGCCGCCGACCACCATGGTGAGGGTCATCGCCATGGGGCGCAGCCGCAGCAAGGTGCCCTCGACCACCGTTTGCTTGAGGTCGCCCCAGGTGTTGAGGCGGTCGTGAATCTTGCGCCGCTCCAGCGCCGCGTCGAGATACAGCAGCATGACCACGCCGAACTCGGAGGCCACCCCGGCGGTGGCGATGAAGCCCACGCCCACCGCAACCGAGAGCTTGTAGCCCAGCCAGTCGACGTACCAGAATCCGCCCACCAGCGACAGCGGCAAGGTCAGCAGGATGATGGCGACCTCGGTGATGTTCTTGAAGTTGAAATACAGCAGGAGCGCGATCAGGCCGATCACCGCCGGCACGACGATCTTCAGACGCTGCACGGCCTGCTCCAGCGCCTGGTACTGCCCAACCCAGTCGAGCGTGAAACCGGGCTGCAGATGAACCTTCTGTGCCAGGGCCGCTTGCGCCGCGGCCACGTAGCTGCCGATGCTGGTGCCGGGTTTGAGGTCGATGTACACCCAGGAATTCAGGCGGCTGTTGTCGCTGGTGAGCATGGGCGGGCCGCCCTCGATGCGCAGCGTGGCCACCTGCGCCAGCGGAATCTGGCTGCCCTCGGGCGTGGCGATGCGGCTTTCCATCAGCGTGGACAGCGACTGGCGCAGTTCGCGCGGGTAGCGCAGGCTGATGGGGAAGCGCTCCAGGCCGTTGACGGCGGTGGACAGCATCTGTCCACCGATGGCGGTCTCGACCAGGCGGTTCACATCCGCCACCGAAAGGCCGTAGCGCGCGGCTGCCAGCCGGTTGGTGTCGACCACGATGTAGCGCCCGCCGGTGGCCCGCGCCGCATAGGCGTTCTGGGTGCCCGGGACCGTTTGCAGCGCCGCCTGGATCTCCTGCCCCAGCCGGTTCAGGGTGTCGAGATTGCTGCCGGTGACCTTGATGCCGAGCGGCGTTTGCAGGCCGGTGGTCAGCATGTCCACCTGGCCCTTGATCGGCTGGGTCCAGGTGTTCGATACGCCAGGAATCTGCAGCGCCTGATTCATCTTCTCGATCAGCTTGGCGGTGGTCATGCTGGCCGGCCAGGTGCTGCGGTCCTTCAGGTTCACGACTGTCATGAACATCGAGATCGGCGTCGGGTCGGTCGCGGTCTGCGCCCGGCCCGCCTTGCCGAACACGCTCTCCACTTCGGGGAAGGTCTTGATGATGCGGTCGCTCTGCTGCAGGATCGCGGCGGATTGGCCGATGGAGATCGACGGATCCTGCGACACCGGCATGTACAGCAGGGTGCCTTCGTTCAAGGGCGGCATGAACTCCGAGCCGAGGTGCTTCCAGGGGAAATACAGGCTGGCCACGGCGACGAGGGCCAGCACGATGACCAGCCATGGTGCCCGCAGCACGCCGTGGATCAAGGGGCGGTAGAGCCAGATCAGCATCTGGTTCAGGGGGTTCTTCCCCTCCGGGCGGATATGCCCGCGGATGAACCAGGCCATCAGCAGCGGCACCAGGCTGATGGACAGGATGGCGGCCGCGGCCATGGCATAGGTCTTGGTGAAGGCCAGGGGCCGAAACAGCTTGCCCTCCTCGCCGCCGAGCGCGAACACCGGCAGGAACGACACCGCGATGATCAGCAGCGAAAAAAACAGCGCCGGCCCGACTTCCGATGCCGCCACCCTGGCCTTCATCCAGGGATCGGCGCCGGGATCCTGCTCCATATGCTTGTGCATGTTCTCGATCATCACGATCGCAGCGTCGGTCATCGCGCCGATGGCGATGGCGATGCCCCCTAGGGACATGATGTTGGCCGGAATGCCCTGCGCCCACATCACCAGGAAGGCGGCGAGGATGCCCAGCGGCAGCGACACGATGGCCACCAGCGCCGAGCGCGCGCGCAGCAGGAACAGGAATGACACCAGGGCGACGATCAGCGACTCCTCCAGCAGCTTCTCGGTCAGGGTGTGGATGGCGCGCTGGATCAGCGGCGCCTGACTGTAGGTGGTGACGATCTTCACCCCGGGCGGCAGCGAGGGCTGGATGCTGCGGATTTTGTCCTCGACTCGGCGGATGATGGCATCGGCGTTCGAGCCCTGGTTCATCATCACGATGCCCCCCACCACCGCGCCCTCGCCGTTGAGGTCGGCGGCGCTGTTGGGCAGTTCCGGGCCGAATTGGACGCGGGCGACATCCTTGAGCGTCAGCGGCACCCCGCCACGCGCCGCCAGCGGCGCGTTCTCCAGATCCCGCAAGGAGCGGATATAGCCGGTGGTGCGCACCATATAGCTGGCCTCGCCGAGATCGACCACCGAGCCGCTGGTCTCGCCGTTGGCGGCGCGGATGGCATCTTCCACCTGCGGCAGGGTGAGGTTGTAGGCCAGCAGGGCCTGCGGGTTCACAACCACCTGGTATTCCTTCACCATGCCGCCGACCGTGGCGACCTCGGCCACCCCCGGAATGCCCTGCAATTGGTATTTGAGGAACCAGTTCTGCAGGGTGGTGAGCTGGCTCAGGTCCTGCGTGCCGCCGGTATCGGTCAGGGCGTACATGTAAACCCAGTCCACCCCCGAACTGTCAGGCCCCAGCGCCGGCGTCACTCCAGGCGGCAGTTTGGATTGCACCTGGCTGAGATACTGAAGCACCAGGTTGCGCGCTTGATAGATGTTGGTGCCATCCTTGAAGATGACGTAGACAAAGGAGTCGCCGAACATCGAATAGCCGCGCACCGCGCGCGCGCCGGGCACCGACTGCAGGGTGGTCTCCAGCGGATAGGTCACCTGGTCCTGAACCACCTGCGGCGCCTGCCCGGGGTAGGAGGTCTTGATGATGACCTGGGTGGGGGAGATGTCGGGGATGGCCTCCAGCGGCGTGTTGCGCACCGCCAGGATGCCCGCGGCCAGCACCATCAGCGCGCCGATCACCGTCAGGCTGCGGTTCTCGAAGCACCACTCCATGAGCCGCCGGATCATGGGGCGCTCCGGTCAGGAGCCATGTTCATCCCGGCTATCGACCCGGCGGCGGGTGGGGGCGCGGCTGCCGGCGTGGCGGGTGGTGCGCCCGTTGGTGGGGCTATTGGTGCGACCGTTCGCGAGGTCATTGGCCCAGCAGAGCCAGCTTGCGGGGCGCTCGCTGGCGGCATGCCTGGCATCGCTCCCGTGGCGGGTATGCCACTCGCGCCGCTCGTGCCGGCATGACCACCGAGCATGCGCGCCTTGACCGACTGGAACTGCGATTCAGAGTACAGCAGGAACTGGGCGCTTTCCACCACCTGGTCACCCGCCTTGAGCCCCCGGGCGATGACCACCCAGCCGTTCGCCTCGGGCCCAAGCGCAACTTGCACCGGCAGGAAGTGGCCGCCCGCCTGCGCCAGCATGGCGTAATCGCCATCCTGCGTGCGCAGCACCGCGCTGCTCGGCAGCGCCAGCGCGGTTTGCGCCTGGGCCTGCACCGTGGCGTTGGCATACATGCCCGGGCGCAGAATGCCGCCGGGGTTGGCGAAGCTCAGGCGCGCGGTGATGGTGCGGGTTTGCGGGTCCAGCGTGGGGTAGAGAAAGTTCAGGCGCCCATCCCAATTCCTGCCGGGGTAGGCCGGAAGCTGGAGCTGCACGCCGTCGCCCAGGCGCACCCACGGCATCTGGTAGTCGTACAGCGCCACATTGACCCAGACCCGATCCAGATTGGCGATCTCGAACAGGCTATTCTGCGACGAGACATAGCTGCCCTGGCGAATATTGAGCGCCGTCACCACCCCGCTCTCGGGCGCCAGGATGGGAACGTTGCGCATCGGCTGGCCCGAGGCCTCCAACTGCTTGAGCGCAGCCCCGGGCAGGCCCAGCAGCAGCAGGCGCTGTTTGGCCGCGGCCAGCAAGCCCTGGCTGTCGGCATGACCGTCGGCCGCGCCGGCTTGCTGGCGCGCAATGCTGTATTCCTGCTGCGCGCTGTACAGCTCGGGCGAGTAAATCTCCGCCAGCACCTGACCGCGCGCCACCGGGTCGCCCACGGCACGCACCTTGAGATGCACGACCCAGCCGGAGAAGCGCGGGGTGACGGTGGTGACGCGGTTCTGGTCCACGGCCACGGTGCCCACGGTCTGGATCGCCTGGCCCATGGGACGCATCTGTGCGGTCGTCAGGCGCACGCCCAGGTTTTGCGTCAGGCGCGGGTCGATGCGCAGCCCGCTGTCGTTGGCGCCGGCTTCGGCCGGGGCGTAGACCGGCACGTAATCCATGCCCATGTTGTCCTTCATCGGACGGTCCGAATGGATCGCCGGATTCATCGGGCTGACCCAGTACAGCACCCGGCGCTGCGGCGCCGCAGCCGGGGCGTAGACCGGGACATAGTCCATCCCCATGTTGTCTTTCATCGGGTGGTCGGAGTGGATGGCGGCGTTCATCGGGTTGGCCCAGTACAGCACCCGGCGGCTTGCCGGCGCTGCTGCGGAAGCTGTTGCGGAAGCCGGGGCCGCCGCGGCGTTCGGCGTCTTGGGGTCCGAGGCGCCGTGCGGCAGCCAGCGACTGGTCCAGAGGCCCGCGCCGATGCCGACCAGCAACAGGCCGAGGCCGAGAGTGAAGGTTCGCAAATTCATGGCTGCTGCTCCGAAGGCGTTGTCAGGTAGTCGAGTTCGGCCTGGGTGGCCAGCAGATCCCGGCGCTGTTGCAGGGTCTGGAGTTCAAGGGCAAAAACGGCTTGCTGCGCCTTCAGCACGTCGCTCATGCTGGCGCGGCCGTTGCTGTAGGTGGTGAGGGTGGAGTCGTACGCCGCATGCGCCAGCGGCAGCATGTGCGCGCGCATGCGCTGCCACTTCTCCTGCTGGCTGCGCATGCGCGCCGTGGCGGTGCGGATCTGCTGCTGCAAGGCCAACCGCTGGTCCTGCTCGTCGTAGCGGGCTTCCAGCACCTGGGCGCGGGCGCTGTCGAGTTCCTGATCCAGCCGATGGCTGGAGAAGATCGGCAAGTTCATCGAAACCCCGGCGGAGAAAAAGTTGGGAGAGCCCGGAAAAAAGCTCTTGCCGTAGGAGGCGCCAACCGTGATCTCCGGCAGGAAATCCTTCTTGGCCACCTGCACGCCAGCCTGGGCGATCTGCACCTTGGCCTGGGCCATGCGCAGCAGCGGCTGGGTCGGGGGCGCTTGCTCGGGAGCCGTCGCGCCTGGCGACAAGCTCGGCCAGTCAGGATCGATCTGCGGCGTTTGATCGCTGCCGAGTGCCTGGGCAATGTCGGCCAGGGACGCCGCTTCATCCGCGGCGAGCGCGCTTTGGTCGTTGCGCAGTTCGTCCTCGGCGAGACGGGCGCGCAACACATCGCTCTGCGGTCCGTTGCCTGCCCGGTAGCTGGCCATGGCCGCGTCGACGTTCTCACGCGCCAGCGTCTGCTGCCGCTGCACCGTCGCCATGGCCTGGCGCGCGTACACCGCTGCAAGCCAGGCGCGTCGCAAGGCGAGAACCAGCTGCGCGCGTTTGGCTTCGCGGCTGAAGTGCTGCTCCGAGGCTTGCGCCTGCAGCTTGTCGCCTTCGAGGGCCAGCTTGCCGATCGGCGGAAAACTCTGGCTGACGCCGACGCTGAGCATGGTCATGCTCTGCTGCGTCAGCGAGAAGCTGTTGGTGGGCAGGTTGACCGCGTCGAACGACACATGCGGGTCGGGCAACTGCGTGGCCGCCGCGGCCTGGTGCTGGATGGCGCGGATGCGCTGCGCGGCTGCGGCCAGACTGGGATTGCTCCGCGCCAGTTGCGCCTCGGCGGCACCGAGGGTCAGGGGCGCGGCTTGGGCGGGTGCGGCCAGGCCGGCGAGCAGTAGAAGCGTGACGAGAACGGGGATGGCCGCCGGGCGTTCAGACCAGACGGATGACAACCGCCGGGCTTGCGCACGGCGGCACTGCAGGATGAGGGACATCGCTTTCCTCTTCGGCGGATGGAACGCTGCAAGGCCGCAGCGTTGATCGCAAGGCGAACACGAACATCGCCCGGTGAAGGTTCACCGGGACGGGTGCTGCCGAAGGGGTCAAACTTGGAGGCGAGCCGCGAGGAAAGGCGGCTTGGAGGGAGGCGGCGGATCGAAGCGCCCGATGGGCAAGGCAGCCTGCTCAGGCTGAGCTTGGAGGACGAGCACCAAGCGTTGGATCAATGCTGCGTGAGGAAATGATGCGGCGTTGGACGTGCTGGAAACGGCAGCCGCGCCCAGGTCATTGCAGGCAGCTTGGCAAAACGCACGCTCGACTCGCGAATCGTCATGACCAGCGAGATTCGCTTGATGGCCGGCACCTACCATCGGCATAGCCGCCATGCCTGTGCAGCATGAGGCTGGCACGACCCGTATCGGGGCTGCCGTGGCTTGCATCCAGGGCAAGAGAACCAATGCGCAGACGAACGCCCAATAGCGGGAGAAGGTTCGAAAGGAGCGCATGAGTTTGAATGTGAGGGATGTACAGGATGTACAGCGATTTGTGTGCAGGCATCATAGCCAAAGCTCTGAGCTTGTCAATTATGTCTTGTTAACACTAATTGACTTAGGCATCTAGCTGCGAGAAAATGCGTGCATGGAAATCACGCCTGCGCAGTTCGCCCAAATCGAGCACTGCTTGCCGACGCAGCGAGGCAATGTCAGCTTGTCAAACCTGGATGTGTTGAATGCGATTCTGTACGTGGCCGAGCATGGCTGCAAATGGCGCGGCTTGCCCAGGCGGTTCGGCAACTGGCACACGATCTATACGCGGATGAATCGGTGGTCCAAGTCGGGCGTCATGGACCGAGTGTTCGAGGAGCTGCAGCGATCGCAGGTTGTGCGCATCAAGATCGAAACGGTTTCACTGGACAGCACCAGCATCAAGGTGCATCCGGATGGCACCGGGGCGCTAAAAAAACGGCACCCAATCCATCGGCAAATCTCGAGGCGGATGGAACACCAGGATTCATATGGTTGCCGCGGATGTTCGCACGGCCATAGCGTTCTCCTTGTCACCTGGCCAGGCGCACGACGCGCCGGCTGGACGGGCACTGCTCAGTCGCCTGGGTGCGCCAAACAGGCCGCTGCATCTGCTCATGGATCGGGCCTACGAGGGCAACGAGACGCGGCAGCTTGCCCTCGAACTCGGCTTCATCCCTGCGGTCCCGCCCCTGAAGACTCGGGTCGAGCCGTGGGAGTACGACCGAGCAATGGACAAGCGCCGCAATGAAGTCGAGCGATTGTTTCGGCGACTCAAGGGCTTTCGTCGCATCTTCTCGCGGTTCGAGAAGCTTGATGTCATGTTCGTCGGCTTCATCGGTTTCGCGCTGATCGCCGACGGCCTCCGGTTGTGTTAACACGGCCTAGGGCCCAGGAATGCCCGGGAAGACCCTGGCGGGCAGGGTCGATACCGTCAATGCGGCGATCAAATCGTACCAAGTCATCCCGTACTCACCGGCGCAGCAGTCGCATCCCGTTGAACACCACCAGAAGGCTGGCCCCCGTGTCGGCGAACACCGCCATCCACAGGGTCGCCACTCCGCTCAGGGCCAGCACGAAGAACACGGCCTTGATGCCAAGCGCGAGTGCGATGTTCTGCTTGAGAAGCATGGCCGTGCGCCGACTCAAGCTGATGAAGTCGGCAATCTTGCGCGGGTCGTCGTCCATGATGGCCACATCGGCGGTCTCCAGCGCCGTGGCGGTGCCGGCCGCCCCCATGGCGAAGCCGATCGTCGCACGCGCCAGCGCCGGCGCATCGTTCACTCCGTCGCCGACCATGCCGACCGACCCGTAGCGCCCAAGAAGCTCCGCGACAGCGGCTTGCTTGTCCTGCGGCAGCAGATTGCCGCGTGCATCCTTGATGCCGAGCTGAACGGCAATCGCCCGTGCCGTGGCCGGGTTGTCGCCGGTCAACATGACCGGTTCGACATGCAGCGACTTGAGGGACGCAACGGCCCGCGCGCTCTCCGGCCTCAGGGTGTCGGCAACGCCAAACACGGCCACCGGATCGGCCGCGTCACACAGAACGATGGCGGTTTTGCCGGCATTTTCCAGGACAGCAAGCCGCGCCTCCAGTGCCGCCGAACACCCCCCGATCTCTTCGACCAGACGGTGATTGCCCAGATGCCAATCCTGACCGGCAATACGGCCTGTGACGCCGCGCCCCTGGAGCACGCCGAAATCGTCGACGGGCAGGAGTGCGGCACCTGGCTGCTGCTCCCGCCAACCGGCAACCAGCGCCTGGGCGACCGGATGCGTGCTGTGGTCATCGAGGCTGGCGGCGATCCGCAAGGCTTGCGCGATCGGCATGTCGCCAAGCGGGATTGCATCGGTCAGCGCGGGCTTGCCGCGGGTCAGCGTGCCAGTCTTGTCGAGCGCCAGGGCTTTGAGCAGCCGGCCGCCTTCGAGAAAGGCCCCGCCCTTGACCAGGATGCCATGCCTGGCCGCCGCCGCAAGACCGCTGACCACCGTCACCGGGGTGGAGACCACCAAGGCGCAGGGGCAGGCGATGACCAGCATGACCAGGGCCTCGTACAGCCAGGAACTCCAGCTTCCGCCGGTCAGCAGTGGGCCGAGGATGGCCACGGTGATGGCGAAGACCACCACCGCAGGGGTGTAATACCGCGCGAATCGATCGACGAAACGCTGGGTCGGCGCGCGCTGTGACTGCGCGCTCTGGATGGCCAGGGCGATGCGGGCCAGGGTGCTGTCACCTGCCGAGGCCGTGACGGTGGCTTCCACCACGCCATCGGCAACGATGCTGCCGGCATACAGCAGGTCACCCGCTTGTTTGTCCACGGGCAGGCTCTCCCCGGTGATCGGCGCCTGGTTCAGCGCAGCACGGCCGAACTCGACGCGTGCGTCCAGCGGCACCCGCGCGCCGGCGCGTACCCGAATGCGGCGGCCGACGGCCACCTCGGCCACGGGCTTGGCCTCCCAGGCTTCGCCGATCTTGACCTCGGCGGTTTCCGGTGCGATTGCCGTGAGCGCCTTGATCGCGTTCCTGGCACGCTCCAGCGACAGCGCCTCGATCGCCTCGGCCACTGCGAACAGGAACACCACCATCGCCGCTTCCGGCCACTTGCCGAGAGCCACGGCCCCGACCACGGCGATGGACATCAGGAAGTAGATGTTGAGGGTCAGGTTGCTGAGCGCGATCCAGCCCTTTTTGAGGGTGGGCAGGCCGGCGCTCACGATGGACACAGCGGCAAGCGCCATCACCATCCATGAGGTCTCTCGCCCGGTCGACCAGGCGATGATCTCGGCCGCGACCGCGGCGACGCCAGCCACGGCGAGCAGACCTTTTTGCCGTGGACTGAGGGCAGGGGGAAGCACGGACGCTGGCGCGTTGGCTTCAAGCAGGCGTGGCGCCATGTCCAGCCTCTCCAGCGCTGCGGCAATCTCCCGGGGCTGGTCCAAACGGTGATACACCGTGAGTTCCCGATTCAGGAGGTTGAAGTCGAGCTGGACAACCCCGGGCATCCCCTCCAGCTTGTTGCGGATCAGGCGCTCCTCGGTCGGGCAGTCCATCTTGTCGATGCGGTAGCGCACCCGACTGGTTCCTTCGGGTGCCGGATTGGACTTGCAAACCCCCGTCAGACAGTCGGTCTGTGTCGCCGGAGCGCAGCAGGCATCGGCCGCCGCGTGCGTGTGGTGATCGTGGTCACAGGCGGGTCCATGGTCTTGCGCCTGGACAGGCAGGCGTAACGCTGTGCTGGTGTGGTCGTGCTGGCTCATGAAGGCGGATCTCGGTGAACAGTGCGATCATTGAACAGCCTGTACCTGCTACAGGGTCAAGTGCTTTTGCACGAGAGGGGAATGCATCATGCGAATCGGGGAATTGGCGCAGCGTGGCCACTGCGACGTGGAGACGGTGCGTTTTTACGAACGCGAGGGCTTGCTCGACGCGCCCGCCCGCGACGGCAACGGTTATCGCAACTACACCAGCGGCCATCTGGTGCAACTCAACTTCATTCGTCACTGCCGCTCTCTTGGCATGGGATTGCCGGACGTGCGCGTGTTGCGCGGCTTTCAGGAACATCCTGAATCTGCGTGCGACGCCATCAATCAGTTGATCGACCAGCAGATCGCGCGCATCCACCATCAGGTCGAATCACTGCGCCTGCTGGAGAAGCAGTTGCACGCGTTGCGCGAGACCTGCCAGGCCAACCGGACGGCGAGCGACTGCGGCATCATGCAGAACCTGCAACAGGCCGCGGCCAGCGGGCCATGCGAATGCCATGCGGAGCCGGTCGATCGGCCCGGAGCGGATCCTCGAGGTGGCGGGTCGGCGTGAGCGTAGGCGTGGGTCGGCGAAAGATGACAGAGTTTTAATGTCCCTGTCATGAACGGGACAGCGTTGCGGCGCTAAGGTGGAAACAAGCTGGTTTCCATACGGCGGAGCGGATTGATAGTCCGCTCCGCCGGCGCAGCCATCCGATTCAGGAACAAGACGGTCCCCATGAACACCACCAGCGTCATCGATGTCTCCGGGCTGGTGTCGAGTCTCTCCGCCCGCGGGGTCGAAAAGCAGATCCGGCGCCTGCCCGGTGTCAGCGACGTGCAGGTCAACTACGTCGGGGGCAGCGCCACGGTCGTGCACGACGCGGCGTTGACAAACGTGGCCGCACTGCAGGCGCACGTCGCGCGGTGCGGCTATCACTGCCGTGGCGAGTCGGTTCCCGACCACCTGTGCGAGCCGCACGCGAAGGACGCCATGGCGCACGACATGGGTCACGGCGCCGGCATGGATGCGCACGCCATGGCACGGGACATGCGCAACCGGTTCTGGGTGTGCCTGTTGTTCACGGTCCCGCTGTTCGTGTACTCGCCCATGGGCGGCCTGTTCGCGCCCCCGGCGCCGCCCTTCGGTGTCGGGCTCAAGTACTGGCTGTTCGGCCTGGCCAGCGCCGCGGTGATCTATCCGGCCTGGCCTTTCTTCGTCGCGGCGGGACGCGCATTGCGCAACGGTGTGCTCAACATGGCCGTGCTGGTCGTGCTCTCCGTCGGCACAGGCTATCTGTTCAGCGTCGGCACGACTTTTTTCTTCGAGGGTGCGCAGTTCTACGAGGCCGTGTCGGTGCTGCTGGTGTTCATCCTGCTGGGGCACTGGCTCGAAATGCGCGCCCGCGCCGGCGCTTCCGAGGCGATCCGCGCGCTGATGAGCCTGGCGCCGCCCAAGGCGACGGTGCTGCGCGATGGTGCAGAATTCACGGTGGCAACCTCCGAGGTGCTGCCGGGCGACGTGGTGCTCATCCGCCCCGGTGACAAGATTCCGGTGGATGGCGAGGTGCTGGAAGGCGCCTCGCAGGTCGACGAGTCGATGCTGACCGGCGAGTCGATGCCGGTGGGGAAAAAACCCGGCGACGCGGTGATCGGGGCGACCATCAACAAGAGCGGCAGCTTCCGCTACCGCGCCACCAAGGTGGGCGCCGACACCGCGCTGGCGCAGATCGTCAAGCTGGTGCAGGAGGCGCAGAACTCCAAGGCGCCGGCGCAATTGCTGGCCGACCGCGCATCGCAATGGCTGGTGGTGATCGCCGTCCTGATCGGCGTGGCGACCTTCGTGTCCTGGTACGTCGTCCTCGGACAGCCGCTTCTGCTGGCGCTGGCACTCACCATCACCGTGTTCGTCATCGCCTGCCCTGACGCGCTCGGCCTCGCCACTCCGATGGCTGTGATGGTGGGGACGGGGCTCGGCGCGATGAACGGCATCTTGTTCAAGAACGCTTCCGCACTGGAGGACGCGACCCGATTGAACGTGGTGGTTTTCGACAAGACCGGTACGCTGACCCTGGGACAGCCGGAAGTGGTCGAGTTGGCGTTGGCTGCCGGAACAGCGGAAGACGACCTGCTGAAGACCGCCGCGGCCGTGGAGAAATTCTCCGAGCATCCGCTGGCGCTAGCAATCCTCAAGCGCGCCCGGGGCCTTGCACTGGAACCCGCCGGCGCGTTCACCAATGTCGACGGCATGGGTGCCCGGGCAGAACTGGGCGGCGACACTGTGCTGCTGGGCAACGCCAAGTTGATGGCGCTCGACACGGTGGACATGAACGGCCTCGAGGCCGCATCGCAGCGCCTGCAGGGACGGGGGCGCACGGTGGTGCACGTCGCGCGCGCAGGGCGGCTGATCGGCCTCGTCGCCATTGCCGACGCCGTGCGCCCGACCTCAGCACCCACCGTAACGGCGCTCCACGCAAGGGGCGTGCAGGTGGCCATGCTGACCGGCGACAACCGGGCGACGGCGGAGCGCATCGCCCGCGAGATCGGCATCGACATCGTGTTGGCCGACGTGCTGCCCGGTGACAAGGCAGCAAAGGTCAAGGAGTTGCAGGCGCAGGGAAAGCGAGTCGGCATGGTGGGCGACGGCATCAACGATGCACCGGCGCTGACGCAGGCCGACGTCGGCTTCGCCATCGGCGCCGGAACCGATGTGGCGATCGAAAGCGCCGACGTGGTTCTGATGAAAAGCGATCCGTTCGATGTCGTCGGCGCGATTGTGCTGTCGCGCGCTACGCTGCGCAAGATGCATCAGAACCTATGGTGGGCATTGGCCTACAACGTCATTGCGTTTCCAGTGGCTGCAGGAGTGTTCTACCCCTTCACCATCAGCCCGGAAGTGGCGGCGCTCGCCATGTCGGGCAGCTCGGCGCTGGTGGCAGTCAATGCCCTGATGCTCAAGCGCACCCGGTTGACCGGCATTCACATCGGCCCGGCCACGAGCGCCGTGGCTGGGCCGCAGGTAGCAACAGCGCAGGCGTGACATGCAGTGGACAGAGCCATGCGCCATACGATCCCATCAAGGACCGTGCACCACCATCTTCAACCCGTTCATTCCTTTCCAAAACTCGGAGAGTTACCCATGAGTGACTACGTCTTTACCGTGACCAGCCCCAAAGGCTTCGAGGCCACCGTGCAAGCGGCGACCGAGGCATTGCAACAGGAGGGCTTCGGCGTACTGACCACCATCGATGTGGCCGCCACGCTTAAGGCCAAACTCGGCATCAAGGAACGTCCCTACCTCATCCTCGGAGCCTGCAATCCGCACTATGCCCATCAGGCCTTGCAAGCCGAGCCGGATATTGGCGCGCTGCTGCCCTGCAATGTCGTCGTGCGGGAAGAGGCGGACGGCAGGGTCAGCGTAGTGTTCATGGATCCAGCGGCCGTGCTCGGCATGGTCAAGCGCCCCGAGGTGGACAAACTCGGCGGCGAAGTGCGCGACAAGCTCAAGCACGTCGCCGAGGCCCTGCGCGCCTGAGGGCTGGGTCGGAGCCGTCATCATCAAGGCGCTAATTCGGTCCAGCCGGTCGGTGCCTGGTTATTGTGAACATTCAAAGGGAGCATGGTCATGGGCTATGGATATGGAATGATGGGCGGATGGGGCGGCTTCGGTTTGGGCTGGCTCTTCATGCTGGTGTGGTGGGGTTTGATTCTCGCCGTGCTTGTGGGTTTGATCCGATGGCTGTTCACGGGCCATTCGGGCGATTCCGGGGCGCGATCCGACAGCAAAAGGCACTTGGACATTCTGAAGGAGCGCTACGCCCGCGGGGACATCGACCGCGACACCTACGACCGCATGCGGCGCGAGCTGGAAAGCTGAGGTCCGGATCATGAAACCGCTACCGAAGTGGTTGCTCGCGCTGGCGATCGTGCTGTTCGCTTTTTACCTGCTCTTAATCCCCGAATTCGGCGCTGTCCCCTTCTGGGGTCAGCGATGGGAAGCGGGCGCACCGCCCCCCTGGCGTGAAAGGGTCGGCTGGTGGGGACCACGATTCGGATACGGCATGATGAACGGCCCGGTCAGGGACTGGGGTGCGCTCGGCGTTCAGGGCGATCACGGCTATGGTGACGACGGCGGTTATGGCTACGGCATGATGGGCGGGGGCATCTGGCCGGCGGCCAGGGGCACTTGGCAGGAAACGTTCACGCCGCAGCAGCGTGTGCGCATTGGGCAGATCCAGGCCGAGGCCTTGCGTCAGGAAGGCGCCTTGCAGGCGCAGCTCTACGCCGCTCGGGCCAACCTGCTGGCGGTCAACTCCGTGGCCACGCCCGATCCGGCGGCACAGGCCAAGGCCGGCGCCGCGGTTGCCCAAATCCTGCGGCAAATCGTCCAAATACGCCTTCGGGCGGAGCAGCAAATCCAGGTTGCGTTGAGCGCCCCGCCGCAGCCGACAGCGACATCGTCAGCGCCCGGCTCCTGACCTGTGCGACGGGTGGGTTCTGGGATGCAGGGCGGGCCACTACGGCGAGGCAACATTAGCCCGCTGAATCTGAGCCCTGGGGCCGCTGGGCCATGCCGAGTTTCGTGGACGCCGCCGGCGGTATCCCTCGAGCACGCATGGATGTCGCGTTCATCGCGACGAAGCGATAAGCGTTGCGGGTGGAAGACATAGCCCCTTGTCAGCACAGGCTTGGACCCGCACCTGTAGGTGGACACTGCGCAGGCTGGACAGACCGGGTAGTGCGATGCGTGTGCCATTTTCGTAGACCCGGATGATCTTGCCGTCGACCCGTAGGCCAATGTCCTGACCAGGTGGGTAGCTCGGCTGGAGATCCAGCACGTGGCCGCCACGTTGCACGACGATCGTGACAGGGATCAAGTAAGGAGCCGACGGCGGATTTGCGTAAACATGCCAGCCCGGCTGGATGTGCAACGTCACCACAGCATCGCGGCCATCGACCGCGGCGCCAGCGCGAACCTTCATGGAGGAGTCGACGAGGTTGGCGGGGATGCTCGCGCCGAAGCCAGGAGGGTGGGTGGCCCGGATCAGCAACATGGCAGCAAGCACAAGGGCAAGAACGATGAACGAGGCGATGGCAATGCGTAGGGTTCTTGGATTCATCATGAGTTCTCTATCGGTGGATGGCATTCAAATCGCCGAGAAGCGCGTCGGCCGTGAACAATCCTGAAAGATGATCGATCTCCCTCCCATGTCGATCCAGGATCGCCACGAACGGCAGACCATCTCCGCCGTACGCGGCAAGCAGCTGTTGCAGTTCTGGGTTGGGGCGTGTCAAGTCGACTTGCAGTGGGACGTCACGGCCGGCGCGCAGAACTTGCACAACGCGCGAGTCGCGGTAGACGGTTTTCTCCAGAAACCTGCAATTCAGGCACCACTGCGCGGTGAACTCGACCAGCGCAGGTCGATGCAGACTGGCAATCTCGGTGATCTGAGCTGCCTTGAGCGGCTGCCAGGGGATGCCCTGCGATGGGGCGGGCCAGATCCCCGCACTCAGGTAGACCAAAGCCAGTGAAGGAAGGCTCGATAGTGGCGCGGCCCAGCGGGAGGCGCGATCTGCGGCGCGAATGCTCGTTGCGAAGATCCACAGCATGATCCCGACAACCAAGCTGAACCATAGCGCTTTGTCGAGCATGGCTGGAACCAGGCTTTGCGCGAAAAAGACTGCGGCACCGGCAAGCAGCCAGCCGAAGCTTTGACGCACTACGTCGGTCCAAGCCCCCCCTCGCGGCAGTCGATCCAGCAGCCCGGGCTTCAGAAGCAGAATGGCGTAGGGCAGAGCCAGACCGAGGTCGATGGCCATGAAAATGATCACAATCTCTGTCGCTGGCCGGGTGAGAGCAAACACGAGGATCCCACCCAGCAAGGGGCCGGTGCAGGGAGAGGACAAAAGGGCACTGACCAGGCCGGAGATCAGTGGCTCGGCAAAACGATCGCCTCCCATTCTGGCGATGACCGGAGGAATGGGCAATCCGCGCCCCGTGAAATTCATCACCGCCATCGCGAGAAGGACGATAACCAAGCCGATCAGCACGGCCTGTGATTGGAACAGCACACCCCATTGAAGATGCAGCAGCGCTGTGGCCAGCCCCAGGGGGGTGAAAAACAAGAGGGAGCCTGCAGCGAACAGGCTGGCAGACAGGGCACGGGTTGCCGGTTTTTCTCCCGCTTCGCGCAGGATGGTGCGAACCTTGATTGGAATGACCGGCAGCACGCATGGCGTCAGGTTGAGGAGCATGCCTGCGCCGAGCGCGAGCATGACTTCGAGGATGAGTGAGCTGTCCATGGGGCTTGGTCCTTTCAAGCGTTTTTAGCCAGTTCGTGTTGGATCAGCCGATCGAGTTCAGAAAGGTCTGGCTCGCCGAGAATCCTCTTGACGATGTTCCCTTGCTTATCGACCAGAAACGTGGTCGGAGTCAGGCGCACGTCGTAAAACTCGCGAGCCAGACCGCCGCCCACGTCTTTGGCAACACCGAACGGCAAATGCCGGGTCGAGGTGTAATCGGTGACATAGGGCAGCGGGTCATAGCGCATATCCACCGCAATGAACTCGAAATCCCTTCCCTTGAATCGCTCGTACGTCTTGCCCATTTTGGGCATTTCCTTGATACAGGTGGCGCAGCTCGTGGCCCAGAAATTCACCAGATAGACCTGGCCTCGCAGGGAAGAGGTTGAAAGCGTTCTTCCAGACAGCAGCACAAACGTCGCCTGCGGGACAGCCCGCCTCCTAGCCAGGACAAAATAGGTCATGCCGGCCATGACGAACACCACGATGGCAGCAATTGTGAAACGCACACGCATGATTTCACCTCGATCGATGTTTTCAAGAAGACTGTGGCGATCGGCTCCCCCAGCTTCATCGCGGAACGATGCTCCCGGACCGGGTCCGGAGGCTGGTCGCTTGGATGAGCCAGGGACAGAAAGCGACCTCGCAGATTGACCTGCTGCCGCAGCGCTGAGGCCGGGCGAATGCCAGCTTTGAGGGGTGATCAGACCCTGGGCGGGTGATAAGGGATGTCCGGCGCCGTGGCCGCCTGGCTAAGCGGGGCGAACAGGGCGCCGGCGAGGAGCGGTGGAACGGCCGACAGCAGTCGTCCGGCGGCGCGCAGGGAGCGGGATGCGATGGTGGTGTTGGTCATGGCAGTCTCCTTGGCGAGGGGATCGAAGGGGAAGGACGGCAGCGCCCATCGCGGCGCGTCAGTTGGGGGCGAAAAGGCGGCATTCCTGCCAGGCTTGGTTGGCAGGCCAAGTGGCCATGCTGAGTTGGTTTGATGGGGTTTTGTCTGCCGGGTTTCATGCGCGGCATTCATGCACGGCTTTCGCGCTGCGCCGGCGCCACGCCGAAGCGCAGCGCCAGTTGCGGCAGCACGAACAGGTTGTACAGCAGGCTGGTGAGCAGACCGCCGAGGAGGGCCACGGCCATGGGGCCTTCAATTTCGCGGCCTGGCGCATGCAGGCCCAGCGCCAGCGGCAGCACGCCGAGGGCCGTGACCAGCGAGGTCATGACGATCGCGGCGAGGCGGTCGGCCACGGCGCGCAGCAGGGTGTCGGCGTTCCATGCCAGCCCATGTTCGCGCTGCAACTGGCCGACGTGGGCGAAGATGAGAATGGCGTTGCGCAGGCTGATGCCCATCAGCGCCAGCAGGCCGATGACTGCGCCCAGCGACAACACGCCGCCCACCAGCCAGGCGGCAAACACCCCGCCAGCCCAGGCCGCGGGCACGGACAGCAGCACCAGCAGCACTTGCCGCGTGGTGGTCGATGCGGCCTGGCGTGGTGTGATCGCCGCCGCATCGCCAGCGGCGGTGGTGGCATTGCGCCCCAGTGCCATGGACAACAACAGCATCAGCCCGGCGAACACCCCGAGCACGTCCACCCCCAGCCGCTGCAGCGTGGCGTTGCGCTGCGCCGCATCGCCCTGGAACTGCAGGCTGACGCCGGGCGGCACTTGAACCTGCGCGTGGATGGCGGTCTGGGCGCGCTGCACGAAGCTGGTGATGTCGGCCGAGGTGGTCGATGCCAGCACCGTTTGCACCCGCTGCTCGCCGAGGTGGCGAATGTCCGACGGGCCACTGGCGGCGCTGATGCTGGCCAGCTGGGCCAGCGGAACGAAGCCCAGCGACGGGGTGTGGATGAGCAAGTCGCCCAGCGCCTGCGGGTTGTTGCGTGCACTGCGCGTCAGCACCACGCGTACCGGCACCGGAACGGAACCGTGGAACACCGTGCCTGCGCTGCTGCCGGCAAAGGCGGTGTGGATGGCCTGCAGCACCGGCAGCGGCTGCAGGCCCCAGGCGCGCAGCGCCTGGGGCTTGAGCGCGATGTCGAGCTGCGGCACGCCGGGCGGGGTTTGCAGTTGCACGCCGGTGGCGGTGGGCAGCGCGGCCAGGACCGCCGCAACCCGCTTGGCCACTGCGTCAATCGCCGGCAGATGGGTGCCCAGCACCTGTACCACCAGCGGGGCGGCGCCGCCGCCGGCCACGGTATTGTCCAAGCGCTCGGTGAGAAAGCTGTTGATGCGGAAGCTGGCGCCGGCAAAGCCGTCGACCACGTGTCGAATGGCGGTGAGCGCCTGCGCCGAATCGGCCCCCGGCTTGAGGTTGACGTCGAGCGAGCTGCTCTGTGTGCCGGAGGCGTCGGGCGACAACGCGGCGCGCCCCGTGTGCTGGGCGACCAGGCGCACTTCGGGTAACTGCTCCAGCGCTTTCACCACGCGGGCGCCTTCGTCCAGCGAGGCCTGAATGGACGCGCCCGGCGCCAGCCGCATGTGCACGATGTACTGCCCTTCCTGCAGCGGCGGCAGAAAGCTGCCGCCCATGCCCCGCGCCAGCAGCGCCGCGCCGATGACGAGCAAGAGCATGATGATGGAAGCCGGCAGCCAGTACGGCAGCAGCAGCCGCAGCAAGGCGGTGTAGCCGCGCTGGGCCACACGCACCGGGGCGGGGGTGTGCAGGGGCGCTGAAGTGCGTGCTGCTGCGGACATTGACGCGGACGTGCCGTGCTGCGGCTTGGTGCCGTCCGGCGCGGCGCGGCGCTGGCCGCGCCGCGCCAGCAGCAGCGCGGCCAGCGCCGGGGTGACGGTGAGCGCCACCAGCAGCGAGGCCAGCACCGCCAGCGCATAGGCCTGCGCCAGCGGCGCGAACAACCGCCCGGACAAACCCGGCAGCAGCAGTACCGGCACCACCACCAGCAGCACGGCGGCGGTGGCGTACACCACCGCGCCGCGCACTTCCAGGCAGGCGGCGAGGATGACGCGCAGCGGCTGCTGCGGCTGTTCGGCCACGGCGTTGTCGCGCAGCCGCCGCAGGATGTTCTCGACGTCAATCACCGCGTCGTCCACTACCACGCCGATGGCGATGGCCAGGCCGCCGAGGGTCATCACGTTCAGCGTCACGCCCATCCACACCAGCACCGTGATGGCGGCCAGCAGCGACAGCGGAATGGCGAGCGAGGAGATGAGCGCGGCGCGCCAGTCCAGCAGCGTGAGGGCGATGACCAGCACCACCAGAGCAGCGCCCAGCAAGAGCGAGTCACGCACGTTGTGCATGGCGATGGTGATGAAGTCGGCGGGCCTGAACAGCGTGCCGTGCAGGGTGATGCCTTGCGCTTGCAGACCTGCGCGATGTTGCTGCAGCACGGCTTGCACCGCGCGCGTCACCTGCATGGTGTTGGCGCCGTAAGACTCCTGAATCTTGATGATCACCGCGGGCTCGCCGCTGACGCTGCCCCCGCCGATCGCGGGCAGCGAGGCGTAGGCCACCCGCGCCACGTCGCCCAGCGTCACCACCCCTTGCGGCGTGGCGCGCAGCACCGTGGCGGCCAGCGCCTGCGGCGTGGGCGCGAGGCCGTGGCTGACCAGCAGCACGCGCTGCTCGGGCGTGGCCATGAAGCCGCCGCCCAGCAAACCGGTGGCGTGTTGCGTGGCGGCCAGAACATCTTGCAGATCGAGCTGAAAACGCTGCAGCGTCTGCGGATTCACCAGCACCTGCAGCGCACGTGTCTGCTGGCTGAAGATCAGGACGTTGTCCACACCCGGCACCGCCATGAGTTGCGGCCGGATGCGCCATTGCGCAATGGACTGCAGATCCATCAGACTGTGGCGTTGCGATGTGAGCCCAGCCATCAGCACCGTGCCGGTGCTGGAGGTCAGCGGAATCAACTGCGGCGCACCGACGCCTGTGGGCAGGTGCACGGTGGCAAGGTGCTGCGCCACGCGCCAGCGGTCGTCCTGAAGCTTGGTGCCCGACTCGAAATACAGCTTCAGGATGGAGAGGCCCGGGAGGCTTTTCGACGTCACCTGCTTGACGCCAAGCATGCCGCTGGACGCCGCCTCCAGCGGGTCGGTGACGAGCAATTCAACCTGCTCGGGCGACAGGCCGGGAGCTTCGGTCTGCACCTTCACCATCTTGGCGGCGAATTCGGGAAATACATCGGTACTGGCCTGGCGCGCGAAATTGACCGCCAGCGCCGCCAACAGCACGGCCAGCGTCAGCACCACGCCACGGCGATGAATGCTGGCGCCTATCAGCGCCGCCTGCAGACCACGGGCGCGGGCCATCAGTCGTCGTCCCCGGCGGTTGTGTCATGCGCGGCGGGCTTGGCTTGTGTCTTGGGCGGCGGCGTGAGCAGCAGGGCTGCGCCGTGCGTCACCACATCCAGGGCAGCCCAGCCGGGCTGCATGTAACCGGCTTTCAGCGGCCAGGCGGTGGACAACGCGTGGGCAGTGAACCGGCGTGCATTGTTGGCTGCGGGCGTGGACGTGAACACCAGCGCCTGGCCGTCCGACCACACCACGGCGCCGGCAGGCAGCAGCACGCCTTGTTGCGCCTGGCCGGACTGCACCTGCGCCAGCAATTGCAGCCCCGGCATCAGGCCACTCGCGGCCGGGCTGGTGACGACAAAGCGCAGCCCCTGCATATGGGCCGAAGCCGCCGCCGCCGGGCCGATGACGGTGGCGGGAAGCCAGCCATCGCGCAGCTCGCCCGAGCCCCCGGGGACATACAGCCGCACCTGTGCTACCGCAGGCAGATTGGTGCCTGGTGGCAGGGTGAGATCGACGATGAGTTCGCGCCCGCTGGCGATGGCGCTGCGCAGCGCGGGTGTCGTTTGCAGCCGCGCCGCCAGTGCCGGGCCGAGGCTGGCCGTGAGTTCGGCTTGCGCCGCCTGCAGCGTGGCTTGCGCCACAGCCCCCTGCGCCTGGGCCGTTTGCGCCGCGGTCTGCGCCTGTTGCACTTCGGCCAGCGCAATGTTCTGCCCGGCCTGGAACAAGCCCTGCGCCCGCTGCGCCTGCAATTGCGCGAGTCGCAAACTGCTACGCGCCGCCGCGAGTTGCGCGCGAGCCATGTCCAGCGCGCTCAGGTCGCGCAAGAGCGCGGCCGGGCTTTGCACCGTGGCGCTGGCCTGAAACGTCCGGCGATACGCGCCTGGCGCGAGGTGCTGGATCTGCAGGTCGGCGCTGACGATTTGCGCCTGGCTCCACTGAACCGCCTGTGGCAGCGCGGCGTGGGCCGGCGTGGCGCCGAGGGTCAGTGCGGCGGCCACGGCCAGCGTGAAAAAGCGTGGCAATGACGGCGGATTTAGAGGTGTTGGCATGATGGCTTCATCGATGTTTGTGCGAGAGCGTTGGGCGTTGATCGCTGGCGGCGGCACGCCACAGGCGTGGCGCTCATCGCGCTTCTGAAAATTGGGAGTGCCACGCCACGGCGGAAAGATGTGGTGAGGTCTTGAGCTGCGGCGCCAAGGGAGCAGCGGCGGGTGCCGCGGTTTTTCGCATCTGCGCATCCGGTGGCTTCAGCTCATGCTGCAAAACCGCTTGCAGCGCGCCCAGCGCCTGCCATTGCGCGGTGCGGGCCTGCAGCGCGGCGTGTTCCGTGGCGAGGGCGCGCAGCTTCGCGCGCAGCACTTGCACCGGGCCGATCAGGCCCTGGTTCTGGGCGGCCTCGTCGGCTTGCAGCAGTTCCAGGTTCTCCGCGCGCAGGCTGTCGGAGCGGCGGGTTTCGTCTTGCGCGGCCTGCAACGCGGCCTCGGCCTGTTCGATGCGCTCAAGCACCTGCCCCTGCACCTGCTGCAGCACCGCCCGGGTCTGTGACAAACGGGCGCGGGCGGCGGCAATTTGTCCCTGGTGCTGGTTGAACAGCGGCAGCGGCACGCGGGCGCTGAGGGTCAGGCGGTTCACCCCCTGGTCGCGTTCGGCGCCGGGCGCAATCATCGGCGGCCCGCCGTCGCGCAGCGCCTGCGCCAGTTGCAGCGCGGCTTGCGCGGCCTGTTCCTGTTGCCAGGCGGCGCGCACGTCGTCGCGGTGCGCCAGGGCGATGCCGCGCAGCTGTGTCAGGCGTGCGGCGTCGGGCTGTGGCGGGGCGGCGGCCAACGCGGAGAAGTCAATGTGCACTGCGCGCAAGGCGGCGTCGGGCACGCCCAGCGCGGCGGCCAGCGCAGCATGTGCGACCTGTTCCAGCCCCAGGTCGCGGCTGCGTTGCAGGGCTGCGGTTTGCGCGGCGGCTTGAGCCAGCGCGGCGGCCAGTGGCGAGTCCCAGCCACTTTGGGCGCGGGCGGTGGTGCGGCCTTGCAGTTCCAGGGCGACGTCCAGCACCTGCTGTTGCAACTGGGTCTGCTGCTGCGCCGCCCACAGCGCGACATAAGCCTGCTGCACGCGCGAGCGCACTTTCCAGCTTGCGCCGCGCAACAGCAAGCGTGCCGCACGCACACCGGCCGCGGCCTGCGCGGCCTGAGCCTGGCGCTGCGCGTGCGACTCCAGCAGCAGGCCGATGGCCGCGCCGACGGTCCACGGGCTCGGCGCCATCAGCGCCGCCGCACTGCCGTATTTCAGGCCGAGCTGCAGGCTGGGGTTGGGCCATTGCTTGGCGATCTGTAAATCAGCCTCGGCCAATTGCACGCCGGCACGGTCCACCCGCAGGGCGGGATGAAAGTACAGCGCGGCAAGACTCAAGCGTTGCAGCGTCCAGGCTTGATCGGCAGGCTGCGGTGCGTTCATTTGCAAAGTGATGAAACGTTGCAAACCAAGGTCGAACAAGCTGCGCCGCACCAGCGCCTGCGCGCTGGCCTGCGGCGTGACGCCGGGCGCAGGAGGTGGCATGCTGGCACAGCCGGCGAGCAAGGCGGCGAGCAGGCCAGCCAGCAAGGGCTTGCTGGATACGCGGGGCGGCATGAGGGCAGTTCGCATGGCTGGATGTTGCGGCGCAACCACTGGCGCCAACATGACGACAACATGACGATTTGGTCATGTTGCAGACGGACACGCGACAAAGCCCGGCGCGGGTTGACAATTCGGGCATGCGCATCCTGATCGTGGAAGACGAGGCCAAGACCGCGGCCTATCTCAAACGTGGTTTGGGCGAGAATGGCTTTGTCGCCGACGTCGCCGCGGACGGCACCGATGGCCTGCATCTGGCCCTCACCGAGCCTTACGACCTCGTCGTGCTCGACGCCATGCTGCCGGGTCGCGACGGCTGGAGCGTGCTGCGCGAGTTGCGGCGCAAGCTGGCCACTCCGGTGCTGATGCTGACCGCACGGGACGGCGTGGCCGACCGCGTGCGCGGGCTGGAACTGGGGGCGGACGATTACCTGGTCAAGCCCTTCGCGTTTTCCGAGTTGCTGGCGCGGGTGCGTAGCGTGCTGCGGCGCGGGCCGGCGCGCATGCCCGAAGTGGTGGAGGTGGCTGATCTCAGCGTCGATCTGCATCGCCAGCGCGCCGAGCGCGGCGGCCAGCGGCTGGCGCTCACACCCAAGGAGTTCGCCCTGCTGGCGCTGCTGGCGCGGCGCGCGGGCGAGGTGCTGTCGCGCACGCTGATTGCCGAGCAGGTGTGGGACATGAATTTCGCCAGCGACACCAATGTGGTGGACGTGCACATCCGTCGCCTGCGCAGCAAGCTCGACGACCCCTATCCCACGCCGCTGCTGCATACCGTGCGCGGCGTGGGCTATGTGCTGGAGGCGCGCGATGCGCGGTGAGTCCGGCGAGGCCGCCTCTCCCACCCTGCCTCCCCCGCAGGGTGGGAGAGGTGAAAACGGCGCGGCGCGAAGGACAGGCCGCTTCTTGCCTGCACCGTCGCGAGACACGGGCGGTGGCTTGTCTCCTCCTCACTGGTGGGGAGGGTTTGCGCTGCGCCGCCTGCGCCAATACGGCCTGCCGCTGCGTTCGCTCGCGGCGCGCATGGCAGCGGCGTTTGCGCTCACCCTGGCGCTCATCCTGCTGGCCGCCAGCACCTGGGTGTACTGGGGTTTGAACGCGCGGATGATGCAGGAAGACCGCGAATCGGTGCTGCGCAAGCTCGATACCGCGGTGGCGGTGCTGCGCAGCCACGCCGCCGACAGCGACGAACTGCGCCAGGAGGCTTACCTGCCGCTGCCGCCAGACGCGCCGCGCGATCTGTTCCTGCGGCTGCGCGCTGCCGATGGCCGGGTGCTGTTGCAGACCCCCGGCTTCAACGCGGCGCTCGACGCGGCGCGTTTCGATGCGCTGCAGGCCAATGGCGCGCCAAGCCTGCGCAAAGTGCAGCTGCATCACGATCTGCATTTCCTCACCGCTATGCTGCCCGTGATGGGGCGGCTTTCCGCCGGCGCGCCGCTGCAGCCCATGCGCATCGAGGTGGCGCTGAACCGCAGCACCGAGTCGCACATCCTGGCCGACTACCGCCTGCGCCTGACGGTGGTCCTGCTCACCGCCATTCTGGTGGCCGCAGCCGCGGGTTACGTCATCGCCTGGCGCGGCCTGCGCCCCTTGCGCCACATGGCCGACGCCGCGCGCGACATCGGCGCGCAAGATCTGCACCGGCGCCTGGACACCCAGCATCTGCCGGATGAGCTGCACACCCTGGCGCTGTCGTTCAACGCCACGCTGCAGCGACTGGAGGAATCGTTCGGCCGCATTTCGCAGTTCTCCGCCGACATTGCCCACGAGTTGCGCACACCTATTTCCAACCTCTGGGGCGAGCTGGAAGTGGCGCTGGGCCGCCCGCGCGAGCCGGGGCAATACCGCGAGGCGCTTGAGTCGGCGGTGGAGGAATGCGCGCGCTTGTCGAACATGATCCAGGCCTTGTTGTTCCTGGCGCAGACCGAGCAGCCTGACGCCGCGCTGCGCTTGGAGCGTCTGGATGCGGCGTATGAACTGAACGCCCTGGCCGAGTTCTTCGATGCCGCCGCAGCCGAGGCCGGGGTGCGCCTGCAGGTGCAGGCGGCGTCCGGGCTGGCGCTGCGCGCCGACCGCATGTTGCTGCAGCGCGCCTTGGTCAACCTCATCGGCAACGCGCTGGCGCACACGCCTGCAGGCGGCGTGGTGACGCTGTCCGCCCAGCCATGCGCTGCGCTGTCCACCCAGGCCCAAGGCGCGTGTCTGCACCTTGAAGTGGCCGACACCGGCTGCGGCATCGCCGCCGAGCACCTGCCCTATCTGTTCGACCGCTTCTACCGCGCCGATCCGGCGCGCAGCCGCAGTCGCGGTGGCCTGGGGCTGGGCCTGGCGCTGGTGCGCAACATTGTTCGCCTGCATGGCGGCGGGGTGGGCGCCGCCAGCAGCATGGGGCAGGGCACGCGGGTGTGGCTCGACTGGCCCGCCTGGGAGAGCGCGCCGCAGGGTTGAGCGCCCCTTTGGCCCCTTGGTCCCCCTTAAGGCGTCGCCACGGTCTGCGCCGCGACACCACCCCGCTGGCCGCTCTTGGGCTTGGCGCGAGCTGTGGTGTTGAGTTCGTTGAGATTGGCCGGGCAGTAGTTGGCCAGCGCGTCTACGGTCTGGCGCTGGGCTGGGAAAACCTGGGCGACCACGGTGCGCTGCCTCAGGGCGTGCCCACGCAGACCGCCGTGGGCGTGGACCGTGAAATTGCCAGCGCCCCTACCCAGTTCTGGCTCGAGAAATGGGCTGGCAAGGCTACATCCAGAGCCCGCCGAAGGAGTTGGTGCTGGACTTCGACGGCACCAACAACCCGCTGTACTGCCAGAACGAGCAGCGATTCTTCCACGGCTGCTACGACCGCTACTGCTGCTTGCTGAACCGCCCCGGAGATGGCATGGTCCGCCCACCTACAGCGCGGCCGCTGAAGTGAGACCATCCATTCAGTGGGGGCCTCGCAGAAACGGCATCAGAGTACCAAAGTGGAAGCTCTAGCAACCACCTAAACCTGGAGGCCTCACCATGCGATCTACTGCAAATCTGCCAGTCATTGGTCTGGATTTGGCCAAGTCCTTGTTCCAGTTGCACATCGTTGACGAGGAGACCGGCGAGATTCAGCGCCGCCAGATCAAGCGCGCTAAGCTCACCGAATTCTTCGCCAAATGCCAGCGCAGCCTTGCTGCGAAACGAGACCGACGCCATGGATGCGCAGGCGATTTGGGTCGCAGCCCAGAAGCCCCATATCAAGCCTGCCCCCGTCAAGACGGAGCGGCAACAAGCCTGCATGGCCTTGCACGGCACGCGCCGCTAGCTCATGAAGATGCGCATCATGCAAACCAATGCGCTGCACGGCATCTTGGCCGAGTTCTGCATCGCTCTGCCGGTGGGCCACAACCAACTGCTCGCAACGATCCAGGGCGAGCTGGCCAAGGCACAGGACGATGATCTGCTACCCGCCGATCTGGTGCTCAGCGTACAGGAGCAACTCAGGCGCATTGAAGCCTTGCAAGATGACATCGATCACCTTGGTCAGCGGCTGCGCGCCATGATCCGGGAAGATCGGCAGATGCAGGCGATCCAGCAAATTCCCGGCGTTGTGGAGTTGACAGTCTCAGCGCTGGTGGCGGCCGTCGGAGATTTCTCGACCTTCATATCTGGTCGCCAGTTTGCGTCTTGGGTTGGGCTGACGCCGCGGCAGGTCGGTACCGGGGGAAAGACGCAGCAGTTGGGCATCTCCAGGCGTGGCGATACCTATTTGCGTACCCTGCTGATTGCGAGGGCCAGAGCTGTGATCGCCAGGGCACCGACGTCAGGTTGGATCACTCGGCTGCTAGGGGACAAAAGTTGCGTCTGCGTTTCGACAGCGAAGGAGAGTCTACAGCCGGCTCGTACAGCGGAAATCGCCAGGAAATGGTGGAGACTGGCGAAGATGAACTTCACGAACCTCACTGAGGCATGGCTGACGAAGGCGAATCAGTACCAGCGCATTGCTTTCCCGGCGAGAGCCCAGACGTAGAGATTAAGATCGGGTGCCCCTTTCAGAACCTTGTGGTGCCCCATGAACCTCGGTCGATGGATCTATGAGATTTCACTCGCGACAGAAGTGCTCATCGCCATGGTGGGTGTGATCGGCGTCGCCGTCTACGCTCGGTTCGCTCGCAACGGTCCCCGCTTGATATCGGAGATCAAAGGCGAGGAATAAGCCCCTCTGGGTCTTGCGACGGCGTTCGTCGGCCTGTGCATGCAGCGGCGATGCCCAAACCCCGCGTCTTGAAACCCGGCGCTACCCGTTGCCTCGTGGGTAGCGCCAGGTTTTCTTGAGCGATCTCAGCGCAGCACAAACCTCCGTTTGCCTGAGACTTGGCAGACCGCGTGAATCTTGCGGTGCGCCACCAACTGCTGCACCACATGGCCTGGAATGGGCACGCTGTCGTGGCCCAAGGCGATGCGGTACGTGGACGGTGCGGCGGTCACTTCAATGATGACCGCGCCCGCCTGAAGAGGCTGCAGCGCGGCAGCGTACAAATCGGGATGCATGAGACTTCCTTTCGTCGAGTTTGCGAGGACGTGCGCGGGCCTGGCATCGGCCCAGCACGTCATGACGAAAGGAAAGCGCGATCAATGCATGGGGCGATCCTAGCAGCGGGCTAGTTACGCCCGCGCCCGAACAGGCGCTGGAAGGCATGCCAATCGTGCAAGGCCGTGGCCCAGATCTCACGCCAGATCGTTTGGCGTGCATCACGACCCACCAGCGCCAGGATCACAGCCTATGCTCAGACGGTACACACACGTGGAGGCAGAACGGCTGGCGGCGAAGTTAGGGTAGTGCGCGGTGGTCTGGCGTAAAAATACAAATTTTTGTATACTATTGATATGTCCGATCTGAAGCCCGTCGAGTTCAGGGGAAGTGCGCTTGATGATCTGCGCGCCTTTCCGCAGGATGCGCGGCGTGAAGCGGGGCATCAACTCGACCGTGTGCAAAACGGACTGGAACCGGATGACTGGAAGCCGATGCACCCCGTCGGCCCTAGCGTCCAGGAAATCCGCATCAGGGATGCGAGCGGCGCGTTCCGGGTCTTCTATGTTGCGAAATTCGCCGCTGCCGTCTATGTCCTGCACTGTTTTCAGAAAAAGACCGGGAAGACCAGCAAGGCCGACGTGGAACTGGCCGCTAAGCGATACCGCGATGTGTTGAAGGAGTTGGAACCATGAGCAAGCAACGATTCACCAGCGTCTGGGACGCCATCGAGGACACGCCCGAAGAAGCCGAGAACATGAAGCTGCGTTCCGCCTTAATGACCGCCCTGCGCGAACACATCACCCGCAGCGGCATGAGTCAAGCGCAAGCTGCGCAGATGCTCGGCGTGACGCAGCCGCGCGTGTCCGATATGGTCCGTGGCAAGATCAATCTGTTCGGTTTGGATGCCTTGGTCAACATGGCGACCAAGGCTGGACTGCACGTCGAAATGCGCGTGATGGAGTCCGCCTGAGGTTGTTCCTGTGAGCTGCGGATGCGTAGCCCAGCGCCTGCAGCTTGCGTTGCAAACCGTAACCCGCGGGCCCGGCCTCGTACACGAATTCCACGTCCTCGGGTTTGCCCAGCGCTTGCAGCCTCTTGATCAACCGGTTCACGTCGTGCGCGACCTCACCCACCAGCCGCGCCGGCCCCTGCCGGGCGCGGCCTGCGCGATCGCAATCGACGCCTTATGCACGTCCAGTCCCACGTACACCTTGGTATCCTCGTTCATGGTCGGCCTCCACACAACAGTTGCTGATGACAGGCTCACAGCACGTAGCTCGGCACGTTTGCGTGCAACCTACGAATCCCTAGGAGGTCGATCCCCGCCTAGCAGTGCCTCCTGGCGACCATGATGTCTAGTTACGCCCGCGCCCGAACAGTCGTAGTAAGGCATGCCAATCGTGCAAGGCCGTGGCCCAGATCTCACGCCAGATCGTTTGGCGTGCATCACGACCCGCCATCGCCAGGATCACAGCCATCACCAACAGGAAAACGACGATTAACGTCCAATGCATAGGCCCTCCGATTGCCGGAAAGAGGAAAAAAGGGAAGGAAGCGAAGAAGGGGCCAGCCTGGACTCATGGCTCAAGCCATTTCAGCAGCGGCCTGCGTGACGGCTGCCCGAAACGGCTGCCGTCCCAGATGACGGTGATAGTGCCCCCAGCTCCCATCAGGCTTGAGCCGGTATTCCACCGCTTTGCCACAATCATGTAGCAACGCCGACAACACCGCGAGGTCGCGGTGCACATACAGGCGCTCAGCACACAGCGCGCGTACCTGCTCGGCGACTTCCACCGTGTTCCGCAAATTGCCGCTCGTGTCGTTGTGGTGACCATGCATGGAGGATGGCCCGGTACAGAAGCCCCCGCAGCCGACCTATGTCTGCGGGCATCTTCAAGCAGATTACTGGCATGGGGTCGCTGGACTCCGTTGCCTACTCCTTCATGGAGGCAATGCGGTTATTGGGGTCGAGCAGCGCAATACGAGGACGAAACGCACGTGCTGTGGCATCGTCCATCGGCGCATAAGTGCAAATGATGAGCAAATCGCCGATTGCCGCATGTCGGGCGGCGGAGCCGTTGAGGGTAATGCGACCGCTCCCGTGGGGCTCGACGATTGCATAGGTACTCAAGCGTGCGCCATTGGTCACGTTGTAAATATCGATCTTCTCGCCGGGAAGAATGTCGCAAGCATTCAGCAACGCCTGATCGATGCCGCACGACCCCTCGTAATGCAGATCGGCCCCAGTGAGCGTGGCACGATGCAACTTTGCGCGGAGCATGATGCGATTCGCACTGAGGTTCATCGGATTATTGGGCATCAGTTGAGTCCGGGGTGTGACACGGCGTCGTGTCACTCTTCGAACGCATTATGCTGCCGCTGACGTTGCCTTGACCATGCTGCTGAGCGAAGTCGAGACCAGGCGGCCGCCGTGAATAACCAGCCAGATGAATGGGCTATGGCAATCGAGGCTGGTCACGGATGGAGCGGAACACGCTGCTCTGTCTGCTCCATCCCGCGTCGGCGTCAACATCTCCGGTGGCAAATCGAGGCAGCAAAAGGGGCTCGTCACCGCTGCTCAACGCCACGTGGTTGAGCGCGATGAGGCGCGAACTGTGGAGGGGGCCGATCGGTCCGACCTAGATGGGGTGGCCGCCCGTCCTACCCTACGCCGTGACGCGTACCCACGTCGCATCACGCTCCCACTGGCGTGCTGGGTATCGCGCGCTCGCTCTTTCCGATCACGCCGGCCCGCCAGGCGCTGCGACCGGCTTGCACCGCGGCGGCAAACGCACCAGCCATCTCCACCGGGTCGCGCGCCCGCGACACGGCTGAACACAGCAGGACGGCATCGAAACCGAGCTCCATGGCCTGCGCGGCATGCGACGGCGCACCAATGCCGGCATCGACGATTAGGGTCGCCTGCGGCATGCTCTTGCGCAGCGCCTGCAGGGCGAACGGGTTCAACAGTCCTTGGCCGGAGCCGATCGGCGCCCCCCACGGCATGAGCACGGCGCAACCAGCGTCGAGCAGGCGCTTGCAGCTCACCACGTCGTCGGTGCAATAGGGCCAGACCACAAATCCGTCGCGCACGAGCACACGCGCAGCCTCGACGAGCTCCACCGGGTCGGGTTGCAGCGAGTCGCGATCGCCAATGACCTCAAGCTTGACCCAGTTGGTTTGGAAGATTTCGCGCGCCATCATGGCGGTCTCGATCGCGCTGCGCGCGTCGTAGCACCCCGCGGTGTTCGGCAGCAGCCGCCCGCCGCTTTCGCGCAGCGTGTCGAGCAGGGTCGGCACAAAACTTTGGTCCTCGCCGCCGCTGGCGATCCGCTTGAGGCCGACGGTGACGATCTCGGCCTCACTGGCCACGATGGCGTCGCGCATGCTCTGCGCCGAGGGGTAGCTGGCGCTGCCGAGCAGCAGTCGGCTTTGCAGCGCGACGCCATCGACCGACCATCCGCCGTCGCGCGCTGATTCCTGTTTATTGATCATCTTGAGCGCTCCTATCGATGCATGACCCGCTGCTGGCGGGCGCTAAGTTCCCGAGAAGGCGAAGGCCACGTCGGGCCGGCGGCCACCAACGATGCTTGCCAAGCCGGCCGCGGAGCCGCAAGCCAGCGTCCAGCCGAGGCTGCCATGGCCGGTGTTGAGATAGAGATTGCGCAGTCGGCTGCGACCGACGATGGGCACGTTGCCCGGCGTCATCGGTCGCAATCCGGCCCAGTAACGGGCGCGGGAGACATCCGCTGCGCCTGGAAACATCGTGTTGACCTGCGCCACAATCGCCGCGCAACGCTGGCTGTCCAACTCGCGCGTCCAGCCGCCGACCTCGGCCGTCCCCGCAACCCGCAGTCGGTCACCCAGGCGCGAGAAGACGAGCTTGTGCTGCTCATCGGTCAGCGAGACCTGCCAGGCAGCGCCGGCGTCGGCAACCGGCAGCGTGACCGAATAGCCTTTCACCGGGTAGAGTGGGAGGTGGATGCCCAGAGTCTTGGCCAGGGGCGCGCTCCAGCATCCGCTGGTCAGCACATAGGCGTCGGCCGTCATGCGCTCAAAGCCTCCGTCGGGGTTCGTGAGCTCGACATGATCCACGCTGTCCGCGGATCGGCGTAGCGCTGTGATGGTGTGGCCGAATCGGAAGCGCACGCCGTCGCGCTCGCAGCTCGCCGCCAGTTGGCGCGCGAAGGCGTTGGCATCGCCCGATTCGTCATCCGCGGTATAGGTGGCACCCACCAGACGTGCGCGCATCGATGCAAGCGCCGGTTCGATGCGCACCGCCTCGGCAACATCAACCACCCGTCTCTCGCAGCCGAGCTCGCGCATCTGACGCGTGCAGTGGGCTGCCCCGTCGAGTGCTCGCGCATCGGTGTAGAGATGCAAGATGCCCCGGCACTGTTTGTCGTAGTGCAGGTCGCGACGCTTGCGCAGCGCGCGCAGGACCTCGCGGCTATACAGCCCCAGCTGAACGAGCTCACGCATGTTGCGCGCAGTGCGCCAAGGCAGGCATTCCTGGAGAAAGCGAAGGCACCAGGCCCATTGCCGCGGGTCGGCGCGCAGGCGCAGACGCAGCGGTGCATCTTCGTGCCCCAACCAGGCAAGCAACTGCCGTGGCACGCCGGGATTCGCCCAAGGCTCGGCGCCGCTGACCGAGATCTGACCTCCATTGGCATAGCTGGTACGTGCCGCGACCTGGGCCTGACGTTCGATGACGGTCACATCGTGCCCCTGCTCGCGTAGAAAGTACGCGGATGCGACGCCAACAACCCCGGCGCCGAGCACGATGATCTTCATGGATGTCCCTCGATGCGGCAGACTCCGCACCAAGGCGGCGGCAGCGGTGATTAGAAACCGCTGCCGCCGCCGGAAAGTTGACCTGGCTCAAATAAATCGATATCGAAGGCGCCCCGGGCGCCTGGCAGCCGGCGGACTCACGCAATTTAATCGGAGACTGATCATGCCAACCCATCGACGATGACAACGATCACTCATGCGGCGTCTTCCGCGATTTCTGCTCTTGCCAGGCCCGAAGTGCCCGAGCCGGCCTCGCGGCATCGACGTTGGCTTGAGCAAAAAAATCTCGCGTGCCGATCCCGCAGTGATCGCCCAGGCATCATGCAGAGCGCTTCTCCGCCCGGCCAATCAAACTACCGGCTTGGTCATGGCTTCGATCGACAGCGTGTTCATTTTGGCCTCGGCGTCAACAGCTGGCGCGATGAAAACATTGAGCAGCCAGTCTCGAGCAGGCCCGAACGTGTTAGACATGTGAAATCTATATATATTTCACACAAATCCTCAAGGAAGTCATCATGGCTGTCACCACGTTCAATGTCGATCCGAAACTTGATCAGACGCTCGAAGCGCTGAAGACCCACTACCACGCGAGTTCGAAAGCGGAGATCCTGCGCAAAGCCGTCGCATTGCTCAACGTCGCTAGTCGCAGTGAGCAGGAAGACGGTTCGGTCATCATTCGTCAGGATGGTCAAGACGTGAAAATCATCTTGCGGTGAATCCGTTCGCGCCGTGGAGCCCTACGATCAAACGCAACGAGGAAGATGTCGGTGCCGTTAAAGGGGATCACGGCGAATCAAGGCTGTCCGTAGTCCATTGCGTCAGCGTGCGATCACGCACACGTCAAGGGCTAAAAATCCGTTTAAACGTGAATGCCTCACGCGTTGGGCCATTCTTCAGAAGCAGATCCAATTTGCATTTGGCCTCTTGAACAGTGGGACGATGATTCTTGGCGACCCACCATAGCAGGGTATGGGGTTGGGCCAAACCCGTAAACCACTCTTTCCGACGTCGAATCATCTCGGCATGATCGCCTCTGTAGACAAAACGACTTAGGGCGCCCGGATCCCGCCATACGGATAAATGAAACAATACGGTGTTCGTCGACTGCAGCAGGGCACTGGCATCGCCAGCCTGCGGTTGATACGCCCACACGAAGCCTGGCGCGGCTGCGGCGAGAGCGTTGATCCGTTCTCGATTCGCAACAAAATCGATCATCACAGGCGAGTCCAGCGGCGCCTTGGTCACGGCAAGATTGAGTTGGGCTAACTGGTACGGCATCGAGCTTGGTCAGCAGTGGATCATTCACGATTCAGGCAAGGGCGGCGGTCGAGGCAGGGCTGCTTGGTACCCCGGGGTTGGCACTGCCTGATCCGCCCGAACTGGGATCGAGGCAGATGGTTTTCCATTGGAGATATTCGGTGATTCCGTGGCGAGAGCCTTCCCTTCCTAAGCCAGACTGTTTAATGCCGCCAAAGGGTGCGGCTTCCGATGACAGCCGTCCCGTATTGATTCCGACCATGCCGAATTCGAGGGCTTCGGCCATGCGAGTGATCCGCCCAATGTCGCGGCTATAGAGATAGGCGGCAAGGCCATATTCTGTTGCATTCGCGGCCAACAGAACCTCTGCCTCATTCTGGAAGCGGAATACTGGGGCAATGGGTCCGAACGTTTCTTCACGGGCGCAAAGCATGTCTGCGGTTGCATCCGCGAGCACAGTCGGCTGAAAGAAACGATGCGCATGAGGACCAATCGTCAGGCGCCCGCCACCGATCAGCAGGCGAGCGCCTTTGTTCAGCGCATCCTCGACGTGGCGCTCAGCTTTTTGCAGAGCATGTTCATGCATGAGAGGACCAAACGAAACCCCGCGTTCAAGGCCATTGCCGACCTTCAACTGCCGTGTCGCCTTGACAAGAGCCACCAAGAATCGGTCATAGATCCGATCATGCACGTACAGGCGGTTTGCCGCGACACAGGTCTGCCCGGCATTGCGAAATTTGTTGCTCATCGCACCTTGGATGGCGGCATCGAAGTCGGCGTCATCAAAGACGATGAAGGGCGCATGGCCTCCGAGTTCAAGAGCAAGCCTTTTGCGGCCAGGGGCGACCTGCCTCATCAGGGCACGGCCGACCTTGGTCGACCCCGTGAAAGAGATATGTTGGACAGCGGCATGGGAGCAAAGCATGTTCCCGATGGCAACGGACTCTGCTGCATCGGCGGTCAGCACATTGAAGACCCCTGGAGGAATGCCAGCTCGGTGCGCCAGCTCTCGGAGTGCCAGTGCTGTCAATGGCGTCTGCTCGGCGGGTTTGACGATCACCGGGCAGCCGGCCGCGAGCGCCGGAGCCACCTTGCGCGTGATCATCGAGAGTGGAAAATTCCATGGCGTAATCGCGGCGCATACACCGACGGGCTGCCGCACGGTGATGAACCGCATTGCCGAGCTGTCGCCGGTTCGGGTCTCCCCACCCGTGCGTTTGGCCTCCTCGGCGAACCATTCGAGATAAGCAGCGCCGGCGATCACCTCGCCATGGGCCTCGCCGAGTGGCTTTCCTTGTTCACTGGTGATGATGCGCGCCAAATCGTCGGCGTGAATCAGGACCAAGTCATGCCATCGCCGCAGCAGCGCGGCGCGCTGCTGGGCTGAAGAGCGGCGCCAAGCAAGCCAGGCGGTGCTTGCATTATTCACAACCATGCTTGCCTCGCAAGCGCCCGGAGACGGCACGCGACCAATGATGTCACCGTTTGCGGGGTTCGTGACCCACCGATATTGGGGCGGGTTAGCCCATGGCCACACATCATCAGCACGCGCCTGCAGAAGCGTTTGATCGTGCAATGCATGGAGCAGGAGGCCACTTGCCAATTGCATCAAGATCTCACGCCTTGGCGAAGGTCCGTTTGAGGAGGCGCTGATCGTGAATGACGGCGGCTCAAAATTGAAGAGATGTGGTGTCTTGAACGGGTTGCATCATCATCTTCTGGACAACGATGGGGAACGCGGTTTTTGAAGGAAGGGATGTCGACCCGGTCAGACAGATCGCCTGCCGATTCAGGGGAGCTTGTGGGTCTTCGGTGGGCTTGGCGAAGTGAACGATAGTTGGAAGCGGCATTGTTGGCCGCGGACACGCCGCGGCCACTTCATTCAATTGGCGGCATTGGTGATATTGTCCGATCCAGTCCCCGAGCAAGGTTGACTCGCATCAAACAAAGTCTGGTTTTATGGTGGGCAGCAACATCAACGATCGGGCCACGGGCCGTGCGGTCATGCGCTGAACGTGACATTGCGCCATCGACGGCAAGAGACCCCGCGTCGATCGTGCAAAAGACGAATCAGCCATGCCTTGGCGATCGCCATGCTGTACTGTGGGGCCTGCCGGTAAATGGGCTGGGTGGGCGTCAGGGTACCAACCGCCTGCGCCCCAGAAGGGGGTCGGGAATGGGGACCTCAATGCTCGAGCCCTTGCGCTGCAGCCATCAGCGCATCGACTTCGCGGTCATAGAAGGACCAGAAACACTCGCGGTGGGACTTGCTGGTGCGGGCGTTGTGCATGGCCTGCTGGGCATGACGCAACAACTCCGGCGCGTCGACGTTGTCATCGGGGAACACCGTGATGCCGATGCTCAGCGGACATTGCCACAACACCGTATCCGACAGCGTGTAGGGCAGGTTCAAGTCCATCTGCAGGCGCTCGAGCAAGGGAGCGACGGCCTCGATGCGGTAAATGTCTTCGAGTATCACGGCAAAGCGGTCGCCTTCGAGCCGCACCACAAGATCGGTTTTGTGCAGTGCATTGCGCAGCCGGTCGGCAAGTTGCTGCAGCACCGCATCGCCCACCGCGTTGCCCTGCGCCGCGGTCAGGGCGCTGAAGTCATCGAATTCCAGCAATCCCACCAAGACCTTGCTGCCATGCCGACGCGCGCGAGCCAAGGCGCTGGGCAGCATTTCCCGGAGTGCATCGCCGTTGAGCGAGCCGGTCAGGGCGTCGCGCAAGGGGCTGCGTTCAAGCTGGCGTCGCACGCGTTCGGCCGCCTGTCGATAGCCTTCCATCTGCCAAGCCTCGTCCCGGCGCAAGCGCTTGTACAAGGCGCCCATGAGCGGGCGGCGTTGAGCCAGCGAAAGATCGGCGGCAAACGTCTCGAACTCCGCGGCAAACAGCGACGACGTGGTCATGATCCACATGGGCGGCAGACCCCAGCGGTAGTACAACGCCCCGATCTCGACCATGCGGTGCTGCAGTTGCGGCGTGTACTCCGAGGCCAGCAGTTCGCGGTAATGATCGGCCTGCATGGTCGCCAGCTCGAGGCGCTGATCCTTGCTGAGCCCAGCCACTGCACCCTCGTCGTCGGCCTGCGCTTGGATTTGCTCGGCAATTGTCTTCGCAAATGCTTCCAGCCGGCTGAGCAGCTGCGGCGCGCACGCCGCCAAGGCCTGCCCTTCATCTGCAGTGAGTTGCAGGAACTCCATCAGAATTTGCATCGCTTACCTCGACAGTGAGAGTTTCGCTGAGTGGTGGGCATGCTGCCGAGGGTCCGGAATTCTGCCGGAAACGTCGGGCGCTGGCGCTGCAAGACATCAATCGAATGACTCGACTCAGAATGACTCGACTCATTCTGGCCGAAATGCGAGGTCGCCGTCATCCATGCCATCCATGAAAAAAGCAAATGTGCGAATTCGGCCACACCCGGTGAATCTGGCGCGATTCGAGCGTTCGGCTTGTGAACCTGCGCGCCACGTCAAGCGCCTTGCGCTCTGAACGCGCTTGTGCGGACATCGCGCTCCGCGACAGTGGGTCGCTTGGGTGGCAAGCTCATTCCTTCTCGAAAACGTTCGCTTCACGGCGTTCGATTCTCCTTCACGCGTGCCACAAGCCATTGCAAAAGCTTGTGCGAGGCATTGGCAACGTCCGTACCGGCGTGAATTTGGGCATTCCAGGCTGCAGCTTCGGTGTCTTGCCATCCCTGTTCCTTGAATAGAAGTGTGGCCTGTGCGTGATCAAGCGGCAGGGTCTGCGCCAAGCGGCGGGAGTGCATGACCGCCCAGTGGTGCGCCAACGCCCCAAGAAGCGTGTGAATCGTGCCTGGCACCGCCGGCATCCGGAACTGGCCGATCCAATCCGGAATGGCGTCCGCGGGCATGGGGCGCGCCAGCGCATAACCTTGGCCCGTGGTCGCGCCCAGAACCATGGCCGCTTCGACCATGCCAACGTCTTCCAACCCTTCGACCACCACCGTTCGATTCAGATCCCGGCCCATCTCGATGAGTGTGGAGATCAGACCAACGGTCTCCAGGGGCGCGAGGCGCCACTCGCCGAGCAGATCCTTGTCGATCTTGATCACATCGAAAGGCAGGGCCGACAGACGCTTGAGGCTGGAGTAACCGGAGCCGAGATCGTCCATCGCCAGTTTGACACCGAGACGCACGAGTCGGCTGATGGCATCGACCTGGGTCTGCTGATCGATCGACTGGGTCTCCAATAACTCCAGCGTGAGCCGGTCGGGGGCGATGTCGTGTTGGCGCAAGGCGTCTTCAATCCATTGCGGGCAATGAACGTCCAGCAGGCTCGACGGCGGAAGATTGATCGCGACGTCGATGTGCAGTCCCTGGGTATCCCAGCGATTGAGTGTTTCCAGGGACTGCTTCAGCGCGAGATTAAACAGCCGGTCGAGCCCCGCGTGCGACAACAGAGGCAGAAATACACGGGGCGGCACCATGGGTCCATCGTCCAGTTTGAGCCGCGCCAGGGACTCAACCTTTTGCACGCTGCCTGTGGCCAAGTCCACCACGGGTTGCATGAACATTGCCAGGCCCCCTGCAAAGAGCCGCTGCCGATAAATTTGCGCCTCGACGAGGGGCAGCGCCTGGGAATCCGCAGGGCCATGGCATCGGCGCCAGATCTCCTCCCAGCGGCGCCGTAGAGCGCGCACAAATTGCCGCATCCAGAAGGATTCAAACTGATTTGGGTAAGCGCCGAACATTCGAAGTGCGGCGATCGGATGCCCGCCCTCGCCCAGGATCGAGAGGGCGACGGCGCTGCGAACGCCCAAAGGCTGCATCGGAGCGTGCCAGACGGCAAACCGGGAATCCTGTCCATAGGCAGCGGAGCTCAAGACGGACCGGCTTCTCCAGGCGCTGCTGACCAGTGCTTGCCCTGATGGGGCACTCGGATCCAGACAGGGTCGATCGTGCGATTGTCGGACGATGGCTTGAATCGCGTCGGAATGCAGGCCCGCCGTACCCGTGAGCTGAAAGATGCCCTGCCCGTCCGGAATTTCGATCGCGGCGTTCAGGATGCCCGGCAACGCGGCGAGCGCATCGAGCTCCACCCGTATGACCTCTGCCCACAGCGCTCCTCTTCGCGGCAAATCGGCCGCAAGCGCCGAGTGGTACTGCTCGACAGTTTTATCCAGGCTCTGCAACTGCGTTTGCATGTCATCGTGCACGCGTTGTTCTGCAGCCTGCAGGAGTTGATAACGCGTGCGTGCCGTGATGGTCGTTGCGCTCAGCTTTGCCTGCAGCAGTTCACGATGCAGCGACAGCGACTGCACCAATGTTGCACTATCGACGCCCACCAGCGCATGCACCTGCCCCGCGCGTCGTGCACGGGCAATAATGGCCTCGTGGGTCGTGCGAGGGGCGAGCAGGAATTGCAGATGTTCAGCCTGGCTCGCCTTCAGGGCCTGCATTTCCTGCGGGCTCAGGTTGGCCAGAACGGCGGCCGGCGCCGGAGCGCGTGCCAAGCGCCCATAAAACTCCTCGGCGAACCGGGTCGAAATCGTTTGAAGAACGCTCTGCATCCTGTCCAACAAAGCCGTGGCGTCGTCTCCATAGGGCTCGAACGGCCGCTCCCGCACGGACCGTTCGTCCCCATCGCTACTCAGCTGCCACCAATGCGTGCGGTCGCGCTTGTGGGCCTTGCTCTGGTACATCGCCATGTCGGCTTGACGGATCAGGCTGTCGGCATCCTGCGCATCACGCGGGAAGAGCGCGACGCCCATGGTCATGCCGATGGTGGCGCTTTGTCCTGGCGCGATGTCGAACGGATCTTCGACGGCCTGATGCAAGCGCATCAGGGCCTGGGTGAGTTGCTGGGTCACCTGCGGCTCATCCAGATCCTCGATGATCACGATGAATTCGTCCCCGCCAAGACGCGCTAACAGGTCGGTCTGGCGCAGACGGACCTGCAATCGGCGCGCCAGTTCCTTCAACAGTGCGTCGCCGGATTCATGGCCCCAGATGTCGTTGACCGGTTTGAAGTCGTCCAGATCGATCAGGCCGACCGCCACCAGGGTGCCGTGTCGCCTTGCTCGCGCCAGCGCCAGGGGTAGGCGCTGTTCCAGGGCGAAGCGGTTGGGCAAGCCCGTGAGCGCGTCATGCGTGGCCAGCCGCTCCAGACGATCTTGTAAGACGTGCCGGTCCGTGACGTCCAAAAACGCCCAGACCGTTGTCGGCAGATCGGGGGTATGGCCGTCTTCAACGATTTTTCCAGCAAGGTCGCAGACGATGGTGCCGCCGTCGAGGCGGCGAATCTGCACGCCCGGGATAAACACACTGCCTTGCGAAAGCAGCGCCGGATACGCTGAACGGACCCGATCGTCATCCTCCAACGAGGCATAGACCATCGCGACCGGCCGCCCTTGCAATCCCATCGGATCGGCATAGCCCAGCATCGTTGCAAAGCAGCGATTGGTCTGCACGAAGTGGCGGTCGGTGGCCAGGACAATCCCGACCATGGCGTTGTCCAGCAACGTGTCTCGCAGGGCGGACTGGTGGCGTTGCTCACGCATCATTTGCGCGATTTTCCCTGCCGCAAGGGCCAACAGTAGCATTGTGCCCAGTTCAAAGGCCAGGCGCCCTTGGGCCTTCTGCCAATACACCTTTAGTGGCAGGGCAGTGGGCCAGCTTGCGATCACCGCGAAGGGATAGCCTGGAATATCGGCCCGAACACCATCTCCTGTGCTCGGAGCGTCGGCAAATCTCACACGCCCTTGCTGCCATATACCAAGCAAACCAGCATTGCGAAGATCACGCACGGCAAACGTCCACGGACGGCTTGCCTGCGCTTGTGCAAGCAAGCCGTCCAGCCTGTAGGGAGACCCGACAAGGTACCCCGGCCTGGCGGCGTTGCCGGGCACGTGAAATCGCATGAGAAGGACGTGCGCGCCCACACGCGACGATGCGCGCCCGGGCCCCAGCAACAAGTCAGGGTTGGGCGCAAATGGAGTGAACGCGTTGCCCGATGCAATGGGCCTGTTGCTTTGCGCGCGGGTTGACCAGAGAATCCGGTCGCCATTGGATGAGAGGATGTCGAAAGCAAAAGAAGCCTTGTGCTGTGCCAAAAATCGGCGCAGTGGCAACACCGCAGCAGGATTCGGTCTGCTTAAATCGGGGGAAGACTCACGCAAGGACGCCGCCGCGAATTGCAAGACCACGAATTGGGTATCGAGTCGCGTGGCAATGCCCTGGGCATAGCTGGACGCTGCCCTCTGGGCATCCTGCGCCGTTTGGGTCTGGGCTTCACGAACATGCTCGACTTCAGCCCAGGCGCCCCAGGCGGCCACGAGCATGAGCGGCAGAAAGAGAAGTACAACGTGCCAGTCTGGTCGGCGCTTGCCACCCAGTTTGCCGATCCTTGATTTCACCATGACGGGGCGTTATTCATCGTGTCCGGTGCACGCGCAACCAACTGATAAACACGCGTTGCCCCTGATCCTCGGCGCGTGAGCCGGATTGGCACCGCTCGACATCACACTGCAGCAGGCGGCCGACACCCGTGGCGAGTCTTCGGTCCAGGGTCACCGGCTCACCCGGTTGCAGTGCAAAGTCAGTCTTGATCACGAGACAGCCAGGGCCGCAGTCTCCCACCACAGTGACGGGAATTCCCGAAGAATCAGCCCCCGACTTGACGTGCAAGCCCAAGTGCAGCCGCGCAGGCCCGGCCTTGAAGGTGCCACGGCTGTCCAGACGCAGGCCTTCAATCTTCTGCAACAAATCCTGCAAGCGAGGGTCGTCCCAATCGACGTCCACCAAGCTGCTCGTCGGGTCCTTGAAAGGGTGGGTCATGGCGACAGGGGGAATGGATGGTCATGCGACCGGACGGGTCAGCGCGAAAGACTCGCTGGACCCACGTTGGACGATCGTCAGCTCGTGCCCCGCCGGTGGCGGCGTGACACTGAACAGAAGGTCGGGTGATCGAGAGCCTTGCGGTCCTTCTCCCAGATGCAACGATCCACACCCGTCGAGCAACCCCACGCTGTGGACGATGCGCGTTATCGAACCCGTCCGATCGGTTTGCAACCAGGTTCCGTTGCGGCTGGTGTCGAAGATCGTGTAATACCCATGACGCCAGGCAATGACCACGTGTTGATGAGAGATGACAGCGGATTGGAGAACCACGTCGGCGCGCCGGTCCCTGCCGATGCGGATGGGGCGCCCCGGTGCGAGTGTCAAGTTCACTCGCCCATCAGGACTGCGCAGCTTGAGCCACAGGGGGGCGGCAACGCGCGGTGTTCCTGGTGCCTGGGCGTTCGCGACCAT
Source organism: Thiomonas sp. FB-Cd (assembly GCF_000733775.1). NCBI lineage: Bacteria > Pseudomonadati > Pseudomonadota > Betaproteobacteria > Burkholderiales > Thiomonas > Thiomonas sp. FB-Cd. The sequence continues at coordinate 2,722,878 of NZ_JPOE01000002.1, read as the reverse complement.
CCACGCCCGACGCACGCCTTCCGGTTCAGACGCGGTGGCAGGTTGCAGTTGGCTGACGAACGTCTCGGGCAGTCGGGCAACGACAGCCTCGTCGAGCAGAGTCTGTCCATCGTTGGCACCGGTCGCCAAAGAGACCGCCCGAAGCAGGGCTTGCCCCTCATAGGACGGAGGGCGACAAAGAACCGCCCCACAACTCAGCCCGATATCCAGATCGAGCCGCAAATGCTCATTGAGATTTTGACACCATTGATCCAGGTGTGCGCGCATGGCCTTTGCGGCGCGCATGGCCTGCTCGGCTTGCTCGAATAAGACGAGCAGGGATGTGGAATCAAGGTGGACGACCAACCCCGATGCCGAGGCCGCGCTGTGCGCAAGGCGGTTGACGGTGCGATCCATGAAGGCGATCGCCTTTGTCTCCCCCATGAGCACGAACAGCGCATGCGTGGCCGGGATCTGCGCACTCAGCGCCACCAGCTCAGGTGCCGGGCGCAGGCCGCGCCATTTTTCGAACATGGGTCAGCTCCTACCGTGACGTCGCGGCAAGGAAACTGGAAGTCAGATCGGAGGGTGCGAGCGTGCTGATCCAGCACGCCGTTGCGACGTCATCGGGACGGCGCCCCGGGTGCGCGCACTCCAGGACATACAGCCCGTCGGGCATGTCGGATACTCCGGGGATCGATTCGATCCAGTAGGACGTCCCGGTGCACAGTGCCTCGGCTGTGGCCACCCTGATGCGGCTTTGCTCGTCTTGGCCAACTTGCATGACCACGCGATCCTGCTCAGGGCGCTTGGCATCAATGAGCACCAGGGTCCGGGGTCGAAACCAACCGCGAGGATCCTGCATCATTGCATCAACCTCGCCAAGCCAGCCGTTGGTTGGCGGACTTGGCGAGAGTGACGGGGAGCGATTCTTGGCGTCAATCCTTGGTTTGATCGGGTTCATCAGGGGAGTGATCTTCATGTGTGACACGAAGCCTAGGCCCGTGGGCTGCGCGAAATCCATGATCTCGCGCAAACAAGCCAGGTGCGGCAGACGAAAATTGGGCAAAGTGTGAAATTGTTCACGCGCGGAGGCGCCGTCCGGCCAGCCCATTGACTCGGATGTCAGCAGGTCAGTCGTGTCGACCTTTGGCGCCAACGAAAAATTGATCGGCCTGTTGCCAACGATCGGCACGAGGGGGCCGCATCGGCAACGACGTCAACCTCACGGGCTGGGCTCCACCCCCGTTCTTGCGCGCGGTCAGTCCAACGACACTGGCCTCGTCTCCACCTGCACAGCCCGAATCCTGCGGTCTTCGATGACCACCGAGCCGCATCCCTGGGTTTCCAATCCGGGGCCGGCGGCGGGTACGTCCGTCGAGAAGGCCGCGACGCACCCTTGGTGATGGCGTGCGTGACCTCGGGCATCGGCCCAGGCGGTCATGCGATGAACCTGACAATCTGCCATGGCTCGATCTGCCCTTGCCATTTCCAAGGCGGTTCGCAGGTCGGCGCCTATGGTGTTGTTGGCACCGGCCTCGTCCGATGTGCCTCGGCATTGACTATCGGTCGTGTCGTGAAGGTTTAAACGCTAGGATTTCCGCGACGCGCTTCTGCTCTGGAGATTGCCGTCAGTGACGCGTGTTCAGCAATGATCCGAGGACCCGCTGCACCGCGAGCAGTGCCGCGTCAATCTCTTCGGACGTGGTGTGGCGTCCGAGCGAAAACCGCACCGCACAACGTGCGTGCTGGGGGCTCTCGCCTTGAGCCAGCAGCACATGGGATGGCAAGTCCCTGCCACTGCAGCAAGCCGAGCCCGATGCGGCGATCACCCCTGTGCGCTCCAACGCGCGCAGCACGTGCTCGGCCTTGAGTTCTCCAAAACGCACCAAGCTCGTATTGGGCAGGCGCTGTGCGGCGCAGCCATAGATCGTCAGTGGTGCATTCAGTTGCGCCGAGCACCGTTTCAGCCCCGATTCGAAACGCTCGCGCAGTGCGGTCATGCGATCGACGTCGGCGGCCAAGTCGAGCGCCGCACCCTCGGCAGCAGCGGCGAATCCCGCGATTCCCGGCAGGTTTTCGGTGCCGCCTCGGCGCCCGCGCTCCTGGTTTCCTGCCAGCAGCCCCGGCCAGTCCAGCCCCTTGCGCACCACGAGCGCTCCCACCCCCTTCGGACCGTTGAACTTGTGCGCCGACACCGACCACAGATCCGCTGCGCTATCGGCAAAGCGCTGCACGCTCTTGCCCACGACTTGCGTGGCGTCGACGTGCAGCAGCGCACCTTGCGTGTGGGCGATCTCGGCCAACTCCGCCACAGGCATGAGCACCCCCGTTTCATTGTTGGCGCCCATCACACTGACCAGCACTACGTCCGTGTCGATCAACGCATGCGCGGCCTGCAGATCGAGGCGGCCTTCACCGTCCACCGGGATCACGTCGACCGGACATCCGCTGTCGCGCACACGTGCGGCCAACGCCATCATGGATGGATGTTCAACGGCGGACAGCACCAGCCTGCGGCGCCCGCAATGGGCCCCGCGGCGGCGCGCATTGCAGGCACCGAGCACGGCCATGTGATTGGCCTCCGTGGCGCCGCTGGTGAACACCAGTTCAGTGGGGCCGCAACCCAGAAAACGTGCAATCCGAGTCCGCGCGTCCGCCAGCACGCGCCGTGCCGCCTGGCCTGGGCCGTGAGCAGACGAGGGATTGGCCCAGACGCGTTCGAGCACGTCACGCATCTCCTGGAGAGCTTCGGCTGCCACGGGGGTGGTTGCGTTGTGGTCAAGATAGATCATGGGCATCATGCGTTTGGCACCTGGCCGATCCCCGGGCGCTTGGGCAACTCTGGCAGGTACAGGTCCGGGACGCGCAAAGCGCTGCGGCGCCTGGCATGGTCGCGCGTGCGAACGCCGCCTCCCGCTCGCCGAGTGGAGGTGCCCAAGCACCTGAACGTGAGGCAGCCCAGAATTGAATCGTTCGTCGAGTCGCCCGCCAGGGCATCAGGCGTCACCATGCGGCCCTTCCTTCTGGACTTGTGCCACGAACCAGTCCAGCAGTTTGCGGGCCGTGTCGAGGTCGCCGGGATTGGCATGGACCTGGGCGTACCACTGGGCGGCGGGGCTGGTGTGGAGGCCGCGCGTGCGTAAGAAGTCCGCCACCGGGTGGGGTGCCAACGACTGTCCCTGCGCTTCGCCGCGCATGCGGAGCCAGGAATAGGCCAGGGCTCCCAGGTAGGTCCGAATCCTGAACGGGTTTGCTGGCGCTTGGAGGCAGGCGCGCCATGCCACGACTTGATCCGGCGGCATGGGTCTGGCCAAGCCAAAGCCCTGCCCATATTGCGCACCCAGGAGTAACGCCGCTTCGATCATTCCGGCATCCTCCAAGCCTTCGACGACCACATCCCGGCGAAGATCGAGCCCCATCTGGATGATGGTGACCATGAGGCCCAAGGTCTCAAGGGGGTTTTGACGGATGCGCGTGAGCAGTGCCTGATCGATCTTGATGATGTCGAACGATACGCTCGTCAGGCGCAGCAAGCTGCTGTAGCCCGAGCCCAGGTCATCCATGGCGAGTTTGCAGCCGAGGTGCTTAATCTGAGAGAGGGCTGCATCCTGCGCTCCGCTCTCCAGAGCTTGCGTCTCCAGCAATTCCAGGGTCAGCCGGTCCGCCTCGATCTTGTGCAGGCGAAGGATGTCCTCGACCCACACTGCACATTCGGGGTCGCGCAGCACGCTGGGGGGCATGTTGACCGCCACACCGATACGCAGACCTTGTGCATCCCACAAAGTGAGATGCGCAAGCGCCATGTCCAGCCCCATGCGGAAGAGACGGCTCAACTCGGTCTCCCCCAGTAGGGGAAGGAACACACCAGGCGCAATGATCGACCCGTCAGGCAGCTCCAAGCGAGCCAGTGCCTCCACCTTGATCAGCTGGCTGCTGCGCAAGTCAACGATGGGTTGCATGAACATGCGCAAGCCGCCCGAAAAAAGCTGCTGGCGCAAAATCTCCGCACGTTCCTGTGTCACGACGGTCGCGGGCGCGCTGCAGCGCAACCCCACCTGTTCCCAGCGCTGCTGGATTCCCCGAGCGATTTGCCGCATCACCGCCGATTCGAACTGACCCGGATAGGCGCCGTACAGTGCAAGCACGGCGACAATATGGTCCGATGCGTCGCTTAGCGGAATGGCAAGCACGGATCGCAGGCCGAGCGCCTGCGCCGATTCGCGCCAAAAGGCATGGCTGGGATCGCGCGTGAAAGACGCCAGTCCTGTGATCTCACCGCGCCGCCAGGCTTGGGCGATGACGTTGGTGCTGCGCGGATCGGCCGGGTCATGGATCACAATCTGCGACTCGGGGGCGCGAAGGACCGCTGCGATGTCCTCCCCTCGCGAGCCGGCGCAGTTCTCGACCGAGAGTGCCCCGAGCGTGTTCGGGCGCATCAGGAGTGCTCCAAGAATTCCGGGGAGTTGCGCGAGGGCCGCAAGCTCCAGGGGGCGAACATCGGCGAGTAAGCGTCCATACCTCGGGAGGGGGGTCGCCAGGACGTCCAGATAGGCACCGATGGTTGCATCAGCAACATGCAATTGCGTTTGCATGTCGTCCTGAAGGCGTCTTTCGGCGACCAGCAAAATCCGGTAGCGCTCCCGCGCCGGCAAAAGGACTTGGTTCAGATGGTCCGTCAGCAGTCTTCGGTACAAGGCCATGGAATGCACCAGCAGCGCGCTACTGACGCCAACCAGGGCGTGGGTGCGGCCCAGACGCTTCGCCGCCTGTTGCACGTCCGCCAGAGTCGTGTCAGGGGCGAGCATGAGGCGGAGGTGATCGGCCTGGCGTTGTTTGAGCGCCGCGAGGTCCGTGGTGCCAAGGTTCGCCAGAATGTCCTTGGACAGGGGCTCTTGACCCAGGTCGGCGTAGAACGCGTCGATAAAATGCTCTGAAACATGGGCGACATGCGCATGGGCTTTGTCCAGGAGGACGGCAGCGTCCCGGCCGTAGGCATCGAACCCTGTTTCGCGCTCCGGGGCGGTTGAACTCACGCTGGACAGGCGCCACCAGGATGTGCCGTCATGCTTGTGCATCTTGGCCTGGTACATCGCGGCATCGGCCAGACGCATCAGCGCATCGCCATCCATGGCGTCTGCCGGGAACAGTGCCAGGCCCATGCTCAAGCCGACCGTTGCCGTGTGTCCCGCGGCAACGCTCACCGAGGTTTCCACCGCGTGATGCAGTCGCTCGGCAATCCGGGCAAGTTCGGCTGTCGTTTGGTATGCATCCAGATCTTCGACCACGACGATGAACTCATCGCCTCCAAGTCTGGCGAGCGCATCCGACACGCGCAACTCGGCTCGTAGTCGTTTGGCCAATTCCTGGAGAAGCGCATCACCGGCCTCATGGCCCCACGTGTCATTGACCGGCTTGAAATCATCCAGATCGATCATGCCCACAGCCAGGGCTGTGCCGTTGCGCTGTGCACGCGCGATCGCCTTGGGAAGATGTGCTTCCAGCGCCCGTCGGTTGGGCAGCCCCGTCAGCGGGTCGTGCAGAGCCTCGTGCTCGATTTGCGCCTGCAGCCGATCCCGCGTGGTCACGTCGACGATGGTCCACACGGCGAGGGCCTGTTTGACGTCCTGCACGACGCCGCCCGACAGGTCGCACGTGATGAGGCCCCCATCAAGGCGCCGCAGGCGTACGCTCGTCAGCTGGACGGAGCCTTTCGCGTACAGTTCCGGGTACAGGGCCTTGATCCGCGCGAACTCGCTTTCATCGGGGTAGAGAATGCCGGTGGCCTGACCGATCAATGCCGTCTTGTCGGGGTACCCGAGCAGGGTTGCAAATCGCGAGTTGGCATCGACAATGCGACGCCCCCGCGTCAGCGCAATGCCGGCAACCGCGTTGTCCAGAAGCACCTCACGCAACAACGCAGCATGACGTGCGCGCTGCGCAAGGTCGATGCGATCAAGGCCGCTGGAGACATCGGAGGCCAGCCGGTCGAGCAGGGACTCCGCCATGCTGCCGAAGAGCCCAGCGCGTGCGCTGTACATCGCAAAAACCCCCCACATGGTGCCGCTGCGGCGGATGGGTAGAACGGCTATGGAGCGGATGTTGGAGGGGTTTGCAGGTCCGTCGGGTTGCGCGGATTGCGAAGAAGCAACGACTGGCATACGCACGCTGCGCCCATCACGCCATGCGCGCCCGATTGCCTCCCGAGCCTCCGGCACGCCCGGCGGACCGGCCTCTGCGAGCCCGCCCAGACGGCCCTGGGCCTTGCTCGCTGCGGCAAGAACTTCGACGTTTTGCGTCTCTCCTGGTCGTCCGATCCAGGCCAGTTTGAGGTTGGCCTGCTCGACGGTGGTCTGACAAAGAGTCGTGAGAAGGGACGACTCGTCGTCGGCGCGTGCAATGGTCTGATTGACTTGCGCCAGCATGGCGTTGAAGTCCGCCAGCTGGCGTTGGCGCCTGGCATCGCGACCGCGTTGGCGAACCTGGCGACGTACGCTCAAGCTGGCGAGGCCGAGTAGCAGGATGGTCCCCGCCTCGAAGATCCAGCGCATCAGCGCGCTTCGCCAATACCGATGCCATACAAGCCCGGATGGCCAACTCGCTCCCACGATCAGCGGATAGCCTGGCACCGCAACTTCAACCGCAGTGGCGGCAGCCGCCTTCGGGGCGAAGTCCACCTGCCCCGCTGCCACACGCCCAGCGCGCGATGGTTGCGCACGTCGAAGGCGGTGAGCTCCCATGGGCTGCCGGGCCCGGAAAAGGCGAGCAGCCGATCCAGTCGGTACGGAGCGCTGATGACGTACCGGGTCTGGCCTTGCGCATCCTGAACCCGATACTGCATGGCCAAGACGTGCATGCGCGCCGGGCCAACGGATTGGCTTGCCCCAAGCAGGAAATTGGGATTGGATGCCAGCGGTGTCAGCAATTGTGCGGCGACGGACGGCGCTTGGCGACGGACTTCGGTCGACCACAGGACGGCGCCGTCTGGCGCCTCGAGATTGACGGCGTCAAAACCCGGATGCCAGGCCATGAGGCGGCGCAGGGATTGCACCGCTTGGGGGTCCGGGGACGCCGGGTCGGCGTCGGGTCCGTGAAGGGCCACGGCGGCAAACTGCAACTCGGTGAATCGCGTCTGAAGGCGACTGGCGACGGTGTCCGCATCGGTGGATGCTTCGCGCAGGGCTTCTTGGACGACACGGTCCTTGACCTGGTGGTATTGATTGCGCTCGGCCCACAGTCCCCACACCGTCACCAGCAGGACGGGCAGGATGAAGATCAGACCCTGCGCGAGCAGCCGAAGGCGCAAGCGCATGGTCAGGTTTGCCGCGCGTTGGCTTTGGTCAACACAAGGAGCTGCAGCTCGCGGGATGCGGGGGAATGCGCGCGCCTGGTCAGCGCGATGCCATGCTCACCGCGTTTGTAATGCACCATCCCACAAGGAGACATCGGACCACTGGCCGGTCTCCACACGGCGCTCCCAGCGCAACCATCGCAGCCTTTTGCGCGAGGCTCAAGCGCTGGCAGCGCAGTTCCGTGCACAAAAGCAGCGTTGGCTTGCGCAGCGCTAAGCGGACGGTGGCTTGGCATGCCTGACCGGTCGGACCTGGCCGTGAACAAGGGCCAGGATGGCGAAACGGTACGCGGGGTCGCGTGCCATGCGTTCCACCCGATCGGCGGCCGCGGGCAATGATTGCGGCGTGCCGCGTTGCAGGACCTTCACGGTTGATACCACACGATCGTTTGCCCAGACCTGGACGTTGCCGTGAACGTCCCAATGGGCGCAGAGATCCGACATGTCGATGACCATGGTTACACGCGAGCATAGGGGGAAGGGCCGCCGCAACGATGGCCCGAAGCCCGGCGACGGAGGCCACAACAAGGGATTGCGATCCCAACGCCGAAGCCGATGCGGCATCCTAAAGCGTCTTTGGGCGGAACGGCCCCTGCGGGAGGATGCGGATGCTGTTTTGATGATCCAGATCATGAAAACACGTGGATTCCGTGCACCCGCGATGTGTTGGCGCAACCCTCGGCAATCCAACTTCCGCAAACGGCGGACCAAAACCGGCCTGCTTCCGAGGACCGCATAAAGTAAACGGCAGCGCCTTGCCGGCCACCTCGCTGTAGGTCAATCCTGCCTGCAGAGGCAGGCGCAATGTCTCTCGGATCTGGCGCATCGTGATTCTTGTTGTGGGCATCGGCGTCGCTCGGAAAAAGCGACCAGCCTAGGCCCGGTCAAGGAATCACTTGCACGCCCCCCCCCCCGTCCACGATCAAGCTGAATCAGCGTCCACGATGAGACTGAAACGCCGTCCACGATGGGCTGAAATACGCAGCAGTGCATCGTTGGGAAGGGCGGCAGAAGTCATCCTTCCTTACGGGATGAATGGGGCGTTACATAATTGGCCACCTTGCCGCGGACACCGTCTGAACCGCCCTGACACGGTGTGATTCAGTCATTAGGGGGATTTGTGCAAAACGCGGTTGGATGACCAGTGTAGGCCGCAGCATGGCGGAAGATCCGTCGCGTGCAATTTCTGGTTGACATGAGTAATCGTTCTGATAGGCTGTTTCGTGCAATACATGGTTGGAGCACGACATGGCAGGAAACGGAACCACCTCGACCCTCGCAGACTTCATCTGGAAGAACGCCGAAGACCTCTGGGGTGATTTCAAGCACACGGACTTCGGCAAGGTCATCCTGCCCTTCACGCTGCTGCGGCGGCTTGAGTGCGTGCTGGAGCCAACGCGAGAGTCGGTGCGTCAGACCTACCTGGCGCACCGGACAAGCGAACTCGACGTTGACCTGATCCTGCGGCAGATCGCAGGTTTTCCCTTCTACAACACGTCCGAGTATTCGCTGGCGTCGCTTGGCGGCACGAAGACGCGCCAGAACCACCAGGACTACATCGCGCACTTTTCGGACAACGCCCGAGTCATCTTCGAGCAGTTCGACTTCAGCAACACCGTGAACCGGCTGGACAAGGCCGGGCTGCTATTCAAGATTTGCAAGAACTTCGCCGAGATCGACCTGCACCCCTCAGAGGTCCCTGACCGTGCGATGAGCAACGTCTACGAGCACCTGATCCGCCGCTTTGGCGCAGAGGTGAATGAGGGCGCCGAGGATTTCATGACGCCGCGCGACGTGGTGCATCTGGCCACCGCATTGGTTCTGGACCCGGACGACCAGTTGTTCGAGGCCAACCCCGGCCTGATCCGCACCCTGTACGACCCGACCTGCGGCACGGGTGGCTTCCTTTCGGACGCCATGAACCATGTTGCTGCGTACAGCAACCGGTCCAAGGCTCCGCCGATCCTGGTTCCCTACGGCCAGGAACTGGAGCCGGAGACGCATGCGGTGGCGGTGACCGGCATGCTCCTGCGCACCCTGGAGAGCGATCCGGGGCGCGACCTGTCCAAGAACATCGCAGGCCCCTTCAGTACGCTCTCACGCGATGCGTTCGCCGGGCAGCGTTTCCACTACTGCCTCTCCAATCCCCCTTTTGGCAAGAAGTGGGAGAAGGACCAAGCCGAGGTCGAGGCCGAGCACAAACGCGGCGATGCGGGCCGCTTCGGGCCTGGCCTGCCGCGCATCAACGACGGCTCCATGCTGTTCCTGATGCACTTGGCGAGCAAGCTGGAGCGTCCCGAGAAGGGGGGTGGGCGCGCTGCCATCGTCCTGTCGGGCTCGCCGCTGTTCAACGGCGGCGCCGGGTCGGGGGAGTCGGAGATCCGCCGCTGGCTACTGGAACACGATCTCGTGGACGCCATCGTGGCGCTGCCGACCGAAATCTTCTTTCGCACCGGCATCGGAACGTATCTCTGGATCTTGTCGAACAAGAAGCCAGAGCACCGGCAAGGCAAAGTCCAGTTGATCGATGCCTCGTCCTTTTGGAACTCGATCAAGAATGAGGGCAACAAGCGCCGCATCATCAGCGACGCGCAGCGCGACCAGATCGTCTGTCTCTATGCCGATGGACAGGATGCCGAGCACAGCCGCATGGTGGACTACCGCACCTTCGGCTACCGGCGCATCCGTGTTCTGCGCCCGCTGCGCATGCGCCTGCGTTTCGACGAGAGCGGCCTGAATCGGCTTCGCGCGGACAAGCAGTGGGCCAAGCTCTCCCCGGACCAACAAGCCGCTTGGGAGACCGCGCTCGCGGGTGTAATGGGCGAAGTGAAGCCCTATGCCTGGGCCGAACTCTTCGCCGACGAGATTGGGCGTGCCGACCCGCGTATCGGGCGCGTGGGCAAGATGTTCGTCAAGGCACTGCTCGAAGCCTTCGGTGTGCGCGACCCGGAAGGCGAACCTGTGCGCAACGCGCAGGGCGATGTCGTGCCGGACTCCGACGCAACGGACTACGAGAACGTGCCGCTCACGCAGGACGTGAACGACTACCTCGCCCTGGAAGTCAAGCCTCACGTCCTGGACGCCTACATCGACCCGGACTACCGCGACGAGAAAGACTTCCAGATCGGGCGGGTCGGGTTTGAAATCAACTTCAATCGCCTCTTCTACGAGTACAGGCCGCCGCGCAAGCTCGAAGAGATCGACGCGGAGTTGAAACAGGTGGAAGCCGACATTGCGGAACTGCTGGGCCAGGTGACGCAGTGAGCGAACTGGTCATCTATCAGGCGGATGGCGGCTCCATCGATGTGCGCCTGGAGGGCGAGACTGTCTGGTTGAGCCAGGAGCAGATCACCACGCTGTTCGGGCGAGACCGCACGGTCATCGGGCGCCACATCCGCAACGTGTTTGAAGAGGGAGAATTGGAGCGCGATTCAGTCTGTGCAAAATTTGCACATACTGCGCGCGACGGGAAAACCTACCAGGTCGAGCACTTCAGCCTGGACGTGATCATCTCGGTCGGCTACCGGGTCAAGTCGGTCGAAGGCACGCGGTTTCGCCAGTGGGCCACCCGTGTCCTGCGCGAGCACCTGACGCAAGGCTATACCGTCAACCGGCAACGCCTGGAAGCCAACGCTCGCGAATTGGAGTCCGCCCTGATCCTCGTTCGGCGCCTTGCGGCGCAGCCTGACATCAGCGCGGATGCTGGGCGCGGCCTGGCGGAGATCGTCAGTCGCTACGCGCAGACGTTCTTGCTGCTTCAGCGATACGACGAAGGGCTGCTGGCCGAGCCATCCGTACAAGCAGGCGGCCTTTTGCCATCCACGGCGCAAGCACGCGCTGCCTTGGCGCTGCTGAAGGCCAAGTTGATCGAGCGCGCAGAGGCTACCGAACTTTTCGCGCAGGAGCGCAATGGCGGACTGGAATCCCTGTTGGGAAACCTCGATCAAAGCGTCTTTGGTGAGCCTGCGTATCCCAGCGTCGAGAGCAAGGCCGCGCATCTCCTGTACTTCGTCATCAAGGACCATCCGTTCGCCGATGGCAACAAGCGCAGCGGGGCGTTCCTGTTCGTGGATTTCCTGTATCGCAATCACCGCCTGCTCGACGCCAACGGTCAGCCGGTCATCAACGATACGGGGCTCGCGGCTTTGGCCCTGCTAGTCGCGGAATCCGCACCCGATCAAAAAGAAACCATGATCCGGCTCATTATGAACATGCTCGCCGCGCCGGAAGGAGCCAAACCATGAGCCACTACAAGTCTTATCCGGCTTACAAGGATTCCGGCGTGGAGTGGGTCGGGAACGTGCCGGAGCATTGGGATGTAAAAAGGCTGCGGCACGTTGCGAGCTTTAAGAACAGCAACGTGGACAAGAAATCGTATGACGGTCAGCAGCATGTCCGCCTCTGCAATTACACGGATGTCTATTACAACGAGTTCATAACTCAACGTTTGGACTTCATGCAGGCTACGGCGTCCGCTGACGAGATCGAGCAATTTTCGCTCAAGAAGGGTGATGTGATCATTACCAAGGACTCGGAAGATCCATCGGATATTGGCATCCCTGCGATTGTCTCAGACGATCTGGATGGAGTTGTTTGCGGGTATCACCTGACCGTGATTCGTGACGATGATTTTGAAACCTCACGGGTCATCCATCGGGCACTTCAGGCTAAGCCCACACAAGCGCACTTCTTCGTGGAAGCACCCGGAATCACGCGATACGGGCTCAACCAGGACGCAATTGGCGACACGCCGATCTGTCTTCCTCCGCCGCAGGAGCGCAAAAATCTTGCCGATCATATCGACCGCGAAACCTCCCGCATCGACGCCCTGATTGCCAAGAAGTCCCGCTTCATCGAACTACTCCAGGAGAAGCGCCAGGCGCTGATCACGCACGCCGTCACGAAGGGGCTTGACCCGAACGTGAAGATGAAGGATTCCGGCGTGGAGTGGATCGGAGGGGTGCCGGAGCATTGGGGTGTTGTGCAGGTGCGGCACGTTGCAGCGCTTGGCTCTGGCCACACCCCAAGCAGATCGCATCCAGAGTGGTGGGAAGACTGCTACATCCCTTGGTTCACGCTCGCCGATATTTGGCAAGTCCGACGCGAGGGGCGCCGTTACATCTTTGAGACGGAAGAGAACATCAGCGACCTAGGAATCGCAAACTCATCGGCGACACTTCACCCAGCCGGGTCTGTAATGCTTTCTAGGACTGCTTCGGTTGGCTTCCCGGCAATCATGGGGTGTGATATGGCAACGTCACAGGACTTTGCTGTCTGGCGTTGCGGAGCACGCCTGAACAATGAATTCCTGTACCTAGTTCTTCTAGGTATGAGGCAAGAATTGTCCCGTCTCATGATTGGTTCAACGCATAAGACTATTTACATGCCTGACATAGAGGCGTTCAGGATGCCGCTTCCATCAAGGGCCGAACAACTTGCGATCATTGAGCATATTGACCGCGAGACCAAAAGCATGGACGCGCTCGCAGAACGAACGAGAAGAAGCATCGATCTCCTCAAAGAACGCCGTGCAGCCTTCATCACCGCCGCCGTGACTGGCCAAATCGACTTCCGATCTTCCGCTGAGAATTAGCCATGAAGAAACAACCGCTCTTCAGAGATCCCGGCGAGGACGATCAGCGCGAAGATGCCTATTCTGGCCCATTCGGCTTTCTGATCGGAGGACTGACCGCGTCCGAGCGTATCGAACTGGCCGAGCAATACTTGATGGCTGCCAACCTGCTTGTCGAGTCGATCCAGAAGCAGCGGGTCGCGGACTTCGAGATCGCGTATCCCGTTCTGTTTCTCTACCGGCATGCGCTCGAAATCCTAGTCAAGCACCTTCTCGGCAGGGACGTGAATCACCATCGGTTGGATGCGCTTGCCGATGAACTGGTGCAGTTCGCTCGCGATCAACACGGCGAGCAGGTCCCTTCATGGATCGTCAGCCGGCTGCGCGAAATTGCGCAGATCGATCCGACATCACAGGCATTTCGATACGGCGAAGACAGCTACGAGCCACAGCAGAGACGGCCTGTGCCGTATGAGACCTATGTCCGACTGTCTGAATTGCACGATGTCATGAACTCCCTCTACGCGGTGCTCCGTCGCGCTGCAGGTGTCGCCAACGAGCGAAACGCGGCCTCGCCTACCCCGGAGTCCTTCTCATGACCGCGCCATCTACCCTCAGCGACGCCGATCTGCAACGTCTCGACGATTTCCTGAGTTCGGACGCTGTGCCCGAATCGGCTATGGATGTGTCCACGTTGGAAGGCTTTTTCACCGCGCTGGTAATCGGTCCGCGCGTGGTGATGCCCTCGGCCTGGATGCCGTGGGTGTGGGATTTCGAGCAAGGGCGGCAAGAAGCTGAGTTTGCGAACATGGCGCAAGCCCAGGAAATTATGGGCCTGATCATGGGCCTGATGAATCGCATCGCCGATGCGTTTGCGCGCAACCCCGCGTCCTTCGAGCCGGTGTTTTTCCGCGATGCAGCATGGGGTGCGGCGGAATGGTGCGAGGGCTTTCTGACCGCAACTCAGCACTTCAATGCCGATGACTGGGCTGCGCTGTGGGCGCTGGATGCGTTCAAGCCGGGCGGCAAGATGGACGGAGGCTGTCTGATCACGCCCTTTCTGCGTCTGGGCGATGGCACCGGACTGGAGATCACCCGCAAAGAGGGCGGCGTGCAACGCTGGGTAGATGCCGTGGTGCCCTCGCTCGCGGCGGTCCACGCGCACTGGCTGGAGCGGCGATCCGCAGCGCCGGCGGTCGCCTCGCGCACTCCGCTGCGACGCGAAGCGACCAAGGTGGGGCGCAACGATTCCTGTCCCTGCGGTTCGGGCCAGAAATACAAGAAATGCTGCGGCCATGCACCGACCTTGCACTAGGAAGAGAAGGCGTGATGAAAGTCGACACCGCACACCAGGAAAAGCACTTCGAGGGCTACATCGTCGGCAAGCTCCAGGCCCAGGGTTGGGTCGTCGGCCACACCGACCATTACGACACCGAGCGCGCGCTGTACCCAGACGATATGGTGGCCTGGTTGCAAGCCTCCCAGCCGAAGGTCTGGGAGAAACTGGTCAAGGACCACGGCGACCGCGCCCTGGAGCACCTGATGAACCAGATCGTCCGCGCGCTGGAAGAACCCAAGAAGGGCACGATGCACGTCCTGCGGCGCGGGATCTCGGTCGCGGGCTGCGGCCAGATCGACCTCTCCGAGGCCGCACCTGAGGACAAGCGCAACGCCGACGTGCTCCAGCGCTATGGCGCCAACATCCTGCGCGTCGTGCCGCAGTTGCAGTACCACCCGACGCGCAAACTGGCCATCGATCTCGTGCTGTTCATCAACGGCATCCCGGTTGCGACCATTGAGGTCAAGACCGACTTCACCCAGTCGGCTGAGGCCGCGATGGATCAGTACCGCAATGACCGGCTGCCGTTCGACTCCAAGACCAAGCGACGCGAGCTGCTGCTGACCTTCCGACGCGGGGCCGTGGTGCATTTTGCGATGTCCGATTCCGACATCCAGATGACCACCAAGCTCGATGGGGCCAACACATTCTTCCTGCCGTTCAACGAGGGCAATGAGGGGCATGCAGGCAACCCTGCCAGGCTCGATGGCGAGTACCCCGTGGCCTACTTTTGGGAGCGCATCTGCCAGCGCGATGCCTGGCTGCGCATCTTCCACAGCTTCGTCTTCGTTGAGAAGAAGGACGTGGTGGATCTCAAGGGCAACTACACCAAGAAGGAAACGCTGATCTTCCCGCGCTTTCACCAGTGGGAGGCGGTGGGCACGATGATCGCCGACGCCAAGGCCAACGGCCCTGGCATGCAGTACCTGTGCGATCACAGCGCGGGCTCGGGCAAGACGAACACCATCGCCTGGACGGCGCACGACCTGATCAAGCTACGACGGGACAACGGGGATGCGATCTTCAAGAGCGTGATCATCGTCACAGACCGCAACGTGCTCGACAGCCAGTTGCAGGACGCGATCAAGCAGATCGATCACCAGTTCGGGGTGATTGCGGCCATCGACCGCATCAAATCGTCGACATCGAAGAGCAAGCAACTCGCCGAGGCGCTGCTCTCGGGCACGCCCATCATCGTCGTGACGATCCAGACCTTCCCCTACGCGATGGAAGCCATCGTGACAGAGGATGCGCTGAAAGGGAGCAACTTCGCCGTCATCATCGACGAGGCGCACACCTCGCAGACGGGCACCACGGCGACCAAGCTCCAGGCGGCGCTCGGCATGGGCGCCAAGGGCGGCATGGACAAGCTCACGGTTGAGGAACTGCTGGAGCAGTTGCAGAAGTCGCGGGTGCGTCCGACGAACATCAGCAACTTTGCCTTCACGGGAACGCCCAAGCACTCGACCCTCATGCTGTTCGGCAGGCCCGCCGATCCGGCCAAGCCTGTGTCGAAGGACAACCCGCCGCGCCCCTTCCACCGCTACCCGATGCGGCAGGCTATCGAGGAACGCTTCATCCTGGACGTGCTCAAGGGCTACATGCCCTACAAGACGGCGTTCAACCTGTCCAAGGAGATTGAGGACTCCAAGCGGGTCAGCACCAAGCGCGCGAAGAGGACGCTCGCGCAATGGATGTCTCTGCACCCGACCAACGTCACCCAGAAGGTGCAGTTCATCGTCGAGCACTTCAGCAAGAACGTCATGCACCTGCTCGACGGCAAGGCCAAAGCGATGGTCGTGACAAGCTCCCGGCCTGCCGTCGTGCGCTACAAGAAGGCGTTCGACGCCTACATCGAGAAGCACGCCGAGCATGCCGGCATTCGCTGCCTTGTGGCCTTCTCGGGCAAGGTCACTGGTAAGCAGGTGATGCACTTCCAGGACGACCCATTGGCCGCCGAGGCGTTCATGGTCGATGAGAAGGACGAGTTCACGGAAACGAGCATGAACGCGCCGCACCTGGCAAGCGTTGACCTTCGCGCCTCGTTTGACAGGCCCGAGTACCGGATCATGCTGGTAGCCGACAAGTTCCAGACGGGGTTCGACCAACCCAAGCTGGTGGCGATGTACGTGGACAAAAAGATCGCCAACGGTGTTGAGATCGTCCAGACTTTCTCACGCCTGAACCGTGTGGCGCCGGGCAAGGACGAGACCTTCATCATCGATTTCGTGAACGACCCGCAAAGCGTGCTCGATGCTTTTGCGCTCTTTGATGCGGGCGCGGAGATGGAGGATGTGCAGGACCCCAACATCGTCTACCAGATCCGCGATGCGCTCGATGCTCAGGACATCTTCGATGCCGATGACCTCGCCGCTTTCAAGGAGGCGCGCTTCAAGTCGATCCGCGACATCACCCAGGCACACGACCCGCAGCACAAGGCCCTGTACGCTGCGACCGAGAAGCCTACGCGCATCTACAACGAGCGATTGACGATGCTGCGCGATGCGGTCGAGATGTGGGAAGCGGCATTCGAGAAAGCTCGCGCCAGCGGAGACAAAAACGGCGAGAAGGAGGCGGACTACCAGCGGCACGATGTCGCTCAGCAGGTGGGCGCTCTGGTGGCGTTCAAGGGTGCCCTTGGGCGCTTCTGCCGCACCTACGCCTATGTGGCTCAACTCATCGACTTTGGCGACCCAGAACTCGAAAACTACGCCGCCTTTGCCAAGCTGCTCGGCAAGCGTCTTGATGGTGAAGCGGTCGAGAACATCGACCTGAAGGCGCTGGTCCTCATGGGGTTCGACATCAAGGCGACCCCACTCACCCCGAAATCCGATCCCGAACCGCCCGTCCTTAAGCCCATCGGGCCAGGCAGTACCGATGGAACGGCGGACGACGCGAAGTATCTCAGGGAGATTATCGAAAAGCTCAACCACCTCTTCGGCGATGCCGCGCCCGTGCGCGACCAGATGGCCTTCGCCAACCAGGTCGCAGCGATCACGCAGGAGAGCGACGTGGTGATGGCGCAGATCGAGAACAACTCGCGCGACCAGGCCATGAAAGGCAACCTGCCTGGCGCCGTTCAAAACGCAGTGGTCCGCGCCCTCACGTCCCACCAGAAGCTGGCGACGGTCCTCCTCAAAGCCGACAAGCAAGCCATGACGGCGTTCATCGACCTGATCTACGAACTGGACAGGGATCGGCGCACGCTCGACATGGGGGAAGCGGGTGCTTGATCTACTGAATCTGCCCGGCATTGAGCCGGTGGATCTGCGCAGCGAGAACGGCTCTATCGTCATCGCTGCCCAGTACAGCTTGGAGGGGCTGCCCATCTGCCCGTCGTGCGTCCAGCCCATGTACCGTCACGGCAAGCGGGTGACGGTGGTGGCCGACACACCCATGCAAATGCAGCCGGTGCGCCTGGAGATCAGCAGACCGCGCTTCCGGTGCGGCGCTTGCGGCACGATGGACACCCCCGAGTTGCCCTTCTTGGATGAGCGGCGACGGGCAACGCGCAGGCTCGTGGACGCCATTCGCGAGCGCTGCTTGAGCATGACGTTCCACGCCATGTCGCAGCAAACTGGCTTGGCGGTGAACACGATCAAGAACATCGCGCACGACCTGATCGCAGACCTCGAACGCACCGTGCGCTACGAGACGCCGATCATCATGGGCATCGACGAGGTGATGATCGGCGGCGCCTACCGATGCGTCATCACGAATTTGGCCACCAACAACCTCTTCGACATGCTGGAGGCCAGGACCCAGCAGCATCTCAAGCCGTACTTCGCGAAGCTGCCAAACCGGGATCGCGTCGAATGGGTCTGCACGGACATGTGGCGGCCCTACAAGAACTCGTTTGAAGCCTACCTGCCGAACGCAAGGCTGGTGATCGACAAGTTCCATGTGGTGCGCATGGCGTCGGATGCGCTGGAGGCCGAGCGCAAGCGCCTACAAGCCAAGCTGGATAAGGATGACCGGATCAAGGTCAAGAAGTCCCTGCGCTGGCTGACGCTCAAGCGTCCGAAGTCGCTCAGCCCGACAGAGCTTCGCGCGCTCGACGCCGTGCGCGAGACCTATCCCGCACTCGCTCTGGCCTACGATTTCAAGGAAACCTTCTACCGGATCTACGACGACCCCGACAAGGCTTCCGCAATGCGGGCCTTCGAGGCTTGGGAGAACTGCATCCCGGCTTCTGGGCTCGACGAGTTCAGATCCTTGGCGAGAACGGTGCGAGACCACTATGCCGACATCTTCGCCTACTGGGACTCTCCGGCGCAGATCACGAACGCCTACACCGAGAGCTTGAACGGCCTGATCAAGATCGCCAACCGCAACGGGCGGGGGTACAGCTTTGAGATCCTGCGTGCGAAGGCGCTGTACGCGAAGGAGGCTCGCAAGGTGGGGAGCGTGATCCGGTTGATCGACGGCGGGCGACCGGGGGTTCCAACCACCGAGACCCGGAAGCCGGTCGAATACGGCCCGCACATTCCAACCTTGGTGGCGATGTCCGAGTCCGGTCAACTGGACTGACGGACCACCTGCTTTCTACCGCGTTTTGCACAAATCCGAAAAGATCTATTGGAGGCGACTGCCGCCCACGTTCTGGTCGAACGGTATGGCGCATATCCGCAGACGGCAAACTTCCAAACACTTCTGGGTCAAGCCTTTGTCGCGCTTGGTCTGGCAACACCTCAAGATACTGTGGAGCCAGGAGAACTTCCTCAACGGAAAATCGAGCGCGGGATGTGCACGCCGCTGCGGCGATAGATCTCCTCCTGGCGGTACAGCGGCAGGTGATCGTCGTGCTTGGCCAGCACCACCTGCGCCAGCAGGCCGGGAGCGGGGATGCCCTTGTCGATGATCTGGGCCGGCATGGGCGCAGCCAACACCGTCTGGCAGCATGCGCAGGCGTACTTGCCGCGGATGTGCCGGTGCACGAAGAAACGCGTGGGCTCGCAGTCGAGCTGTTCGCTGATCTCCTCACCGATGCGGCGCAGGGCGTGGCCCTGCGGGCACTGCCCCGATTCGATCTCGTAGCGGTGTTCGATGCGCGGCAGTTGACTGGGCAGTGGTTGGCGTTTGGGGCGACGTTTGCCTGGGGCTGTGCGCTCCTCATCGGCTGCCCGGTCCTCGGCCTGTTCCTCGGCTTGCAGCAGCGCCTGCGTCTTGGCATCGAAGAGCTCGCCCTGGGTGTCCAGTGCCTCGCTCGATTGCCCAAAACGCCATTGCTTGAGGCGCGCCAGCTCGAAGCTCAGGGCCTCGATCTTCGTCTGCTTGAACTTCAGATCCGCCTGCATGCGGGCAATGACCGCACGCGCGTACTGCGCCGTCGGATCGTCCCTCAGGGCCTGCAGTCGGTCGGAATCGATGGCGTCGAGCATGGGCACATTCTCGCGCGCGTGAGCGTGCGCGAGCAGTGGGAGTTGTCCGGATCGACAACCGCCAGCGCCTACACCACGGCAATGGCTGCTGCCCTGGCGTGCGCCGTCATCCGCTGCCACGGCAGCCCGGCCACCAGCCAGCGCCATTGCTGCTCGCTCAGGTGCAGCGCCTCACGATCGTCCTGCGGCCAGACGAACCGGCCTTCTTGCAGTCGGCGTGTGCACAGCCAGATTCCCGCGCCATCAAACACCAGCACCTTCAGCCTTGTCGCGCTGCGGTTGGCAAGCACGTAGGCGTGGTGCCGCTGCGCTGAGCCAAACCGGGCCGCAACCTGGCCCAGCAGGCTGTCCATGCCGCCGCGCAGATCACTGGCACCCACCGCCAGCCAGACGGCCTCAATGCGCAGCATGGCTCACCCCAGCCAGGCTCGCAGCCACTGCGCGCACTCCGCCGCATGGGCCACAGGCCAGTCGATCTGCGCCCGCCGAGCGCCAGCCACGCAGGTGATGCGCGCGTGGGCCGGCAGCGCATCGGCGGCCACCGCACCAGACCTCGGGCTGAGCCTGGCTTGCACGAACCCGCTCGCACGCGCAGGCACCTCCTGCCCTGCCAACTGCGCCCGCCAGCGCGGTGCGTGTGACAGTCAGCCCCGAAGCTGCCCGTAGCTGACGCCATGGCTTTGGGCAAAAACCTCGGCACGCCCACCGCTGGCCTTGAGTTCATCGAGGATCGCCAGAATCTCCCCAATCCTCTCCTCACTGAGCTTGTCTGATCGCATGCAGCCTCCCAAAACCCCAAGCTTCGCTCAGCCGCCCTTCACTGAAAAGATGGGTTTGCCGGACGCATACCAGGCAGGCGCACGCCCAAGGCTTTGTCAGCGTGGAAATTGAAGGCGCTGGGCATGATCTCTGCATGCCCGAGATCGATGAAGGCCCCTATATTCCCGAGCTGTGCGCGAGCAACGTTGGTTGACGGGGCACAAGTCCCTGTCCATGCTCAAGCGGTACACCCATGTCGAGGCCGAGAAGCTGGCGGCGAAGTTGGGATAGCATCGCGCCATGCCAGTTGTTTTTCGCCACAAGGGATTTCGTTTCCTGTTCTTCTCGAATGAAGGCAACCCGCGCGAGCCAGTTCACATCCATGCTGTCAAGGATGGCATTGACGCGAAATTCTGGCTTCACCCCGCGTGTGTGGCTTACAACGACGGCTTTGATGCCAAAACCTTGCGTGAGCTTGTTCAGGTGATCGAGAGCAACGTCAACGACATCGAAAGGACCTGGGATGAACACTTTGGTTAGGGCGCAATCCGTCACCTTCGACGACGACAGCATGCAGGTGCGGCTTTCCGATGGGCGTGTGCTAGGCGTGCCGTTGGCCTGGTTCCCACGCCTGTTGCATGCCACCACCGCGCAACGCGCCAGCTACACCATCAGCACGCGCGGCCTGCACTGGGAAGAACTCGACGAAGACATCTCCGTCGAGGGATTGCTTGCCGGTGTGGGCGACCTGACCCATCGCCACGCCGCGGCGGCATGAAGCCACGCCCAGGCTCTTGAAAAGGGTCTTGGCATCATGGAAGTCGCGAGCATGACGGGGCACAAGTCGCTTGCCATGCTCAAGCGGTACACCCATGTCGAGGCTGAGAAGCTGGCGGCGAAGCTGGGGTGATGGTCTCAAGCGTGATCATGTACGGGCTGCGCCACCAAGCGCACCCCTAGGGCCGCGCATACGCGGTTGATCGTATCGAAGCGCGGATGCGCGCCGGGGCGCAGCGCTTTGTACAGCGCTTCGCGTGCGATGCCCGTTTCCTTGGCAATGTCGCTCATGCCGCGAGCACGGGCGATGTCCCCCAGCGCGGCCGCAAGAAGCGCCGGGTCGTTGGCGTCAAGAATGTCGGTCAGGAAGGCGGCAACTGCTTCTTCGCTGTCGAGATACGGCGCCGCGTCGAATGTCGGCAGGTCGGCGACTTTGATGCGTTCTGGCATGATCAATCCTCCAATTGCGCGGCCAACTTCTTGGCACGCTTGATGTCGCTCTGCTGCGTGCGTTTGGAGCCCCCAGCCAGCAAGACGATAACCTGGCCGCCGCGCTGGGTGAAGTACACCCGCCAGCCCGCGCCAACGTGGATGCGCAGCTCGTGGACGCCCTCGCCGACCGGTTCCACATCGCCCAGCAGCCCGAGTTCCAACCGCTTGATGCGCGCCACCACGACGCCGCGCACCATGCGCATCGGTCAAGCCATCGAGCCAAGCGGTGAATTGTGGAAGCGGCTTTACCATCAACATGATGCGAGTGTAATCGAACGATTACAGATCATCAAGGGAAATGAGTCGCGACGCCCTCGCCACAGTCCTGTTCACTTCGCTATAGATAAGGCCCCATAAAATATGAACTTTCTGCAAGCTTCTTGATCTATTGACCATGGAAAAAGAAAACGCAAGAAAGCAAACACTGGAGCAACTTCATGAGCGGCGCAAGCAAGTCGTGAGGTTGCACAAGCGGGGCGTCAAGATCATGCAAATCGTGGACATGACGGGGCTGAGTTACCCGCCCGTTCGAGCGGCCATTGACTTGTACGAGGCTGGCGGCTGGAGCGCCATCCGGCCGACTCGGCGCTGACGCGCCAGAGGCGACGGTCGGGTGCTCAGTCAAGCGCAAGAAGAGACGATCCAGCGCATGATCATGGACACACGTCCCGAGCAACTCAAGATGGACTTTCACCTGTGGAGCCGCGCTGCGGTGATGCAGCTCATTGAACAGGAGTTCGACATCAAACTGCAGGTGCGCAGCGTTGGAAAGTACCTCACCCGCTGGGGCTTTACGCCGCAAAAGCCGATCAAGCGAGCCTATGAGCAAAGCCCCGCGGCGGTGCAGGCTTGGCTGGAAGGCGAATACCCCGCCACCCTGCAGCGCGCCAGGGCGCGGAAATTCACTGGGGAGACGAAACCGCGCTGGTCAACACGGACGTGCGCGGCAGAAGCTTTGCCCCTGCGGGCAAAACACCGGTGGCGATGGCGGTGGGCGGCACGCGCCAGAAGCTCTCGATGATCGCCACGGTGACCAACCAGGGCAAGACCCGCTGGATGATCATCGACGAGGCGTTTGATGCCGACAAGTTGATTGAGTTCTTGCAGGCCTTGATCAAGGATGCGGGCAAGAAGGTATTCCTGATTCTGGACAACCTGAGGGTGCATCACAGCAAGTTGGTGAAGGCTTGGGTGGCCTTGCATCACGCTCAGATCGAGCTGTTTTACCTGCCAAGCTACAGCCCCCAACTTAACCCTGAGGAGAGGCTCAACGCCGATCTCAAACAGGAAATGGGCAAACACGTGCCGGTGCGAACCAAGGCCAAATTACGCGAAGCTGCGAACGACCATATGGCGATGCTGGAACAAAACCCGCAGCGTGTGATGCGCTACTTCCAGGACCGGCATGTTCGCTACGCAGCTTAATACTTCACCGGGCCGGAGCAATAATACTGCTCCATCCACTTCGCTAAGCTGACAGATTTACTCTGGGCCAGGCCCACAAAGCCGACGCGGTCGGAGCAACCGACCCATTGGCCCAAGCCCCCGTCTGGCGGGGAAAACCAACAACAAGACAAATCTTCAATCCCCATCAGCGCGGGGAAGACCGGAAAAACTATCGCAAGCAAAATCAATGACTTCTTCAATCCCTGTCAGTGCGAGGAAGACCAGAACCGCGACATACCTCTCAGGGCTTTTCAACTTCAATCCACGTCAGCGCGAGGAAGACGGCACGCCATTTTTCCGCCTACGCCGCGTGCAATTCCTCGCGAATCACCCGGCGCAGCGCATCCAGCGTCAACGGCTCCTTGCTGGCGGCCTCGCG
The DNA here is from genome assembly GCF_000733775.1 of Thiomonas sp. FB-Cd. Lineage (NCBI taxonomy): Bacteria > Pseudomonadati > Pseudomonadota > Betaproteobacteria > Burkholderiales > Thiomonas > Thiomonas sp. FB-Cd. Next base: position 2,699,403 of record NZ_JPOE01000002.1, on the reverse strand, counting down.
CAGTGCGGCGTTGATGAGGGTCTGGTAGCCCAGCCCCTTCTGCTCGGCTTGCTTTTGGAAAGCATCGATCACGTCTGCATCAAGGTAAATGGTGATGCGCTTCTTGCCCGGCGTGGCGATGACCGCGCCGCGCTTGCCTTTGCTGAAATCGTAATCCTCACGCATGGTATTTCTCCGTTTCACCGGGGCTGGCCTTGCGCGCCGAAATGATGCGCACGGAATCTCCGCGCGAGGTATGCACCACCACGAGCCCGAGCGAGTCCATTCCCAGTGTGATGAACCGCCGCTCGCCGCGCGCATCCGGGTCTTCGATGGTCAGCAGGTCAGCGCCATGCCGTCGCGCAAGGCATCTTCGGCATGGGCGAAGCCCACGCCGTGCTTGCGAAAGGTGCTGCGCGCGTTGGCTGGGTCGAACGCAATGTCCATTGTCGTAATGATACATATACAATGCATATAAAACCATTCAATCCCCGTCAGCGCGGGGAAGACGAAGGCTGGCAGCAAGCCCGATCCCGCCTTCCCCTTATGAGCGTGGGATGGTGGTGCCTAGAGAGCTGAGCCGTTGACCGCTATGCAGGCGTTGCCAATCCATTCCAGTGCACATCAACCTCCTTCACCGGCGCACGCAAACTGAACCGAAGTTCCTGTCCGGCAAGCGAGGCCATGTCAGGGCAAAGCCATGTGTTTTGAGGATTGGGGAAAACGCGGGCGGGGCCGGCGACTGTTCTCGAGGCGCCGTCCAAGAGGAATGTCCATCTGGCCAGATCGAGGATGTAATGCACGCGGGTGTCCCTGTCCCGTAACGGGAATTGGGTTTCAAACTTCTTGAGCAGAAAGTGCGTTTCAAACCCCGGGGCGCGCGCGATCACGCGGATGCTTTGGGCAACCTGCCATGCGATGGCTTGCTCATCGCACGCCGAAAACAGGGTTTGTCGCCCGCCCTCGTCGAACACGAGCGCGGCATCCATGACGTCTGTGGGCGCCACGGCGCCGACGTGGCGCATCAAATCGGTCAGGTCATGCGACGCATGCGAGCTCCCTGCGCGATCATCAATGACCTCCAATCCAGGGTGCGTAAAGGCCACGTCCTTGCCGTCGAAGCTGCGAAGATTGCGCGAGAGCAGGACCACGTTGGCCATGCCTTCCTGGATGGGAAGGCGCCGGTGCCGGTTCACCCGTCCGGCGGTCTGGATGATGGAATGCATGCTCGAGGGCTCGATGATGGCCCAGTCAAAGTCATGATCGCGTCCAACCTCCTCGACTGGTGTGGCCACCACGACCAGGCGCACGTCGCCTTCGGCGCTCTGGATCCACGGGCATGCCTGGATGAGAGCGTCAACCCATTGGTCATCGCCGCGCGAGAGGATCGTGTCGAGCCACCGCTCTTTGATTGCCCGGCGTTGCGCGACATCCCTGGCGTGGTACGCCGTCACGACAAATCTTCCGTCCGCGCGAAGGGCTTCGGCAATGTCCATGCATGGGCCAACGTTGGCCACGCGCACGAGCCCGATCGACAGCCGGCACGCCAGGCCCGGCGGCGTGAATGCGTGCGTGTCATGCAAAGCCAAAGCTTCGCGCAGGATGGTGGGGGTGAAGTCATCGCGGGTGTTGACGCCTGCCAACCGGTAACGCTTGGTGATGCTGCCAGGCGAGGCGCACAGACCGCGCGCCATCGCCTGCATCGTCGTGCGGTAGAACCGGTCAGCGTCATCCACATGGGGACAAGGGATGGAGGTTGGCTCAAACTGGTCGCTGGTCAACACGAGGTGCCACGGGCTTGCGCCGAACAGGGCGTCGTGCACGCGACGTCCTGACGCGTAGGCCAGTGCAATGCCGCGGGCCAGGTTCGGGCTGAGCGTCGCGCTGGAGACGATCACGTTGCGGCCGAATGACGCAGCAGCCTGGACGACGCGCATGACGGCGACCGTGGCGCGCACATCGTAAGAGTCAACCTCGTCAAGGATCAGATCGCTGCTGGTGACGCGGATCAGTGCCTTGGCATGCCGATCCTGCTGCCCGGGCTCGCCGCTGGCCACAATCCAGTCCATCGTCGACACGAGAACAGGGCTGGCGATGAGTTTGGCCAGCTTGTCATCCCCAGACGTGTGCGTGGCGATGCGCGACAGCCAGTCGGGCACGTCGAGGTTCTGCGCACCTTCGAGATCGATCCGGTCTTCGTGGTCGACATCATCCTCGTCTTCCCTGGAGAAGTCCATTCCGACGGCTCCACGGTCCCCCAGCAGGCAGGCGAAGTCGCGTCGGGATGTGGGCTCGTTGACAAGGAATTTGCCGAAGGCTGCGAAGGTCTGCGTTGTCAGGCTGCGCAAGTTGAACGCCACGGCAAGCCGGGCGCCTTGCGGGCGCATGGCCAAGGCCATTTTCAGATTGGCGAGCGTTTTGCCGGCCCCTGTGGAGGCCACGTTGAAGACGAGCTTGCCGCCTTGCAGCGCGGCCACATGATCCATCGCCAGGTCTTGCCAGGCGAATCGGGATCCGGGCTCGGCTCGCGAGTCGAGAACGGATTGCACCAGATCGCGATCGACTGTTGGCAAGTCTTCTCCAATGAACATGCGCACATTGGCCGCCGCATGCGACCCCACTTCGGTGAGGTGCCAGGAGAGCGGCTGGTCGAGAAAGCGCGGCGGCTCTTTCTTGTCCTTCTTGGGTTTGCGCGCACCGCGTAAACCGATCTTCGGTGCCTCCACGGGCGTCGCTTTCGTGTTCGCGTACAAAATCCCCGCTTCGCGATCGCCATCAAACGTTCGCGAAGACACCTTGTGATCGGCGAAAATCAGCGCCGCGCGTGCCACCAGCATGACGCCCTCCCAATAGGCTGGCGTGCGGTCGATGTCCTGCAACCGTCCGCGCACGCGATCCATCCTGGAGAGAAGGTCAACCCACCGCCTGGCATCCTGCGATGGCCCATTGGCGAAGTCGGGTTGCGCGAGAACGAGGTGTTTCCAGCGCGTCGACAGATCGATGTGCTCACTTTGCCGCGTGCGGATGTGCGCATCGCCAGTCAACCCGTGAGGGTTCTCCAGCGCGCCGCCCATGGCGCCGTGGTGCGTGCAGACCCCCCAGAGCGCCGCGTCCATCGCATTCATGAGCAACTCGGGCACTGGCGGCTGCCATGGGTTCGCCGGCCCATCGTTCGCGTTCTCTTTTCTCGCCATCTCACCCCACGCCTGCGCCAAAGCCGAAGGCGTCATCGCGCCGTCGTCCCGTTTGAGGATGGTGGACAACAGCCAGGCGGACAACCATTCATGCCGGATCACATCGGCCTGCGCAGCGCCGCCCTGCGTGCTTTCTGCGAGTTTGGACTGAAAGCGCTGGCTGGCTTTGCCGAAATCATGGGCGTAGCCGGCCAGCTCCGCAACCAGGCAGGCGTGTCGGAACGGCATGGGGAAGCCTTTCTTTCTGTGTTGTGTTGAGGCGGCAAACCAGCCGTTGCTGTCGTAGGCCGATTTGTTTCCCACGATCCAGAGCAGGCGCAAGCCAAGCGTTGCATCGCTTCGATAGCACGCGATCGAGGTCTGCCTGGTCGCGCGTCGCCGTAGCGCCAGGCGCAGTTCTTCCAGGCCGGCATCGGTCATGCGCGTGGCCCAGGCGCGATCCCCGATGCGCTGGGCATAGCGGTCGACGAGGGCGCGGGTACGGGGCAGTGCGCGCTGCTCACAATTGGAGATGAACACGCAGTGCATCGGACTACTCCAGCAGTTCCACGCGAGAAATCAGTGGCCAGACGACGCCTGGGTTGGAGGGCTCGCGCGTGAACTCGCGCTTGAATTCATGCAAGGCATGATCGGGCCAGGTCATCGTTCCATCCCGCACATCAAAGTCGTTCTGGACGGCCTTGACCTGATCGGGCGTGAGATCCTCGGAAAGACTGATCCGCAGTAGACGCTCCTGGCTTACCAGGGTTTTGGGCCTGAAGCCGGGCGGCGCGTCCTTTGCGGACAACGGCTGCGCATCCATGACACGGGCCAGGACGAAAACCTTGATGGGGAAGTCCTGCTCGGCAGCATCCATGTCTTGCGCGTGGACGCGCCAGTGCAAGCCTGTGAATTCGATGGCGCGTGGCCAGATGCGGCGCCAGCGGGCGGACTCTCCGCGGCGCAGTCCGACATAGAGGATACGCACAGGCTTCTCATGCAGGGCGGCGTCCAGAACGATTTGTGTTGCGCCGTCATGCAGCGCACGCGCCGGCTTTGGCTTGGGTTGAAGGACGGTGACACCGTCGCCCTGGAAGACCCCAGTGACTCTGGAGTCTGCGCCCTGCGCCATCAGCGCCAGGATGCGGTCGGCCCTGGCCTCTTCGGGAATGGCGACTCCTGCACGCGGATACACACCTCGGTGCGGGACGGCGTAGAGCAGCGTCGGCCACTGCGCGACTGCCGTGCGCAGGATGGCTGTTGCGCGATTCGGAGAGAACGCGGTGCCACAGGCGCGGTTCACATCCGCGCGCCGACACACGCCAAAAAGGAAGGCTCTCCGGAGAACGAAAAGGGTGTCGTCGTGTTCCATGACATGAATGATAGAGCAATTCATGTGAGTTCAACATGGCAAAAGTTATTAAAAAATAAAAGATAAGGGATTGTCTTTAGCGAATCACGGCCGTAGGATGCGGTGAACGGCTCGCCCATTGAGCCCGACCCACTTTTCTGGAGCAATCATGGATCACGAGCAACTCGCACAGACCAAGAAGGACTTTGCCGGCTTGATGGCGTTGTGCAAGGGCGGTCCTGCGCGCGAGACGCCGGTCCCGGATGAAAAACTCAAAAAAACGGTGGATCTGCGGCCCTTTTGCGCCGTTTGCGCGGCGAATGCGCCCGAGATCGACTTTGCTCTCAAGCTCTTTTCGCTGCAGGGCTGGTTCGCCGGGCATGCTCCGCCTGCGCCGACGCCGGGGGACGACGCGGCGGCTCGGTCTTACCTGGATGCGTGCACCGATGCGCTGGCCGCCGAAGTGGCTCGCCGCATGGATACGGGCGAGTGCGATCCAGCAGCAATCGCATGTGAGTCGATTCTCGATTGTGGCGCGCATTTTTCGGGCAAGCTCATTCACTCGGACGTCGACGGCGCAGCGATGCCTGCATCAACGGCGCGCACAGCGCAGCCGCACGTCTCCAGCAGATCGCTGGCCGCGCACGGCATCAAACTGCTCGTGGACCAGTCTAAAAACGATAACAGTGGCGTTTATCAGCGCATCGTCAAGATCATCAATCAGGACGCTCTTGTTGCGCAGGCGAGACTCCCGGATCGGGTGATTGCGGGGGTCATGGCGGGTGTGGCGCGGGCAACCGATCAAGTGGCGCAACGTCGGCCCACTGTTGTCGATCATCGCCTGCGGCAGATCCTCCTCCCGACGGCGGATGGCTATCTTGCGGTGAGCCCGCTGGCCGCGGGTGGGTGGTGTGCCCTCGTTGCCAGCACGGCCGCAGACGCCGAGATGGCGCAGTTTCTGCAAGAGCAGTCGAGCGCGGCATCACCCGAATCCTCGCAGCCCAAGAAGAAGGGGCGCAAATCCAAAGGCTCCGAAGCCAAGGGCGCAGACACGAAGCCCAAAAAGCCTCGGAAGCTCTTTGACCGCCTGGCATTTCCTGTGGGGGGCGCCATCGTTCGCAACGTCAGCCTGCACCCTGCCAGGGTGGTGCAAAACCCACTGTATTTCAGCGCTCCGCAGCGGCAAGTCGATTTGCGCGCCGTGTGGTCTTTCGTATCGAATCCGGTGCGCGTGTCTTTCCTTAAATCCGAGATGGATGCGTTCGCTGGCCAGCACGCCCAACTTCAGGAGTCGGCGGCGATCGGACAGTCGAGCAGCGTTACCGCCGTGCGCGTGCAGGCCAGCGGCGCTCTTGCCGCCATCGTCCGTCGCCAGCACAGCGTGATGACGGAGTTGTCGTCACTTGTCTCCGAGGTCGACTACCCGGATGGTGAGGATGCGGTTCCGATTGACGAAGACCTGCTTCGCGCCAAGCGCAATCAGCCACCGGCTGCGCTGGATCTGTGCATTGTCCGTGGCAGCTTTGGTGCGGAGTATCGCGCCGCCATGGCGCAAGCCATCACAGACGCGCTGTTTCACCGAGCGCTCGATGCGAAAACCAAAACGCCGCTGCTCGGAGCGGTGGACCGCGAGCGAATCAGCCGCGCCGTCGAAACCGTCCTGGAGTCCGCATGAACTACGCAACCATTGCTTTGCGCGCAAGCAAGGCCAGCATGCTGCAAAACCTCTCGATTCTGTCGCCTGCGCCTGTGTTTGCGGCCATCATGGCCATGCACGCTCTCGATAAAAGGATCCCCGGTGGACTCGACATCCAGGGTGTTGGCCTCATTCATCAGAACGCTCAGCCCTGGATCGAGCACCTGGAAGACAAGGGCTACGTTGAGAACGCGATCGTGCAGCGGCGCGGTGCCGTGTTGTTTGACAGCGCGTCAGACCCCTCGGCAAACCCGATGCAGCCGATGGCGCTTGCCGATCTGGAGTGGACCATCCTGCTGGCGTGCGATCGTGCAGTCGAGCCTGCAGCGATTGAAACCGCGTTGCTGACCATGCGGTTTGCGGGCGGCGTCATCGATGCGCGATACACGAGGGTGCGCTGCTTCGATGACATGAAGGCCGCCTTGCGAAGGGTCCGCAGTGGCTTCTGGATCGACGATGCTTCGGATCTTCTTGTGGGGCCTGGTGATCCCATGGCCGCCTTGCTCCAGGCGCAGCGCAGCGCGCCGTGGATGATCCCGGCCAACCTCGGCTATGCCTTGCTCGAGTCGCCTGTGGACAGAAAGGGCGCCAGAGAGGCGCTGCCCCATGCCTTTGCCGAGCACATGATCGGGTTGCTGCGCTACACGCCCATGCATCAGGTGCGCGACACGATTTCCCTCGACACGCTTTGGCGCTACGGCTGGGATGCGGACCAATTCCTTGTGACCAATCGACCCGGCGTGTCGTTGTCGGATGCCTGTTCTTCTTCAATCTGATTGTTTTTCCATTCACGGAGGTTTCATCATGAGCATCAAAATCCCTCAAGTTTTGTCATTTCAACGCGGCACGATCGTGAGCGATGGGCCCCTGTCGAGCATCGTTTCCTCGGGCGATGCGGAGCGGTTTGTCCCGATCAAGGTGGTTCGGCACGGCATCCGCGGCATTAACAACACATCCAAGAACGGCGATGCGGCCAACATCCAGCGCACCGAAAGCGCGAAAACCGCAACCAGCGCTGTCGGGCTTGCAGTTGAGTTTGCCTACCGCACGCTTGCGGCGGAGAAGCTGCTCTTCGGTTGCTCGGATCCAGCCTACCGACTTGCTGTGAAGGGCTTTGTCGATCGCTTTTTTGTGCGTGGCGTTCCCGAGTTCGATGAGGTGTGCCTGCGTTACGCCCGCAACATTCTGAATGGGCGCTGGCTCTGGCGCAACCTGATGCTGGGCGATGTGTCCGTCTCGGCTGAGGTCAAGTCCAGCGGGAAAATCTACAGCGGCGCCGGATCGCGCCGGAAAGATTTCGACCAGTACACCAACGACGAAAGGGCCCTTGCGCAGGACGTCATCGCATCTGGATTCTTGTCTCGCGAAGCGGGCGCACCAACGTTGAGTGTCGTTGGACGCGTGGCATTCGGGTTCACCGGGGAAGTGGAGGTGTTCCCATCGCAAAACATGGTCACCAACAAACCCAAAGGGTTCGCCCGCTCGCTTTACAAGGTGGACATGATCTCTCGGAAAGAACTGATTTCCATTCTTTCTGGGGCAAGCAAGAATGGTGAAGACGCCGGTGAGTTCATGGCGGACATGATTGACATGGGGCGCGCTGCGCTGCGCGACCAGAAGATCGGCAACGCCATTCGCACCATCGACACCTGGTACCCAGGCTACACGGACAAGATCATCCCGATCGAACCCAACGGCGCCAGCCTGGACGACAACACCCTGTATCGCGATGCCCTGGCCGTCAATGCGAAAGGCTTGCTCTCGAAGATTGATGAGATCGCTCCATCGGCGACATTCAACCCTGATGCGGCCTACCTCATTGCATTGATCGTGCGCGGCGGCGTGTTCTCTGAGGGAGCATGAGGTCATGGCCTACCGCACCTATTTTGATTTGACGCTGCGCCCCGACCCGGAGATCCCGGCCTGGGATCGCATGGGCGCGCTGTGGCGCGACGTGCATCGGGCCGGCGCAAAGAGCAAGGTGGCATTTGCTGTTGCGTTTCCAGGATGGATGCGCGAAGGCTTCACGCTGGGGCCAACCCTGCGCGTGTTCACTGCGGGTGATAGCGGCGCCAACGCCATCTATGACGCACTGGAGGCGACGCCTGGTGTCGCCGACATTGCCTTGGGGTCGCGCGTGAAAACGGCAGCGCAAACCAACCTGTTCGAGGCTTACCGCATGCACCGCATTCCATCAGGAGTGTCCAAGATGAGGCGCAACATCCCTCTGGATGTTGCGCAGGCGTTGCAGCAAAAAGCTAAAGTCCGCTGCCTTGCGCAACAGGCGAACCTGCCTTTCGTTTGGGTGTGGTCGTCGTCGGGACATAAGTTCAAACTGGTTGTCGAGCGCATCGCGGCAGATCCGGATCAACAGGGAAACCCCAACGGCTACGGTTTGTCCCGCGCAACGCAGACCGTGGCGTTGCCGGTCGTTTGACCATGCCGCGCGAAGAGCGGCGGCCTCAGGCCGTCATGATTTCCAAGCGCGCGAACGTGTTCTATCTTGAGCACGTTCGCGTCATGCAAAAGGACGAACGCGTCGTCTACCTGACCGAGAGCAAGGACGGGATCGACCAGTTCGTGTCGATCCCGGACAAGAATACGGCCTTTGTCTTGCTGGGGAAGGGCACATCGATCACGGATGCGGCGGCACGCAAGCTCGCGGAGTCGAATGTCGTCGTGGGGTTTTGTGGATCCGGTGGATCGCCGCTGTTTGCCGAAATCGACCTGGCTTTCCTGTTGCCGCAGGACGAATATCGCCCGCCCGTGCATGCGCAGCGCTGGTTCACCCTGTGGGTGGATGAGGCGATGCGCGTCGAGATGGGCCGGATGTTTCTGAGGCACCGCGCCGCGTTAGGGGAGGTCATGTACCAGAAGCTCGGCATGCAGGTACCAAACCGCATCTTTGATGAATTCGCATCCAGCCTGGATCGCTGCACGACGACTACAGAGCTGCTATCTGCTGAGGCTCGCTTCGCGAAGGAGCTGTACCGGCTCTTGGCGCTTGCCTTTGGGGTGCAGGACTTCGCGCGAGAGCCAGGGGCGAAGCAGAAGGAAACACCAAGGCAGCGGGTGAACAGCTTCCTGGATCATGGAAACTATCTTGCATACGGTTATGCCGCGGTGGCCCTGCACGGCATGGGTATCCCCTATTTCCTTCCGGTCCTGCATGGAAAGACGCGCCGCGGCGCGCTCGTGTTCGATGTAGCGGATCTCTTCAAGGACTGGCTTGTCATGCCCGCAGCGTTCAGGTGTGGCTCCGGAGGGGTCAAGGATGGCGTCTTCCGTGCGCAGGTCATCGAGCTTGCTCTCAAACACGACGTGCTCGATCATGTCATGACCTTCATTTCCGAGCTTCCTGAAAAAATTAAGAAGAAACAGGGACTTGCAGGAGAGGTCAGTAATTGATCGTTTTTTGTGCACATAGTGCCTAAGGTGCTGATTCATCGATCTTTTACAATTTAGATGCACGGTTCATCGCCGCACAGGCGATTGAGAAGCGAAATGCACGCATTCCCCGGAATGGGCAGCGGTTCATCGCCGCACAGGCGATTGAGAAGAATGCAAGCTGAGTTCGAGGAGTACGGGAAACGTTCATCGCCGCACAGGCGATTGAGAAGTTGGCGATCACGGTGTCGTACTTGATGCCAACGTTCATCGCCGCACAGGCGATTGAGAAGCGCAGGCACCGCATGGAAAGCAGCCGCCGAGCGTTCATCGCCGCACAGGCGATTGAGAAGGTGTTACAGAGACGGGGGGTTAGCTCGGCTTTGTTCATCGCCGCACAGGCGATTGAGAAGCATGCCGAACACCTCGCCCGGTTCGCACCGCCGTTCATCGCCGCACAGGCGATTGAGAAGCTCGGACGTCCCGCGAAGTTCTGCAGTTGTGAGTTCATCGCCGCACAGGCGATTGAGAAGACGAATGGCATGGTGCCGTGAACCGACACAGCGTTCATCGCCGCACAGGCGATTGAGAAGTCCATCCTTAACCAGCTGCTTGAATGTGGGCTGTTCATCGCCGCACAGGCGATTGAGAAGTGCGCACGATCCGCATTGAACCTGACACGCTAGTTCATCGCCGCACAGGCGATTGAGAAGTCCATGAAGCCGACCTTCAGCGCCTGGGCCTTGTTCATCGCCGCACAGGCGATTGAGAAGGGATACCACGAGAGCGCCCGACGGTTGCACGCGTTCATCGCCGCACAGGCGATTGAGAAGAGCAGCTCGCGGCATGTCTGATGCCACGCCAGGTTCATCGCCGCACAGGCGATTGAGAAGTGGCTTGCAGTGGGCATCTTCGGCATCGCCGTGTTCATCGCCGCACAGGCGATTGAGAAGCCGGCGGGACATTGATCAGCAGCTTGCGAATCGTTCATCGCCGCACAGGCGATTGAGAAGGCATCGCCGATCTTCTGCGCATGCGCCGCTAGGTTCATCGCCGCACAGGCGATTGAGAAGAAGCAGCCAAACGTCGCCGGGCTTACTGACCGGTTCATCGCCGCACAGGCGATTGAGAAGTCCGTTGGTGCCGGGTGTGGCGACGGGGCCGGGTTCATCGCCGCACAGGCGATTGAGAAGCGGTGGCTTGCTCAACGGCGGAGGCGCGTAAAGTTCATCGCCGCACAGGCGATTGAGAAGGACTTGTCCGGCTCGCCGTTCTTGTCGTAGATGTTCATCGCCGCACAGGCGATTGAGAAGAACATGGGATCCGGAGGCGCCGGACACGCTGAGTTCATCGCCGCACAGGCGATTGAGAAGCTACTGGTCGGACGATGACCGCCCCCCATGCTGTTCATCGCCGCACAGGCGATTGAGAAGCGACCAGGCGCAGTCCAAGACGCTGGCGGATCGTTCATCGCCGCACAGGCGATTGAGAAGCCGAGCAAGGTTGAGCTGACCGGCAAGGATGGGTTCATCGCCGCACAGGCGATTGAGAAGTTGAAGGCCGCGGCGATTTGCTTGCTCAAGGGGTTCATCGCCGCACAGGCGATTGAGAAGCAGAACCATCGCATCTGGATAGGCGATCATGTGTTCATCGCCGCACAGGCGATTGAGAAGGTATCGGACAACCGGCCAAGCGCCGCGTTCTGGTTCATCGCCGCACAGGCGATTGAGAAGCGACAGGTCGCCATCGGCAAAAATCGCGATCCGTTCATCGCCGCACAGGCGATTGAGAAGAACGGGTTCGTGCTGGATCGCAAATTCAATGCGTTCATCGCCGCACAGGCGATTGAGAAGATCACCTTCACCTTGACGCGCCTGAGCGAGAAGTTCATCGCCGCACAGGCGATTGAGAAGCTGGGATGGCCCCCTCGTTTGGGGGGGATTCCGTTCATCGCCGCACAGGCGATTGAGAAGACCCGCGACACCGCACCCGCAAATTCCCTGAAGTTCATCGCCGCACAGGCGATTGAGAAGGAGCGCGGGCGCGTTTGACGTCGATGGCGAACGTTCATCGCCGCACAGGCGATTGAGAAGACTAGGACACGCCGCCGTATAGAAATCGACCAGTTCATCGCCGCACAGGCGATTGAGAAGAAGAGGAACCAGACGGCTTCGTCACGCTGCACGTTCATCGCCGCACAGGCGATTGAGAAGTCCCCGCAATTCGTCTCGCGGTGCCACGAATGGTTCATCGCCGCACAGGCGATTGAGAAGGAAGACACAAGGAGGGCAAGCGCAGCCGCTACGTTCATCGCCGCACAGGCGATTGAGAAGAAAAAAATCGGCCGCCTGATCTGCCTCAACACGTTCATCGCCGCACAGGCGATTGAGAAGAGTCGGGAGGCGGGGATCGGGTCGCCCTGCTTGTTCATCGCCGCACAGGCGATTGAGAAGGCTGCGTGAAACAAGGTCCACGAGCCCCTGCCGTTCATCGCCGCACAGGCGATTGAGAAGACTTGAATTCCGACACCTTGCGCAAACCAAAAGTTCATCGCCGCACAGGCGATTGAGAAGACCCCACCCTCAAACAGCCGAGACGCGAACCCGTTCATCGCCGCACAGGCGATTGAGAAGCCCCCGTACGCCCGCTGGCGGCCTCGCGCCGCGTTCATCGCCGCACAGGCGATTGAGAAGACGATGGATCGGCAACGAAGCCGGCAGACCGCGTTCATCGCCGCACAGGCGATTGAGAAGCGGGCCTGCGCATCGTGGACCCACTGCTGCGCGTTCATCGCCGCACAGGCGATTGAGAAGTGATCATTGGCCAGATCACCGCCTCGGGGACCGTTCATCGCCGCACAGGCGATTGAGAAGTCCAATGTAACCATCGGCGCCGGCACCCTGCAGTTCATCGCCGCACAGGCGATTGAGAAGATCGTGGGACAGGTCAACCATTCGGGGGGCACGTTCATCGCCGCACAGGCGATTGAGAAGTTGGAGTGCGGCACGAATTCTGTGCTCTATGCGTTCATCGCCGCACAGGCGATTGAGAAGAATGCCAGCGCGCGCCATTGACGCAAGATGTAGTTCATCGCCGCACAGGCGATTGAGAAGAACTTTGACGAAGCTCTCGAAATCATCCTCGATGTTCATCGCCGCACAGGCGATTGAGAAGGAGCAGGAAGATGACAAGAAACGCCAGCGCCGGTTCATCGCCGCACAGGCGATTGAGAAGGAGGCCGGGAATGCCACGGATGCCTTGAGCGCGTTCATCGCCGCACAGGCGATTGAGAAGATCTTCTGCGATACCGGGAATGAGCACCAGGCGTTCATCGCCGCACAGGCGATTGAGAAGATTGAAGACCAAGCGTGGGCCGAGATGCAGGAGTTCATCGCCGCACAGGCGATTGAGAAGACCAGGTCGAAACAGCCGGCGACTTCGCCACCGTTCATCGCCGCACAGGCGATTGAGAAGCACAGCAGCGGGTGCCATAACTTCCGCCGTGCGTTCATCGCCGCACAGGCGATTGAGAAGAGCTGCCCGCCGGGCGCGGTCGAATCCGGTCTGTTCATCGCCGCACAGGCGATTGAGAAGGGCCAGCCGGAACCATTCCGCCACAGCAGGGCGTTCATCGCCGCACAGGCGATTGAGAAGGTCAGCGAAGGCCTCGCATGCCGCCAAGAAGCGTTCATCGCCGCACAGGCGATTGAGAAGAACATGCTTATCCAGGTGGTGCCGAACCTCAAGTTCATCGCCGCACAGGCGATTGAGAAGATGAATGGCTGCCCAGATCACAGCCGCCGCAGGTTCATCGCCGCACAGGCGATTGAGAAGATCACGATCCGGCGTTTGTCATTCGGGTCGATGTTCATCGCCGCACAGGCGATTGAGAAGCGAGCTTGCTTGCGACTACCTTTGCAACATGAGTTCATCGCCGCACAGGCGATTGAGAAGGCAACCCGCGCAGGTGCCAGAGGGCTGGCAGAGTTCATCGCCGCACAGGCGATTGAGAAGGCGCAGGATCAAGCCTGTATTCCCGTGGGCGCGTTCATCGCCGCACAGGCGATTGAGAAGATCACCATCCGGGCCGGGAACACCAAGACCCTGTTCATCGCCGCACAGGCGATTGAGAAGCTGCGGAGATTGTCTGTGGCGCGAGTGGGACCGTTCATCGCCGCACAGGCGATTGAGAAGAAAATTCCCGCACTCCCGAGCTTGCTTGCGACGTTCATCGCCGCACAGGCGATTGAGAAGGGTGCGTGAGCAGGCCGGTCATCAAGGGCTTTGTTCATCGCCGCACAGGCGATTGAGAAGCGTGGTGTAGATACGGCCTCACCGACGCAGGGGTTCATCGCCGCACAGGCGATTGAGAAGTCGACGCCAACGGTCGCGGCTCCGATCTGCATGTTCATCGCCGCACAGGCGATTGAGAAGAGAAACCCGGGTGATGACGAGAGAGGCGAAATGTTCATCGCCGCACAGGCGATTGAGAAGCGCAGATTCAGGGCTGCATGTGGGTCACTGGGGTTCATCGCCGCACAGGCGATTGAGAAGACTCCCGCATGGGCCAGAAGGCCGAAGTCAGGGTTCATCGCCGCACAGGCGATTGAGAAGACGTAGACGCGCTGCGGCTGGGGCTTGATGCGGTTCATCGCCGCACAGGCGATTGAGAAGATGCGGTTGCAGCCGTGCTGGAGCCAGTAGTAGTTCATCGCCGCACAGGCGATTGAGAAGATTCTGGATTGGGATGTGCTGCAGATCGAAGGGTTCATCGCCGCACAGGCGATTGAGAAGGAGGCGAAGTCGCTCACCTTCTTGCGGAAATCGTTCATCGCCGCACAGGCGATTGAGAAGCACTTGCGGGCTTCTTCGCGTGTCATGCTGCCGTTCATCGCCACCCGACAGCGTATTGAGTCGAAATCGATCCGTCATCAACCCGAGCGGGTTCTTTGCCGGGGTTTATTCAGCGTAGCTTTAACATTGGATGCCCCTTTCAGAACCTTGTGGTGCCCCATGAACCTCGGTCGATGGATTTATGAGATTTCACTCGCGACAGAAGTGCTCATCGCCATGGTGGGTGTGATCGGCGTCGCCGTCTACGCTCGGTTCGCTCGCAACGGTCCCCGCTTGATATCGGAGATCAAAGGCGAGGAATAAGCCCCTCTGGGTCTTGCGACGGCGTTCGTCGGCCTGTGCATGCAGCGGCGATGCCCAAACCGCGCGTCTTGAAACCCGACGCTACCCGTCGCCTCGTGGGTAGCGCCAAGTTTTCTTGAGCAATCTCAGCGCAGCACAAACCTTCGTTTGCCTGAGACTTGGCAGACCGCGTGAATCTTGCGGTGCGCCACCAACTGCTGCACCACATGGCCTGGAATGGGCACGCTGTCGTGGCCCAAGGCGATGCGATACGTGGACGGTGCGGCGGTCATTTCAATGATGACCGCGCCTTCCTGGAGAAGCTGCAGCGCTGCAGCGTATAAATCGGGATGCATGAGACTTCCTTTCGTCGAGTTTGTGAGGACGTGCGCGGGCCTGGCACCGGCCCAGCACGTCATGACGAGAGGAAAGCGCGATCAATGCATGGGGCGATCCTAGCAGCGGGCTAGTTACGCCCGCGCCCGAACAGGCGCAGGAAGGCATGCCAATCGTGCAAGGCCGTGGCCCAGATCTCACGCCAGATCGTTTGGCGAGCATCGCGACCCACCAGCGCCAGGATCGCAGCCATCACCAACAGGAAAACGACGATCAACGTCCAATGCATAGGCCCTCCGATTGCCGGAAAGAGGAAAAAAGGGAAAGAGGCGCAGCCTGAGACCATGGGTCAAGACATTTCAGCAGCGGCCTGGGTGGCCGCTACCCGAAACGGCTGCCGTCCCAGATGACGGTGATAGTGCCCCCAGCCTCCTGCATCAGGCAGGCAGCGCTGCATCAGATCGTCCGTGCCCGAGAGGCGATCGGCCAAAGACAGGATTTCCGCCTCCGGCGTCTGCGGCTCGCGCAACCCCATCCATCTGGGGGCATGGGCCACGGCACTCAGGTTGTGCAGCAACACCTGCGCATGGCCGTGAGGCAGTCGAATCGCCCAGCGGGCCATGGCCGCCGCAATCCACTCGATGGCCGTGACCCGGTGGCCGAGCAGCCGCCCACGATCGGACAGCCCCCAGCTCCCATCAGGCTTGAGCCGGTATTCCACCGCTTTGCCACAATCATGTAGCAACGCCGACAGCACCGCGAGGTCGCGGTGCACATACAGGCGCTCAGCACACAGCGCGCGTACCTGCTCGGCGACTTCCACCGTGTGCCGCAAATTGCCGCTCGTGCCGTTGTGGTGACCATGCATGGAGGACGGCCCAGTACAGAAACCCCAAAATCGATTCTCCTCCCAGAGTACGGCATGGAACAAGCGTTGGTACGACGCCGGCAATTCGGCAATCAGGGCAGCCGCACGCTGGACCAGGCTGCGTTCGCGCACCCAGCCAGGGGGAACGGTGTCAAAAAGGGACAGCGTCGCGACAGGTCGATCCAGGATGGCTAGCCGCGCAATGCGCAGGCAACCATCGAGGCTGCTGGCAGGCCCTGTCCAGCGGGGACCCACGAGCAGGCCGGCTTGCAGCCGCGCATCAACCGTGCGTGCCGTCCAACGCACCTTGAGTTGGGCGCGCTCGTGAAACAGATGTGCGGTGAGCGTGGCCTCCCCACGATTGTCAACGCGGGTCTGCAGGCTGGTGAGGCGGAAGATCTGCGGCAGCATGGACAGACCCAGAGGGTGGGGCAGTGTGGAATCAGACATGGTCGGCCTCCTCGGTATTGGGGTTTGGCTGTGTGGCGGGGTGCGTCCCGAGCGTTGAAGCCAGCAGCCGCTCGAAGGCCGAGCCATCGCGCCGGGTGAGGTTGGGCACATAGCGGCTGTAGACCTTGAACAGCATTTCGGTCGAGGTATGTCCCATCTGCCGGGCGATCCATTCCGGGTTCTCGCCGGCCGCTAGCCACAGCGTGGCCGCCGTATGCCGTGATTGGTACGGTCGCCTGGGATCCAAGCCAAGAAAGCGCAGGATTGGATACCAGACCCGCTTGGTCACGTTGTTGTGGTCGAGTGGCTGGCCTTCGCTATTGCAGAAGACCCAGAGCTTGAGCGGCCCCGTGCGCTGAAATTGCCGCTGCAGGGCGTCGAACACCACTTGGCTCATCTGCACCTCGCGGTTGGACTCAATCGTTTTGGTGGCTTCGTCGGGTTCACCGGCCACGATGGTCTCGCGCACCAGGATCAGCCGGCGGGAAAAGTCCACGTACTTCCACTTCAGTCCGTCGATCTCGCCAGTGCGCAGCCCTGTGAAAAAACGCACGGTGTAGTAGTCGCGGAAGTCCTCGCGCACGCTCTGGATAAGCGAGCGCACTTCCTCCAGGGTGAAGGGCTGCACATCGCTCTTGCCGATCTTCAGGGGTTTGATGTTGTAGTAGGGCGACGTAAACTTATAACGGTCGGAGGCTTCGTTCAGGATGGCGTGCATCACATTCATGATGGCGTTGATCCGGCGTGGTGAGAGGGTTTGCTTGGTTCGGCCGGGTACTTTGGCGAGTTTCGACCGAAAGGCAAGAAGTTCTTCGCGCGAGAGGCTTCCGACCTCCCGCTCCTGAAAAGGCGGAGCAAGGTGCACGGCGACGATGTCGGCCACCGTGCGCTGATAGGAGCGGCGCCATTGCACGGCATTTTCCTGCATCCATTGCTGGGCGAAATCGGCAAACGTGGGGGTGGGTGCGTGGCGTGCTGCGACCGGCTCCACAGAGGCCAAAGCGCGGGCCACTCCTGCTGCCAGCGAAGCCGGAGGCTTGGGTGTTGCCGTCAATGCCCGGCTATTGGGGAAATAGGCCGCGTATTCGAAGCGGCCGAGTTGGATGTCGCGCTCGATGCGTTGGAGTAGGCGCTCAAGCTTCTTGCGGTTGTTGGCGGTGTCGTCGAGAACGGTGTATTCCCTGCACCGACCTCCGTGATAGCGGAAGTCGAGAAAAAGCTTCCCGGTCGCCTGTAGCTTTCGAATGCTACCCATGGCAGACACCGCCATTTGCCATCGGGATTTCGAGGGTCGAATTCGATCGCATGTCGCTTTCGATTCGCTCCCAGATGTAAAGGATCTTGCGCCCGCCAAATGGGCGGATGTAATGGGTCCCCTCGAGAAGTACAGCATCTTTCAGGCGCTCGCGAATCGTTCGGGCGTCATACTTGATACGCCCGGAGAGTTCGTCCGTTGTTAAATAAGTCAAGCTCATGGTGATCCTCCTGTCTTAGCATCGCGAAGTGCGAATGACTACAGTGTAGACAAATAGCGGATCATGTCAACGTCTTTTGTGTAGACGCTGTTATGCTTTCGCCACACTTGTGAGAAGAGATCAAATGGACAGACTGCAGATCAATGTGCGATTGCCTCCCGGCCTGATGGAGCTGTTGGACAAGAAGCGTATTGATCTGCTGCCGGAGATGGGAAAAATTCCATCGCGCTCGGATGTCGTGCGGCTCGCCTTGGATGCCTACCTAGAAGCATCAGCTCCTGCGGCTGATGGGCCAAAGCCTTCGGCGAAGCGAAGGTCATCTTGATCGATTGATCGAACAATCAGTGGGCTAGAGTCGGGCCAAGTTTGGGCCAACGATAGGCCATGGCCCCAAAAGCAGCGGGCAACAAAAAAGCCAGGCACCGCTAAGTGCTTGGCTTTATTAAAGAAATCTTGGTTGCGGGGGCAAGATTTGAACTTGCGACCTTCGGGTTATGAGAATGATGATGCCGAGTGCCAGCATTTGGCGTTTTTCGGTGTAAATCGTCTATAAACAATAGGTTAGTGAAGTTTCTGCTGCGCTGCATGGGCGTCCTTGACGCCGCACTGCGGTGCATTATGCCGATCAATGCCGCCATTTGGTTAAGATTAGCATAAATCAAAAGTTCACATGTTTGACCTTCGGTGTCGTTGTCGACGCGGAGCCTGCCAGTGCTGTCGTCTTCGATATATGGCAGGGCTTTGCGCCTGACTCCTGGAAGAGATACAGCCGATGGTCCGGCGCTGAGGGCTTCACTGTGCGCAGAGATTTATCATCACTATCGTGGCCAAACGTTAATAGTGGACGTGGCTATGTTCACTCGTGAGAACAACCATGCAACGCGGAGAGACGGGACGATTTGAGGTCGCAAGCACCGCGGGCGAGGTCGTACGCGCCTTCATCCCGACACCGTTGCCGCCGGTCCCGCCGCTGGATCTGACCGGGCAGCGACAGAAGCGACTCGAAGCCGCGCTGCTGGCCTGCGGCCGGCTTGACGGCATCGCGGCGATGTTGCCTGATCCGGACCTCTTCCTGTACACCTATGTGCGCCGCGAGGCCGTGCTCTCCAGCCAGATCGAAGGAACACAGTCGTCGCTGTCCGACCTGCTGCTGTTCGAGCTGGAGGATGTGCCGGGCGTCCCTCTGGACGACGTGGTCGAGGTTTCCAACTATGTGGTGGCACTCGAGCATGGCCTGACGCGCCTTCGCGGTGGCTTTCCGCTGTCCAATCGGCTGATCCGCGAGGTGCATGAAAAGCTGCTGGCGCGGGGCCGAGGGGCGGACAAGCAGCCAGGCGAATTCCGTCGCAGCCAGAATTGGATCGGCGGAACCCGGCCGGGCAACGCGCTGTTCGTGCCCCCGCCACCCAACCTCGTCGAAGCATGCATGGCCCAGCTCGAGGTCTTCCTCCATGCCGACGATGACGGCTTGCCTACGCTGGTACGGGCGGCTTTGGCGCATGTGCAGTTCGAAACCATCCACCCGTTTCTCGACGGCAACGGGCGGGTTGGACGTCTGCTGATCGCCTTGATTCTGTTCGAGTCCAACGTCCTGCGACAGCCGCTGCTGTACCTGTCGCTGTTTTTCAAGCAGCATCGCGAGGAGTATTACCGCTTGCTGGGCCTCGTACGCACGTCCGGCGACTGGGAGTCGTGGCTGGACTTCTTCCTGGATGGCGTGGCACAGACCGCTGGCCAAGCCGTCGAGACCGCGCACCGGCTGCTGGCTCTGTTTCGCGACGATGCTGCTCGTGTGCAGGACCTCGGTCGGGCCGCTGCGAGCGCGTTACGCGTGTTCGACGCGTTGCGTGCGCGACCCCTGAGCAGCATCGGCACCATCGTCGAGCGCACGGGTGCGGCCTATCCCACCGTCGCTCGGGCCGTTGAGTCCCTGGAAACTCTTGGCATCGTTCGCGAAGTGACTGGTCGCAAGCGCGAGCGCGTGTTTGGCTACACGCACTATCTGGACATCCTCAACGAAGGCGCTGAACCCTTGTGATGTTCTAGCGCCGTCACATCTCCGATGACATTCACTCTCGGCTCCTAGTCATGCAACCGCAAAGCCACGAAAGAGGCAGTGCGATCAAACTCGGCGCGCGTCGCTTTCGATGGGAGATCGTCAGACTCAGCGCAATTCGGGGTCTCCACCAGGCGATTCCAAACGACGTGGCCGCCGGCTATCCTGGCACAGAGGATGATGTGCTGGCATTGACCACAGATGGAATCAGCCTTCTATTGCATCTGCGTCCCCTGATCTTGCAGCAGGCCGGAAAGAGGGTGAGCAAGGGCTTCGTTGTCATTGGCGGGTTGAACACGTGGCAAGCCCTTCAGCCGTGGCATGCGGCCAGGACGCGGCTTGAGTCGATCGAGTCCAGCCGCCTCAGTGATCAAGAGTGCGTCGCCACCCAGCAGGTCTCTACACCCAACGCGGGCAACGATCGATCACGCGCCGCCCGTTCCGTGCTCGAACCGCTCATCGAAGAAGTTCCGGCGCTCGTCATATCCAGCAAACTCGACGACGATGACATCGCTCGGTTGGCCCTCGCCGAGCGATGGCTCTTGGCCGCCAGTGTTGCACCCAAGCGGAGGATCGGCCGTGAATTGACCGCTCTTCATGGGCAAGCAAAGACACTGGGCCTTATCGACGAACTCACACCGCAGCTGCGGACTTTTACGGCATTGGCCCGCGTATTGGGTGTGACGACCCAGGGCCTACGGAAACAGCGCAGCGATGTAGACAGCAGCGACGATGGTGCAGACGCCTGAGACAGAACCCGCGAGCCGAGCCACGGGCGCGATCGAGCGGTTGTCCCGGTTGTGTGGCCACGATGCGGACGTCAATGCATTGCTGGAATGGATTGAGCCGCCCGCATCGGCACAAGCGTTGCCACTGGTCCTCGAGGGCCTGCGCGATCTGTTGCCAGTCATGCGCGATCTTGCAGCGGACAAGCCGGACTTGTTCGACGTTGTTGACAACGCGAAATTCGATGCGCTGAGAAGTGGCCTCGAAGAAATTGCCCCTGTCCTTCGCAACCTCCCAGCAGAGCTGGAACTGGCTGAAGTCCGTCCATCGCCTCGGCGCCCCAAGCAACCGTTCCGCGGGGTGATGTCAGGGTATCCCTTGTATACCCTGATCGGGACATGGCGGCATTTTGAAGCACGCGATGCCAAAGCCAAGACCATGCGGCCCGCCCTGGCTGCCATTGTCTTGTTTGCGAAGGTGCGCAGTGTCATGCAGCACGGGGCTGACGATGGCGCGACTCCCCTGTATGCCGGAGCCAAGGCTGCACGGCAAATGCTCGAAAGTGCAGCGATCCCCGAATCGTGGAGCATGTCGTTATCTGGCCTGATTGACGGCATTCGCGGGAGCGAAGCACAGTACCGCAGTGTCGCGGACGAGGGTGTACGCCATGCAGAACTGCGACGCCTGGTCGAGCCAGTTCTAAGAGCTCGCGGCCTGATCGCCGAGCGGCCTCCCAATGGCGCGCCCGAAGACCACGTCGTCGTCATCGAGCTGCAGCAGGCGCTGCCGACGGATCGCATTGACGTGCAGCGGGAGCTCCGCCTCCACACCAGCACCAAGGACGATCTCGAACGGGATGGGCTGACCCCGGGTGAGTTCGACACGGCGGAGGAGTACATCGAGTGGACTGAGTATGGGGAGGACTGGGATGCCGAGGCGAGCCCTGCAGGGATCGAGTTAGAGCCATTGGAGCGGAGTCTCGCGGAGCAGGTCATTCGAGCCCGGAGTCTGATTGGGCGGCGCGAACGGGCCGCCCAGCTGCTCGCCTGCGACTGGATACGCCCGGCTGACGTTGAGATCGCAGCGCTGTGGGCGACTCTGAAGCTTCGGCCGACAGCAAGCCCTGACGATCAGGAACGGGAAATCAGAGCACTGCTGGCCGTGACATTGTGGACGGGCAGGCCGGTTCAGGAGGTCGCAAGGATGCAGATCATCAACCGGCGTGAAAAGGCGCCCGAGCAGTGGTCGGCAGGCCTGTTGATGTGGGCCATCGATACCCGCGATCTGGCCGCCTCGGTGCTGCGTCCAGTCGGCCAA
This sequence comes from Thiomonas sp. FB-Cd, assembly GCF_000733775.1. Taxonomy (NCBI): domain Bacteria; kingdom Pseudomonadati; phylum Pseudomonadota; class Betaproteobacteria; order Burkholderiales; genus Thiomonas; species Thiomonas sp. FB-Cd. Next base: position 2,677,453 of record NZ_JPOE01000002.1, on the reverse strand, counting down.
CCCAAGCATCGCGGCATCGACCTTGGCCAGGCCTTGCCAACCGTTGACCGTATCACGCTCGATGTGGATGAGCTCCTCGGTGACTTTCTCGTCGTCTTGCCCAATGCGGCTTCGCTGGCTTCGTCTGAGCGGGTTCGAGCGGCCATGGCGTTCGCCACGCCGACGAAGACCTTGATCGAAGCAGCGCGGAGTTGGGTACGCGAGCACGCAAAGCAGGAGCACGGTCGCCTCACCTTGGCGATGGTCGAGACGTGGATGTTCAGATGCATCGTTGAGCACCGTCGCGACCATGCACTCGCCAGTTTGTTGACGGGGAGGCCGCATCAACTTGCCGACACCGGTTTGCATTACCTCTGCGTCAGTGCAGACGAGGCCGCGCAATGGCTTCGCGCTGAACAGCGGCAGAGGTTGGCCGAATTGAGTCGGGCGGCGCTCCCCATTCCCTATGCCATCGCCGAGGACAGAGAAATCCGGGCGCAGATCGGTAAAGCGGTGACCACAGTCGTTGGTGCACGGGTTGTGCCCCGACTCGAAGTGATCCATCGCATGGTTCGGTCACTGCGGAAGGAACTGGATTTGCAACGGGGCATGCCGATGGCCAGCGATGCCCGCTTGAAATTGCACAACGCCTACACGCAGTATGTGCATGCGATGCTTCGTTTTGCCCTTGGGATGCGTGACGTGGGACAACCGTTGCCCAATTGGGAGCGCATCGACACGAAGAACATGGTCGTGCTGCTGAGCGACAAGGATGATGTGGCCAGCACGGCCACACGAATCGCGCCGCTTTGCCCCACCCTTTCCCGGCAGCTCCAGCTTTACGCGAAGCACTGGCGCGCGACTTGGGCGAAGTTGCTCTCACACTCATGCGATAGCCTGCCTCCGGTGTTGTTCTACCTTTTGCGCAAGGGCTCGCATGTCCAGGTGATCGAGCGCCCCACTGCGGAGATGCGGCAGCAATTCAAGCTTCTAACGGGCTACGGTCTGCCGCTGAATTCAAGTCGCCACTGGCTGCGGACGCGCCTCGCACAGGAGGGCGTGCCAGGCGAGATGATCGAAGCTTTCATGGGGCACTGGCAGCGAGGCGCTGAGCCGTGGGGACGGTATAGCGCTCTGCCTGCGCGGGTGGTGACCGAGACCTTGCGCCCAACGTTGGAAAAACTCGTGTGCGAGGCGGGTTTCAGCGCGCTAAGAGGCTGGGCATGACAGGGTCCGCTTGGGGTGGTTTCGACATCGATCCCATTGCTGTTTCAGGGGCAGCCTCAGACATTCGGCGCCGGCGAGAGGCCAGCGAAACCCGGCGCGTTGACGTGCAAAGCACGGTGCGTGCATGGATCGAAGATGGGGGACATCGTTCCTGGCTCGAGGGGCAGATGGGCCTTACCGTAGACGCGCAACATGTCAAGGCGCTGCGCGCGAAGATTGACCTGGTCTATAGGGGGTCAGATAGGCGATGGGCGACGAACTATCTTGTCCGAGGCCTCGAACGTGGGCGGCTGCAGTGCGGCTGGCATGTGAAGGTGCCCCCGCACGTTCTCACGTTGCGATTGCCGTCGCCTCAGCTCAACGCAGACACCTTCGTCGGGCTGACAAAGTCAACTGACATTGAGCAGGCCATCCTCGCGTCCTGGGGCCAATGCGCGCAGTCTGCGGCCCCGGCGACGCAGGAGATGATCATTATTAGTGCGATCTGGCATTCGGCGCTGATTGATCGAAAGCGCATCAACGCTGTCGACGAACAGTTGCGTGCGGGGTCCGTGCGTGTCACTGCTGACGGGCAGTGGGCCTGGGTGGAATGGCAGGACGCACCAGGCAACTGGCAGCGCCATGTGTTCGATCCATACACGACCCTTTTGATCTTGCGTTGGTTGGACGATCGCGTCAGCGGGCCCGACAACTCTGTGGAGGCAACGCCAAAAGATCGAGAGTCTCCCTCGCTTAGGTTGTCGCTCAGGGTCTGGCGCACCCTGAGAGCGAGGCTCGGCAGTGAGGCGTTTGGCGTGCGCTGTTGGTCGGACTTCCTAGGCGCGGCGCAGGCCAAATGGCACTACGTCTTGCCGCCGGCTCTGGCGCACTACGCGCATGGGAAGATCAGTACCGCATCACTGCCTCCACATGCGTGCTGGCGGGTGCTTCTTGGAAAGAGGCTCGCACCGCAACCAGCCGAACGTGCCGAGGATGGCGAAGAATCGCCCGCCAGCTTCGTCGCAGATGGCAAGGGCAAACGAGGACGGGCCCCAGGCCAAGGTGCTCGCGCGCAGCCGGCCGGACGCAACGGCGAAGTCCGCGCACTGATGCTTGGCGACAACCGGCGTGCGGGCGTTGTCCTCGCCGCTCTGAGGCGCTATCGGAAACAATTAAGCGACTCCCGAAAACTCGACTGGATCCTGTGCGACTGGATGATTGCGCTGATGCGCCCGAGTGGTCGAACAGGCAATCGCCTGAGTTCCGCGCGCGAGTTGCTTACCCGAGTTGACCGTAGGCTTGACGCCGTGCTGGGCTCGACTCTTCCCGACGATCCATCGATCTGGAACGATTCGATCGAGGCCATCATTCAGTGTGCACCGCAGAGCAGCCGCGGCAACATCCGCACCGCGCTGGCTATGCTCGACGCCCATGTGCGCAGCGTGCGGTGCTGGGAGCATCCCGAGGCTGACCTCGGCAGGGATGAGGGTAGCGTTGTCGATGCCCAAGTTGTGACCGAACGGGAGTTTCAAGATGTGATGCAGGAGTTGCGAGCGCAGGCTGTATCCCGCGAATGTGAAGTCGCCGCAATCCTCGGCTACCGATGCGGGCTGCGGCGCACGGAAATTCGAGGCCTGCGCCTGATCGACTTTCAGGGTCGCGTGGAGCCTTTGCTATTCGTGCGCAGCCATGCGGGACGCGCGCTCAAACGCGATAGCGGCCGTCGCGTGCTGCAGCTCAAAAGCCTTTGTACCGAGGATGAGCTCGGGCTGCTGTACGCGCAAGCCGACGCCAGCGAGCGCATGGCGCAAGCCTCGCCCATTGCGCGCGACCTGGTCCTGCTGCTTCCTCAGGCCAGCGATCCGGCGGCACGCCTGCCCGAAGAGTCGTTGCTTGGTCCGGTCCAGGATGTGTTGCGACAGATATGCGGAGAAGGCGCGATTCGATTTCATCACCTCCGGCACAGCGCCGCGAACCGCACGCTTTGTGACTTGATCGAGGCGGCTGTCCCTGGGGCATCGCATCTGCTCGACCCAGAAGGGCTGAGTCGAGACATCGCATCTTTGCGTCACCGCGCTCTTGTCGGAGCCGGGCAATCGCTGAGACCGCTGGTTTGGGCGACCAGTGCCCTTCTGGGGCATGTCACACCCCAAACCACGCTCGGCAGCTATGTGCACGTTCTGGACATGTTGCTCGGCCATGCAACACGCCGGGAAGCCATGGCTCTGCGTATCCCCTCAATGACGCTGGCCTGGCTGGGGAAGACTAGGCCGTCCAGCATTGATGTGCTGCGCCACAGCCTAAAATCCGCCGCAGGCAGCGCTACACCTCAAACGCTCGCGTCGGTGTTGATCGCGCGCCTCGTGCCCAAGCTCTCGCAGCGTTTCCCGCTGTCGTGTCCGTGGCCAGTCGAGTCACTCCAGAAGGCTGGCCGCCGGTCAGCGGTGGCGGCGGAGAACGCAGCGTCCAAGCGCTTGGGCAACATTGTCGAGGCACTGCGCCTGATCCACGCGTTGCGGAATAATCCGAAAGCGCCCGAGGCCCTTCGCTTTGCCGGACCGACCGTGTGTCGGGCCATCGCAGAGCAAACTCGACGCTGGTCATCCTTGCGCGGCCCGAGCCCTGCGAGGCGGGCGACATCGGGCTACGTCGACGGGACGATCCGCGTCGGGGCCCTGGCGCTGGATCGGCCTCGAAAACATCGACTGCTTAAACCCAGGGCGTTGGAGCGCGATGCGCAGTCATTCCTGGCTGCCTGGCGCGCATGGCACAGTGAGGAGCCGGTGGCGGTCGAGAGGGTGCTGACCGTGCACTGGGCAAGGCATGACACAGACGACCACGCAATCGTCTTCACCGACATCGAAGAAGCTCAGCTATGGCTGAGCGCGGTAGGCCGTTTGCATTCTTTGGGCGCTCCCTTGCTGCTTGATGCGCTGCAGTGGCATCACACGCCCAACGCTCGTGGCGCCGACAGCGCGATCATCCAGCGCAACGCGTGGTTGAAGGCACTTCAAATGGACGGAGTAACGGTGACCAATGCGGCGCCGCGCAGCTTTGCACGCGCCAAACCAGCCCCCGCGGCGGGAGCATTGGGTGCGGGTGACGGCAATCAGCGCGGGCACTCCGGGGGGATGCTTCAGGCGCTTGATGCCGCCTCCTACGTCATGACATTGTCAATCTTGATTCGCGCCGCGTTGGGTCAAGTCACCTAAAGTAGGTACGCCAAGGGCCGAGGGAGCGAAGGCACCTCCGTTCAGGGAGCCCTGTGGGAAGTTCTCATGTTTCTAGCGATCGCAGAAATCCTGAGGTGCACGCTTTTGCTGTGGTCCTTCGCATCGCAAAGGTGATCCCTGCAGGCCGCTGATCTCGCCGAGATCGCCGGGCTATCGGCCTTGATCTGGGTGGTGTCGCTCTACCAGTTCAGACCGCTTCTCTACCTATAGACACGGCACGAATTATCCGTGAACTTTAAGGTGTCGGCCCTGATTTATTCATCTTCAAGGGGCGGCCAGTCGCAGCGCTGGGCTGTTGAACGCAAAGCAGGCAAGTGCGCGCAGCATCGGATGCCAGTGCGGGCGTGAGTGCGCAGCCTGACACAGGCGCAAATAAACCCGGCGCACGAAGGGCATCCCCTTCCTGGCGATCATGCGCAGCAGCCATTTGATGTTGGAGCCTGCCGCGCACAGCACGGCGTGCAACCGGTCGCCCTGCTCACCCTTGAGGGGGCAACGGTCCATGCGGCGATCGCTCTTGAGGTGGCCGATGATGGGCTCGATGGCCTGGCGCCGCTTGAGCTGTTTTCTGTCCTTGCTGCTGATGCGTTTGGATTTGCCCCGGTGCACGATATGCACATCCGGGTTGCCAGCATCCACGCCCCGATAGCTCAGGTCAACGAACGCGGTCGCCGGCTTTGACCTGCTGTCCTGCATCAGGATCGTGGCGCGCTCCAGTTGCTCGCTCAGGGTGTGGCCGTCGTAGGCCCGGGTTCAACAGTTCGCGGCGCAAATGATTGATTTCTCTTGTGTGAGGATCGAATCGCTCCACTACAAGAGGGTTAGTTGAGTGTTGAGTGTGGGTTTCTTGATAGTGAGTGCCGACAAGATGTCGGCGTGCTCCTGGCGGATCGTGGACAGGCCCGCGGCGGGTTGCGCGACACCGAGCGTGACTTGGTGATGTTGAATGCGGCGCAGTTTGTCCAAGGCGCGCTCGGGGGACAGGCGGGTGGCGCTGGCCTGCAGTCGCGTGCGCATGACGCGGTACAGGATCAGGGCCATGAAGCAGATGGCGGCATGGGCGCGAATGCGCTCAGGCAAGCGGTGGAACATCGGGCCGATCTCGATCTCCGACTTGAGGGCCCGAAAGCCCCGCTCGATGTCGGCCAGAGACTTGTAGCGCCCGACGACATCGGCGGGGGCCAGGTCGGGCACATTTGTCACCAGAAGATGTTGCCGCTGACGTTGCTCTGACCGCGCTGCTGAGCGAAGCCGTGAATACGCGGCCGCCGTGAATAACCCGCCAGATGAATGGATTATGGCAATCAAGGCTGGTAACGGTCCGAGCGGAACATGCTGCTTTGTCTGCTCCATCTCGCGTTGGCGACAACACTCGAGCGCATCCTGAAAGTCGGCCCGGTGTCGCTGCGCCTTCCCAGTAGCAAGGGCACAATAGCATCCAGGCTGAATCTCACCGCAGAGCACTTCTCGCGCGTCCTGCACCAACTCAGCGAGGCTGGGCTCATCGGCATCGAAAAGCGCGTCACCCATATCGCGGGCATTCTGCGCTTGCGGGCAAGTGCAAGTGCAAGCGGAATCGGGGTGCCGATGGCCGAGATTGGTGGCCCTATGCGCGAGCTAACGGCCGGCTGTGGCCGCGCAGCGCGGCCACAGCCGGCAGGAAGACCTCGGTCACCCAAAGCGCCTGGCCACGATGCACGAAGGCGGATCGCCGCGCCCACAACGGCGTCGCCGTAGGCAGTCCTGCGTATGCGCAGGCGGCGCGCCTCAATGCGTCGCGCGGCGGCAAGCGTCGCACCCGGATCTCGCCGCGGCGCGTCATCGCGCGCGCGAACACGGCATCGCCGACCGGCTGACTGCCCAGCGCCACCAGCAGCCGCCAGTTGCGGCGCAGCACATCGCGACGCGCTACGCTGTGCCCATACACCACAGGCACACCGTCAGCAAACAGCACCACCTCGCGCGCCCACGCTCGCCGGCCCAGCGGCTGCGCCAGCAGCGGCGCCTCGTCGCGTCGCGGCCGCGCCAGGCCCTGATGCAGTCGCAGCAGGCTGAAGGCATCGCAGTGTGCCCGCAACCGCGATGTCAACGAGCCGCGCTCGGCCAGCCAGGCGGCGATGCCACTGCGCCCGCCGCAGGGGTATAGCGGCCGCCAAGCGTGATCAACGCTAGCCCCGGAAGCGTACTTGCCGCGCCCTCGCATGCGATGCCCGGGTTACTTGCTGCCCAGCGCGGCGCTGAGGTCACCGGACTCGACTGCGCCAGTCACCAACACGCAACTGCTGGCCGCGACAATGAACAGGGAACGGACTCTCATGATGGTTCAATTCAAACGCGGTAACGTTGATCAACGCAGCATTCCCAACTCCAAAGCATAGCCGGTGCGGGCGCTTTTGAGCAGCGGCAATGTCCAAGTCGGCGCCTAGTAGTTAGCCTGACACCCATGCGCGCTTGGCGGTGGGCAGCAACCGTATTCAAGGGTTGCGCGGGGCCGCGCGAGATTCTTGAGCTCTACCGCGACGTCGCGTTCGTGCCCGAGAAACAGCCTTCTCAATGGTGGGCGTAGAGCTTACGGACCTGAACAATCCCAAATGAAGTGCTGATTGTCGATGGATCTATGAGCTTCTTTCACTCGCGGCAGAGGTGCTCATCGCCATGGTGGGTGTGATCGGCGTCGCCGTCTACGCTCGGTTCGCTCGCAACGGTCCCCGCTCGATATCGGAGATCAAAGGCGAGGAATAAGTCTCTACGGGTCTTGCGATGGCGTTCGCCGGCCTGTGAATGCAGCGACGATGCCCAAACCGCGCGTCATGGAATCCGGCGCTACCCGTTGCCTCGCGGGTAGCGCCAGGTTTTCTTGAGCGATCTCAGCGCAGCACAAACCTTCGTTTGCCTGAGACTTGGCAGACCGCGTGGATCTTGCGGGGTGCCACCAACTGCTGCAGCAAATGGCCTGGAATGGATGGGACGCACCTTCAGATCAACCGTTTTGAGTGAGCGGAACGCATGCTCGACGTTGGCCAGCGCCTTGTCGCTGCGCACGCATTCGGGGCCGTCCATACGATCGGTGGCAACCGAGGTGCGCATGATGTCAATGCCATTGAGCGGGATTTCGGCACAGGTGTGTTGGGCGTTGCGCGCCCAACACAGAATGTCGTCCTCGATGACGAGATCGAAGTTTTTGGCGACCTCCGGCTTGTGGCGGGCCACGAAGCACTCGCCACCATAACCATAGTCCGGCGGTTCGATCTCGACGAAGATGCGCTCAGCGAAGAACATGCGCTGCAACTGCCCCTTATCGGACACGTATAACTCAAACCGCGTCACGGCACGAAACCCTTACGGCATAATCCGGCGCCCGCCGCGCGGGCAGAGGCGCTTCAGCATGGCTGCTGCTTGAGCGGATCATCGCACGCACCTACAATGTGGTATTGAAATTACCCAAAATGGGCATGCTAGGCGATGGAGATGCTTCCCCCCGATACTGGACAAACCTTCGTGCCGCTGGAGTCTTCGGCGGAGCGCGATCTGGTGGAATGCGACCGCTGCCACCAATTGATCGCACGAACGGCCTGCTTAACTTTCGAAGGTGCGGATTACATCTACCACTTCTGTGGTCCCGATTGCTGTTCGACCAACGACGCCGGCCAAAGAAGTGGCAAAGGTGGCGACGGTGCCCAGGGCATTCGTTCGTCGGGGTTGCCCGACATCGAAGCGGGGAGGATCGCCTTTCTTATGGCGCGTGATGGTGAGCTGGCAGCGCGACAGTGGGTTGCGCGCACCTTGGCGATCTATCGGCGAGCTGTACTCGTCCCCGCTCACTTTGCGAGCACGCCGGAGTACCGGCGCAAGTTCATACTTTCCTATCTCTCCTTTCGCCGCTGGCTCTCTGGGAACGTGCCACGCGGGATGTGGACGTGACAGGTAGGAGCGCGAGCGTGCGCATCAAACCGCGGACTAGGTTCCCCCTCATACTGTGGTCAGGCACTTTCCGCTGCAACGGAATTTCGGCCCTGACCCTTAGGACCCTTAGTTTCGATTAGGACGAGGTCAGGCGTGGCCTACATTGGCGCGAAGAAGCCATGCCCGCCAATTTGAGATCTATCGATACGATCCCGAGTCGAGTGAGAATCCACGCATGGACACCCACAGCGCCGATGTCGATGCCTGTGGGTTGTCGGTGCCGGACGCGATTGATCACATCACGGACGAAGTCAATGACACTCTTAGTTTCCGGCGGTCGTGCCGGGAGGGTGTGTGGAGATTCTGCGCGAAGTATGGCGACTGCAGCAACTGGCTGGGTTGCGTCGCAGTGCCAAAACGACGGAGCGCCTACGAAGCGTCTATCCGCTCGATGACCTGCGCATCATCCGGGAACTTGATCCGGACTTGGTGCCGCTCAATCACAAAAACAACGCGCTGCCGAACCTTGGCCGAAGGCGCGGACTCCGCGTGCCGAATGGGGGCGATTGCAACGTCCACGCGACGGCCAGCAACTCAAGGGAAAAGAACTGCACGGGGCTAGTGCCTGCGTCCAGTTCTACTGCTGCGCCGGCGGTTCCTCTAGGGCGCGTTAACACGAATTACCCCGATGGCACAGACGAGTGACCCAGCCACTTATGGAAATCAGCCCCGAGCAATTCGCCCTTGTCGAACATTGTTTGCCCAAGCAACGAGGCAACGTCAGCATGACCAATCTGCAAATCACCAGTGCCGTGCTGTAGGTGGCCGAACAGGGCTGCAAGTGGCACGGGCTTCCCAATCGGTGAGGCAACTGGCACACGCTGTACATGCGCATGCGGCGCTGGGCCAAGGCGAGCGTGCTGGACAAGGTGCTCGAAGAGCTGCAGCGCCAGCAGGCGGTGCGCATCAAGATCGAGGCGACCTCGCTGGACTGCACCAGCATCAAGGTGCATCCCGACGGCAATGGCGCTCTATAAAAACAGACCGCAATCCATCGGCAAGTCCAGCGGGGATGGAATACCAAAGGTCATCTGGTTGCTGCGGATGCTCGAGAGGCCATAACGTTTAGCCTGTCTCCCGGGCAGGCCCACGATGCGCCCGCGGGTAGGCAATTGCTTGGCACCCGGGGCCAACGAGCGGCCCCATTTACTTGCTGATGGACCGTGCTTATGAAGGCACTGAGACGCGCCAACTGGCCCCTGAACTTGGCTTCATCCCTGTGGCGCCGCCCATGAAGACGCCCATTGAGCCATGGGAGTACGACCGAGCGATGTACAAGCGCCGCAACGAAGTCGAGCGCCTGTTCCGGCGCATGTTCTCTCTGTTCGAAAAACTCGACGCGATGTTCCGCGGCCTCCTCAGCTTCGTGCTGGTGGTCGATGGCCTTCGTGGTTGGTGTTAACAGGCCTTACATGAATAGCGACCTCGCGCTCAGCCTCTGAATTTTCTCAATGGTCTCTAACCGCCGCAGAACTATGTCGACTAGTCGACGGGCCCGTTGCACAACAAAATCGGAAAAATTCTGTCCCGCCCTGAGACACCTGCACCGTGCGGCAGATAGTCAAGGAAGGGGCATGGAGACGCAGCAACTGCCGGCTTCCATGTCTGCTCGTCTGCGGTTTGCGGCCTTACGTTCGCATCGCTCGATCAGCGTTCGAGCAAAGGCAGCTTCCCGGGCTTGCCTTTCCAGTCCTCAGCGTCCGCCGGCGGCGACTTGCGCTTGGTGATGGCCCGCCAGCGAGTCGCCAGCTCGGCATTGAGGGGGATGAACGGTGTCTGGTCGGACGGGACGTCGTCTTCCGCAAAAATCGCGCCGACCGGGCACTCGGGGACGCAGACCGCGCAGTCGATGCACTCATTGGGGTCGATGGCCAGGAAATTCGGTCCTTCGCGGAAGGCGTCGACGGGACAGACCTCGACGCAGTCGGTGTATTTGCACTGGATGCAGTTTTCGGTGACAACGAAGGTCATAGCGAGAAACTCCTCTGGAGCGAGGCGAAGACACCGGCTCTACCCAAAGCAGCGTCGGCCTCGCCGACGGGCCGATGACGTCTAGTTCAAATCGGTATGTATGATACCACTTATAATCGTGCGGTGCCTCCGATTGTTCGTGGCGTCGGCATCTGGAGTCAGGCTGTCCGGAGAAGGAGCTTGGGTCGTTAAAAAGCGCCTTGCGCGGAACAGATCTTTGGCTCCCCGCGAGAGGTTGACGCGAGATCGCCGATCGAGGGAGTTTGCCGAAAGCGCAGCTTCCGTGCGTCAAACTACGGCGCGCAAAAGGAGAACCTTGGCGGCTTGGTGCCCTCAGCAGTGCTCTGGCCGGCCTTAGCTATTGCTCCGGCCCTGTGAAGTATTAAGCTGCGTAGCGAACGCGCCGGTCCTGGAAGTAGCTCATCACACGCTGCGGGTTTTGTTCCAGCCTCGCCATGTGGTCGTTGGCAGCTTCGCGTAACTTGGCCTTGGTTCGCACCGGCACGCGTTTGCCCATTTCCTGTTTGAGATCGGCGTTGAGCCTCTCCTCAGGGTTGAGTTGGGGGCTGTAACTGGGCAGGTAAAACAGCTCGATCTGCGCGTGATGCAAGGCCACCCACGCCTTCACCAACTTGCTGTGATGCACCCTCAGGTTGTCCAGAATCAGGAACACCTTCCTGCCCGCATCCTGGATCAACGCCTGCAAGAACTCAATCAACTTGTCGGCATCAAACGCCTCGTCGATGATCATCCAGCGGGTCTTGCCCTGGTTGGTCACCGTGGCGATCATCGAGAGCTTCTGGCGCGTGCCGCCCACCGCCATCGCCACGGGGGTTTTGCCCGCAGGGGCAAAGCCTCTGCCGCGCACGTCCGTGTTGACCAGCGCGGTTTCGTCTCCCCAGTGAATTTCCCCGCCCTTGTATGTTTAAACCAGATCAGCGCGGTGCAGTCTAATCACCGTTGAGGTGACCGGACCGGATCGTGCAGCCTGAAACGCCCTGGAGTCGGCGAGCGTGCTCGCCAGCTCGTGGCTGAGTCGATTGCGCACGGACCCCGTGCTGGTCTTCCTGACGCCCGAACGGTTAGTTGAGCGGCGTTTCGCCTGCTCGCATGCACAGGCAAGGGATATGAAGACCATGTCTGGATCATCCGTGATGGTGGGCATCGACGTTGCCAGTGCGCATGTCGATGTGGCTTGCCTGGGAGCAGTCTTGCCATCGGAGCTGGCTCATGTCAGCAACGATGCCGAGGGGCATTCCGCCCTGGCCGACGCCCTGGTGAAGCTGCAGCCGGGGCTGGTGCTGATGGAGGCCACCGGTGGCTATGAGGCGGCGCTGGCGTGCGCGTTGCAAGCAGCGGGGCTGCGTGTGGCGGTGATCAACCCGCGCATGGCGCGTGACTTCGCTCGTGCGATGCAGCGCCTGGCCAAGACCGATCGCATCGATGCGGCCACCCTGGCCGAGTTCGCTGCCGTGCTGGCCCAGCGCCCCGACTGCGAGCGCTTCGTGCGTCCGCTGAGCGAGCCCGAGCAGCAGGATCTCGCAGCCCTGGTCACCCGCAGGCGTCAGCTCGTGGCCATGCAGTTGTCCGAGCGCCAGCGCTTGCGCCTGGCCCGCCCGGTGACGCGCCCGAGTATCGATGCCCTGCTCGAGGCGATTGCCCGCCAGCTCGACGACGTCGATGCCGAAATGGTCCGCCATGTCGAACAGCATCATGCCGTGATGGCCAAGCTGTTGCAAAGCGTGGCCGGGATCGGCCGCATCGCTGCCGCAACCTTGATCGCTGAACTGCCTGAACTGGGGCGGCTCAACCGGCGCCAGATCTGTGCCTTGGTCGGCGTGGCCCCCTACGCCAAGGACTCCGGGTCCAGCCGAGGCCGACGACGCATCACCGGCGGGCGCTTCGAGGTGCGACGTGCCCTGTACATGGCCACGCTCACCGCCACACGATTCAACCCCGCCATTCGCGCCTTCTACAAGCGTCTGGTGGCCGCGGGCAAGCTCAAGAAGGTGGCCTTGATCGCCTGCATGCGCAAGCTGATCACCCACCTCAACGCCATCACCCGGGACCATCTGAACGCTCAAAATCAGCCTTTCACTGCTTGACTTTCAACACGGTTACTGGCGCGCTGCTCGATGGCGGGGTATTCCCCCTCCAGCCAAGCCTGCACCGCCGCGGGGCTTTGCTCATAGGCTCGCTTGATGGGCTTTTGCGGCGTAAAGCCCCAGCGGGTGAGGTACTTTCCAACGCTGCGCACCTGCAGTTTGATGTCGAACTCTTGTTCAATGAGTTGCATCACCGCAGCGCGGCTCCACAGATGGAAGTCCATCTTGAGTTGCTCGGGACGCGTGTCAATGATCATGCGCTGGATCGTATCTTCTTGCGCTTGACTGAGCACCCGACCGTCGCCTCTGGCGCGTCCCCGCCGAGTCGGTCGGATGGCGCTCCAGCCGCCAGCCTCGTACAAGTCAATGGCCGCTCGAACGGGCGGGTAGCTCAGCCCCGTCATGTCCACGATCTGCATGATCTTGACGCCCCGCTTGTGCAACCTCACGACTTGCTTGCGCCGCTCGTGAAGTTGCTCCAGTGTTTGCTTCCTTGCGTTTTCTTTTTCCATCATCAATGGATCAAAAAACTTGCTGAAAGTTCATATTTTATTGGGCCTTATCTATAGTCGACGTTGAACAACCTTCAACGTCGACTGTCTACGATTGCGTCAGAATTCCACCACGATAAATTGCAGCCCACAACGCAAGAACGGAAATGACGTTGCCTGCGAAGAAGAGCGCCCAGAACGCCACCGTTCCATTTAGAAATCCAATCCGGAACAGTGCGACGCCGAGAATCGCCACGATGGCCGCAACGATGTTGGTCATCCCAGGCCAGCGTGCGAAGTCGCGTGTTCGCGTCCAGATACTCAATCCGAGGACAATGACTGCACCCACATAAGCCACCCAAGCCGAACTCTGCAGGCTGCCAATATCGAGCACCGCGGCATACGAGAGCCAAAGCCCGATGGCTGTACAGATGAGGTTAAAGAAAACGCGCATTTTTTATCCCTCTCAAATTTCATGAAGCGACTGGATATAACGCCAAGATAGCTTGGGAATGAAGCTGCAGACCGCCGCTGTTGCGCCCATCAATATTTTCCATGGAAGGCCCAGTGGGGTGCTGAGCCAAAGCAGGACAACCGTCAAGATCTGGCTGGCATAGCACAGATAGCCGGCCGCTGTGAGCAGTGAATTTCCGCGCATGCGCCCAGCCGCATAGAGCAGCGCATAAAAACCTGCAAAGATTACAAAAAGGCCGAGCAATAGGGCGGTCGACAGCACTGCTTGCGCATTCACGATCTGGCGCCTGCCAAAATCTGGGGCACGACTTCGTCGGGGTTGGACTCTGTGTCTTTTCGCTTTCCGACCATGGCCAGATCGTAGATCAGCAGCAGATAGCCAATGGCGAACATGATGCCGAACCCCATGCGCACATACATGCCCTCGACAAACCAGGAACTGCCCTGCGCGTTGATGAATGCCTGCATCGTCGAGCCTCCCAGCGCCCTTTCATAGAACGCTTGCGCCATGCCGGCAATCAGCAGCCCACCGACCATCCCGATCACGCCGATGTTCAGCAACGCAAATGCCCACTTCCAAAGAGGTCCTGTCACCTTCTTCGCCCCGCGCACTTGCGCAAGGATCACATAAAAAATCGATATCAGGCCACAAACATAAGCTCCCCACCACGCGAAGTGCCCGTGCGAAACCGTCCATTGCGTGCCGTGGGTAAACAGATTGATTTGTGGCAACGTCATCATGAAGCCGAAGACCCCCGCACCGAAGAAGTTGCCAAAGGCCTCGGCAAACATCCAATAAAGCGCGGGCCGATTCTTGCACTCCATACGGTGGACCCCGGCGTCATAGACCGAGTGCACGACCATTCCGATCAAGGGCAGTGGCTCGAGCGCGGAAAAGAAACCGCCAAGGTCGAACCAGTATTTCGGGGTGCCAATCCAGTAATAGTGATGGCCGAGCCCGAGAATCCCGGAGCCCATCACGAGGGCGATCGTCACGTAGAGCCATGTTTCGACGATCCGGCGTGGGGTGTTCAGCAGGCGCATCAACGCCCAGGCCATGATGCAGGCAATCAGGACCTCCCACGTAGCCTCGACCCAGAGGTGCACGAGCCACCACCACCAGTACATGTCTTTGGACATGTTGGTTGTGGCTGGAAAGGCATCGAGGTAAAGCACGAATAGCGGGATCAGGTCGACGATCAGCACGCCGAGCACACCCGTCATTTTTCGCGCCTTGATCGCCGTGGCAATGATGTTGAACATGAACGTTGCAACGATGGCCAGGATTCCCAGGGCAGCCCAGCGAGGGGCTTCCACGTATTTGCGGCCTTGATTGATGAACCACAGGCTGAATTCATCGCCCTTGCCATACTGGACAAAGATAAAAACGCCGGCCACGATCGCAAACGCCAGCAAGAAGACATAAAACATGAGATTGGCGAATTTGATTCCCACAACCTCGCGCTCGACTTCCTCAGGCAAAAACCAATAGACGGCACCGAAGAACCCCATCAAATTCCAAACGACGAGCGTGTCGATATGCAATATTTTGGCGGTGTTAAAATTGAGGGTGCCGAGCAGCATCGAGGGCTGGATGTAATAGGCAGCGGTAAGCAGGCCTGCAACGATCATGACCCCGAACAAGGTGAACGCCGCAATAAGATATTTAATGGCCAGTTTCTGAGAGAGATACATGGTTATTCCTGTCATTGCTGGGGTTCATGGCCGAAATTGGCTGGGAATCCATTGGTGTTGATCGCCGAGAGCCATTTGAGATAGGCAACGACTGACTCGGCGCCGCTTTGACTGATTTGCAGATTTGGCATTTCGCGGCTCCAGGTCGGGTAAAGCTCCGGGTGCATGAGAAATTTGACCATCGCCTCCTGCTTCGTACTGCTTTGGGTCATGGGCATCCACTGGGCCTCCCAAGCCGGATCGAGCCAGGATTTTGTAAGGTCCGGGCCGTAATAAGCCCCATTCCCCAAGAAAGTATGGCAATCAATGCACGCGCGTGATTGAATGACCAACTTTCCTTGCGCGAGCAGGGCCTTTGCCTGCGCCTCGTTGTACCGTTTCCCAAATAAAAGCTGTTCCTTGCCAATCACCGGAACGTCGTGATCGACGTTTGGATCATATTGATAGGAAATTTTGTGATTGATCACCGTATAGGGGGGAACATGCCCGCCACCGGCTGAAATGTCGGCCAGACTGTTGACGGTGAGGAAAGCCAGAATGATGAGCATGACTGATGTGGCGCTAATCGCGCCCGCTCGCCAGAAACCGGGATCTTTCGTGTAGGTCGTTTCCATCGTGTTGAATGAGATGATTAGAAGAGTTGATTTTTGAGGTGAATTCGATGTTGCTAACGGGGCGCAGATGCGCTGGTTATTCGGCGATGACGAATGAATGTTGCCAGGAATAATCCCATGGCAGCCATAATCAGAACTGCAAAAATTGCCCCAAGAGTCGCTGTATTCTGACCGATGGCGCGTACCGCTTCGGCCGGGATGGCGTTGTAATCGGAATATCGTCTTGGTACCTGCAATGAGCCCGCAATGAAAAACATGGCGAGAAAGCCGAAGCTTCCCCCGATCAGCAGCGATAGTCCCCACATGCCGCATTTTTCCGAGCTGGAGCCAAGCGCGTGGTAGTAATAGCCGACCAACATCGGCAGCAAGCCGAGAAGGTAGTAGGTGTGAAAATGGGCCGGAACAAATAGGGTGTTGTGCAAAACGTTGTTCACCATGATGGTGGAGTCCACGACGGCTGCGAAACCCCCGGCGATCCAGCCGATGATGCCGATGACCACCGCCAACGGCGCGAAGCTCCACTTCATGTTTGACTTGTAGATCTGGGTGACCACGCCCATCACGGTGACAACGGTCGACGGCACTGCGGAGGCATAAGACGCAATCTGCCCGATCACGGCGAGGGCGAAGGGCTCAGCAAAGTCCTGATACAGATGGTGGGGGAACGCGAGCAGGACAAAGAAGAAAACGGCGTTCCAGGCCAACGCGACGAAGCGATTGCTTTTCCACGGACGGCCCGTGTAACGCGGCAGGATCTGATAGACGAACGCGACCCCGACGTACAGGGAGATGTTGGCCATGGTGTGGCCCCAAAGCATGACAAGGTTCTTGGCGAACAATGGATTGAAATGAAGGCTCGGCTGGATCCATTGCCCCAGGTACATGATCAAGAGGACGGAGCCGGCAAAAGACGTGGCAATGCCGGGCAGGATGTAACTGCACATGGCGATGATGATCGGCGGTGGCGTTTCCACGGTGGGAGTTCCACGCAGGTACTGCCAACCCATGGCATTGGCGAATCCATACCGCTTCACGATCGCACTGAGCATGGCGTACTGAGACAAGAGGAGGGCGTTGTCCAGGACCATCAATGAAATGATCGCGATGCCGATGCTCCAGCTCGTCCACACCCCCATGGACTGGAAGGGCAGCGGATAAAGCATGTACCACCCCGGGCCGAAATTGCCGAGTAGCGTGGCCGCCAACAGGCCCACGACCGCGAGCACGTAACAGAGGTAGAGGACGCGCACCATGGACGCCCGCACCTGGACATAATCTTTGAGCAGATAGAACAACCCGGCGGTGGCGCCCACAGACAGGGTGCCCACCATGCCCAGGCCGTGGAGGGTCATCAAGGCATAGAAACGCGTTGCACCGATGGTGAGAACGTCCCCCTGGTTCAGCCGCATGGCGATGCCGGCGAGCAGCAAGACGATGAACACAAGGGGCACGGTGATGGCATAGAGCAGCAAATCGGAGCGTTTCATGGCATCTCTCTCACTCGACCTTGAATTGGGAAACCATCACCTGATGGCCCACGCCGCAATATTCCAAGCACAAAATGCTGTAAAGCCCTGGAGTGTGAAACGTGTATAACAATCGGTTGGTGTAACCAGGCATGGCTTGCACCTGTGTCAACATGGTGCCGGCAGCGTTGTAGATGCCAAAGCCGTGATTCACATCACTGGACGTGACGCGAAACTCGATCGTCCGGTTCAAGCCAAGGACCAGCATTCCGGCGACAGTGGTCGCGCCGGACACCGGCGTGAGAGTCCATTGCCACATTTTTCCGTCGACCGCCACGACCGCCTGCGGTGTTTCCTTGAACTGGTCGAGATTCGGGGCACGAGGCATCGTGAAACCAAGAATGACGAGGAGGATCAGCGTGAGCGCGAAAAACCAATATTTCCGCACCCGGTAGACACTGTGGGTCACCTTCGCGGCATCTTCGTCTGCCGTGCTTTGGGAAATGACGAAAAAACCAATGCCCATGATCAGAAAAATTCCGACCATCGCAATCATGCCCGCGTAAATGTTGATCATCCGTGGCTCCCAATCATGTTCTCAAACTTTGCATCGGCCCCAATATTTCATGACTCTCTGAATGCTGAAATATCGTGCCCACGGTCCCGCGCCCGCCCAACTCCCTCATCGCGCGTTCTGCGCATCATTCGCCAACGAAAGATGCCATCAGCGAATGTCACTTCAGGCAGATCATGTTCAGAAGGCTAAAGAGGCATTCACTATACCACTATAAAGTCGAAATAATAAGTTATCCGTAAATAGCTATGCGCTTGGATAGCGCTTAATGCCTGCCGCTGATGGCAGGATCCAGAGGCTCCAGCATGCGCAAGCTACGCTCACGTTTTCCGTTGCCAAGATCGCTTTCCGCAATCGCTTATCCTCACTGCGTTGAATCTCGACGCTCCATTAGCGTCTGCGCGTCGCTAGGTTCCACCCCCTCGCGACGGCCGCGTAATCGCGATTCATCGCGTCGGGGAGGCAGCCATGCAAATTTTGGTGGCACCCATCGGCCAGCCTCGATAGCCGGCGCTAAAGTCCGCGTTTTTTGCTTCCTGCGCCATGCACTGCAGCGCAGCAGGGGGCCGGGCGTGTCACGGGCGTTGGGCGCGATGACGACGAGGGACTAGGGGACGCCAAATCCGTCCACCAGAATGCGGCGCTTGCTTCCCGTTGTCTCTACGCTCCGCGGGACCGTGGTCCACGACCTCTTGCGCCAGAGGCTCTTTGAACATGGCCCCATCGATGCTCTGCCAATGCCACGCGATGCCTTCCATCGCGTCGCATTCGGCCATGCCAGCACTCCACAACGATGCAAAAACGCCCGCTCGCTCCCAATCCAAAAATCTCTGGTGCACAGAGCTTGCACTGCCAAAGCGATCTTTTGGCAGGGCCTTCCATGAGCACCCCGTGCGCAACACGTACAGGATGGCTTCGAACACCAACCGTGCGGACTTGGCAGGCCGCCCGGCACCGGCCTTTCGCAGGTACGGGCGGTCAGCAACTCGCCTGCGCTGCGGAATCAGCGGCTCCACGCGTGCCCAGAAATCATCCGTTATCGCCCACGATTGTGCCTTCCGCTTTGCATGCATCACGCCCCCTGCGCTAAGCGCCCCACTGTTCCGGTCGTATCGCATTATTTACGGATATCATTTAAGCCCGCTTTGAGTCTTGCCACTTGATGCAAATCAACAAATCCCGATTTCGTTTGACTTCAAGCTAACTGAGGCCCCGATATGTGCGTCCGCAAGCCAGTGTCGGCGGACGATGCGGCGGTACGCATTGACCTCCACCCCCAGAATCTTGGCATCCTGGGTATCGGGAAACGCGCTCAACCCGAGACCGCAGTGCGGACACTGCGCTTGCAGCGTCACCTCCTTGACGCTGGCTGGCAACGCCTGCGCGCGCGTGCGACCGTGACCGCGCCGCCCACGCTGCTGGCCCGCGGCGGGTCGGCGCTGACCTGGCACACCGCGTTGATCGAGCGCGACTGTTTCGTCTTGGCGGCAAACACGCGCAGGCGAAGGTCGCGGATCTGTGCCTGCGCGGCCTCCAGCGCCGCCTTCAACTCGGCTTCACGCTGCGCAAATCATGCTTTCTCGGCCTGATGCCGGCGTTCCACGAATTCGATGCGCGCCACCGCTCGCCCAAGCAGGGATCCGTGTGAACTTCCCTGCAGCTCCAGCTCGATGTGCTCACCATTGGTCAAGCGCGACAAACTCCTAATCAAAAGGCCTGGGCGTTGGCTCTCCCGTGTCGGGAACCGTCCCCGCCGCTGGTTCGGCGCTTGCGGCTTCACTGTTCAAAGCGAGCAGGGTAGGGTGCAAAACATTCTGCATTCAGCACGTGTTGCGCGTGACGCAATCAGCCTATGTCATCACCGAACATTTGCTTTCGTGAAGCGAAAACGTAGACACTGGCGAAGCCGGTCGCCGATAAATCGACGAGCCGGATAGCGCCTAGAGGCTGAGCCCACGGTAATTTCGGATTTGGCTTGTCTCGTCAGCCCGCAGTGTTCGTGAACGAGTCGAAGCAATCTGCGCTACAAAAGTGATAAACGTAATCGGCGCCTTCGAAACTCAGCGCGACGGTTTCAGCAAATTGCTTATGGCACTGATCGCACTCCATTGAAGGAACGGCCTGCGCAGCGTGCTCAGCGCCCGATTGAGAGCGCCCAGGTTCGCTGGTGTCTCGAGGACCATATAGCGACATCGCGGGAGAATCACTGGCCGGGAAACTTTCGACCAGTGCTTCGTCCAGCAGCCATTCTTGATGCTCATCTTCTTGCTGTCGAGTTTGTCGAGAGGGGGCAATCTCGCTGGAAGGTATGCGCTTATTTGCGTTGATTGAGTCATTCATGTGTTTCTCCGTTTAGTACGCGCTCGTGGCGTACTTACGCAAAGGGCTGGTACCTGCTGGCCCTCGCTCCGTAGCTCGGGTGAAGCGTCGTCAAACGTTACGTCGCAGCATCATCGCCTTGATTTCATTGATCGCGCCCACGGGCACCAAGCCTTTGGGGCAGACGTCGACGCAATTCAGGATGGACCGGCAGCGAAACAGGCGATACGGATCGTCGAGATTGTCAAGCCGTCGTTCAGTTGCCCGGTCGCGACTGTCCACAAGAAAGCGGTAGGCCTGCAGCAATCCCGCTGGGCCCACGTATTTATCCGGATTCCACCAATAACTCGGACAGGCTGACGAGCAACAAGCACACAGGATGCACTCGTACAGTCCATTGAGCTTGTCGCGCTCCTGCGGAGACTGCAGGCGTTCTTTTTCGGGAGGTGGTTGGTCGTTGATCAAGTACGGTTTGACGGAGTGGTATTGGGCGAAAAACTCCGTCATGTCGACGATGAGATCGCGGATGACTGGCATCCCAGGAAGAGGTTTGAGCACGATCCTGGTCGGAAGTTCGTGCATGCTGGTGATGCAAGCCAGTCCGTTCTTGCCATTGATGTTCATGGCGTCGGATCCGCAGATGCCTTCGCGGCAAGAGCGTCGGAAGCTCAAAGTTTCATCGATTCTCTTAAGCCGTAACAAGACATCCAGAAGCATGTGGTCGCCGGCGTCGACTTCAAGAGTGTAAGTCTGCATGAATGGCTTGGAATCAGTATCAGGATCGTAACGAAAGACCTCAAACCTATGCATCAACGCCTCCTCGGGAGGACGGGATCATGCCGCGCCGTACACTTGGCGGCATGATCCCAGCCAAATAGCCTGTTTACTTCGTTGCCACCGCAATGCTTCAAAAAGCGAGTTCGTATTTTTTCTTTTTAGTTCGCAAAGGCCAGGAGGGCAAGCAGGTGGCCTTTGTATTGAACTGTTCGTTCAGGCTGGGTTGGGGGGATGTCCGGATTTTTGTGTTTGAGGCGCGGGAGACTTTTCCACGGCGTCGGTCGGCGCTTGCGACGAACCGAGCGACGCCGTGGGAAAGTCGGTGGTCATCTTACGCAATGGGTTTGGTGAAGCGGTCGGCATAGAGGATCGCGAATTGATTCATGGCCTCTTTCCAGTGGTTCGCCGCCCGGCCCCAGTCGGCCGTGATGTTGCGCAGGGCCAGCCAGATCAGCTTGGCCGCTGCGTCGTCGCTGGGGAAGTGCCCGCGGGTCTTGAGATCAAAGCGCAGCCGCGCGTTGATGCTCTCGATCGCGTTCGTGGTGTAGATCACTCGGCGCACCGCCGGCGGGAATGCGAAGAACGGGATCACGCGGCCCCAGGCGCGGCGCCACGCCACGCCGCCACGACCGTGGGGAACTTCTGCCCCCAGGGGCCCTGCTCGAAGGCGTCCAGCTCGGCCTGCGCCGCCTCGGCACTGGTGGCCGTGTAGATCGGCTTGATCGCCGCGGCCAGCAGCTTGCGGTCCTTCCAACTGGCAAAGTCCAGGCTGTTGCGGATCAGGTGCACGATGCAGGTCTGCAGCGTGGTGCCTGGGTAGACCGCCCCCAGCGCCTCGGGCATGCCCTTGAGGCCGTCGGTGACGGCGATCAGGATGTCGGCCACGCTCCGGGGCTTCAGGTCGTTGAACACCTTCATCCAGAACTTGGCGCCTTCGGTGTTCTCGATCCACAGCCCGAGGATGTCGCGCGTGCCGTCGGGCAGCACCCCCAGTGCCAGGTAAATGGCCTTGTTGCGCACCACCGCGTCCTCACGGATCTTCACGCGCAGCGCGTCGAAGAACACCACCGGGTACATCGGCTCCAGCGGGCGAGCCTGCCAGGCACCGACCTCGGCCATGACGGCGTCGGTCACGCTGCTGATGAACTCGGGCGAGACGTCCACCCCATACTGATCGGCCAGGAAGCCCTGGACCTCGCGCACCGTCATCCCGCGCGCATACATGGCGATGATCTTGTCGTCGAACCCGGTGAAACGGCGTTCGTGCTTGCCAATGAGCAGCGGCTCGAAACTGCCATCGCGATCCCGCGGCACATCAAGCCGCAGCGTGCCATCCCCTGTCATGACCGTCTTGCCGCTCGTGCCGTTGCGATGATTGCTCGTCGCCTCCGGCCTGGCTTGGCCACTCGGGTAGCGGCCGAGTTCGGCCCCCAGGGCTCGCTCGATCAAGGCCTTCTTGAACGCCATCGATGCGGCGTTGACCTCCGCGCCCGTCATCGGCCCGCTCACGAACTGATCAAGCAGTTCCTTGGGAATGGACGGCAATGCCGCCGACCTGGCCGCAATGGCCGCGTTCTTCAACTTCGTCTTGCTTGGCATACATGCTCCTGATTCTCATGCTATGCCTCGCACACAAAATTCCTGACGGGCTCGGTTGGGGCCTTTCAAGCACTGCACGACGATCCGCGGTCTCGCAGCCGAGGCGGTTAAGCCATCTCTCAAGGAGCCTTCCACCTATTGCTGCGTCTCCAGTTTGGCGTGCGGCCATGCCGGATGGCCATATCCGTCAGCGATGAAACCCTCCCGCTTTGAAGACCGTCGCTGCCAATCAATCACCCCTCTGAAATACCACCCTTTCGTGCGAGCATGACCGGATGGCGTCATGCTTAATTGCTGCGTTAACGTCGTGCCGAACGGGGGGCTTCCTTTGGTTGGTGCGATCCATCGAGGCATACGATCGGTTCATTCAAGAACCTATTGCAAGTACAAGGCCAGAATCGAACAAGGGGTTCTCGGGTCCACCGCTGCATGCCTTGAGGTTATTGCTCCGGCCCTGTGAAGTATTAAGCTGCGTAGCGAACATGCCGGTCCTGGAAGTAGCTCATCACACGCTGCGGGTTTTGTTCCAGCCTCGCCATGTGGTCGTTGGCAGCTTCGCGTAACTTGGCCTTGGTTCGCACCGGCACGCGTTTGCCCATCTCCTGCTTGAGATCGGCGTTGAGCCTCTCCTCAGGGTTGAGTTGGGGGCTGTAGCTTGGCAGGTAAAACAGCTCGATCTGCGCGTTGTGCAAGGCCACCCACGCCTTCACCAACTTGCTGTGATGCACCCTCAGGTTGTCCAGAATCAGGAACACCTTCTTGCCTGCATCCTTGATCAACGCCTGCAAGAACTCGATCAGCTTGTCGGCGTCAAACGCCTCGTCGATGATCATCCAGCGGGTCTTGCCCTGGTTGGTGACCGTGGCGATCATCGAGAGCTTCTGGCGCGTGCCGCCCACCGCCATCGCCACCGGGGTTTTGCCCGCAGGGGCAAAGCTTCTGCCGCGCACGTCCGTGTTGACCAGCGCGGTTTCGTCTCCCCAGTGAATTTCCGCGCCCTCAGCCCTGGCGCGCTGCTCGATGGCGGGGTATTCGCCTTCCAGCCAAGCCTGCACCGCCGCGGGGCTTTGCTCATAGGCTCGCTTGATCGGCTTTTGTGGCGTAAAGCCCCAGCGGGTGAGGTACTTTCCAACGCTGCGCACCTGCAGTTTGATGTCGAACTCCTGTTCAATGAGCTGCATCACTGCAGCGCGGCTCCACAGGTGAAAGTCCATCTTGAGTTGCTCGGGACGCGTGTCAATGATCAGGCGCTGGATCGTCTCTTCTTGCGCTTGACTGAGCACCCGACCGTCGCCTCTGGCGCGTCCGCGCCGAGTCGGCCGGATGGCGCTCCAGCCGCCAGCCTCGTACAAGTCAATGGCCGCTCGAACGGGCGGGTAGCTCAGCCCCGTCATGTCCACGATCTGCATGATCTTGACGCCCCGCTTGTGCAACCTCACGACTTGCTTGCGCCGCTCGTGAAGTTGCTCCAGTGTTTGCTTTCTTGCGTTTTCTTTTTCCATCATCAATGGATCAAAAAACTTGCTGAAAGTTCATATTTTATTGGGCCTTATCTATAGAGACGACGCGCGTGCGGCCCGTTTCATAGCGGGTTTGGCCATGCTGCCATCAGGGAAATCATGTGGTTGCATGAGAAAACATGCATTTATGATGAACCTATAAGCGCCCGGTCGTCGGCGACGTTATTCACCGCATTCCGCAATGTCGGGCATGTTCCGCTTCAGGAGGCACAAATCATGAGCGCCAAACTCGATTCCTACACGTTCGCGTCTCGCGTTTCGGCGAGCGGCCACGAAGGCCATCCTCATGGTTTGCGGCGTTGGTTTTTCTCCACGAATCACAAAGATATCGGCACGATGTACTTGGTGTTCGCATTGTTCATGCTGTTCGAAGGGGGCATCCTGGCGATGCTAATTCGCGCTGAGCTGTTCGAGCCTGGCATCCAATTCCTCAATCCACAATTGTTTCTGTCCATTAGCACGATGCACGGACTCATGATGATCTTCGGCGCGGTGATGCCAGCGTTCGTTGGGTTGGCCAACTGGATGATCCCGCTGCAAATCGGCGCGCCGGATATGGCATTCCCGCGCATGAACAACCTGAGTTTTTGGTTACTGATTCCGGCAGCCCTTTTGCTGACGACTTCCTTCTTCGTGCCTGGCGGCGCACCCGATACAGGTTGGTCGTTGTATGCACCGCTGACCATCCAACAAGGCATGGGCATGGATTTGGTGATATTCGCCGTTCACATCATGGGTGCGTCGAGCATCATGGGGTCGATCAACATCATCGTCACCATCCTGAACATGCGCGCTCCTGGAATGAGCCTGATGAAGTTGCCCCTTTTCGTCTGGGCTTGGTTGATCACCGCCTATCTTCTTATCGCCATCATGCCGGTGCTGGCCGGTGCCGTCACGATGACGCTAACTGACCGTCACTTTGGCACAACGTTTTTCACGGCAGCCGGTGGCGGTGACCCCGTGCTCTACCAGCATCTTTTCTGGTTCTTCGGACACCCCGAGGTCTACGTGATGATTTTGCCGGCCTTTGGCATTATGAGCATGGTCGTGCCTACCTTCGCACGCAAACCGTTGTTTGGCTACAGCTCGATGGTGTACGCCTTGGCGTCGATCGCGATCCTGTCTTTCTTGGTCTGGGCCCACCACATGTTCACCGCCGGCATGCCGGCGACTGGTCAGTTATTTTTCATGTACGGCTCGATGTTGATCGCGGTCCCCACTGGAGTCAAGATTTTCAACTGGGTCGCGACCATGTGGCGTGGCTCGCTCAGCTTCGAGACGCCAATGCTGTGGGCCATTGGTTTCATTTTCGTGTTCGCGATGGGCGGGTTTTCAGGTCTAGTCCTGGCAATGGCACCAATCGACACTTATGTTCACAACACCTATTACGTGGTCGCCCACTTTCACTACGTGCTTGTTGCTGGCGCCTTGTTCGCCATTTTCATGGCGTTCTATTACTGGTCGCCGAAATGGACGGGGGTGATGTACAGCGAAACCGCGGGAAAGATTCACTTCTGGGCTTCGCTCATCAGCTTTAACATTGCCTTTTTCCCCCAACATTTCCTTGGGCTCGCCGGCATGGTCCGCCGCTATGCCGACTATCCAGTACAGTTCACCGATTTCAACATGATCTCGTCGATCGGTGCGTTCGGCTTTGGCTTGGCGCAGGCGTATTTTCTTTTTGCCGTCGTCATTCCTGTACTACGTGGCAAGGGCGAAAGGGCGCCGCAACGGCCCTGGGAAGGCGCGCGCGGCTTGGAGTGGGAAATTCCTTCCCCCGCACCTTTCCACACCTACACGACGCCTCCCCTCCTCGATGAGACAGCAACACGGGTGCTGGCGTATAAATAATTGCGTCCGGCATTCTGTGCAAGCCCTTCAAACTCACCCGGTTCTCTGCACTATCTGCTCAGCAGTCTCCATGACATCGATTCGTCTTCGCTCCGTTTTGCTCATCTCGGCCTTGAGCGTCACACCCGTCGCACAAGCCCAAACCGCGACAGGTGGCGCTGCTGCCGGTAAAAGCAAGATCTTCATGTGCGAAGGCTGCTACAACGTCGGTGGTGGCTACAAAGTCGACTTTCCCAAGGTGTACGACGTACCCATGCTGAATGGCCAGAGCGCGGGCTACATCGTGCAGGCCCTGCAGGACTACCGCAGCGGCGCGCGTCGCAACGCGACCATGAAAGCCATCGCCAGTTCCCTGACAACAAGGAAATGGCCAACATGGCCGCCTATTACGCCCTGCCCAAGGACGTGAGCGTCAAGTGGGAAACGCCCAGATGAATCGCATGTTCGGAGGACTGCCCCTGACTGCCGCGGTTTTGGCATTCGTCGGCGCGGAGCATGCCGCCGACATGAAGAAGGGCGAGGAGTTGGTCAACAAGGGCGGCTGCATCGCCTGCCATGGCGCCAGCCTCGACAAATCCGTCGCCCCCAGCTACCCAGTCGTTTCTGGCCAGTGCGAGTCCTATCTGTTTCATGCCCTGCAGCAATATCAGAGCAAGCATAAGACGCCCCTGTATGGCCGCAGCAACCCCATCATGGGTGGCATGGTGGCGCAGTACGATGCGCAGCAATTGCATGACATCGCAGCCTATGTGGCCAGCCTTACAGGACCGCTCGACATTCGCGGCGAGATGCATTGACCGAACGCTGGGGTCATTCCCCTGGAACGAAAGGGCCGCCGATACTGGCATCTCTTTTCTGTGTGGCGTGGGTTCAGAACATCCAATAGTGATCCACCAACATCGCCGCGAACAGCAGCGAGAGGTAAAGGATCGAATAGCGGAACATCTTGCGCGCGAGTGCATCGCTGTAGCGCTGCTTTAGTTCCCAGGCGTAGGCAACGAATATGGAGTCGAGTAGCACAGCGGCCACGGCGTAGAGGATGCCGCTCATGTGCATGGCAAAGGGCATGAGGCTGGCCGCCGAAAGAAGCAGCGTGTACAGCAGTGATTGCAGTCGGGTGTAGTCCGAACCGTGGGTGACTGGAAGCATAGGCAAGCCAGACTTTCGATAATCCTCCGTGCGGTACAGCGCTAGCGCCCAGAAATGCGGTGGGGTCCACAGGAAAATGATGAGAAACAGGAGCAGCGCCTGCGCCGAGACGTCACCCGTGATGGCCGCCCATCCGAGCACTGGAGGCATCGCGCCCGAGGCGCCTCCGATAACGATGTTTTGTGGCGTCGCGGGCTTGAGGAACACGGTATAAATTACCGCGTACCCAATGAAAGTTCCAAAGGTTAGCCACATGGTCAGAGCGTTGACCTCGGTATCGAGCATCGCGATGCCCAACGCGCACAATACACTTGAGAAGGCGATGATCGAGGCCGTGCCCAGTTCCCCAGTGGCCGAGGGCCGCCAGGAGGTGCGACGCATCACCGCGTCAATCTTCTGCTCGACTAGACAGTTGAACGCGGCCGCAGCGCTAGCCACGAGCCAGATACCCAGAGTGCCGAACACCAGCGGGCGCCAAGATGGAAGCCCCGGAGTTGCGAGGAACATGCCGATGACTGCACAGAACACGATGAGTTGCACCACTCGCGGTTTGGTCAGGGCGTAAAACTGCCCCGCCGTCTGGGCCCATTTCGGCTGCTGTCGAATACCTGCAACTTTCATGCTGTAAACGGCCCCCCGCGGGGCCACACTGGTTCGTGCTCTGGGCTTGATGCCGCCCCGTGCGAAGCAAACAGCTCGCGACTTTGCGGTGCGCTGGCCCTTGCTTGCATCAGATCGAACCATGGCCCTAGCCGTAGCAATCGGCGATCGAAGGGTTGACCCACATCGTTGCCGAAATCAAGCCAGACGTAAAGCCAAATGTCGGCGGCCGTGAAGCGATCGCCGCACAGGAAAGGGCCGTCCCCCATCATTGCGTCGAGCCACGCGATGCGGTCTTGCGCGACGCGCTTGAGACCACCGGCTGCCTCTGGAACGACTGGAATTCGGCCCTCAAAGCGCCTGATCCCCTCTGCGTAGTGGTAGGCATTGTGGATGAACTCGGTAACGTTGAGTTCGACGCGGCGCCACCACATCCGGGTTTGCGCCCGATTCAGCGGTGTGTTGCCGATCAGCGCCGGCTCGGGGTGAAGTTCTTCGATGTATTCAGCGATCGCCACGGCTTCGCCCAGTACCGTTCCGCCCTCGAGCTCGAGGGCGGGAGTTTGGCCAGCCGGGTTACGAGTCAGATAAGCAGTCTGGCGGTTTTCCCCCTTGAGCACGTTGACAGTCACGCTCGGTACGCGCAGACCTTTTTCAAGCAGGAACATTCGAAGGCACCTTGGTGCGGGGCTCGCAGCATCGAACAACAGCTTTGGCCACCCCGTTTCAGGACTGAGTTCGGCATGCATGACTCAGCCAGCTTCGCCGACGAACAAATCGATGTGCTCATCCTCGAGAGAGAGACAGATGTATTCGATTTGTATGCTCACGCCGCCCGGAGAGCGTGGGTCGCACAAGCAGGACTGGAATGCACACGCGTTTGATGAACTCACGGTGGTTTCTCTAACCTCGTTTGAGTGAATCTGAAGGCCATACGATTGCACTATAGGACGCCTTTGTCGCATGCACAATACCACTTCGGGTTCACGCCTTTGCGACTGCTGACAGGTATTTTTTCCAATTTTGGCTTTGCGTCTTATCCGTATTGGAAAGCGGATCTGCAAGATTTTGTCGCACGCAGAGCTTGCCACCAAGCGTGGTGTCCCACGCCAAACAAAATATCATGGAGATCTTGCGACGCATGACCGCAAACGCCGACGTGTGAACCACGTCGCGATGCTGGTGGGGAGCCGCCCAATCGGGTGTCTTCTATCTGTCTGCGCGACGCGCTGGATTTGATGGCCGACGATTAATCGCCGATCGGGCGATTAGGCAGCGACGGCATTCAGTGCGCACGCACCCATTGTTGCGCTCTTCGCCCCAGATCCGGACGCGCGTTGCACGTTCTACGCAGAGATAAGCACCGCGAGACTGATCACTGGCCTCAATGCAGCACCTGCAGCTTGAGGCGTACGCCTCGAAGCGCGCGTGACAAGGGAGCCACGCCCACACAGCGTATTCATAGCCAAACGGTATGCATCGCGTTCGATGCGATATAGGGAAAAGTGCTGCAAAAGAAGTGATACCCCGCACAGCACCAGACTCTTCCCGGTATCGTCGAACCCATCGACCCGGGGGCGAATGCGACTAGTCGTCCCACCCAACGTTACTGCAAGCTTATGAGCGTCGGCAAGAACCCAGGGTTTCCGGCGTAGCGGCAGGAGAACTTGCACATCAGCGCGGCTCCCGCGTTGGCACGGTTTGCCGCGTGCCAAACAGTCCATCCGTTGAATCCGGCGTTTGCGTCATGCTCGTTGCCCGTGAGTAAGGCGAGATCCAGGCGCCACATCGCATCCCATATCATGGGACGTCGGACTTTTGAACCGTAATGGGCATCGGAGTCATTTTTGCGCCCTGATCGCCACCTCGACCTTGCGGCTCCAACTCGCCAGCGGCTTCAAGTCTTTTGAGAAGAATGTGAAAATACACCATCCCCGCATACGGCTTCCAGTCCGCCACTAGGTCCTGGGTAGACTCCGCGTCGAGTTTGGCGGGAAGCGCCAGCCACAGCGCTAAGTGCTTGTGCGCGGCAATGTCATCGACCGGAAAAACTGCCAAACGCGAAAGCCCTCTCAATGCGATGTATTGCGCGCTCCAGCGCTTGATACCCCGCAGGCGCGAGAGCAGGCGTTGAGCCAGCTCATCACCTGCTCGGTTGAGTTCTCCCTCATCCAGTGTGCCATCCTCGATCGCCTCCGCAGCGCCGAGCAGATAGCTCGCTTTCCGTCGACTCCAACCGCTTGCGTGCAATGCGTCGGCGCCAGCCGCTAAGACCACGGTAGGCGTGGGAAACGGGGGCGCCCCAAGCATGATGTCGCTCGTCAGCGCAAGCTCTCGG
The DNA here is from genome assembly GCF_000733775.1 of Thiomonas sp. FB-Cd. Lineage (NCBI taxonomy): Bacteria > Pseudomonadati > Pseudomonadota > Betaproteobacteria > Burkholderiales > Thiomonas > Thiomonas sp. FB-Cd. The sequence goes on along the minus strand of NZ_JPOE01000002.1, from coordinate 2,647,529 downwards.
GCCAGTCTGCCGAGCAACACAATCCCACTGGCCAGACTCACCTGCTGACATGCGATGGCATTGGCAAGCGCCTCGAACAAGCTGGGAAAGCGCGGTGGCTTCATGCCACGATAGCGCGCCGCCAGTGCCGCCAACGCTGGTTTGGTCGCGGTAAAGCGGTAAAAATCGCCTAGATCCACGTCCATTCCTAGCGTGCGGCGCAACGTGGCAATCACCCACTCGCGCGCCGCAGCCGTGCAACCGGCACGGCCCTCGACGTTGACGGCGAGGGTCGGCGCATCAATCCCACCATGCTGCATGACCTCAAGGCGCAATACCGTTGAGTCGAAGATCAGGACTCGAACATAACGCGAGCCGTCCCATGCGTCGATGCGATTTCGCGGATGCCGTCGCAAAGCCCATACTGTCAAATCGAGCCGAAACGGGGCAAGCGGCACAAGCGCGAACCTCATGACGCCCCGTTCCTGCAGCGTAAAAACCTCAGCAGCGCCAGCGCATTGTTGTGCGCTTCATCATGTGCTGCGTAAAGCAAGGTTGCATGCGTCTGCTTGGCCAGCTCGGCCTTGAAACTTTGGACGGCCTCCGCATGAGTGTGCAGTTCCCCGGCATAGCGTCGCTCGAATTCAGCCCATTTCGCCGGGTCATGGGCAAACCAGCGGCGCAGCGCGTCGCTCGGTGCCAGCTCTTTGATCCACGCATCGATGCGCGCCTTCTCCCGGCTCAACCCCCGCGGCCAGAGCCTGTCAACGAGCACGCGGAATCCGTCGGACGGGTGAGGCGCTTCGTAGACCCGTTTGATGCCGAGGTTATTCGCCATATCGACATCCATCGCGAGTCTCTGGCCTTTTGGTGTACAGCTCCTGGCAGGCACCCTTAGCTTTCCTTGCCATCTTCCTGACGCATCGTATCTAGCGCCAGAAGCGAATGTGCATACGCGGCTCCCGCGCGCATTTCGGCGGCGACCCAAATCGCTTCCATGATTTGCTCTCGGCTCGCGCCAGCCTTGCGTGCAGCTTTGGTGTGGCTGCGGATGCAATAGGGGCATTGCGTCACATGCGCGACTGCCACGGCAATCAGCTGTTTAGTTCGCACGTCTAACGTGCCCTTGGCGAAGGCCTGGTTGCTAAATTGCTGAAAGGCGCCAAGCTGATCCGGTGCAAGGTCTTGGCGCATCTGCACCAACTCGCGATCAGCTCGCGGATAGATGGGGGACGTGGGCATTGAACTTCTCCAGCGTTTCGCGACAGTCGCCATCATGTCTAATTTGCAAAACCCTGGCGATTAAGCATGCATTCCGTTGGGGTCCTATTGCTCCGGCCCCATAAAGTCTCAACCGGCGGCATAGTTGACCCTGGGGTCCTGAAAATAGCGCATCACTCGTTCGGGTGATGTTTCCGGCATAGTCATGTGCGCGTTGGCCGCATCGCGCAGTTTGGCCTTGGTTCTGACCGGCACCCGTTTGCCCAGCGCCTGTTTGAGGGCTGCGTTGAGCCGCTCCTCTGGATTGAGCTCCGGGCTATAGCTGGGCAGATAGAAGACTTCGATTTGTTTTGTTCTCTGCGCCAGCCAGGCTTTCACTGGTTTGCTGTGATGCACCGGCAGATTGTCCAGAATCAGGAAGATCTTCTTGCCCGCGTCCTTGAACAGCACCTCCAGGAACTCGATCAGCTTGTCACTGTTGAAGGCCTCGTCGATGATCATCCAGCGCGCCTTGCCGCGGTTGGTGACGGTGGCGATCATGGACAGCTTCTGGCGGGTGCTGCCCACGGTATAAGCCACGACGGTGTCAACTGCCGGTGCATAGCTCCTGCCGCGCACATCGGTGTTGACCCGTGCGGTTTCATCACCCCAGTGGATCTCGCCTGCCTCTGCCTTGGCCTCGATGGCGGGGTCGTGCTCATCCAGCCAGGCCTTGACCGCTTCTGGGAGTTGCTCGTAAGCCTTCTTGATGGGTTTTGTGGCGTGAAAGCCCAGCGGGCCAGGTACTTGCCCACGGTGCACACGCCCAACTTCAAACCGCACTCCCGCTCGATCAGTTGCATCACGGCGGCCCGACTCCACAGGAAGAAGTTCATCTTCAGCTGCTCGGGGCGCTTGTCACAGATGGTCTTTTGGATGTGAGCTTCTTGCTCGGGCGTGAGTAAGCGGGCATTGCCCTTGGTGCGCCCACGGCCTGCGGGTTTGATGGCTGGCCAGCCGCCTTGCTCAAACAGATCAAGAACCTTGCGCACTGCCGGGTAGCTCAAGCCGGTCATCTGCACCAACGCCATGACCTTGATGCCCCGTTTGTGCAGCCGGATGACTTGCTTGCGCCCTCGTGCAACTGCTCCAGTGTTTGGTATCTCGCGCCTTCTTTTTCCATGCCATTTTGGAGCACCACATCGCCCGAAAGTTCGACTTTTATGAGGCCGGATCGTTGGCTGCCCTATTCCTACCGTGGTGATGGGCGCGCCCGAGAGCATCGAGAAAGGCATCAACAAAGCGCGCCCCGGGGCGGGTGCCAGCGATGAGCAATCTTCCATGGCTTGCGGCGGTGCACATGGCTTTCCGCCATCCCGGAGATGCACCAATGAATCGATATCGACGCACCCCATTGCGCACCGCATGCGTTGTCGCCATTGGCGCTACCTCCTTGGCATTGCCCCGCTGGCCACTGCGCAACAAACGCAGAACTCCGCAGCCACAAAGGCACTCGCCGATATAGGAAAGGCTACGGTTATCACTGAAGGCAAGGGGCCGCATGTGCTCTACATCTTTTTCGATGCCAACTGCCCCTATTGCCACGAGTTGTACACCGCTCTGGGCCCCGAGGCTGGCAAGGATGGTTTGGAATTCCGCTGGGTGGCGGTGGCCGTGCTCACCCCCACCAGCGTGACCAAAGAGGCTGCCATTCTGCAGGCACCGAACCGCCTTGCCGCGTTCCGCGAGAATGAGCACACTTATGGTAAAAGTCCGAATGGAAAAGGCAGCTGCATCGCCCCGGCGGCCGAGGTGTCGCCCAAGACCAGCGCCATTCTCAATGCGAACAACGCTTTGCGCGAAACTACCAAGTCTCCGGGGGGGGGCCACGCGGCTCTACCGTGACAAACCGGGGGAAGCGATGATGGTGGCCGGTCCGCCGAATCCGCGGCAGCTCAAGGCAATTCTCGCCAGCGTGAAGTAGGGCGCTCGCCAGGCTACGGGGGCGTAGGCGTGGAGTCCATGCACCCCTCCACCTTGTACCTGTCGACTGGTCCGCACCCAGGAAAGATGGGGTTTATCACCCACCGCGAACCGAGTGGGCAATTGGCGCGTCCACGTCACCCCGGCAATCTGTTGAACGTCGCTTCTGTCGGCGGCTTCCCCAACACGGTCGCCAAAGCAGACCGCTGGGTGCATGGCAAGGTGCGTGACGCGTGCGGCCATGGCGTGGGTAACCGTCGAGTGGCCGCAAATGCGCGGGGGTCTCTGGCGAACCGGCCGTGTGTGGAAGATGCGAGGTAAGTGGAGCTCGAAACTCACTGTGTCAGTCGGTGTGTCTGCTGGACGTGTGACTGGCTCCGTGGGCAAGCCCTGGCTGGGGAGCGCACGGCCTGAGAGGCCGTTAGGCGGCCATGCAAGGGGCGGCTCGCCTGCCTAGGCATCAAGTGTTGACCCAGCGCAAGGCGAAGCCAAATAGTCCCGCCTATAAAGTGGTAATGCAGTTACCGTTTATATTGGGGGCGCCAACCCATGATCGCTATTGAAACCGATGTCCGCTCGTCTTCTCATGCCGCACCGTACGCTCACGTAGGGCCCACCCGGGTGCTCGGCGTCAAGCAACATTTTGCCGGTGCAATCGGCAATGTGGTCGCGTGATGGGTGCCGACCAACAGGCAAACCAGAATTCGCAGCTCTTTCCCATATCCATCGCCGCTATGGAGCGGACGTCGCTATGGGACGGCGCAGGCGTCGACGCCACGAGCGCAGTGTTCGCAGCCGGTCATATCGCCGGCAGATTTCATGCAGTCGCGGCAGGCGAGTTCTTGTATGAGCGTGGCTCCCCGATGCGCCACCTTTATGTGTTGATGAGTGGCGCCGTGCAGGTGTCGCTCAGCGAAAGATGCTTAAACGGGGGTAAGCGTGAGCGAATAATTGATCTCGCGCGTGCAGGCGCTCTGATCGGCTTCGCGGACTTTGCGGCCGGCACACATCGTGCGGACGCAACGGCGATTGGTGACTGCGTCGTGTGCCTGATCACACCGCGAGCGTGGGATCGAGTAGCAGCGGGCAGCTTTGACGTTCCGCCCTTGGCCGAACTCGCTGCTTCTGAATTGAAGCGCGCTTTGCGCCACGCGATGCGCTTGCGCCTCAGCGCGATGTCGCGCCTCGCAGACTTCCTTTTGGAGTTGGGCCAACAAAATGGACTGAACACACAGGGCAGTCAATCCGTGCTACTTCCCAGCGGGAAAAATCTGGCCAACTACCTCGGCCTGCGCCCAGAAACGCTGAGTCGAATTTTTCACAAAATGGAATCGCTGGATTGTTTCCGCCGTGTCGACCGTCGCGTTTTGGGCGCCGTCGATTGGTCACTTCTGAGGAAAATCCGCGCGACAACTTGCCGCAGACACGTGTGACAGGCGCAGCCACGCGATCTCCCGGCGATCGGGATTCTGCGCATTGTGCGACACGCGAGCGAGTCAAGTGTTGAAGAATAAGGCAGCTCTTGGTGCTGTCTGCGCTGACGCTCGGCGCTTGCCACGGCGCTCACCCGGAGCGTATGAGCGGAGAAAGAGGGGCAATCATTGGATTTCCGGGGGTCTATCGAATACGCCCGCTGAGGCCCTGGGGGGCACGCTCCGGCATGGTTTTCATCGTTGGAATCATCGTTTGCTCCGACGTCCTGCAGCGCGTGTCGTCCCTTGCAGAAGAGCGACTGGAATGCGTTCCGCCACCCGCTCACTTTCGGTTCCGGCTTGCGATCATGATGGCTCGGATGAGCGCAGGAACCGACCATCAGCGGTAGGCGCGCCATGCGTGGCATGCGGTACGGAGGGTGATGCGGGCCATGGTCAGCCCGCCATGCAATAGCCCGGACTCATCCCGCTTGGTGTGCTTTTGCCGCGTTTGATTGCATCGCATGGCACGGTGTAATCGGCCGCACTGCAGTGGGTCATCGGCACACGGCAGGCAAAGCCCGCTTCGCGCGTGGGCTTGCTGCCACTAACCAGCAAGCCATCTTCGATGGCTTGGGCGCTGGTGTAGACATAGACGGTTTGGCCGAATGTGTCCGAGGAAGCGATGATCTGAGTGGGGGGCTCATGGTGCTGCTCGGTGTGGAGAGCCACACGCGCATTCATGCAAACTTCCTTGCCGGAAGGCAACGCACTGTAAAGGACTCTGGCGGGCTCTTCGGCGCTGGCCTGCGGCGCACTCCTCCCATTGCCTCGATCCATCAACGTCTATGCCCGTCGTGTTCGGCAAGACCTGACGATAGTGTCCTTTGGGCACCGAGAGCGTTTGCTTCGAGAGGGCTATCGAGCGGTTGCGCCACGGGAATCACTGGGTTCAAGTCGATCGCTCAAACGCGATGCCCACCGGTCATGGTGGGTGCGGGCTCGCATCAACGTGTATTCAGTCATCTCGGCGCTGACAGGGGCCAGGGATGCTCAGTACAAAATCCGGCAACGCAACGTGCCCGGCAGCTGGCGCAACGCGGCCAATGCCGCATCCGAGTGAGTGGCGTCCAGATCAATCACGACATAGCCAATGGTCTCTCGGGTTTGCAGATACTGCGCAGCGATGTTGATCTCGAAGTCAGAATAAATCTGGTTGATGCGGGCAAGAACGCCAGGAATGTTGCGATGGATGTGCAGCAGGCGGTGTTTCCCAAGGTGTGCAGGCAATGTCACTTCGGGAAAGTTAACCGACGAAGTGCTCGTTCCATTGTCGCTGTACCTGATGAGTTTTTCCGCAACTTCGATCCCGATGTTTTCTTGCGCCTCCATCGTCGATCCACCGATGTGCGGCGTTAGGATCACGTGATGGAGGCCGCACAGTGAAGACTCGAACACTTCTGCGTTGTCGCGCGGTTCGTGTGGGAACACATCCACGGCGGCGCCCAGCAATTGTTTTTCACGCAATGCCGTGGCCAGCGCATCGATCCTGACGACGGTACCTCGCGAGGCGTTGATCAAGACGCTCCCAGGTTTCATCGCGTGGATTTCCGCAGCTCCGATCATCCACTGCGTGCCGGGGGTTTCGGGCACATGCAAACTCACCACATCGGCTTTGACCATGAGTTCGCTGAGGGTGCCTACCTGCTGGGCGTTGCCTAGCGCCAACTTTGCGACCACGTCATGGAAGAGGACTCGCATACCCAACGCCTCAGCCAAAACCGACAGCTGGCTGCCAATCGCGCCATAGCCAACGATACCGAGCGTCTTGCCGCGGATCTCGTGAGCATTGGTGGCCGATTTGAGCCAGACGCCGCGGTGTGCCGCGGCATTTTTCTCAGGTACGCCTCGCAGCAGCAGAATTGCCTCGGCCAGTACCAGTTCCGCCACAGAACGGGTATTGGAAAAGGGTGCATTGAACACCGCAACACCGCGCTCTCGCGCCGCAGCTAGATCGACTTGATTAGTGCCGATGCAAAAGCAACCCACTGCGACGAGCTTGCTGGCATAGCCGAGCACCTCGGCGGTGAGTTGGGTGCGCGATCGGATCCCGATGAAATGAACGTCAGCAATTTTGCGCTTCAGTTCGTCGTCGGCTAGCGCCATGGGAAGGGCTTCGATCCGCGCGTATCCTGCGGCGTTCAGGATGCCAACCGCCGACGAGTGGATGCCTTCGAGCAGAAGGAACTTGATCTTGTCCTTGCCAACCGACGTCGTGGACTTGGTGCGCTCGGCGTCCGCGACGGTTCGTGGCCTCGTTGAGATTATGTTCACCGTTTTATTGCAGCGCCGGGCGTTGGAGTGGATCGCTGTGCTGAGCGCAACTCAGGTCGCGTCAGCCGAAGCGTTTGCCGTTTTGCCGATTCGTACTCGCCAGGTCTCGGGACCAGATTCAAGGTAATCCCAGGTAAATTCCCCGGGATGCTCGGCATCGAACTGGTAATACAACGGCTTCGGGTCATGATCGTTGATCAGGATGAAGCTCGTTCCGTTAGGTAGGTTCTGCCAGGTTCTGAAAATGGATTGATGGCGTTGCATCGGTACGAGTTGACGTACGTCCAACTCTAGGTTTTCGCTCATGATGATGTTTCCTTTAGGTTGTTGCGGATCAAAACGCGAGATCGCCATTCGGCGTGCCCGGTTTGCCTTTGCGCCGCGGGTTGGTCAAGCTATGCATGACACCGTTCAACCGCTCGGCTTCCTTTGGCTGGTCGTGCCGAAGCAGCGACCAGCCTTGCGCCGCCAGACGGCAGGCAGCGTCGATTTCACCTCGATCGCCAAGACGAAGCAGCGCCTGCATGAACAAGCGGTTAAGTTCGGCGAGCGGATCAACTGCATCCATGCCTCTCATTCGGCGGCAATGCCGAAATGCTCCTTGGCGGCGGGGCTCATGGACTGCGGGCTCCAGCGGGGGTCCCAGACCAGATCGATGTCAACAGCAGTGACACCCTCGATTGCCGCTAGACGCTGCGTGACTCCACCTTCAATCATGTCCGAAGCCGGACAGCCGGGCGTGGTCAGGGTCATGGTGACCTTGACCACGCCTTCGTCGATCTTGATCGCGTACACCATGCCGAGGTCGACGATGTTGTAGCCAAGTTCTGGATCGAATACGTCCTTCAGCGCTTCGCGGATCTCTTCGCTGCTGGGCTGGTTCATTTTGTGTCTCCTGATTGGACGCCAGAAGCGCTTGCGCATCGAATCAAAACCCGGTACGTCCCAGACTCAACTCTCTCGCAACGAGCCTGGTGGCCGCGGGCCTCTAGCTCCGGATACAACAACAGGGGGTCACGGTCGTACCAGCCTTCCAGCACCTCAGCCGGTCCCATCGATTCAAGTGTCTCCAGGGTGGCCACCAGGGGTTCGGGAGGCATCATGCCGCGGCTGTCGAGTGTGCGAATGGGTGCGGGCCATCCACTGGCGTCGCCGCGCCCAAGTCCGCCCGCTGCAGCATCCAGCCGCGATTCCTCGGGGTCGCCTAGCGGCTCGAAGATAACTTCCCAGTCGTTCTCTCCAAGCTCTCTTTCATGATGGGCATAGCCCTTCTTCCCCATCACCGAAAAAAGTGGAACTGGCTTGAAGGTTGTGAACAGGCGCAAACTCTGTCCACATTCAAGATTGCCCACCGCTTGCATGATTTCGGGAAATGGTTCGCCACCGCTGTGCAGAATCGGGCGCACGTCGAGCGTCAGAGGTGAAGTTGTCATGTCAGTCTCCTTGTAGCGGGTGGGAAGATGGGGAATCGAGCGTCGGCGTAGTCTGCGCGGTTGATAGCGCCTTCGGCCTAGCCAGTGGCCTTCTCGGTGGTCGTATGGCGCTCGGCTTGGCGGTCGGGTCGGGATGGCGCGCCCGCCAGAGTTCGACAACAATCATCACGGTCGCCGTTAGTTGCAGAACCGCGGCGATACGCCAAAGCACAGGCTGTCTGCCAGCAAGGGCAGCGCTGGCCAGTATCGCGGCCACGAAATACAGGATGAAACCGGGCGTGGCACGCGCTTCGTCGACAAGATCCTGGACCAGTGGCACGGGCCCTTTGCCGAGCCTTTTGCCGAAGACCTCGAGCCAAGTGAGAAACGGAACGATCTTGTAAAGCTGACCCAAGCCGAGGCCTGTCAGACCACCGAACACGAACAAATAGCCGATCGCCCCGGCAAAACGATCGAGTACGCCTGACGCAAGCGCCAGCGCCCCGAGCACTAGAGCCAGGGCTATCAGGAAGAGCGCTGCGGCTGCGGTTAGGCTGTTCAGTTCCAGGCGACGGCGCTTGCGCGCGCGGTAAAACTCAAGGATGTCGGCCGCATAAAACAGTGCGCCGAAACCGAGCGACGCGGCACCAGACGCTTCGACTGGTCCGACCGCCACGCTGCTCCAGAGTCCGGCCAGACCTCCGAAGACCAAAAATCCCAAACCAGCGACCGTTAGGATCAACGCTGCATATGTACTACGCCGCGGCTCGTCGGGTGCCAGCATGAACATGGATAACAAGCGATAGCTGACCCCCATGACGGTTAACATGAACCAGCCGCCGAATCCGGCCGCGACGTGTAGACCCAGCCCGCCATCGATTAGCGCAAGCAGGAGTACCGGCGGCTGGGGCAGGGCGAATGCGAGAGCGAAGCCGAGGCCGATCAGCCCGGTTAGCAGCAGAAAGACCAGGCCAAAGGCGATGAAGTCGGCGGCTAGCGGCAGCGGGCGTGCGCGCCACAGTGTGAGCGCAAGGTTGATCATGCTCAACACGAAACCAATCAACACTAGGCCGCCGCCGACCGGCAAAAGGGTCGTGGTGAGGAGTGGTGCACCCCCCAGCGCCAGGAAGCCGGCAAGCATGATCGCCAGCCCCGAGACAATCGCCGATAGCGAATAAAGTGGAAGACGCTGGCTGACCAACGACGTGTTTGTGATCACGGGAACAAACTGGTACAGCGCACCCAGTATCAACAAACTGAGCCAACCGATGGTGATCAGGTGCACCCCAATCAGCGTGCTGGGGGCACGCAAGGCTGCCAGCGGGTTCACATAGCCCGCAACGACCAGGATCTCGGCCAGCACGAGCGCAGCGATGGAGCAGCCGAAGTACGTCATTGTCCAACGTGACACCTTCGATCCGATCATCAACATCTCCTGGTTTGGCTTGAAAAGAGGTATTCTAAATACAACTTTATATGATCCCGGATAAAGCCCGGAACGCGCGCCGGGTCTTACCCCAAGAGCAGAGTCAAGAATGGTGGCAACGGCCATAGCGTTGTCGAGCTTTGCCTGGGAATGCCTATTCGTGGCCAGTTCGGCATTGACGCCGAGGCAAATCGCCACCAGCAGACGAACGCGGTGGCCTCGCCTGCCCAAGCGTGGTGCTCCCTATGGGCGCACGTTTTTTTCATGCGCGACGCTTGTGCCGCCACCGGTCTGAGTCAACGAAGCTCATGGCTGCAACTCCTGACTGCCTGGCGGACCGAAGCACTCGTATTGAAGGAGAGCAAGCGCTCGCGGATGCGATGAATCAACAGGCCCAACTGGGACATCGAGACTTCGAAAGGCGAGCAGGATTTCAAGCGCGACGCCCGGGGGATCCCTTGTGCGGTAGTGCCATAAGGGCCACCACGCTGATAGATCTGCACTGGCGAATGGTGTGTGAGACCGCAGCCTCCTTTGAAGCATCCACTCGGCCATCCTCGTTTTTCGGAATACACCCCAATAAAGGCAGATCAAAGCAGCCAGGCTGCAATCCACGGCATCCGCTGCGAAATTTGAAGAGCGCTGCGGCAAAACATGAACTACAGATGCGTGGCGCCTTTAAGATTCATTGACAATTCATCTTCAATAATCTAGTCTTGTTTCGATTGCATTTGGGCCGAGATCCGCGCTTCCGGATAGACACGCGGCTTGCATCCCACGAGTGAGATACACGCAATCGACGCAATGGAGTGCATGCATGACACGATCGGATAAATCGCCTCCGCCAACCCTCGTTTATGCTTGCTCGGGCTGCTCGAGCGCCGCGCAACTTGCAAATCATTTGGCGGTACGCATGGATCGCAACGGCGATGCCGAGATGTCATGTATCGCGGGTGTAGGCGGCCGTGTGAAACCTTTGGTGCTCATTGCGCAGCGGGCAGCGCAGCAAGGGCGACCGATCTTGGCCATCGATGGTTGTCCACTGGCCTGCGCCAAGAACAGCTTGGCCCAAATCGGGGTCGTGCCAACACAGCACCTGCAGCTTGCCGAGCATGCGGTGCGCAAGACGGCGCATGCTGATTTTGACTCGCAACAGGCGCAGAGCCTACTGACACGTTTTACGCAACGTGTGCGTGAACTCAATGCCGCATACGAGTATGGCGCGGAGCCTGTTGCATCCCCGGTGTGACCCACTTGCGCCATGCTCGATCGTGGGTTGCGCCGCGCCATCGCGATCAGACACGTCGCGTTTGAGGATTGTGGCTCGCTAGCAGCGGCATTGCGCGCGCGTGGCATTGCGCTCAAGCATGTTGACGCTTGCACTACTGACCTGTACCGTCTGGATCCCTTCGAGCCTGAAGTCCTTGTCGTGCTTGGAGGCCCAATCGGCGTCGCCGACCGGGCCGTGTACCCCTTCATTGATGCCGAGATCAAGCTCTTGCATGCCCGCTTGCAACGCTGCCTTCCCACTATCGGGATTTGTCTCGGTGCACAGTTGATGGCAGCGGCACTGGGGGCGCGGGTCTACGTTGGCGAGCACGGCAAGGAAGTCGGATGGGGTCCCATCGAACCCGGCGCGGGCGCCGCACGCCACCCTGCCATGGCTAGCTTATTTGCCCCCGAGGTACGAGTCCTACACTGGCATGGTGATACGTTCGAACTTCCGCCTGACGCTGATCACCTGGCGCACTCACGTTTATATGCCAACCAAGCGTTCGCCGTCGGGAATTACGCTCTCGGACTGCAGTTTCACGCCGAGATCAGGGCGCGCAATCTGCCACGTTGGTATGTCGGGCATGCCGCTGAGTTAGCCGCCGCCAGCGTAGACGTTGCCGCGTTGAGAGGTGATGGCGTTGAATTTGCGCCCGTTCTGGAGAGGAGCGCCTTCGAGGTGTGGAACGCGTGGCTCGAGCGGGCTATTCGCCGCGCGTCGTAAAGAATCATCTAATTTGTGGGCCTGGCCGTAAGCGCAAGATTTGGCCTGCGCCAAAAGGCTCGCGCCGCCGGCCGACGGATGGCCATCAAGATGGGAGCTACTAGACCGAGTCGACCGTATGCCACTCGGGGCCTACAAGAGCCGTGACCTGTCGCTGAGTGCCCGTTGTTGGATCGCCCCGGCCTCAGTCGACCTGACGCGAAGAAGTTTTTCTGTCATTTATTCGAACGTGCGGCCAAGAGCGCGCAGATAGAAGAGTTCGACAAAGCTTGTCATGATTGGCAGCGCCTGCGGGTCGGCGATGCCTTCGCGAGGAATCGGATGGCCGCATCACGCGTGGTCATCGGGCGTCGACAATTTGCCTTTGAGCTTCATGACGAGCAGCGCGGCAGTGCGCCGCCGATCCTAAACGTCACCCTCGAGATCCAGCTACGCAGATCGCGGCGTGGTCTTGGGCATTCAGGCGACTTGGCGACCGAGGGTAGATGAATCTGCAAGGCCCATCAGCAAAGCGTGGGGGGCAGCCCGCGGCTGCCCCTATGCCTTCAAGGTGATGCACTTGACCCATGTCATAAACACATCTAGTGTTTTCCAAAAGATAGAAACACTAGATATAGTGTTCGCTCAAGAAGGGAGGCATAAGGGATGGACTTTGTAAAAAGCGGGACATCACAGGCTCGGCCGCTCGTGGTGATCAAGCGGGACGGCAGGCAAGAAGGCTTCGATGCAGAGCGAATTTATCGTGCAATCCAGAGCGCAGGAGCCGCCGCTCATGAGTTCGATGAGCAAGCCGCGCGTGTGCATTGCGACGCCGTGGTTGAAGTTCTGGCGCATCGATTCCACGATCGCGCTCCGAATGTAGAGCAAATTCAAGATGTCGTGGAGCAGACACTAATTGCCGCGGATCATGTGAAAACCGCGCGTGCCTACATCGCCTATCGTGAACAGCACGCCAGGCTTCGGCAGGATCACCGGACTTTGGTTGATGTGGAAAGCTCAGTGAGCGAGTATCTCAAGCGTACGGATTGGCGTGTGAATGCAAATGCCAATCAAGGCTATTCCCTGGGTGGGCTCATTCTGAACGTTGCGGGGAAAGTCACGGCCAATTATTGGCTGTCTCATGTCTATCCGGTGGAAATTGGCGAAGCACACCGCGCCGCAGATCTTCATATTCATGATCTCGACATGCTGTCGGGATACTGCGCCGGCTGGTCGCTGCGGACCTTGCTCAATGAGGGGCTCAATGGCGTTCCCGGCAAGGTCGAGTCTGGCCCACCCCGGCATATGAGTTCCGCAGTCGGACAGATTGTCAATTTTCTCGGGACTCTGCAAAACGAATGGGCAGGAGCACAAGCGTTTTCGTCATTCGACACATACATGGCGCCTTTCGTGCGCAAGGATCGGATGTCTTACCAGGCCGTGCGTCAGTGCATGCAGGAGTTGATCTACAACTTGAACGTTCCATCGCGTTGGGGGACGCAGACTCCGTTCACAAATCTTACCTTCGACTGGACCTGTCCTGAGGATTTGCGTGAGCAAACGCCAAGTATCGGGGACGAAGACCAGCCCTTTGTATACGGGGAGTTACAGGCAGAGATGGATCTGATTAACCGCGCCTACATCGATGTCATGACTGCCGGGGATGCGAAGGGCAGGGTTTTCACCTTTCCGATCCCAACCTACAACATGACCAAAGATTTTCCGTGGGACTCGGAGAACGCCCAGCGCTTGTTCAATATGACGGCCAAGTACGGGCTCCCCTATTTTCAGAATTTCATCAACTCCGACCTCACTCCCAATATGGTGCGCTCCATGTGTTGCCGCTTGCAGCTCGATCTGCGTGAGCTTCTCAAGCGCGGCAATGGGTTGTTCGGTTCGGCCGAACAGACTGGCTCGGTCGGCGTCGTCACGATCAACTGCGCGCGCCTAGGCCATCTCCATCGCGGAGACGAAGTAGGCTTATTCCGCCGCCTAGACACGTTGCTTAACTTGGGCAGGCAGAGCTTGGAGATCAAGCGCAAAGCCATCCAGCGGTTGATGGACCAAGGACTGTTTCCTTATACCAAACGCTATCTCGGTACCCTGCGCAATCATTTTTCGACATTGGGAGTCAACGGCGTCAACGAAATGATTCGTAACTTTACGGCTGATGAGCACAATATCGCGACGTCATGGGGCCATAGTTTTGCCAGGCGTTTACTTGATCACGTTCGCGGCCGCATCGTTGCTTTTCAGGAACAAACAGGGCATCTTTACAACCTCGAGGCCACTCCCGCCGAAGGTACGACCTACCGTTTCGCCAAGGAAGACCGCAAGCGCTACCGGGGCATCCTGCAGGCGGGCACGCCAGCTCAGCCTTATTACACGAATTCGACGCAATTGCCAGTCGGCTTCACCGATGATCCATTCGATGCACTCGAGCGGCAAGAGCAATTGCAGACTCTCTACACCGGTGGCACCGTGCTGCACTTGTATATGGGAGAACAATTGTCTAGTGGAGCAGCATGCCGCGAGTTGGTACGGCGCGCACTCACACGTTTTCGGCTGCCCTACATCACCATCACGCCAACATTCTCCATCTGCCCGAAACATGGCTATCTGTCTGGAGAGCACCACTTTTGTCCTAAATGCGACGAAGAGGCATTCGCGCGCAAGCGAGGTTTGCTCGCGGCTTAATTCATAACCTTGCCCACCATAAACCCAGGAGAAAAGCAATGACACAAGCGTCTCATACCATCCCGGCGAGCACGGAAGCAGTCGAATTGCTCGATACGGAACGCCAGCCTTGCGAAGTCTGGACACGCGTCATGGGCTATCACCGACCCGTGTCAAGTTTTAACGTTGGCAAAAAGGGGGAGCATCACGAGCGCCTGTTCTTCGCTGAACAACGCTGTGCCCTGGACGCATAACTTGAGATCGTGGCATGGACATGCTGCGCGTCGGCGGGATCACCGCGCTAACCACTATCGATTTCCCCGGGCGTCTCGCTGCGGTGGTTTTTTGCCAAGGCTGCCCATGGCGCTGCGGTTACTGCCACAACCCCAATCTTCTTGATGCTGGCGGGGGTGCGCTCACGATGCCCTGGGCTGCTGTCATGGCTTTCCTGGAGCGGCGGCGGGGCTTACTCGACGGCGTCGTATTTTCCGGAGGAGAACCCACATTGCAGGCGGCGTTGCCCGATGCCATGCAACAAGTCCGACGCCTGGGTTTTGAAGTGGCCTTGCATACGGCAGGTATGTACCCGGAGCGCCTTGCCACAGTCCTGCATCTAATCGATTGGGTGGGTTTGGACGTTAAGGCTCCTTGGCTGAGTTACGACGCCATCACTGGTGTTCCTGGCAGTGGCGAGCGGGCACGGGAGTCCCTGAGGCGGGTCTTGACCCATGGAGTGGCCTACGAATGCAGGACAACCTGGCATCCGGGTCTTTTTAGCGAAACCGAGCTTCTGTCCATGGGCACGGATCTTGCGGCTCGCGGTGTACGCCATTGGGTTGTTCAAGCTTGTCGTTTGCCGGGACAGTTGGGTGCGAGTCAGGCAAGCTTGAATCTCGAGAGCCCTACGGTGCGACTCCTGAGCACGCAAATGCCGGGCTTTGCGCTGCGATGAGCAGCGCCGCACAATGGAGGAATCTTGATGACATCGATGCAATCCACCGTAAAAAACCGACCTGAACTGGTCTGCCCCGCAGGGTCCTTGCGTGCACTGCAAATGGCGGTGGATGCCGGTGCGGACGCTGTGTATCTGGGGCTGCGCGACGCCACCAATGCGCGTAACTTCGTGGGACTGAATTTCGATGACGGACAGATTCGCGCTGGCGTCGCTTACGCCCATGAACACGGTGTCAACGTTCTGATGGCGCTCAACACCTTTGCCGGCGCTGATGACACCTCACCCTGGTTCCGCGCTGTCGATCGCGCAGTCGAATTGGGCGCCGATGCACTGATCGTGGCGGATACCGCGGTGATGGCCCATGCGCGGCGTCAACACCCGGTCATGCGGCTTCACCTGTCCGTGCAGGCTTCGGCAACGACTTATGCAGCTATAGCGTTTTACCGTGAGCGCTATGGCATTCAACGCGCAGTTCTTCCCCGGGTACTGACCTTATCGCAGGTCGCACATGTCATCCGGAATGCCGGCGTTGACATCGAGGTGTTCGGCTTCGGCAGTTTGTGTGTGATGGTTGAAGGCCGTTGCGCGTTGTCGTCCTACGCCACCGGGAAGTCCCCCAACAATGCTGGCGTTTGCTCGCCACCCTCTGCAGTGCGTTGGATCGAACGGGCCGGCGCCGTGGAGGCGCGCTTGAACGATGTTTTGATCGATCGGTACGCGTCTGATGAGCCTCGCGCCTACCCGACATTGTGCAAGGGTCGATTCGAGGTCAATGGTGTGCGCGACTATGCGCTGGAAGAACCCACCAGTTTGAACACCCTGGAGTTGCTGCCGCAGTTGATTGATGCAGGCGTTAAGGCCATTAAGATCGAGGGCCGCCAGCGCAGCCCCAGTTACGTTGCCGAAGTCACACGGGTCTGGCGAGCCGCCATCGACTTGGCGGTCTCATCCAATCGCTATGCAGTCCTCCCCGCATGGTCCGAGCAGCTGAACCGCTGGGCCGAGGGCCAGCAGCACACTCTCGGCGCGTATGACCGGCCATGGCGGTGACTCGCCGGACCTGACGGCACAAAGTTTTCTGGAGAGTGGGCATGCCAGAAATCGAAACTCCCGCAAGAATCCCACTCACCGTGGGCTCAGGCCAGTATTGGTGCCCAGATCCGTATTGACGGATTTTTACGCACATGTCGCCAACACGGTGGCTGACACCGACGTATTGGGGGAGTTGATCTGCTCACGACGCTGGGGAGATGAATCTCGCGGATTGGCTAGCCTTGGCGCGCGATCTCCAAGGCGCGGGCAAGGAGGGCATCCTTACCACCCAGGCTCTGGTCATGCGCGAAGCAGAGTTGCGTTCGATGCGCGACCTTCAGGCGCTCCGCCGGCCCTCGATGCGATTCGCCCCGATCAAGAGCATCGAGCCGCAGTCAGTACTCTCGCCGCACCGGGTGCGCCAGGGCTTCGTCAAGGCCTGCACCGCGCAGGCCAACCAGATCCGCGGGTTGTTGGGTGAATTCGGGATTGTTGTAGCCCAGTGCATCGCGTACATCACGCAGCGCGCTCCTGAATTGATGGAGGATGCAAGCAGCGAGCTCCAGGGCTCGTTCCGCCAGCTCATGGATCGGCTCCTCGAGCATCTGCGACTGCTGCATCAGCAGGTCGAAGAGATCGAGATGCAAAGCAAGGCGAGGCATCGGGATAACGAGATGAGCCAGCGCCTGGAGAAGATCCCAGCTATCGGCCCTCTTCCAGCGAGCGCGCTGCTCGCCACGTTTGGCGACGCGAGGAACTTTGACAATGAGCGTCAACGCTGCAGCGTGGCTCGGTCTGGTGCCCCGACACCATTCCAGCGGCGGCAAGCAGAACCTGCTGGGTATGAGCAAGCGGGGCGAGGCGTACGTGCGTACGCTTTTGATCCATGGGGCGCGATCCGTGATTTACCGTGCGAGACAGAAGGCGACCTGAGGAGTTGGGTCTTCGCTGTGACCTCGCGTCGGAACAAGAACATCGCGGCCGTGGCGCTAGCCAACAAGACTGCCCGCGCCGTTTGAACGTTTCTGGCACACGATCGGCAGCTCCGGCCCGGTGACGCAGCTGCTACGGCAGCCGCGTCACCGGGCCGTCCACAAGCGTATCGAGGAATCACACCGTGAAGGAGACTGCACCACGTTCGCTCCGACGATTTCGAACTGATGGCACAACAGGCAAGACCGTGGTCGGCGCATCGCAAGCCAGACAAGGCGCCCAGAGCGCGTGTAAGCGATCGAAATGCTGACCAGCAAAACCCATCAGAGAAAGCGAGTCCATCTGGCGCTGGAAGTCCGAATGTATGGGAGCAATTTTTCCTTCTTCTGATCATCATGAACCGAAAGCCTGGCAAACTGGAGCGTCCATGTAACTCCAGCGAACTCCTGTTGCAGCGTGCCGGGCGCATTCTGACGCAGAAGATGCTGCCGCTGCCCTGACCATGCTGCCGAGCGAGGCCGTGACCATGCGGCTGCCGTGAATAACCAGCCAGATGAATGGGCTATGGCAATCGAGGCTGGTCGCGGATGGCGCGGAACACGCTGCTCTGTCAGCTCCATCCCGTGTCGGCGGCAACATCTCCGGTGGCAAATCGAGGCAGCAAAAAGGGCTCGTCACCGCTGCTCAACGCCACGCGTTTGGGCGCCATGAGGCGCGAACTGTGGAGGGGGCCAATCGGTCCGGCCTAGATGGGGTGGGCCGCCCGTCCTACCCTACGCCGTGACGCGTCGCCACGTCGCATCATGCTCCCACTGGCGTGCTGGGTATCGCGCGCTCGCTCTTTCCGATCACGCCGGCCCGCCAGGCGCTGCGACCGGCTTGCACCGCGGCGGCAAACGCACCAGCCATCTCCACCGGGTCGCGCGCCCGCGACACGGCTGAACACAGCAGGACGGCATCGAAACCGAGCTCCATGGCCTGCGCGGCATGCGACGGCGCACCAATGCCGGCATCGACGATTAGGGTCGCCTGCGGCATGCTCTTGCGCAGCGCCTGCAGGGCGAACGGGTTCAACAGTCCTTGGCCGGAGCCGATCGGCGCCCCCCACGGCATGAGCACGGCGCAACCAGCGTCGAGCAGGCGCTTGCAGCTCACCACGTCGTCGGTGCAATAGGGCCAGACCACAAATCCGTCGCGCACGAGCACACGCGCAGCCTCGACGAGCTCCACCGGGTCGGGTTGCAGCGAGTCGCGATCGCCAATGACCTCAAGCTTGACCCAGTTGGTTTGGAAGATTTCGCGCGCCATCATGGCGGTCTCGATCGCGCTGCGCGCGTCGTAGCACCCGGCGGTGTTCGGCAGCAGCCGCCCGCCGCTTTCGCGCAGCGTGTCGAGCAGGGTCGGCACAAAACTTTGGTCCTCGCCGCCGCTGGCGATCCGCTTGAGGCCGACGGTGACGATCTCGGCCTCACTGGCCACGATGGCGTCGCGCATGCTCTGCGCCGAGGGGTAGCTGGCGCTGCCGAGCAGCAGTCGGCTGTGCAGCGTGACGCCATCGACCGACCATCCGGCGTCGCGAGCTGATTCCTGTTTGTTGATCATCTTGAGCGTTCCTACCGATGCATGATCCGCCGCCGGCGGATGCTAGGTTCCCGTGAAGGCGAAGGCCACGTCGGGTCGGCGGCCCCCAACGATGCTTGCCAGGCCGGCCGCCGAGCCGCAGGCCAGTGTCCAGCCGAGGCTGCCATGGCCCGTGTTGAGATAGAGATTGCGCAGTCGGCTGCGACCGACGATGGGCACGTTGCCCGGGGTCATCGGTCGCAATCCGGCCCAGTAACGGGCGCGGGAGACATCTGCTGCGCCTGGAAACATCGTGTTGACCTGCGCCACAATCGCCGCGCAACGCTGGCTGTCCAACTCGCGCGTCCAGCCGCCGACCTCGGCCGTCCCCGCCACCCGCAGTCGGTCACCCAGGCGCGAGAAGACGAGTTTGTGCTGCTCGTCGGTCAGCGATACCTGCCAGGCAGCGCCGGCATCGGCGACCGGGAGCGTGACCGAATAGCCTTTCACCGGGTAGAGGGGGAGGTGAAGGCCCGCAGTCTTGGCGAGCTGCGCGCTCCAGCACCCGCAGGTCAGCACATAGGCATCAGCCGTCATGCGCTCGAAGCTTCCGTCGGGGTTCGTGAGCTCGACATGATCCACGCTGTCCGCGGATCGGCGTAGCGCTGTGACGGTGCGGCCGAATCGGAACCGCACGCCGTCGCGCTCGCAGCTCGCCGCCAGTTGGCGCGCGAAGGCGTTGGCATCGCCCGATTCGTCATCCGCGGTATAGGTGGCACCCACCAGACGTGCGCGCATCGATGCAAGCGCCGGTTCGATGCGCACCGCCTCGGCAACACCAACCACCCGTCTCTCGCAGCCGAGCTCGCGCATCTGGCGGGTGCAGTGGGCTGCCCCGTCGAGTGCTCGCGCATCCGTGTAGAGATGCAAGATGCCCCGGCACTGTTTGTCGTAGTGCAGGTCGCGACGTTTGCGCAGCGCGCGCAGGACCTCGCGGCTATACAGCCCCAGCTGAACGAGCTCACGCATGTTGCGCGCAGTGCGCCAAGGCAGGCACTCCTGGAGAAAGCGAAGGCACCAGGCCCATTGCCGCGGGTCGGCGCGCAGGCGCAGACGCAGCGGTGCATCTTCGTGCCCCAACCAGGCAAGCAACTGCCGTGGCACGCCGGGATTCGCCCAAGGCTCGGCGCCGCTGACCGAGATCTGGCCTCCATTGGCAAAGCTGGTGCGTGCCGCGACCTGGGCTTGACGTTCGATGACGGTCACCTCGTGCCCCTGCTCGCGTAGAAAGTACGCGGATGCGACGCCAACAACCCCGGCGCCGAGCACGATGATCTTCATGGATGTCCCTCGATGCGGCAGACTCCGCACCAAGGCGGCGGCAGCGGTGATTAGAAACCGCAGCCGACGCCGGAAAGTTGACTTGGCTCAAATAAATCGATATCGAAGGCGCCCCGGGCGCCTGGCAGCCGGCGAACTCACGCGATTTAATCGGAAACTGATCATGCCAACCTATCGACGATGACAACGATCGCTCATGCGGTGTCTTCCGCGATTTCTGCTCTTGCCAGGATCGAAGTGCGCGAGCCGGCCTCGCGGCATCGACGTTGGCTTGAGCAAAAAAATCTCGCGTGCCGATCCCGCAGTGATCGCCCAGGCATCATGCAGAGCGCTTCTCCGCCCGGCCAATCAAGCCACCGGCTTGGTCATGGCTTCGATCGACAGCCTGTTCATTTTGGCGTCGGCGTCAACAGCCGGCGCGATGAAAACATTGAGAAGCCAGTCTTGAGCAGGCCCGAACGTGTTAGACATGTGAAATCTAAATATATTTCACACAAATCCTCAAGGAAGTCATCATGGCTGTCACCACGTTCAATGTCGATCCGAAACTTGATCAGACGCTCGAAGCGCTGAAGACCCACTACGACGCGAGTTCGAAAGCGGAGATCCTGCGCAAAGCCGTCGCATTGCTCAACGTCGCTAGTCGCAGTGAGCAGGAAGACGGTTCGGTCATCATTCGTCAGGATGGTCAAGACGTGAAAATCATCTTGCGGTGAATCCGTTTGCGCCGGGGAGCCGTACGATCAAACCCAACGAGGAAGATGTCGGTGCCGTTAAAAGAGATCGCGGCAGATCAAGGCTGTGCATAGAGTTCCTGAATGGCGGCCATAAGGGGCGTCGGGATTCAGGTCGCGATTCGTTAGGTCATTTATGCTGTTTTGCGCAATTCCTTGGCTGCAGCGACCATGTTGCGCAAAGCCGGGATTACCTCTTGCCATTGACGGGTCTTCAGGCCACAGTCCGGGTTCACCCAGAGGCGTTCGGCGGGGATGCGCTTGGCCGCAAGCTTCATCAGCGATTCAATGTGCTCCTGGGTCGGGATGTTGGGCGAATGGATGTCGTAGACACCCGGTCCGATCTCGTTGGGGTAGTTAAAGTCGTCGAATGCATCCAGAAGCTCCATGTCGGAGCGCGAGGTTTCAATCGTGATGACGTCGGCGTCCATGTCGGCGATGGACGCGATGATGTCATTGAACTCCGAGTAGCACATATGGGTGTGGATCTGCGTCTCGTCGGCAACACCGTTGGCGGTGATGCGGAACGACTCGACAGCCCAGTCGAGATAACGTTCCCACTGCGACTTTCGCAAAGGCAGTCCTTCACGTAGCGCAGCCTCGTCGATCTGGATCACGCGTACACCGGCCTTCTCCAGGTCCATGACTTCGTGGCGGATCGCAAGCGCAAGCTGGTAGCAGGAGGCTGAACGCGGCTGGTCGTCACGCACGAAGGACCAGTTCAGGATCGTGACCGGACCGGTCAACATTCCCTTCATCGGGCGCTGCGTGAGTGACTGCGCGTACCGAATCCATTCGACAGTCATCGTTTTCGGGCGAGTGATGTCGCCGAACAGGATTGGCGGCTTCACACAGCGCGATCCATAGGACTGTACCCAACCGAGCTTGCTGAACGCGTAGCCTTCCAACTGTTCGCCGAAATACTCGACCATGTCGTTGCGCTCGGCTTCGCCATGCACCAGCACGTCGAGATCCAGGGATTCCTGTTCCCGCACGCAGCGTTCGATCTCGGCGTGCATCGCTCGCCTGTACCCGTCATCGTCAAGGCGGCCGGCTTTGTACTCGCTACGGGCGTGCCGGATCTCGGCCGTTTGGGGGAAGGATCCGATCGTCGTGGTCGGATAGGCGGGCAGATTCAGCAATTCAGCCTGCCTTGGGGCACGTTGCGAGTAAGGATTCTTGCGCCTCCCCAGCTCTGGGGTGATTCCGAACAGCGCCGCCTTGACATCCGGATTGTGTACGCGAGGCGAGTTGCGGCGCGAATCGATCGCCGATTTGTTGGCGTCGAGATCGCCCGCGACCGACGCCCGCCCGGTCCGCAGCGCTTTGGCAAGGATCTTAAGTTCATCGAGTTTTTGCCGCGCGAAAGCCAGCCAAGATTTCACCTCGGCGTCGAGCCTGTCTTCGCTGTTCAGGTCGACCGGGACATGCAGCAGCGAACACGATGGCGCGATCCACAGCCGATCCCCCAGCCGCTGCGCAATGGGCTCGAGCCAGTCAAGCACAGCGGTCAGGTCGGTCTTCCAGATGTTGCGCCCATTGATCACCCCCAAGGACAAGACCTTGTACGGCGCCAGCAGGTTCAGCAGAGGAGCCACGTCCTCGCGGCCGTTGATGGCGTCGAGATGCAGGCCATCGACGGGCAGATTGGCCGCCAGATAGCGGTTCTCCAGGAGTTCGCCGAAATAGGTCGCGAGCAGGATCTTGATGCGCCCATTGCGCAGTCGGCGGTACGCAATGTTGAAGGCCTGCTGCCAGTCGAGGTCAAGTTCGGTGACCAGGATCGGCTCGTCGAGTTGAACCCACTCCACGCCCTGTTCGGCCAGTGCGTCCAGAAGTTGGGCATAGACGGTGACGAGGCGCGGCAGGAGGGCCAGACGCTCCGAGTCATCCTTGGTCTTGCCGAGCGCCAGATACGTCACCGGGCCCACGATCACGGGCTTGGCCTTGAACCCCGCGCGCCGTGCTTCCTCCAACTGAGCGAGCAGGCGCGAGGCGTCGAGCTTGAAAGTGGTGTCGGCAGTGAATTCGGGGACGATGTAGTGGTAGTTGGTATCGAACCACTTTGTCATCTCGCCAGCGGCTACCTCGGCACAACATCCGGCATGTCCGCCGCGCACGTTGGCCGAGCGACCGCGTGCAACGCGGAAGTAGTTGTCCAGAACATCGTCCGTGAGCCCCCGCGCGCGCTCGGGGATGTTGCCTAGCATGAAGGTCATGTCGAGCACATGGTCATAAAAAGAGAAGTCACCTGCTGCGACCATGTCGATGCCTGACTGATCAGTCCAGTTTTTTTGGCGCAATTCGCCTCCGGCTGAGGCGAGTTCATCGCGAGATGACAACCCCTTCCAGTAGGACTCGAGGGCGAATTTCAATTCACGTTTGGCCCCGATGCGCGGGAAGCCGAGATTGTGGGTAGTGACCATGTCTTTGACCGATTTCTGGGTATAAGAGTCGCCATCGTAACGAGCACATAGTGTGACGTAAAATGATCATTTATCAAAAAGATATGACCATGGGTCATCAATGATCGAGCGAATACATTTGGCCATCGTGCGCGAGGTCGCCCGTGTGGGCACGCTGACATCCGCAGCCGACACCCTGTGCCTGACGCAGTCGGCGCTGAGCCATTCGATCAAGAGGCTGGAACAGCAACTTGGAACTGCAATCTGGGTTCGCGACGGTCGAACCCTGCGGTTGACGCAGGCAGGGGAATACTTCCTGGCCGTCGCCAACCGCGTCTTGTCGCAACTCGCCTTGGCCGAGGAGCGCCTGGAGCAGTTCGCTCAGGGCGAGCGTGGGACCTTACGCATCGGCATGGAGTGTCATCCCTGCTATCAATGGCTGCTGAGGGTGGTCTCACCGTTCTTGTCGTCATGGCCCGATGTGGATGTCGACGTCAAGCAGAAGTTCCAGTTCGGCGGCATCGGAGCCCTGTTCGACCATGAGATCGATTTGCTGGTCACTCCGGACCCGCTGCACAAGCCAGGCCTCGTCTTCGAGCCTGTATTTGACTATGAGCAGGTCCTGGTTGTCGGTGTGGACCACCCCTTCGCGCAGCAGGTATGGATCAAACCTTCCCAGTTGAGCGAGCAGGTCCTGCTGACTTATCCCGTCAGCGTTGATCGATTGGACATCTACGGTCTGTTTCTGACCCCAGCGGGGATCTCTCCGCGCAAGCACAAGACAATCGAGACCACCGACATCATGCTGCAGATGGTTGCCAGCGGGCGTGGCGTTGCGGCGCTGCCCCGTTGGCTCGTCGATGAACAGGCATCTCACTTTGCTGTCGTTCCCGTGCGGTTGGGACAGAAGGGGATCGCCAAACAAATCTTCATTGGTTACCGGAAAGCGGAAGTTGCCACGGACTATCTTCAGGGTTTCGTCAAGTTAGCTCGCGAATGTCGCTGCTGAGCAACTACTCAAGGACTGTTCTGGGTCACACTTCCCGAGCCTTCTCAACTGACAACGACTCATCAGTAACGCAATTGGGTTCTGGGACACCATCTCCAAATTGGCCAAGGACTAAAGTGCTCTCGCGGGAGGCGCTCCGGAGAGGGTGTCGCGGGTGCGGAGATGTGGTGAGTCCTGTGTTGAAGATCGAGGCAATCGGTCTCGGTCTTCGACAGGAGATGTGATGGATGCCTCCCTCCCTACGGGGATTGAGACAGGAGCACGGTGTCGGCACGAAAGCCCGACTCGTCCCAGAAGAAGATGTCGGCCCCGTCCTGGCGTGCCTGCCGGGCGATGTCGGGGAAGACCTCGCGCTGCCAGCGCTCGATGGCCTCGGGGTCACGCTGGTCGGCACGCTGCAGGGGCTTCTGTGGCGTGAGTCCCAGTCGGGCCAACAAGGCGCCGATGGCACTCAGCCCCAGCGTGATGCCAAACTTGTGCTCGATGAGTTCGCCCACCACAGCGCGGGTCCACAGCCCAAAGTCCAGGCCATATTGCCGAGGGTCGCGCCCGTTGCCCCACCGGAACACCTGACCCTCCTGCCTGGGTGTCAAGGTGCGCGGTCGCACCCTGGCGGGTGTGGAGCGCAGGGCGCGAATGCCAAGGCCCGGTTGCATCGCCGCCTGCAGCCATTTGTAGATCGTCGTGCGGTTGAACCCATAGGCTTCAATCACCTTCGCCGCAGGTTCACCTTCACGAACCCGCTCGCTCGCGCAGGCACCTCCTGCCCTGCCAACTGCGCACGCTAGGGCGGTGCGTGGGACAGCCAGCCCCGAAGCTGCCCGTAGCTGACGCCATGGCTTTGGGCAAAAACCTCGGCACTCGCACCGCTGGCCTTGAGTTCATCGAGGATCGCCAAAATCTCCCCAATCCTCTCCTCACTGAGCTTGTCTGATCGCATGCAGCCTCCCAAAACCCCAAGCTTCGCTCAGCCGTCCGCCACCGATCAGCAGGCGAGCGCCTTTGTTCAGCGCATCCTGGACGTGGCGTTCAGCTTTTTGTAGAGCATGCTCATGCATGAGAGGGCCAAGCGAGACCCCGCTCTCTAATCCATTGCCGACCTTCAATTGCCGTGTCGCCTGGACAAGAGCCACCAAAAGTCGATCATAGATCCGATCATGCACGTACAGGCGGTTGGCCCCGACACAGGTCTGCCCGCCATTGCGAAATTTGTTGCTCATCGCACCTTGGATGGCGGCATCGAAGTCGGCGTCATCAAAGACGATGAAGGGCGCATGGCCTCCAAGTTCAAGCGCAAGCCTTTTGCGGCTAGGAGCGACCAGCCTCATCAGGGCACGGCCAACCTCCGTCGACCCCGTGAATGAGATATGTTGGACTGCAGCATGGGAGCAAAGCATGCGTCCGATGGCAACGGACTCTGCTGCATCGGCCGTGAGCACATTGAAAACGCCTGGAGGAATGCCAGCTCGGTGCGCCAGCTCTCGGAGTGCCAGTGCTGTCAATGGCGTCTGCTCGGCAGGTTTGACGATCACCGGGCACCCGGCCGCAAGCGCCGGAGCCACCTTGCGCGTGATCATCGAGAGTGGAAAATTCCACGGCGTAATCGCAGCGCATACACCGACGGGCTGCCGCACGGTGATGAACCGCATTGCCGAGCTGTCGCCGGCTCGGGTCTCCCCACCCATGCGTTTGGCCTCTTCGGCGAACCATTCGAGATATGCAGCGCCGGCGATCACCTCGCCATGCGCCTCGACAAGTGGTTTTCCTTGTTCACTGGTGATGATGCGCGCCAAATCGTCGGCGTGAATCAGAACAAAGTCATGCCACCGCCGCAGCAGCGCGGCGCGTTGCTGGGCCGAAGAGCGGCGCCAAGCAGGCCAAGCAATGCTCGCGTCGTTCACAACCTTGGTAGCTTCGCAAGCGCCTGGAGACGGTACGCGACCAATGATGTCACCGTCGGCGGGGTTCGTGACCCACCGATATTGGGGCGGGTTAACCCATGGCCACACATCATCGACACTCGCCTGCAGAAGCGTCTGATCATGCAATGCTCGGAGCAGGAGGCCACGCGCCAATTGCATCAAGATCTCACGCCTTGCCGAAGGTCAGTTTGAGGAGGCGCTGATCGTGAATGTCCGCGGCTCAAAATTGAAGAGATGTGGTGTCTTGAATGGGTTGCATCGTCATCTTCTGGCCAACGATGGGGAACGCTGTTTTTGAAGGAAGCGATGTCGACCCGGTCAGACAGAGCGCCTGCCGATTCAGCGGAGCTTGTGGATCTTCGGTGAGTTTGGCGAAGTGAACGATCGTTGGAAGCGGCATTGATGGCCGCGGCCACTTCATTCAATTGGCGGTATTGGTGATATTGTCCCGATCCGGTCCCCGAGCAAGGTTGACTCGCATCAAACAAAGTCTGGTTTTATGGTGCGCGGCAACATCAACGATCGGGCCATGGGCCGGGCGGTCATGGGCTGAACGTGACATTGCGCCATCGACGGCAAGAGACCGCGCGTCGATCGTGCAAAAGACAAATCAGCCATGCATTGGCGATCGCCATGCTGCGCTCTGGCGACCGTCGAATGATGGGCTGGGTTGGCCGTCAGGGTACCAACCGCCTGCGCCCCAGAAGGGGGGCCGGAATGGGGACGTCAATGCTCGAGCCTTTGCGCCTCAGCTATCAGCGCATCAACTTCGCGGTCATAGAAGGACCAGAAGCACTCGCGGTGGGACTTGCTGGTGCGGGCGTTGTGCATGGCCTGCTGGGCATGGCGCAACAGCTCCGGCGCGTCGACGTTGTCATCGGGGAACACCGTGATGCCGATGCTCAGCGGACATTGCCACAGCACCGTATCCGACAGCGTGTAGGGCAGGTTCAAGTCCATCTGCAGGCGCTCAAGCAGGGGCGCGACGGCCTCGATGCGGTAAATATCTTCGAGCACCACGGCAAAGCGGTCGCCTTCGAGTCGCACCACAAGATCGGTCTTGCGCAGTGCATTGCGCAGCCGGTCGGCAAGCTGCTGCAGCACGGCATCGCCCACCGCGTTGCCCTGCGCCGCGGTCAGGGCGCTGTAGTCATCGAATTCCAGCAATCCCACCAAGACCTTGCTGCCATGCCGACGCGCGCGAGCCAGGGCGCTGGGCAGCATTTCCTGGAGTACATCGCCGTTGAGCGAGCCGGTCAGGGCGTCGCGCAACGGGCTGCGCTCAAGCTGGCGTCGCACGCGTTCGGCCGCCTGTCGATAGCCTTCCATCTGCCAGGCCTCGTCGCGGCGCAAGCGCTTGTACAAGGCGCCCATGAGTGGGCGGCGTTGAGCCAGCGACAGATCGGCGGCAAACGTCTCGAACTCGGCGGCAAACAGCGACGATGTGGTCATGATCCACATGGGTGGCAGACCCCAGCGGTAGTACAACGCCCCGATCTCCACCATGCGGTGCTGCAGTTGCTGCGTGTACTCCGAGGCCAGCAGTTCGCGGTAATGATCGGTCTGCATGCTTGCCAGCTCGAGGCGCTGATCCTTGCTGAGCCCAGCCAATGCACCCTCGTCGTCGGCCTGCGCTTGGATTTGCTCAGCAAAGGTCCTCGCAAACGCGTCCAGCCTGCTGAGCAATTGTGGCGCGCCCGCCACCAAGGCCTGCACTTCATCGGCAGTGAGTTGCAGGAACTCCATCAGAATTTGCATCGCTTACCTCGACAGTGAGAGTTTCGCTGAGTGGTGGGCATGCTGCCGAGGGTCCAGAATTCTGATGGAAATGTCGGGCGCTGGCGCTGCAAGACATCAATCGAATGACTGGACTCAGTCTGGCCGAAATGCGAGGTCACCGTCATCCATGCCATCCAAGAAATAAGCAAATGTGTGAATTTGGCCACACCCGGTGAACCTGGCGCGATTCGAGCGTTCCGCTTGTGAATCCGCGCGCCACGTCAAGCGCCTTGCGCTCTGAACGCGCTTGTGCGGACATCGCACTCCGCGACAGTGGGTCGCTTGGGTGGCAAGCTCATTCCTCCTCGAAAACGTTCGCTTCACGGCGTTCGATTCTCCTTCACGCGTGCCACAAGCCATTGCAAAAGCTTGTGCGAAGCATTGGCAACGTCCGTACCCGCTTGAATTTGTGGGCCGTCCAGGCGGCAGCTTCGGTGTCTTGCCATCCCTGTTCCATGAATAGAAGTGTGGTCTGTGCATGATCAAGCGACAGGGTCTGCGCCAAGCGGCGGGAGTGCATCACCGCCCAGTGGTTCGCCAGTGCCCCAAGAAGAGTGTGAATCGTGCCTGGCACCGCCGGCATCCGGAACTGGCGGATCCAATCCGGAACAGCGTCCGCGGGCATGGGATGCGCCAGCGCATAACCTTGGCCCTTGGTGGCGCCCAGTACCATCGCCGCTTCGACCATGCCGACGTCTGCCAACCCTTCGACCACCACCGTTCGATTCAGGTCCTGCCCCGTCTCGATGAGTGTGGAGATCAGACCAACGGTCTCCAGGGGCGAGAGGCGCCATTCGCTGAGCAGATCCTTGTCGATCTTGACCACATCGAAAGGCAAGGCAGACAGACGCTTGAGGCTGGAGTAACCGGCGCCGAGATCGTCCATCGCCAGTTTGACACCAAGACGCACGAGTCGGTCGATGGCCTCGACCTGGGTCTGCTGATCGATCAACTCGGTCTCCAATACAGCGCTTGCCACCCAGTTTGTCGATCCACGGTTTCACCATGACGAGGCGCTATTCATCGTGGCCGGTGCTCGCGCAACCAACTGACAAACACGCCTTGCCCGTGATCCTCGGCGCGTGAGCCGGGTTGACACCGCTCGACATCACACTGCAGCAGGCGGCCGACACCCGTGGCGAGTCTTCGCTCCAGGGTCACCGGCTCACCCGGTTGCAGTGCAAAGTCAGTCTTGATCACGAGACGGCCAGGGCCGGAGTCCGCCACCACGGTGACGGGTACCCCCGAGGAATCAGCGCTCGACTTGACGTCTAGGCCCAAGTGCAGCCGCGCAGACCTGGCCTTGAAGGTGCCGCGGCTGTCCAGACGCAGGCCTTCAATCTTTTGCAACAAATCCTGCAAGCGAGGGTCGTCCCAATCGACGTCCACCAAGCTGCTCGTGGGGTCCTTGAAAGGGTGGGTCATGGCGAGTGGATGGTCATGCGACCGGAAGGGTCAGCGCGAAGGACTCGCGGGATCCGCGTCGGACGGTCGTCAGGTCGTGCCCCGCCAGTGGCGGCGTGACACTGAACAGAAGGTCGGGTGGTCGAGAGCCTTGAGGTTCTTCTCCAAGGTGCAACGATCCAGATCCGTCGAGTAAACCCACGCCGCGGACAATGCGTGTTATCGAACCCGTCCGATCGGTTTGCAGCCAGGTTCCGTTGCGGCTGGTGTCGAAGATCGTGTAATACCCATGACGCCAGGCAATGACCACGTGTTGGTGAGAGATGACAGCGGAATGGAGAACCACGTCGGCGCGCCGGTCTCTGCCGATGCGGATGGGGCGCCCTGGCGCGAGTGTCAGGTTCACACGCCCGTCAGGACTGCGCAGCTTGAGCCACAGGGGGGAGGCAACGCGGGGTGTTCCTGGTGCCTGCGCGTTCGCGACCATCCAGGCCCGACGCACGCCTTCCGGTTCAGACGCGGTGGCAGGTTGCAGTTGGCTGACGAACGTCTCGGGCAGTCGCGCGACGACAGCCTCGTCGAGCAGAGTCTGTCCATCGTTCGCACCTGTAGCCAAAGAGACCGCACGAAGCAGGGCCTCCCCCTCATAGGACGGTGGGCGACAAAGAACCGCCCCACAACTCAGTCCAATATCCAGAGCGAGCCGCAAATGCTCATTGAGATTTCGACACCATTGATCCAGATGCGCACGCATGGTCCTTGCGGCGCGCATGGCCTGCTCGGCTTGCTCGAATAAGACGAGCAGGGATGTGGAATCGAGGTGGACGACCAATCCGGATGCCGAGGCCGCGCTGTGCGCAAGGCGGTTGACGGTGCGATCCATGAAACCGATCGCCTTTGCTTCCCCCATGAGCACGAACAGCGCATGCGTGGCCGGGATCTGCGCACTCAGCGCCACCAGCTCAGGGACCGGGCGCAGGCCGCGCCATTTTTCGAACATGGGTCAGCTCCTACCGTGACGTCGCGGCAAGGAAGCTGGAAGTCAGATCGGAGGGTGCGAGCGTGCTGATCCAGCACGCCGCTGCGACGTCATCGGGGCGGCGCCCCGGGTGCGCGCATTCCAAGACATACAGCCCGTCGGGCACGTCGGATGCTCCGGGGATCGATTCGATCCAATAGGACGTCCCGGCGCGCAGTGCCTCGGCTGTGGCCACCCTGATGCGGCCCTGCTCGTCTTGGCCAACTTGCATGACCACGCGATCCTGCTCAGGGCGCTTGGCATCAATGAGCATCAGGGTCCGGGGTCGAAACCAACCACGAGGATCCTGCATCATTGCGTCAATCTCGCCAAGCCAGCCGTTGGTTGGCGGACTTGGCGAGATTGATGGCGCGGGATTCTCGGCGTCAATCCTTGGTTTGATCGGGTTCATCAGGGGAGTGATCTTCACGTGTCACACGAAGCCTAGGCCCGTGGGCTGTGCAAAATCCATGATTTCGCGCAAACAAGCCAGAGGCGGCAGACGAAAATTGGGCAAAGTGTGAAATTGTTCACGCGCGGAGGCGCCGTCCGGCCAGCCAATTGACTCGGCTGTCAGCAGGTCAGTCGTGTCGACCCTTGGCGCCAACGAAAAATTGATCGGCCTGTTGCCAACGATCGGCACGAGGGGGCCGCATCTGCAACGACTTCAACCTCACAGGCTGGGCTCGACCCCTGTTCTTGCGTGCGATCAGTCCAACGACACTGACCGCGTTTCCAGCTGCACAGCCCGAATCCTGCGGCCCATGATGACCACCGATCCGCATCCCTGGGTTTCCAATCCGCCATGGCTCGATCTGCCCTTGCCATTTCCAAGGCGGTTCGCAGGTCGGCGCCTATGGTGTTGTTGGCACCGGCCCCGTCCGATGTGCCTCGGCATTGGCTATCGGTCGTGTCGTGAAGGTTTAAACGCTAGGATTTCCGCGACGCGCTTCTGCTCTGGAGCTTGCCGTCAGTGACGCGTGTTCAGCAATGATCCGAGGACCCGCTGCACCGCGAGCAGTGCCGCGTCAATCTCTTCGGACGTGGTGTGGCGTCCAAGCGAAAACCGCACCGCACAACGTGCATGCTGGGGGCTCTCGCCTTGAGCCAGCAGCACATGGGACGGCAGGTCCCTGCCACTGCAGCAAGCCGAGCCCGATGCGGCGATCACCCCTGTGCGCTCCAACGCACGCAGCACGCGCCCGGCCTTGAGTTCTCCAAAACGCACCAAGCTCGTATTGGGCAGGCGCTGTGTGGCGCAGCCATAGATCGTCAGTGGCGCATTCAGTTGCGTCGAGCACTGTTTCAGACCTGATTCGAAACGCTCGCGCAGTGCGGTCATGCGATCGACGTCAGCGGCCAAGTCGAGCGCCGCACCCTCGGCAGCAGCGGCGAATCCCGCGATTCCCGGCAGGTTTTCGGTGCCGCCTCGCCGCCCGCGCTCCTGGTTTCCTGCCAGCAGCCCTGGCCAGTCCAGCCCCTTGCGCACCACGAGCGCTCCCACCCCCTTCGGGCCGTTGAACTTGTGCGCCGACACCGACCATAGATCCGCTGCGCTAACGGCAAAACGTTGCACGCTCTTGCCCACGACTTGCGTGGCGTCGACGTGCAGCAGCGCACCTTGCGCGTGGGCGATCTCGGCCAACTCCGCCACAGGCATGAGCACCCCCGTTTCATTGTTGGCGCCCATCACACTGACCAGCACTACGTCCGTGTCGATCAACGCATGCGCGGCCTGCAGATCGAGGCGGCCTTCACCGTCCACCGGGATCACGTCGACCGGACATCCGCTGTCGCGCACACGTGCGGCCAACGCCATCATGGATGGATGTTCAACGGCGGACAGCACCAGCCTGCGGCGCCCGCAATGGGCCCCGCGGCGGCGCGCATTGCAGGCACCGAGCACGGCCATGTGATTGGCCTCCGTGGCGCCGCTGGTGAACACCAGTTCAGTGGGGCCGCAACCCAGAAAACGTGCAATCCGAGTCCGCGCGTCCGCCAGCACGCGCCGTGCCGCCTGGCCTGGGCCGTGAGCAGACGAGGGATTGGCCCAGACGCGTTCGAGCACGTCACGCATCTCCTGGAGAGCTTCGGCTGCCACGGGGGTGGTTGCGTTGTGGTCAAGATAGATCATGGGCATCATGCGTTTGGCACCTGGCCGATCCCCGGGCGCTTGGGCAACTCTGGCAGGTACAGGTCCGGGACGCGCAAAGCGCTGCGGCGCCTGGCATGGTCGCGCGTGCGAACGCCGCCTCCCGCTCGCCGAGTGGAGGTGCCCAAGCACCTGAACGTGAGGCAGCCCAGAATTGAATCGTTCGTCGAGTCGCCCGCCAGGGCATCAGGCGTCACCATGCGGCCCTTCCTTCTGGACTTGTGCCACGAACCAGTCCAGCAGTTTGCGGGCCGTGTCGAGGTCGCCGGGATTGGCATGGACCTGGGCGTACCACTGGGCGGCGGGGCTGGTGTGGAGGCCGCGCGTGCGTAAGAAGTCCGCCACCGGGTGGGGTGCCAACGACTGTCCCTGCGCTTCGCCGCGCATGCGGAGCCAGGAATAGGCCAGGGCTCCCAGGTAGGTCCGAATCCTGAACGGGTTTGCTGGCGCTTGGAGGCAGGCGCGCCATGCCACGACTTGATCCGGCGGCATGGGTCTGGCCAAGCCAAAGCCCTGCCCATATTGCGCACCCAGGAGTAACGCCGCTTCGATCATTCCGGCATCCTCCAAGCCTTCGACGACCACATCCCGGCGAAGATCGAGCCCCATCTGGATGATGGTGACCATGAGGCCCAAGGTCTCAAGGGGGTTTTGACGGATGCGCGTGAGCAGTGCCTGATCGATCTTGATGATGTCGAACGATACGCTCGTCAGGCGCAGCAAGCTGCTGTAGCCCGAGCCCAGGTCATCCATGGCGAGTTTGCAGCCGAGGTGCTTAATCTGAGAGAGGGCTGCATCCTGCGCTCCGCTCTCCAGAGCTTGCGTCTCCAGCAATTCCAGGGTCAGCCGGTCCGCCTCGATCTTGTGCAGGCGAAGGATGTCCTCGACCCACACTGCACATTCGGGGTCGCGCAGCACGCTGGGGGGCATGTTGACCGCCACACCGATACGCAGACCTTGTGCATCCCACAAAGTGAGATGCGCAAGCGCCATGTCCAGCCCCATGCGGAAGAGACGGCTCAACTCGGTCTCCCCCAGTAGGGGAAGGAACACACCAGGCGCAATGATCGACCCGTCAGGCAGCTCCAAGCGAGCCAGTGCCTCCACCTTGATCAGCTGGCTGCTGCGCAAGTCAACGATGGGTTGCATGAACATGCGCAAGCCGCCCGAAAAAAGCTGCTGGCGCAAAATCTCCGCACGTTCCTGTGTCACGACGGTCGCGGGCGCGCTGCAGCGCAACCCCACCTGTTCCCAGCGCTGCTGGATTCCCCGAGCGATTTGCCGCATCACCGCCGATTCGAACTGACCCGGATAGGCGCCGTACAGTGCAAGCACGGCGACAATATGGTCCGATGCGTCGCTTAGCGGAATGGCAAGCACGGATCGCAGGCCGAGCGCCTGCGCCGATTCGCGCCAAAAGGCATGGCTGGGATCGCGCGTGAAAGACGCCAGTCCTGTGATCTCACCGCGCCGCCAGGCTTGGGCGATGACGTTGGTGCTGCGCGGATCGGCCGGGTCATGGATCACAATCTGCGACTCGGGGGCGCGAAGGACCGCTGCGATGTCCTCCCCTCGCGAGCCGGCGCAGTTCTCGACCGAGAGTGCCCCGAGCGTGTTCGGGCGCATCAGGAGTGCTCCAAGAATTCCGGGGAGTTGCGCGAGGGCCGCAAGCTCCAGGGGGCGAACATCGGCGAGTAAGCGTCCATACCTCGGGAGGGGGGTCGCCAGGACGTCCAGATAGGCACCGATGGTTGCATCAGCAACATGCAATTGCGTTTGCATGTCGTCCTGAAGGCGTCTTTCGGCGACCAGCAAAATCCGGTAGCGCTCCCGCGCCGGCAAAAGGACTTGGTTCAGATGGTCCGTCAGCAGTCTTCGGTACAAGGCCATGGAATGCACCAGCAGCGCGCTACTGACGCCAACCAGGGCGTGGGTGCGGCCCAGACGCTTCGCCGCCTGTTGCACGTCCGCCAGAGTCGTGTCAGGGGCGAGCATGAGGCGGAGGTGATCGGCCTGGCGTTGTTTGAGCGCCGCGAGGTCCGTGGTGCCAAGGTTCGCCAGAATGTCCTTGGACAGGGGCTCTTGACCCAGGTCGGCGTAGAACGCGTCGATAAAATGCTCTGAAACATGGGCGACATGCGCATGGGCTTTGTCCAGGAGGACGGCAGCGTCCCGGCCGTAGGCATCGAACCCTGTTTCGCGCTCCGGGGCGGTTGAACTCACGCTGGACAGGCGCCACCAGGATGTGCCGTCATGCTTGTGCATCTTGGCCTGGTACATCGCGGCATCGGCCAGACGCATCAGCGCATCGCCTTCCATGGCGTCTGCCGGGAACAGTGCCAGGCCCATGCTCAAGCCGACCGTTGCCGTGTGTCCCGCGGCAACGCTCACCGAGGTTTCCACTGCGTGATGCAGTCGCTCGGCAATCCGGGCAAGTTCGGCTGTCGTTTGGTATGGGTCCAGATCTTCGATCACGACGATGAACTCATCGCCTCCAAGTCTGGCGAGCGCATCCGACACGCGCAACTCGGCTCGTAGTCGTTTGGCCAATTCCTGGAGAAGCGCATCACCGGCCTCATGGCCCCACGTGTCATTGACTGGCTTGAAATCATCCAGGTCGATCATGCCCACAGCCAGAGCTGTGCCGTTGCGCTGTGCACGCGCGATCGCCTTGGGCAGATGCGCTTCCAGCGCCCGTCGGTTGGGCTGCCCCGTCAGCGGGTCGTGCAGAGCCTCGTGCTCGATTTGCGCCTGCAGCCGATCCCGCATGGTCACGTCGACGATGGTCCAGACGGCGAGGGCCTGTTTGACGTCCTGCACAACGCCGCCCGACAGGTCGCACGTGATGAGGCCCCCATCAAAGCGCCGCAGGCGTACGCTCGTCAGCTGGACGGCGCCTTTCGCGTAAAGTTCCGGATACAGGGCCTTGATCCGCGCGAATTCGCTTTCATCGGGGTAGAGAATGCCGGTTGCCTGACCGATCAACGCCGTCCTGTCGGGGTGCCCCAGCAGGGTTGCAAATCGCGAGTTGGTATCGACAATGCGGCGCCCCCGCGTCAGCGCAATGCCGGCAACCGCGTTGTCCAGAAGCGCCTCACGCAACAATGCAGCATGGCGTGCGCGCTGCGCAAGGTCGATGCGATCGAGGGCGCTGGAGACATCGGAGGCCAGCCGGTCGAGCAAGGACTCCGCCATGCTGCCGAAGAGCCCAGCGCGTGCGCTGTACATCGCAAAAACCCCCCACATGCTGCCGCTGCGGCGGATGGGTAAAACGGCCATGGAGCGGATGTTGGAGGGGTTTGGAGGTTCGGCGCGATCCGCGGATTGTGGCGAGTCAACGACTGGCATGCGCACGCTGCGCCCTTCGCGCCACGCTCGCCCGACGGCCTCCCGAGCCGCCGCCACATCGGGGTAACGGGCGCCCGTGAGTTCGTCGGGATGGCCCTGGGCCTTGCTCGAGGCGGCAAGAACTTCGACGCCTTGCGCGTCCCCTGGTCGTCCGATCCAGGCAAATTTGAGGTTGGCCTGCTTGACGGTGGTCTGACAAAGAGTCGTGAGAAGGGACGACTCGTCGTCGGCGCGTGCGATGGTCTGATTGACTTGCGCCAGCATGGCGTTGAAGTCCGCCAGCTGGCGTTGGCGCCTGGCATCGCGTCCGCGTTGGCGAAGCTGGCGACGTACGCTCAAGCTGGCGAGGCCGAGAAGCAGGATGGTCCCCGCCTCGAAGATCCAACGCATCAGCGCGCTCTTCCAATACCGATGCCACACAAGCCCGGATGGCCAACTCGCGTCCACGATCAGCGGATAACCTCGCACCGCGACTTCAACCGCAGCGGCGTGCGCCGGCTTCGGGGCAAAGTCCACCGGCCCCTGCTGCCAGGCGCCCAGCGTGCGATGGTTGCGTACGTCCAAAGCGGTGAGCTCCCAAGGGCTACCGGGCGCGGAAAAGGCGAGCAGCCGATCCAGTCGGTACGGAGCGCTGATGAGGTAACGGGTCTGGCCTTGCGCATCTTGCACCCGATACTTCATGGTCAGGACGTGCACGCGCGCAGGGCCAACGGATTGGCTTGCGCCAAGCAGGAAATTGGGATTGGATGCCAGCGGTGTCAGCGATTGCGCGGCGACGGACGGCGCCTGGCGACGAACTTCCGTCGACCACAGGACGGCGCCGTCTGGCGCCTCGAGATTGACGGCGTAAAGACCGGGATGCCAGACCATGAGGCGTCGCAGGGATTGCACCGCTTTGGGGTCCGGGGACGGCGGATCAGCGTCGGGTCCGTGCAGGGCGACGGCGGCAAACTGCAGCTCGGTGAATCGGGTTTGAAGGCGACTGGCGATGGCCTGCGCATCGGTCGACGCGTCGCGCCGAGCGTCCTCGACGACCCGGTCCTTGATCTGGAGGTATTGATTGCGCTCGGCCCACAGCCCCCACACCGTCACCAGCAGGACGGGCAGGATGAAGATCAGACCCCGCGCGAGCAGCTGAAGGCGCAGGCGCATGGTCAGGTCTGCCGCGCGTTGGTCTTGGTCAACACAAGGAGCTGCAGCTCGCGGGGTGCGAGGGAATGCGCGCGCCTGGTCAACGCGATGCCATGCTCACCGCGGCTGTGATGCACCATCCCACAAGGAGACATCGGACCATCGGCCGGTCTCCACACGGCGCTCCCAGCGCAAACATCGCGGCCTTTTGCGCGAGGCCCAAGCGCTGGCTGCACGGAACCGTGCACAAAAGCAGCGCTGGCTTGCGCAGCGCTAAGCGGATGGTGGCTTCGCATGCCTGACCGGTCGGACCTGGCCGTGCACAAGGGCCAGGATGGCGAAACGGTACGCGGGGTCGCGTGCCATGCGTTCCACCCGATCGGCGGCCGCGGGCAATGATTGCGGCGTGCCGCGTTGCAGGACCTTCACGGTTGATACAACGCGATCGTTTGCCCAGACCTGGACGTTGCCGTGAACGTCCCAATGGGCGCAGAAATCCGACATGTCGATGACCATGGTTACACGCGAGCATAGGGGGAAGGGCCGCCGCAACGATGGCCAGTAACTTCGCGACAAAAGCCGCAACCAGAGGTTGCAAGACCAAAGTCGAAGCGGATCCGGCATCGTAAAGGGTCTCCGGGCGGAACGGCCACTGTTGGAGGAGGCCCAAGGAGGTTTCATGATCCACGTCATGAAAAATCGTGGAATCTGTGCTTCTGCGACGGGTTGGCGCAACCCTCGCAAGTCAAACTGGCGCTCAAACCCGACGAAAAGCCGCCAGCCTCCGCGACCCGGAAAAATGAAGCGGAAGCGCCCTGCAGATTGATGCGCTGCCGCTTCACTCGACGCGTCGCCAAGGGCTTGTTGTCGGCCTGAGCGGGCGCTGGACGCTGCCTGTGGCGGCGACAGCAATGCTGCAGGCAGCGGTCGGTGCGATCGTCAGCACCCTTGCCAGTCAGGCCGCCATCCCGGCATGACTTAAACCAACCGAAGTCCGCTGAACCAGGGGCGGTTCACTTTCGCATTATTGATCCGGCCCGATTTATCCGTGAGTCACGCAGCATATTTCACGCGTGCGTCCTGGAAGAACTTTCTCACCCGCGCGGGTGATTTCTCCAACGTCTGCATGTGCTCTGTTGCGGCGGTTTTCAATTTGGCCTTGGTGCGTACCGGCACCTTCGTATAAGGAGCCTGTTTCAAATCGGCATTGAGCCGTTCTTCCGGGTTGAGCTCAGGGCTGTAGCTGGGCAGATAGAACAACTCGATCTTGTCTTGACGCCTCTCAACCCAGGCCTTGACCGGCTTGCTGTGATGGACGCGCAGGTTGTCGAGAATCAGGAACACTTTCTTGCCGGCGTCCTGGATCAGTGCACCCAGAAACTCAATCAGCTTGTCTGCGTTGAACGCCTCGTCAATGATCATCCAGCGTGTCGTGCCCTGGTTGGTGACGGTGGCGATCATCGACAGTTTCTGGCGTGTGCCACCGACCGCAAAGGTCACCGGTGTTTTGCCCGCCGGTGCGTAGCAGCGGCCACGCACGTCGGTATTCACGACCGCGGTTTCGTCGCCCCAGTGAATCTCGGCACCCTCGGACCTGGCGCGTTGTTCGATGGCCGGGTATCCATCGTCCAGCCAGGCTTGTACGGCTTCTGGACGCTGCTCATACGCCTTCTTGATCGGCTTTTGCGGGGTGAATCCCCAGCGCTTGAGATAGTTGCCAACGCCGCGCACTGACAACTTGATGCCGCATTCGCGTTCAACCAACTGCGTGACCGCAGCCCGGTTCCATAGCGCAAATTCCATCTTCAGTTGTTCGGGGCGCTTGTCGCAGATGAGTTGCCGAACCGCGTTCTCTTGCGATTCGTTCAGCATGCGTCCACTGCCTGGTTTCTTGCCACGTGCAGCAGGCTTGAGTGCCGCTGCCCCCGCAGTCGAATACGCGGTCAGCGCAGCGTTCACGGCATACCAACTGAGACCGCTGTGCTCAACAATCTGCATCACTGGCATCCCTTTGCAGTGCATGCGGATGACTTGTTTTCGTCTCTCGTGCAGTACTTCTCGCGACTGCTTGCGGGCGTCTTCTTTTTCCATGCAAAGTCAGACTCATTCCACGCCTTAAAGTTCACGGATAATTCGTGCTTAGTCTATAGCCTGCGCCGGCATATCGCGCTGCTTCCGCCACCTTCCTCAAAAAAATTGACGCTGCGTTTATGCGCCAGGGCAATGTTTTTACGCGCTATTTACGCCAGAGTTCCTACGATTTCGGTGGGTTTAGTAGCAAGGGGCTGCTGCAATGGATCTGATCTGGGTAGGTGTCGCGGTGCTGTGCTTCCTGAGCATGGCGCTGCTCGTTCGCGGCTGCGAGAAGCTGCAGGAAAGGCGCTGACATGACGCTGCTCTTCTACTGGTTGGGCGGGATCATCACCGTGTTGTTGTTGATCTACCTGGGCTACGCGCTGCTGCGCGCGGAGGACTTCTGATGACTCCCACATTCTGGGCGCTGCTGGTCGTGCTGTTCGCAGCGCTGGTACTGGCAGGCAAGCCACTGGGCCTGTACATGGCCGCGCTGGCCGACGGCCGCATGCCGAAGCGCCTGCTCGGTGTCGAGTCGAGGCTGCTGCGCCTGTGCGGCGCTCGGCCCGACGAGGAGATGGGCTGGGGCGCCTATGCGCGCGCGCTGCTGATGTTCAACTTCCTAGGCGTGGTCGCGGTGTACGCGCTGCAGCGTCTGCAGGGTGTGCTGCCGCTGGATCCCCAGCACTTCGGCGCGGTCGGCAGGGCTTCGTCGTTCAACACGGCGATCAGCTTCGTCACCAACACCAACTGGCAGGGCTACTCGGGCGAAAGCACCATGGGCAACCTGGTGCAGATGGCCGGGCTGGCGGTGCAGAATTTCCTGTCGGCCGCGACGGGAGTCGCCGTGGCCTTCGCGCTGATCCGCGGATTCGCGCGGCGCAGCGTCGCGACCATCGGCAATTTCTGGGTCGATCTGCATCGCATCACGATGTACGTTCTGGTGCCCATCTCCTTCGTGGCGGCGACTGTGCTGGTCGGCCAGGGGGTTCCGCAGACGCTGCGAGCCGACCGCGCCGTCGACCTGATCGCGCCGGTGAGCTTCCAGGTCCCGAAGACCGACGCCCAGGGCAACCCGGTGAAGGACGCGCAGGGGCAGCCGGTAATGGTCGCGTCGCAGGCCGCGCAGCAGACGCTGCCGATGGGGCCGGTGGCCTCGCAGGAGGCGATCAAGGAACTCGGGACCAATGGCGGGGGCTTCTACAACGCCAACTCGGCGCATCCCTACGAGAACCCGAACGCCTTCACCAATATGCTCGAGGTGTTCCTGCTGCTGCTGATCTCGGTGGCGCTGACCTTCACCTTCGGGCGCATGGTCGGGGATCGGCGCCAGGGTTGGGCGCTATTGGTTGCGATGACCATCATGCTCGGCGTGGGCATGGGCGCCGAGGCGCATTTCGAGCAGCAGGGCAATCCGGCCTTCGCCGCGCTGCACATTGACCAGAAGGCGGGCACGCTGCAGTCCGGCGGCAACATGGAAGGCAAGGAGACGCGCTTCGGCATTGCGTCGACCGCGATCTTCACCGCGGCGACCACCGGCACGTCGACCGGAGCGGTCGACTCGATGTTCGATTCCAACACGCCTCTGGGCGGCATGGTGCCGATGCTGATGATCCAGCTCGGCGAGGTCGCTCCCGGCGGTACCGGAACCGGTCTGTACGGCATGCTGATGGTGGCGCTGATGGCGGTGTTCGTCGGTGGGCTGATGATCGGGCGAACCCCGGAATACCTGGGCAAGAAGATCGAATCCTTCGAGATGAAGATGATCTCGATCGGGCTGCTGATCTCGCCGCTGCTGGTGCTGCTCGGGACCGCGATCGCGTCGGTCAGCGCCCAGGGGGTATCCAGCCTGGCCAATCCCGGGGCACATGGATTTTCC
Source organism: Thiomonas sp. FB-Cd (assembly GCF_000733775.1). Taxonomy (NCBI): domain Bacteria; kingdom Pseudomonadati; phylum Pseudomonadota; class Betaproteobacteria; order Burkholderiales; genus Thiomonas; species Thiomonas sp. FB-Cd. The sequence goes on along the minus strand of NZ_JPOE01000002.1, from coordinate 2,606,457 downwards.
GAGATGCTCTACGCCTTCACCTCGGCGTCGAACAACAACGGCAGCGCCTTCGCCGGGCTGAACGCCAACACGCCCTTCTACAACCTCACGCTCGCGCTGGCGATGTGGTTCGGTCGCTTCGTGTCGATCGTCGGGGCGCTGGCCATCGCCGGTTCGCTGGCGTCGAAAAAACGCTTGGCGGAATCCAGCGGGACCATGCCCACGCATGGGGCGCTGTTCATCGGGTTGCTGATCGGCACGGTGCTGCTGGTCGCGTCGCTGACTTTCCTGCCGGCGCTGGCGCTGGGTCCGATCGCGGAGCACTTCGCGATGTGGGCCGCGCATTGAGCGGGCACCAGGAGCCGACATGAGTCGTCAACGTCTTTCCCTCATCGATTCGTCGCTGGTCGGTCCGGCCGTGGTCGAATCGTTCCGCAAGCTCGACCCGCGGGTTCAATTCCGCAACCCCGTGATGTTCGTTGTGTACGTCGGCAGCCTGCTCACCACCGGGCTGTGGCTGCAGGCGCTGCGCGGACATGGCGAGGCGCCGTCCGGCTTCATCCTGGCCGTGACGGTATGGCTGTGGTTCACCGTGCTGTTCGCCAATTTCGCCGAGGCGCTGGCCGAAGGGCGCAGCAAGGCGCAGGCGGCCAGTCTGCGCGGCACGCGCAGCGCCGTGAAGGCCAAGCGGCTGAGCGAGCCCAGGTACGGTGCGCCGTGGACCCTGGTAGACGGCGAGACGCTGCGCAAGGACGACGTCGTGGTCGTGCTCGCGCACGAACTGATCCCCTGCGACGGCGAAGTCATCGAAGGCGCGGCGACCGTCGACGAAAGCGCGATCACGGGCGAGTCCGCCCCGGTGATCCGCGAGTCGGGCGGCGACTTCTCGTCGGTGACCGGCGGCACGACGGTGTTGTCCGATTGGATCGTCGTGCGCTGCACGACCAATCCGGGCGATTCGTTCCTCGATCGCATGATCGCGCTGGTGGAGGGCGCCAAGCGCCGCAAGACGCCCAACGAGATCGCTCTGACCATCCTGTTGATCGCGCTCACGGTGATTCTGCTGATGGCCACGGTGACGCTGCTGCCGTATTCGATCTACTCGGTCAAGGCCACCGGCGCCGGCCATCCGGTCAGCATCACGGTGCTGGTGGCGCTGCTGGTGTGCCTGATCCCGACGACAATCGGCGCGCTGCTGTCGGCCATCGGTGTGGCCGGCATGAGCCGCATGCTCGGCGCCAACGTGGTCGCGACCTCGGGGCGCGCGGTCGAGGCCGCCGGCGACATCGACGTGCTGCTGCTGGACAAGACCGGCACCATCACGCTGGGCAACCGCCAGGCCAGCGCCTTCGTGCCGGTGGCCGGGGTCTCCGAGCGCGAACTGGCCAACGCCGCGCAACTGGCGTCACTGGCGGACGAGACACCCGAGGGGCGCAGCATCGTCGTGCTGGCCAAGCAGCGTTTCAACCTGCGCGAGCGCGACCTGGAATCGCTGCACGCCAGCTTCGTGCCGTTCTCCGCGCAGACCCGCATGAGCGGCGTGGACATCGCCGGCCGGCCGATCCGCAAAGGTGCGGCCGACGAAGTGTCGCGCCACGTGCGCGAGCGCGGCGGGGAACTGCCGGCGGGCTTGAAGGATCTGGTCGACGCGGTCGCCCGCCGGGGCAGCACGCCACTGGTGGTGGCCGACGATCGGCGTGTGCTTGGCGTGGTCGAACTCAAGGACGTCGTGAAAGACGGCATCAAGGAGCGCTTCGCCCAGCTGCGTCGGATGGGCATCCAGACCGTGATGATCACCGGCGACAACCGACTCACCGCAGCGGCGATCGCCGCGGAGGCCGGCGTGGACGAGTACCAGGCCGAGGCCACGCCCGAGACCAAGCTGGCGCTGATCCGCAAGTATCAGTCCGACGGACGCCTGGTGGCGATGACCGGCGACGGCACCAATGACGCGCCGGCGCTGGCGCAGGCCGACGTCGCGGTGGCGATGAACAGCGGCACCCAGGCCGCGCGCGAGGCCGGCAACATGGTCGATCTCGACTCCAACCCGACCAAGCTGATCGAGGTGGTCGAGATCGGCAAGCAGATGCTGATGACCCGCGGCGCGCTGACCACCTTCAGCATCGCCAACGACCTGGCGAAGTATTTCGCGATCATCCCTGCGATCTTCATCGGCACCTACCCGCAACTCGGGGCCTTGAACGTCATGCGCCTGGGGACTCCCGATTCGGCGATCATCTCGGCGGTGATTTTCAACGCCCTGATCATCGTGTTCCTCATTCCCCTGGCTCTGAAAGGGGTGAAGTTCCGCCCGCTTCCGGCGGCCACGCTGCTACGCAACAACCTGCTGCTGTACGGGCTGGGAGGCATCGCGTTGCCCTTCGTCGGCATCAAGGCGATCGACCTCGTGCTCAATGCACTGCATCTGCTGTAAAACGGAGACCTCCATGTCGCGACTCCTTCGCCCCGCGTTGACCCTGTTCGTCGGTTTCACGCTTGTGCTGGGCTTGGTCTATCCGCTGCTGGTCACCGCACTGGCGCAGGCGGTGTTTCCGTGGCAGGCCAACGGCTCGGTGCTCGCCGTGGCCGGAAGGCCGGTCGGCTCGGCGCTGATCGGGCAGTCGTTCTCGGCGCCGAAGTACTTCTGGGGCCGGCCGTCGGCGACCTCGCCGCAGCCTTACAACGGCCTGGCCTCGGGCGGCTCCAACCTCGGGCCCACGAACCCCGAGGAGTTGGGGGCGGTGAAGGCCAACGTCGAAGCCTTGCGACACGCCGACCCGGCCGAGGCCGGCAAGCCGACTCCGGTCGACCTGGTCACGGCTTCTGGTTCCGGGCTGGATCCGGACATCAGTCTGGCGGCCGCGCAGTACCAGCTCGCGCGGGTCGCGCAGGCGCGCGGCCTCCCGCCGCGAGCGGTACAGCGGTTGATCGACCGGTACGCCCACCGTCCCTGGTTCGGGCTGTTCGGCGAGCCCCAGGTCGACGTGCTGGCGCTGAACCTCGCACTCGACGGCCTGCATCCGGTTCCTCTGCCCTGACCCGACCGATCGGCCGCCGCGCCGGGCGATACTTCCGACGGACAATGCCCTGATCCGAGCTATCCTGTCATGAACCTTTTGCAGTCTGTCTTCTGCGTCGCGGCCACGTCCACCCCTGCACGCGTGCCGCGATGACCGACGATCAACGCCCCGACCCCGACGCCCTGTTGCGCGAGGTCGAGCATGAGCAGAAGCAGGCCCAGCAGGGCAAGCTGAGGATTTTCTTCGGCGCGTCTCCAGGCGTTGGCAAGACCTACGCGATGCTCGGCGCGGCACAGCAACTGCGCGAGAAGGGCGTCGACGTCGTCTGCGGGGTCGTTGAAACCCACGGTCGAGCCGAGACCGAGCGGCTGCTCGAAGGGTTGGAGGTGTTGCCGCGCCTGCAGCCGCAGGGGGGCGCGCGCGACGCGGGCGAGTTTGACCTGGCCGCAGCGCTGCAGCGCCGGCCCGCGGTGCTGCTAGTTGACGAACTGGCGCACAGCAACGCCGCCGGCAGCCGGCATCCGAAGCGCTGGCAGGACGTCGAGGAGCTACTGGCCGCCGGAATCGACGTCTACACGACGCTCAACGTGCAGCATCTGGACAGCGTCAGCCACATCGTCGCCAGCATCGCCGAGGTACCGGTGCGCGAGACGGTCCCGGACAGCCTGTTCCAGCAGGCGGCCGACGTCGTGCTCGTCGACCTGACTCCCGACGAACTGTTGCAGCGCCTGCGCGAAGGCAAGGTCTACGTCGCCGCGCAGGCGGCGCGCGCGCTGCGCAATTTCTTCCGCAAGGGCAACTTGCTCGCGCTGCGCCAACTCGCACTGCGCCTGACCGCCGAGCGCGTCGACAGCCAGATGCGCAGCTATCGAAGCAGCCAGGTCGGGGGCGAGGTCTGGAGTGCGTCGGAGGCGCTGCTGGTATGCGTGGGGCCGGACAACGGCCCGAGCCTGGTGCGCGCGGCGGCGCGCCTGGCCGAGGCGCTGCACGCGCGCTGGCACGTGGTCTACGCCGAGACGCCGCCGCTGCAGCAGCTCGCCGAGGCGCGCCGCTCGGCGATCCTGAAGCTGCTTCAGCTCGGCCGCGATCTCGGCGCGCACACCGCGGTGCTCGCGGGCCAACATGCACCCTCGGAAGTGCTCGCCTACGCGCGCATGCACAACCTGAACCGCGTCGTGATGGCGCGTCGCCGCAGGCTGGCGTGGTGGCGCGAGGCATGGCGCGAATCCTTCGCCAGGGGGCTGGGAAACCTGGCTCCCGACCTCGATCTGGTGCTGCTCGCCCCCGAGCCACACGCGCCACCCACGCGCGGCGCCGCGCAGGTGTCCGCCGCCGAAGTCCACCCGTTTCCGTGGCGGGACTATGCGTGGGCGCTGGCCGGCAGCGCCGCGCTGACCCTGGTGGCGATACCCCTGAGCTGGTACTTCCACCTGTCGAACATCGTCATGCTGTTCCTGGTCGGGGTGGTGCTGGTGGCGTGGCGCCTGGGTCGCGGCCCGGCGGTGCTGGCGGCCTTCATCAACGTGCTGGCCTTCGACTTCTTCTACGTGCCGCCGAAGTACTCCTTCGCCGTCAGCGACGTCCAGTACCTGTTCACCTTCGGCGTGATGCTCGGCGTCGGCCTGCTCATCGGGCACCTCACCGCTGGATTGCGCTACCAGGTGCGCGTGGCCAACCAGCGCGAGCGCCGCACCCGGGATCTCTACGCGCTGTCGCGCGACCTTTCGGGGGCGTTGACGGTCGAGCAAGTGGTCGATTTCGGGTTGGGGCATGTGCGCAACGGTTTCGGCGCGCGGGCCGAACTGTTGCTGCTGGGCATCGATGAACGCCTGCGCGAGGCCGACTCGCCGGACCCCGCCGGCCCGATCGACGGCATCGACGCCGATCTGGCGCGCTGGTGTATCGAGCACGGCGAGACGGCCGGAATCGGCACCAACACGCTGCCCGCGCTGCCGTTGCTTTACCTGCCGTTGAAGGCGCCGATGCGGGTGCGAGGGGTGCTGGTCGTCGCTCCCGGAACGCCGCGCAGCGTGCTCATTCCGGAACAGCGCAGGCTGCTCGATACCATCGCATCGCAGATCGCGATCGCGCTGGAGCGGGTCCATTTCGTCGAGGTCGCGCAGGACACGCTGGTCGCGATGGAGGCGGAACGCTTGCGCAATTCGGTGCTGTCGGCGCTCTCGCACGACCTGCGCACGCCGCTGACCGCCCTGATGGGCGCCACGGACCTGTTGCGTATGCACACGCCCGCCCAGCCCGCCCGGTTGCGCGAGCAGGTCGAGTCGGTGGGCAAGCAGGCGCGCCGCCTGGCGCGCATGGTTGACGACATGCTGGAGATGGCCCGCCTGCAGGCTGGCAAGGTCACGTTGCGCAAGGACTGGCAATCGGTGGAGGAGGTGCTCGGAAGCGCGCTGCGCGGCTTCGAGCCCGAGCAGCTGGCGCAGCACCCGCTGCACATCGATCTGCCACCCGAGCTTCCGCTGGTGCACGCCGACGCGCAGCTGCTCGAGCGCGTGTTCGTCAACCTGTTCGACAATGCGCTGAAGTACACGCCGGCGGGTACGCCGATCGGGGTCGATGCGCGGCGCGCGGGCGATCGTCTGCGGGTCACCGTCTGGGACCGCGGGCCGGGGCTGCCTCGCGGACGCGAAGGTGATCTGTTCGACAAATTCGCGCGCGGACAGGTCGAGTCCAGCGTCCCGGGGGTCGGGCTCGGCCTGGCGATCTGCCGTTCGGTGGTCGAGGCCCACGGCGGATCCATCACCGCGGCCAACCGGCCCGACGGAGGCGCCAGCTTCAGCTTTGAATTGCCGCTGGACGCGCCGCCCGGCGACGACGGCGTCGAGGACAGCGCAGATGAAGAGCCATCAACTGATTCTCCTGGTCGAAGATGACGCGGAAATCCGGCACTTCGTGCGCGTCGCGCTCGAAGCTGCAGGGTACCGTGTGCAGGAGGCGAGCGAGTGCCGGCGGGGATTGGTCGACGCTGCAGCGCGCCGCCCCGACTTGGTGCTGCTGGACCTCGGATTGCCCGATGCCGACGGCATCGAATTCCTGCGCGGCTTCCGCGCCTGGAGTCTGGCCCCTGTCATCGTGCTCTCGGCACGCAACGACGAAGGCTCCAAGGTCGCCTCGCTGGACCTTGGAGCCGACGACTACTTGACCAAGCCGTTCAGCGTCAATGAACTGCTGGCGCGTGTTCGTGCAGCGTTGCGTCGTCGAAGCATCACCGAGCAGGGAAGCGTGCTGCACTTTGGCGAGATCGTCGTCGACATGAGCAAGCAGTCGGTCGTCAGGCAAGGCGTTCCGGTGAGATTGACAGCCATCGAATATCGCCTGTTGGAATTGCTCGCCCGTAATGCTGGAGCGCTTCTGACGCACAGACGGATTCTCCAGGAGGTCTGGGGCCCCAACGCGCTCGATAGCCAGCACTATGTGCGGGTGTACATGGGGCGGCTTCGTCACAAACTGGAGAATGAGCCTGCACGACCTTGCCACCTCCTGACGGAAAGTGGGGCTGGCTACCGGCTCGTGCCGTGACGGTTTGGGTTAGGCCGGGATGGCAACGACACCAGCGAAGATGAAGGTGGGCTCGGCGACCGCTGGCTGGCGCATTGCCGCTGCTATCAGCGGTGGCAGCTAACGCCCGCTTTGACCAATTATGTAGATGCCTCGATTATGTTGAGCTTCCCGGTTAGCAGTTCGGAGTGCCCAGTGTCCACGGGCTTATGCGGGCCGAGCAAGGGATTTTGAGCTCGACATAATTTCAGCGTTCTCCTGAAGTGGAGTTTTCACTCCAGGAGACGCTCATGAACCGAACCTCACCGCCCCGGAGCGCGCAGCATGTGCGCTCATCTGTAGTCCCTTCCGACCCGATCGCCGACGAACTGCGCCGGTACGACGACCACCTGCGTGACGTCTGCGGCCTTGCGGCGGGCACGCGTCGCAACCATTGCCGTATCGTCGCGCAGTTGTTGCGGAAGAAGTTCGCCGGTGGCGTCGTCGCCATGGCCAAGCTACGTCCAGCCGATGTTCGCCGCTTCATCGCTCGGCAACTGGGGGATAGCCCCTCGCATTCCGCCGCTGCCCAAGTGGCAACGGCCTTGCGAAGTTACCTCCGCTACCGGACGATCTGCGGTGACTCGGTTGCCAGCCTGACCGCAGTCATTTCCTCGCCGGTACAGTGGAAGCTTGCATCGCTGCCACGCGCCCTCAAGCCGGACGAAGTTCAACGGCTGCTCGGCGCATTCCCCAACGGACGCTGGCCCCGACGCGGTTATGCCATCGTCCGCTGCGCACTGGACATGGGACTGCGCGCTGGCGAGATCGCGAATCTGTTGATCGATGACATCGACTGGCGCGAAGGCACGGTCACGCTGAAAGGCACGAAGTCGCGACGGCAGGACATCCTGCCGCTTCCGATGACCACCGGACAAGCATTGGCGGATTATTTACAACATGAGCGCCCAGCAACCATGAGCCGGGCGATCTTCGTTCGCCAACGCGATTTGCGTGACATCCCGATCACGACGGCTGCGGTTCAGAAGGTCATCCACCATGCCTGCCGACGGGCAGGTTTGCCCAATTCCGGAGCGCACGTGCTGCGTCATACGCTGGCCTGTCGCCTGGTCGAGCAAGGCAGCTCGCTCAAGGAAGTTGCCGATGTCCTGCGGCACCGTTCGCTGGAAACCACCCGGATCTACGCCAAGCTCGACACGCCAAACCTTGCTGAGGTCGCGTTGCCCTGGCCAGGGAGTGAATCATGAGCCGGCGCCAAAGCCTGCAGGCCAGAATCAACGACTATCTGGCCGAGCGTCGCCGTCAGGGTTTCCACCTGCGCTCCCGTGATGCCTTCCTCTCTGGCTTTGCCCGCTTCGTCGAGGCCAAGCGCCATCGGGGTCCGCTGACGGCGGAACTCATGGTCGAATGGGTGCGTGCTGCCAAGGGTGGCGATGGCGATGCGGGCACCTGGGCGCGCAGTTGGGGAAGGCTGCGGCACTTCATCTGCTACCTGCAGCAGTTCGAGCCGGACACCGAGATTCCTGAGGCGTCGCTCTTCGGTCCGGAACCCGGCCGCGTTGCACCACACATCTACCGTGACGACGAGATCGTCGACTTGCTCGCTGCGGCACGCAGACTCGCCCCCGCCGGCAGCCTTCGGCCGTTGACCTACGAAACCCTGTTCGGCCTGATGGCCTCGACCGGGTTGCGCGTTTCCGAAGCCATTCACCTGCGCGATGCGGATGTCGATCTCAAGCGCGGGATGCTGACGATACGGCAGACCAAGTTCGCCAAGTCCCGGCAACTGCCGATCCATCCCAGCACGGTCAAGGCGCTGGTGCGCTACCGGAAACAACGTGAGCGGCATGTTCCGACGACAGCCGACATGCCGTTCCTGATCAGCAGCCGTGGCCGCCGACAGGGCCTGCTGCTTGGCGAGCGGCAGGCACACCGCGTCTTTACCGGCCTGCGTGACGGTCTTGGCTGGGTCAATCGCGGTGGACACGAGGCACCCCGTTTGCATGACCTGCGCCACACCTTCGCCGTCCGGCGGCTGGTGCGCTGGTACGCCGACGGCGCCGAGGTCGACCAGAAGATGCTGGCGCTGTCGACCTACATGGGTCATGCCGAGATCTTCTACACATACTGGTATCTCACCGCCGTTCCCGAGTTGATGGCGATCGCTGCCCGCCGGTTCGAACAATTCGCCGATCTCGTGGGAGATGATGATGATGCGTAGACAACCCAAACCACCGCCATCGTTTCCCGCGCTTGTGCAAGCCTTCTTCGTCGAGCATCTGACGCAACAACGCGCACTCAGCCCGCAGACGGTTGCCGCCTACCGGGATGCCTTCCTGCTCTTCCTGGGCTTTGCCGAGGCGCGCCTTGGCCGTTCGCCAGCGCTGATCACGCTGGCCGACATCACGCCGGACCTGATCACGGCCTTCCTCGATCATCTGGAACGCGAGCGGCACAACAGCGTGCGCAGCCGCAATGCCCGTCTCGCGGCGCTGCGTTCATTCCTGAAGTTCGCCGCGCACCGCGATGTGTCATCGCTGCAGGTGGTCGAACGCGCGCTCGGCGTTCCGGCAAAGCGCTTCGAGCGCCCGATGCTTGGCTATCTGTCCCGGGAGGAAATGCTGGCGGTGATCGGAACGCCGGACGGCACGTGGTTCAGCCAACGGGATCATGTGTTGCTGCTGTTGCTCTACAACACCGGTGCCCGGGTTTCCGAGATTACCGGCGTGAAGGTCGGAGAGGTGGTGCTCGACGATAGGGCCGCCTGCGTTCATTTGCACGGCCAGGGACGCAAGCAGCGCAGCGTGCCGCTGTGGCGTTCGACCGTCAGGGCAATCCGAGCCTGGTTCCGGCGAAATCCGCAGTTTGATTCGGACTCGCCATTGCTGCCCAATCGGGACGGCCAAGCGATGTCGCGATGGAACGTGATGCAGCGACTGGATCACGCCGTACAGCTTGCCGCAGAATCCTGCCCCGATTTGGCAACACACCACATCTCGCCGCATGTGATTCGCCACACGACGGCAATGCACCTTCTGCAGGCCGGCGTCGACATCAGCGTCATTGCGCTTTGGCTCGGTCATGAGAGTCCGGCAACGACCCACCAATACGTCGAGGCCGATCTGGCCATGAAGGAACGGGCGCTGGCCCGGCTTCAAGAGCCAGAGACCAAGCTTCGTCGCTATCGGGCACCCGACTCGCTGTTCGACTTCCTGCGGACGCTCTGATTATGTGGAGCTCGAGATCGGCGCCTGCCGCCACAGATGGGCAGTTGGGGCACGACGCCGGTTGTGGCTCCACATAATCGAGGCATCTACATAATCGGCCTTTGCGGCCGGTCATCCCGCGTGACCGGATGCCGGGTGTCTGCCAAAAGCGGTCGTACCTTAGCAACCAAGCGAACCTGTCCTCGACAGGACGCTATCTGAACTTCCTCCTCTTCTTCTTGTTAGCGGCGCGCTCTTGGGCACGCCGCTGTTGGCGACTCATCCTGGGCGGGATTTCCGGATACTCTTGGTGACGGGAACCAGCGCTCCTGACATTCTCTGGCAAGAGAATTCTCAACTCGCGTGGGACACGCTCCGCATCGTTCAAGACGGCCTGTGTGACCTCGGGCACGGAGTGGCAGAACAGATCTTCGCTGCCACCGCTCATGTCCTTGGTGGGGCCGTCGAAGGCTATGCCTATTGCCATTCTTGCTGTCGGCACCTTGGTACGCGCCACGATCGCATAGGCCGCAACTTTAGCTAGCCTGTCCCTCCGGTACTGTTCATAGGTGCCGAACCGCTCCGAAACAAAGGGCTCGGCCAGTATTGCGTACACCCTGTCGTTAGTAGATGGGCTGGACATCACGCGTACTTTAGCCTTCCCCAGTTCGAGCGAATCGACGAACTTCGATAGGCCATCGGCCAGGATTCTGCGGGCAAGACGTGTTTCGCTAGCCATCTCCCGAATAGCTGGCTCTACATCGTTCACCGGTTGCCAGTCCGGCATGTCCACGAGCGTGGGATTGCCAACCTCGATGAATTTGCTCACCAGCCTTTCCCACTGGTAGCTAATTTTGTCAGCCGCCTTTTTGGCAAGATACTGCGGGTGTGCCTGCAGCTTCTCCCAATGACCTTCTTGGACGTAGACGTGTGTGATTGGCTTCCCGTTTGACTCAACTTCGATGTCGAAGTCGTGTTCTCCGTGACGAGTGTTTCGCAGGTACAGGGCGAGTAATTGTTCCTCTCCATCCGCCCAAATGGTCGGCCTTTCGCGGCAGAGAAGTTCTGTTCGCTTACTCAGATACGTGACGAAGTCTGCCACCGTATCAAGCTCTCTGAAAACGATGTCAAGGGTGTTTTCGTCAAACACATGCACCAGCCCATGCTTGGTCCGAATCGGCCCTAACGTGAACGGCACTTGGTCACCCTGGATGTCCCCAAAGTACCGCAGACTCCCGATACTCTTGTGCGCAAAGAATCGCTCGCACGCCGCCTTAGACCCGCGTGTTACGGACACCAAGTGAAACGTACTCTGAGCTATTGCGATTGGAAGTGGAAATTGCTGCTGACATGCCTCGTCTAGGGTGCCGACACAATTTTGACCAGAAGCGATCGGCCAGTACCTGCATCACCACGATGTCGATGCCGGAAAGCGTCCGGTCACAACAAAATCGGCATATTGATCAATTTGGCATCGGCGCGCACAGGATGAGTGCTGATCGGCCAAAGAAGGTGCTCGCGGCCCCGCGAGCAGGCTTCCGCATTGCGTCGGGCGGTGGTCGCTTACGTCGCTGGCGCCAGAGCTAATCCTTCAAAAATCGACGATCTGGTGCTTTCGACCACACCCATTGCGCCAGGCCGGTGCACCATCGTCATGGCCCAGTGACAGAATACCTAGCGATATTATCCGTTTCTGGTTCGGGCCTTGAATAGAAGCCATCACGGTTTGGCATCTTCACCGCTGGCAACGTCTGGGCATTCATCACAGCGTCGTTCGGAATGATCCCGTTCTTCGCCAAAATAAAAGCGGTTAAGGCATAAACCTGGTCGCTAGTCAGTGATTGCGGCTTGGTGAATGGCATGGCGCGGCGGATGTAGTCGAACAAACCGGTCGCATACGGCCAGAAACTTCCAACCGTCTTCACTGGGGCATCCGTCGTGATGGTCCCAATGCCACCGACAAGGCGTGGAAACATGCCGTGCCCGGGGACAGCCATGCCCTGGCCTTCGGCCCCATGGCAAACTGCGCACTGCGCCGCATATAACTTCGAGCCTTCTGCCGGTGTGCCACGTCCAGACGGCAATCCCGCACCGCTAGGCACCACGTCTAGATTCCAGCCGGCGATTTGCGCTTGCGTTGCGGGCGTACCAAAAGCCAGTGACGCATGGTCGTGAGCTGCCGCCACATTCGCCAGCGAGAGGCCGACGAGAGCCACTGCTGACACTCCGATGAAGCTTTTACGCGTGAACATTGCTCACCTCCCCATTGGCCGCGACCTTCCAACTTTGGATGCCGTTCATGTGATAGACCGAGTTGTAGCCACGCGCGGCGACGAGTTGGTCGATGGTCGGCTGCACATAGCCAGTTTCATCAACACATCGGCTTTGCAGCGTTGCGGGCGCACCACTCCACTGCCAGTCCAGCCGGAATCGGGTCAGGCAACGCGACTGCACAGGACCCTGCAGCACAGCCTGGCGCCAGGTCCGCCCAGCGTCGGTCGAAACGTCAACCCGACTGATGCGGCCGTTGCCTGACCAAGCCAACCCAGAGATTTGGTGGTAGCCGGGCTGCTGCAGTTTCATGTCGCCCGATGGGTAGGTGATGACCGACTTAGCTTCCATGATGAAGTTGAACTGCCGTGCTTTGCCGTTTTTCATCAACTCGGTGTAGTAGGCGGTTTCCTCGTAGGTCTCGAATGGAGCGGAACCAAACTTCAGGCGTCGTAGCCACTTGATGTTCATGTTCCCCTCATAACCGGGCAGTAACAGGCGCAAGGGGTAGCCTTGGGAGGGGCGCAGCATTTCACCGTTTTGCGCATAGGCGAGGATCGCGTCTTCCCAGAGCTTTTGCACCGGAATGCTGCGATCCATAGCTGCGGCATCCGCGCCTTCGGCCAATGCCCATGTTGCCTTTGGATCGACGCCAACTTCGTCGAGGATGGCGGCAAGCGGCACACCCGTCCACTCGGCACAACTCAATAGTCCATGGGTGTACTGCACATTTTTCCCAACGGGTTTTCTCCACTCGGTCAAGGTGTTGCCGGAGCATTCCAGGAAGTGAAACCGGGAAACGCTGGGATAGCGCATCAAATCGTCCATGGTCAGGACGATGGGGCGTTTGACCATCCCCTCGATCAGCAGCCGGTGCTGTGATGGGTGGATGTCTGGAACGCCAGCATGGAGCCTCTCGAAATGCAGCCCGTTCGGCGTCACAGTGCCCTGCAGATACTGCAGCGGTGTGAAGTTCCAGGAGGACAACTCGGTGGGTGTGAGATTCGTCGGGACCCGCACCACCGCCTTTTCATAGGGAGATGGATGGCCATAAGGCGTCAAAGGGCGCCCCTGCTCCTGCATCCACGGTGGGACGTTGGGTGGCAGATCGGCTGGGTTGGGGGGCTGCTCTTCCCAACCACCGCGATTGTTGAGCATTTGCGCATTCGTTTCTGCTGAGGCAGCCCTGCCCGTCAGAAGAGTTCCAGCTCCGAGTGCGGCAGTGGCGATGCTGGAAAGTGCAGCACGCCTCGTCACCTTTGACGATGATTGAGTCACTTGAGTCTCCTTTGTTTTTTTGATGGTTGTCAGACTATGACCGCGTCAGTGCTATTGCAAGCCGATGTCCCTAGGGAAACTCACATTGCTGAAAGCGACATTGGCATGGAGATTTGCGTTTTTGACTCCGCCAATTTGGCGCTAATACCAATTTTGGCCACATGCCGGCCGGTGACTGAGCCATGGCAAACGAGCTGCGCGCGGCGTCAGGCTTGAATTTCGGCGCGTTCCAACCGGCTCACAGCAAACCCGGCGCATGGCTCAAATCGGCGTCGGCGCCAACACTCCATGGATTCGGCGGACGGAAAACACCAAACAAAGTGAGCATTCATGCGGGCTGGCGGGGTTTTGCAGGAGCGACTACGTGCGGCCGCTGGCATCGGCAGAGCGGTCGTCGCCTCATGCAATACCCAATGACCGGTCAGGCCGAGCTTCTGCCACTCCTTGAGGCTGTCATGGTCGCGTTCAGAGCGCCGCCGGCGCGCAGGCTGCGGAAGACACATCGCGGTCTTCGCCCGCTTCCAGCTGCCGCACGACTCGCGCTGGCACGCCGGCCACGAAGGTATTCGGCGGCACGTCGTGCGTGACCACGGCGCCGGCGCCCACCACTGCGTTGTCGCCGACGGTTACCCCGCCCAGGATCGTCGCGCCGGTGGCGATCCATACGTTACGCCCGATGACGATAGGCCGCGATTCGATGATCTTGCGGCGCTCCGACGGCGCCATCGCGTGGCCCGTGGTGATCAGGTTCACGTTCGGCCCGATCATCACGAGGTCGCCGATCTCCACGCCGCCCAGGTCGTAGATGGTACAGCACTGGTTGATGAACACCTTGTGCCCGACCCGGATACGACGCCCGCTGGTGGTGTAGAAGGGCGGCAGCAGCGTGAAGCTCTCGTCGACCGGCTGTCCGGTCAATTCACCGAAGAGTTCCCGGATAAGGCGCCCATCGTCGATACCCAGTTTGTTCAGCTCCGCGGCCAGGCGCATGCCGCGGCGGATGTCGTCGGCTTCAGCAGCCCACTCGGAGCTGGATGTCGCCACGCGCTTCGTGTGTCGGGAAGGGTCCGTGTCCATGCCTGGCTCGATGGCCGTGCGGCCGTTGCCCGAAGCATAGCGGCCGCCGGCTGCCATGCCGGCGCGGCTCTCACAAAAATTTCGGCGATCGAGCAAACGCTGCAAGGACAAGGCAACCTGCACGAGCGACCATGTCGCCATGCGCACCCGCACCGTTCCCGCCCAAGGCTACGCCAAGCGTTTCGACGCCGTTCTGGCGTACATCGACGCCAACCTCGAAGGGGACTGTCGGTGCCGGCGCTGAGCCGTGTTGCGAACTTCTCGGCGTTTCACTTCCATCGCCAGTTCAGCGCCTACGTCGGCGTGCCGGTGGCGCGCTACGTGCAGCTGATGCGCTTGCGCAGGACCGCGCACCGCCTGGTGTCCCAGACGGAGTGTTCGGTGCTGCAACCGCGCTCGAAGCAGGCTTCGAATGCCCCGAGGCGTTCTCGCGGGCATTTCGGCGGGCGTTCTGCATGGCGCCAGGCCGCTTCCGGCGCGCGCCGAACTGGCAGATCTGGAGCGCGGTGTTCGTCGTCCCCCATTTTTCCAGGGGCATTGTCATGCAAATCCGCATTGTCGAATTCCAACCCACCTGTGTCGCGCCCCTGTCGCACTGGGGAGCCCCCGGCCTGGTCAACGCCAGTGTGCAGCGTTTCATCGCGTGGCCTAAGCAAAGCGGCCAGTCGCCAGTGCAAAGTAGCCGCACCTTCGGCATTCCCCACGGCAACCCGGACACCGCGCCACCCGACGAGTTTCGCTTCGACACCTGCGTCGACATCAGCGTCATTGCGCTTTGGCTCGGCCATGAGAGTCCGGCAACGACTCACCAATACGTCGAAGCCGACTTGGCAATGAAGGAACGGGCACTGGCCCGGCTTCAAGAGCCAGAAGCCAAGCCTCGCCGCTATCGGGCACCCGACTCGCTGATCGACTTCCTCCGGACGCTCTGATTATGTGGAGATCAAAATCGGCGCCGGCCGCTCCAGACGGTCCGTTGGCGCACGACGCCGGTCGTGGCTCAACATAATCACGGCATCTACATAATCGGCCTTGGAGCTCCACATAAGGCCGAGCACCTGCCAGTGGCGGCAATTCGGGAAGAATTTTTGAGAACGCACAAGTAAGCGGTCTCTGAGGGGCGCCCAACGCTTCCCGCGATGGCGATCATCCGCTATAGAGCGATCTAACGCGTCAAGCTGTCGCGCATTCAAAGCAGCGGTGCATGTGCACACAACCTCCCTCCGATTCGGTCGATCGGTGCATTGCGTCTTCATATCTGGGCGTTGGGAAGCAACGCAACTTCTCCAGCTTGGATTGTGCGAACCGGCGAGGCGCAATGTGCCGCAGCCAAGATCCACAATACCGTCGGCAGGAACGCAGGGCACTGACCACTCTCGTCACGCGACGCGAGCAACTTTTGAGGCGAATGACTGCCCGAAAACGGCGATGCACAAACCCCTGACGATCTTATCGACACCCTCGCCTAGGCGCTCGTCGTGGTGCTGCGCGAGGCGTTCTCTCGCCATCGTGCAGCGGCAGATGGAACGGTGCACCAGCGTATTGCTCCCGGCGAGAGCACAAATTGATTTAACATGGGACGCCCCGTTCAGAACCTTGTGGTGCCCCATGAACCTCGGTCGATGGATCTATGAGATTTCACTCGCGACAGAGGTGCTCAGCGCCATGGTGGGTGTGATCGGCGTCGCCGTCTACGCTCGGTTCGCTCGCAACGGTCCCCGCTCGATATCGGAGATCAAAGGCGAGGAATAAGCCTCTGCGGGTCTTGCGATGGCGTTCGCCGGCCTGTGAATGCAGCGGCGATGCCCAAACCGCGCGTCTTGAAACCCGACGCTACCCGTTGCCTCGTGGGTAGCGCCAAGTTTTCTTGAGCAATCTCAGCGCAGCACAAACCTTCGTTTGCCTGAGACTTGGCAGACCGCGTGAATCTTGCGGTGCGCCACCAACTGCTGCACCACATGGCCTGGAATGGGCACGCTGTCGTGGCCCAAGGCGATGCGATACGTGGACGGTGCGGCGGTCATTTCAATGATGACCGCGCCCTCCTGGAGAAGCTGCAGCGCTGCAGCGTACAAATCGGGATGCATGAGACTTCCTTTCGTCGAGTTTGTGAGGACGTGCGCGGGCCTGGCATCGGCCCAGCACGTCATGACGAAAGGAAAGCGCGATCAATGCATGTGGCGATCCTAGCAGCGGGCTAGTTACGCCCGCGCCCGAACAGGCGCAGGAAGGCATGCCAATCGTGCAAGGCCGTGGCCCAGATCTCACGCCAGATCGTTTGGCGAGCATCGCGACCCACCAGCGCCAGGATCACAGCCATTACCAACAGGAAAACGACGATCAACGTCCAATGCATAGGCCCTCCGATTGCCGGAAAGAGGAAAAAAGGGGAAGAGGCGCAGCCTGAGACATGGGTCAAGCCATTTCAGCAGCGGCCTGGGTGGCCACTACCCGAAATGGCTGCCGTCCCAGATGACGGTGATAGTGCCCCCAGCCTCCTGTATCAGGCAGGCAGCGCTGCATCAGATCATCCGTGCCCGAGAGGCGATCGGCCAAAGACAGGATTTCCGCCTCCGGCGTCTGCGGCTCGCGCAACCCCATCCATCTGGGGGCATGGGCCACGGCACTCAGGTTGTGCAGCAACACCTGCGCATGGCCATCGGGCAGTCGAATCGCCCAGCGGGCCATGGCCGCCGCAATCCACTCGATGGCCGTGACCCGGTGGCCGAGCAGCCGCCCACGATCGGACAGCCCCCAGCTCCCATCAGGCTTGAGCCGGTATTCCACCGCTTTGCCACAATCATGTAGCAACGCCGACAGCACCGCGAGGTCGCGGTGCACATACAGGCGCTCAGCACACAGCGCGCGTACCTGCTCGGCGACTTCCACCGTGTGCCGCAAATTGCCGCTCGTGCCGTTGTGGTGACCATGCATGGAGGACGGCCCAGTACAGAAACCCCAAAATCGATTCTCCTCCCAGAGTACGGCATGGAACAAGCGTTGGTACGACGCCGGCAATTCGGCAATCAGGGCAGCCGCACGCTGGACCAGGCTGCGTTCGCGCACCCAGCCAGGGGGAACGGTGTCAAAAAGGGACAGCGTCGCGACAGGCCGATCCAGGATGGCTAGCCGCGCAATGCGCAGGCAACCATCGAGGCTGCTGGCAGGCCCTGTCCAGCGGGGACCCACGAGCAGGCCGGCTTGCAGCCGCGCATCAACCGTGCGTGCCGTCCAACGCACCTTGAGTTGGGCGCGCTCGTGAAACAGATGTGCGGTGAGCGTGGCCTCCCCACGATTGTCAACGCGCGTCTGCAGGCTGGTGAGGCGGAAGATCTGCGGCAGCATGGACAGACCCAGAGGGTAGGGCAGTGTGGAATCAGACATGGTCGGCCTCCTCGGTATTGGGGTTTGGCTGTGTGGCGGGGTGCGTCCCAAGCGTTGAAGCCAGCAGCCGCTCGAAGGCCGAGCCATCGCGCCGGGTGAGGTTGGGCACATAACGGCTGTAGACCTTGAACAGCATTTCGGTCGAGGTATGTCCCATCTGCCTGGCGATCCACTCCGGGTTCTCGCCCGCCGCCAACCACAGCGTGGCCGCCGTATGGCGTGATTGGTAAGGTCGCCTGGGATCTAGGCCGAGATAGCGCAGGATTGGATACCAGACCCGCTTGGTCACGTTGTTGTGGTCGAGTGGCTGACCTTCGCTATTGCAGAAGACCCAGAGCTTGAGCGGCCCCGTGCGCTGAAATTGCCGCTGCAGGGCGTCGAACACCACTTGGCTCATCTGCACCTCGCGGTTGGACTCAATCGTTTTGGTGGCCTCGTCGGGTTCACCGGCGACGATGGTCTCGCGCACCAGGATCAGCCGGCGGGAAAAGTCCACGTACTTCCACTTCAGTCCATCGATCTCGCCAGTGCGCAGCCCTGTGAAAAAGCGCACGGTGTAGTAGTCGCGGAAGTCCTCGCGCACGCTCTGGATGAGCAAGCGCACTTCCTCCAGGGTGAAGGGCTGCACATCGCTCTTGGCGATCTTCAAAGGTTTGATGTTGTAGTAGGGCGACGTAAACTTATACCGGTCGGAGGCTTCGTTCAGGATGGCGTGCATCACATTCATGATGGCGTTGATCCGGCGTGGTGAGAGGGTTTGCTTGGTTCGGCCGGGTACTTTGGCGAGTTTCGACCGAAAGGCAAGAAGTTCTTCGCGCGAGAGGCTTCCGACCTCCCGCTGCCCGAAGTGCGGCAACAGATGCACCGAGACGATGTCGGCGACCGTGCGCTGGTAAGAGCGGCGCCATTGCACGGCGTTTTCCTGCATCCACTGCTGGGTGAAATCGGCAAACGTGGGGGTGGGTGCGTGATGTGCTGCGACCGGCTCCACAGAGGCCAAACTACGGGTCATCCCCGCAGCGAGCGAAACAGGAGGCTTGGGCGTCACAGTCGCTCCCCGGCTGTTGGGGAAATAGGCCGCGTATTCGAAGCGGCCGAGTTGGATGTCGCGCTCGATGCGTTGGAGTAGGCGCTCAAGCTTCTTGCGGTTGTTGGCGGTGTCGTCGAGCAGCGTGAGTTCGCGATGGCGACGGCCTTGGTAGCGGAAATCCAGAAACAGCTTGGCCGAGTCGGGCCGGACGCGCACGTTACCCATAGCAGATACCTCCGTTGGTCGTATCGGTAAAGTTCAACGGCAACTTGCCGAACTCTGGGTCGCTGTGTCCGTTACCCACGGCACACTCCCCCACTCGCCATCGGGATGGTGGTATTTCCCGTAGAGAAGACTCCGAGGTCTTCTTCGATCCGCTCCCAGATATAGAGGATTTTTCTGCGACCGAATGGACGCACGTAGTGGATGCCTTCCAGAAGGACGGAATCCTTCAGGCGCTCGCGGATGGTCCTGCTGTCATACCGAATGCGCGAAGACAGTTCGTCAGTTGTGAGATAGGTACACATGCATGCTCTCCAAAGTAAGATGTTGGCGAAGGTGAAAATCATTTGTCGATGGACTAAATGGTCTTCTGAAGAGCATTCTAGTCTTTAGGAGTTCTTTAGCAAGTCAAAACGGTCTTTATGTTGTAAAAATGATCTGCAGGAGCATATTTTGATTAGATGCCGTCTATCTTCGTTGCTCGGAGATCGCAAACTCAAAATCGCTGACGTAGCGCGCGACACGGGGATCAATCGAGGCACGTTGACCCGGCTGTACTACGAGACGGCTGAGCGTATCGAGATTGATGTGCTCGATAAGCTCTGTGCGCACTTCGGTTGCGAGGTGCAGGATCTGCTGAAGTACGAAAGAGGCTTGGGAGAAGCGCCAGCGACGCGCTGATGGGGCAGGGCGTTTGTGCCCAGTTGGGCACGCTGACGATCAGGCCGACGGTCAAAGCCTGTCGGCCAGGATTTTGTCCGTGGGCACGGCGCGGGCACGAAATGGGCACGGTGCCCAAAATGCCTTAGGCAACAAAAAAGCCAGGCACCGCTAAGTGCTTGGCTTTATTAAAGAAATCTTGGTTGCGGGGGCAAGATTTGAACTTGCGACCTTCGGGTTATGAGCCCGACGAGCTACCAGGCTGCTCCACCCCGCGTCTGGAATCAATAAGTATAACCCAAAACGGATCCGCGTGTCGCGGCGCATGCATCGCTGCACGCGAATCCGCCGTGCGGTCAGTGGCTGGTTTCCTCGCCAGTCTGCGCCGACCCGCTGTCTTCCAGGGCCTGCAGTTCGGCTGCGGCCTGCGCGGTGCGCTCGGCGTGGTCGAGCACTTCCTTGGCCTTGCGCGCTTGATGGAACGCCATGCCGGAACCTGCGGGAATCAGGCGGCCGACAATGACGTTTTCCTTCAAACCACGCAGCTCATCGCGCTTGCCCATGATCGCCGCTTCGGTCAACACGCGCGTGGTTTCCTGGAAGGACGCGGCTGAGATGAAGCTGTCCGTGGACAGGCTGGCCTTGGTAATACCAAGCAGGATGTTGTTGAACGTGGCGGGAACCTTGCCTTGCTCGATGAGCCGGGCGTTCGTCTGCAGCACCTCGGAGCGTTCGACCTGTTCGCCGGTGATGTAGTCGCTCTCACCGGAATCCTTGATTTCAACGCGGCGCAGCATCTGGCGCACGATGACCTCAATGTGCTTGTCGTTGATCTTCACGCCCTGCAGGCGATAGACGTCCTGCACCTCGTCGACGATGTAACGGGCCAATGCCTCCACGCCCAGAAGACGCAGAATATCCTGTGGCTCGGCTGCACCGTCGACGACAAGCTCACCCTTGTTGATGACCTGGCCTTCATGCACGAGGATGGTTTTCTCCTTGGGAACAAGGAACTCGTGGGACTGGCCATCGAGGTCGGTGATGACCAGGCGGATCTTGCCTTTGGTTTCCTTGCCGAAGGATACGGTCCCGGTGACTTCCGCCAGCATGCCCGCGTCCTTGGGCGAACGGGCCTCGAACAGTTCGGCTACGCGCGGCAGACCACCGGTGATGTCACGCGTTTTCTGGCCTTCCATCGGAATGCGTGCGAGCACTTCGCCGGGGCCAACGTCCTGGCCATCGCGCACCTGGATGAGCGCACCGACCTGAAAGCCCACGGCAACAGCGTGTTCCGTGCCGGGAATCTTAACTTCCTGGCCTTGCTCGTTCAGCAGCTTCACCTGAGGCCTGACGACCTTGGCTGAGCCGCGCCGCTTGGGGTCAATGACCACCAGGGTCGACAGGCCGGTGACCTCGTCCACCTGCTTGGCCACGGTGACGCCTTCTTCGATGTTCTCGAATTTCGCGCGCCCGGCGTACTCGGTGATGATGGGTCGGGTCAACGGATCCCAGCTCGCGAGCGCCGTGCCGGCTTTCACCGCCATGCCATCCTTCACGAACAGCAGTGCGCCATAGGGCACCTTGTGGCGCTCGCGCTCGCGGCCGTAGTCGTCGGTGACGAGAACTTCGCCGGAGCGGGAGATCACCACCTGTTCCCCCTTGGAGTTTGTCACGTAGCGCATTGTGGCCGTAAAGCGGGCCGTACCGGCGCTCTTGGCTTCCACGCTGGACGCCACGGCGGCGCGCGATGCTGCACCGCCGATGTGGAATGTGCGCATGGTGAGCTGCGTGCCCGGCTCGCCAATGGACTGCGCGGCAATCACGCCCACGGCCTCGCCCACGTTGACCAGAACACCGCGGCCAAGGTCGCGGCCGTAGCACTTGGCGCACATGCCGTAGCGGGTTTCGCAGGTGAGGGGAGTGCGCACCTTGATCTCGTCGATGCCTGCGGCTTCGACAAGATCCAGCAGGTCTTCATCGAGGATGTCGCCCGCCGGGATGAGGGTCTCCTGGGTCTCGGGGTTCACCACGTCCGTGGCAGCGACGCGGCCGAGCACGCGATCGCGCAGCGACTCGATCACTTCGCCACCCTCGACGAGGGCACGCATGGCCACACCGTGCGTGGTGCCACAGTCCTGTTCGGTAATGACGAGATCTTGCGTGACGTCCACCAGGCGACGCGTCAGATAGCCGGAATTGGCGGTCTTGAGCGCCGTATCGGCCAAGCCCTTGCGGGCGCCGTGCGTGGAGATGAAGTACTGCAGAACGTTCAGGCCTTCGCGGAAGTTGGCCGTGATCGGTGTTTCGATGATCGAGCCGTCCGGCTTGGCCATCAGCCCGCGCATGCCTGCGAGCTGGCGGATCTGCGCTGCCGAACCACGCGCGCCGGAGTCAGCCATCATGTAGATCGAGTTGAACGACTCCTGGCGAACTTCCTTGCCGTGGCGGTCGGTCACGGGTTCGGTGGCCAGACGATTCATCAGCGCCTTGCCAACCTCGTCACCCGTGCGTCCCCAAATGTCCACAACCTTGTTGTAGCGCTCGCCTTGGGTGACGAGACCCGAGGAGTACTGCTGCTCGATTTCCTTGACTTCTCCCTCGGCGTGGGCGATCAGGTCGTGTTTTTCCCGCGGGATGAGCATGTCATCCACACTGATGGAAATGCCTGCACGCGTGGCCAGGCTGAAGCCGGATTGCAGCAGTTTGTCGGCAAAAATCACGGTATCGCGCAAGCCGCAGCGGCGGAACGATGTGTTGATCAGCCGCGAGATCTCCTTCTTCTTCAGCGCCTTGTTCATGACGCTGAAAGGCAGGCCCTTGGGGAGTATCTCTGACAGCAATGCACGTCCAGCGGTGGTTTCCACAACCGAGGTCTTCGGCGTCAGGGCCTTGGTGGTCTTGTCACGCTCATACTCGGTCAGGCGCACGCTGATGCGCGCGGTCAGTTCCAGGTCGCCTGATTGCAGCGCGCGATGGATTTCGCCCACGTCGGCAAACACCATGCCCTCGCCTTTGCCGTTGACGCGCTCACGGGTGGCGTAATACAAGCCCAGCACCATGTCCTGGGACGGCACGATCGACGGCTCGCCGTTGGCTGGGAACAGGATGTTGTTGGAGGCCAGCATGAGGGTGCGGGCTTCCGCCTGCGCCTCAAGCGAAAGCGGGACGTGCACGGCCATCTGGTCGCCGTCAAAGTCAGCGTTGAACGCCGCGCAAACCAGCGGATGAAGCTGGATGGCCTTGCCTTCGATCAGCACCGGCTCAAAGGCCTGGATACCCAGACGGTGCAGCGTGGGAGCCCGGTTGAGCATCACCGGGTGCTCGCGGATGACCTCTTCCAGAATATCCCAAACGATGGGCGTCTGCGAATCCACTTCCTTCTTGGCGGCCTTGATCGTGGTGGCCACACCCATGGCTTCGAGGCGATTGAAGATGAAGGGCTTGAACAGCTCGAGCGCCATGAGTTTGGGCAAACCACACTGGTGCAGCTTGAGCGTGGGGCCGACCACAATGACCGAACGGCCGGAGTAGTCCACGCGCTTACCCAGCAGGTTCTGCCGGAAACGGCCACCCTTGCCTTTGATCATGTCGGCCAGTGACTTGAGCGGGCGCTTGTTCTGCCCCACCATCGCCTTGCCGCGGCGACCGTTGTCCAGGAGCGAATCGACCGCTTCCTGCAGCATGCGCTTTTCGTTGCGCACGATGATCTCGGGTGCCTTGAGCTCAAGCAGGCGGCGCAGGCGGTTGTTGCGGTTGATGACGCGGCGGTACAGATCGTTGAGGTCGCTTGTGGCAAAGCGGCCGCCGTCCAGCGGCACGAGCGGGCGCAGGTCGGGCGGCAGAACCGGCAACACGGTCAGGACCATCCACTCCGGCTTGGAGTTGGTCTTGCGGAAGGCGTCCAGCACCTTCAGGCGCTTGGAGTTCTTCTTGACCTTGGTGTCCGACCCCTGCAAGTCGCCGCGAAGCGTCGACGTTTCCTGTTCAAGGTCGAGGTCGGCAAGCAAGTCGCGAATGCCTTCGGCGCCCATGAACGCCACGAATTCGTCGCCGAACTCCGTGCGCTTGGCTGCGTACTCGTCTTCCGACAGCACTTGGCGCTTGGCCAGGGGCGTCATGCCAGGGTCGGTCACGACATAGGCTTCAAAGTACAGGACGCGCTCGATGTCGCGCAGGGGCATGTCGAGAATCATGCCCAAGCGCGAGGGCAGGCTCTTGAGGAACCAGATGTGGGCGACCGGCGAGGCCAGTTCAATATGGCCCATGCGGTCGCGCCGCACCTTGCTTTGCGTGACTTCGACGCCGCATTTCTCGCAGATGACTCCGCGATGCTTCAGGCGCTTGTATTTACCGCAAAGGCATTCGTAGTCCTTGATAGGCCCGAAAATCTTGGCGCAAAACAAGCCGTCACGTTCGGGCTTGAAGGTGCGGTAATTGATCGTCTCGGGTTTCTTCACTTCCCCGAACGACCATGAACGGATCTTCTCCGGCGAAGCAAGGCCGATGCTGATGGCATCGAAATGCTCGTCCTTCTGGAACTGCTTGAACAAATCGAGTAAGGCTTTCATGCGAACCTCCAAATCCTGTGAATAAACGGCGCGTTCAGTTGCGTTCCAGTTCGATGTCCAAACCCAGCGAGCGGATTTCCTTGATCAACACGTTGAACGACTCGGGCATGCCGGCTTCGATCGAATGCTCGCCCTTGACGATGTTTTCGTACACCTTGGTGCGACCATTGACGTCGTCGGACTTGACCGTCAGCATTTCCTGCAGCACGTAGCTGGCGCCGTAGGCTTCGAGTGCCCACACCTCCATCTCGCCGAAGCGCTGACCGCCGAACTGCGCCTTGCCGCCCAGCGGTTGCTGCGTAACCAGCGAGTACGGACCGGTGGAGCGCGCATGCATCTTGTCGTCGACCAAGTGATGCAACTTGAGCACATGCTTGTAGCCGATCGTGACTGGGCGCTCGAAAGCATCCCCGGTACGGCCGTCAAACAGGATGGCCTGCTTCTTCGAGGCGGTGAGCTTCAGACGCTGCGCCTGCTCGTCCGGGTAGGCCATGTGCAGCAGCTGGTCGATTTCCTGCTCCGAGGCGCCGTCGAAGACCGGGCTGGCGAATGGCATGCCCTTTCGCAGGTTCTCGCCCAGCTCCAGAATTTCGGCGTCCGACAGCTGGTCCAGTTGCTCCTGCTTGCCACTGAAGTTGTACAGCGTGCTCAGAAGCTTGCGCAATTCGCTGGCTTTGACATGGCTGCGCAGCATTTCAGCAATGCGGTCCCCGATGCCGCGCGCAGCCCAGCCTAGGTGCGTTTCCAGGATCTGGCCGATATTCATGCGCGAGGGCACGCCCAGGGGGTTGAGCACGATGTCCATCGGCGTGCCGTCGGCCATGTAGGGCATGTCTTCCTCAGGCAGGATCTTGGATACCACGCCCTTGTTGCCATGGCGCCCCGCCATCTTGTCGCCAGGCTGCAGGCGTCGCTTGACGGCAAGGTGCACTTTCACCATTTTCAGCACGCCTGAGGGCAGTTCATCGCCCTGGGTGAGCTTGCGGCGCTTCTCCTCGAACATCTGGTCGAACTCGTGGCGGCGCTTCTCCAGCGAGTCCTTGAGCTGTTCGATCTGCTGCGCTACGGCTTCGTCAGCCGGCCGGATGTCGAACCAGTGGTAGTGCTCGATCTCCTTGAGATATTCGGCTGTGACAACGGTGCCCTTCGCCAGTCGCTTGGGCCCACCGGTGGCCGGCTTGCCGATCAGCAGTTTTCCAATACGGTCAAACGTGTCGGCTTCGACGATGCGCATCTGGTCGTTCAGGTCCAGGCGGTAGCGCTTGAGCTCATCATCGATGATTTGCTGCGCACGCTTGTCGCGCTGGATGCCTTCGCGCGTGAACACCTGCACGTCGATGACGGTGCCATACATGCCCGAGGGCACGCGCAAGGACGTGTCCTTTACGTCGGATGCTTTCTCGCCGAAGATCGCACGCAGCAGCTTTTCCTCTGGCGTGAGCTGGGTCTCGCCCTTGGGGGTGACCTTGCCCACCAAGGTGTCACCGGCTTCCACTTCAGCGCCGATGTACACGATGCCCGATTCGTCGAGTCGCGCCAACTGGCTTTCCGACAGATTCGGAATGTCGCGTGTGATTTCTTCTGCGCCCAGCTTGGTATCGCGCGCAACCGCGTTCAGCTCCTCGATATGGATCGACGTATAGCGGTCTTCAGCCACCACGCGCTCGGAGATGAGGATGGAGTCCTCGAAGTTGTAGCCGTTCCAGGGCATGAAGGCCACGAGCATGTTTTGCCCAAGTGCCAGTTCGCCCAGGTCGGTGGATGCGCCGTCGGCCACCACGTCCCCGCGCGCGATGATGTCGCCACGCTTGACCAGCGGTCGCTGATGGATGTTGGTGTTTTGGTTCGAACGCTGGTATTTGATGAGGTTGTAGATGTCCACACCGACCTCGCCAGCGAGGGTTTCCTCGTCGTTGACGCGTACCACGATGCGAGCACTGTCCACATAGTCCACCACGCCGCCACGCAACGCGGTCACGGCAGTGCCTGAGTCGACCGCCGTGACACGCTCCACACCGGTGCCCACCAGGGGCTTTTCCGGGCGCAGAACGGGCACGGCCTGACGCTGCATGTTCGCGCCCATCAGGGCGCGGTTCGCGTCATCATGTTCCAGGAACGGCACGAGGGAGGCGGCCACCGAGACGATCTGCGCCGGCGACACGTCCATGTACTGCACGCGCTCGGGCGACACCAGAATGGTCTCGCCCTTCTCGCGGGCCGACACGAGTTCGTCAATGAGGTGGTCCTTGTCATCGATTTTGGCGTTGGCCTGGGCGATGACATACTTGCCTTCCTCGATGGCCGACAGGTAGTCGATGGTGTCGGTCACCAGACCATCGACCACGCGGCGGTACGGGGTTTCGATGAAACCGTATTCGTTGAGCTGTGCGAACAGGGCCAGCGAGTTGATCAGGCCGATATTCGGGCCTTCCGGTGTTTCAATCGGGCACACGCGACCGTAATGGGTCGGATGCACGTCGCGCACCTCAAAGCCGGCGCGCTCACGCGTGAGACCACCGGGGCCCAGGGCCGAGACGCGCCGCTTGTGGGTGATCTCCGAAAGCGGATTCGTCTGGTCCATGAACTGCGAGAGCTGCGAGGAGCCGAAGAACTCCTTGATGGCTGCCGAGATGGGCTTGGAGTTGATGAAGTCGTGCGGCATCAGGTTTTCCGTCTCGGCCTGGCCGAGACGTTCCTTCACGGCGCGCTCGATGCGCGACAGGCCGGCACGGAACTGGTTTTCGGCAAGTTCGCCCACGCAGCGCACGCGGCGGTTACCGAGGTGATCGATGTCGTCGACTTCGCCGCGCCCGTTGCGCAATTCAACCAGCATCTTGATCACGGCCATGATGTCGTCGTGCGACAGCACCATCTCGCCTTCGATCTCCTCGCGGCCGAGGCGGCGATTGAACTTCATGCGGCCCACGCGCGACAAGTCGTAGGCGTCAGCGTCGAAGAACAGGCGCTTGAACAGTGATTCAACGGCGTCCTCGGTGGGCGGCTCGCCGGGGCGCATCATGCGATAGATGGCCACCTTGGCCGAGAGCTGGTCAGGGGTTTCGTCCATGCGCAGGGTCTGCGAGATGAACGGGCCTTGATCCAGGTCGTTGGTGAACAGGGTCTCGATGCGGCGGATGCCGGCGTCGCGCATCTTCTTCAGCAGCGCTTCAGTGAGCTCTTCGTTGGCAAGTGCGACGATCTCGCCCGTGTCCTCCGAAACCACATTGCGGGCCAGGACCTTGCCAATCAGAAAATCCTCGGGCACCGAAATGCGCTGCGTTCCGCTGTCTTCCAGGGTGCGCAAATGGCGCGCGGTCACGCGCTTGTCCTTGGCGACTACCACGTTGCCCGACTTGTCGACGATGTCGAATCGGGCAACTTCACCCTTGAAATGCTCCGGCACGAATTCCATCATCGCGCCCTGATCCATCAGATCGGCACGGTCGAAGCTGAAGAAATGCGCCAAGATCTGCTCGTTGTTCAGACCCAGGGCCTTGAGCAGAATGGTCACGGGCATCTTGCGGCGGCGGTCGACGCGGAAGTACAGGATGTCCTTGGGATCGAACTCGAAGTCCAGCCACGAGCCGCGGTAGGGGATGATGCGCGCCGAGAACAGCAGCTTGCCGGAGGAGTGCGTCTTGCCCTTGTCATGCTCGAAGAACACACCCGGCGAGCGGTGCAGCTGACTGACGATCACACGCTCGGTGCCGTTGATGATGAACGAGCCCTTATCGGTCATGAGCGGAATCTCGCCCATGTAGACCTCTTGCTCCTTCACTTCCTTGATCGTGGGCTTCGCAGCCTCGCGATCCATGACAATCAGGCGCACCTTGGCGCGAAGGGCGCTGGCGTAGGTCAGGCCCCGCTGCTGGCATTCGCGCATGTCGAAGGCGGGTCGCGCCAGGTTGTAACCCTGGAACTCCATGCGCACGTTCTGGTTGTGCGAAACGATGGGGAATATGGCTGTGAACGCCGCCTGCAGGCCTTCGTCCTTGCGTTTGTCGATCGGCTTGTCCTTCTGCAGGAAGGATTCATACGATTCGAGCTGGGTGGCCAGCAGATAGGGTACTTCGATGACGCCTTGGCGAGTGCCAAAGCTCTTGCGAATCCGCTTCTTTTCGGTGAACGAGTAGGACATGGACGCTCCGCTGCGCAGGACTGAAACCGTTTTGGAATGCACACCACTGCAGGTGTACATTCAAAAACCGATCCGTTCATCTTCAACCGCGCCTGTCTCAAGGCGCGAAAGCCCGGAAGGCCAAATCAGCCTTCCGGGCCAGTTGGGAACCAAGGTGATTATTTGATTTCCGCCTTGGCGCCCGCGTCTTCCAGCTTTTTCTTGGCCGCTTCCGCGTCGGCCTTGGCAATGCCTTCCTTCACGGCCTTGGGTGCACCATCCACCAAGTCCTTGGCTTCCTTCAGGCCCAGGCCGGTCAACTCGCGAACGGCCTTGATCACCGAAACCTTGTTGGCGCCAGTTTCGAGCAGCATCACGTTGAATTCGGTCTGCTCTTCAGCGGCCGGAGCGGCTGCGCCGGCGCCCGGGGCTGCGACAGCCATGGACGCTGCGGACACGCCGAACTTGTCTTCGAAAGCCTTCACCAGATCGTTGAGTTCCAGAACCGTCATGCCGCCAACGGCTTCCAGAATGTCGTCTTTGCTCAATGCCATTTTGTGTACTCCTGAATGCAATCAATAAGGGATGGAAGTTTGGCGCGGAATCAGGCCGTAGCCTCTTCCTCGCGTTTCTTGGCCAGCGCAGCCACCGAAGCGACAAAGCCCGTGAGCGGCGCCTGCATCACGCCCAGCAACTTGGCAAGAAGCTCCTCGCGGCTGGGGATGCTGGCAAGCTGCTTGACGCCTTCGGCATTGAGAAGCTTGCCGTTGTAGGCGCCCGCACGCACGACCATCTTGTCGTTCGTTTTGGCAAAGTCATTGATGACCTTGGCCGCAGCGATGGCATCTTCGGAAAAGCTGTAGATCAAGGGGCCGGTCATTTCTCCGGCAAGTACCTCGAAAGGGGTACCTGCCACGGCACGCCGGGCCAGCGTATTTTTCAGAACCTGCAGATGCACGCCCTTGCCGCGCGCTTGCGCGCGCAGCCGGGTCATGGGCTCCACCTCGATTCCTCGATATTCCGCCAGCACCAGAGTTTGCGCCTTGCTTGCAAGCGCCGCGACCTCGGTCACGACGGCTTGCTTTTCAGTGCGATTCAGACTCAAGATTGACTCCTGAAGAAAATGGTCCGGGCTATCGTGTAGCCACAAACCGGGTTGCAGCGTCCTCTGGAGATCAACAAATCCGCTTCGCACAAGGCCAAGCGAGACTGCAACTTCCAGCGGGTTCGCCATCTGCGTCGGCTTTGAGTCCCAGGTCGCCCCGGGCTTCGCAATTAAGACATGCACTGCATGTCGCCAACGGTCTTGGATCGCTCGGACTTGGGTCCCCGTAGAGGTTTCCCGCGCCCGACCCACCAAATTTGCTCACGGCCGCGGCGCAAGCCGCGGCCACTCATGCATTCCTGTTCAGGCCGCAGCCGCCATGATGCTGGCCGCGTCCACACGCACACCGATTCCCATGGTGGACGAAACCGCCACCTTGCGCAGGTACACGCCCTTGGCTGTCTGCGGGCGTGACTTGTTCAGGGCATCCACCAAGGCCTGCAGATTGCTCTTGAGCGCATCCGGCTGAAACGATGCGCGGCCGATGGTCGAATGCACGATTCCCGCCTTGTCTGCCCGGAACTGCACCTGACCGGCTTTGGCGTTTTTCACGGCGCCCGCCACGTCAGGCGTCACGGTGCCGACCTTGGGGTTCGGCATGAGGCCACGCGGGCCCAGGATCTGGCCGAGCGCACCAACCACGCGCATGGCATCGGGCGAAGCAATGACGACATCGAAATTCAGGTTGCCGGCCTTGATTTGTTCGGCCAGGTCCTCAAAGCCCACGATGTCGGCCCCGGCGGCCTTGGCTTCTTCCGCCTTGGCGCCCTGCGCAAACACGGCCACGCGCTTGACCTTGCCGGTCCCGGCGGGCAACACCACGGAGCCGCGCACGACCTGATCGGACTTGCGTGCATCAATGCCCAGGGCGACAGCCACGTCAATGGATTCATCGAATTTGGCGGTGGCGCATCCCTTGATGAGATTCAGGGCCTCGTCGACCGAGTAAAGCTTGTTGGGTTCAAGCTTGGCGCGCAGCGCGGCATAACGCTTGGGTAGTTTCTTGGCCATTTACACGCCCTCCACGGTGACGCCCATCGAACGGGCGGTGCCCGCGATCGTGCGTACGGCGGCATCCAGGTCGGCTGCCGTCAGATCTTTCATTTTGGTCTTGGCGATTTCCTCGAGCTGGGCGCGCGAGATCTTGCCGACCTTGTCGGTCAGCGGTTTGGCCGAGCCCTTGTCGAGCTTGATTGCCTTCTTGATCAAGACGCCGGCGGGCGGAGTCTTGATGATGAAGGTGAACGACTTGTCGGCGTAAGCCGTGATCACCACGGGTAGCGCGAGACCCGGCTCGACACCCTGGGTCTGCGCGTTGAATGCCTTGCAGAACTCCATGATGTTCAGGCCACGCTGACCCAGGGCCGGGCCAATGGGTGGGGAGGGGTTGGCTTTGCCCGCGGGCACTTGCAACTTGATGAAGCCGACGATTTTCTTCGCCATGCGGTTTCTCCTGTCGAGTTCAAACGCCCGCGCGATGCGGGCTCCTCGTTCCTGTGGCCTCTGCGGAAGCGGCAATTGCCACCTCCGGGTTTGGCGCAGCACGCCGGGCCACCCCACGTGCTTGCGTTCGGATCACATCTTGATGCGATCCATGGATTCGGCGACCGAATTCAGACTTTTTCGACTTGCTGAAACTCCAGCTCCACGGGCGTTGCGCGGCCGAAAATCGTCACGGAAACGCGAAGCCGGGATTTCTCGTAGTTGACTTCCTCGACATTGCCGTTGAAGTCCGTGAACGGGCCTTCCTTGACGCGCACCATTTCGCCCGCTTCGAACAAGACCTTGGGGCGCGGCTTTTCCACGCCTTCCTGGATCTGGCTCATGATCTTGTTGACGTCGGCTTCGCTGATCGGGGCAGGGCGGTTTTTCGCGCCGCCCACGAAGCCCGTCACCTTGCTCGTGTGCTTCACCAGGTGCCAGGTCGCATCATCCATCTCCATCTCGACCAAGACGTAGCCCGGAAAGAAGCGGCGCTCGGTAATGGTCTTGCGACCATTTTTCATTTCCACCACTTCTTCGGTTGGCACCAGGATGCGGCCAAACTTGGATTGCATTCCTGCACGCTCGATGCGCTCAAGCAGATTGCGCTCAACCGCCTTTTCCATGCCGGAATAGGCATGCACCACGTACCATTGCTTCTGGCCGGCAGGCAAGGTTTCAACCATCGACCACTCCGTTTATTTTGTCCAACCCAGGATCAGGTCGTAAAACACCCACTCAAGCGTTTTGTCGGTGACCCACAGGAACAGCGCCATGAGAATGACGAAACCAAAGACGATGGCCGTCATTTGGATCGCTTCCTTGCGTTCGGGCCAGACAACCTTGCGAACCTCACGAACAGACTCGCGAGTATAAGCAATCAGTGCTTTCCCGGGTTCGGCAAGGAGGAATAACCCGGCAGCCAATGCCAGTAAGAGCACCAAGGCCAAGACGCGCAGCCAGATCTGCTGGCTGTGCAGCAGGTAATACGCCGCAAACGCTGCAACAAAGGCAACGCCTGCGGACCCCAACTTGGCCTTGTCGGCCGAGGTGGAGATGGTTTCTACATTCGGATTGGCCATGATGGACTGTTTGTACTGCATCCGGTTGTGGCAGGGGCAGAGGGAATCGAACCCCCAACCTTCGGTTTTGGAGACCGACGCTCTGCCAATTGAGCTATGCCCCTGTGAAACGCGGAGAATTGGCCACTCTACACTTGATCAGCAGGATGGCGCGCCGGATCGGATCCAGCGCCGCACATCCTTTACTCGAGAATTTTTGCGACGACGCCGGCACCGACGGTGCGGCCACCTTCGCGGATGGCGAAGCGCAGGCCTTCTTCCATGGCGATGGGGGCGATGAGTTTGACGGTGATGCTGACATTATCGCCGGGCATGACCATTTCCTTGCCCTCGGGCAATTCGATGGCGCCGGTGACGTCGGTGGTGCGGAAGTAGAACTGCGGGCGGTAGTTGTTGAAGAACGGGGTGTGACGCCCGCCCTCGTCCTTCGACAGCACGTACACCTCAGCCGTGAAGTGGGTGTGGGGCTTGATGGAGCCGGGCTTGCACAGCACCTGGCCGCGCTCGACTTCCTCGCGCTTGGTGCCGCGCAGCAAAATCCCCACGTTGTCCCCCGCCTGGCCCTGGTCGAGCAGCTTGCGGAACATCTCCACGCCCGTGCAGGTCGTCTTCAGCGTGGGCTTGAGACCGACGATCTCGATTTCCTCGCCCACCTTGATCACGCCCCGCTCCACACGCCCGGTGACCACCGTGCCGCGCCCGGAGATCGAAAACACGTCCTCCACAGGCATCAGGAACGCCCCGTCCACCGCGCGCTCCGGCGTCGGAATGTACGTGTCCAGCGCATCGGCCAGCTTCAGAATGGCCTGCTCCCCCAGCTCGCCCTTGTCGCCCTCGAGCGCCAGCTTGGCCGAACCCTTGATGATCGGCGTGTCGTCGCCGGGAAAGTCATACTTCGACAGCAGCTCGCGCACCTCCATCTCCACCAGCTCGAGCAGCTCGGCGTCATCCACCATGTCGCACTTGTTCAAAAACACGATGATGTACGGCACCCCCACCTGGCGGGCCAGCAAAATGTGCTCGCGCGTTTGCGGCATCGGGCCGTCGGCCGCCGACACCACCAAAATCGCCCCGTCCATCTGCGCCGCACCCGTGATCATGTTCTTCACGTAGTCCGCGTGCCCCGGACAGTCCACGTGCGCATAGTGCCGGTTCGCCGTCTCGTACTCCACGTGCGCCGTGTTGATCGTGATGCCCCGCGCCTTCTCCTCCGGCGCCGCATCAATCTGGTCATACGCCTTGGCCTCGCCGCCGAACTTCTTCGACAGCACCGTCGTGATGGCCGCCGTCAGCGTGGTCTTGCCATGATCCACGTGACCAATCGTCCCCACGTTCACGTGTGGCTTGGTCCGCTCAAATTTGCTCTTCGCCATGATGAATGCTCCTGAAGACGATGATGGTGCGAAATGACTCGAAACCGAAAATTGGTGCCCATGGCGGGAATCGGACCCGCGACCTCTCCCTTACCAAGGGAGTGCTCTACCACTGAGCCACATGGGCGAATGAGGTACTGCGTCTGTGGTACTGCCTGCTCACAACAGCCAATGCAACTCTGTCTGCAACCGCGCTCCCTGCGCCAGGGTTGGAGCGGGAGACGGGAATCGAACCCGCGCCATCAGCTTGGAAGGCTGAGGTTCTACCATTGAACTACTCCCGCCCGGCTCAACCAATTCATGCCGTGAATGCCGCCTGCGCTACGCGCGCAAAGATTGCAGGACGAGCTTCCGAACTTGCAATCCACTAAAGAATTCAATCACCTGATTCGCTTGGTGGAGGAGGTTGGATTCGAACCAACGTAGGCGTAAGCCAACAGATTTACAGTCTGCCCCCTTTAGCCACTCGGGCACCCCTCCGAGGCGAACCTAAAATTTTCAGATTCTTTGCGGCATTTGTCAACACAAATCTTGTGATCCCTGCGACGCGGGCTCGGTCCGGGGCGAGAAAAGCTCGGCAAGCGCCCGGCCGGGGTCCTCGGCGCGCATGAATGTCTCGCCAATGAGGAAGGCATGCACGCCGGCGGTGCGCATGCGGGTGACGTCTTGCGGCGTTCGGATGCCGCTCTCAGTGATCACCAGTCTGTCACCTGGGATGGCCGCGAGCAACTCCAGCGTGGTGTCGAGGCGGGTTTCGAACGTGCGTAGATTGCGGTTGTTCACTCCGACGAGGGGGGTGCGCAACTGCAGGGCGCGGTCGAGTTCGGTGCGGTCGTGCACCTCCACCAGCACATCCAGGCCATGCTCGGCGGCACAAGCCTCAAGCTCGCCCATCTGTCCATCGTCCAGCGCCGCTGCGATGAGCAGGATGCAGTCGGCTCCCATGGCTGCGGCTTCAACCACCTGGTAGGCGTCGATGATGAAGTCCTTGCGCAAAACGGGCAGTTCACAGGCGGCGCGTGCTTGCCTCAGGTAGTCGGCACTGCCCTGGAAATACTCGCGGTCCGTCAACACCGAGAGGCAGGTGGCGCCATGGCGGGCATAACTCGCGGCGATGGCCGCGGGCTGGAAGTCGGCGCGCAGTACCCCCTTGGACGGGCTGGCCTTTTTGACCTCGGCAATGACCGCCGCGCCACCGGCTGCCACGCGCTGCTGGAGTGCGGCGGCGAATCCGCGCCTGGGACCCACGCAGCGGCTTTCGCGCTCCAGATCGGACAGGGGCCGCAAGGCGCGACCACGGACGATTTCATCTGCCTTGGTTGCCAGGATGCGCCGAAGAATGTCGCTCATGGGGAAATTGATGATTGTTGGGCCGCTTTTCGCCCCTCTTCGTGCGTATAAGCGACAAATTCGGTGAGTTTTTCGCGTGCTTTGCCACTCGATAGGGCTTTGCGCGCACGCTCGATGCCATCAGAAAGCGACGCCGCCAGTCCAGCCACGTACAGGGCAAAGCCGGCATTGAGCAAGACCACGTCGCGCGCAGGACCCTCCACATTGTCCAGCGCCTGGCGCACCCGCTCGGCCGACTCTTCAGGGGTTCTGACCTGCAAGTCCTGCAGGTTGCACACCTTCAGGCCGAAATCGGAGGGGTGAACCCGGTACTCCATGATCTGGCCGTCCTTGAGTTCGCCAACGAGTGTTTCTCCGCATAACGAGACCTCGTCCAGCCCGTCCAGCCCATGCACAACCAAGGCGCGCTGGCTACCCAGCCGCTGCAGGACGCGCACCAGGATGCCCACAAGGTCCGGGTGGAAGACCCCGAGCAACTGGTTGGGCGCACCGGCGGGGTTGGTCAAGGGGCCGAGGATGTTGAACAGCGTCCGCACGCCCAGCTCTTTGCGCACCGGCGCGGCATATTTCATGGCGCTGTGGTGATTGGGCGCGAACATGAAGCCGATGCCCGTGTCGGCCAGGCTCAGCGCCACCTGCTCGGGTGTGAGCTGGATATTGGCGCCCAACGCTTCGAGCACATCGGCCGACCCGCTGGAGGAACTCACGCTGCGGCCGCCATGCTTGGCCACTCGGGCCCCCGCGGCTGCAGCAATGAACATGCTCGTGGTCGAGATGTTGAAGCTGTGCGCTGCGTCGCCACCGGTGCCCACGATATCCACAAGGTGGGTGGTGTCGGGTACGGCAACCTTCGTGGCAAATTCACGCATCACCATGGCTGCTGCCGTGATCTCGCCGATGGTTTCCTTCTTGACGCGCAGACCGGCGATGAGGGCGGCCATCATGACCGGCGACATCTCCCCGGTCATGATGCGGCGCATCAGCGCGAGCATTTCGTCATGAAAGATCTCGCGGTGCTCGATCACGCGGACCAGCGCTTCCTGATTGGAGATGGGCATGTCGGGCCTCGCGTTCAACGGTTGGTGAGGTGGAGGAAGTTGCGCAGCAGGCGGTGGCCGTGCTCGGTCTCGATCGATTCCGGGTGGAACTGCACGCCCTCGATCGCGTACTGTCTGTGGCGCACGCCCATGATCTCCCCGTCCTCGGTTTCAGCCGAGATCTCAAGCACATCCGGCAGGCTGTCGCGCGCAATGGCCAGTGAGTGGTAGCGCACCACGGTGTAGGGACTCGGCAGCCCGTCAAACACACCGCGCGCGTCATGGGTGATCGGGCTTGTCTTGCCATGCATGATGGTTTGCGCGCGAACCACGTGGCCGCCAAAGGCCGCGCCGATGGCCTGGTGGCCCAGACACACGCCGAGGATGGGAACCTTGCCGGCAAAGTGCTTCAACACGGGCACGCTGATGCCGGCCTCGGCAGGCGAGCACGGGCCAGGCGAGATCACGATGCGTTGCGGGCTCAGGGCCTCGATGTCGGCCAGGCCGAGTTCGTCGTTGCGCACCGTTCGCACATCCTCCCCAAGTTCACCGAAGTACTGTACAAGATTGAAGGTGAAACTGTCGTAATTGTCGATCATCAGCAGCATGGGTCCATCCTCGCAAGGCTTGGGTTTCGGTCGATTCCCACCGGATTGCGGAGCCTGAATGGCCCGCATTGCGCGAGCCGCTGGCACCGGTGGCAGACATGGCGCCCCGTTTGGGGCGGTAGGGCAAGTCAGGCGCTTGGCTTACGCCAATGCTGGCGCCGGATGAGGGTGGTCATCAGTGCTGACATGTCCACATTATCGCTCGGCCCGACCAAGGGCGGGGGGCGTCACGTTCGTGCGCTTTCAATCTCGAGCCTGCGATGCCTTCAGAGTTTCCACGAGTGTGATGTATTCGTGCATCGCCTGCTCCGAGGTCATGCCCGCCAGCGCGGCCCAGGCATCCCATTTCGCGCGCGCGACGAAGTCCATGGCCCCGGGTCGGGGACCTTCAGCGTCGCCTTCCGAAGCCTGCTTGTACAGGGCATACAGGCGCAGAAGTGCCGCATTGTCCGGGCGCCGTGTGAGATGCCTGGTGCTCGCAAAGGCCGCATGAAAGGCGTCCTTTGCGACGTCGTTATCGGTTGGCATTGCGCGGTGATCGGGCGGAGCCATCGGGGTCTGCAGGCGGTGTCTCAAGGCTCATTGCGCACCCCTGCATGGACCTGGCCGCTGGGCACGTGACGCGAGGCGGACTCCACATGGCCGGTCTGGTCGTCGAAAAAGAAGTCGGGCTGGAACTCGCGCAGGAAAGGGCCCTTGTCCAGGCCGCCAAGGAACATCGCTTCGTCCACCGCCACATTCCAGTGCATGAGCGTGCGGATCGCGCGTTCGTGCGCCGGCGCGCTGCGCGCCGTCACCAGTGCCGTTCGCAGGCGCATCGCCACCGTGCCCGAGCTGGCTGCATTTTGCAGCCGATGAAGGGCCTCCAGCAGGGGCTTGAACGGCCCCGGCGGAAGCGGCAGTGCCGCCTTGTTGGCCTCGTGCTGCTGGAAGGCGGGCAGGCCTTGCGTCTGATACACGCGTTCGGCCTCATCGGAAAACAGCACGGCATCCCCATCGAAGGCGATGCGCACTTCCATGGGATGAGCCTTCGAGGCGTGCGCGGACTGCGGATACACCTGCGCTGCGGCGAACCCTGCTGCAAGCGCCGCCCGTACGTCATCCGGATTGGTCGACAGAAAGAGATTGGCCTGCAGGGCGCGCAGGTAGTGATAGGGTGGGCGTCCCCGGGTGAACACGCCGCGCTCGATGGGCGTGGCGTGGTGCTGTGCCGAGCGGAACACGCGCAGCCCCGAAACCGGGTCATTGCGCGAAAGCAGCACAACGTCCACGCGGTCGCGCTCGCCGCCTTCGGTATTGAACGCCAGGAGCTTGCGCACCAGCTGGAACGCAACGCCCGGCTGCGCAGGCTCGGCCAGCCGGTCGAGTTGCAGTTGCATGTACGCCGCGTCGTCAGCATTCTCGAAGATGCGGTTTTCTTCCTCAAAATCGAACAGGGCACGCGAAGAAATGGCCACGACCAGTCTGTCGGAAATCTTGGCGCTCATGGATCACTTCACCAGGTTGTTGAGCTGGATAATGGGCAGCATCACCGCCATCACGATGACAAGCACGAGCACACCCATGCCCAGGATGAGCAGGGGCTCGAGGATGGTCACCAGGGTAAAGGCGCGGCGCTGCACCTCCTGGCCGTGCTGCTCGGCCGCGCGGTCGAGCATTTGTGGCAGCGTGCCCGTCTGTTCACCCAGGCGGATGAACGTGATGAGCACTGGCGGGAAGCGCTTGTGCAGGGCCAGTGCGGCTGACAGCGTGGACCCTTCGCGGACCAGTGCCAGCGCCTCTTGGGCGTCGGCCTTCAGCACAGTGTTCGACAGGGTGTCGATCGCGGCCTGCAGGGCGCGCAGGATCGGGACGCCGGCGGCTGTGAGGATGGCCAGGGTCGAGGCAAAGCGCGCCGTGTTCAGCCCGCGCACCAGCCGCCCCAGCAGCGGACTGCGCAAAAGAAAACCGTCGAGTGCCGCGCGCGGGCCCGGCAACTTGAGCGCTTGCTGCGCCAGCACGCCACCGGCCACCAGAAGCACCACAATGCCCCAGCCCCAGTGCCGCAGGAAATCGCTGACGGCGATGAGGCCGCGGGTGAGGATGGGAAGTTTCTGGTGCGCACCCTGAAAGACGCCCACCACCTGAGGGACGACATACGTCAGGAGCAGCACGACCACCGTGATGGCCACCACCACCACGATCGCCGGGTAGGCCATGGCCTGAATGAGCTTGCCACGCAGCGCCTGGCTGCTTTCCAGATAATCGGCCAGGCTGGCCAGCACGGTGCCGAGGTTCCCGCTGTCTTCCCCCGCCGCGATGAGCGCGCGGTAGATCGGCGAAAACTCGCGCGGATGTTGCGACAGCGCCATGGCCAGGCTATGCCCGCCAGCGACTTCGCTCTTGATGGCCGACATCATGTGGCCGACTTCGGCGCGGTCGGCGTCTTCGGCAAGCGCGGCCAGGGCGCGCTCCAGAGGCAGCCCGGATACCAGAAGCCCGGCGAGCTGGCGCGTGAACAGTGCCAGCTCCTGGGGGGCGAGCAGCCGCCGCTTGAAGCGCCGAACCTGACTCGACGCCGCCTCCGGGATGATCGCATCGACTTCAATGGGGATCAGACCGCGTGCGCGAAGCATGCCGCGTGCGCCGCGCGCGCTGTCGGCTTCGAGCACCCCACGCTGCTCGACCGCAGTGGCATCCAGGGCGATGAACCGGTACGCAGGCATGGGCGATCAACCGTACCGGGGGTCAGCAGGCCGGGAAGGCAGGTGCATCACTCTCGTGTCACCCGCATCAATTCGGCCAAGGAGGTTTCGCCCGCCTGCACCCAGCGCATGCCATCGTCGCGCATCGTGCGCATGCCGGTCAGACCGGCCAGTCTTCGCAGCTCGGCTTCGCTGGCGCGTTCGTGCACTGCCGCGCGGATGGCGTCGTTGGCCACCAGAAGTTCGAACACGCCGGTGCGCCCCGTATAGCCCGAGTGGTTGCACGCGTCGCATCCCACAGGCTCGTAGGCCTTGCCATCGGCCGCGGGGCGCTTGCAGGCGGGGCAGAGCCGGCGCACGAGGCGCTGGGCCAGTACGCCCAGGAGGGATGACGCCAGCAGGAAGGGCTCCACGCCCATGTCGATGAGGCGCGTGACCGCTGAGGGCGAATCGTTGGTATGCAGCGTGGCCAGCACCAGGTGGCCGGTGAGCGAGGCCTGGATGGCGATCTGCGCGGTCTCGAAATCGCGGATTTCGCCAATCATCACCACATCAGGGTCCTGGCGCAAGATCGCGCGAAGGGCGCGTGCGAAGGTCAGGTCGATGCGGGGATTGACCTGCGTCTGGCCGATGCCGGGCAGGTCGTACTCAATGGGGTCTTCCACCGTCATGATGTTGGTGGTTGCAGCGTCCAGGCGCGCGAGCGTCGAATACAGTGTGGTGGTCTTGCCGCTCCCGGTGGGTCCGGTCACCAGAAGCAGGCCGTGCGGGTGGCGCACCAGCCCATCAAACTGACTCAGCATGTCTTCAGCCATCCCCACCACGCGCAGATCGAGCTTCGCCGCCGACTTGTCCAGAAGCCGCATGACTGCGCGTTCGCCGTGCGCGCACGGCAAAGTGGACACGCGCACATCCAGTGCACGTCCACCGATGCGCAAGGAAATGCGCCCATCCTGTGGCATGCGCTTTTCGGCGATGTCGAGCTGGGCCAGAATCTTCACGCGCGAGATGAGCGCACCGTGCAGCGCCTTGTTCGGGCGCACGACGTCACGCAAGGTGCCGTCCACGCGGAAGCGCACCACCGAACTCTGCTCGTAGGGCTCAATGTGGATGTCGCTGGCGCCATCACGCGCGGCCTGGGTGAACAGCACGTTGAGCATGCGGATGATGGGCGCGTCATCCGCGGTCTCCAACAGATCCTCCACCGCGGGCAGATCCTGCATCAGGCGCGACAGATCAACATCGCCTTCGACCTCGCTGACCACCTCGGCAGCGCTGCCATCGCGCGCCGCGTAGGCAGCGCCGATGCGCTGCTGGAGTTCCGTGGCCGTGATGCGCTCTAGCGCCTGGACCGCATGCGCGCGCTGCACCTCAGCCAGACCTGCGGCGCGCGTGGCCTCACTCACCCAGAGCTTGAGCCGGGAGCCGTCCTGCTCGGCGAGCAGCGACTGATCCCGGCAAAACGCATAAGGCAGTGGATAACGCGAAGACACCCCTTTGACCCCTCAGTTCTGTGGCGGCGTGGCCGTGCCAGGATTCGCGCCGGACGGTGGCGTGTTCGGCTTGCCCACTTCCACCAGAAGGTGCGTGCCTTCGATGCTTGTGGTGTAGGGAGCCGGACTGCGCAGATTGAGGATCACGCGTGAGCGGCCCTGCGCTTCCACGACCTTGGCCGAGCGCAAGTCGCCTTGTTCAAGGCTGACTGCATTGCGGCCCAGGCCGGAGACCACACCGGGAAAGTCCAGCACGATGCTCGCAGGCTGGTCGATGGTGAAGCCGGCTGGCGCCGCCGCCAGGGGTTGCGCGAAGTCGAGTTGCACGGTGAGCAGGCCAGCACGCGTGCTGGCCTGCACCGATCGCAGCACATTTTCGCCCTGGGCAGGGGCCTGGCTGGTCGCGGGCTGGAAGACCGCAGGGGATTGGTTGGCCATCGGGCCGGCGGCCGCCGGCGTCGTGCTTGCCCCTGGAAGCGGGGTGATTTCGGGCAGGATGGGCCCAGGCAGGTCGGGCATGCCCAGCTGCCACGGCAACTGGCTCTGCGTCTGCAGATTTTGCATGTTGTCGTAGCGGCGCTGGCTGATGGTGTTGCCTTCGCCTTCCGTGCGCACGATGATGGGCCGCAGGAAGACCATCAGGTCGGTCTTCTGCATTTGCCGCGAGTTGGACCGAAACAGCGCACCCAGGCCCGGAATGTCACCCAAGCCAGGAATCTTGCTGTTGTTCTCGCTGACATTGTCTTGCATGAGGCCGCCAAGCACGATCGTCTGGCCATCGTTGACCAGCACTGCGGTCTGGATCGATCGTTTGTTGGTGATGATCCCCGCCGAATTGCTGGTGCTGGCGATACTCGACACTTCCTGGTAAACATCCATCTTGATCGTGTCGCCGGCCGTGATCTGGGGGCGCACCTTCAGCGTCAGCCCCACGTCCTTGCGCTCGACGGTTTGAAAGGGCGTGACCGTGGCGGTGGATCCCGTCTGCGCGTATTGGCCTGTGATGAACGGCACGTTCTGGCCCACGACGATCTTGGCGTCCTCGTTGTCGAGGGTCATCAGGTTCGGAGCCGACAGGATGTTGGCGCCATCGTGGGTTTGCAGGAAATTGGCCAGCAGTCCCAGCGTGGCCAAGCCCGCCACGTTGTGCAGTACGCCGATGTTCAGGCCGTTGGGGATGGCAAGGGTCCCATTGGCAATGGCCGTGCCGGCAGCCGTCCCCCCTGCGGAGATGCCTGCTTGCAGGTTGATGATGTTGGAGCCGCCGGTGCCGAAATTGCTGCCCCCATAGATGGCATTCTGATTGCCTGCGCTTCCCGCGATGGCTTGCCACTGAATGCCCAGTTGCGCGGCCTTGTTGGCGTCCACCTCGGCAATGAGGGCCTCGACGTACACCTGGGCCCGGCGCACGTCGAGCTGCTGGATGACGCCGCGCAGCTGTTGGTACACGGGCTGCGGTGCATTGATGATGAGCGCATTCAGGGCCGTGTCGGCGTGCACCGACCCCCCTCGGGAAGCGTGACGGTCTCGCTACCCTGCAATTGCGCGAACTCCGGCGTCTGTCCCAGCCCGGGGCTGGTGGCACTGCTGCCGCTGCTCATGCCCTGCTGGGTCGAGGGCGCGCTGCTTTGGCCGATCGTTTGTTGGGTGCTGCGGCCGCTTCGTCCCCCGCTCGTGGAGCCCAGGCTGCCGCCAGTTGCAGCCAGCACGCCGCGCAAGGTGCGCGCCAGGTCGGCGGCATTGGCGTTATGCAGGTAGACGACATGAATGTTGTCCGTGTCATCCGGCCGATCGAGCTTCTTGACCATCTGCTCGATCTGCATGAGTTGCGCACCATTGGCCGCGCGGATGATGAGCGCATTGCTGCTGCTCTCCGGCAGCACCACCGCGCGCATGCCGTTGGCACTCGTGACGGCAGCCGGTGCACCCGGCGCGCCTGGGGTCGAGCCGGCCTGCATGTCAATGAGCTTTTGCAGCGTGGGCGCCAGCTCCGAGGCCACCGCGTAGCGCAACGGCACGACGTCCACCTCACTGCCCGTGGGTACGTCCAGGCCCGCAATGATGCGCGCCAGACGTTTCATGTTGTCCGCATAATCGGTGATGACCAGCGCATTGCTGCCAGGATCCACATTGATGGTGTTGTTGGGCGAGATCAGCGGTCGCAGCACGGGCAGCAGATTGTTGGCCCCCTGGTTGCGCAGCTGAAAGATTTGCGTCACCACCTGGTCGCCCCGCCCGGGAATGGCTCCCAAAGTGTTACCCACGCCCACCGGCGTGGTCTGCAGGCGCGCATCGGCTTCGGGCACGACCTTGAACACACCCTCGTGCTCCACGACCGCGTAGCCAGCCAGACGCAACTGTGTCAGCAACGCGAGATACACATGCTGCGGGGACACCGGTTTTTCGAACTGCAGTGTGATCTGCCCCTTCACGCGCGGATCGACAATGAAATTGCGGCCGGTCGCGGCAGCCACCGCTTGCACGGCGCTGGCGATCTCGGCGTTCACCAGATTGATGGTCATTGGCTTCTGGCTGCTCGCCTCCCGCTGCGATCGGGGCGGCGTGGCCCAGGCGGGCGGGGGCAATAACCCGGCCAGGGCCAGCAGCAGCGCTGGGAGAGCGCGGCCGGGGAGGCGTTTCGGCTTCGAGTCGAGTGGTACACGCTTCGTGCTCATCCGTTGCTCCGAGAAACCCCGCCGTTTAGGGCGGGGAGGAAAGGAGCGCCGATCGAAGATCGGTGCTGTGTTGACAATTTACACGGAATACGCATAGCATGTGAAGCATGCAGGTCAAGCGCGCCTATCGCTTTCGCTTCTACCCGACGCCCGAGCAAGTTGACGCACTGGCTCGAACCTTCGGGTGCGCACGCTTCGCTTACAACCACATGTTGCGACTGCGCAGCGACGCCTGGATGCAGCGCCAGGAGCGCGTGGGCTACCACGAAACCTCCGCCGCGCTGACTGCGCTGAAAAAGACGCCCGAGCATGCGTGGCTGAACGAAGTCAGCAGCGTGCCCGTGCAGCAGGCGCTGCGGCACCTGAACACCGCGTTCTCGAACTTCTTCGCCAAGCGAGCCCGGTACCCGTCCTTCAAGCGCAAGGACGGGCCGCAGGCGGCCGAGTACACCACCAGCGCATTCCGATGGGACGCGGGCCGGCGCGAGTTGCGTCTGGCGAAGATGGACGCGCCGCTGGACATCCGCTGGTCGCGCACCTTGCCACAGGCGGCCAAGCTCACGACCGTGACCATCTCCAGGGATGCGGCCGGTCGGTACTTCGCCTCGATGCTGTGCGACGACGTGGTCACGTCCAGGAAGGCCGCATCCGGCCAAGTCGGCATCGACCTGGGGCTCACCCACTTCGCGATCCTCTCCAGTGGCGAGAAGGTCGCATCCCCCAAGGCCTTTCGCCGCTGCGAAGCGCGACTGGCCGTGCGCCAGCGCCGGCTGGCGCGAGCCAAGCTCGGCTCGAAGAACCGGGCGAAGTTGAAGTTGAAAGTTGCTGCGCTGCATGCGCACATCACGGACGCGCGCAGGGACTTCCTGCACAAGCTCTCGACCCGACTGATCAGCGAAAACCAAGTGATCGCCGTCGAGACGCTGTCCGTGTCGAACATGCAGCGCAACCACTGCTTGGCGAAGTCGATCAGCGATGCAGGCTGGTCAGAGTTCGTCAGGCAGCTTGAGTACAAGGCGCAGTGGAATGGGCGCACGCTGATTGGCATTGACCGCTGGTACCCGAGCAGCAAGACCTGCTCGGCCTGCGGCCATGTGCAAGGCAGGATGCCGCTCAGCGTGCGCGAATGGACGTGCCCGGAGTGCGGCACGCGCCACGATCGCGACGTGAACGCAGCGCGCAATGTATTGGCCGCAGGACTTGCGGTAGCAGCCCATGGAGAGACTGTCAGTCCTGTGTTGCTGTAAAGCGGCATGGGCAGGGCTCTGTGAAGTGGGAATCTTCGGCCTTCAGGCCGGGGAGCAGTCAAGGCTGGGTTCGGGCTTGATGCAAAGGCGTCGGTG
Organism: Thiomonas sp. FB-Cd; assembly: GCF_000733775.1. Classification (NCBI taxonomy): domain Bacteria; kingdom Pseudomonadati; phylum Pseudomonadota; class Betaproteobacteria; order Burkholderiales; genus Thiomonas; species Thiomonas sp. FB-Cd. The sequence continues at coordinate 2,561,894 of NZ_JPOE01000002.1, read as the reverse complement.
AAGGGCCAAGCGTGGTGGATTCGGGGCGGCAAAAGGAAAAGGCTTCCAGATTACAACGCAATGCGCACCTTGTCGCCTTCGCGCTGCCCCAGCAAGCTCAGCAGGTTGGCCAAGGACTGTTCCTGACCGGGGGCGGCCTGGGCCGAGCCGGCGAACCGCAACTGTCGCCCATTCCACACCCCCGTGCCCATCAGAAGCAAGGGGCCAGCGAGCGTGGACAGCGCAATTTTGGCGTTCGCACCGTCACCATCGACCAGCAGACGGTAGGTGCCCAAGGGGGCCACAGTGCTCAGGCGCGATGTCATGTCGGCAGCGTCCACCTGCACACGCCCATCCAGACGCAGGCGGCCCGCAGACGATTCCAGACGGGTCTGTTGCAGGGCCAAACCGACACGCCCTTGCAGGGCCAGCGTATTCCACGGAGTGCCCAAGCCTTGGAGCACAGCCGCTGGAAATTGCGTCTGCCAGTTCGCGGGATCGCGCTGCCGAACGGTCCAGCCTGCGATGTTGGCCTGAGCCGAAAGCACCAGCGGCTTTGCGGCCAAATCGGGCCAATCCAGGGTAACGCCCAGCGCCCCGTGCCAGATGCCGGAAAGGGCGATGTGCCAATACAGCCGTCCGGGAGCCAGCGTGGCGTCGCGACTTTGCGAGCCCCCGGACAGAACGAATTGAGCCGAACCGTCGCGCCAGGTGCCGTGCGCATCGGCGAGCAGCACACGCTGTTGCGTCACGGCTGCCGCAGCTCCGGCCAGCCAGCTCGCCGGAGCAAAGGCCACAAGCGCCCACAACATGCCCGCCAGGGCGCTCAGCCATAGCGGCCAGCGCGATGCGGGGGAAGGCGACGCGGGTGGCGGCTCATGGTGATGCGCGGCCTGCCCACAACGGCCGGCAACGTCTGCGGGGGTGCATCAGGAGCTGCCTGCGCTTTGCTGTTGGGAGAGCTGCACACGCCCCGCCATCAGTCCATCCGCGCCGCGAACAAGCTGCGCCTGCGCAAGGGTTGCGCCCCAGTCGCGGCGCGCGGCCTGCGCGAGCGCGAGCACGGTCTGCGGTTTCATGCTCTTGACATCCAGCGTGACGCTTCCCGGCAACACGGTGATCTGCGCCTGAGCTTGTGGGTCATGCTCGTGCACCCAGTCGCTCACGGCGCGGCGCAGGTCACCGGCCTTGGCCGCGACGGCCGGAGCCGCAGCCAGGGTAGCGAGGTCCTGCGCCTGTGCCTGGGCTTCGCGCAGCGTGGTTTGCAGTTGCGCGATCTCGCCAGGCGCTGTTCCCAAGGTGCGCAGGGCCGGGCGCAGCAGCGCCAGCCACAAAACGGCCAGACCCACCACGGCTGCGGCGATGAGCACCAGGCGCCGCTCGCGCGCCGAAACGGCGCTCCAGCGTGATCGCCAGGCTGCGGCGACACCAGGCAGGTTTCGGGCCTTCGGGATGCTGGCCATCAGCCCGGCGCTCCAATGGTGAGCATCCCGCCATCCGCCTTGCACGTCAGACCGAGCACTGCGCAACGAGCCTGAGCGGCCGAGGCCAGAGTCGGGGCCACCGCGAGCTTGAGCTGGCCGGGGGTGTACTCCAGCTTTCCGATGGAGGCATCGGACGGCAGCACTTGAGCGGCGGCGCCCATCAGGACCTCGATGCTGGTGCTGGCGGGCTTGCCGGCACGCAATCGCGCCGTGTCCAGGGCGCGCTGCATTTGCAGGCGGGCATCCAGAATGGCCGGGGCCCCCGGCAGCGCTTGGCTGACCACGGTCTGGACTTGGCTTTGGAGTGCGCTGCGCTCGTGGCGCAGTTTCATGGCGTAGAGATTGAGCCCGACGATCTGCACGAGTGCCAGAGCCGCGGCGACAAGGCCGGCGCGGCGCCACGCCGGCGTTGCGAGTTGGCGCGCCAAGCCGGCAGCGCCGCGTTGCATCGCCGCCTGTGGCGCCAGGTCGAACTGGCGCAGGTTCCACGCCGACTCCGCAGCGCGCGCGAGCCCTTGTGCCGGTGTCAGCGCCACCGTGTCGACACCGGATCCAAACCAGCGCGTGACAGTCTCCTGGAGCGCGGGCTCGGCCAGCACCCGGGTGGGGGAAGGCAGGAGTGCTGGCTGCGCAGCGTCTCTCGGAAGATGCATCCAGGCGGCCTCCCCCTCGACATCGCGCCACAGCAGCCGCATCCCCTCGGGCGCCGCCTGCAGCCAAGCCTCGCCGGGGGCAAGCAAGGCGGGTTCGGGCACGAGTGCCGCGGGTTCGCGCCCAGCCTGGGCCAAGCTGTGGATGGCGGCAGCCAGCGGTTCACGTGAGCACGCGCAAGCCAATCGCACGCTGCCATCGGCTTCGCGTGGGCCTGCGGCCAGATGTTGTGCTGCAGGGTCTGCGAGCAATCGATCCTCAAGCGCGCCGGCCAGAGCTGCGCGCAGGCGGGCGGGCGGCACGGCGGGCAACTGCAAGGCCAGCAGTGTGAGCTGCTCGGCGGGCCACACCCCGACCACGCGTTGCGCGCGTGGAAGCAGCGCAGGCTGCGCCTGGCCGCTGTCCGTCGCCTGTCCCCTGGCGTCGACCAGGACATAGTCCAGCGCAGTGTGCATGCTGCCGGGGGCAAGGCGGATGACGAGGGTACTCATGCGTGGGGATTGTAGGGACGGGGTGCTGCGTTCGTGCTCCCGTCAGGGGGTCGCTGCCGGCGACTGCGCAAGCCAAGGCGGCACGCGCTGCAAGCGCAACACCTGGGTGAGGAGGCCCACACGCTGGATCAAGGCACGCTCGGCATAGGCAAACTGGCCGATGCGCACCGCTGCAGTGGCGTCAAAAAAGCTGCTGCTGACGCCGACTTGCAGGGGGTTGATGGTGGGCGCCGGCTGCTTGCCCAGGGCGGTGGTGATGTCCGCGGTGCTGCGAAAGTACGCCCGTTTGCGCACCTGCACCAGGCGCGCGGCCGCATCAGCCGAGAGATCGAGCACGGCAGCGAGGACCGTGGCACTGGCCGTGTTGGCGTTCACGGGCGTGGGCTGGGGCAGCAGCGTGACATAAGGGGCGAGCTGGGGCAGGGCGGCCGCCACCTCGGGGGACAAGCGCGCGACGTCCTGCAAATCGCGCAGCGGCAGTGTCGAGCCGGACCCATCAGTTTGTGCCGAAGGCAGCGAGGCCGCCGCGGCCGGGGTTGGTGTGAGCGCGGCCGATTGCGCGATCGAGGCGCTGGAGGCGATGCCGGAGGCGATTGCATTGAGCGGCCCGTCACCGACACCCAGCGTTGCGCAGAGCCGTGCGAAGATGGCTGCGGCCACCGGGTCGGGACGACCTGCGGGAGCAAGGTTGGCCAGGTTGAAACGGCTCTGGGCATCCGTGATATGACCTTCCAGCCATGCATCGGGCAAGCTGCCAGCGCTTTGCCCGCGCGCGGCGAGGAACGTCGACAGGCGCGACTCGGCCAGCGGCACGGCCCAGGGTTCGCTCAGGTCATCCACGCTGGAATTGCGCGCATCCTCGCGAAGGATGAGCCGAGCCCAGTCGACCGCGCCGCGCAGGATCCAGCGCGCCTGCGTCGCCTCCTTGGCGGTCTGCTCGCGGCTGATCGCCCCCCACTGATGCCAGAGCATGCCCGACACCATCACGGCGGCCAGCGCGGCGATCAGCAGCGCGGTGATCAGCGCGGCGCCCCCGGATCGGCTGCGCGGCATCGTCACTGTCGGTTTTCCAGCAGGAATTCGCGCATGATCATGCCCTGCAGGTCCGGCGCGGCGCTTTGCAGCGTGAGGCGCAGCGCTGCCGGGGTGCGTAGTGCGATGGCCTGAGGACTGTTGCCCGTGGCGTTCGATGCCGTGTAGGGGTTCACCCACGCGCCGGTCTGCGCCAGAAGGCCCAGCCCGGCATAGCGGTACACCAGAATGCGCACGTCGGTGATGTCGGTCAGCGCGGCGAGCGGCTGGCCCTGTGGGCTTTGCATCGCGCCAAGCAGCATGCCGCGCAAGGCTGTAGGGGCGCTCGCCCAGCGCATCCAGCTGCCGTCGCGCAGCCCCCAGCGCGCCACTTCTAACAATCCCGCGTCCGATGGAGTCTGCGCGCCCGGCCACGCGCGCACATCAGCGCCGAGCGCTTGCGGCGCGCGGCGCACGATCAGCAGGTCGCCATTGCCGCCCAGGCTCACCGCGGGTAGACCCGCTCCCTCGTCGCTGGCGGCGTTCAGGTCATCGGCGAGTTGGCGCATGGCCAGCGACAGCTGCTCGGCGGCGTGCATGCGCACACTGGCCGCGTCGCGACCCTGGGCCACGCTGTTCAGGCCGCGCCAGCCAAGGCCCGCCATCACGGCCAGGATGAGCGCTGCCACAAGCAACTCGATGAGCGTGAAGCCGGCGGAGCGTGGAGGGCGGTGCATCACAGATTCCCGATGATGGTCACCACGTTCCACGCTGTCCAGCCCGAGGCCTGCTGCACCTGGACGTCGACACGGCGGAAGTTCGGGTTGGGCGTCGGCTGCACGTCCACGTCGAGCGTGAAGCTGGTGCCGGCCTCGGTGCACGTGGATGTGCTTTGGCCCACCGGAAGAAAGTTGCGGGTCAGGCGCTGTTCGACGAGAAAGTTCTCGGCGCATTGCTGCGCAAGCACTGCCTGGTGGTAGCGCTGGGCGTTGTCCTGCAGGCCACCCGAGGCACGCATGGCCGCCAGCAGGGCAATGGCCACCACGGCCAATGCCACGAGCACCTCCAGCAGCGTGAAGCCCGTGGCGTGGCGGCGGGTGCGCATGATGGCTTCAGCGCGCGCTTTGCACGGCAAAGGGCGCCAGACCGTCGCTGGCGATGGTGATGACGCGGCCATCCCCGTGCAAGGTCACCGCCATCGGCGCTGATACGGGCTCGGTGCCGAAGACCAACCAGCCCGGGGATGCGCCCAACCCCGCCGTCCCGCCACTGGCTTGCACGGTCACGTCGCCGGCTTGCACGGTCGGTGTGTTGGACCGAGGCAGATAGGTGGGGGGCACGGTTTCGCGCGCGTCCAGCCACTGCCAGGCGCGCGCTGCAAGGGGTGGATTGTCCAGCGGAATCCACCCCCTTGGGGATGGCTGCAGGAAGGTGTAGCCGTCCGAGCCCGGTGCCCAAGCCAGGGGTTCGCCGCGGTCGGCGGCTTGCTCGCGCGCTGCATCCAGCAGCGCGGCCAGACGCTCAGCTTCGCGTTGCATGCTTTCCTGCCCGCTTTGCGGCAGAGCCAGCGCGGCAAGCCCGGTGAGCAGGGCCATCACCAGGAGCGTGACTAACAACTCGACCAGCGTGAAGCCACGCGGGCCGCGCCGTGCTGGCCCAGCGCTATTGCCAGCTGCCGATGTCGGCATTGGCACCTTCACCTCCGGGCTTGCCGTCGGCGCCGTAGCTGAACACGTCCACCGGGCCCTTCACGCCCGGGTTGAGGTACTGGTACGGGCGGCCCCAGGGATCGGTCGGTAGCTTTTCGAGGTAGGGTTTCCAGTTGGTCGGGATGGGCGGCGCAGCGGGCTTGACCACGAGCGCTTGAAGACCCTGCTCCTGCGTGGGGTACATCCCGTTATCGAGCTTGTACAGTTTGATGGCTTGCATGATTGTGGCGATATCCGTCCGGGCTGCGGTTTCACGCGCCTCATCGGTGCGGCCGAGGATGTTGGGCACGATGAGCGCAGCCAGGACGCCCATGATGACCAACACGACCATCAGCTCGATCAACGTGAAGCCGCGCGCGCGGCGCTTTGTGGGCTGGGGCTGGGCGGAGAGGAATAGTGGGGCTTGGGTCATGCTTGGGCGTCCGTGGGTGGCCACTCGGTTGGGCCAGATTCCAAATCCTCGCGAGTCATCGGGATCGGAGCCGGTGCGGTGCGCGCGAGGACCTGTTCGCGTGAGGCGGCCATAATACGAGCGTTATGGTTGCGCTCCTATCCTCTTTCTCCCCCGCGTCTGCAGCGGGCGGCCCGTCTTCGGACGCGCCTTCGGCAGCCTCCTTGCGCCTGGCTTGGTTTGTGAGTTTGCTGCTGGCGTTTGCCGCCGCAGCAAGCATCGGCTATTGGGGGCTGCGTCTGCTCGCACGCCCGCTGCCGGTGCCGGCGGACGCCCGAGAAGTGGGCCGTCTTGACGCGGACACGCTAGCCGCCGCGGCGCCGCGGCTGTTCGGCGCTGCGGCGTCAGGCCACGAAAAGGCGGCTGCAGCCCCGGCGCGGTTCCGTCTGTGGGGTGTCATTGGCGGCGGCTCGCAGGCCGGCGCCGCGCTCATCGGGGTCGACGGCAAGCCTCCACGTGCCGTTGCCGTGGGTGCAGAGGTGGCCCAAGGGGTGCGGCTCGACTCAACGGCGTATGGTCAGGCTGTCCTGCAGCAGGACGGCGCGCGCATCGAACTCAAGGTGCAGCCGAATCCAGGCGCTCCAAGCACGCCCACCTTGGCAGGGCCAGCAGCATTTGCCCAGCCTCAAACTGCGCCGGCGCCAGGGCGCGCCGGCGCGAGTTTTTTGCCCAACTTGGCGCCGGGGTTCACGCCGCGACCGCAGCCCTGACGGGGAACGCTGCGCAGCCTAAAGAAAGAGCTGGACCACCGGGTTGTCGGTTTCCTCAACGTAGGCATAGCCCAGGGTGCCGAGAAATTGGCTGAAGCGCTTGTGATCGGCTGGGCGCACCTGAATGCCGACCAGAACGCGCCCGGCATCCCCGCCCTGGTTGCGGTAGTGAAAGAGGCTGATATTCCAGTCCGGTTTGAGGTGCTCCAGAAAGCGCATGAGGGCACCCGGGCGTTCCGGAAAGTCAAACCGAAACAGGCGCTCGTTGACGGCAAGGGTCTGCCCGCTGCTGTCTCGCGGGGCATGCCCACCCACCAGATGCCGCACGTGCTGCTTGGCGAGTTCGTCGTCGGTCAGGTCCAGCGTGGCGTAGCCGGCGCGTTCGAGCGTCTGGGCCATGCGCCGCGCATCGTCCCGACCGCCGACACCGATGCCGGCAAAGACATGAGCCTGCTCGGGGTCGCCCATGCGGTAATTGAATTCGGTGACGGCACGATTGCCCAGCAGCGCGCAGAGCTTGCGGAAGCTGCCCGGTTGCTCGGGGATGTTGACCGCAAAGAGCGCCTCGCGCGCTTCGCCCACTTCAGCGCGCTCGGCCACGAAGCGGAGCCGATCAAAATTCATGTTCGCGCCGCAGGTGATGGCGACCAGCGTTTCGCCCTTGAGCTTGTGCGTAGCCACGTACTGCTTCACCGCCGCCACCGACATGGCGCCCGAGGGCTCCAGCACGCTGCGCGTATCCTCGAATACATCTTTCAGCGCCGCGCACACCTCGTCGGTGTTGACCACGACAAAATCGTCCACCAACTCGCGCGTAAGGCGAAAGGTTTCCACGCCCACACGCTTCACGGCAGTGCCGTCGGCGAACAGGCCGACGTCGGACAGTTCCACGCGCTTGCCTGCGCGCACGCTTTGGAGCATGGCGTCGGAGTCTGTCGTTTGCACGCCAATCACTTGGATTTCCGGGCGCACCGCCTTGATGTAGGCTGCCACGCCTGAGACCAGTCCGCCGCCGCCGATGGCGCAGAACACCGCATGGATCGGCCCCTGGTGCTGGCGCAGGATTTCCATGGCGATGGTGCCCTGCCCCGCGATCACATCGGGGTCATCAAACGGGTGCACGAAGGTCAGGCCCTGTTCGTCCTGCACGGTCAGCGCATGCGCATAGGCATCGCTGTAACTCTCGCCTTCCAGCACAATGTCCACATTCGCGCCGCCGAAGGCCCGTACCGCGTCGATTTTCACCTTGGGCGTGGTCGAGGGCATCACGATCACCGCGCGGCAACCGAGCTTGTGGGCCGACAGGGCCACGCCTTGCGCATGGTTGCCTGCCGAGGCGCAAATCACTCCGCGCTTGCGCTCGTCCTCGCTCAAGTGCGACATCTTGTTGTAAGCGCCGCGCAGCTTGAAACTGAACACAGGCTGCTGGTCCTCGCGCTTGAAAAGAACCTTGTTGTGCAGTCGCCGACTCAGGACGCGAGCAGGCTCGAGCGGCGTTTCATGCGCCACGTCATACACGCGCGCGGTGAGGATGCGCCGCAGATAATCAGTATCCTTCTTGGTCACGGACGGCCTGGGGACGGAACGAAAGCCACCATTCTAGAAAGCCGTGGGGCGACGGCCCTGGGGTTTCGTCGCGCGCAAAAAAAACCCAGGCTCGGCGCCTGGGTTGGAATCCACCTAAGGAGGAGGGTGGAGGAGACAAGGGGTGTTGATCAACAACAATCAACGTGAGCAAATCATAAGCGATCTTCCTGTTGCGATGCAAAACCCTGCGGCAAACTCAGGTATTTCAGAGAATCAGTATAGACTTATATAAAAAGCATATGGAGAACAAAGAGTTAGAGATGATCAGGTGGGATTCTTTGCTTGATCCTCTCCAGCTTCCAATCAGGTTGCCAAACCCGTGCGAGGGATCGTGTTGCGTTGCAACAACATGCTCCGCGCTGTACACCACCAACGCGTAGGGAGTCTCGATTCATCATGGAATGCACAGTGCAGTGGATGGGAAGCGACGGCATGGCTTTCGTCGCGACAACCGGCAGTGGACACACCCTTGCCATGGACGGCGCGCCAGCCGCGCGCTCGGGTGACCCTGGTGGCCATAACCGTGCGCCTCGGCCCATGGAAACGGTCCTCGCAGGCGCCGGTGGTTGCACCGCCTACGACGTGGTCTTCATCCTGAAAAAGGGACGGCAGGATGTGCGTGGATGCAGCGTCAAGCTTGAGGCTGAGCGTGCCGCGACCGACCCCAAGGTCTTCACCCGCATCCACTTGCATTTCACCGTGAGCGGCAAGGGGCTCCAGCCCGACGCCGTCGAGCGTGCCGTGCAGCTGTCGGAAGAAAAATACTGTTCAGCAACCGCGATGCTGGCCGCGACTGCCGCCATCACGCACAGCGTCGACATTGTTGAGGTTTGACGGCTCCTCGCAAGCGCCCTACATCCATCGCGCTGTCGTCGTCATGACTTTGGCTGCAGCGCGCATCGCCCACCGCACCGGGGGTGGCAAGGTGGTCGCCCCCAGTTTTTGCGCCGCCTGGGCGTGGGCGACTTCATCGTCCTTCATGCGCTCGACCACGGCGCGTGACTCGACGTCAGCTTGCGGAAGGCTCTGGAGATGCCCAGCCAAGTGCTGCTCGACTTGGTTTTCGGTCTCCACAACAAACCCCAGGCTCACTTTGTCGCCCGCGGCGCGCCCGGCAAGCAGCCCCAGTGCGAATGCTCCGGCGTACCAAAGTGGATTGAGCAGGCTGGGTCGTGACTGCAGGTCGCGCAAACGCTGCGCGCACCACGCCAAATGGTCACCCTCCTCGCGAGACGCCTGCAGGAGATGTGCGCGCAAGCTCGCGTCACGCGTGGCGAGCGCCTGGCCTTGATACAGCGCCTGCGCACAAATCTCCCCGACATGGTTGATCCGCATCAGCTGGCCCGACAAGGTGCGCTCGGCATCCGATAGCACGGCACTGGCCGCAAGTGGGGTCTGCGGCGTGGGTCGCGAGGGATGCAAACCGCCGGCGAGCGTTTTCAGGGCGTTGTCGGCAGCAATGATGAGCCGGTCCGGCAGCGAAGATTCGAGGTGAGTGTCATCCATGACGGAATCCTTCCAGAAGGTCGCAACGGGCGTTGCAATCAATCAGGCGCGCGGCTGCAAATCCGGCGCCGCCGGCGGCGCTGACCGCGAGACATTGCGGGCCATCAAATTCCAGCCGATTGGCGTCGCCGACATGCAACAGATTACCTTGCCAGAATACTCGTTCCGGTATTTGCGTGTTTGCGCTTGAACAAGTCCTCACTTATGGTCACCACTGGTCGTGAGCCCATGACCTCCACAGCACGCAACCCGATTGGCTTCATCCTGGGAGACATTTGTGAAAAAAACCATTCTTTCGCTGGCGATGTTCGGCGCCTTCACAGGCGCAGCCATGGCGCAAAGCCATGTCCAGCTTTACGGCATCATTGACATGGGCGTCGAGCACCTGAGCTACGACAACAGCAGCGTCAACCGGTTGAGCAGCGGTGCGCAGTCGACCGACCGCATCGGTGTGCGCGGCTCCGAAGACCTTGGCGGCGGCTTGAGCGCCTTTTTTACCGCTGAGACGGGATTTTGCGCCAACGGCAACGACGTCGGGTCCCCCGCTCCGAGTAAGACGTTGGTGTACACCGGCGTCGACCAAGGCGCCCAATACCAGGCTGGGGGCAGCTATTGTTCCGGTGGCAACTTCATGGGACGCCTGAGCGTGCTCGGCCTCAAGGGTGGTTTCGGAACGCTCGAGGCAGGCCGGTTTTACAGTTTCAACTATGACAACCTCGTCACGGTTGACCCGTTTGGAACCGGCATGACTGGCGCGATCAAGAACATCGATCCCGCAGGCTACACCTACGTGCGTCTGTCGCAGGCCGTGGGTTACATCACCCCGAATTTCTCTGGACTGACGGCCGGCCTGATTTACGCCTTTGGCGCGCAGTCCGTGGGTAACTCCAACGGACAAGCCTACGAGCTCAACGTCAACTACAAGAATGGCCCGATCCTGGCTGGCCTCGACTATCTGCACCACAACCAGACCGCAGCGAAAACCTATGACCCCTACACCTTTCTCGCCAAGGAGTTCGGTTCAGCACAGACGGTCGACAGTGGCGACAGTTTCACGAACAAAATCACCCAGATTTATGGCGGGTATGACTTTGGCGTTGCGACTGTCACCGCCCTGTATTCCGAGCAGAAGTATGGCGAGGGCCTGATCTACTCGGGCGCCAACCAGGCACCTGATTTGAAAGTCTGGATGCTGGGCGTGACCGTTCCCGTCGGACCCGGACATTTGCTGGCGTCCTACACGCAACGCAAGGACAGCAATGTTGCCGATACCCAGGCGCGGCAGTACGCCCTCGGCTACACGTATCCGCTGTCCAAGCGCACCAACGTGTACACGTCCTATGCGCGCATCAGTAACGACAGCAAAGTCGACCAATATGTCGGCGACAACGGCTTCATGAACCAAGGGACCCTGGGCGGGCAGAGCTCCAGCGGCTTTGCCTTGGGCATTCGCCACATGTTCTGAGCAAGCTTGCCAGTCGCTCGAACCAAGCCGCCTTCGGGCGGCTTTTTCATGGTGTCTGGGTGCTTGCCTGTCGTCAGGGGTAACCCGTAGGGCAAGGCTTTGTGGCAATGAACCAACAATTTGGGGCGATCGAGGCTTTTCTTGGTCGCATGCTTTGCACTGCTTTTGATTCTTTGCTGAAATACACCCAGCTCCTATCCAGGAGTTGGCGAACGTGACTGCCGGTTTGGCAGTTCGCAACGCAAGTCCGCAGTCCCGGGCAGGTTGTCCAACAATTTTCTGGAGATGTTCACATGAAAAAAACCATTCTTTCGCTGGCGATGTTCGGCGCCTTCACCGGCGCTGCCATGGCCCAGAGCAACGTGCAGCTGTACGGCATCATCGACCTCGGCGTCGAGCATCTGACCTATGACAACACCAGCGTCAATCGTCTGGGCTCCGGCGTCCAGTCCGGCTCGCGCATCGGCCTGAAGGGTAGCGAAGACCTGGGTGGCGGCTTGTCCGCGATTTTCCAGGTCGAAACCGGTTTTTGTGCTAACGGTAACGGCGCTGGTAGCGACGTCTACAACCATGGTTTTGCTCCGACCCAAGGCGCACAAGCCCAAGCCCTCGGCAGCTATTGCACCAGCGGCAGCACGTTCATGGGGCGCACGAGCATGGTCGGCCTGAAGGGCAACTTCGGTGAAGTGGTCGCCGGCCGCGTGTACACCGATTACTTCACCAACGCAGCCACCGTGGATCCGTTCGGTGCTGGCCTGACGGGCTCCATCACCAACATCGACACCGGTGCTCTGACCTACGTCCGCGCGTCGCAAGTGCTGGCCTATGTGTCCCCGAGCTTCGCCGGTTTGCAAGGCGTGGCAGCCTATGCCTTCGGTGGCCAATCGACGGGTAACGCCAACGGCCAAGGTTACAACCTGAGCCTGAAGTACAGCAACGGTCCGATCTTCGCCGGCGTTGGCTATCTGCACCACAACGCGACACCTGGCGCAGGGAGTCTCATCACCGACGGCTATGACACCAACAAGCTGACCCAGGTGTTCGGTTCGTATGACTTCGGCGTGGCCAAGATCTCCGGGCTGTATGCGGAAGAGAAGTATGCGACGAACCAACCCGTGCAAGGTCCTGACAACCAGGTGTGGATGCTCGGCGCCACCGTTCCCGTTGGTCCTGGCGCGATCCTCGCCTCCTACAGCCAGATCAAGAACAAGAACCTGGCGAACTCGGCTGCCAAGCAGATCGCCATCGGGTACACCTACTCGCTGTCCAAGCGCACCAACCTGTACACGTCCTACGCGCGTATCAACAACGATACGAACGTCGACCAGTACGTGGGCGATGCGACCATTGCCGGCAGCGGCACGGTTGGCGGTGCCTCTTCCAGCGGCTTCGCCCTTGGCATCCGTCACCAGTTCTGATCAGCAGCAAGCTGGTTTAGCTAGTGTTTGAAAAGCCGCCTTCGGGCGGCTTTTTTTGTGTGCGCCCGGCACGGGCGCACACACTCGCAGGTACGAAGTTCTGTACACACCGCGTAAGGGGGAATCGCTAGCCAGCGCCAAGGTTTCGCAGGCGGCCAAGGGTCTGGAGGAAGCCGGATCGCAAAGCGCTGGCCGGAAGTAAGGGGCGCGGTCAGGCGGCGTCACGCTGGGTGAGGCGCAAGACGCGCACTTTGGTCAATGCCCCCCAAGTTCAACACTTCCGGGCCGATTTTGGTCTGTGCGCGGCGCTTGCACGCCGACCGGGGCGTGTTGAATCAATGACTTGAGTGCACCGTGAGGCCGTTTCTCGTTGATTGCGTGTAGTGGCACGTTTGTAACTGTTGTGTAGTTGATTTCGCGGAGCGCGCCAGCTACACTTCGGCCATGTTCATCAAGATCACCCAGTCCGGCGGTCGGCGCTACGCCCAGCTCGTGGAATCGTTTCGCAACGACGCCGGTCAGCCGCGTCAGCGCACGGTGTGCACGCTGGGTCGTCTGGACGTCGGGGGCGACGTGGACAAGCTCATCGCCGGACTGCAGCGCGCCCAGGGTCGCGCTCCTGCAGCTTCGTCGCTGCAAGGGCTGCGCTTTCTGGCCAGCCGCCAGGCCGGCGACGTGTGGGCGCTGGCGCAGCTGTGGAAACAGCTCGAACTCGATGAGCTGGCCGGCGCCTGGCGCAGGTCCAAGACCGAGGTCGACGTGCTGGGGTGCCTGCGCGCCATGGTGTGGAACCGCCTCAGCGACGCGCAGAGCAAGCTCGGCGTGCTGCGCTGGCTGGACACGGTGGCCCTGCCGGTGGAGTTCGCCTTCTCGCAGGCGCCGCAGCACCAGCACCTGCTGCGGGCGATGGACGTGATCGACGAGCACGCCGGCGCCCTTGGCGAGAGGCTGTCGATGCTGCTGCGCCCGCTGGTCGATCAGGATCTGTCGGTGGTGTTCTACGACCTCACGACGGTGAGCGTTGCCGGCGAGAGCGAACTGCCCGGCGACGTGCGCGTGCACGGCATGGGCAAGTCGGGCAAGGTGGAGCGTCAATTCATGCTCTCGCTGGTGCAGACCGCCGACGGGCTGCCCATCGCCCACGAGGTCCACCCCGGCAACACGGCCGAGGCCAGGACACTGCTGCCCATGATTCGCGCACTGTTGGCGCGCTACCCGCTCAAGCGCGTGGTGCTGATTGCCGATCGCGGACTGCTCAGCCTGGACAACCTCAAGGAGCTCGGCGCGCTGCAGGACGCATTGCGCACCGAGGGGCGCGACGTCGAGGTGCAGTACATCCTGGCCGTGCCGGCTGCGCGCTACGGCGAGTTCGCCGACGATCTGCGCACGTTGGCCGCGACCCAGGACAGCACGAAACCCTGGGCGGCGCAGTTGCCGTGGAAACAGCAGCGCCTGGTCGTCGCGCACGACCCGGAGGGTGCCGCGCGCCGCCGCCAGCAGCGCGAGGAGCAGCTTGCCGAACTCATCGCGCTGGGCCAGCAGTGGAGCGGAACCCTCGACGCGCAGGACGCTGGAGAGCGCCGGCGCGGGCGGCCGCTATCAGACTCGGGGGCGACAGCGCGTTTCTATCACGCGGTCAAAGAAGCCAACATGGCCCACGTGGTCAAAGTCGACCTTCAGGGCAAGCTGTTCAGCTTTCAAATCGACGAAGCGCGCAAGCAGTACCTGCAATTGCTCGACGGCAAGCTCTTGCTGGTGACCAACACCGATGCGCCAGCCGACGAGGTGGTGCAGCGCTACAAGAGCCTGGCCGACATCGAGCGCGGCTTCCGCGTGCTCAAATCCGACATCGCCATCGGCCCGGTCTACCACCGCCTGCCCAGGCGCATCCGCGCCCATGCGCTGATCTGCTTCATCGCGCTGATCCTGCACCGCGTCATGCGCATGCGGCTGCGCGCCGCCGGGCGCGAGGGCTCGCCGACCCGCTGGCTCGAGCAATTGCGCGCCATCCACCAGCAGACAGTCCAATCCGCTGACGGCGAAACCGCCACCGGACTCACCGAGATCACGCCTGCACAAAAGGCCCTGTTCGCCGACCTGTCACTGCCAACTCCCATACCGGCCGACCTTCCTGCCCCTGTCCTGTAGTCTGCGTTTGGAAGCTTGCTTTCAATGCAATCAATAACTTGCGTTCCGGAAGTGTCGAAGTCGGGTAAAGATTCGGTGATGACGTCGGCAGCCGTTACCGACGCAGGATGGCTGCGTAGTCGGGACGCAGCGGGTACAGCCAGATGTCCTTGATGGGCAGCGCCTGTTGGTGCGAGAGGCTCTTCTTGCCGCGGCCGGTTGTTTTGCCCACGAGGACCCAGTTGGCGGCCTTGTAGCAGGTGCCTTTGTGCCTGGGGCTTTCGACGAAGGTCTCCAGCATCACGGGCGAGTAGCCGTAGCGCTGCTGCCAGTCTTTGGGCAGGCGACGCGCGGCGAGGGCCAGGATCTTCGAGGCAAGCCCTTTGGACTGCACCCACGGCAGGATCAGGAAACGCGTGTTGTTGACGACGCGCTGCAGGTTGTTCTGCCGCTGATCGTGATTCCAGCCGATGAATCGTTCGCGATCGGCCAGCTTCCAGGCGCTGGCGCCGAAGCTCAGCAAGGCAACGAGCCGGTCGCCAGCGTAGACGTTGTAACGGATCTGGCTGCCCGACATGGGCGTGTAGCCCAGGTAGTGGTAACGCGCCACATATTCGTTCCACAGCCTGGAGGCCGCGCCGACACCGGCGACCACCTCCAGGCGCAAGGCATCCAGAGCATGCACGGGCATGTCGATCGCACCTTGCGCATCGGTGGCCGGTGTGGGGTCGAACTGCGCCCGGCGCCGCGGGTGAGGCATCTGTGAGGGTGGCAGCGTGATCAAGCCGTCAGTCTGCATGCGCAGCATCGCCACGCGGCAACTCATGTCGCTGAGGCGTCCATCAGGGCGGCGCCAGTCGATCATCTCGCACACCCTGCGCGACAGCGGCGCGCGCTTGAGCTGGGGGTTTTGCGCCATCAGCCAGGCGATGGCGTCAAGCTCCTCCTGCGTGAACACGCGCCCGCAGTACCGTTTGTTCATGAGCTGTCGATTGTTGCGCAGGCCACGCCGCGCATCGCGCTCAGCCGGGCCTCATCCATCCGCCAGGGCAGGAAGCGGTCGAGGTCCGCCGGCATGCAGCCGCCCGCGTGTGCGCAGGCATGCAGATACGCGCTCAGCCAGGTGCGCGGATTGATCCCCCAGCACTTGAGCGTACCCAACACGCTCATCATCGTGGCGGCCAGCTGCCCCGACCACTGGCTGCCCGAACCATAGAAGTTCTTGCGCCCGACCACCGCGGGCCGCAGCGCGCGTTCGGCGGCGTTATTGTCCAGGTCGATGGCGGGATGATCCAGGAACAGGATCAGTCCCGCCCAGTACGTGCGCAGGGTACGCAGCACCTTGTGCGCCGCGCCTGCCAGTGCCGTGTCGGCCAACTCATCCAGGCAGCGCTGCTCCATCGAGGCCACCAGCGCGCGCGTCTCGGCATCGCTGTCCTTGAAGGCAGCGTCGCCATCCGCCCATTGTTGCCGCCGCCGGGCGTGCAAGGCGTACAGCTCGCCGATGAGCCCGACCCATCCCATGGCCCAGTCCCACAGCGCCGGATAATCATTGGCCGCGCGCAGGAAGTCGCGCCGCTGGTGCGCCCAGCAGATCGACAGCTTCACCCCCGGGTTCAACCGGGCGAACTTGCGGTACGAGGCGTAGCGGTCGACACTGAGAATCCCCTCGTCCACATGGTTGAGTGCGGCCGCCGGCACCGAGGCCGAGCGTGAAGGATCGAGCACAAAGCACACCGCAGTGGCCGACTGAAACACCCACAGGTACCAGCGATGCCCGACCTTGCCGGGCTCCTCCTCGAACACCTCCCAGCGTGTCTCGTCGGCATGCCAGTGCGAGCCACGTCGCAGCTCATCCAGGCCAGCCTCGGCCACCGGCCCCAGCAACGGCCACAGCATGCGCAGGCCCTCGGTGAGCGTGCCCTGCGCGATGTGCAGCCCATGATCGTCCCAGTCCTGCAGCAGCCTGTGGCTGGGCTGCCCATAGAGAAACTTCGACAGCAGTGCCTCCACCCAGACCGACACGCCCAGCTTGCCCCGTGGGATGAGTTGCGCCGGCGGCGGCGCCGTCACGATGCCGGGAAGTGCGCCGCAGCAGCACAGCGGCCGGTAGCGGTGTCGGCGGACGATGCGGCGGTACGCCTTGACCTCGATCTCCAGAATCTCGGCATCCTGCGTGCCGGGAAACGCGCTCAGCCCCAGGCCGCAGCGTGGGCACGTCGTCTGCAGCGTCACCTCCTCAACCCTGGCCGGCAATCCGCCCAGGCGCGTGCGGCCGTGACCACGCCGCCCACGTTGCTGGCCCCGCGGCCGTGGAGGGCCAGCGCTGACCTGGCACACCGCATTGATCCGGCGCGACTGTTCCGTCTTGGCGCCAAACACGCGCAGGCGAAGATCGCGGATCTGCGCCTGCGCGGCCTCCAGCGCCGCCTTCAACTCGGCTTCACGCTGCGCAAATCGCGCCTTCTCGGCCTGATGCCGACGTTCCACGAATTCGATGCGCGCCACGGCTCGCGCATGCAGGGATCGGTATGAACTTGCCCGCTGCACCAACTCGATGTGCTCGCGCCTGGTCAGCGTGACCAACTCCTGGTCATAGGGTTTCGGCGTCGGCCGTCTTGCGTCGGGCACCGTCCCGATCGCCGAGTCCAGGTCTGCGGCTGTGTCGTTCACAGCAAACAGGGTACGGCGAAAAAACTTCTGTGTCCAGCACGTTCTGCTCGCGACTCGGTCAGCCTACGTCATCACCGAATCTTTACGAAGTCGGGATGCCCAAGCCTTGCACGGAAAGGCGCAGCGTACGTCTGCAAAGCATGAGGGCGGAAGCAAGAGCCGGCGAGCCTAAGCTGGTGGCCGAAAGCGCCCCTGGTGCCACGAGGCGGCAGGATGCCCGGCATCCATGCTTTAAAGCCCCTGTGCGATTCTCTCAGCCAGCGTTTGCGCCGACTCGGCCGATGTTTGCAAATGAAACTCCGCGTGCAGGGGGGCTTCATACGGGCTTGCAATCCCTGTAAAACCCGGAATCTCGCCGCGCCGGGCTTTCGCATAAAGCCCCTTAGGGTCGCGCTGCTCACATTCCTCCAGTGGTGTGTCGACAAACACCTCGAGGAACTCGCCGGGCGCGAACAGGCTGCGCGCGAACTCCCGTTCGGCCCGAAACGGCGAAATGAACGCCACAATCACAATCAGCCCCGCATCCACCATCAGCTTTGCCACCTCGGCCACGCGGCGGATGTTTTCCACGCGGTCGGCCTGGGTGAATCCAAGGTCACGGTTCAAACCGTGGCGCACGTTGTCGCCATCGAGCACATAGGTGTGCCGGCCTTGCGTATGCAGTCGCTGTTCCAGAAGGTTCGCAATAGTCGATTTCCCCGACCCTGATAATCCAGTCAACCACACGCAGCGCGCGTGTTGGTGCTTAATCTGCGCCCGTGCCGCTTTGTCCACCGCCAGCGCTTGCCAATGCAGATTGCTGTCGCGGCGCAAGGCAAAGTCGATCATGCCCGCGCCCACAGTGGCCTGCGTCATGCGGTCGATCAGGATGAAACCCCCCAGTTCGCGATCGTCGGTGTATGGCGTGAAGGGCAGGGGGCGGTCGGCGCTCAAATGCACCGCCGCGATGCTGTTCATGGGCGCCTCGCGCGCCGACAGATGCGTTCCCGTGTCTGCATCGACCAGATGGCGGATGGTCGTCACCACCGCGCTCACCGTGCGGTGGTGCAGCTTGAGCCAGTATGGACGCCCAGGCAAGAGCGCCTGTTCCCCCACCCAGACGACATGCGCATGGAACTGCTCGGCTTGGTCGATGCGGGCATCGGCCGTCACCAGCACGTCGCCGCGGCTGATGTCCCTCTCCTCACGCAAGGTCAGGCACACGGCGCTGCCAGCGCGGGCGTGCGCCACAGGATCGAAACCGACGCGCACCGTCTCGACCGTGGCGTCCACCCCGGAAGGCAGCACACGCAAACAGTCGCCCGTGCGCACCTGCCCCTGCGCGATGGTGCCGCAATAGCCGCGAAAGTCCGCATTGGGTCGCAGCACCAGTTGCACCGGCAGGTGCAGTGGTGCGGACTCATCGTGCCGGGCTGCGGGCACCTGCTCCAGCCACTCAAGCAGGGTTGGGCCGTCATACCACGGCGTGCGCGTGCAGGTCGCACTCAGATTGTCCCCGGTGAGTGCCGACAATGGCACCGCCTGCACCGACAAGCCCAAGGCATGGGCCAAGGCGGCATAGTCGGCGCAAATCGCTGTGAAGCGCGCGTGGCTCCAGTCCACCAGATCCATCTTGTTCACGGCCAACAATACCCGGTTCACGCCCATCAGCGCCACGATGCGGCTGTGCCGCCGTGTTTGCGTCACGACCCCCTTGCGCGCATCCACCAGTACGACTGCACAATCCGCAGTGCTTGCCGCCACCGCCATGTTGCGCGTGTACTGCTCGTGTCCCGGTGCATCGGCGACGATGAAGGCCCGTCGCGGCGTGCTGAAAAAGCGGTAGGCCACGTCAATGGTGATGCCCTGCTCGCGCTCGGCCTGCAGTCCGTCCACCAACAGCGCAAGATCGGGTGCATCGCCTTGCGTGCCAAAGCGACGCGAGTCATTGCGCAGGGCCTGCCACTGGTCTTCAAAAATCTGCTTGGTGTCGAACAGCAAGCGGCCGATCAGCGTGCTCTTGCCATCGTCCACGCTGCCGCAGGTCAAAAAACGGAGCCTGGGGTCAGGGCTGGCATCGTTGCACCCCACAAGATCCTGCCCCGGTTCACGCTTTATCTCTAGACCTGACGCCACTTAAAAATACCCCTCCTGCTTCTTGCGCTCCATGCTGCCCGCTGAGTCATGGTCGATCAGCCGCCCGGCGCGCTCCGACGTGTGGGTGGCCAGGGTCTCGGCAATCACCTTGTCCAGCGTGTCAGCCTCGCTCTCCACTGCGGCAGACAGCGGATAGCAGCCCAGGGTGCGAAACCGCACTCGCCGCAGTTGGGGCGTCTCGCCTGGCGCCAGGCGAAAGCGCGCGTCGTCCACCATGATCCACTGGGGGTTGGCATCATCGCCGCGCAGCACCACCAGGCGCTCAGCGGCGAAATACAACGGCACAATGGGAATGTTCTCCGCCTGGATGTACTGCCAGATGTCGGCCTCCGTCCAGTTGGAGAGCGGAAAGACGCGCAGCGTTTGCCCTGTGTTCAGCCGCGTGTTGAAATTCGCCCAAAACTCCGGGCGCTGCGCCTTCGGCTCCCAGCGGTGCCCGGCCTCTCGCACCGAAAAGATGCGCTCTTTCGCACGGCTCTTTTCTTCATCCCGCCGCGCCCCGCCAAAAATCACATCGAACCCGTGCGCATCCAGCGCCTCTTTGAGCGCCTGCGTCTTCATAATGTCGGTGTAAGCGCTGCCGTGGTCAAAGGGGTTGATGCCCTCGCGCAAACCCTGCTCATTGGTGTGCACAATCAGCGTCGCACCCACCTCGCGCACCACGCGGTCGCGGTGGGCAATCATGTCGCGGAACTTCCAGGTGGTGTCCACGTGCAGCAGCGGAAAAGGCAGCACCCCGGGCGCAAACGCCTTGCGCGCCAGGTGCAGCATCACCGACGAATCCTTACCGATGGAATACAGCATGACTGGCTTGCGCGCTTCGGCGACGGCTTCGCGAAGGATGGCGATGGATTCGGATTCGAGCGACTTTACCGACATGGAGCGAGCTACACTTGGCGTGCTGCGAGCAGAGAAGAATGGAGAATGGGCCCTCTCTGCCTCAGGCCAATACGGCCCGCATGACATACTGCAAAGGCATTGCGTCACTGACAGCGATCTGTGGGTCAACCCCAGCAATTCTGGCCATTTCCTCGATGACAGGAAGGAAATCATCGCGCCGAGGTTCAGGAAAAATCCTTGGCCGACCTTCAACAACTTTGAAACCCGCGGAGGCAAATAGCTCCAACATCGTTTGGCGCGTAAACCAGCGCAAGTGTGTTTTGTCGAGCAACCCGCTGTCCGCGTAGCGGAAATCGCCGACGCTCAAGCGCGCTTGAATGCTCCAATGCTGCGCGTTCGGAATGCAGGCGACGATGGAGCCATTACGCGGCATAGTTGCTGCAATCTGGCTGAGAATGCGCCAAGGGTCCCTGAAGTGTTCCAATGTGTCGCCAAATATCCAGCAGTCCCGATCTGAGTAATTTGTCCAGAATGAATTAGGTGCTACTTCGAGATCCATTGTGATGCACTCATCACAATGCTGTTTAGCAACATTCGTGTAAAAGTCCTCGATATCGACCCCCACATAATGACAGCCAGGATTGACCTTCTTAAACTCCCGGGCCAATGCGCCATAGCTGCAGCCGATCTCGATCAGTTTTTCTGCGCGGCCAGGGATGAGATTTAAAAGATCCGGGTTGTGTTGATGGTGTGCCGGCGTCTGTGAGAGAGCGGTCATCAGTTTCCCCACTTTCCAATGTACCGCTGATAGTTTTGGCGCCAGCCTTCACCGCCGAAACCGCCGCCACTCTCGTGCATGATCGCCAGATCCCAAGTTCCGCACGTCATGGCCTTGACCTCAGCTTGGCGGCAAAAATCAACATCATAAAAATGAAAATCGAATTCTTCGTCAAACCGCAGGTCGCAGGATAGAAGCCGGTCGCTGCGAGCCGCCAACAATACGCCGTCGAGCAGTTTCACGGAGCATCTCGGTTCGCCGTAATTGCTGAGCTGGCGCGGCGGAAATGTTTTTCCGTGCGCAACGATACCGCTGAGATGTTCGCGGGCATCCCAGGTGAGATTGGCGTCCACGAATGCCCACGCGGGTTGCTTGTTCACTCTGCGTTTGTTTCCCGCCACACCGATGAGGTCGAAAACGTTCAATCCCTCATCAACACGTTGAGGCAAAAAATAATCCAAGATATGCACGTCATCATGAATAAAAACCAGATTCGCCGGATCGCCCGCGGCCTCCGCAATTGCGATGTTGTAAACCTCGGGCAACCCCTTCTGATTATCTGGAAAAACACGCGCCTCTACTGGACTGTGCATCATGCGCGCAAGGGAACGGCCGGTTGCTGTTTTCGAGAAAAAGCCTTGGTACGACTCGCGCGTGGCAATGACGAATCGGGTCTTCATCGCACCCATCTCACTGCGTCGCGGCGGTGCTGATGCGCACCGCCAGGGCCCGCAAATGCGGCACCACCAGGCTCGGCGTCGTGGTGAACTCGCCGCCGGAGGGGTTGTATTGCACGGTGCCACCCTCCTTGGTGCTGAGGTCTTGTACCACCAGTGCGTTGGCCCCAGCGCACCGGCCTTGGCCTGCAGTTGGGCGAGCAGTTGCACCACCGGCGTGCCGGCTGAGGCCTGGACGTCGAGCACGGCGATGCGCACATAGGGTTGCGTGGGTAGCTGCCGCAGAACCGCGACCAGCGCGGTTGGGGCGAAAGTTTGCGCGGTTTCGCGCTGCACAGTCACCTCCTGTTGCGCGGCGCACGCACTCAGCACCAGTGCCAGGGCGCAGCAGGCGCACAGCGCAGCGAGCCGCAGGCCGCGTGGGGCACTTGGCATCATTGGGTCATTTCCTGCCATGGTTCGCCTCTTTGTCGACGGCGGCGGGGCCTGCGGCCGCGGCGGCCGGCTGCGTCAAGTTCTCGATCTTTGCGGCCTTGGCCAACTCCTGCACATGCTGCTGCAGCGCGGCGCTGCGCAATTGTTGTTCGATCTGCGGCTTGAGCTGCGCAAGTGTTGGTTTGGGTGTCGAGCGCTGCGCAACCAGTTGCACGATGGCATAGCCATCATCCAGCGCAATCGGTCCGGCCACTTGTCCGGCTTTGAGCTTGCGCACCACCCCGAGCACGGCCGCCGGCAAGCTCTGCTCGCTCTGCCAGCCCAGGGCGCCGCCGAGCTCGGCATTTTGGCCGATGCTCTGCTCCACCGCCTGGGCGGTGAAGCCCTGTTTGCCAGTTCGGAGTGCGTCGAGCGTGGCTTGCGCCTGCTCGGGGGATTTCAACACCATCCACCGCACCCAGTACTGCTGCGCGGGCTGCTCGGACAGGAGCTTGTGATATTCAGCCTCAACTTCGGCCTCGCTCACTGGGTGGGCTTGCAGGTATTGGTCGGCAGCCAGCTGCGCTAGGGCTTGGCGCTTCACATTGACCTGCGCAGCCTTGATGCGCGCTGCGACTTGCGCAGCTACGTCTGTGGTGCTGTCGGCCAGCAGTTGTTGCTGTGCGAGCTGCTCGGTCACCTGCTGGCGCACTGCGGGGTTGCTGGCCGCAGCGGGGTTTGCCGCTGCGGCTTGTTCCAGTGTGATGACGTGGCCGTTCACGCGCAGCAGGTCTTGCGCTTGGGCGGGGGAGGCAAGCGCAAAGCCCGCCAAGCAAATTGCCACAGCGCCCAGCGCGGCGTGCAGGGGGTGTTGTCTTCGGGTGGGTACGGTCATGATTAGAACGGTTGCTGCAAAACAAAATACACCGCGCGCTGGCTGTTGTACACGGGGGAACTGACGTTTTTCTGCGCCACGGGGCGGGCGGCCATGACGGAGAGGCTCGTTTTCCACGGTGCCGTGAAGGTCAGGCCGATACCTACGTCGGCCAGCATGCGCCAGCCGGGGGTATTGGCCGGGTTGTAGTGCGTGGTGGCTGCGCCCTGCTCGGCATAGCCCTGCGCGGCTACCTGCCAGCCGCGCCAATTCCACGCCGGCGCCTGCAGCACAGCGCGCAGCAGGTAGCCGCCGTCACCGGACAGACTGGAGGAGAATGCCGACACGCTGCCATAGCCGCCCACAACCCATTGCTGGTTGCCCGGCAGAGTGTCCAGCCCCCACTGCCCGCTGGCCGAGAGGTTGGCACTGAAACCCTTGGGCAGCGCCTGTTGCCAGGCCAAGCTGGCCGTCCAGTAGTGAAAGCGCGTTTGCGGCGCCGAGGGCAGGTCATAGACCATGGTCCCGCGCGGTGCGCTCAGGCCTAGGTTGTAGCTGGCCGCAGCGCTCACTGCGCCGGCCAGCCCGCCAATCTGCACATTGCGCGCGCCCTGCAGCCCCAGCGTTGCATAGTTGTAGTTCTGGTCAGCCAGGGTGTAGCGACCGCCCAGCACCGTGCTCTTGTACGCCACGTGCGAAATGGCCTGGTTGGCGCTCAGCCGTGCCGTGGGGCTGGCCCACACCAGCTGGGTGCCCGTCAGGGCGGCTGTCTGCGTCTGTCCTTGCGGGTAGTAGGGCGCGCCCGCCACCCCTAGGCGGTAGGTGCTGCGGTTCACGCTCAGTCCGTAAATGCCCCAAGGCGTCACCTTGCTGGCACTAAACGCACCGGCGTCGTAGCGGCTGCCGGTGCTGTCCTTTTGCAGATTGGGCAGGCCGTGGCTGTAATTGGCGGCAAACAGCCAACCGTCGCCCGGTTGTGCTTGCAGATTCATGGAGGCCACGTCACCGCCAACATAGCGGCTGCCGTAGTTGCCAAACACCAGGCTACCGCTCAGGCGCTTGAAGCCCGGCTGCGCCTGCGTGTCGATGGCCAGCGCGCTGCCTCCAGGCTGTGGCGCCGGCGCCACGCTGGGGCGAAAGCCCAAGCCGCTGCGGCCAGCGTACATCTCCGCCAGGATGTTGCGACGGATGAGATCGTTTTGCGTGATGGTGGGATCAAACTCCACACCATCGTAAAACCGCTTCACGCCAGGCTCGGCGGTGATCTGTGTGATTTGCCCTTGCACGACCGTCAGCGCGACCTGCGTGCCCTGCACCTGTGCTCGTATAGCGACCAACAAATGTCCTGCGCTACGGTAGGCGCCATTCAGGGCATCCACCGCCGCTTGTGGATTTTGCGACTCGGCAAGCGCGCGGCGCACAGCTTGCTCGGGCAGTAGCGTGTTGCCGGTCACTCGGTAAACAAAACCGTGGCTGTGTAGGATCAAGGGTGCGGCAGCGCCCGCGGGTAGGCGCAGCTCCACCACGGGCGGCGCCTTGGGCGGAAGAGAAAACGTTTCGAGGGCTAAAGTCATGCAGGCAGGACCAAACAGGGTACGGCGCGAGCCTCGCGCAGCTTGTGCTGCGGGCTGCCGATCATTGCCAACAGCTCCGCTCGCGAAAACATCACATGATACCTAGCGACCTTGATCGGGCGAGGGGGGGCAGCGGGCTGGCTTAATATCCAAAGTTTGCGCCTCCCAGCGCGACCACCGTCAAAAATTCCTCCGCCGCATGAGCCAAACTCAGCCAGATTCGATTGTTCCCCAGGCCGCAGATCCGTCCTTCCACGCCCACGCCAGTGCGCTGGTCAACCAAGGCATTGCCCTGCACCAGCAGGGCAGAGTGCTCGAAGCCGAGCCGTATTACCGCCAGGCGCTCGATTTGGTGAGAGATCAGCCAGACGCCCTGCACATGCTCGCCGTCGTGTCCAGTCAGAAGGGCGAGCAGGCCCAAGCCGAGCGCCTGGTGCGCCGTGCCCTGCAAGTGCTCCCCAATCACACCGCTTACCACAACACTCTGGGGCGCGTGCTGCTGCTGCAAGGCCGCGCCGAAGAGGGCTTGGCTGCTCTGGAAAAGGCGCTCGAACTCGCCCCGCAAAACCCCGAGGCCCACTACAACGTGGCAGACGCCATGCTCGCCCAGGGCAAGGCCCGCGAGGCCGAAGCACGCTTTCGTCGTGCGCTGCAATTCAAGCCCACCCATGCCATGGCAGCGTACGGTCTGGGGCGGGCCATATGGGCGCAGGGCGATGGTCCCGGCGCGCTGCCCTGGTTCCAGCTCGCGCATCTGCTCGCTCCGGCAGACCTCAACGTGCTCAACCAACTTGCCGTGGCCTATATGGCGCTGGGCCACCGCGACGACGCGCTCAAATCCTTCGAAACCTTGCTGGCCGCCGCGCCCAACAGTGCGGTGGTGCAGTGCAATATGGGTGTGCTCAACGGCCATGCCGATCGTCCCAAGGCCATCGAATACTACAAAAAGGCCCTCACGCTCGACCCGGCCATGTCCGCCGCGCAAGACGGCTACATCGAAATCGCGCGCCAGCTCTGCCTGTGGGACGACTTTCTCGCCACCACCACCGCCAACGCGCTGGCCGGGGTGCGCGAGCGGCTGGCCGCAGGGCAGAACGCCGACTTTCGGGCGTTCACCGCCCTGTACCTGCCCTTCACCCCCGAGGAGCAAGTGGCCATTGCCAAGAGCGAAAGCGCCAAGCTTGCGCAAGATGCGGGGGCGCCGCTGCATGGCATTGCCGCTCTGCGCGAGGGTCGTTTGCGCATTGGCTATCTCAGCGCCGATGCCCGTAACCATCCTGTGGGGCACCTGCTGCAGGGCATGTTCCAGCTGCACAACCGCGACGACTTCGAGGTGTTCTTTTATTCGACCGGGGTGGATGATGGCTCGGTTCAGCGCAAGGCCATCCAGAGCGCCACGGAGCATTTTGTCGAGGCGCGCGGCCTCACCAGCGCCGAGCTGGCGCAGCGCATCGCCGCAGATGGCATTCAGGTGCTCATCGACCTAATGGGGCACACGGCAGACAGCCGCATGGGCGTACTGGCGCGCCGGCCCGCGCCGATACAGATGCACTACCTTGGCTTCCCGGGATCCACCGGCGCGCCGTTTGTCGACTACATCATTGCCGACCCCGTGCTGCTCCCGCCAGACCAGCCCCAGCAGCGCAGCGAATCGGTCGTATACCTGCCCGTCTATCAGGTCAACTCGCACCGCAGCCTGCCCGCCGGGCCGCAGTACACGCGCGAGAGTTTCAACGTCGGGAAGGATTGGTTCTTGTTTTACTGCTTCAACAACAACTACAAAATCGAGCCCGAAACGTTCGCGACCTGGATGCGCATTCTCAAAGCCGTTCCCCAGGGGCGGCTCGCCCTGCTCGCCACCGACGCCCCCGTGGTCGAGCGCCTGCGTGCGCAAGCGCGCCAACACGGCGTCGAGCCCGATCGCCTCATGTTCGCCGGATACATGGATCAGCCATCCAACCTCGCGCGCCAGCGGCTCATGGACCTCTTTCTTGACACCCCGGCCTACAACGCCGGGGCCACCGCCTCCGATGCGCTGTGGGCTGGTGTGCCCCTGCTCACCACGCGCGGGCACACCTACATCACGCGTGTGGGCGAATCCTTGCTCAGTCACCTCGGGCTGCCCGAGCTCGTTGCCCCTGACCGGGCCGCTTACGAATCGATGGCGGTTGAACTCGCGCACAACCCGGAGCGGCTGGCCGCGCTGAAGGCGCGTTTGCAGGCCGCCACGCCCGTGGCCGAACTCTTCGACACCGCGGCCCAGGTGCTGCGCCTCGAGCAGGCCTACGTCCAAGCCTGGGCACGCCATGTGGAGGGCCGACAGCCCGCAGACATGCACCTCGCCTGACAGGGCGACGCGCCCTCACGTCAGCCAAAAGCTGATGTTTGGCATGAAGCTTGCGTGAATTTCGTTGTGTGTGTGCAACTTCGATCGCCGAGGAGGAGGACCACTAGCCAATTGACAATAAGTTCCGCTACATTTATCCCGTCCTACGTTCGAATGCCCAAACAGCCGGCACTATGCCGGGCGAGGGGACACCGGCGCTGCCGGCATCTGAACCGGGCGTATCCAACATTTCTCCCACAATAGGAGCTTTCGATGAACCACAAAACAGTCCTGAAACTCACACCGCTTGCTGCCTCGCTGATGGTGGCCATGAGCGGCGTGGCCTATGCCGCAGCACCGGCGGCCAATGCGCTGCCGGGCGCATTTCTGACCAACAATGCGGCGGGAACGTCATACAGCATTTCGTCGCCCACCGCGGGCGTGATCGCGGTTTCGCCAGGCAACACTGTGATCCAGTTTGGCGGCACGACTAGGAGCCTGTCGGACTTTCGAGGCTTTCGGATTTGAAGGCGATGCATGACAATGGAGGCAGTGCATTCCTGGGTTTTTTGCGATGAGCCGCTTCGTTAGCGTTGACCGAGACACTGCCTACCTCCTGCCGCCATCGGTGGACGAGTGGTTGCCGCAGGATCACTTGGCACGGTTCGTTGTGGAAGTCATCGATCGCCTTGATCTGGACGATCTGGTCAAGCAGTATGCGGGGCGCGGATCGGCGGCGCATCACCCTGCCGTGCTGCTGGGGCTGCTGATCTACGGCTACGCCAACGGCGTGCATTCGAGCCGCAAGATTGAGCGCGCGACCTACGACTCGGTGGCGTTTCGCTTTGTTGCCGCCAATACCCACCCCGATCACGACACGCTGGCGACGTTCCGCCACCGCTTCCTCAAGGAAGTCGAGTCCCTGTTTGTGCAGGTGCTGGTGCTCGCACGCGAGATGAAGCTGCTCAAACTCGGACACATTGCGCTGGACGGCACCAAGATCGACGCCAACGCCAGCAAGCACAAGGCGCTGTCGTGGGCGCATGCCAACAAGATTGAGGCGCAGTTGCGCGAGGAAGTCCAGGGCCTGCTGGCGCTGGCGGAGACGAGCGATCGCGCCAGCGCGCCCGACGGCATGGATGTGCCCGCCGAGATCGCCCGGCGGGAGGATCGCCTCAGAGCCATTGCGCAGGCCAAGGCCAAGATCGCGCAGCGCGCAGCCGAACGCTTCAAGACGGAGCAGCAGGAGTTCGAGGCCAAGCAGGCCAAGCGCCAGGCCCAGCGCGACGCGGGCAAGAAACCCCGCGGCAAGGACCCCGAGCCGCCCCAGGCGGGTCCCATGGACAGCGACCAAGTCAACCTCACGGATGAGGAGTCACGCATCATGCCCGTGTCGGGCGGGAGCTTCGAGCAGAGTTACAACGCCCAAGCCGGCGTGGACACCCAGACGATGATGGTGATCACCCGGCATGTGAGCCAGGCGCCCAACGACAAGCGCGAAGTCGTGCCCACGCTGGAGCAGATTGTGGCGTTGCCTGCGGTGCTGGGCGAGGTGCAGTCCCTGATTGCGGACAACGGCTACTGCAGCCAGGCCAACGTGATCGCCTGCGGCGATGCCGGGGTCGAGCCGCTGCTGGCGCTCAAGAGGCAGTCGCATCACACGCCCGTGATGGAGCGCTTCGCATCCGATGCGCCCGACCCTCAGACGACGGATGCGGTGGAGCGGATGGCGCACCGGCTGCGCACACAGGCTGGGCGAGCCCTCTACAGCTTGCGCAAGCAGACGGTGGAGCCGGTGTTCGGCATCATCAAGCGGGTGATGGGCTGGCGCCAGATGAGCCTGCGTGGGCTGGCCAAAGCGCAAGGCGAGTGGAGCTTGGTGACCATGGCCTGGAACATCAAGCGCATGTACGTGCTGCGCGCGGCGTGAGGGAAAATGCGCCCCAATCACGCTAAAACCGAGTCCTCAGGCGGCCTCATGCCCCCTCACTGCGCCGCCTGAACCCTCCAGAACACTCGATCAGCGCGCCGCCGTCCAAAAAAACGCGCCGCACTGATTATCCGGGTTCGCTCGAACTCAAGTCCGACAGACTCCTAGCGCCACAATTACTGGTTCCGTGGGACCCACTCTCACCCCGGCGACCTTGGCAGGTGTGACCACCGTTGCGGGATTCAACATCGGTGCATCGGCAACCCTGAATATCAATGCAACCAATGGCGGAGCCAACGTGCTGGTGTCTGACCTCACGGGTCAGGCCTCCAACATCTACGGCACTCTGAACACCAGCCTTGGTGGCGCGCTGTTTGTTGCCAACCCGAACGGCGTGGTGGTGGGCGGCGGTGCGACGATCGGAGCAGGCACTAATCAAATCGGTCTGCTCGGCTACCAAGCAGATGCCGCCAATTTCACGGCCGTAGGGCAGGTGACCGTTGGCCTCGTGGGTGGCACCGCGCCAACCCTCGGTAGTCAGGGCACCCCTGGCACCAGCACACCCACCGCTGGTGGCGCTGTGACGGTGACCGACGGTGCTTCCATCAACGCAGGCTACCTGCTTGTTGCCGGCGCTGGCCAAGTGAACGTGGGCGCCACCGCCACCGCCACACCCGTGTACGTGGCCGGTGGTTCCAGCCTGACCGCGGGCGCTACCGGCGTGACCTTGGGTACCACCCTTGTGTCGTCCAGCGCCGCGGTCAACCTGGGCGCCAACAGTGGCTCGCTGTCGGTGTCTGGCTTGGGCGCTGCAGGCGCGGTCAACGTGCTGGGCAACGTTAACGCGAACTATGCCACGATTGGCGGCACGCTGACCAACAATGCCAACGTGACGTTGGGTGGCGCCAATTCCATCAGCAATTTTGCCAACAGCGCCAACGCCACCGTTGCGGCTCGCACCAGCTTTGGCAGCATCACCAACAGCGCCAACCTGGTTGCGCAGGGCGCCCTGGCCTTTGGCGGATCCTTCGTCAACGCGGGCAAGGCAAGCGTGGCTGGTGCCCTGCTGGCCAGCAGCAGCAGCGCTTCCGTCAGCAATGCCGGCACGCTGACGGGCACCGTCGTCGGCATCGCTGCCAGCACGCTGGCTTCTTTCACCAACACTGGCGCCCTGTACGACGGCGGTCATGGTGTCCAAATCCTGGCTGGCACGGTCAACTTGGGCGGCACGTTGGCCAACAGCAGCACCAACACGACGATGGGTAGCGTGTCCGTTGACGCGCTCACCGGCGATCTGACCGGCTCCGCGGCGCTCACCGCAACCGCTGCCAATCTCAAGGCCGAGGCTGGCAACATCAACTATACGGGCCCTGTGACGGCTCCGTCTGTCTACGTCAACGCGGTGACCGGCGCGGCTGCTCTGGGTGCTGTGAACATGGGCACCGTGGGGACTCTCCAAGTCAACGCGGGCAACGGTAACGTCACCATGAACGGTGCCGTGGCTTCAGGAAATGTGCTACTGAGCGCAACTGGTGGCTCCGTGCTGATCAACGGGGCGATCACTGCCGCCGCCGGTGGCGTGGTCGAGGCTACGGCCGCTAACCAGATCCTGGTGTCCGCCAACGTGAACGCCACCAGCACGGGCACCGTGGCCTTAAGCACGAACAAGGTGTGGAGCGGCCCGTACAGCCTCGGCGTGGTGCTGATGCCCAATGGCAACGTGACGACCGGCACCTACGCTGTTGACGTCGCCCAGAACCAAGGCAATGCTGGGAACGCTCTGCAATATGGCAACATTTCTGCAGCCACCGGCTTCCAGTTCACCGGTAACAGCTACCAAGGTGCGGGCGCGTCCATCAATACCTCGACGGCCGTATTTAACTATGGCTTCGCCACCTCGGGCGGTGTCATCACCGGCGGCATCGTGAACGACCCGACGAACCCACAACCGAGCAACGGCTTCTTCAATGGGGTTGTTGTGGGCGGCAGCAATGCGACCGCGGGTGTGGCTCTGTCTGTAATTCCGAACAGCCTCGGCTCGGCCGTGGACAACGTCAACCTGATGGGTATTGGCAATACCACCCTGGCTACGGTGAATGCTGGGTCGCCGATCTTCGGTAGCACCGGTTCAACCGTGATCAACACCGGCTTCGTGCCCAGCAACCTGTTCATCCGCGCCCAAGGCGGCAACCTGTTGCTGAAACCGAACGCTGGTCAAGGTTTCTACTGGCCGGGCCTGATTTATGCCTCCACGGTGCAGTCGGGCAAGATGGCTACGGTGGACACCACCAAGCAGATTAATGTTCTGACCACCAACGAGCTGCTGTCCAACGCTCTGCCGTATCAGGCAGCCGGCGGTGCGGGCATGTATCTGATGTCGGGCAAGCTCAACGTGGGTGACATTACGGTCAATACCAACAGCAATGTCAACGTGATCAGCCCGCTGCAATTGGCAGGTTTGAATCTTTACACGGCGAGCGCCCCCACCGGGCTTGTGTTGACCTACAACGCCACCCTGCCTGCAGCCAACGTGGTGTCCTACACCCCGCCGGCCTACTAAGCAGGGCTGCATCACTGACGTTCAGCACAACAAGAGGTTCATCGTCCGGGGCTTCGGCCCCGGTTTTTTTTCCGGTTATTTGCCGGCTCAGGAATGGCTGGCGCAAGGCAGCCATTCCTGAGCATGCGTCCGGTGCCTTTCGGCAGGCCCATGGCAGGCCCACGACGGGCTGCACATTTTTCCCAGCGTTATCTACCATGTCCACACCTGCCTTGCTCGACCCGCGCGCTCTCGGCTTGGCCTCGTGTGGCGAAAACGTCATCATCCGCCCCACGGTGCGCATCGTGCGCCCGGAACGCATCCACATCGGCAGTCATGTCATGATCGACGACTTCGTCTTTCTCGGCGGCCACGAGGAACTGGTGATCGGCAACCATGTGCACATCGGCGTGCATACCGCTCTCATCGGCGGCGGCTGGTGTTATGTGAGCGATTTTTTTGGCTTGTCCAGTGGTGTGCGCGTGCTAACCGGCAGTGACGATTTTCTGGGCGGAGGCCTCACCAATCCGACGGTCCCCGCCGATCTGCGTTCGGTGCACCGCGGCCGCGTGTGGTTGGGCCCGCACGGCGGCCTGGGCGCCAACAGCGTGGTGTTTCCGGACGTGGCCATCGGCGAAGGCAGCACGGTCGGCGCAGGCAGTGTGGTGAGCAAGTCGCTCCCGCCCTGGGGGGTCTATGCAGGCAATCCCGCGCGGCGGGTGAAGACGCGCCCGAGCACGCACATTGAAGCGGGCGAGGCACGCCTTCTGGCGCGTGAAGGCCCTTATCCACAGAGCTTCCGTGCGGCGCCTTACGCCGAGTTGGATCTGCCGGCGGAGTTTTTTCAGCCTCCTCCGCCCGGGCAAGCGCAGCCATGAACCTGCCCACTCTGGAGGTGCATGTCCCCATCAGCCCCACGCCGATGTTCTTGCGGCAAACCTGGGCGCTGGCTGCGAGTTTGCGCCGCTTCGGCGGGGCGGTCGGCCGTATGGCAACGCTGACCGCTTGGGTCAGCCCCGAGTTGCCGGGCCTGCCGGATCTCAACCGTCTGCATGCCTGGGCTCGCCCGCTTGGCGTCACGTTTCGTTGGGTGGATGAAGCGCTGTTCACCAAGCACTGGTACTACGGCACGGCCCTGGCGCGCTGGGCTGGGCCGTTCAGCGCCGATGTGGTGCTGATGCTCGATGCCGACGTGCTGGTGTGCAGCCCGCTCGACGAGCTGGTGCAGACCATCACAGCAAGCGAGGCGGTGTGGGGCTTTCCGGCGCATTTTTCGCCGTTTTCGCAAACTGAGTGGCAGGCATTGTTCGCCGACGCGGCGCTGCCGGCACCAACGCTGGACTGCCGCCCCAGCGGCGCCGGGTTCTATCCGCACGCGCGCGAAGAGCGCATGCCGGCCTATTTCAATCTGGGAGTGATCGGCGCCGCGCGGGCGGTGATGGAACGGCTCGGCCAGGGGGTGATCGCGGAAATGGAACATTTCAACCGTCACCTGCCGCCGGCAAGCGATCCCCACCGCAGCTTTTTCCGTTGCCAGGTGGCCGTTGCACTATCGCGCGCCCGGCATGTTTTGCCCTGGGAGGCGCTGGATGTGAGGGACAACTTTCCCAACGACGCCACCTTCGAGCAGGCTCACGCCGGCGAGATGCGCAGCATCCGCCTGCTGCACTATCTGCGCAAGGATCGAGGTGTGAGCAAGGATGCGGATTTTCAGGACAAGCAGGCTTATGCCGCTCTCCTGGCCAGACCCGGTCTGTCAGGGACGAACCGGCTGCTGCAGGACAGGTTGCGCGCACTCGGTGCCTGCCCGCTGGACGGCTGGCTGCAGCGCTTGCGGCATCGTTGGCTGCAGCCCGTGCCGCAGCTTCGGCCTGATACGACTGGGGGCTGAAACACCGGCCCGGTGCCAGCCGTCGGCTGTTGGAGTGGCCTCCACACTATCATCATCGATTTGGTGGTCAGTGCGCCTTGCCGCCGCCTTGCGTTCTGCCATGCCCACCTCGCAACAACCGCTTCTCAGATTTTGGTTTCAGCGCCCCGAATTGCCCCCACCCGAGGCTTGGCAGCCGCTGCTGCGCGGCGCTTATGAGACGCATCGGTTCAGCAACCACGGGCCGTTGGCGCTGCAACTGGAGGCGCATTTGTCCGCGCGGGTCGGCCGCCGTGTGGTGTTGGCGGCCAACGGCACGGCGGCCATCACCGCTGCCTTGCTGGCCCTTGAGCGCACCGGAGGGGTGATCCTGCCGAGTTTCACGTTTCCGGCCACGCTGGGCGCAGTGTTGCAGGCTGGGCTCACGCCCGTCTTGGCGGACGTGAACCCCCAGACTTGGGAGCTGGACGTGGCCACGATCCAAGCCGCGGCTGAAGCGTACGGCGGGCCTCTCGCCGCGGTGCTCGGTGTGCGGACCTTTGGCATGTGCCGTGACTGGGCGCCGGTACAGACTTGGTGCGACGCCCACGGCCTGCCTCTGGTGCTTGACAGTGCCGCCGCACTGGGCGGTGCGCTGCCCGGCGGCGTGCCGGTGGGCCGACAGGGTAGGATGGAGACGTTTTCCCTGCACGCCACCAAGGTGTTTGCGGTGGGCGAAGGCGGCGCTATTGCCTGCGACGCGCAGGACGTGTCCCTATTGCGCCGGGTGATGAACTTCGGCCTGCACGACGGTGCCCTGCAAGGTTGGGGCTTCAACGGCAAGGTCAGCGAATTCACGGCCGCCATCGGCCTGGCGCAGGACGCGGCGTTTGACGCGCACTTGGCCGCGCGGCGCTCAGCCGCGACCGCCTATGCTGAGTTGTACCGCGCCGAAGCGCCCGCTTGGGGCTTGGCAAGCGCTCCGGGCGTCCCGCCGTGGCAGGCCTACCCGGTGCTGGCGCCGACTGCCGATCTTGCCGACCGTTTCGAGGCTGCGGCGGCCCGTTTCGGCGTGCAAACCCGGCGCTACTACCGCCCGGCATTGCATACCGTGGCTGGAGCCGGTGGCGACAGCAGCGGGCAGCCGCTGCCGGTCAGCGCCGATCTGGCAGCCCGGATGGTGTGCCTACCGATGTATTCGCGCTGGGAGGGCGGCGAGCGCGAGGCGCTCTTCGAGGCGCTGCGTGCAGCGTTGAGCGCATGCAGCGGCTGATGGATGAACGGTGCTCGGGGCAACCAGTGAAGGACTCGACACACCCCTTCGCCCGGCCGCCTTCAGGCGATTTGTGGATTGGTGAGGCGGTGCGGGTGCAAACCGCTTACTCCGTCCACTGCTACCGTAGTGTTGAAAATGCAAACCGATATTGAACAGCCCCTGGAGGGAAGAACACTGGTCGTGGTGCTGGGCATGCACCGCAGCGGCACGAGCGCGCTCGCCGCATGTCTGAATGCCATGGGTATGTGGGCGGGCGAAGAGGAAGATCTTCTTGGCGCCACCCCCGAAAACGCGCGCGGCTACTGGGAGTTGCGCGCCCTAGTGGAGTTCAACGACGCCCTGCTGGCCGCGCTGGGCTGCGCCTGGGACGCGTCGCGCATCCCCCCGGTTGCTCGGATTGGCGCGAGACGCTTCGGGGAATTCGCGCAACGCGCGCAGGAGCTCTTGTGCGCGGCGTTCGGCGCGGAGCGTGCTCTGGTGATCAAGGACCCGCGGATGTGCCGGCTGCTGGATTTTTGGATCCCACAGTTCGAGCAGGCGGGGCTGAGCGTCCGATACGTTCTGACCCTGCGTGATCCGCTGGAATGCGCGTTGTCGATCCTCCGGCGCGACCGGTTGCCCCTGGAGCGGGCGCGCTGGTTGTGGGCCGATCATCTGGTGTCAGCCTGCAACCAGACGGCGGGCCGGGATCGGCTGTTCGTTTCATATGCGCAACTTCTGCGTGACCCGACAGGACAACTTCACCGATTGGCCGCCTTTCTTGGGCTGAAGCCATCGGCAGTGGATGCGCGCGTCGTGGCCGTGGTGGAGCCGGCTTTGCGGCACCAAATTCAGGACTTGAACACAGTTGCGGGCGCAGCTGACTCGCCGACAGATGCGACCCTGGGGCAGGTTGATCGGCGTGTCTATGACGCGTTGCTGCCTCGGTCGTCCGGGGCCGACCTTCAGACGCAGCACGCCGAACACGGATGGAGCCTCGTCCGCCAGGAGGTGCACCGCTTGCGCGCCGGACACTCGCATACTGACCTTGATACCTCGCCGCGCGGAGGGATTGCGCCAGTCAAAACCGCCGTGATGTTGCACCTGTATTACCCGGAGCAATGGCCGCAAGTCGTGGCGCTGCTTGAGCAGCTCTGGCCCGATATCGACCTATTCGTGAGCGTGGCGGGGCCCCACGCCGAGCACGCCAAGGTCTTGGTTGAGGCGTATGAGCCCAAGGCCCGGGTGTTTAAATTACCGAATCAGGGGCGCGACTTGGCGGCTTTCCTGCACGTCTTGCCGGCCCTGATTCAAGAGGGCTATGCGTGTGTTTGCAAACTGCATACCAAACGCTCGGACTACGCGCAGATCGACGGCCAGGGCTGGCGCCTGGATTTGTGGGGTGGCTTGCTCGGCCGTGCCGAAGAGACCGAGCGGATTCGCGCGCGTTTTGGAATCGATCAGGCGCTGGGTCTTTTGGGTCTGCAAGATTATTGGGTGGCGGAACAGGATTACCGTGACAGCTGCCATGATCGCGTGGTCGAGTTGGCACGCCGTTTGTTGCCTGATGGTAGCCTCGACAACTGGCATTTCTTCGCTGGGACGATGTTTTGGTTCCGACCCCAGGCCTTGGTCCCGCTTTTGACCTTGGGCTTGGGTGCCTCGGATTTCGAGCCCGAGCAAGGGCAGCGTGAGGGAACGCTCGCGCATGCGATCGAGCGGGTGTTGCCACTGGCCGTGCGCGGCGGCGGCTACGGCGTCGCTTTGATGACCGCGCCTCCCCTCAGACGGCAGGACGCGGAAGGGCCGGTGGCGTTTGCGCGAACCGCGAGCGACCAATTGCTTGATGAGCTTCGCCAGGTGCGTGAGCGCTTGGTCGTCACCGAGGCCGCGCTGGCCGATGCGCAAAAGCTGGCGCTAGAGCGCATGGCGCATGCCGAGACTCTGGAGGCCGCGCTGGCCGATGTGCAATCGTTGGCGCGAGAGCGCATCGCGCACGCCGAGGCTCTGGAGGCAGCGCTGGCGCAAGCCCAGCATCTGGCGCTGGAGCGCTTGGCCTATATCGACGAATTCCACCATTCACTCCCTGGGCGCGTGGCACAGGTGCTGCGGCGGATCAAGTCATGAGCGCCGCTCACACAACGGGGATGCACCACAACGTCGATCACCTCGTGATCAAGCCAGGGCTCCTGCACTGCTGGGGCTGGATGTGCGATGAGGCCGGGCCACTGGTCGATGTCCGCTTGCAGTGCATTTTGCAAGACGGGCGGATAGTTGAGCAAGCTGTCCAATATGGATCGTTGCGCGAGGATGTAAGCGATCGGTTCGCGCACATTCCTCATGCCGATGCGTCGGGGTTCCTTGCCAGCGTCGCTTGGAATGGAGCTGAATTAGTCAGTGTGCACCTGATCGCGATCACGGCCACGGGAGCGTCCAGGAGCATCTCGCTGTTCGAAACGACACACGGCACGTCCGACGGACTGTCGAGACTGCGAACGGCGTTTCACGTTGGCCTGACCTTGGCGATGCGAGCGCTCCGGTTGATCCGTCACGGGCATTTCAACGTGCTTTGGGACAAGGCCAGACGTTATTTGGCCGCCAAACCGGTGTCAGTGGCTGACCCGCTCGCAGACCTGAAAAGTGTGATTCAGCCTGCACGATCGGGCAAGCCAGCGCTGTTCGTCATCGACCATGACCTTGGCGGTGGCGCACCGCAGTACCGTCAGCAACGCATAGCCGCCCATGTTGCCGAGGGCGGCGTTGCCCTGCTGCTGACTTTCCATGTGCCCACGCTGACCTACGCCGCGCAGGTCTATGGAGCGCCCGGAACGCGCCGCCTTGCCATGCCGAATCTCGATGCCGTGTTGGAGTTGGCGCGCCAGGGATACATCGGGGATATTTTTTTCAATAACGCGGTGTCGTTTCCGCAGGCGGAACGCATTCCCGATTTTCTCATCGCCCTGCGATCGATCGCTGGCGGACGGCTGACGCTCGCAGTCCACGACTTTTACATGCTTTGCCCATCGCATTTCTTGATCAATGCCTCAGGCAAATTTTGCAACGTTCCGGACACCAGTGTCTGTGCAAAATGCCTGCCGAAGAATCAAGAAGGATTCGTGAGCTTTTTTCCGGCGCGGGACATCCACCTTTGGCGACGTGAATGGCGGCGTTTGATCAATGAAGCGGATGAATTGCTTTTTTTCTCCCAATCAACCCTGCAACTCCTGCGCCAGGCGTATCCGGACGTACCCGTCGACAAGTTGCACGTCAAGCCCCATTCCTTGGAGTACTTCCCCGCGCGGAAAGTGTTGGTCCCGGCATCTTCTCCTCTACGCGTTGGTGTGGTAGGCAATATTGGAAAACACAAGGGCTCTCGGATTGTTTCCGGTTTGGCTCGCGCCATTGCCGAGCGTCGATCCGATGTAAAAATCACGATCTTTGGGCTAATCGATGAGGCGGTGCCAAAAGAGGTTGTCGAGATCATGGGGAATTATCAGCATGCGGATTTGCCAGATTTGATCGAGAAATCTGCAGTCAATTTTATATTTGTTCCATCAATGGTTCCAGAAACGTTTTCCTATGTCACTCACGAGATAATTCGGATGGATTTTCCGCTGGTCTGCTTTGATTTGGGCGCACAGGCCGAGGCAGTGCGCGGCTATTCTTCGGGACGGGTGATCCCGATCCTCGAGGGCAATGCCCTTCTCGATGCGTTGAACACCGCCTATGAGTCTTTGCAGTCTCGGGGTGAAGGGCAAAATAAGTGACCAAGCGAGCTTAATAATGCAAAAAAAAATACATGTTTTCACCAGTGCGGCGCTGAATTACATCCCCAAGGCGCGCGTCTTGTTTGAGTCGGTCCGAAAATATCATCCTGATTGGGTGTTGCATTTGGCTTTGGCCGATGAGTTGCGCGGCGAGATTGATTTGTCGAAAGAGCCCTTCGACGACTTAATGACCATCGATTCGCTCGGGATCCCAGAGCATCGTGCCTGGGCTTTCACGCATCGCATCGTCGAACTGGCCACGGCGATCAAGCCGTTTGCCTTGCAGAGTTTGCTCAGGCGTGAGGACTGTGAATGTGTCATCTACCTCGATCCCGATGTCGTGCTGTTTTCTCCCTTGGACGATATCATCGCGGCATTGCGGCAGTCGAGTATTCTTCTCGTGCCGCATCAGACTGACCCGGAGACGACCCTAAGTGCTGTGATCGATAATGAAATTGGCAGCCTCAAACATGGGATTTATAACCTCGGCTTTCTTGGTGTTTCACCAACCGACGAGGGTATGCGTTTTGCGCATTGGTGGGCGCAACGACTTTATTATTTCTGCCGTGCCGATATTTGCAATGGACTGTTTACGGATCAGCGGTGGGTCGATCTCGTTCCAGCATTTTTTGATGAAGTTGGGATTGTCAGAACGACACGCCATGATGTTGCCACTTGGAACTTGACAACGCGCCAATTGGACGGTGATTTCGACCGGGGTTTTACGGTGGATGGCAAGCCACTCGGCTTTTATCATTTTACCGGATTTGATAAGGGCGATCACCATATTATGGCGGCTAAGAACGCCAGCGGAAATAAAAGCGTGGAAATGCTGCTTCGGTGGTATGCCAACAGAATCGCTGAGTTGGGAAAAGACCCGTTGTGCCGCATTCCTTGGTTTTTTGCGACTTTCGACAATGGCGAGCCAATCAGCGCGGAACAGCGTGTGGTGTATCGTGAGCGCGTGGATCTGCAACGTGCGTTCCCAGACCCTCTCGCAGCGGGTGGCTTTTTGCAATGGTGGAAGAAGCAGGGCGTGCGTGAATTTCCGGAGCTATTCGATGAAAGGCTCGCGCCGGCGGCGCTTGAGCGCCTTCGTTCGCGCTTGAGCCCGGGTTATCGCGCCGGAGATGAGGTTGCCGGGATGGTGCCTTTGACTGACCTACTCTTGCAGGCACTGCGCAACCCCACAACGGCGCGCCGGCTTGCCTCAAGGGGGATGCAGGTGCTGCAAAGCGAAGGACTCAGCGGCTTGTTGCGTCGGTTAAAGAGATACTGAGCGATGTGTCGCCAGGTCTTCAAGGGCGACTTGCGCACGGTCCGACTTCAGGGAGTGTTTTGCGTTGCAGTGCCGCAGCGGTGAAATTGATGGCAAGCATCATGGCAGCTGAGCGCGTCACCATCTCCGTAGGCTCGCACGGACAGGAAGGGCTGCTGGACGATCTCGCAGGCCCCGCTGACGCTGCGACGGACGTGCCCGAATGGCAACAGAACCGGCCATGGGAAGCTTGCCACGATGAACGGCAGGCCCGGGCCGTGACCTGTCCATCGGCTGCACGTTCATGGCCGACCACTTCGGGCGGAGGCTGTGTGAAGACGCACCGCGGCTTCCTCTGCCCGACAACTTGACGCGTCCGATTGCTCGTTGGAGCCGATCGACAGCGCGGGACGGATTGGGTTGCGGTCTTGTGAGCAGCCGTGCTGGCCGTGCGTGGAGTTCAGAATTGAGTGAACGGAATTCAGAATTGAATGAAACTCGACAGCGGGTCGGGTATGTGGTGAGTGAGGGGCTTGAATTCCCGCGCTTTGGCCCTACAATTAGCACTCGCATGTAGTGAGTGCTAGCGGCAGATGTTTGGAAATCCGGCAGTCTCCCCAAGCGCTCAGGCTGGTGCCCTGCACTGGCATGCGTTCAATCCCTCGAATTCCATCAACAGGAGCAACACGAATGAAATTGCGTCCCTTGCATGACCGCGTGATCGTTAAGCGCGTGGAACAAGAAACCAAGACGGCTTCGGGCATTTTTATTCCCGACAACGCCGCCGAAAAGCCCGATCAGGGTGAAGTTCTGGCCGTGGGCCCAGGCAAGCGTGATGACAAGGGCGAACTAAGCCCCATGTCGGTCAAGGTTGGTGATCGCGTGCTGTTTGGCAAGTACGCCGGGCAGACCGTCAAGGTTGACGGCGACGAATTGATGGTGATGCGCGAAGATGACCTGATGGCGGTCATCGAGAAGTAATTCGCACCCGTCCTCATTCAAACCCCATTCGGAGATATACACATGGCAGCAAAAGAAGTTGTATTCGGCGCAGATGCCCGCGCCCGCATGATGGAAGGCGTGACCGTACTGGCCAACGCCGTGAAAGCCACGCTGGGCCCCAAGGGCCGTAACGTGGTGCTGGAGCGCAGCTTCGGTGCCCCGACCGTGACCAAGGATGGTGTGTCCGTGGCCAAGGAAATCGAGCTGAAGGACAAGCTGCAGAACATGGGCGCGCAGATGGTGAAAGAAGTGGCGTCCAAGACCAGCGACAATGCCGGTGACGGCACCACGACGGCTACCGTGCTGGCGCACGCAATGGCCCGCGAAGGCATGAAGCTTGTTGCCGCCGGCATGAATCCGATGGATCTCAAGCGCGGCATTGACAAGGCTGTGGCAGCCCTGATTGAAGAGTTGAAGAAGACGTCCAAGCCCTGCACCACGAGCAAGGAAATTGCCCAAGTCGGGACGATCTCGGCCAATGCCGATGAGGACGTCGGCCAGATCATCGCCCAGGCGATGGACAAGGTTGGCAAGGAAGGCGTGATCACGGTCGAAGATGGCAAGAGCCTGAACAATGAGCTCGACATCGTCGAAGGCATGCAGTTCGACCGCGGCTACCTGTCGCCCTACTTCATCAACAACCAGGACCGCCAGGTCGCTGTGCTGGAAAATCCGTACGTTCTTCTGAACGACAAAAAGATTTCCAACATTCGCGATCTTCTGCCGATCCTGGAGCAGGTTGCCAAATCGGGCCGGCCGCTGCTGATCATCGCTGAGGACGTGGACGGCGAGGCACTGGCAACCCTGGTGGTCAACAGCATCCGCGGCATTCTCAAGACCGTGGCTGTCAAGGCTCCAGGTTTCGGCGATCGTCGCAAGGCCATGCTGGAAGACATTGCCATTCTCTCTGGTGGCAAGGTCGTTTCGGAAGAGACCGGCATGACCCTGGAGAAGGTGACGCTGGCCGACCTCGGCCAAGCCAAGCGCGTGGAAGTGGCGAAGGAAAACACGACGGTCATCGATGGTGCCGGCAACGCTGCCGACATCGAAGCTCGCGTCAAGCAGATCCGCGTGCAAATCGAGGAAGCAACGTCCGACTATGACCGTGAAAAGCTGCAAGAGCGCGTGGCCAAGTTGGCCGGCGGTGTGGCCGTGGTCAAAGTCGGTGCCGCGACCGAAGTGGAAATGAAGGAAAAGAAGGCCCGCGTCGAAGACGCCCTGCATGCCACGCGCGCTGCGGTGGAAGAAGGGATCGTCGCCGGCGGTGGCGTGGCCCTGCTGCGTGCCCGTATCAACGTCAAGGTCACTGGGGCGAACCACGACCAAGACGCCGGCGTCAAGCTGGTGATGCGCGCCGTCGAAGAGCCGCTGCGCCAGATCGTGGCCAACGCCGGTGACGAGCCGAGTGTTGTGCTCAACAAGGTTCTGGAAGGCAAGGGCAACTACGGCTACAACGCGGCCAACGGCCAGTACGGCGACATGATCGAGATGGGGATTCTGGACCCCACCAAGGTCACCCGCACCGCGCTGCAAAATGCGGCCTCCGTGGCTGGCCTGCTGTTGACCACCGAGTGCATGGTGGCCGACGCGCCCAAGGATGAGACGGGCGGTGCACCCATGGGTGGCGGCATGGGCGGCATGGGCGGCATGGGTGGCATGGACATGTAAAGCTGTCCGGTGTCTGGGTTGGGCCGCGGCGGTACGCCGCAGCTCACTCGGTCATGGGCCTGCAGACTTTCGGGTTTGCAGGCCCATTTCTTTGGGCGCCGGCTGAGCCGACCTGCCAGCGCGAAATCGGGGGATGCACCGGTAATGAGTCGGCGCTGAACAATTCTCAACACGTTGATATTGTTCGTCAATTCAAGCGTTCTTAGTCGTCCAAATCGCAGGCTTGTGCGTTAAACGCTGAGGTTTCCTGCAAATTTCGACGAGGTTTGGCGCATGGGTCCGCATTCCCCGCAGTCGCCGCCGCCGGATCTGTTCCGGGCGCGGTTGGATGAACAAATCAACATGAAGCATCCGCTGGTGCGCCTGGCGGGTTTGATCGACTGGGACGAAATCCATCGCACGTTTGCCGGGCACTTCAGTTCGGGCCGTGGCCGCCCGGCGCTGTCTCCCCGGCTGGTGGCAGGGCTGCTGTACCTTCAGCACGCGTTCGACGCCTCGGATGAAGCGGTGGTGGGCACCTGGGTGGAAAATCCGTACTGGCAGTTCTTCACGGGCGAGACCTACCTGCAGACC
The DNA here is from genome assembly GCF_000733775.1 of Thiomonas sp. FB-Cd. Classification (NCBI taxonomy): domain Bacteria; kingdom Pseudomonadati; phylum Pseudomonadota; class Betaproteobacteria; order Burkholderiales; genus Thiomonas; species Thiomonas sp. FB-Cd. Next base: position 2,519,172 of record NZ_JPOE01000002.1, on the reverse strand, counting down.
GAGGCGCCAGTGGATCCATCGAGCCTGACGCGCTGGAGAAAGCGCGTTGGCGAAGCCGGCGTCGAGACGCTGCTGGCGCTGACGATCGAGGCGGCGCGCAAGGCCGGGATGATCAGCAAGACGAGCGTGGACCGCGTCATCGTCGACACGACCGTGATGCCCAAGGCCATTGCCCATCCGACCGACAGCCGGCTGCTGGAGAGAAGCCGCCAGCATCTGGTCAAGCTGGCCGACGCAGGCGGCATCGAGCTGCGCCAGAACTACAACCGCGAGGCACCACGCCTGGCGGCGCAGATCGGCCGCTACGCGCACGCCAAGCAGTTCAAGCGGATGAAGAAGGCATTGCGCACTCTGCGCAGCCGCGTCGGGCGGGTGCACCGCGAGGTCGGGCGCAAGCTGCACGCGCTGCCCGAAGCCCAGCGGGACAAAGCCCAGGATCTGCTGCAGCGTGCCGGGCGCATTCTGACGCAGAAGACCAAGGACAAGAACAAGCTGTACGCGCTGCATGCCCCCGAGGTCGAGTGCATCTCGAAAGGCAAGGCCAGGACGCCCTATGAGTTCGGCGTGAAGGTCACGATCGCCACCACGCTCAAGGAGGGCCTGGTCGTAGGCATGCGCTCGATGCCGGGCAACCCCTGGGATGGCCACACGCTGGCCGAAACTCTGGAACAAGTGGAGATCCTGGCCGACGCCAAGCCGAAGATCGCCATTGTCGACAAAGGCTACCAGGGGGTGAAGGTCGATGGCGTGCGCATCTTGCGCTCAGGCCAGAAACGCGGTCTCACACGAACGCTGCACGCAATGGTCAAGCGGCGCAGCGCGATCGAACCCGCCATCGGTCACATGAAATCCGACGGCCGACTTGCCCGCAATCCGCTCAAAGGCGCACTCGGAGATGCCTTGCATGCCGTGATGTGCGGCGCCGGCCACAACATCCGTCTGCTGCTGAAAAAGCTGAGGTTTCTTTGCGCCCGCATTGCCGACGCCGTGCACGCATGGTTGGTGGCGAACGTGCCGCCAGCCTCTATCCCCTTGGGCTCGGTGCGCTGAAAACGCCATTGTTCAGCGCCGACTAATGAGGAACTGGTCCCGACAAGCCAATCGGGCGCTGCAGCTTGCACCCGGCCCGTGTGTGTCCATTACCATGTGGCGACTCGGCTCACGGGGTTGGAATGCCACGCTTTTGTACCCGATGCGGCATGTCGAATGACGACGAGGCCCGATTTTGTAAAGGCTGTGGGGCGACGCTGTCCGCGCCGTCCGCCGGAACCGCTTCGGCCTCGACTGAAGCCGAACAAGCCCATTCGGGCATTGCCTCAGGGCGCGATGGCGGATCGATGCCACAAGCTGCGGTGCAGGGTGAGGATGCTGCGCCGGCTGCGGCGAGCCACGTGCACGTCGACCGGGGGCATGGTGCACGAACCGACGCCACCCATCCCGAGGCCGAGTGCGAGCAGGCCCGCCTGGCCGAGATCGCAGCACGGATCAAAGCCCAGGACAAAGCGCGGGCTGCCGCGTTGGCTGCCGCGCGCATTCCCGTGGCGGCTGACGTCAAGCGCCCACGAAGGGCGAGCTTGCTGTCGGCGCCAATGCCTGAGGAGGAGAGTGTTTCCCAGGCGCATGCGGCCAACGGTATGGGGAAGGAGGGCGCGAAGTCCCCGCCGGCGCGAGTGGTGCGCGCGCGCACGCCCATGCAACGCACGCACATGACGCTGCCAGTGGCTGGCTTGGCCGCACTGGTGATTGCTGGCGGAGCTTACTGGGCAATCCACGTGCGCCAGACAGCGATTACGCCCGGGACGGCTGATTCGCCGGCCGTGGTGAGGACGCCGCCCGTACCACCAGCTCGGCAGGAACACTCCAGCGACGTGCCCGCCACGCGGGCCGCAGCGCCAGGGTCTGCGCCGCGCGTGGCTGCGTTGGCGCCCCACACTGCGCAACAAACAGGCTTAACGACTGCGGCTGACCAAGGCAAGCCGCGTGCGCATCGCGGCGCGGCGCCTGAGGCCATGCAGCGGGAAAAGTCAGTCGCACAGCGGCGGCGCGCGGACACGCAGCCCAAGCCTGAGGCGAAAAGTCATGCGGCAGCTGGGCTGCGAACGCATCAACGGCAGGCTGAAGGCTCGGTGCAGGTGGCCAAGTCCCAGCAGGTCGCGCAACAGTCTTCGCAGCCCGTGCAGGGTGCCCAGGGGCGGGTGGAAGCACTGCGCGAGGCCATCACTGCGTGCCAGGCCAAGGGCAACTTCATGAACTCTCCCGCCGCTAAACGCATGGCGTTGTAGCGGGGGTTTCGCGGGTCAAGGACCTGGACTTGCCACGTTGCCGTGGCAGAGGTTTGGGTCTCGCCGCCACGCCCGTTCCAGGCGTGTTTGCGTCGATGAGCACCACCAACGCGCTGTTCTGGTCGCGTTGCATGACGTGACCGCAGTGCGGACACGCATGCTCGCGCTGCGCCAACGTCTTGGGCACCCCAAGTTCAACGTGCGCCATGAAAGGTGGCGCTTTCCAGTGGGTGCGAATCCCACCCGGCCAGAGTGCTCCAGCCGGAAGCAACCGGAGCAGTGATGGAGGTAACGAAATGACTGAAGCCTTCGGTGTAGAGGGTCACGCTAGGTGACTTGGCGAGCATGCAGGCCGCAACGCGAGTGAACGCTGAGCAATCCTCGAAAAGGGTGATGCGCGTGCCGACCCGTCAGTTGATGCGGGGAAGGCTGGCACTGCTTGGAGAGACGAGCATGGTAGGGCTCCGAGTGGACGCGCCGGGGTATTGGCGGCGGCATGGATGCAAGGGGAAAGCGACCGCAACATGGGAAGTCCTGTGCCGTGTACGAAGGGACGTACAACCGCTGGCCGGTGACGGCGGAAGCGGGCGGTGCAGGATGGCGGAGGGGCCTGTAGTACTGCCGAAGCCGGGTAATGCCGGTGGAGGGAAGGGGCCCTGGTTCAAGGACGATGTCAAAGGCAGCTGAGGGCAGGAGATTGGGCGACCTACGAACTCCGGAGGGTGTCGGCAATCTGCGGGAGGCATTGCATGCGAAAGCGAAGGCCGAACCTGAGTTTCGCTTCTACGCGCTGTACGACAAGCTGTATCGTGCGGACGTGCTTGAGCACGCCTACGCGAGGTGCCGCGCCAACAAGGGCGCGCCGGGTGTGGACGGGCTGACGTTCGAGGATGTGGCCAGGTACGGTCCGGAGCGGTGGCTCGGGGAACTGGCACAGACGCTGAAAGATGGCAGTTATCGACCGAAGCCGATTCGCCGGGTGTACATCCCCAAGGCGAACGGCAAGATGCGGCCGCTGGGCATCTCGTGCCTGGCCGACCGCGTGTGCATGATGGCAGCGACGCTGATTCTGGAGCCGATCTTCGAGTCGGATCTGCAGCCTGAGCAATACGCCTATCGCAAGGGCCACAATGCACACGGCGCGCTCAGCGCCGTGACGCAGGGTTTGCGCGACGGCTACACGCAGGTGGTAGACGCCGACCTGGAGGCGTACTTCGACAGCATCGAGCACGCCGCGCTCATGCGCAGCGTGGCCCGACGCGTGGTGGATCGGCGGATGCTGGCGCTCATCAAGAGCTGGCTGGAATGCGTGGTGGAGGAAGCGGGCGATCGCGGCAAACCGCGATGGACGACGACGAACCGCGACACCGGCCGGGGCATCCCGCAAGGCTCCCCGCTGAGTCCTTTGTTGGCAAATCTGTCCATGCGAAGGGTCCTTCTGGGCCTCAAACAATGGCAGAAGCGACTGGGACTGGCGGCTCGCGTGGTGACGTACGCCGACGACCTCGTGATTCTGTGCAGACCGGGCGAGGCCCATGTGGCGCTGGAAGGATTGCGCACGATTACGGGCAAGCTGGGACTGGCGGTCAACGAGGCGAAGACGCGCATCTGCACGGCGCAAAGCGAGAGCTTTGACTTTCTGGGGTACACGTTCGCGCGCATGTACTCGCCTCGCACGGGCAATCCCTACTATGGGTTGAGGCCGTCGAGGAAAAGCATGCGTGGTGTGGTGGAGGAGCTCCACGCCATCACGGATCGGAAGTGGACCTGGAAGGAAACTGCTGACGTTGTGCAGCAGCTCAACCGCGTGCTTCGGGGTTGGGCCAATTACTTCAGCCTCGGCACGGTGGGCAATGCCTATCGCGCCGTGGAAGCGTATTGCACGCAGCGGCTGTGGCGGTGGTTGTTGCGCAAACACAAGCAGCGACGCAGTGGCAGGGTCTTGTATCCCTACGAGTACCTGTTCGAGACCTTGGGTCTGGAACGACTGTCGGCGCGGCGCAGCAACTGGCCGTGTGCGAAGGCATGAGCGCCTTGTCCGAGAGCCCGGTGCCGGAAATCGGCACGCCGGGTTCGATGAGCGGGGTGTGGAAACGTGGCTATGGCGAGGGTACTCGGGCACCGCCAGACGAAAGGGGCGGCAAACAGACAACCTGGACCTACGGTCGGCGCGCCACATCTCGACTCTACACTTTCCGGGCCGATTTTGGTCTGTGCGCGGCGCTTGCACGCCGACCGGGGCGTGTTGAATCAATGACTTGAGTGCACCGTGAGGCCGTTTCTCGTTGATTGCGTGTAGTGGCACGTTTGTAAATGTTGTGTAGTTGATTTCGCGGAGCGCGCCAGCTACACTTCGGCCATGTTCATCAAGATCACCCAGTCCGGCGGTCGGCGCTACGCCCAGCTCGTGGAATCGTTTCGCAACGACGCCGGTCAGCCGCGTCAGCGCACGGTGTGCACGCTGGGTCGTCTGGACGTCGGGGGCGACGTGGACAAGCTCATCGCCGGACTGCAGCGCGCCCAGGGCCGCGCTCCTGCAGCTTCGTCGCTGCAAGGGCTGCGCTTTCTGGCCAGCCGCCAGGCCGGCGACGTGTGGGCGCTGGCGCAGCTGTGGAAACAGCTCGAACTCGATGAGCTGGCCGGCGCCTGGCGCAGGTCCAAGACCGAGGTCGACGTGCTGGGGTGCCTGCGCGCCATGGTGTGGAACCGCCTCAGCGACGCGCAGAGCAAGCTCGGCGTGCTGCGCTGGCTGGACACGGTGGCCCTGCCGGTGGAGTTCGCCTTCTCGCAGGCGCCGCAGCACCAGCACCTGCTGCGGGCGATGGACGTGATCGACGAGCACGCCGACGCCCTTGGCGAGAGGCTGTCGATGCTGCTGCGCCCGCTGGTCGATCAGGATCTGTCGGTGGTGTTCTACGACCTCACGACGGTGAGCGTTGCCGGCGAGAGCGAACTGCCCGGCGACGTGCGCGTGCACGGCATGGGCAAGTCGGGCAAGGTGGAGCGTCAATTCATGCTCTCGCTGGTGCAGACCGCCGACGGGCTGCCCATCGCCCACGAGGTCCACCCCGGCAACACGGCCGAGGCCAGGACATTGCTGCCCATGATTCGCGCACTGTTGGCGCGCTACCCGCTCAAGCGCGTGGTGCTGATTGCCGATCGCGGACTGCTCAGCCTGGACAACCTCAAGGAGCTCGGCGCGCTGCAGGACGCATTGCGCACCGAGGGGCGCGACGTCGAGGTGCAGTACATCCTGGCCGTGCCGGCTGCGCGCTACGGCGAGTTCGCCGACGATCTGCGCACGTTGGCCGCGACCCAGGACAGCACGAAACCCTGGGCGGCGCAGTTGCCGTGGAAACAGCAGCGCCTGGTCGTCGCGCACGACCCGGAGGGTGCCGCGCGCCGCCGCCAGCAGCGCGAGGAGCAGCTTGCCGAACTCATCGCGCTGGGCCAGCAGTGGAGCGGAACCCTCGACGCGCAGGACGCTGGAGAGCGCCGGCGCGGGCGGCCGCTATCAGACTCGGGGGCGACCGCGCGTTTCTATCACGCGGTCAAAGAAGCCAACATGGCCCACGTGGTCAAAGTCGACCTTCAGGGCAAGCTGTTCAGCTTTCAAATCGACGAAGCGCGCAAGCAGTACCTGCAATTGCTCGACGGCAAGCTCTTGCTGGTGACCAACACCGATGCGCCAGCCGACGAGGTGGTGCAGCGCTACAAGAGCCTGGCCGACATCGAGCGCGGCTTCCGGGTTCTGAAATCCGACATCGCCATCGGCCCGGTCTACCACCGCCTGCCCAGGCGCATCCGCGCCCATGCGCTGATCTGCTTCATCGCGCTGATCCTGCACCGCGTCATGCGCATGCGGCTGCGCGCCGCCGGGCGCGAGGGCTCGCCGACCCGCTGGCTCGAGCAATTGCGCGCCATCCACCAGCAGACAGTCCAATCCGCTGACGGCGAAACCGCCACCGGACTCACCGAGATCACGCCTGCACAAAAGGCCCTGTTCGCCGACCTGTCACTGCCAACTCCCATACCGGCCGACCTTCCTGCCCCCGTTCTGTAGTCTGCGTTTGGAAGCTTGCTTTCAATGCAATCAATAACTTGCGTGCCGGAAGTGACGAAGTCGGGTAAAGATTCGGTGATGACGTAGGCTGACCGAGTCGCGAGCAGAACGTGCTGGACACAGAAGTTTTTTCGCCGTACCCTGTTTGCTGTGAACGACACAGCCGCAGACCTGGACTCGGCGATCGGGACGGTGCCCGACGCAAGACGGCCGACGCCGAAACCCTATGACCAGGAGTTGGTCACGCTGACCAGGCGCGAGCACATCGAGTTGGTGCAGCGGGCAAACGCATACCGATCCCTGCATGCGCGAGCCGTGGCACGCATCGAGTTCGTGGAACGTCGGCATCAGGCCGAGAAGGCGCGATTTGCGCAGCGTGAAGCCGAGTTGAAGGCGGCGCTGGAGGCCGCGCAGGCGCAGATCCGTGACCTTCGCCTGCGTGTGTTTGGCGCCAAGACGGAACAGTCGCGCTCGATCAATGCGGTGTGCCAGGTCAGCGCTGGCCCTCCACGGCCGCGGGGCCAGCAACGTGGGCGGCGTGGTCACGGCCGCACGCGCCTGGGCGGATTGCCGGCCAGGGTTGAGGAGGTGACGCTGCAGACGACGTGCCCACGCTGCGGCCTGGGGCTGAGCGCGTTTCCCGGCACGCAGGATGCCGAGATTCTGGAGATCGAGGTCAAGGCGTACCGCCGCATCGTCCGTCGGCACCGCTACCGGCCGCTGTGCTGCTGCGGCGCACTTCCCGGCATCGTGACGGCGCCGCCGCCGGCGCAACTCATCCCACGGGGCAAGCTGGGCGTGTCGGTCTGGGTGGAGGCACTGCTGTCGAAGTTTCTCTATGGGCAGCCCAGCCACAGGCTGCTGCAGGACTGGGACGATCATGGGCTGCACATCGCGCAGGGCACGCTCACCGAGGGCCTGCGCATGCTGTGGCCGTTGCTGGGGCCGGTGGCCGAGGCTGGCCTGGATGAGCTGCGACGTGGCTCGCACTGGCATGCCGACGAGACACGCTGGGAGGTGTTCGAGGAGGAGCCCGGCAAGGTCGGGCATCGCTGGTACCTGTGGGTGTTTCAGTCGGCCACTGCGGTGTGCTTTGTGCTCGATCCTTCACGCTCGGCCTCGGTGCCGGCGGCCGCACTCAACCATGTGGACGAGGGGATTCTCAGTGTCGACCGCTACGCCTCGTACCGCAAGTTCGCCCGGTTGAACCCGGGGGTGAAGCTGTCGATCTGCTGGGCGCACCAGCGGCGCGACTTCCTGCGCGCGGCCAACGAGCATCCGGCGCTGTGGGACTGGGCCATGGGTTGGGTCGGGCTCATCGGCGAGCTGTACGCCTTGCACGCCCGGCGGCGGCAACAATGGGCGGATGGCGACGCTGCCTTCAAGGACAGCGATGCCGAGACGCGCGCGCTGGTGGCCTCGATGGAGCAGCGCTGCCTGGATGAGTTGGCCGACACGGCACTGGCAGGCGCGGCGCACAAGGTGCTGCGTACCCTGCGCACGTACTGGGCGGGACTGATCCTGTTCCTGGATCATCCCGCCATCGACCTGGACAATAACGCCGCCGAACGCGCGCTGCGGCCCGCGGTGGTCGGGCGCAAGAACTTCTATGGTTCGGGCAGCCAGTGGTCGGGCAGCTGGCCGCCACGATGCGCAGTGTGCTCGGCACGCTGGAGTTGTGGGGGCTCAATCCGCGCACCTGGCTGAGCGCGTATCTGCATGCCTGCGCACACGCGGGCGGCTGCATGCCGGCGGACCTCGACCGCTTCCTGCCCTGGCGGATGGATGAAACCCGGCTGAGCGCGATGCGCGGCGTGGCCTGCGCAACAATCGACAGCTCATGAACAAACGGTACTGCGGGCGCGTGTTCACGCAGGAGGAGCTTGACGCCATCGCCTGGCTGATGGCGCAAAACCCCCAGCTCAAGCGCGCGCCGCTGTCGCGCAGGGTGTGCGAGATGCTGGACTGGCGCCGCCCTGATGGACGCCTCAGCGACATGAGTTGCCGCGTGGCGATGCTGCGCATGCAGACTGACGGCTTGATCACGCTGCCACCCTCACAGATGCCTCACCCGCGGCGCCGGGCGCAGTTCGACCCCACCCCAGCCACCGATGCGCAAGGTGCGATCGACATGCCCGTGCATGCTCTGGATGCCTTGCGCCTGGAGGTCGTCGCCGGTGTCGGCGCGGCCTCCAAGCTGTGGAACGAATACGTGGCCCGCTACCACTACCTGGGCTACACGCCCATGTCGGGCAGCCAGATCCGTTACAACGTCTACGCTGGCGACCGGCTCGTTGCCTTGCTGAGCTTCGGCGCCAGCGCCTGGAAGCTGGCCGATCGCGAACGATTCATCGGCTGGAATCACGAGCAGCGGCAGAACAACCTGCAGCGCGTCGTCAACAACACGCGCTTCCTGATCCTGCCGTGGGTGCAGTCCAAAGGGCTTGCCTCGAAGATCCTGGCCCTCGCCGCGCGTCGCCTGCCCAAAGACTGGCAGCAGCGCTACGGCTACTCGCCCGTGATGCTGGAGACCTTCGTCGAAAGCCCCAGGCACAAAGGCACCTGCTACAAGGCCGCCAACTGGGTCCTCGTGGGCAAAACAACCGGCCGCGGCAAAAAGAGCCTCTCGCACCAACAGGCGCTGCCCATCAAGGACATCTGGCTGTACCCGCTGCGTCCCGACTACGCAGCCATCCTGCGTCGGTAGTCGGCCCTGATTTATTCATTTTCAAGCGGCGGCCAGTCGCAGCGCTGGGCCGTTGAGCGCATAGCAGGCGAGTTCGCGCAGCATCTGATGCCAGTTCGGGCGTAAGTACGCAGCCTGACACAGGCGCAAATAAAGCCGACGCACAAAGGGCACCCCCTTCCTGGCGATCATGCGCAGCAGCCATTTGATGTTGTAGCCTGCCGCGCACAGCACGGCGTGCAACCGGTCGCCCTGCTCACCCTTGAGGGGGCAACGGTCCATGCGGTGATCGCTCTTGAGGTGGCCGATGATGGGCTCGATGGCCTGGCGCCGCTTGAGTTGTTTTCTGTCCTTGCTGCTGATGCGTTTGGATTTGCCCCGGTGCACGATATGCACATCCGGGTTGTCAGCATCCACGCCCCGATAGCCCAGGTCAACGAACGCGGTTGCCGGCTTTGACCTGCTGTCCTGCATCAGGATCGTGGCCTGCTCCAGTTGCTCGCTCAGGGTGTGGCCGTCGTACGGGTTGCCGTGGAAGGCCCGGGCGCCCACGATCAGATTGCCCCTGAGCGTGCTGGCGATGCCCACCTTGACCCCGAACTCATAGGGCGTTCGGGCCTTGCCTTTGCTGATGCAGGCCACTTCCGGCGCATGCCAGGCGTAAAGCTTGGGTTGCCCATCCGCCGCCTTGCGCTGGCCGCTCTGGGCGTTGATGCGCTGGGCCTTGTGCAAGGTCTCACCCAGTGCCTCTCGCACCGCCTGGCCAATGGCGCTGCCCTTGCGCTCGATCTCGCGCTGCAAGCGGCCCACGATGGTGCGCTGGCGCTTGATGGTCCGACGCATGCGTTTGAACTGGCGGGCATGCGCATAGCGCCCGGCCTTGCGGCTGAGCTCCTTGCCTTCCTTGGCAAAGGTCTGCTTGAGCGCAATCCCCGCATCCCTGGCCGCCTCGACCAGTTTGGTGCGCGCCGTCTCCAGCAGGCGGCTGTCGGTGGGGTGGGCGATCGCCTTGTGCTGCACCGTGCTGTCCACAATCACCCGCGCGAATTCCTGCGGCTTGATCAGCTTGAGGTCCACAGCCACGTTGAGGGTCTGCGCCAGCAGCTCTTCCACGCCGTCCTCACCCAGCAGCTTGCGAAACTTGATCAGGGTGGTGGCGTCGCAAGGCTGGTGGTGTTCAAAGTACGCCTGACCCGAGAAGAACTGCCAGGTCGGCGTTTCGCCCCAGCGCTCGACGACGCCCTCGTCGGACTCGTTGAAAGCGTGCTTGAGGTACAGCAGCGCAATCATGATGCGCAGCGCCACGCGAGGCCGCCCGGCGTTGCTGGGCACAGCCGCGCGCTGCACCTGTTCGCCGAAGAGATCGAGGTCGGGCATGGCCACGCCTGCACGACCTTTGCGCGAAAAAGTCTGCGCCACCCTTGCTTCGATCTCCTGCCAGGGCATGCGCGAGGCCAGCACGGCCAGCGGATGGCGCAGATCGATCATGTGGTCGATGCGTGCGCGGAAAAAATCGTCGGTGGCAGGGCAGGCAAACATCACGGCAAAACTCCCAGAAAACAGCCCCTATTGGAAATCAGACTGGGAGTTCACACCATCGGCAATCACCCCAGAAACCCCGTATTCATGCGGGTTGCGGGGGTTCTTCAGGGCCGACTCGGTAACGGCTGCCGACGTCATCACCGAATCTTTACGAAGTCGGGGGGCACGATCTCCCAACAGGCTGAGCAGCGCTGCGACGGTTTGAGTTGGCGCGTGTTACTCAGGTGCAGTCGCGTGCCAGCTTCTTCCGCTTTGTACGCGAGCATCTGATGCGCCATGCCGAACGCTGCCGAGAGCATTTCTCGGTTGAGTCCGGACTTCTGCCTCACGCGCCGGCCCGGCGCATCCACCGTACCTCGGGCGCTGCGACTCATGGTCTTCGGAGCCAGTTGCTCCGTCGCCAGCACTGCGCATTGCTGCACCATCCTGGTCGTTTCCTTGTGCACGAAGTCCCGGCGCAAATTGCCGATGCGATCGTGCAGCTTGGCGATCCGACGCCCGAGCCTCTTGAAACGCAACGACCCGTTGCGCTTTCTGGCGCGTTCGCGCTGCAATGCCGCAAGGTGCGGCAGTTCCTCGCGCACCCAGCGCGGGTTGGCGATGGTCTGTCCATCGTCGAACGTGGCCCAGTCGGTGACGCCGAAGTCCACACCCCGGCGCTGCTCCTCGGTGCGCTGGCGTGCACAGGCGGCGTCCGGCACGCGCAGCGTCACCGACACGAACCACTGGCCGCCGCGGCGCGTCAGCGTGATGTCGTTGGGCTTGGCATCCGGCCCGAAGCGGTGACGCCCGCGCGCCCGGATGGACATGGCGGCCTCGCCGCTGCCGATACGCAGCGTCGCGCCACGGCCGCCGTGCTGCATGAGCTTCCATCCCGACGGGTCTGGATACGCGAAGCCCGAGAACCGCTTCGCTGCCTTGAAACGCGGAAAGCCGGGCGTCTGCCCGGCTTTGACCCGGCGAAAGAACGCCTGGAAGGCCAGGTCGAGGCGGCGCAGCGTCTGCTGCAAGGCATGACTGCCGAGTTCGTTGAACTCAGGCCGATCTGCCTTGATCTGCGGTAGGACGTTTTGTTGGTCGTAGTAGGAGACATGCTTGCCGGCCTTGCGCCAGGCATCGATGCGTTCTTCGAGCGCCGCGTTGTACAACTCGCAGTGCAGCCGCGTCCACGCCTCCAGCCGCGCCATCTGCGCGGCATTGGGATACAGCTTGAGCGTGACTTTGCGCCGTTGCATGCTGGTATTTTATCCAGCATGGCGAGGAACAACAAGCGAAAACCGCCCGCTTGACCCCCTCCTGCCCGGACGGCTTCGCCTATGCGACGCTGTGCGTCGGGCCGGGCGAGGAAGGGGAATGCGCGAGCATGTGTTCAGTGGCTCAAAGGTCTGATGAGTTTCCGCGACTGACATGCAAAGCGCGTGGGGCGGTTCGAAGGCGCCGGCACACGATCGCTTCCCGCGGTCCGAGCCCGGGCTCGGAGGCGGCCGACGAAGCGCCCGTCTGCGATCAACGTTGCCCTTCGAGGGCTGACAGCGATGTTGCGATCGGCGCGCTTGCCGAGGGTCTGACCCGCGGGTGTGACCGCGCGCAAGGGGTGAATGAGGCAAGATCGCCGCGAAGGAAATCCACTGCACCACGCGGGCCTTCGGTACGCTTGAGCTCATGCGCATGTCTCGACTCATCACCCGGTGTTTCCTGCTTGGGGCCATCGTCCTCGCCGGCGTGGCAAGGCATCCCGCCCATGCACAAGGCGGGCTGGCAGCGCCTGCTACGCGCGCGTCAGCTGAGCGCGTCATGCCCGGGATCGCTGGTGCGCAGGCCGAGCCTCGCATCTGCCTTGCGCTTTCCGGCGGTGGCGCTCGGGGATTGGCGCACATTGGTGTGCTGATGGCGCTGCGGGACATGCGCGTGCCCGTGGATTGCATCGCCGGCACCAGCATGGGCGCCATCATTGGCGGCTTGTACGCGGCAGGGGTCCCGCTGGCCGTGCTGCGCCAGCAGGTGGCCGGGTTGGACTGGAATGCCGTGTTCCGCGGCCGCCCGCCGCGCGCGGGCCTGGATTTTCAGCGCAAAGTGGATGACATGCGCGTCCCGGGAGGGATCGAACTCGGTATCAACGAACACGGACAACTCAGCCTGCCCGACGCTGCGGTCAACAGCACCGCGCTCGAGACGGTTCTGACCAACCTCACGTTGCAGACCCGCGCGGTAGCTGATTTTGCGGCGCTTCCCATTGCGTTTCGCGCGGTGGCCACGAATATGGTCGACGGCAAGAAAGTGGTTCTGCAGCAGGGCGATCTTGCTGCAGCGCTGCGTGCCAGCATGTCGGTGCCGGGCTTGTTTCCACCCATTGAGGTGCACGGGGCGTTGCTCGGCGACGGCGGGCTGGTGGACAACATGCCCATCGACGTGGCCCGCGCCATGGGTGCGCAGGTCGTGATCGCGGTCAATATCTCGACCCCGCTGGCCTCGCGCAAGGAGCTTGGCAGCATCGTGGGCGTGACAGGGCAGATGATCAGCATCCTGATGGAGCAGAACGTGAACGCGCAGCTCGCCACCTTGACGCCGGCGGACGTGCTGATCGACCCCAATCTGGATGGGATTTCCTCGCTGGACTTCGACAAGGGCGAGCAGGCACTGCGCCAGGGCTATGCGGCCACCATGGCGGCCGCGCCGCGGCTGGCCCGCTACGCGCTGTCGCCGCAGGCCTACCTTGCATGGCGCATTCGTGTGGACACGCGGGCGCAGCAGCTGGTGGCCGGGTTGTCCGATCGCCCGCTGAAGGCCGTGCGCGTGGAGGGTTCGGCGTGGGCGCCTGCGGCCACGCTCGAGGACAACCTGGAGCAGAAGGCGGGTGAACCCCTGCATTACGCCGACGTGCACCGAGACCTCGATTTCCTTGCCGGTATGGGCGACTTTTCCCGCGTCGACTATCGCTTGGTCCGCGAAGGTGATGGCGACGCGCTGGTCTATCACGTGGCCGACAAGCCATGGGGTCCCAATTTCCTGCGATTCGGCCTGGGGCTCTACACCGATCTGCGCAATCAGACCCGCTTCGAGTTGACGCTCGACCAGCGCCGCCCCTGGCTCAACAGCCTGGGCGGGGAGTGGCGCAACTTCCTCCAGCTGGGCTGGGAGAACCGGTGGCTGTCAGAGCTGTACCAGCCGGTCAATGCGACGGACACGCTGTTCCTGGCCCCCTATCTGGATGTGGATTCGCGGCCGATCGACATGTACCGGGGCAGCCAGCCCATCGACCGCTACCGGCTGACCACGTCACGCGTGGGGCTGGATCTGGGCATGCCCGTGGCTGATTATGGCGAGCTGCGCTTGGGCTACAGCGTGGCGCAGATCGCGGCGAACACGATTCTGGGGGCCTCTGACCTTGGTGGCAGCGTGCGCGAGGCCGGGGTACGCGCCGTGGCGACGTTCGACAGGCTTGACCACGCCTATTTCCCGCGCGAGGGCTGGCGCGCCCGACTTGAGACGTTCAGTGCCGACCGCAAGCTCGGCAGCGCGGCCAACTATGTGCGCATCGACCTGTCAGGCCAAGCGAACCACAGCTTCGGTCGGCAGACGGTCGAGGCGGCTGCGCGGCTGGCAAGCTTTCGCGATATCTCCGGCACCGGCTACAACTATTTTGCGCTGGGCGGGTTCGACCTGCTGTCGGGTTTTCGCGAAGGCCAGATCATCGGTAACTACCTGGCCTATTTCCGGCTGGGCCTGCGCACCGAGTTGACAACGGCGGGCCTGTTCGGTGGCGCCACCTATGCCGGGTTGAATCTGGAACGTGGCAACGCCTGGGCCAGCCGGGACCAGATATCCCTGGGGGACTTGCGCTCCAGCATCGCCTTGTACCTGGGGGCCGACACGCCGCTGGGGCCGGTGTACTTCGGGATCGGCAAGGCGCCTGGACAGGTGGTGAACTACTACTTGATGCTGGGCCGGCCCTGAACGCCTGCCGCGCGGGGCCTCATTCGTGCTTGGGCTGCGGCGCGCTCGGGGAGGTGGAGGCAACGGGTTCGTCTGCGCCGAGTCCTCGCGTTTGCAGCCACTCCTCGAGCAACTGGCTGGCTTCGAGCAGGCCTTGTCGTTTGGTGGCCGAGAACATCTGGACCGAGGTGGGTGCCATCAGGCCTGCGCGCGCGCCATTGCGCTGCAGGTCGTCACGCACGGCCTGCGCCTGAGCATGCTGCTGGCTGCGCGTGAGTTTGTCGGCCTTGGTCAGCAGCACGTGCACAGGCAACGCGGCTGGCGCCGAGTAACTCAGGAGCGTCCAGTCCAGCGGCGTGAGTCCGTGCCGGCTGTCGGCGATGAGGATCAGGCCCACGAGCTGCGTGCGCTGAGTCAGGTATTGGGCGATAAAGCGCTCCCAGCGCTGCTTGGTGGCCAGCGGCACCGAGGCGTAGCCATAGCCTGGCAGGTCAGCGAGCAGTCCGGTCGTGGCGCCGCCCAGACCCACGCTGAACAGGTTGATGTGTTGGGTGCGCCCAGGTGTCTTGGAGGAAAAGGCCAACCGGCGCTGGCCGCACAGGACGTTGATGGCCGTGGACTTGCCAGCGTTGGATCGTCCGACGAAAGCCACCTCCGGCCAGTCGCTCGCCGGGAGCTGATCGAACTGGGCAGCCGTGGTGAAAAACCGCGCTGACTGCAGCAGCGGGCTGGTATCGGCCGCGCGTTTGGCAGCGGGTGTGCTGGAATTCCCTATATTCGTCATGACTTATACATCGTTAGCATGCGGCATCTTATTCCCCTGCTTGAATCTCCATGCTGCCAGACGACAAAGGTATGCGCATCCTTCCGACTTTTGCCCAACGCTGGCGCAGGCCCCTTCGGGCCGCGCTTGGAGCCCTGGCGCTTGCATCGACCACAGGGGGGCCGGCGAGCGCGGCGCAGGGGGCCACCCCGGCAGCACCGAGCTTCGAGGTCTCGGCTGCGGCGCCGACTGCTGCGCAAATCGCTCACGGCAGGCAACTGGCTCAGACGTGCGCCGCATGCCATGGGCTGGACGGCAATGCGACAAGCGCGCAGTTCCCGAAGCTGGCGCAGCAGGGCCAGGAGTACATTGCTCAGGAACTGATGCGATTCAAGGCTGCGCCGGGCAAAAAGCCCGAGCGTGTGAACGCCATCATGAATGGCATTGCCATGGCGCTGTCGCCGCAGGACATGCATGATCTTGCCGCATACTACAGCCGTCAACCCATCAAGCCTGCCATCGCCTCCAACGCGAAGTGGGCCAAGATTGGCATGCAGATCTGGCGCGGGGGCATCGCCGACCGTCAGGTGCCTGCCTGCGCTGCCTGCCATGGACCCGGTGGGCTGGGCATGCCGCCTCAGTACCCGCGTCTGGCTGGGCAGTGGTCGGCCTACATCGAGGCGCAGCTGCATGCGTTTCGTACCGGAGCACGCGGCGATTTCACGCCCATGCACGACATCGCTTCGCGCATGAGCGACCGTCAGATTCGTGATGTGTCAGATTTTGTTGCAGGTTTGCGGTGAACGATTTGCGCGGAGATCGCTCCATGCATGATGGATTTCCACAAATCGACTGCGGACTTGGCTAGGCCTGGAATCTGGGATTTTGCTATATTGCGACGCTCCAATCGCCTTGTGCGCCGAGGCAGCAAGGGTGGCGTTTCCCTACACCCTGGTGTATGGCCCGGCAACAGGCATGAAAAGGGCTTAAAAGCGGCTGCGGTCGCCCGCGCAAACTGCGCGCGCGCGACCAGCACCCGTACAGCCACACCCGACCGGCTCAGCCCCGGCATCTGATCGGCATCACATGTCTTCCATTTCCAACCTCAGCACCTCCGGTTTGCAGTTGCGCCGCGGCTCCCGCGCTTGGCGCAGCCTGGTCGAATTGCTGTCGTCCATGCGTTTTGCGATTTCCCTTCTGGTGATCGTGGCCATCGCCAGCATCATCGGCACCGTGCTGCAGCAAGGCGAGGCGCTGAGCAACTATGTGGACCAGTTCGGTCCGTTCTGGACGGCCGTGTTCCATCGCATCGATCTGTTCAACGTGTACAGCTCGTGGTGGTTCCTGCTGATCATGGCTTTCCTTGTGGTGTCCACCACGCTGTGTCTGACGCGCAACACGCCCAAGATCATCGTCGACCTCAAGAGCTTCAAGGCCAATATCCGTGAGCAGGGGCTGCGCTCGTTCCATGACAAGGCCGAGGTGGAGCAGTTGACGTCGCGCGAGACCACCGTGGCGCACATCGTGAGCGAGCTCAAGGGCCATGGCTACGCCGTGAAAGTGCAGCCCGTGGAGAGCGACCCGCAGGGCGCCACCATGGTGGCGGCCAAGACGGGCGGGCTCAACCGCATCGGCTACATCCTTGCGCATAGCGCGTTCGTGCTCATCTGCGTCGGGGGCCTGCTCGACGGCGACATGATGATCAAGCTGCAGATGCTGCTGCTGGGCAAGCATGTGCTGAAGACGAACATGGAAATCTCCCAGGTTCCCAAGCAGAACATTCTTTCCGTGCGCAACCCGACCTACCGCGGCAACCTGTCCATTCCCGAGGGTGGCAGCTCCAACATGGCGATTCTCACGATCGGGGATGGATCCGTGCTGCAGCCGTTGCCCTTCAGCATCACGTTGAAGAAGTTTGTGGTGGATTTTTACTCCACCGGCATGCCTCGCTTGTTCGCCAGCAACGTGGAGATCACCGATCGCAAGACCGGCAAGACCTTTCCGGCCACGATCAAGGTCAACGAACCGCTGACCTACGACGGCGTGACCGTGTTCCAGTCCGGATTCGATGATGGCGGCTCGCATTTGCAGTTCAAGGCCTGGCCGATGCAGGGGCCAGGTGACAAGGCGTTCACGCTTGACGGTGATGTCGGCAGCTCGCGCCAGCTGACCAACGGCCAGCAGGCCCTGCGGCTGGAGATCACGGGCTTTCGCCTGATGAACGTGGAGAACATGAGTGCTGCCCAACAAGATGGCAGGACGCCCCCCAAGACGGACCTCATGCAGAAGTTCGACCAGCACCTGGGGGCTGCAGTCAAGCGCAACCAGACCACCAAGCTCACGAACGTTGGCCCTGCCGTGATCTACAAGCTGCGCGATGCAGCGGGCCAGGCCCACGAGTTCTTTAACTACATGCTTCCTGTCGAACTCGATGGCATGAAGATGTTTCTCGCCGGCGAGCGCAGCGAACTCGGTGGTGCGTATCACTACCTGCGCATGCCAGCCGACTCCAAGGACTCGATCGACGGGTGGATGCGGTTTCGCGCGGCATTGGACAACCCGGCCGCCCGCCAGCAGGCCGTGGATGCGTATGTGAAGGATTCCTTGCCGGCTGACGCATCCCCCACGCTGGTCAACCAGCTCAAGGACACGGCGGGGCGCACGCTGGACATCTTCGCCGGCGACATCCCGCGCGACCCCAAGAGTGGTGCGCCCCTCGTGAAGGCGCCTGGTGGTCTGCCCGCATTGGCCGAGTTCCTCGAGCGCAACGTGCCCAAGGATCAGTTGGCCAAGGCATCGGATGTCTTTATCCGTGTGCTCAACGGCACGCTGTGGCAGCTCTGGCAGGTCTCTCGGGTTCAGGCGGGCCTGCCGGCGGCCGTCGACAGCCCTGCCAACACGCGCTTTTTCAACGCCGCGGTGCTGGCCCTGTCGGATTCGACCTTTTACCCCGCGCCCCTGTACCTGCAACCCACGGACTTCAAGCAGGTTCAGGCGAGCATTTTCCAGGTGGCGCGCGCACCGGGCAAGACCATCGTGTATCTGGGCGCCATCCTGCTCATCCTCGGCGTGTTCGCCATGCTCTACATCCGCGAGCGCCGCGCATGGTTTGTCGTGCGCGACAGCGGCGCCTCGGGCAGCAGGACCCTCATGGCCATGAGCACCAACCGCCGCACGCTCGATTTCGAGAAAGAATTTGAAACCCTGCGCACCGCCACCCTGGGCGTAGGATCACAAGCGCCGGCATCAGCATCGCCGGGTCCGGATCAAACCTGAAAGGCTTTCGCCATGGAACTTACGAGCAAATCCCACACGTTAGGGCTCAAGCCGGCGCCTCACGATGTGAAGCACACCGGCCCGATGGCCTACCTGCGGCGCCGGTCGGTTTACGACTGGATTTTCCTTGCGCTCATTTTGGCCGGTGACGTGACCGTGCTGAGCCAGTACGGGCAGAACATGGGCTATTACGTCAAGCTCATTTTCCTTGGCGCAACGACCGCATTGCTGTTTCTTGGCTGGGGCTGGACCGCGATCAAGAACCTGGCGATCGCCGTGGCCGCCTTGTCCCTGTTCGGCATCTGGCAGTACTACGGACCGAACGGCGTGCCGGTATTGGCTCGCGGCGAGCAGGACTTCGTCCTCAAATTCTTCCTCTCCAGTCAGACCGCCATCATGTGGATGGCCTTCCTGTTCTTCCTCAGCACGGCCAGCTACTGGGTCGGGATGTTCACCGGTCCGGCGCAGGTCACAGCGGGTGGTGCCATTGCGGGTGGCGGCGCGATGATTCGCAATGACCGTGGCTGGCAGTCGAATTTCCCGCAGCTCTTCGCATCGCGTCTGGCCTGGATCGGCGTGACCATGGCGCTCGTGGGCACCATGATGCGCTGGTTTGAGAGCTATTTGGTCGGCCCGGACGTCGGTCATATTCCGCTGTCCAACCTGTATGAAGTGTTCGTGCTGTTCTCGTGGCTCACCACGACGCTGTACCTGTACCTGGAGCACCGCTACAAGACGCGCAGCATGGGCGCTTTCGCCATGCTGGTGGTCAGTGCCGCCGTGGTTTTTCTGCTGTGGTACAGCATGGTGCAGGGCGCCTATGAAATCCAGCCGCTGGTGCCGTCGCTGCAAAGCTGGTGGATGAAGCTGCACGTACCCGCGAATTTCATCGGGTACGGCACGTTTGCCATCGCTGCGATGGTGGGCTTTGCCTATCTCATCAAGGCCCATGCGCAGGAAACCTCGTTGTGGAAGCTCGGTCCGCTGTGGGTGCTGGGCTTCGTGATGTTCTTCGAGCCCCTGGTGTTTCGCCAGGGCGGCATCTCCGAGTATTGGGGGGTGTTCGCCGGCGTCTCGGCGCTGGCCGTCGGCGGCATCCTGTACGCCCGCCAGCGCATCGCCTCGCATCTGCCCTCGCTTGAGGTGATGGACGACGTCATCTACAAATCCATCGCCATCGGTTTCACCTTCTTCACCATCGCCACGATCCTCGGCGCGATGTGGGCTGCCGAGGCCTGGGGTGGATACTGGAGCTGGGATCCGAAGGAAACCTGGGCGCTGATCGTGTGGTTGAACTACGCAGCCTGGCTGCACATGCGCCTGATGAAGGGTTTGCGCGGGCAAGTGGCGGCGTGGTGGGCGCTCACCGGGCTGCTGGTGACGACCTTCGCCTTCCTCGGCGTCAACATGTTCCTTTCCGGTTTGCATTCCTATGGCAAGCTTTAAGCCGGCCATGATCCTTGCATGAAAACGGGCCCTTCGGGGCCCGTTTTGCATGTTGATGACCCCGCACACGGGGGTGATTAGCCGCCCGTTCAACAGGGTTGCGAATCCGCATGTAAGGTTTCGGTTCGTGGGCCGACTAAGCATCGTTGTTAACGCAAATGTGAAGGCCAGGGCGTGCGCGATGGACGACGCAACATCCATCCAAGCACGAATCGATTGCACATTTCCCGGAGTTTGTCATGAACAAGCGACAAGATGATGGTTTCGAGCATGGGGTCCCATCCGAGATCACGCCGCGCGAGGTGTATCACGATCGACGACGCCTCCTTGCCATGGCCGGCGTGGGCGCAGCAGCTGCCGTGGCCGCGGTGGCAGCACAGCGCGCGCATGCCTTGCCTGCCGAGGCGGCTCGCCCCGGCGCGCTGCCCACGCTGCCGGCGACCCGCAATGCCGCCTTTTCCACATCGGAGCCGCTGACGCCCTACAAGGATGTGACGACCTACAACAATTTCTACGAGTTTGGCACCAGCAAGAGTGACCCAGCCAAGTACGCCGGCAGCCTGCAGACGAGGCCATGGACCGTGGTGGTGGAGGGCGCGGTGCACAAGCCGCGCACCTTTGGCATCGAGGACTTGCTCAAACTCGCCCCAATGCAGGAGCGCATTTATCGCCACCGGTGCGTTGAGGGATGGTCCATGGTGATTCCGTGGATCGGCTATCCGCTGGCGACCCTGCTCAAGGCGGTCGAGCCGACGGGCAACGCCAAATATGTCGAATACATCACCTTGCTGAACCGGGCCGAGATGCCCGGCCAGAATGATCCCGTGCTGCAATGGCCCTACCTCGAGGGCCTGCGCATGGATGAAGCCATGCACCCGCTCACGCTCCTGACCTTCGGCCTGTACGGTGAGGTGCTGCCCAACCAGGACGGGGCTCCCATGCGCATGGTCATTCCCTGGAAATATGGATTCAAGGGGGGCAAATCAATCGTCAGGATCCGCCTTGTGGAAAAGCAGCCGGTCACCTCGTGGATGCGGGCCGTGCCACAGTGGTACGGCTTTTATTCCAACGTCAACCCCGACGTCAGTCCGCAGAACTGGAGCCAGGCCAACGAGCGCCGCATCGGCCAAGGCGCATTTGGAGGGTTGTTCGCGCCGCGCATTCCAACGCAAATGTTCAATGGCTATGGCGCGCAGGTGGCCAGTCTGTACAAGGGCATGAATCTGACCAAGGATTTCTGAGAAACACGCGAGCCCGGCATGAAGGATTTTTTCCGGATCACGGCGCGGGCGGCAGCGTGGCTGCGCCGCGTGACCCTGCAGGCCCGAGGGTTCAAGCCTGTTGTGTTTGCGGCCTGCCTCGTGCCCCTGGGCACGCTGGTATGGCGCGCGCTGACCGTGCAACTCGGCGCCAACCCGGAGCAGACGCTGATCTGGACCACGGGTCTGTGGGCCTTGCGCTTTTTGCTGATCACGCTGGCGATCACGCCGCTGCGCGGGGTAACCGGCTGGACTGAGCTGGCGCGGCTGCGGCGCATGCTCGGGCTGTTCGCCTTTGCCTACGCGCTGCTGCACTTCACCTGCTACCTCGGTCTGGTGAACGGGTTCAGCCTGGACGCGGTGGCCAAGGACGTGGTCAAACACCCGTTTGTCCTGGCCGGCATGACGGCTCTTACGCTCATGCTGCCGCTTGCCGCCACGTCCACCAACAGCATGATCAAGCGCTTGGGCGCGGCGCGCTGGAAGGCGCTTCACAAGCTCATATACGTTGTGGGCGTGGTCGCGGTGTTCCATTACTGGTGGGGCAAGCTGGCCAAGAACAACACGGCCGACCCGAAAATCTACGCGGCGATTCTGGCCACGCTTCTGGCCTGGCGACTGGTCAGGGCATGGCAGGGGCGGCGCAGGCAAGGGCGAAGGCAGCCCGCGAATGCACGGGCCTGAAGGCCCAGCAGGGGCGGTCTCAGAAGACGAGTAACTGTTCGCCCGCCATCAGGTGTTCGACGGTTTCACGCTCGCGGATGAGGTGAGCCTCCGCCCCATCGACAAGAATCTCCGCAGCGCGCGGCCGCGTGTTGTAGTTCGACGCCATCGCCATGGCGTAGGCACCGGCGGACAGCACCGCCAGCAGATCGCCCTCGCGCAGATCGAGTTCGCGCGCGCGCCCCAGCCAGTCGCCCGACTCGCACACCGGGCCGACCACGTCGTAGCGCAACGCCTGTGTGCCGTCACGCGGGCGTACCGGCACGATCGCCTGCCACGCCTCGTATAGCGCCGGGCGCATCAAGTCATTCATCGCGGCGTCCACCACCGCGAAATGACGCTCCAGGCTCGATTTGAGGGTGATGACTTCGCTGAGCAGCAGCCCGGCGTTGCCCACCACGGAGCGGCCCGGCTCCATCATCACCTGTCGATGTCCCTGCCCTGCTCGCTCCAGTCGATCGAGCAGGGCAGACATCAAGGCAACCGGAGTGGGGGGTGTCTCCTCGGCGTAACGGATGCCGAGGCCGCCGCCGAGGTCAATGTGTTCGAGCATGATCCCGTGGTGCTCGAGTTCGTGCACCAGCTCGAGCACCCGATCAAGTGCGTCGAGGTAGGGTTCGAGCTGTGTGATCTGGGAGCCGATGTGGCAGTCGATGCCCACGATGTGCAGGTTGGGCAGCAGCGCGGCGTCGAGGTAGGCCCGCAGCGCCAGGCCTTGGGCAATGCCGAATTTGTTGCTCTTGAGTCCGGTGGAGATGTAGGGATGGGTTCTGGCGTCGACGTCGGGGTTGATGCGCAGGCTCACAGGTGCGGTCACTCCCACTTCACCCGCGACTTGGCTCAGCCGGCGCAGTTCGCTTTGCGACTCGACGTTGAAACACTGCACACCGGCCTGCAGGGCCGAGCGCATCTCCGCGGAGGTCTTGCCCACTCCGGAGAAGACGATCTTTCCGGGGTCGCCTCCCGCGGCAAGCACGCGCGCGAGCTCGCCACCCGAGACGATGTCGAAGCCCCAGTCGCAATGCGCAAGCAGCTGCAGGATGGCCACGTTCGAGTTGGCCTTCACCGCATAGCGCAGCGCAACGCGCTTGCCTTGTGCCGCATTCTGATAGGCGCGCGCAGCCTGTTCGATCGCGGCGCGTGAGTACACGTAGAGCGGGGTGCCAAAGCGCTGCGCAAGCTCGGCAACCGGCACGGCCTCGACCATCAGCTGGCCGTTGCGGTAAGCGATCTGCGGATGGCCTGCAAGCTCATCAGAATATGGGGTGGAATGCTGCGGCATGGAGCGAAGGTGGCGTGGTCAGGGAAGGAGTGTGCGCAGGCCATCGAATCGGCTTGCCTGCCATCAGCCTTGCGCGGGTGCGGTCTGCGGCGGCTTCGGCAGGTACAGGGGGCCCTTTTGCCCGCAGCCAGCCATCAGGGCACTGGCCGCAAGCAGTGCGGCCAGTAAACCTGCGGTCCTGGCGCGGGCAAATCTTGTTCCTAGAATGCCTCTGGTCTGCATCGAATGAGTGTATCAGCCACGTCATGAACGACCTGCCTCAAAGTGAGTATTTGCGTCTTGCCGAAACCACGCTCGGCGCGCTGGAAGCGGCGGCTGATGCCGCCGATCTCGATTCCAAGCGCGAGGGCTCGGTGTTGACTCTCGAACTGGATAACGGCGAGTCTGTCATCATCAATCTGCAGCCGGCCATTCAGGAGTTGTGGTTGGCAAGCAAGTCTGGCGCGTACCACTTCCGCGCCAAAGGGGGGCAGTGGCTGGACACACGCGGCGGGCGCAGTTTCTCCAACCTGGTGCAGGAGGCCGTGACGAAGCAGGGCGGTCCACAACTCGTGCTGGACTGAGAAGCGGGCTGCCCCGGCGCGCATGGGCCGAGGCGGCGGATCAATTCCAGTTCGGGAACAATTTGGACGCTGCGCCGCCGCTGGCTGGAGCGGCCGGCGGCGGGGTTGGCACGTCCAGCGCATGGATGCCTGCACCCGCAGCAAACTCTTCATACACATACGCGTCGCCCATCTGCACCACGCCGGGTGGCGGCCTATACGCGGTGACGGGCACGCCGCGCAGCGCGGTGCGCATGAAGTCGATCCAGATCGGCAGTGCCACGCGCCCACCGGTTTCCCGGGCCCCGAGCTTGAGCGGTGTGTCGTAACCCACCCAGGCCACGGCTGCCAGGCGCGGGTTGTAGCCGCAGAACCAGGCGTCGACTGCATCGTTGGTCGTGCCGGTCTTGCCGTAGAGGTCCGGGCGCTTGAGTTCGGCCTGCGCGCGCGCTGCCGTTCCGGTGCGCGTGACCTCCTGCAGCAGCGTATTCATCACGAACGCGTTGCGCGGCGTGATCGTGCGCAGGCGTTCGTCGCCGGCACGCTGCGGCTCCGGGGACGCCAGAGCCTTGCCCGAGCCATCGGCAATGGAGGCGATGAGGTAGGGCTGAACCAGGTAGCCACCATTGGCGAACACGGAGTAGGCGCGCACCATCTGGAGCGGCGTGGCCGTCCCTGCGCCCAAGGCCAGGGTGAGGTAGGGCGGCTGCGTGGCGGGATCGAAGCCGAAGCGCGCACTCCATTGCTGGGCATACTTCGGGCCGATGGCGTTGAGGACCCGAATGGCCACCATGTTTTTCGACTGCGCCATGCCGCGCTTGAGCGTGATGGGGCCGTCGTAGGTGCCGTCATAATTCTTCGGCTCCCAGGCCTGTCCGCCGGTTGCCGCGGCATCGAAGAACAGGGGCGCGTCGTTCACGAGCGTGGGAGGCATGAAGCCCTTGTGCAGCGCAGCCGAGTAGATGAAGGGCTTGAAGCTCGAGCCAGGCTGGCGTTGCGCCTGCGTGACGTGGTTGAAGGCATTTTGCTGAAAATCAAAGCCGCCGACAAGGGCCTGGATGGCACCGTTTTCCGGATTCATCGCGACGAAGGCTGACTGCACCCGTGGGATCTGCGTGATGACCCAATGGCCTTGTTGGGGCTTCCACAGGTGCACCACGGCGCCAGGGCGAAGGGCCACGTTGGGTTGGGCCCCTGCCCCCAGGCCCAGTGCCGCGGCCTGCCGCAGGCTGTCGCCCGACAGGTCAAGGACCGCACCGCCCGGGCGCATGACCTGCACTTGCCTGGGGCTGACGGCCGTCACCACGGCACACTGCAAGCCGTCAGTATCTGGATGATCATCGCAGGCATCGTCAACAGTCTGGGGCCAGCCCGCGCCGTCCGCTGGGGGATCAACGTAAGCCTCAGGGCCGCGCCAGACCTGGCGCAACTCGTAGTGCATGACCCCGGTGTGCAGTGCCTGCCAAGCCGCCTGCTGGTCGCGGCTGATGATGGTGGTGGTGACACTCAGGCCACGCGTGTAGGCCTGCTCGCCAAAGCGCGCAAACATCGCTTGTCGCACCATCTCGGCAATGTAATGCGCATGCGTGATGCGGTCCGGGCTTTCCACGCGCAAGCCGAGCGGCGCGGCTTTGGCCTGCGCGTACTCGGTATCACTGATCCAGCCGAGCGCGCGCATGCGCCCCAGGACGTATTGCTGGCGGATTTTCGCCCGGGGTAGGTTGACAAAGGGGTTCGAGGCAGACGGCGCCTTGGGCAGTCCGGCAAGCATGGCTGCTTGCGCCAGGCTGATCTGCGACAGCGGCTTGCCGAAATAGGTTTGTGCCGCAGCGGAAAAGCCGTAGGCATGCTGGCCGAGGTAGATCTGGTTCATGTACAGCTCCAGGATCTGCGCCTTGCTCAGTTCGCGCTCGATTTTCAGCGCCAGCAGCACCTCGAACAATTTGCGTGTGAAGGTCTTCTCACTTGAAAGGTAGAAGTTGCGCGCCACCTGCATGGTGATCGTGGAGGCGCCCTGACTCTTGGCCCTGTTCAGATTGGCCACGGCCGCACGGGCCAATCCCCGCCAATCGATGCCGCTGTGTTGGTAGAAACGGTCATCTTCCGTCGCCAGCACGGCCAGCTTCATCACCTGCGGCATGCGTGCGATGGGAACGAAGTCGCGGCGCTCCTCACCGAACTCACCCAGCAGCACATGGTCGGCCGAGTACACGCGCAAGGGCAGTTTGGGCCGGTAATCCACAAGCTGCTGCACATCGGGCAGGCGCGGCCATGCAAAGGCCACGGCCACGCCCCCAGCAGCGCGGCGGCAAGGGGCAGGGCGATGACGAGTGCCATCAGGCCCAGCAGCACGCGGCTGGCGGGGGAGCGCCCGGTGTGGCCTGCGGCGCCGCGCCGTGCCGGCGGCGCCGCAGGTGGGGTTGGGGAGCGCGCCATGGTGATTGGAATCCAGGGGGTGACGACAAATGGGGCTATGGGGAAGCGCCGCATGCCCAGTCCGGCGCTGGGGCAGCCTGGGCAAGGCATGCAGGCTTGTGTGGCCGCTTTGGCAAGATCGATCCGGCCATGCCCCAATCCCGCCAGGCATCGGCGTTTGGTGCGTGGCGTGACCAGCGGCCGGTATCGGCACGGTCACGGCCACTGGCCTCCACGGTCGTCGCCGCGCAATGCAGGCCATCGGGACTCGCGCAGATGCGATTGTAAAAACAGATGGCGACAGGGCCTGATTTTCCGCGTGCTTTGCCCGATCGGGAGCGCACAAGTGGGAGATTTGCAACGCTTCCGGCCCGGTTCCGGGAAAACCTGGCAGGCAATCAAAGACTTGTTGTTAGGATTGAAAAAAACAGTGAACTTGAGCCGTCGCGCACCGAACGTCGGTCAGTTCCAGGCGGGCTTTTTCAAGTTCCCATTCATCTAGGGGGTTGCGTTGTCCATGTTCAGCAGCATGTTTCGCCAGCGTTATGCGCCGCTGATCGGCTTGGACATCAGCAGCTCCAGCGTCAAGCTGGTCGAGCTGTCACTTGATGATCAAAACCGCTACACCCTGGAGCGCGCTTCGATTGAGCCGCTGGAAAAGGGATCGATCGTCGATGGCAACATCGAGAAACATGATGAAGTGGTCGAGGCCGTACGACGCTTGGTGAAGAAGAGTGGCACGAAGACCAGGAACGTTGCGTTGGCCTTGCCGTCTTCGGCGGTGATCAGCAAGAAGATCGTGCTGCCGGGCGACCTGCGCGAAGAGGAAATCGAGGTGCAGGTGGAGACGGAGGCCAATCAGTACATTCCCTTCGCGATCGAAGATGTGGCGCTTGACTTCAGCGTGCTGGGGCCGAGCCTGGGCTCGCCCGGCGATCAGGAGGTGCTGATCGCCGCGTCGCGCCGGGACAAGGTCTTGGACCGCCAGGCCATTGCCGAGGCGGCAGGGCTCAAACCCCAGATCATTGACATTGATGCCTTCGCGTCGCGCCTGGCAGCCAGTCGGCTGATCGAGCGACTGCCACGTGGCGGGCACGATCTCCTGGTGGCGCTGTTCGAGATCGGAGCCACCAGCGCAGCGATGCAGGTGCTTGTCAACGGCGAAACCCTGTATGACCGCGACCAGGCCTTTGGCGGCCAGCAGCTCACGCAAGCCATCGCCCGGCATTACGGCTTTTCCCAGGAGGAGGCCGAAGCCAAGAAGCGCAATGCCGATCTTCCCGACGACTACACCAGCCAAGTCCTCGAGCCCTTTATCGAAGGCATGGGGCAGGAATTGGCGCGTGCGCTGCAGTTCTTCTTTCGTGCCACCCCCAACAGCAAGGTGGACTACATCCTGCTTGCAGGCGGTACCGCGTCGCTACCTGGGTTGGTGGACAAGATCACCCAGCTTACGTCCACGGCCTGCCTGGTACTTAATCCTTTCGAAGGCATGGCCATCGGGGATCAAGTACGCGAGAAGAAGTTGCGGCTGCAGGCGCCGAGTTATCTCACGAGCTGTGGTCTGGCCATGCGCAGGTTTCTGCAATGAATATTGTCCTCATCAACCTGTTGCCTCACCGCGAGGCCAAGCGCAAGAAGCGGCGCGAAGCGTTCTACGCTGGGGTCGTGTTTTCCCTGCTCGCTGGCCTGATCTTGCTGGGGCTTGGCTACACGGTATTGAGCGAGATGATCAGCGTTCAGCAGTCACGCAACAACTTTTTGAATGCACAGATCGCTCAGCTTGACGTGCAGATCAAGGACATTGCCACCTTGCGCCAGCAGATTGAAAGCCTTCGCGCGCGTCAGCAGGCGGTGGAGAACCTGCAATCGGACCGCAACCTTTCCGTGTATCTCTTCGACGATCTGACGCAAGACACGCCCGCCGGGGTGCAGTTGACGTCGATCAAGCAGGAGGGGCAGTCGGTGCTGATTCAGGGCACAGCACTGAGCCAGGAGCGTGTCGCGGACTTGCTGCGCAACCTGGCCGACAGCAAGGGGTGGCTGGAAAAGCCGGAATTGATTGAAATCCATTCGGTCACGCAGCAGATCGGAAAGGGCAACACCCAGACCGAGTCGGCCTTCCAGCTTCGCGCCACGCTCAAGCGTGCGGCCGCACCAGCCGACGGTGCGTCGGACGCGGCCCGGACCGGAAATTCCAACCCTGCTGGCTAAGGAAAGCATGGCCAAATCCATCAATATGCAGATTGATTTCGCGGCGCTGAAAGAGCGTATTGCGGGACAGTTTCGCGGCCTGAACCAGAACGATCCTGGGACGTGGCCACCTTTGCCTCGTGCCACAGCCTATGGTTTTGCCCTCATCGTGGTGCTCGTTGCAGGGTGGTACGCATGGCTGTCGGGTGTGAAAAACCAGCTCAACCAAGCGCAGCAGCAGGAAGTGCAGTTGCGCCAAGAATACAAAGGCAAGCTGGCCCAAGCCGTCAACTTGGATCTGCTGAAGGCACAGAAGGCACAGGTGGAGCAATATGTTTTGCTCCTTGAGAAGCAACTGCCCAGCAAGGCCGAGATGGATGCGCTCCTTTCAGACATCAACCAGGCGGGCATCGGCCGCGGGCTGCAGTTCGACCTGTTTCGCCCAGGGCAGGTGGACGTGAAGAACTATTACGCCGAGCTGCCGATCGCGATCAAGGTGCAGGGCACCTACAACGATCTGGCTGCATTTACCGCGGATGTGGCCAAGCTCTCGCGCATCGTCACCATCAACAACATCGCCATCACCGGCGCGGCGAAAGTGGCGAATGCGCCAAGCGGCGACAAACTGACCATGGATGCCACGGCCAAAACGTTCCGCTACCTTGATGCCGACGAGGTGGCCGCGCAGCAAAAGAGCCAGAAGCCGGGGGGCAAGAAATGACCCGTCTGTCTCCGAGGTTGCGTATTGCGGGCTGGATCGGGCTCGTGGCGCTCGCAACTGTGTTTGCGGGATGCGGGGGGCAACCGCATCAGGACCTGCGCACGTGGATGAGTGCCCAGCGTGCCAAGCTCCATCCGCATGTGAAGCCGATTGAACCGCCGAAACCCTTCACCCCTGCAAGTTACAGCTTGGCAGACCGGACAGATCCCTTTTCGGCAACAAAGCTGCAAACCGGGGTGCGGCAAGAGATGAATCAGCTCAGCCCGGAAGTGATGGCGCAGATGAATCGCCCCAAGGAACCGCTCGAGCAGTTCTCGCTGGATCAGATCCAGATGGTGGGTAGCGTCAAAATCAAGGGTGACGACTATGCGCTGCTGAAGGCAGGGAACTTGCTGTACCGCGCCCATGTGGGCGAATATGCGGGCCAGCATTATGGGCGGATCACGAAAATCGACGAAAACCAGGTTGTCTTGCAGGAACTGGTGCAGGATGCCACCGGAGACTGGGTGCAACGCACCGCAACCCTTCAATTGCAGGAGAGCAGCAAATGACGTCCCTTCCGCTTGACCGTGCAACGCCGTGGTTGGTCCGGGTTTTGACCAGCTTGGCGCTGATGCTGGGCTTGGCCAGTGTGGCCGGGGCGCAGGGCACCAACGTGCTGCAGAGCGTCGGTGCCAGCAGCCAAGGCGGTCAAATCGTCGTGCAGCTCGAATTTTCTCAGCCATTGGCGACTCCCCCTGCCGGTTTCACGATCGACCAACCGGCACGCATCGTTCTTGATTTTCCAGGTGTGAAGTCCGGGGTCAGTCGCAGTGCGGTGAGCTTTGAGCAGGGAAACCTGCGTTCGGCCAATGTTGTGCAGGCGCAGGGACGTTCGCGCGTGGTGCTCAACCTGCGTAGGTCGACCACCTACACGACCCAACTGCAGGGCAAGCGCCTGCTGGTGTTGATCAACCCCGTGGCATCGGCACCGATGACGGCGTCAGCCACGTCAGGCTCGGCGCTTACGCAGCCCGTACACTTTGCCGACAGCCTCAACGCCGAGCAGCTTCCCCTGCGTGGGGTTGACTTCCACCGGGGTGCGGATGGTTCGGGCCAAGTTGTCGTGAATCTTCCAAATAACCAAGTTGGCGTCGACATTCGTCAACAAGGGCAGAACATCGTGGTCGATTTCCTCAAGACCGCGCTGCCGCCCGACCTGCGTCGCCGCTTGGACGTGGGCGACTTCGCCACGCCGGTGAAGTCGGTCACGACATTTCAAGTGGGTGACAACGTGCGCATGGTCGTGCAGCCCAGCGGCGCCTACGAGCAAAGCGCCTACCAAGCTGATGACAAGTTTGTGCTGGAAGTTCGCCCGGAAGTGTCCAACCCCAGTCAACTCGTAGCGGGCAACGGGCCGGGCTACCACGGTCAGAAGCTTTCGCTCAACTTTCAGAACATTGATGTTCGATCGCTGCTGCAGGTGTTTGCCGATTTCACGGGGCTCAATGTCGTGGTGAGTGACTCAGTCACCGGTAATCTCACCCTGCGCTTGAAGGATGTGCCTTGGGATCAAGCACTGCACATCATCCTTCAGGCCAAGGGCCTGGGTGAGCGCAAGGACGGCAATGTGCTGTGGATTGCCCCGCGCGAGGAGATTCTCGCGCGCGAAAAATCCGAACTTCAGGCTGCCAATTCCCTCAAGTCGCTTGAGCCGCTCAAGTCGGAGGCTTTTCAGCTCAACTACCAGACCGCAAGCACCGTGGTGCAGTTGTTAACGGGCGCCACCGGTGGTGCCCAGTCGGGGTCGTCTGCGGCGGCCAATTTGCCCGCCATGGGAACGTCGGCCCTACCCGGCCTTGCGGGTGCCCTGACCGGTACGCAGACCTCCCGAATTCTTTCCCCGCGGGGTACGGTGATCGCCGACCCACGGACCAATCAGATTTTTGTCACGGATATTCCATCCAAGCTGGAGGAAATTGGCGCTTTCATCAGCAAGATCGACAAGCCGGTTCGCCAAGTGCTCATCGAGGCTCGGGTGGTGGAGGCCACTGACCAATTCGGACGCAGCCTTGGGGCGAAGCTCGGATTCTCCTCGAACAATGTGCCGGGCCCAGGCAACAACCCGGGCGCCAGTGTGTCCGGCGACTATTTGGGCGTGGCGCAACAAACAGGGCAGAACCTCGCGACGGGAGCCGTGCTTTCAGACACGCAATTCGTCAACCTGCCAGCAACGACCATCGCCAACACAATCCTCACGGGCGTGGCTCCTGGAGCCGTTGCCATCAGCTTGTTCAATGCGGCGGCGAATCGATTCATCAACTTGGAACTCTCGGCCCTCGAGGCTGATGGCAAGGGCAAAGTCATCTCCTCCCCGCGTGTCATAACGGCGGATCAGCGGCAGGCCACGATCGAGCAAGGTGTCGAAATCCCCTATCAGCAAGCAACGTCCGCGGGCGCAACTTCGGTCGCCTTCAAGAAGGCCGTCCTCAGTCTGCAGGTCACGCCCCAGATCACGCCCGATGGCAACGTCATCATGAATGTGGAGATCCACAAGGACAGCGTGGGGCAAAACACCTCGGCAGGACCGGCGATCAACACCAATACCGTGACAACGCAGGTGCAGGTCGAGAATGGCGGCACAGTTGTGCTTGGCGGGATCTATACGTCCCAGGAGCAGAACCAGACCGACAAAGTTCCACTTTTGGGCGATATTCCTGTGCTCGGGTACCTGTTCAAGACGAACAGCAAGAGCATCCAGAAGGATGAGTTGATGGTGTTCCTGACGCCGAAAATCGTCACGAGCTCGGATCTGACCCGCTAGGGTCCGAGTCGACATCACGCGCTGCCCTTGTCGCCTCCCACCCGCATCTTCCTCATCGGCCTGATGGGCGCCGGCAAGACGACGGTCGGTCGGGCGCTGGCGCAGCGGGCAGGATTGACGTTCGTCGATTGCGACCACGAGATTGAGCGGCAGGAGGGTTGCACCATCGCAGCCCTGTTCGCGCGCGACGGCGAAGCGGGGTTTCGGGCGATCGAATCGAAGGTCATCGATGAGCTCACACGGCGCGATGGCGTGGTGCTGGCCACCGGCGGCGGCGCCGTGCTGCGTGAGGACAATCGGCGCGCGCTGCACGATCGCGGCGTGGTGGTGTACCTGCGCGCCAGTGCTGACGAGTTGGCGCATCGCACACGCAACGACCGCAACCGCCCGCTGCTTCAGACGGGTGACCCGCGCGCCAAGCTGCGCGAATTGTTCCGTCAGCGCGATCCGCTGTACCGGGAGACCGCGCATTTCGTCATCGACACCGGCCGTCCCTCAGCGGCCATGCTGACGCAGCTGGTGCTGACCCAGTTGGAGCTCGCCGGGGTGCTCGATCCGGCAGCCCCTGCCCGAGCTCCGCGCTAGCGCAAGCTTGGCTCGCCGCGGGGGCTCCGGCCAGAGCAGTAGTGAGAGGGCGGCACCGCACAGGGCCTCCTACAATGCGGCCTGATTTCGAAGAGAAGCTCCCAGCCATGACCACCGTCCGTGTCGAACTCGACCAGCGTGCCTACGACATCCACATCGGGTCCGGCCTGCTCGGGCGGCCAGACACCTTCGCAGGGGTGGCAAATGAGCGGGCCCGAGCCCTCATCGTGACCAACACCACGGTTGCGCCGCTGTATGCGCAGCGCGTCCAGCAGGCGCTGGCCCCGCATTTTTCGCAGGTGCTCGTGTGCGTGCTTCCCGATGGCGAGCAATACAAGGATTGGGCAACGCTCAACCGCGTGTTCGACACCCTGCTGGAACATCAATGCGACCGCAAGACGGTGCTCTGCGCGCTCGGTGGAGGGGTGATCGGCGACATGACCGGGTTTGCCGCCGCCTGCTACATGCGCGGCGTGCCGTTCGTGCAGATCCCCACCACCCTGCTGGCCCAGGTGGATTCTTCGGTCGGCGGCAAGACGGCGATCAACCATCCCCTGGGCAAGAACATGATTGGCGCGTTCTACCAGCCGCGCCTGGTCGTGGCCGACACCGAGACGCTGCACACGCTTCCCGCGCGCGAAGTTGCAGCGGGCCTTGCCGAGATCATCAAACACGGTGCCATTGCCGATGCCACGTTCTTCGAGTGGCTCGAACGCAATATGGACGCACTGCGTGCGCTCGACCCCGCTGCCGTGGCGCATGCCGTGCAGCGCTCCTGCCAGATCAAGGCTGCCGTCGTGGCACAGGATGAGACCGAGGGGGGGCTGAGGGCCATTCTCAACTTCGGCCATACCTTTGGCCACGCCATTGAAGCCGGGATGGGCTATGGCCAATGGTTGCATGGCGAGGCCGTGGGTGCAGGGATGGTCATTGCTGCCGATGTGTCCGTGCGCCTGGGGCTGCTGGCACCCGAGGCAGCCGCCCGACTGCGTGAGCTCGTGCGCCGCGCGGGTCTGCCGGTGCAGGCTCCCGAGCTGGCGCTTGGGCGCTACCTGGAGCTGATGCAGGTGGACAAGAAGGCCGAGGCCGGTGCCGTACGCTTTGTTTTGCTTGATGGTCTGGGCCATTGCGTGCTGCGCACGGTGCCCGACGATGTTGTGCGTGCCGCGCTCACCGCGCATGGAGCGCTTGACGACGCATCGGCTGCTGCGCCCAGCGCATCCATGGACGCGCTCACGCGCGCCTGAGCGCAACCCTCCCGTGCAAGCCATGCACGACGCCATCACGCCCCGTGCCGCGGACACCGCGCTGGCGCGCGAAGCGGCGCCGCACGCGCTTGCACCGTATGCCTGCAGCGCCGCGACCTCGCGCGGCCGCCGCCATGCCGAACCCCCGCCAAGCGATCGCAGCGACTACCAACGCGACCGCGACCGCATCATCCATTGCGGCGCATTTCGGCGCTTGGAGTACAAGACCCAAGTCTTTCTCAACCACGAGGGGGATTTGTTTCGCACCCGGCTCACCCACAGCCTGGAAGTGGCGCAGATCGCACGGTCCATTGCGCGAGCGCTTGGCCTCAACGAAGACCTGACCGAGGCGCTTGCCCTGGCGCATGACCTTGGACACACGCCCTTCGGCCACGCCGGACAGGACGCCCTTGCGGCTTGCATGCGCGAGCACCACGCCGAGGGCGGGGGTTTTGAGCACAATCTGCAGTCGCTGCGGGTGGTCGACAAGCTGGAGGAGCGCTACGCCGCGTTTGACGGGCTGAATCTCACGTTCGAGACCCGCGAAGGCATTCTCAAGCATTGTTCGCGGCGCAACGCCGAGCGATTGGGGGATGTTGCTGCGCGCTTTCTGCATGGTGGCCAGCCAAGCCTGGAAGCGCAGGTGGCAAATCTGGCTGATGAGATCGCCTACAACAACCACGATATCGATGACGGCTTGCGCTCTGGCCTGCTGCAGATCGAACAGCTCGAGGCCATCGACTTTTTCGGCGGCCATTGCCACGTTGTGCGCACGGCTTACCCAGGGCTGGCACCCAAGCGCTTGGTGGCCGAGACCGTGCGGCGCATGATCTCCGCGCTCATTGCCGATCTGGTGACCCAGAGTCTTGCGCGCATCGCCCAGGCCGATGTGCGCAGTCCGGCCGATGTGCGCCTGCGTCCTGCGCTCGTCGGCTTCAGCCCGCCGGTGCGCGATCAGCTCACCCAGCTGCAGCAGTTCCTGCGCCAGGCCTTGTATCGCCATCCGCAGGTGCTGCGCTCCACGACGAAGGCGGCGCGCGTGCTGCGCGAGCTGTTTGAGGCCTACGCCGCTGAGCCGCGCCTGCTCCCTGCCGACCACCAGCGCCCGGCGGGAGGCGGGCAATTGCGCGCGATTGCCGATTACATCGCCGGCATGACCGACCGCTACGCGATCAAGGAGCATCGCAAACTGTTCTCCGTGCAAGACTGGTGAGGCGGCCTGAGCGCTGAAGGCGCCGGAAATCCCGCAAACCGCGCAGGTGTATCAAATAATGACATCGCGGTATTTGCCTAGGCAGTATCATGCACGGCATGAATACGAAGTCCCCCAGTTCTCCTGCGGCCGATCCGCCGTGCTTCTACGACGCGCAGACTTACAGCAAGGACACCTCGGTCGGTTTCTTGATGAAGCGCTGCCTGGGCGTGCTGGTGCGCAATCTCGACCATCGCATGCAGGTGCTGGATCTCACGGGCACGCAGTGGCACCCGTTGATTCACGTGCTGGAAGGTTGCGACACGGTGGCTGCCTGTGCGCGTGAAATGCAGACGGACGCAGGTGGCATGACCCGCATGCTCGACCGTCTTGAAGCCAAGGGGCTTCTGGCGCGAAGCCGCAGCACGGTCGACCGCCGCGTGGTCCATCTGGCGCTCACGCCGAAAGGACGTGAGGTCGCGCAGCAGGTTCCCGCCGTGCTCGCCGCCGTCCTCAATGAACATCTGCGCGGGTTCAGCGGCGAGGAATTCGCCACGCTGATGGAGTTGTTGCGACGCTTTGCAGGCAACGGCGAAGCGCTGGCAGCCGCCAGTAACGCGGGGCCGGGACCTCGACTCACCGTGCGCGAGGATTGAACGGCTCAGGCGCATCAACGCAGCGCAACATCCTCCAGGCAAGCTCGACGCGTGCCACTTACCCTTTCCATGACCACCATGCCGCTCACACCGCTGTTCCCATCCGCTCGCGCGGCGCAACACGCAGGCCGCCTGCTGAGCCTTGCGCCGCTTCTCGCTGCCGTGATGCTCGCCGGTTGCGCCTCCACCGGAGGGGTTCGGCCCACGGCCCAGACCGTCGGGCCCGCCCAATTGGGCCTGAGCAGCAGCCCGGCAGACTTCCCCAAGGACAACTGGTGGACGAGCTTTCACAGCCCGGAGCTTGACCGCCTGGTGACCCAGGCCCTGGCCGACAACCCGAGCTTGCAGGAAGCCCAGGCGCGCATGCGTCAGGCGCAAGCCGCCGTGGGCGTGGCGCAAAGCAGCCTGGAGCCGCAACTCGGTGCGGCGGTGAATTCCACGCGCCAACGCTTCAGCGAAAACGACATCTATCCACCGCCCCTTGGCGGTGGTGTCTATACGGAAAACCAGGCCCTGCTGCAAGGTAGCTACACGTTGGATTTCTTCGGCCGCAACCGCGCGCAACTGCAGGCCGCGGTCGGCCAGGCGCGCGCTGCGCAAGCACAAGCGCAAGCCGGCCGCGTGTTGCTGGCCGCCAACGTCGCCGGCGCCTACATCAATCTTGCGCGACTGACTGCGCAGCGGGCCGTTCTGCACAAGACGCTGCAGCAGCGACAGGACATCGAGCGCCTGGTGAGCGATCGCGTGCGCACAGGACTGGAAACCACCTTGCAGCAGCGCCAGGCCCAAGCCGAGATTCCCCAGATCCGCTTGCAGCTCGAGCAAAACGCGCAGTCCATGGAGCAGGCCCGGCACGCGCTTGCGGCCTTGCTTGGACGGGGGCCCGGCGAAACCCAGTCCCTCAGTCCAAGCCTGGGGACCATGCCCATGCCTGCATTGCCGCAGACGCTTCCGGCTGCACTCATTGGCCGCCGTGCCGACGTCGTGGCAGCGCG
Source organism: Thiomonas sp. FB-Cd (assembly GCF_000733775.1). NCBI lineage: Bacteria > Pseudomonadati > Pseudomonadota > Betaproteobacteria > Burkholderiales > Thiomonas > Thiomonas sp. FB-Cd. Next base: position 2,482,568 of record NZ_JPOE01000002.1, on the reverse strand, counting down.
CTGGCAGGTGCAAAGCGCGCTGGCCGGCGTGAAAGCGGCGCGTGCAGCCTTCTATCCGAACATCAGTCTCACGGCCTTTGCCGGATTCACCGCTTTGGGGTTCAGCCAGTTCCTCACCACGGGCAGCCGCGCGTACGGTGTGGGCCCAGCGCTGACGCTGCCGATCTTCGAGGGTGGCAAGTTGCGCGCGAATCTGCGGGGCCAGGCAGCGGCAGCTGATGCGGCCATTGACCAATACAACGCTACGCTCGTGAACGCCGTGCGCGAAGTGGCTGACGCCGTGAGTGACCGCCGCTCGCTGCAGGCGCAGATCGTGCAGCAGCAAAAGGCCCTGAGCCTGGCACAGGACGCCTTCACACTGGCGCAAAAGCGGTACGGCGCCGGCCTGGGCAACTACCTCAACGTGCTGACCACCGAAAACGCCGTGCTGCAACTCGAACAGGCCGGCGCGGATCTCAAAGCCCAGGCCCTGGTCGATGACGTGGCGCTGATCCGTGCCCTGGGCGGAGGCTACGCCGCGCAGGCGCTGCCGCAGGCCGCCGGGCCGGCATCCGCTGCGGCGCCTGCGCCCAGTGCCGGAGTGCTGCAGGGTGGCGTGAACACGGCAACCGCTCGGCGCTGAGGGGCTGCGCTCTCTCCCTTCCTCGCATCCATCACAACAACACATGACATCGACTCGGAGCTTTCCATGAGCGCCAATCCGCAATCGTCCAACGCAAACACGCCAGACAGCGCACCGGACTCGGGCAACGGCAAGGCGGCCAAGCGCCGCAAGCTGATGCTTGGGGCCATCACCGTGTTCATCATCGCCGGCGTCCTCTACAGCGGCTACCACTATTGGTTGTCGCTGTCGGAGGTCAACACGGACGACGCCTATGTCAGCGGCAACCTGGTGCAGATCACGCCTCAGGTGGGCGGCACGGTCACGGCCATCAACGCCGATGACACCCAACTCGTGCAGGCTGGGCAGACCCTGCTCAAGCTTGACGGCGCGGATACCCGCGTGGCCTTGCAGCAGGCCGAGGCACAGCTCGGACAGGCGGTGCGCGCCCTGCGGGTGACCTATGCCCAGACCGCTGCCTTGCAGTCGCTGGTGGGCGTGCGCCAGACCGACGTGGCCACCGCCCAGGCCAATCTCGCCAAGGCCGAGGACGCGCTCCACCGCCGCCAGGCGCTTGCGGGCACCGGGGCCGTGGGTGGCGAGGAAATCCGCCAGGCGCAGATCGCCGTGCAGGCGGCCAAGAGCGCCCTGCAGACCGCGCAGGCCGGTGTGAAAGCCGCATTGGCTCAGGTGACGGCAAACGAGGCCCAGACGGCCGGCAGCGTGCTGGCCCGCAACCCCACTGTGCGCCTGGCCGCAGCGCGTGTGCGCGAGGCCTATCTGGCCTACGAGCGCACCACGATCCTCGCACCGGTCACGGGTGTGGTGGCACGCCGCACGGTGCAACTCGGCCAGCGCGTGGCCCCAGGCCTGCCGCTGATGAGCGTGGTGCCGCTATCGGACGTGTGGGTGGATGCCAACTTCAAGGAAACCCAGTTGCGTGAGCTGCGCATCGGCCAGCCCGCCAAGGTCACGGCCGATCTCTATGGCAGCAACGTGACGTATGACGGCAAGGTCGTCGGGATCTCCGCCGGGAGCGGTGCGGCGTTTGCGCTGCTGCCGGCACAGAACGCCACCGGCAACTGGATCAAGGTGGTGCAGCGCGTGCCGGTGCGCATTGCCCTCGATGCCGCGCAGGTGGCCAGATACCCGTTGCGCGTGGGCCTGTCCACCGAGGTCACCGTGGACATCAGCCACCATGGCGGACCGCTTGTCGTGGACGAGCCACCCAGCAAGCCGGCGGCGCAGACCGACGTTTATGCGGCCAACTGGGACAAGGCCGACGCGCTGGTCAACAGCATCATCGCGGCGAATGCCGGTGGCATGCCCGACGGGCAAGTCGGCCTGCCGGACGCGAAGACGCCAGCCGGGCACGGTGCCGCCGCGCCTGCTCCCGCCAAGCGCTGAGGCCGACGATGGCCGATATCACCACGGTCGAGGAAGCCGCAGCCGGCGCCACGCCAGAGCCGCCATCGCATCCTGCACACCTGAAGCCGCTTGCCGGCGGTGCCCTGGTGCTGGGCACGATTGCGCTGAGCCTGGCGACCTTCATGAACGTGCTCGACACCTCGATCGCCAACGTGTCGATCCCCTCGATCGCAGGCGATCTGGGCGTGAGCTCGTCGCAGGGCACCTGGGTCATCACATCCTTCGGCGTGGCCAATGCCATCGCCGTGCCGCTCACCGGCTTTCTCACCCAGCGCTTCGGAGCGGTCAAGGTCTTTCTCTCCAGCATCCTGCTGTTCACCCTGTTTTCCTTCCTCTGCGGCCAGGCGCCGAGCCTGGAAGTCCTGATCCTTTTCCGCGTGCTGCAGGGCGCCAGCGCAGGCCCGATGATTCCCCTGTCGCAAACGCTCCTGCTGTCGAGCTACCGGCCGCAGCGCGCGGGCATGGCCATCGCGATGTGGTCCATGACCACGCTGGTGGCACCCATTACCGGACCGCTTCTCGGCGGCTGGATTACCGACAATATTTCCTGGCCGTGGATTTTCTATATCAATGTGCCCGTGGGCATCATCTGTGCGCTCGTCACGCTGGCCATCTACAAAGACCGGGAGACCCCGATCCGCAAGCTTCCGATCGACTGGACGGGGCTGAGCCTTCTGGTCATCTGGGTGGGGTCGCTGCAGATCATGCTGGACAAGGGCCAGGAACTCGACTGGTTCGGCTCCAACGTCATCCTGGCACTGGCGGTGAGCGCTTTCATCGGCTTTGTGCTCTTCCTCATTTGGGAAATCTACGATGAGCATCCGGTGGTGGACCTGACCCTGTTCAAACTGCCCAACTTCACCCTCGGCACCATCATGCTGGCGCTGGCCTACGGCATGTTTTTCGGCAGCCTGGTGCTGCTGCCCCTGTGGCTTCAGGAGTTCGTCGGGTACACCGCGACCGACGCCGGTGAGGTGCTGGCCTGGGTGGGGCTGTTCGCCTTGATGCTCTCGCCCATCATCGGTCGCTACATGAACGCGGTGGACATGCGCTGGATCACGACCCTTTCGTTCGCCGTATTTGCACTGGTGTTCTGGATGCGTTCGCGCTTCACCGTGGCGGACAGCTATTGGGAATATTCGATTCCCACGGTGATCCAGGGCATCGCCACGGCCACGTTCTTCATCCCGCTGCTGGGCATCATCCTCGGCGGCTTGCCTCCGCAGCGCATCGCCGCGGCGTCGGGGCTGTCGAATTTTGCGCGCATCACTGCGGGATCATTCGGCACCTCGATCTACACCACGCTGTGGGCGAATCGCGCCAGCTTGCATCACGAGCAGCTCGTAAGCCACATCTACGCCGGCAACCCGGTCTCGGACCCCGTCATCCAGGGCCTGCAGCAGGGTGGATTCAGCTATGAACAGGCACTGGGGGTGATCAACCGCCTCATCGACCAGCAGGCCTATACGATCTCCGTGGACGAGATGTTTCGCCTGAGCGCCTGGCTGTTCCTGGCGATGATCGGCATCGTCTGGCTGATCAAACCCGCCAAGACGTCCGGGCCGGTCGACGCCAGTGCGGCGCATTGACCCCGCGCTGGTGCCAAACCCCTCACGTCGCCACGTTCGGGTGCGCGGTTCGGCGGCGTGATCGAGGCCTTTGGGACGGTCACTCGCGCTACCATGCCAGCCATGCTCCAAGACGAAGCCACCTTGCTTTTGCTCATCCGCCACGGCGAAACGGACTGGAATGCCAGCGCGCGCATTCAGGGGCACACCGATATTGCGCTCAACGCGCGCGGCCAGGCCCAGGCGCAGGCTGTGGCGCAAGCGCTGGGCGAGATGCAAATCCACGGCGTGTACGCCAGCGACCTGTTGCGCGCACGCGAGACGGCGGCTCCTATTGCCGCGGCGCAGGGCCTTGTGCCGCGCACCGACGCAGCCCTGCGCGAGCGCGCCTTCGGCGCATTCGAGGGATCAAGTTTTGCGCAGTTGCAGGACACCCATCCCGATGCATGCATGCGCTGGCGCAAGCGCGACCCGTCCTTCGCAGCGCCGGGCGGGGGCGAACGCCTCGATGCGTTCTACGCGCGCGTCACGGCGGCCGTGCTGGGCATCGCCGAGCGCCATCTGGGCCAGACCCTGGCCATCGTGACGCATGGTGGCGCACTGGATTGCCTGCACCGCTGCGCCACGGGCCAGGCCCTGGATGCGCCGCGCACCTGGGAGTTGCGCAATGCCGCGATCAACCGCGTGCTCGCGGTCGACGGTCGCCTCATTCTGGTGGGATGGAACGACAGTGGGCACCTGGACAGCGTGCTCGATGAAACCGCGGCCTGAGCGGTGCGGTGCGGCGGTTGCGTGCCTGAGGTTCGGATAGACTGAACGGCAGGATCCGGTTTTTCTTTGCATCAACCTCCTTTGTCATGACGCCTTTCAAGCAAATCTTGCGTTGGTTTGCAGCCTGTGCGCTGGTCCTGCTCGCGCAAACGGGCGCCCAAGCCGGCTTGGGCCGGCCACTGAGTGCGGCCGGCGAGGACGGCACGGTGGCTGCACCGTCACAGCGCCTGGCTGCACGATCCACATCAGCAGCGCAAGCCGCGGCCTCGATCCAGAGTCAGGTTGTGCAGACCCCACGCGGGGCAACAGTCACTGAATATGCCGATGCCACGGGTACGGTGTTTGCCCTGACGTGGCGCGGGCCGTTCAAACCCGACCTTCAGCAGTTGCTCGGTGCCTATTTCAAGCCCTACCTTGGGGGCAGGCCGCGCGCGGGCATGGGCCTGGCCGCGTCGAGCGTGCACGGTGACGATATTGTGGTGCACAGCGCCGGCCGCATGCGAAATTTCTATGGCGTCGCCTGGGTGCCGTCGCTGGTGCCGGCGGGCTTCGATGTGTCGAGTTTGCAGCCATGAGCCTGAGCCTCCTGCGCGAACGATTCTTGACACGTACCGGCATCATGCGCCGCGTGCCTGAGGCGCCCATGCGCAGGGTTGCGGTGGGTCTGGCGCTGGCCGCGTCGACCCTGCTGGCTTCTTGTGGCGGGGGCGGCGGCAGCACGCCAGCGGTTCCAGCGGCGACGACCAACCCCGGCGTGAGTCTGGCCACGCCACCCAGCGGGCCGAATGTGGTGCCGGTCAGCGTCCGGCAGCTGAACACGAGCGGCACAAGCACAGCGAACACCCCCTATGTCACCGTGACGGTGTGCGATGCGAGCAACGCCTGCCAGAGCATCCCCAATGTGCTCGTCGATACCGGCTCTGCGGGCCTTCGCATTTTCGCCAACCAACTGGGGTCGGTGAACCTGCCCGGTATTCCTGCCGCAAGCGGACAACTTGCCGCCTGCGCGCAATTCGCCTCGGGCTACACCTGGGGCAGCATGCGCAAGGCCACCGTGCAGATCGGCGGCCTGAGCACCGCCGGCGCCATACCGATCGAGGTCATCAACGATCCTGCAATCCCGACGACCGCGCCACTGGCCTGCCAGAACCAGGGGCCGGATTTCTCGGGGCAACTGGCCGGGGTGGTCAACGGCATTTTGGGGATCAGCAACTTTACGTATGACTGCGGCCAGGCCTGTACCTCCCAATACAAGACAACTCCGGGTATCTACTTCTCCTGCAGCGGCTCCACCTGCACCGAAACCAGCGCGAGCCTCGACCAGCAAGGCATCAACCCGGTTGCGGCTCTGGCGTCCGACAACAACGGCAGCATCCTGCTGCTGCCTGCGGTACCCCTGCCGTGGGGGGCGCAGACAGCGACCGGGGTGCTTGTTTTGGGGATCAACACCGCCAGCAACAACCAGCTGCCATCCGGCGCGCAGGTCTTCCCGCTGGACAATATTGGCAATCTGTCGGTCGCCGTCAACGGCAGTGCGGGTACGGGCTTCATCGACAGCGGCTCCAATGGCGACTACCTGGCCCTGAATCTGCCCCCGTGCACCCAATCAACCGGCTTTTATTGCCCGCTCCCGCCCGCCAATGAGGCCCTGGAGCTTTCCTCGGGCGCGATCGTTGCCAATGCGGGCATCACCATTGCCAGCGCCGATGCCATGTTCCAGACGGCGAATGCGGCGCTGCCGGCGCTGGGCGGCACTGCAGCAGTCTCCGGCCAGATCGATCTGGGTTTGCCGTTTTACTTCGGGCGGCCCATTGCAACCGGTATTCAGGGCACGCAATTCCCAAACGGCTTTGTGGCGTTCTGACGGCGCACGCGGCCTGGCGCCGGTTCTAGCCGCTGAAGAGGTCGCCAGGGGCACGCGGCGCCGCCAGTCCGAGGTGGGCATAGGTGGCTGCACTGGCAATGCGCCCGCGCGGGGTGCGCTGAATGTAGCCGTGCTGGATGAGAAACGGCTCAATCACGTCCTCAATGGTGTCGCGCTCCTCGCCGATGGCTGCGGCCAGGTTGTCCAGCCCCACCGGGCCGCCGCCGAATCGGTGGACAATGGCCTCCAGCAGCTTGCGGTCCATCAGATCAAAGCCCAGGGGATCGACGTCCAGCATTTTGAGTGCGCGATCGGCCACATCGCGGCTGATGCGTCCGTCGGCGCGCACCTCGGCGTAATCGCGCACGCGGCGCAGCAGCCGGTTGGCGATGCGCGGGGTGCCGCGTGAACGCCGCGCAATCTCCAGGGCACCGTCCTGCTCGATGTGGGCCTGCAGCAGTTGCGAGGAGCGCTGCACGATGGTCGTGAGCTCTTCGGTGGTGTAGAACTCCAGACGCGAGACGATGCCGAAGCGGTCGCGCAGCGGGTTGGTGAGCATGCCCGCGCGCGTGGTGGCGCCCACCAGGGTAAAGGGCTGCAGATCGATCTTCACGCTGCGCGCGCCTGGACCCTCACCGATCATGATGTCGATCTGGTAGTCCTCCAGCGCGGGATAGAGGATTTCCTCGACAACGGGCGACAGGCGGTGGATCTCATCGATGAACAGCACGTCGTTGCGCTCGAGGTTGGTGAGCAGCGCAGCCAGGTCACCCGCGCGCTCCAGCACCGGACCCGAAGTGGAGCGCAGGTTCACGCCCATTTCGCGCGCGATGATGTGCGCCAGCGTGGTCTTGCCGAGCCCCGGGGGGCCGAACAGCAACACGTGGTCCAGTGCCTCGCCACGCTTTTTTGCCGCGCCCATGAAAATGTCCAGTTGCTCGCGCACCTTGACCTGCCCGACGTACTCCGAAAGAATCTGCGGCCGCAGGGCACGTTCCACGGCCTCTTCCTGCGGCGACGCCGGTGCAGGGCTGATGACGCGGGTGGCTTCGAAGCTGTCGGCCTGGATGCTCATGATTCGAAAGATGCCTCAGGTTCGGTGGGGATGAACAACGTGCTGCAGCCAGCCGCAAGGCATCCCGGTTGGGGACGCACAGGTTTGGCGGTCGCAATGCGCCATCGGTGCGGCATTGCGATCGCCAGGACACCCCCGAGCCTGATGAGCCTGATGCTTGATGGTGCCGGATGAGGCTGTCATTTTATCCAGTTTCGCGGAAACGGAAACACGGGCGTCGTGCCTGGCTCCCTGCGCCTGGCTTGGGCAGAGCCCACACGCATGCGCCACACTTAACCCTTGGCCAGCAGCTTCAGTGCCTGGCGGATGCCATCGTCCACGCCACAATCGGCGGGTAGTTTGCCCACGACGGCTGTTGCCTCGCGTTCGGAATAGCCCAGCGCCAGCAGCGCCTGCAGCACGTCGGCATGACCAGGCGCCGTGATCGCTCCAGCAGGACGGCCAAGATTCGGTCCGAGCTTGCCGCGCAACTCAAGGAGCAGCCGCTCGGCGGTCTTCTTGCCGATGCCCGGCACGCGCGTGAGTCGCGCAGGATCTTGCGCCGCGATGGCCTGCGCGAGTTCGTTCACGCTCAGGCCCGACAGCACGGCCAGCGCAATGCGCGCGCCCACGCCGGAAATCTTGATCAGTGCGCGAAAGGCTTCACGCTCCTGAGCGGTGGCAAAACCGAAGAGCTGGTGCGCATCCTCGCGAATTGCCAGATGCGTCAGCAGAGTCACCGTCTGCCCAATGGCCGCAAGGGTGTACAGCGTGCTCATCGGGACATCGATTTCGTAGCCCACGCCGGAGCAGTCCACCAGGATCTGGGGTGGGGTCTTGTCGAGCAGGGTGCCGTGGATGCGTCCGATCATGGTCGCCACTTTAACAGCCCGCAGGCCGATGGCTGCCTCCTTGGGCGGGCAAACGCCGCGGCCGGCTAAACTGCACGGTTCCATTGCGCCACTGCCCATGAAACCCCAATCTTCCTACACCCATGATGAGCTGGTGGCCTGCGGCCACGGCAAGCTGTTCGGACCCGGCAACGCCCAGCTTCCACTGGACAACATGCTGATGATGGACCGCATCACCCACATCGCCGACCACGGGGGAACCTATGGCAAGGGCGAGATGCGTGCCGAACTCGATATCCGGCCTGATTTGTGGTTCTTTGGCTGCCATTTCGAGAATGACCCCGTCATGCCCGGCTGCCTTGGGCTGGACGCGATGTGGCAGCTCGTGGGTTTTTACCTCGGCTGGATGGGCGCACCAGGTCGCGGCCGCGCCTTGGGCGTAGGGGAGGTGAAGTTCACCGGTCAGGTTCTGCCCACGGCCAAGCTGGTGACATACCAGATCGATCTCAAGCGCGTGATCAATCACCGCCTGGTGATGGGCATTGGCGACGGGATCATGCGGGTCGACGGTCGCGAAATCTACATAGCCAAGGATCTGCGGGTCGGGCTGTTCACATCCACCGAGGGATTCTGAATCTGGCTAATGAACTCTCCCGCCACTAAACCGCTTGCGCGGTTGTAGTGGCGGGAGAGTTCATTCTTGTCATTTCTCGATACGAAATTGTTTTTCTATCAAAAACCTATCACGTTCGCTTTTTCTTGTCACTATTTTGATAAGATTGCGGAATTATGATAAAATAAATGATAGGATGCACTTCATTGCGGGAATTCATGCCCAAGGAGGACCTTCTCACTGCCATCGTCGCGTACGTGGCTCAACGCCAGGGCGGGAGCTCTGCAGGAGTCTCTGCAGGCGCCATCGAGTCCCATCTTGGTCGCCCCCGGGCCACGGTTAACCGTGCATTGGCCAACCTTGCGAAGACGGGTCGTCTCGAAAGGCACGGCGCCGGTCGCGCCATCGTCTACCGGATACCAGAGGCAGCCGGAGCGGTTTACCCAGAAATGACCGCCGCGGGCGAGCGCCCTCTGAGCACCCCGGAACAGCCTCAGCAAGCGTTGCCGTGGAGCCCGCAGGCACGTGCGCTCGTGGCTCAACTGTCGGAACCAGTGGGGACGAGGAAGCCCGTCACCTACCAGCGGTCATTCGTCGACAACTACAAGCCGAACGCGTCTTCGTTCCTGCCTGCGCTCCTTGCCAACGAGTTGTATGAGGCTGGCAGGTCAAAGGACCAGTTGCCCGCAGGAACATACGCTCGCAAGGTCTTGGAGCAACTGCTCATCGACCTCTCGTGGTTCTCCTCGCGGCTTGAGGGCAATCGCAAGAGCCTCTTGGACACGCGCCACCTGTTTGAGAAGGGGCGTTCGGAAGCTGATGATAGAGACGCAACGATGCTCCTGAACCACAAGGAGACCATCGAATTCCTTGTCGATGCGGTGCCGACGGAGGGCATCACCGTTCCAGTCGTTCGGAACATTCAAAGCCTGCTCATGCGCGACCTGCTGGCGGACCCAGCGGACCTCGGCGCCATCCGCAAGAAAATCGTCAACATTCAAGACACCGTCTACGTTCCCAGCCAGGTTCCCAATCTTCTCGAAGAAATGCTCGGGCACATCGTCGACAAGGCGCGTCAAATTCGCAATCCGGTAGAGGCCTCGTTCTATTTATGGGTGAATATCGCATACCTCCAGCCTTTCGTGGACGGCAACAAGCGAACGAGTCGTTTGGCAGCGAACATGCCTTACATACTGGCAAACTGCGCGCCGCTTTCGTTTCTTGACGTTGGGCAACAGGACTATGCGCTTGCCATGCTAGGCGTCTATGAGCGCCTGGACGTGACGCTAGCAGTCGAGCTTTTTGAGTGGACCTATCGCCGTTCCATCGAGAAGTATCAGGTCGTGGTCGAGTCGATGGGTGGGCCTGACCCGATGCGATTGCGCTACCGAGAGCAACTCGGCGAGGCTATTCGCAAGATTGTGTATTTCGGAGCCCGCCTGGACCAGGCCGTCACGAGCCTTTCGATACCCGACGCTGATAGCGCAGTCTTCAATGCCATGCTCAAGGCTGAGTTGCAGCATCTGGAGCCCTACAACTGCGCTCGGTATCGGCTGCCCATGGGCAAGACCCAGGAGTGGATAGACCTGGGGCGCCCTTCGTAAGGTTTCCCGTGGGAAGCCAAGGTCTCCGACCGGCACCTCCCCGTCACCTGCGCCTGAACACATGCTCGCGCATTCCCCTTCCTCGCCCGGCCCGACGCACAGCGTCGCTCAGGCGAAGCCGACCGGGCAGGAGGGGGTCAAGCGGGCGGGTTTCGCTTGTTGTTCCTCTCCAGGCTGGATAAAATACCAGTCTGCAACGGCGCAAAGTCACGCTCAAGCTGTATCCCAATGCCGCGCAAGCTGCGCGGCTTGAGGCTTGGACGCGGCTGCACTGCGAGTTGTACAACGCGGCGCTGGAAGAGCGCATCGACGCCTGGCGCAAGGCCGGCAAATCCATCAGCTATTACGCGTAGCAGAACGCATTGCCGCAGATCAAGGCGGATCGGCCTGAGCTCAACGAACTCGGCAGCCACGCCTTGCAGCAGACGCTGCGGCGGCTGGATCTCGCCTTCCAGTCGTTCTTTCGTCGCGTCAAGGCGGGGCAGACGCCCGGATTCCCGCGGTTCAAGGCCGCGAAGCGGTTCGCGGGCTTTGCCTATCCCGACCCGGCTGGCTGGAAGCTCATGCAGCACGGCGGCCGTGGTGCCACGCTGCGCATCGGCAGTGGAGACACGGCCCTGTCCGTCCGGGCGCGCGGGCGTCACCGCTTCGGGGTTGAGGCAAAACCCAACGACATCACCCTCACGCGCAAAGGTGGTGGGTGGTTCGTGTCGGTGACGCTGCGCGTGCCCGAGTCGACCTGTGCGCGCCGGCGCACGGGCGATCAGCGCCGCGGGGTGGATTTCGGGATCAACGACTGGGCGACGTTCGATGATGGACGGACTATCGGCAACCCGCGCTGGCTGCGCGAGGAACTGCCGCGCCTTGCCGCGCTGCAGCGGCAGCGCGCCAGGAAGAAGAAGGGATCGCTACGCTTCAAACGGCTCGGGCGTCGCATCGCCCGGCTGCACGAGCGTATCGGCAATCGGCGCCGGGACTTCGTGCACAAGGAAACAACCAGGATGGTGCGGCAATGCGCCGTCCTGGCGACTGAGCAATTGGCCCCGAAGACCATGAGCCGCAGCGCGAAGGGCACGGTGGATGCACCGGGCCGTCGCGTGCGGCAAAAGGCCGGACTCAACCGGGAGATCCTCTCGGCAGGGTTCGGCATGGCGCATCCGATGCTCGCGTACAAAGCGGAAGAAGCTGGTACGCGGCTGCATCTGAGCAACACGCGCCAGCTCAAACCGTCGCAGCGCTGCGCGGCGTGCTGGGAACTCGTTCCCAAGACGCTGAGCCAACGCATGCATGTGTGCCCGTGCGGGCATACGGCGCCGCGCGACCAGAACAGCGCAATGGTGGTGCTCATCGACGCATTCAACACGCAGGACACGTCTGGGACGGGCGTGGCGGCGAGACCCAAACCTCTGCCACGGCAACGTGGCAAGTCCAGGTCCTTGACCCGCGAAACCCCCGCTACAACGCCATGCGTTTAGCGGCGGGAGAGTTCATGACGCTGTCAGCGCCCGGGGCGTGGGGTGGAAGCCAATCGGTCGGGGGGCCAGCAGCGGTTGGCTTCGTGGGTGAAGCCAACCGCTGCTGGCCCCGGGCCTGCCTTCAGGCCACGGCTTTGAGCTTGGCTTGCAGGCCCTTGAGCAGCGTCTCGCGCTCCGTCGTGTCCGCGCGCGCCAGCAACCGGTTGGCGCCCGAGACGATGGCGCGGATCGATGCGGTGACGATATTGGGGTCGATCCCCACGCCGAAGGTTGTGGCCGGCATGCCTTCCATGGCCAGTTCCACCATGGCCACCGCGCGCGCGCCCGAACCCAGGCCCAATGCGCGCTCTTCGTAGCTATGGACCACGAGCGGGAGATGCAGCGCCTGCACCGCGGCGTCGATCGGGCCGTTGCCTTCGCCGCGCAGCACCAGGCGCTTGCCACCCACCTCGAGCTCCAAGCGGATACCCTGTTGCTGGCCATGCTCGTTGAGGTGATGGGCCACGTAATGCAGCGGCTGCGCCGCCTGCACGTATTCCGCGTTGAACATCGCCCACAGTTCCTGGGCGGTGACTTCGGCGCCGGTGGCATCGGTGTGCTGTTGCACCACACCGCTGAATTCGACCTGAAGGCGCCGGGGCATCACCAGGCCATAGGCTGATTCGAGCAGGTAGGCGATGCCGCCCTTGCCGGACTGGCTGTTGACGCGGATGACCGAGTCGTAGGCGCGACCGAGGTCAGCCGGATCCACGGGCAGATAGGGAACCTCCCAGATGCCCTTGGGATCTTGCGCGGCCAGCCCCTTCTTGATCGCGTCCTGGTGCGAGCCCGAAAACGCGGTGAACACCAGATCGCCCACGTAGGGGTGACGCGGATGGATGGGCAACTGGTTGCAGTCTTCCACCGTGCGGGCAATGGCGTTGATGTTGGAAAAGTCCAGTCCGGGGTGAATGCCCTGCGAGTACAGGTTCAGGGCCAGGGTCACGAGGTCCACGTTGCCTGTGCGCTCGCCGTTGCCGAACAGACAGCCCTCGACACGGTCGGCCCCGGCCATCACCGCAAGCTCGGCGGCCGCCACCGCGCAGCCGCGATCATTGTGCGGGTGCACCGACAGGACGATGCTGTCGCGGCGATTGAGATGGCGGTGCATCCACTCGATCTGGTCGGCGTAGATGTTGGGCGTACTCATCTCCACCGTAGCGGGCAGGTTGAAAATGATCTTGTGCTCGGGCGTGGGCTGCCACACCTCGGTGACGGCATTGCACACCGCAGCGGCGAAGGGCAGTTCGGAGCCGCTGAACACCTCGGGGCTGTACTGGAAGGTCCAGCGGGTTTCAGGGCGCTCGGCAGCGAGCTGCTTGATGAGGCGCGCGGCGTTGACGGCGATCTGCGTGCAGCCGGCTTCGTCGACGTTGAACACGATGCGACGGAAATTGGGTGCTGTGGCGTTGTACACATGCACGATGGCCTGCTTGGCCCCTTGCACGGAGTCGAAGGTGCGCCGGATGAGGTCTTCACGCGCCTGGGTCAGCACTTCGATGGTCACGTCGTCGGGAATGTGGCCGCCTTCGACGAGTTCGCGCACGAAGTCGAAATCCGTCTGCGACGCCGAGGGGAAGGCAACCTCGATCTGCTTGATGCCGATGGCGCACAGCATCTTGAACATGCGCATCTTGCGCTGGGCATCCATCGGCTCGAACAGCGCCTGGTTGCCATCGCGCAAGTCGGTGCTCATCCAGATGGGCGGCTTGCTGATGACCTGATCGGGCCAGGTGCGGTCGCGTAGGCCCACGGGCGGCATCGGGCGGTACTTGGTGTGAGGATGGTTCAACATGGCGGCAATCTCCAGCAAATCAGGTATTCAGGCAGAGTGATGGGTATGGCTTGCACACCCATGGGTTCGCGACCCGGGGCAGCCAGACTGTCGCACGCACAAGGCCTGGCTGCCGATGGGTAGTCGCAGCAAGAGGCTGGGCGTTGTGGCATGCATGGCACATTCCGGAAAGGGTGCAGAGCGAGGGCAAGACATGCCGAGGGCTGCTGCTCGCGCCGAAGGCTGGCGCACAAGCCCCCGAAGGGGCAACGGGTCGAAGAGGCGAGTTCAGGTGCGCGCTGGGCGCAGTCGCCGCTCGACATCCACCCGTAGCAGGCGCAGCATCTGGGCGCGCTGCATTGCCGCAAGCGCTGCGGCCGAGGTGTGCATGGGGGACACGTGCAGGTTCATGACCCCCGTACGTTATCAAAAACGGTGCGGTGCGTCAATCGCAGGGCCTTTGGGGGCCACGCCCGGCGTCAGCTGCGCGGCGCACGCAGGGTCGGCTTGCATCATCCGATCAATCGTCCGCGCCGCACCTGCATGCCCCGCAACTGGGCTGCGGTCAGGGATCCCGCTCGGGGCTGCGCGGTGGGTGGGGGCGCAGCCGCGGCCGCGTTTTGCCCTGCGTCGGCTTGGCGCAACGCCGCCAGCCCGCGCTGGGCATGCGCATGACAGATGGCCAGGCCCAGGGCGTCGGCCGCATCCGGGCCCGGCTGCCCGGGCAGCGCGAGCAGTCGCATCACCATCTCCTGCATTTGCGCCTTGCTCGCGCGCCCATAACCCACGATGGATTTCTTCAGTTGCAGCGCGGTGTACTCCACCACCGGCATCCCGCTGGAAACCAGCGCCGCAATCGCCGCGCCGCGCGCCTGGCCCAGCAGCAAGGTGGACTGCGGATTGACGTTGACGAAGACGATCTCGACCACCGCCACGTCGGCCTGTGCCTGTTGCGCCACCGTGCTGACGCCCTCGAACAGCGTCTTGAGCCGCTGCGGCAGCGTGCCGCGGGGAATGCGGATGGCGCCGCTGCTGCGGTAATGCAGGCGCTGCCCGCCGCTGTCAATGCAGCCGTAGCCGGTCGTGTTGAGCCCGGGGTCAATACCGAGGATGCGCATGGCGCATTATGGCCTGATGTGGTCGTGCAAACAGGGCGCGCAATGCGCGGGCTCAAACGCCCCGTGGCCTGACCCGCGTGTTTTCAGTGCCGGAAATGCCGCACGCCGGTGACCACCATGGCCAGTCCGTGCTCATCGGCGGCCGCGATGACCTCGGCGTCACGCATCGAGCCGCCCGGTTGGATCACGGCTTTGGCGCCAGCCGCGGCGAGCACGTCCACACCGTCGCGGAAGGGGAAGAACGCATCCGAGGCCACGGCACTGCCTGCCACGTCCAGCCCCGCGTTGGCGGCCTTGATGGTGGCGATGCGGGTGGAGTCGACGCGGCTCATCTGCCCCGCACCCACGCCAAGGGTCTGGCCATCGCGGGCGAACACGATGGCGTTGGACTTGGTGAACTTGGCCACCGTCCAGGCAAACAGCAGATCGGCAATCTCGGCGGCGCTCGGGGCGCGCCGGGTGACGACCTTGAGGTCGGCTGCCGTGATGACCGCGTTGTCAGCCGTCTGCACCAGGAGGCCCGAGTTCACGCGTTTGACGTCCCGCGCATTCTGACCGCGTGCCCAGGGCGTGGCACCCCGAGGATCGACGCCTGACAGCTCAATGGTGAGCACACGCACATTGGCCTTGGCTGCCAGTGCGGCCAGTGCCTCGGGCGTGTAGGCCGGGGCGATGAGGACTTCGACGAACTGGCCGCTCACAGCACGCGCTGTGGCTTCGTCCACGGCGCGATTGAAGGCAATGATGCCGCCGAAGGCCGACGTGGGGTCGGTGGCGAACGCCTTGCGGTAGGCTGCCTCGGGCGTCTCGGCCAGCGCCACGCCGCAGGGGTTGGCGTGCTTGACGATGACGCAGGCGCAGGCGGCAAAACTCTTGACGCATTCCCACGCCGCGTCGGCGTCCCCGATGTTGTTGTACGACAGCTCCTTGCCTTGGAGCTGGTGCGCCGTGGGCAGGGAGCCCGGGGCGGGGTCCAGGTCGCGGTAGAAGGCCGCCGTCTGGTGCGGATTCTCCCCGTAGCGCAGATCCTGCAGCTTGACGAAACTGGAGTTGAGCTGCGCCGGGTAGGCCGCCAGCGTGCCGCCCGGCTGCAGGGCCGAGAGGTAGTTGGAAATGGCCGCGTCGTACTGGGCGATCCGGTTGAAGGCAGCCACCGCCAGCGCGAAGCGCGTGGCCTGCGAGACCGCCTCGTGCGCTTCAAACTCGGCAAGCGCATGCTCATATTGCGCAGCGTCGGTGAGCACGGTCACACCTTGCCAGTTCTTCGCAGCCGAGCGCACCATGGCCGGGCCGCCGATGTCGATGTTTTCGATGGCGTCCTCCAGCGTGCAGCCCGGTTTGGCCACGGTGGCTTCAAAGGGGTACAGGTTGACCACCAGCCAGTCGATGGCCGGGATCCCATGCTCGGCGATGGCCTGCATGTGCGCAGGCACATCGCGGCGCGCCAGCAGGCCGCCATGCACCTTGGGGTGCAAGGTCTTCACACGCCCGTCGAGCATTTCCGCAAAGCCGGTGTGCGTGGCGACCTCCGTGACAGGCAGGCCGGCCTCGGCGAGCAGTTTGGCCGTGCCACCGGTGGACAGCAGCGCGACGCCCTTGGCGTGCAGGCGGCGGGCGAGGTCAAGCACGCCGGTCTTGTCGGATACGGAGATGAGTGCGTACATACGAATAGGAGGTCAGATTCGGCGAGCGGACGATGCGAGGCGGGCATCACGGCGCCGTGGTGGAGGGCGGGTGCGCGCGGCTCACTTGATGAGCTTGTGATCCTTGAGCTTCTTGCGCAGCGTGTTGCGGTTGATGCCAAGCCAATCGGCTGCAAGCGACTGGTTGTCTTGCGCATGGCGCATCACGGTGGCCAACAGGGGCTTTTCCACGGTCTGCATGACCATGGCGTGGATGCCGTGCGGTTCGGTGCCGTTCAAGTCCCGGAAGTACGTTTCCAGGCCATCGATCACACATTGCTCAAGCGGTGATTTCTTGCTCATTACGCAGCCAGAGGATAAGGAGTTGCGCTGCCGTCTTGCAGCGCGTCGAAATAGGCGGTCACGGCATCGATCTGCGCCGTAGCCTGGGTGAGTTGGTTGAAGTGCGCGCGAAAGGCCGCGCCGCCCGGCAGTTCGGCCACGGCCCAGCCCACGTGCTTGCGCGCGGTCTTCACGCCGGCGTCGCCATAGAACGCGTGGTGTGCGCGCAGATGCTCGAGCAGCCACAGGCCCTGTTGCCAGCACGGGGGCGGCGGCGGCTCGGCCCCGGTGGCAAGCGCCTGGGCGATGTGCCCGAGCAGCCAGGGCTTGCCCAGAGCCGCGCGGCCGATCATCACCGCATCGGCCCCGGTGGCCGCCAGCACGCCGTGCGCCGTGGCCGCCGAGTCGATGTCGCCGTTGGCCACGACGGGAATGTGCAGTGCGCGCTTGATGGCGGCCACGGTCTCGTATTCGGCCAGGCCGCCATAGCCTTGGTCACGCGTGCGGCCGTGGACCACGATCATGGCCACGCCGGCGTCTTGCGCAGCGCGTGCGATGCGCGGGGCATTGCGCGCGATGGCGCACCATCCCGTGCGCATTTTCAGCGTGACGGGCACGCCTAGCGGGTGCGCGGCCGCGACCACGGCTTCGATGATGCGCAGCGCCTGCGCCTCGTCCTGCATCAGCGCGGATCCAGCCCAGCGGCTGCACACCTTCTTCGCCGGGCAGCCCATGTTGATGTCGATGATCTGCGCGCCAGCTGCGACGTTGGCTCGGGCAGCCTCGGCCATGTCGCCGGGATCCACGCCCACCAGTTGCGCGGTCACCGGGCCGGGCTCACCGGCGTGGCTCATGCGGCGTGACGTCTTGAGCGTGTCCCACAACTCGCGCCGGGACGTGACCATCTCGCTGACGCAATGTCCAGCGCCGAGCTTGCGCGCCATGTGCCGCCACGGCAGATCGGTGACGCCGGCCATGGGCGCAGCAAACACACGGTTGGGCACAAGGAAAGGGCCGATCCGCAAGGGGGTGCCGTAGGGGGTTGGAGGCGTGGGCAACATGGAAGCGCGTGCTGGGGCGCGGGTAGGCGCTGCTTGTTTTTTGTGCAGGTGGCGGATTCTAGTCCCGTGCCTTCAGCGCGCCGCCCGGACCGTGCTGCACCTCATCAGCGAGCCCCTGAGAGCCCAATGCATCCTGGGCCCTGCGCACACGAATGCGCCGCCACACCTGCAGCTTGTCGGCGTCGCCAAGCGCACTCCAGGACCCGATTTCCTCCAGCGTGCGCCAGCACCCGCGGCACAGGCCCGTGGCCGGGTTCATGGTGCAGACCTGGATGCAGGGCGAGGGCACGGCCACGGGGCGTCCTCAGCCCTGCATGGGAGGCGCGCTCACGGCGCTCGCCGCCACGCCCAGCCAGCGCTGCAGATCATCCGGCGCCAGCGCGAACACGGCGTGCGGATGCCCGGCTGCGGCCCAGATGCGATCAAAGCGCCAGAGGCTGTCGTCAATCAACGCGATGGGGGACTCGGCGTGGCCCAGCGGGCTGACGCCTCCGATGGCAAAGCCTGTGCGCGCGCGCACGAACGCCGCATCGGCCCGTGCCAGCGCGCCCACGTGCTGCGCCACGCGCGCCTCGTCCACGCGCCGGTCGCCCGCGCACACCACGAGTACGGCGCGCGCGCTGGCAACATGGCGAAAGACGATGGACTTGGCGATCTGCCCGAGTCGCACGCCCAGAGCATCGGCCGCCTGCTGCGCGGTGCGCGCAGCAGCGTCGAGCATCAGCGGGGAACCGGGATGGCCGAGCGCGGCCAAGGCAGCGGCCACGCGCTGCACGGCCTCGGGCAGCGTGGCGACTGAGGCGGGACCGGTTGTCACGCGACCTCAGTGCGCTGGGCATCCTGCCAACGCGTCAGCAGTGCCCGCCCCGCGCGACTGTTGTTCGGACGGCCGATGGCGCGGCTGATGAAATCGCCGGCTTCGACCACCGTGCGCAGGTCCACGCCGGTGGCGATGCCCATGCCATGCAACATGTACAGCACATCTTCGGTGGCGACGTTACCGGTCGCGCCCCTGGCATAAGGGCAGCCGCCCAAGCCTGCGACGGAGGCGTGGAAGGTGCGTACCCCGGCTTGCAGCGCCGCCAGCACATTGGCCAGCGCCTGGCCATACGTGTCATGAAAATGTCCGGCTTGGCGCTCGATGGGGAAGGCACGGGACGTGGCCTCGAACACCCGCTGCACGGCCAGCGGCGTGCCCACACCGATGGTGTCGGCAATATCGATGCTGTCGCAGCCCAGATCGGCCATGCGTTGCACCACCTCGGCCACCGCCTGCGGCCGCACGTCGCCCTGATAGGGGCAACCCAGCGCCACCGAGATACTGCCTCGCAATTTGACTCCTGCGCTCCTGGCCGCATGCGCCACCGGTTGGAAGCGTGTGATCGACTCGGCGATGCTGCAATTGATGTTGGCCTGCGCGAAGGCCTCGCTTGCGGCCGAAAACACCACCACCTCGTTCACGCCGGCCGCCAGGGCTGCGTCCATGCCCTTCATGTTCGGCACGAGCGCCGAGTAGGTGGTGCCGCTGCGGCGGCGGATGCGCGCCATGAGCGCGGCGCCGTCGGCCATCTGGGGCACCCACTTGGGCGAGACGAAGGCAGCGGCCTCCACGTTGGGAAAGCCCGCTGCGGACAGGCGGTCGACGAGTTCGACCTTGACGTCCAGGGGCACGGGAGTGGCTTCGTTCTGCAACCCGTCGCGAGGGCCGACTTCGACCACGTCGACGCGGGATGGCAGGTTCAGGCTGGGCATGAATATCTCCGGGAAAGGGTGGTGCGCGCAGCGGCGCTTGGCCGGCCGCGCGCACCGCGCGGGCTTTAGCTGTGGTCGTGCACGGCAGCCCCAGCGGCCTCGGCCTGCACTGCGGCCAAGGCCGCGTCGCGCGTTTCGGCCTTGGCGAACAGCGGGCTGGTGCCCACGATCTGATGGTTGGCGGCCTTCAGGTTGAAATAGGCGCGGCCGTCGCTGGCCTGCAGCTTCTCAAACCGGGCGGCATCGGTGCTGTTTTTCTTGACCGACGCGATCCCGCCCTCGGCCGACGCCTTGGCCTCATACGTTTCGCTGCGCAGCAGGGTGTCGCCGCTGGCCGTCTTGAGGGAAAAGTGGAAGTGTCCCTTGTCATTCTTGAGCAATTCAAAGCTGGCTGCCATGTCGGACTCCTGAGGGTTGGTCGCAGGGTTGCGGAACATCGCAGTGAAGGGTCCCGCACGGGGGGCGTCCAAGATGCTGACGCCCAGGTTCGATGGTAGGAGGGTTGGGCTTGGCGTGCCAGTGTTTTGGATCATCCGGCTTTCGCGCCTGCAGCCGTCGGCCGTGGCTCAATAGCCCAGGCGCTGATCCACCGCGCCCGAGGGCGCCTCGCCACGCTCGATCGTGGCAATCTTGCGCATGACCTGCGCCGCGGCCGGTCCCACCAGGGTTTGCGCGGCCACATGCGGGGTGATGCGCACGCGCGGGTGACGCCACAGCGCATCGCCCTCGGGCAAGGGCTCCGTGGCGAACACGTCGAGCGTGGCGCTGGCAATGTGGCCTGAACCCAGCAGATCGAGCAGGTCCGCCTGCTCGATGACCGCCCCGCGCCCCGCATTGACCACGTGCGCGCCCCGCGGCAAGTGGCTGAGCACGGCGTAATCGAGCAGCCCCGTGGTCTGCGCCGTCAGCGGCAGCAGCACGACCAGCACACGCGTTTGCGCGAGAAAGGCGTCAAGCCGATCGAAGGGATACAGGGGCCAGGGCGCCTCGAATGTCGGGCGAGGCTGGCCGCTGCGGGTGCAGGCCAGCACCGGGAAGTCCATGGCGGCGATCCGCCGGGCAGCGGCATACCCCATCTGTCCCAGGCCGAGGAATCCCACGTGGAAGCTGCCACGCGGGGGCAGGACCAAAGGCTCCCAGCGCTGCGCCGACTGCAGCGCGGCATAGTCGGGCATGCGGCGCCAGGCGTGGAGCACGGCCTCGGCGACATAGTCGGCCATCTGCCGGCCCATCCCCGCATCTTCCAGACGAATGAGGGGAACACCGGGCAAGGCGCGGCGCATCAGCGGCAGCACGGCGTCCACGCCGGCGCCCAGATTGAACACCGCGCGCAATCCGAGTTGCCCGGCAAGCCAGTGCGCAGGGGGCTTCCAGACCAGCGCGAAATCGGCTTGGGTGTCCGGTTCGGTGGTGGCGTCGATGACCTCCACCGCCAGACCCAGTTCCGAGGCGTGCTGAACCAGAGCGTCGCGCCAGCGGCGAAACGGCTCGTCGGGATCCCAGACAGCCAGCTTCATGCGGCGTTCAGGGCGTCAGACGATTCGCTCAGTTCGGCTGCTTCCTGCATACGCAGCAGCAAGGCGCCCTCCTGGATCTGCTCGCCCACGCGCACCAGCACGGCGCCCACCACACCCTCGTCGGCCGCCTGCAGGGTGTGTTCCATCTTCATGGCCTCGAGCACCACCAAGGCCTGGCCTGCCTCCACCGTCTGTCCGGCCTGCACGAGCACGGCGGCGATGCGTCCTGGCATGGGCGCGGTCAGCCGCGCCGGGCCGCCGTGGCCCTTTGCAGCATGCGCCGCCGCGTCGGCCCATGCCAGCGCGGCGTGAGCCCCGTGCGCAAAGACATGCAGACGCGACGGCGCTGGCCCGGTTTGCACCACGTGACAACGCAGGGTCTGCGCGCCCCAACGGATGGACAGGGACAGTTCAGCCACGCCACTCGGCGCAGCGTGCCAGTGCAAGGCGTGGGGCTCATCCTCCCCAAAGCCCAGCAGCCACCCGCCGCCCGCAGCGCGGGCGAGCCAGGCGCTGGCAGGGGCGTGGCGGTCCTGGGTCCAGCGCAGACGACGCGGCGGCAGCACGCCGTTGCTCCAGGCATCGGCCTGGCTCCAGGGGTCGCGCGTTTGCTGCGTGCGCTCCGCTTCGATCAGCGCGCAGATGGCCGCAAGTCCCGCTTGTTCGGCGCTGAGGTCGCTCTCCAGCAGTGTGGCCTGTTCGCGGGCGATCAGGCCGGTGTCCATGCGTCCCGCCACAAATGCGGGCGATTGCACCAGGCGGTGCAGGAAGGATGCGTTCGTCTCCGGGCCCGCGATGCGCAGGGTCTCCAGGGCCTGCGTCATGCGCGCAAGCGCCTGGTCACGCGTCTCACCCCAGGCGATGAGCTTGGCGATCATCGGGTCGTAATGGGGCGTGATGGCGTCGCCCTCACGGACCCCGCTGTCCACGCGCAGCGCAGCCGGCCGTCCGGCTGCGTCCGTGCCATGCGTGAAGGCCACGTGCAGCGGCAGCGCAAAGCGCGCGAGCCTTCCGGTGGAGGGCAGAAACCCGGCGGCGGGGCTTTCGGCATACAGGCGCACCTCCACGGCATGTCCGTGCGGCGCAGGTGGCGCCGCTGGCAGGCGCTCGCCGGCGGCCACGCGCAATTGCCACTCCACCAGGTCGAGTCCGGTGATCATCTCCGTCACCGGATGCTCCACCTGAAGCCGCGTGTTCATCTCCATGAAATAAAAGGCCCGGATGCCGCCTTGTCCATCGCCTTCGGCGATGAACTCCACCGTGCCCGCGCCCACATAGCCCACGGCGCGTGCCGCAGCCACGGCAGCCTGTGCCAGCTCGGCGCGCTGCGCCGCGCTCAGGCCCGGCGCGGGGGCTTCTTCCACCACCTTCTGGTGGCGGCGCTGCAGCGAGCAGTCGCGCTCGAACAGCGCCACGGTGTTGCCCTGCGTATCGGCGAAAACCTGGATTTCAATGTGGCGCGGGTTGGCCACCAGCTTCTCGATCAGCACGGCGTCGTTGCCGAACGCCGCGGCGGCTTCACGCCTGCACGAGACGAGCGCGGCGCCGAAATCGGCAGCACGGTGCACCTCCCGCATGCCCTTGCCACCACCTCCGGCACTGGCCTTGATCAGCACCGGATAGCCGATGCGCGCGGCCTCCCGTTCGAGCAGGGCGTCGTCCTGCGCTGCGCCGTGGTAACCCGGCACCAGTGGCACGCCGGCTGCTTGCATGAGGCGTTTGGACTCGGCCTTCAGGCCCATGGCATGAATGGCGCTGGCCGGCGGGCCGATGAAGGCAACCCCGGCATCGGCGCAGGCCTGCGCAAACGCCGCGTTCTCGCTCAGGAAGCCGTAGCCCGGATGCACCGCCTGCGCTCCCGATTCGCGCGCGGCCTGCAGAATGCGCGCGCCGTCCAGGTAGCTGTGCGCAGCAGCGGCCGGGCCGATGGACACGGCTTCATCGCAGGCTGCAACGTGCGCCGCCTCGGCATCCGCGTCCGAGTACACGGCCACGGTGCGCACGCCGAGCGCGCGGCAGGTGGCGGCCACGCGGCATGCAATCTCGCCGCGGTTGGCGATCAGGATTTTGGAGAACATGGTTTCAGGCTTTCGGATCAAGGGGTTGCACGTCGGTGACGTCATGCCGGTCGGGCAGCGCGCGCGAGGTTGGGACCGCAGGAGGCGTCGCAGGCGGTCCCGGTTCAGGCCGCCCGCTGAACAGGCGCACCAGGCGCGCAAGCAGACCACGCACGAAGCGCAGGCTGCGGCGCGCCAGCCAAACCATGGCGATGAGCGCCAGCACGAGGGCGACGAAGAACAGCAGCGGATGCGACCACGATAACCACAAGCCGCCCAGCACCAGGGTGTCCTCGCCAAACGACGCGCCAATATTCGAAAACGGCTCGGGCGAGGTGTTGATCGCCGCGCGCGTGGCCAGTTTGGTGCCATGGCTCACCGCGGCCAGGCTGCCGCCAGCGGCAGCGGCCAGCGCTGCAACCAGTCCATGATCCAACCCGAACACGCTGGCGGCAAGCAACGCCCCCAGCGGGATGCGCAGCAGTGTGGAAATGAAGTCGAGCAGGCTGTCCACGCCCGGGATCTTGTCGCCCACAAACTCGGCAAATGCCAGCACACCGGTGATACCCACGGCCACCGGGTTGGCAAGGACCTGCAAGCCCGCTGGCAAGTGCACCCACCCGGCCAGCCCGGCCATGCCCACGACGAACAGCACGAGGAAGGCGCGAAACCCGCTGGCCCATCCAAGCGCAGCGGCCAGGGCCAGGAGTTGAAGCGTGTCAGGCGAGGCAACCGTCATGGTCATCCGTTGCTTATATGGATGCCTCCCGGCGATCAAGAGCAATCGGCGTTGTGCTGTGAAGAGTCGGCTGCCGCCTTATATCCGGCCTCGATCGCGGGTTGTCTGGTTGCCCAGACGCGCCGCCGGCCCCGATGTCATTCGCGGACAAGCGCCTCATCTCCTAGAGCGGACTGTTGAAGTCCGACAACGGATTCAGGTTTGGCTTGCCCCGGTCCGACCGGTTCACATCACGCTGCGTCTTGCTGCCTCATCGCCTACAAAGGCGGTCCATTCCTTTCATCAAGTAAGAGTTGATCCATGGTCACCGTTCGTTCAGGCCGCTTGCGGCCGCACGCTGCGGTGGCCCCTCTGGTAATCCTGTTGTCTGGCCGTGACGGCCCAGATCGTCCGCGCCATCTTGGCCGCCTGGGCCACGATGACCACGTTGGCCGGGCGCCGCTGCCGGATCTGCTCCAACCATGGCCCCGGTTCCTTGGCGTGCGTGAGCACGGATCGCGCGCCATGGATCAACAGCGTGCGCACGTAGGCGTCGCCGCGTTTGGAGATGCCCTGCAGGCGGATCTTGCCGCCCGTGCCTCGCTGTGCGGGCACCAGGCCCAGCCAGGCGCAGAACTGGCGCGCCGAGCCGAAAGCGCGGGCGTCGCCCATGGTGGCGATCGCCGCTGTGGCGGTGAGCACCCCGACGCCGGGGATCTCGGCAATGCGCCGCATGTCCGGATCCTGGCGGAGTTGCAATGCCAGACGCTTGTCGATGGCGGCGATGTCCTCGCCCAGCGCCTTGATCCTTTGCACCTGCTCGCGCAGACTGTCGGCCACCATCTGCGGCAGCGCCGTCGAGAGTGCCTCCAGCGCCGCCTCGACCTCGCCCAGCATGGCCCGGCTGCCCTTGGCGAAGACGGTGCCGAACTCGTACAGCAATCCGCGCAGCGCGTTGGTCTGCATGACGCGCATCTTCATCAGCAGCTCGCGCTGGCGATGCAGCGTCAGCGTGGCCTGCTGCGCCAGCGACTTGACTCCGACGAACTTGGTGCCCGGCTGCTGCACCGCCAGCCAGATCGCTCGCGCGTCCGTCGCATCGGTCTTGTTGCCCGACACGAACGGCCGCACCGCCCGGGCGTGCAGCAGCCTCACCTCATGGCCCAGCGCGCGCAGCTCGCGCGCCCAGTGGTGCGCCCCGCCGCAGGCCTCGATGCCGACCAGGCACCGCGCCCGGTTGGCGAAGTGCTCCAGCACCTTGGCCCGCTTGATCTGCACATTGGCAATCTCGCCCGTGAACATGTCGACCGTGTGCATCTGAAACACCAGCTTGGCGATGTCCAGCCCCACCACCTGCAGGCCGTCGATCGTGCCGATGATTTGCCCTGCGCTCATGCCTGTCTTACGATTCATGTCGGGTCTCCGAGGGTGTTTGTGAAGACCGTGGTCTATCACGTCCTGGGCACATCGATGCCGTATCCACTCGGGGACCCACCCCGCCACCCTGGCGGCCAGGTCGACTCCGAACGGCCTCGCGTTCATCTCCATACTCCTGTCTCAGTCCCCGCAGGGAGGGAGGCATCCATCACATCTCCGAGAAACCCCGCCGTTTAGGGCGGGGAGGAAAGGAGCGCCGATCGAAGATCGGTGCTGTGTTGACAATTTACACGGAATACGCATAGCATGTGAGGCATGCAGGTCAAGCGCGCCTATCGCTTTCGCTTCTACCCGACGCCCGAGCAAGTTGACGCACTGGCTCGAACCTTCGGGTGCGCACGCTTCGCTTACAACCACATGCTGCGACTGCGCAGCGACGCTTGGATGCAGCGCCAGGAGCGCGTGGGCTACCACGAAACCTCCGCCGCGCTGACCATGCTCAAGAAGACGCCCGAGCATGCGTGGCTGAACGAAGTCAGCAGCGTGCCCGTGCAGCAGGCGCTGCGGCACCTGAACACCGCGTTCTCGAACTTCTTCGCCAAGCGAGCCCGGTACCCGTCCTTCAAGCGCAAGGACGGGCCGCAGGCGGCCGAGTACACCACCAGCGCATTCCGATGGGACGCGGGCCGGCGCGAGTTGCGTCTGGCGAAGATGGACGCGCCGCTGGACATCCGCTGGTCGCGCACCTTGCCACAGGCGGCCAAGCTCACGACCGTGACCATCTCGCGCGACACTGCGGGGCGGTACTTCGCCGCGCTGCTGTGCGACGACGTGGTCACGTCCAGGAAGGCCGCATCCGGCCAGGTCGGCATCGACCTGGGGCTCACCCACTTCGCGATCCTCTCCAGTGGCGAGAAGGTCGCATCCCCCAAGGCCTTTCGCCGCTGCGAAGCGCGACTGGCCGTGCGCCAGCGCCGGCTGGCGCGAGCCAAGCTCGGCTCGAAGAACCGGGCGAAGTTGAAGTTGAAAGTTGCAGCGCTGCATGCGCACATCACGGACGCGCGCAGGGACTTCCTGCACAAGCTCTCGACCCGGTTGATCAGCGAAAACCAAGTGATCGCCGTCGAGACGCTGTCCGTGTCGAACATGCAGCGCAACCACTGCTTGGCGAAGTCGATCAGCGATGCAGGCTGGTCAGAGTTCGTCAGGCAGCTTGAGTACAAGGCGCAGTGGAATGGGCGCACGCTGATTGGCATTGACCGCTGGTACCCGAGCAGCAAGACCTGCTCGGCCTGCGGCCATGTGCAAGGCAGGATGCCGCTCAGCGTGCGCGAATGGACGTGCCCGGAGTGCGGCACGCGCCACGATCGCGACGTGAACGCAGCGCGCAATGTATTGGCCGCAGGACTTGCGGTAGCAGCCCATG
The DNA here is from genome assembly GCF_000733775.1 of Thiomonas sp. FB-Cd. NCBI lineage: Bacteria > Pseudomonadati > Pseudomonadota > Betaproteobacteria > Burkholderiales > Thiomonas > Thiomonas sp. FB-Cd. The sequence goes on along the minus strand of NZ_JPOE01000002.1, from coordinate 2,455,936 downwards.
GAGAGACTGTCAGTCCTGTGTTGCTGTAAAGCGGCATGGGCAGGGCTCTGTGAAGTGGGAATCTTCGGCCTTCAGGCCGGGGAGCAGTCAACCTTCAGTGCATGCAGCGCGATGGCGCCAATCGGCTGCTGCAGCGTTTGTGCGCATGGCAGCAATCAGGATTCGGTGGCAGCCACATGCAGGGGAATCGATTCGCGCTTGCGCGCAGGAGCCGCCGATGGCGGCGCATCGCCGGCTACGCCAACGGCATGCATGCCCAGGCGTGCGAACAGTTCGCGGTCCGCATCGACATCCGCATTGCCGGTGACGAGCAGCGTGTCGCCGTAGAAGATGGAATTGGCGCCGGCGAGAAAGCACAGCGCCTGAATGCCATCGCCCAGTTCCTTGCGGCCGGCCGACAGGCGCACCCAGGCGCGGGGCATGACGATGCGAGCGGCGGCCACGGTGCGCACGAATTCGAAGGGGTCGAGGTCGGGTGCGTGCTCCAGGGGCGTGCCCGCCACGCGAACCAGTGCATTGATGGGAACCGATTCGGGGTACGGATTGAGGTTCGCCAGTTCGGCCAGGAGGCCTGCGCGGTCGCGCCGCCCCTCGCCCATGCCGACAATCCCGCCGCAACACACGTGCATGCCCGCTTCGCGCACGGCGTGCAGCGTGTCGATGCGTTCCTGGTACGTGCGCGTGGAGATGATGTTGCCGTAGAACTCGGGTGACGTGTCGAGGTTGTGGTTGTAGTAGTCCAGCCCGGCGTCGGCCAGCCGGTGCGCCTGCTCGGGCTTGAGCATGCCCAGGGTCATGCAGGTTTCGAGCCCCAGAGCCTTGACGCCTTCGACAATGGCGGCGACCTTGTCAATGTCGCGGTCCTTGGGCTCGCGCCACGCCGCACCCATGCAAAAGCGGCTGGCTCCGGCGTCCTTGGCGGCCTGCGCGTTGGCCAGGACCAGATCGACGTCCATCAGCTTGTCGGCTTTCACGCCCACGTCGTAATGCGCGGATTGGGGGCAATAGCCGCAGTCCTCGGCACAGCCGCCGGTCTTGATCGACAGCAGCGAGGACAGTTGGACGGCGGTGGGGTCGAAGTGGGCGCGATGCGCCTGCTGCGCTTGCCACATGAGTTCAGGAAGGGGGAGGGCGAGCAGGGCTTCGATGCGTTCTGCAGTCCAGGTGGGTGTCGTGGTTGCGGTCATGTCGGGGTCCAAAGCACAATCAGGATGAGGATATCCAGGAAGGTTTGCGGCGCTGCAGGAACGCCGCAATGCCCTCGCGCCCGTCGGGGCTGGCGCGGGCAACGGCGATGCGCTCGGCGGTATCGGCCAGCAGCGCTTCATTCAACGGGCGGTGCGCCACCTCGGCCAGCAGCCGCTTGGCGGCCGCCAGCGCCTGAGGCGATGCAGCCGCCAGGGCATTCGCCCATTGTTGCACCTGGGCGTCCAGCTCTGCCGTGTCGGCAGCAACCTCATGCAGCAACCCGATCGCACGCGCCGTTGCCGCATCGAACACTTCGGCCGTGAGGGTGTAGCGCTGCGCCGATCGTTCGCCAATGGCGCGCAGCACATGGGGCATGATGGTGGCGGGGACGAGCCCGAGTTTGACCTCGCTCAAGCAGAACCGCGCCGTCCGCACGGCAACGGCGACGTCGCAGGCGGCCACCAGGCCGAAGCCTCCGGCGAAGGCATCGCCTTGCACGCGGGCGATCACGGGTTTGGGGCACTCCGCGATGGCGCGCAGCATGCGCGCGAGTTGCAAGGCGTCGTCGCGGTTCTCGGTATCCGAGAATGCGGCCATGGCACGCATCCAGTTGAGGTCCGCCCCGGCGCAAAAGGCAGGGCCGTCAGCCGCAAGCACCACCACGCGCACAGGGTCCTGGCTGCCCAGTTCAATGAAGGCGGCATGCAGGGCGGCGACGGTGGCCGCATCGAAGGCGTTGCGTACCTCGGGCGTGAGAGAAGAACGGTGGCCACCGCGTCGGTGCGGGACACCACGACTGGTGCAGGGTTCATCGTTGCTTTTGCTCCTGTTGGCGGCGCTCAGCCTGCAGCATATAAACGAGATCCAGCTCAGGGCATGCAAAGCCCATTGCGGTGAGTGCAGCGGTGATCTGGCCACGGTGGTGGGTGCCGTGGTTGAAGACATGCGCCAGGGTTGAGGCGTAAGGCAGCGTTATGGCCAGGCCACGGGTGCTCGTGTAATGCAGATCCCCGCGCAGGCTTGCCTCGGGCAAGGCGCGAACAAAGGGTTCCCATGCGGCGGTGGCCCCAAGCAGGCGCTCGACCAGGCGTGCCCGGTCAGGCTCGGCCAGCAGGTCGAGCGCCACCGTGTTGGAGATGCCCTGGGCAAAGCGCGAAAACCAGAGCAGCGCATCGGCCACCAGCAGGTGGTTGAGCGTGCCATGCACGCTGTGAAAGAACAGTCCGCAATCGCGCCGGTAGTCGGCCTCGGACACGGCGGCGACGTGGGCTTCCAGCAGCCTGCGGGTCGCCCAGGCGTGATAGCGGGCCATCGTGAGCAAATGGGCATGCAGGCTCATGGCAAGGGCATTGTCGGCAGTCGCCATGGATTGTCGATCATGGCACGCATGGTCTGTGGCGGAGTCCTGTGTCGGAGGGATCGGATGCATCACATCCGGAACACCCCGAACCGGGTCTCGGGGATGGGCGCATTCAGCGCCGCCGACAGGCCGAGCGCGAGCACGCGGCGGGTGTCGGCGGGGTCGATGATGCCGTCGTCCCACAGTCGGGCGGTGGAATGGTAGGGGTGGCCCTGGGATTCGTACTGGGCGCGGATCGGCGCCTTGAATGCATCCTCCTCCTGCTCGCTCCACTGGCCGCCGCGGGCCTCGATCCCGTCGCGCTTGACCGTGGCCAGCACGGCGGCTGCCTGCTCGCCCCCCATCACGCTGATGCGCGCGTTCGGCCACATCCAGAGTTGCCGCGGGCCGTACGCCCGCCCGCACATTCCGTAATTGCCCGCGCCGAAGCTGCCGCCGATGATGACGGTGAACTTGGGCACCTGGGCGCAAGCCACGGCGGTGACCATCTTGGCGCCATTGCGGGCGATCCCCTCGTTCTCGGCCTTCTTGCCGATCATGAAGCCGGTGATGTTCTGCAGGAACACGAGCGGCACGCGGCGCTGGCAGCACAGCTCGATGAAATGCGCGCCCTTGACGGCGGACTCGGAAAACAAGATGCCGTTGTTGGCCACAATGCCCACCGGCATGCCCTGGATGTGGGCAAAACCGCACACCAGCGTCGCGCCATAGCGGGCCTTGAATTCGTCGAATTCGGAGCCGTCGACAATGCGCGCGATGATTTCGCGCACGTCCAGGGGTTTGCGCAGGTCGAGCGGGGCCAGGGCATGCAGCTCGTCTGCGCTGTAGGCGGGGTCGCGCGGTGTGCGCAGGTCCAGGCCCTGGCCCAGGCCCTTCTCGGCGGGGGCTGGCAGATGCCCGACGATGCGGCGGGTGATGGCCAGCGCTTCCGCGTCGTCGTGGGCAAAGTGATCGGCCACGCCCGACAAGCGCGTGTGCACGTCCGCTCCACCCAGGTCCTCGGCGCTCACCACCTCGCCGATGGCGGCTTTCACCAGCGGCGGCCCAGCCAGGAAGATGGTGCCCTGGCCCTTGACGATCACGGATTCGTCGCTCATCGCCGGCACGTAGGCACCGCCGGCGGTGCATGAGCCCATGACCACGGCAATTTGCGGGATGCCTGCGGCGCTCATGGTGGCCTGGTTGTAGAAGATGCGCCCGAAATGGTCGCGATCGGGGAAGACCTCATCCTGGTTGGGCAGGTTGGCGCCGCCGGAGTCCACGAGGTAGATGCAGGGCAAACGGTTTTCCCGGGCGATGTCCTGCGCGCGCAGGTGTTTTTTGACGGTCATCGGGTAATAGGTGCCGCCCTTGACCGTGGCGTCATTGCACACGATCACGCACTCGCGCCCGGCCACGCGGCCCATGCCCGTGATGAGGCCGGCACCCGGCGCGGCGTCGCCATACAGGCCAAGCGCCGCAAGCGCCGAGAATTCCAGGAACGGTGTGCCGGGGTCGAGCAGTTGCGCCACGCGCTCACGCGGCAGCAGCTTGCCGCGCGCGGTGTGCTTGGCGCGCGCGGCGTCGCCACCGCCCACGGCGGCCTGCTCCAGCTTGGCGCGCAAGTCATCGAGCAGCGCGCGCATGGCCTGCGCGTTGGCGGCGCAGGCGGCGCTTCGGATGTCGATACGGGATTCGATGTGGGGCATGATGGTCGGCAGGGGTCAGGCGGTGCGTTGTTCCTGCAAGCCGAGTTCCTGTTTCATCTCGTCGCGAATCTTGAACTTTTGCACCTTGCCCGTGATGGTCAGGGGAAAACTCTGCACGAAACGGATGTAGCGGGGGATCTTGTAGTGGGCAATCTGCCCGTTGCAGAACGCGCGAATGTCGCTTTCGGTGGGGGTTGTGCCCGGCTTGGGGATGATCCAGGCGCATAGCTCCTCGCCGTACTTCGGATCGGGCACGCCCACCACCTGCACGTCCTGCACCTGGGGGTGTCGGTAGAGGAATTCCTCCACCTCACGCGGATAGATGTTCTCGCCGCCGCGGATCACCATGTCCTTGATGCGCCCGACGATGTTGACATAGCCCTCGGCGTCCATCGTGGCCAGGTCGCCGGTGTGCATCCAGCCCTCAGGGTCGATGGCCTCGCGCGTCTTCGCCTCGTCACCCCAGTAGCCGTGCATTACCGAATAGCCACGGGTGCACAGCTCACCGGGGGTGCCCGGGGCACGACCGCGCCGGTTTGCGCGTCGACGATCTTGACCTCCAGATGCGGCTGCACCTGGCCGACCGTGCTCACCCGCTTGTCCAGCGGCGTGTCGGTCGAGCTTTGACAACTCACGGGCGCCGTCTCGGTCATGCCATAGGCGATGGTGATCTCTGACAGGTGCATGTCGCTGACCACGCGCTTCATCACCGCGGTGGGGCAGGGGCTGCCGGCCATGATGCCGGTGCGCAAGGTGCCCAGATCGAACTCGGCAAAGCGCGGGTGATCGAGCATGGCGATGAACATGGTGGGCACGCCGTGCAGTCCGGTGCAGGCTTCGTCCTGCACGGCTTGCAGCGTCAGCAGCGGGTCGAATGCATCGTTGGGATACACGATCGTGGCGCCGTGCGTGAGGCACGCCAGATTGCCCAGCACCATGCCGAAGCAGTGGTAGAGCGGCACGGGAATGCACAGCCTGTCGGCGGCCGTGAGTTTCATCGCCTCGCCAATGAAATAGCCGTTGTTCAGGATGTTGCTGTGCGTGAGCGTGGCGCCCTTGGGAAAGCCCGTGGTGCCGCTGGTGAACTGGATGTTGATGGGCTCCGTGGCGCTGAGCTGCGCCGCGGCCTGGGCCACCACCGGGTCGGCTGCGCTGCCTTGGGCAATCCAGTCGGCAAAACGCAGCATGCCGGCTTCCGCAGCATCACCCAGATGCACCACGAGCCGCAAGTCGGGCAGTCTCGCCGCGCGCAGCGCACCGGGTGTGCTGGCGGAGATCTCGGGCGCCAGTTCACGCAGCATCGCCAGGTAGTCGCTGGTCTTGAACCGGGTCATGGTGACGAGCGCCTTGCAGCCCACCTTGTTGAGGGCGTACTCGACCTCGGTGGTGCGGTATGCAGGATTGATGTTGACCAGGATGATGCCCACCTTGGCGGTGGCCAGTTGCATCAGCACCCACTCCACGCAGTTGTGGGCCCAGATGCCCACGCGGTCGCCCTTGCGCAAACCGCTTCGGAGCATGGCGCTTGCCAGTTGGTCGACTTCGCGGCGCAGTTCGGTGTACGACAGGTGCCGGCCCTGGTGACGGGACACCAGGGCTTCATGCGCGCCCTGGCGCTCCGCCATGGCATCGAAGAAGGCACCGAGGGTCTGGGTGAGCAGGGGCTGGCGTTGTTCGCCGCAGGCGTAGCTGGTGGTGAATACAGCGGTCATGGATGTCTCCGGGGTTGGGGTTCGCGGCGCTCGGGCGTCGTCTGCGGAACCGGATGGATGGCGTGTTGTCAAAACCGGGCCGTGAGCCAGCGGTCGATCTGGGGCAGGCGGTCCACCCCCCAGAAGGGCTCATCGTCCACCACGAAAAACGGGGCGCCGCAAACCCCGCTTTGCATCGCGCGGTCGACGTTGGCCTTGAGCTGTGCCTTGATTTGCGGCTCGTTGCACCAGCCATCAATGCGGGCCGTGTTGATGCCGAGGTCTTGCGCCACACTGTGCAGCACCTCGGGTTGGCTGATGTTCCTGCCCTGCATGAAATAGGCGCTGAACGCCGCGTGCACCCAGGGCACAGCCTGTGCGGGCAGCTCGCGCTGCAGGCCGATGAGCACGCGCGCCGCATGGTGCGTGGCGATGGGGAAGGGCGCCGGATGCTGGTACGGCACGCCGAAAAAGCGTGCCGAGCGGGGAATGTCGATGCGCGCGTAATCCCCTTTCAAAGGCTGCTCGACCAGGGGCTTGGCCCCTGTCGTGGCGAACACCGGACCAAGCAGGATCGGCACCCACTCGATGCCGCGGTCGTGCCGCTCTGCCAGCGCCTCGATCTGCGTGCTCGCAAGGTAGGAATAGGGTGAGGAAAAATCGAAAAAGAACGCGATGGGTGCCACAGGCATGACGGGTCTCCTCGGTGGGGTGGGCTCTTGTCGGTCTTGCATTACAGCGCGCGGGCGATGAGTATTTTCTGCACGTCGCTCGTGCCTTCGTAAATCTGGCATACCCGCACGTCACGCCAGATGCGCTCGACGGGGAAGTCTTCCACGTAGCCGTAGCCGCCGTGGATCTGCATCGCGTCGCTGCACACGGCCTCGGCCATCTCGCTGGCATACAGCTTGGCCATGGCCGCCTCCTTCAGGCACGGCACGCCGGCATCCTTGAGCTGGGCGGCATGCCACACCATCTGCCGCGCGGTCTCAATGCGCATGGCCATCTCCGCGAGCCTGAATTGCACCGCCTGGTGCTCGAACAGCGTGCGGCCGAAGGCACTGCGCTCGCGTGCATAGCGCAGCGCAGCCTCGAACGCCGCGCGTGCCATGCCCACGGCCTGCGAGGCAATGCCGATCCGGCCCCCTTCGAGGCCTGAGAGCGCGATTTTGTAGCCCTCGCCTTCGCGCCCGATGCGCTGGCTTGCTGGCACACGGCAGGCCTGCAGGCGAATCTGCGCCGTGTCGCTGGCCGCCTGGCCGGCCTTGTGTTCCAGGCGCTCGACGCTGTAGCCCGGCGCATCGGTGGGGACGATGAATGCGCTGATGCCGTGCTTGCCGGCTGCGCGGTCGGTTGCAGCCAGGACAATGGCGACCTGGCCGTTCTTGCCGCTGGTGATGAACTGCTTGACCCCGTCGAGCACGTAATCGTCGCCGTCCCGGCGAGCCGTGGTGCGCAGGTTCGATGCGTCGGAGCCGGCCTGCGGCTCAGTCAGCGCGAAGGCGCCGATCATGGCGCCACGCGCCACCGGCTTGAGCCAGCGCTGCTTTTGCGCGTCGCTGCCCCAGGCCAGGAGGATCGAGCACACGGGGCAGTTGTTCACACTGACCACGGTGCTGGTTGCGCCGTCGCCTGCGGCAATTTCCTCGATGGCCAGCGCCAGCGCCAGATAGTCCAGCCCGGCGCCGTCCCACGCCGTGGGCACGGCGATGCCCAGGCAACCCAGCGCCGCCAGCCCCTCCAGCGCTTCGCGGGGAAAGCGCGACTGCTGCGCCCAGCTCGCCGCGTGGGGGGCGATTTCGGCTTGCACGAAGTCGCGCACCGCGTCGCGGATCATCTGGTGGTCGGCATCAAGCAGCATGGTCAGGCGGTCTCCGGAAGTTTGGCCGTCACTTCGATTTCGATGCGCATGCGCGGATCCACCAGTCCGCAGACCTGGGCGGTGGCCGCCGGGCGCGCGCGGGCAAAGTATTCGCCGAAGAGGGGCGCCAGGCGCTCGAACAGCGCCGCGTCGGTGAGCAGGTAGCGCACGCGCACCACATCATCCAGTGTGCACCCGGCTTCGCGCAACGCGGCGTCGATGTTGCGAAAGCACTGGTGCGTCTGCGCCACCGCGTCCTCGTCGATGGTCATGCGTGCGTAGTCGAAGCCGGTCGTGCCCGACACGTGCACGTCGCGGCCGTCGACCACGGCGCGGCTGTAGCCGGCCAAGGCCTCGAAGCTGGAGCCCGAACGGATCAGCCGACGCATGGGGTGTCGTGCGTCCATGGTCGGCGCTGTGCCAGACGGGCTGCCTGGCGACTTGACATCCTCCCCGCCCTTGGCTTTCGCCACCGCTTGCGCGGGAAGGACGGGGATTCCTACGGCGCTACGCATGAGTGACCTCATACGCAGTCGCTTCGGTGGGTTCCTGCTTCGCCGAGGGGCCTGAATGCACCACCTCTCCACAGGCTGCAACGCGGTGTCCCCGCGCCAAAATATTCATCGCGCCGACCACATCGGCATGATTCGCATAGCCACACGCCACGCATCTGAACTGGGCCTGCGTGCGGCGATTGTCCGCCGCGATGTGGCCGCAGTCTGGACAGGTGCGGCTCGTGTTGTGCGGCGGCACCGCAACGAGCCATCCGCCGCTCCACTGGAGCTTGTCGTCCAGTTGCCGGCGAAACTCGGCCCAGCCCTGGTCCAGGATCGACTTGTTCAAGCCGCTCTTGGCCCGGACATTCCTGCACGGTCGCTCGGCCGTTCCCGCAGCGCTGCGCGACATGTTCCTCACCTGCAAGTCCTCGATCCACACCATCGCGTGGTTTTGGCTGATCGTGGTCGTGGCCTTGTGCAGATCGTCGCGCCGGGCATTGGCGATACGGGTGTGAAGGGTTTGAACCCTCCGTTTGGCCTTGTGCCAGTTCTTGCTGAACTGCACCTTGCGGCTCATCGCCCGCTGGTACCGCGCAAGCCGCACTGCGTGCGTCCTGAAACTGTTGAGCGGTGGCAAAAACGCACCGTCGCTGAACGTGGCGAAGCGGGCAATGCCCACGTCGATCCCGATGGCGCGGGTGGCGCTCGGGATGGGCTGCTCGACCTCACGCTCGGTCTGGATCGACACGAACCACGTGCCGCCGCTGCTCGACACCGTGACGTTGCGCACCGCGCCGAGCACATCCCGGCTGTTGCGATAGCGCAGCCACCCCAGCTTGGGCAGAGCGATGCGGCTGTTCCCCGCATCGAGCTTGATCTGCTTGGGATCGGGGTAGCGGAAGCTCGCGCCCTGGCCCTTCTTCTTGAATCGCGGAAAGTCCGCGCGCTTGGCGAAGAAATGGGTGTAGGCGCGGTCCAGATCCTTGAGCGCCTGTTGCAACGGGTGGATCGGCGCCTCCGCCAGCCAGGGCGCAACGCGCCCCGAAGGCAGCGGTGCCCCGTTGCGCCATGCCGTGAGTTCCTTGCACAGCCCGGCGTAGCCGAGCTTTTGCTCGCCCCGCTCGTGGCGGGTCTTTTGCAACGCCAGCGCCTCATTGAACACGACCCGGCACGAGCCCGCGAAGCGGCGCATCTGGCGCTGCTGTTCGCCGGTCGCCATGAGTTCGTACTTGAAGGCTTGGAGTCGCTTCATGACTGGGTGAATATACAGCGCATACGGCGTCACTTCAAGCAAAGATGGATGCCTGTGGCATCGGCCCTGTCCTTCCCCGCACTGAAGGACCGGGCCTGTCGCGCATCGGGTCACAGAAGCTCCACGGCCATGGCCGTGGCTTCGCCGCCGCCAATGCACAAGGCGGCCACGCCCTTTTTAAGGCCCCTCGTGCGCAGCGCGCCCAGCAGCGTGACGACGATGCGCGCACCGCTGGCGCCGATCGGATGACCCAGTGCGACCGCCCCGCCGTGCACATTGACGATGTCGTGCGGCAGGCTGAATTCGTGCATGGCTGCCATGGTCACGGCGGCAAAGGCCTCGTTGACCTCCCACAGATCGACATCCTTGGCCTGCCATTCGGCCTTGCCCAGCACCTTGTGGATGGCGCCCACGGGTGCCGTGGTGAACCACTCGGGCGCCTGCGCGTGCACCGCGTGCGCTGCGATGCGCGCAAGGGGCGTGCAACCCAGGCGCTGCGCCGTGGACTGGCGCATCAACACGAGCGCGGCGGCGCCATCGGAAATGCTCGAGGAGGTGGCCGCTGTGATGCTGCCGTCCTTCTTGAAGGCCGGCTTGAGCCCCGGAATCTTGTCCAGCTTGGCCTTGAATGGCTGCTCGTCGCGGCTGATCTGCACATCGCCGCCGCGCCCAGCCACCGTCACGGGCGCCATCTCCCAGTTGAAGCTGCCATCCTCGTTGGCCTTTTTGCTGCGCTCGGTGGAGGCAATGGCGAAGGCGTCCATGGCTTCGCGCGTGAAGCTGTATTTCGCCACGCAGCTCTCGGCGAACACGCCCATGGCCTTGCCGCGGTCGTAGGCGTCTTCCAGGCCGTCCAGGGCCATGTGATCGTAGAACTGCGTCAGTCCGTACTTGACCCCCTTGCGCACGAAAGCCAGGTGCGGCGCGTTGGTCATGCTCTCCATGCCGCCGGCCACCAGCACGGAGGCCGAGCCCACGCTCAGCATGTCATGGGCGAACATCATGGCGCGCATGCCCGAGCCGCACATCTTGGACAGGGTCACGGCACCGGCCGACTGCGGAAGGCCCGCGGCAAGCGCGGCCTGGCGTGCCGGAGCCTGGCCCTGCCCGGCCATGAGGCAGTTGCCCATGAGGACTTCATCCACCGCGTCGCTCGCGACTCCCGAGCGCTGCACCGCGGCGCGAATGGCCGCAGCGCCGAGCTGCCAGGCAGGAACGGACGCGAAGTCGCCGAGCAGGCCGCCGATGGGCGTGCGCGCGGCGGAAACAATGACAATGGGATCGGCATTCATGAGACCTCCAGAAGGGTTGTGGGTTGTAAGGATCCTGGCGAGGATGGAGCCGGTGCGCCAGCCTGGCTGGGCCCGGACTCGCCGTCGGATGGGGAAGGTGACGCGTGCGCCGCGCCATGGATGAAGCGTCGGCTCGTGTCATAGGGAAAGACGTCGAACACATGGCCTTCACGCGTGCGCTGCTGCTGCGCCTGCCAGTAGGCGGCGTCGAGCAGGTCGGCATGGTGGCGCATGAAGACCGCGCGCACCTGGGGGTTGCCAAGCAGGAAGGTGCCGAAAGTTTCCGGGAAGATATCGTGGGCACCGACGGGATACCAGGGTTCGGCCGCCATTTCGTCCTCCTCGCAGCGAGCGGGCGGGACGCGGCGGAAATTGCAGTCGGTCATGTACTCGATTTCGTCGTAGTCGTAGAACACGACCTTGCCGTGACGCGTGATGCCGAAGTTCTTCCACAGCATGTCGCCGGGGAAGATGTTGGCCGCTACCAGATCCTTGATGGCGTTGCCGTAATCGATCACCGCGGCTTCGAGCTGCCCGGGCGTGGCTTCCTGCAGGTAGATGTTGAGCGGAATCATGCGTCGCTCGATGTAGCAGTGGCGGATGACCAGCAGGTTGCCGTCCTCTTCCAGTTGCGAGGCGCAGGTGGCCTTGAGCTCGGCGACGAGCTCGGGGTCGAAACGCTCGCGCGGAAAGGCCACGTTGGAATACTCCAGCGTGTCGGCCATGCGCCCCACGCGGTCATGCTGCTTGACCAGCAGATACTTGGCCTTGATCTTCTCGCGCGTGGTGTCCTTGGGTGCGGGGTAGAAGTCGCGGATGACCTTGAAGACAAAGGGAAACGAGGGCAGGGTGAACACCAGCATCACCATGCCCCTGATGCCGGGCGCCGTGGTGAAGCGGTCGCTTGAATGCCGCAGGTGGTAGAGGAAGTCCCGGTAGAACAGGGTCTTGCCTTGCTTGGCCAGGCCCAGCGCGCTGTACAGCTCCGAGCGCGGCTTGCGCGGCATGAGGCTGCGCAGGAACTGCACGTAGGCCGAGGGCACGGCCATGTCCACCATGAAATAGGCGCGGGCAAACGAGAACACCAGCAGCAGGTCGTCCTCATGCAGCAGCGCGGTGTCGATGATGAGCTGGCCGCGCTCGTTGTGCAGGATGGGCAGGGTCAGGGGAAATTCCCAGAAGCCGTTGATGATCCGGCCCACCACGTAGGCGCCCTTGTTGCGGTAGAAGAGGGATGACAGGACCTGGATCTGGAAGTTGCTGCGCAGCCGCGCGCCTTGCAGACGCTGCTGCACGGCCTGGAGCACGAGCCCGATGTCGCGCTCCAGGTCCTCGAACGGGCGCTGGAGCTGAAAATTGTGGATGATGCGCGTGAGCGTCTCGCGCAGGCTGTCGTGCGTGGGGTAGTAGGCGCGGAAGGTAGGTTGCGCAGCCGGTTCGTCGTACTCGATGTACTCGGTGGAGATGGCCGGGCGCACGAACAGGATGTCGTTGTGGAAATGCCGGCGGTGCAGGATCTTCGTCGTGACCGAGTTGAAAAACGTCTCCGCAAGCTCGGGCTGCAGGTGGTTGGTCAGCAAACCGATGTAGTGCAGTTTGGCCTGGTGCCAGATTTCGGTGTCCAGGTGCCCCGCGTCAAACTCGGTCTGCAGCCGCTCGGTGGCCTCGTCCACCCGCGTGTCGTAAAACGCGATGCGTTCGCGCTGCGCGCGTTGCTGCCCGGCCCAGTCAGCGGCCTCGAAGCGTGCCTTGGCCTCGCGGCTGACTTCGCGAAACAGTCGGTAATGCTTGTTGAAGCCGTCGAGCATGGCGCGCGCGATGGCGAAAGCCACCTGCGAGTCCAGGCGGGGAGGAAACTGGTTCATCGGGCGCTCGCTCGGGAACACGGAGCTGCCCACTTTACCTCCGGCGCGCGACCCCGAACAGGGCGGGCCGGGATGCGCGCGAGCCGCACGCGTGCTAGGCTCGTTTTCCGTTCGCGGCCGCCGTGTCGCGTGCCGGCGCCCAACCATGCATCACGCATCGTGCATGATCGAGGCGTCGCGCTCCCAACCGTCCACGTTTCAGGAGACGCTTCATGCCCGGATTGCTCCCCACTGTCGACCCCGAGGGCCTGCTGGAATATTCCGTGGTCTACACGGACCGCGCGCTCAACCACATGGCCCGCCGTTTCCAGCGCGCGATGGTCGATCTGTCGTCCATGCTGAAGGAGGCCTATGCGGCTGACGCGGCGGTCATCGTGCCTGGCAGCGGGACCTTCGCGATGGAGGCGGTGGCCCGGCAGTTCGTGCAGGGCGCGCCGGTGGTCGTGGTGCGCAACGGCTGGTTCAGCTACCGCTGGTCGCAGATCATCGAAGCCGGCAAGCTCACCCAGCACATGACCGTGCTCAAGGCGCAGCGAACGGCCGACGACGCCGAAGCCCCCTTCGCGCCGGCACCGATCGACGACGTCGTGGCCGCGATCCGGCGCGACAAGCCCGCGGTCGTGTTCGCCCCGCACGTGGAAACGTCCGCCGGGATGATTCTTCCCGACGACTATCTGAAGGCCTTGGCGGACGCGGCGCACGCGGTGGGCGCCTTGTTCGTGCTCGACTGCATCGCCTCGGGCGCGATGTGGGTGGACATGAAAGCGCTCGGCGTGGACGTGCTCGTCTCGGCCCCGCAAAAGGGCTGGAGCGGCACCCCATGTGCGGGCTTTGCCATGCTCAGCAGCCGCGCGCTCGAGCGGCTGGCTGCCACGCAAAGCGACAGTTTTTCCTGTGATCTGAAGAAATGGCACCAGATCATGCAGGCGTATGAAGGCGGTGGCCACGCTTACCACGCCACGATGCCCACCGACGCGCTGGTGCAGGTGCGCGACGTGATGCAGGAGGCCTTTGCGTTCGGTTTGCCCGCGCTCAAAGCCGCGCAAATCGAACTGGGCACCAAGGTGCGCGCCTCCCTGGCTCGCCGCGGCGTCAAGAGTGTGGCCGCCGCTGGCTTTCAGTCGCCGGGCGTCGTGGTCAGCTACACGCGGGATGCCGAGATTCAGAATACGAAGAAGTTTGTCGCCGCCGGGGTGCAGATTGCCGCCGGTGTTCCGCTGGCATGCGACGAAGGGCCGGACTTCAAGACGTTCCGCATCGGCCTCTTCGGCCTGGATAAATGGAAGGACGTGCCCGGCGCCGTGGCGCGCATCGACGCAGCCTTCGACGCCGTGGGCCTGAAGCTTCTTGCGCAGGCACAGCCTCAACACGCCTGAGCGAGCGGGAGTCACCTGCCGCGCCTTGGCGGCAGGTGCAGCAAGCCGGGGCCGGCCCATGCGCATCACCGCGTCTCCGCAAACAGCTCCCGGCCGATGAGCATGCGGCGGATCTCCGAGGTGCCAGCGCCAATCTCATACAGCTTGGCATCGCGCCACAGGCGCCCCAGCGGATAGTCGTTGATGTAGCCGTTGCCGCCGAAGACCTGGATGCCTTCGCCGGCCATCCAGGTGGCTTTTTCGGCGCACCACAGGATCACCGCCGCGCAGTCCTTGCGCACCTGGCGGCTGTGGCCATCGCCGAGGGCGTCCAGATTCTTGCCCACGGTGTACAGCAGGCTGCGCGCGGCTTGCAGCACGGTGTACATGTCGGCGAGCTTGCCCTGGATGAGCTGGAATTCGCCAATGGCCTGGCCGAACTGCCTGCGCTCATGCACGTAGGGCACGACGCTGTCCATCACGGCCTGCATGATGCCCACGGGGCCGCCGGCCAGAACCGCGCGCTCGTAGTCCAGTCCGCTCATCAGCACCTTCGCACCTGCGCCCACGGTGCCGAGGACGCTTTCGGCCGGAACCTCCACGTCCTGGAACACGAGCTCCCCGGTATGGCTGCCGCGCATGCCGAGCTTGTCGAGCTTTTGCGCCACTGAAAAGCCCTTGAACCCCTTTTCGACGATGAAGGCCGTGATGCCTTTGCTGCCCGCTTGCGGGTCGGTTTTGGCGTAGACCACCAGGACGTCGGCATCCGGCCCATTGGTGATCCACATTTTCGTGCCGCTGAGCACGTAGCGATCGCCCTTTTTGTCGGCGCGCAGCTTCATGCTCACCACGTCCGATCCCGCACCGGGTTCGCTCATCGCAAGCGCCCCGACGTGCTCGCCGGAAAGCAGCCTGGGCAGATAGCGGCGCTTTTGATCTGCATTGCCATTGCGACGGACCTGGTTGACGCACAGGTTCGAGTGCGCGCCATAGCTCAACGCCACGGAGGCGCTGGCGCGGGAGATTTCCTCCATCGCAACCATATGGGCCAGATAGCCCATGCCGCTGCCGCCATCCGACTCGGGCACGGTGACCCCCAGCAGACCGAGCGCGCCGAACTTGCGCCACAGGTCCATC
Organism: Thiomonas sp. FB-Cd; assembly: GCF_000733775.1. NCBI lineage: Bacteria > Pseudomonadati > Pseudomonadota > Betaproteobacteria > Burkholderiales > Thiomonas > Thiomonas sp. FB-Cd. The sequence continues at coordinate 2,440,750 of NZ_JPOE01000002.1, read as the reverse complement.
GGGAACTGGTCGCTGCGGTCGATCTCGGCGGCGCGCGGAGCAATCTCCGCCTGGGCGAAGTCGCGCACGGCTTCGCGCAGCGCGCCGATGTCCTCACCAAGTTGAAAATCCAGTCCGGGCAGGTTCATGGCAGTGTCTCCTTGTCATCATTGTGTCGGGATGCGTTCGGCATTGACGGGCCGGATGCAGTCAATAGGTCTTGGGCACAGGAACAATGGTTTGCTGCATGGTGGCGCAGTGGGTCTCGTGGCCATCGGCGTCGCGGTGGAACACGTCGGCCGTGGTCACGATGATGCGCTTGCCGGCGCGAATCACCCGTCCCCGGGCAACCAGTTCCCCACCCGCGCACGCTGCAAGAAAATTGATCTTGTACTCCACGGTGGTGACTTCCACGCCCTCGGGGGCGACCGTCATGGCGGCGTACCCCCCGGCGATATCGGCGAGCGCTCCCATGGCTCCACCGTGAAAGCTGCCCTGTTGCTGCGTCACGCGCTCGGAGTGGGGCAGCCGAACTTCGGCAGCGCCGTGCTCCAGCGCGGTGAGGCTCGCGCCCCAGTGGTGCATCAGCCCTTGCCGCGCAAAGCTTGTCCGAACGGCCGCGTCCCGGGCGGCGGAGAGCCCCGTGCCTGGCTTGGGATGGTGGTTTGCAGAGGGCGTTGGCATGGAGGAGCAACTCGCAGGCGGATGGTTCGATATCAAAGTGACGTTTACGTTAACGTCAATCATAGCAAGGCGTTGCAATGATCGGGCATTCAGCTGTCGCGGCGGATGTGTTGTTGGAGCAGCGCGCGTGCCTCGGCCTCGTAGCTGCTGATCTCGTCCAGCGTGGCTTGCAGGTCCGCCATGCGTTCTTCGATGTCGTGTCGGTGCGCAGCCAGCACATCCAGATACCGGCGCAGCTGGGGTGCGGTGTCGCGGGGCGACTCGTACATCAAGACCAATTCACGGATCTCGGCCAGACTCAGGCCCAGGCGCTTGCCACGCTGCGTGAGTTTGAGGCGTGTGCGATCGCCCTGGGAGTACACGCGCTTGCGCCCTTCGCGCAAGGGTGCGAGGAGCCCGGCCTCTTCATAAAAGCGGATTGCGCGTGCCGTGAGATCGAACTCACGAGCCAGCTCGGTGATCGTGTAGCGGTTCTTGGTGGATTCGGCCATGCCCAGAGCGCTGAGTTTGGTGAACGTTGATTAACCTATACGTCAAGTGTAGCCAGCCTGGCCTCGCGCGAATGCTGCTCTGCCGAGGGCGCCGGGCATGCACAATCGGGCGATTGTTCATGGCTTACCAACCCACCAAAGAGGCCACGCATGTCGCAGCCGACAACCCTCATCACCCGCGAGCACTACACGGCCGCATACGACAACGCCGCGGCCGTGCCGAATGCGGAGCAACTTCTCAACGGCTTTTTCGAGCGTAGTCGCGACGTTTATGCGCACCATGCTTGCAAGCGCAACCTCCGCTACGGTCCGCGCCCCAGGCAGGTTTTTGACTGGTTTGACGCAAACGGCCTGTGGCGGGAGGGCACGGACGCGCCAGTCCTTGTCTTTCTCCACGGAGGCTATTGGCAGTGGCGAAGCAAGGAGGATTTTGCGTGCGTCGCGGCAGGTGCCTTGGCAGCAGGCATGCATGTGGTTCTGGCCGAATACACCCTCGCGCCCCAGGCCAGCATGTCGCAGATCGTGGCCGAAATCGGCTGTCTTCTCGACGGGCTCCAGACCCATCCCACACTTGGGCAAAAACCCGGCGAGGCGCCGCGCATTGTCCTTGCCGGACACTCAGCGGGTGGCCATTTAGCCGCGATGCACCGCCAACATCCGGCAGTGGCCGGCGTGCTGAGCGTCAGTGGCCTGTTTGACCTGGGGCCCATCGCCCGCGGGGCGCTCAATGATGCGCTTCAGCTGACAGACGCAGAGGTGGCTTCCTGCAGCCCCAGGCTGCGCATCGGCACTGGCGCAACGACCGTTGTGGCCGTGGGTGGGGCAGAATTGCCCGAATTTCAGCGTCAGAGCGCCGAGTACGCTGCTGCATTGGAGGCAGTCAGTGAATCCGTCCAATTCGCCGTTCTGCCGTGGCGCAATCACTTCGACATTTTGAGTGACCTTGAACAACCGGACGGCGCACTGCTGAAGGCGGCCATCGAACTCGCTGCGGACACAGGCCGTTGCGCCTGAGATGCTGGGGTCGTTCGCCGAGCGCGCGGGGCATTATGCCAAGGATCCAAGGTTTCGCGGGCCATTCCCGAGCCCAATCGGTGAGGGTGCTAGGTCAGTTTGCGATCGATGTGGCGCGATTTGGTCTTGGGCGGGTTTGAGCCCTCACGAGTCCGACTGGCGGCTTGAGCGCGCATCCGGCGCAGGCGTTCAGGGGGACTATCTGCCGTGCATCGGCGTAGGCTTTGGCGGATCCAAACCCGTTGGAATCCAGAAGGCTCGAAATAATTGCTGATCGCCGGCGATGGCCCTGCTTCGCTTTCAGTGCTCCCTTGCCGTCGGGCAAGGAGCCACGGTGAATCGCCTACACCACGATCTGGATTGCGCCGAGTTTGGCACGGTGAGACATGGCACGCGATATGCTTTGTCAACGGTGAACAAGTTGGCTTGTTCAGTCATCTCCGGGACTTTGGCCCGCCGTAAGGCGGGCTTTTTATTGCTATGGGTAGCAGTGCTTGGATGGCATCGCAATTACATTGACGTTTTTTTCGAGAAATCGACAAAATTCGTCACTAGCCTGCCCTCAATTGGCATCCAGACCCCGCGGCTCAGCGTAATTGTGTGAAGCAGTTCACGAAAATCGGCAAATCGCAAGCTGGCATGCAAGCTGCTAACTAACGATCACCCCAAGGGGGGACTGCTTTCAACCCAGCCGCGGCCCGGCGCTGGCTTTCTTGATTTTGGCGCATGGGCCACGCCGTTCAAACCCAGGAGCATTTCATGAAGAAGCAAATCCAACAGGGTTTCACCCTGATTGAATTGATGATCGTTGTGGCGATCATCGGCATTTTGGCGGCGATCGCGATTCCGCAGTACAGCAACTACACGAGTCGCGCTCACGCTGCAGCCACCATGTCCGAGCTTGATCCGCTCAAGACGGCCTTAGGTATATGCGCGCAGACTACAGGGACCTTGTCGGCTTGCGGGACACAAGGTCAGAATGGCGTTCCTACGATCACAGCGTCAGCGAACTTAATTACACCTACACTTACCGCTCCTGCTGCGGGTACAAACACGGGTCTTGTCATTAACGCGAGTAGCTTGGCCACGGATACCAAGGGCAACAATTTGACGGTGGTTGACACTGCCACCATGGGTCAAACGGCGATGACATGGAATAATACCGGAACTATCTGCGATGGTGGGTCGCGCGGCATGGCCTCTGGGCAAGGCGACTGCCATAAGTAAATGCCATAATAGCAGTGTATTTTCGACGTGTTAAAAATCCCACTATGGACATCCAAGTGGGATTTTCCGCATGGCTCTTGCGCCTGACGGGTTACACAGGGGAGCCCACGGATCTTTTGCCTTGGCCGTGGGCAGAGCGGACCTTGTTGTACGCCGGCCTCTCGGGATTTTTCCTCCTCGCTTGCCTCCCGCCGCTTGCGTGGAATCATGCAGGCCCGCTATCAAGCTGGCAAGGTGAATTCTTCGCAGCACTTAGCGGATTACTTGCTTGCACACCGCTTCTTCGTAGTGCTGCGTGGCGCGAACTGCGACTGTCTTCGATATTTCTCGCTCCCTTGCTGCTCGCCATAGTCGCTGGGGTGCAACTTCTGACCCATCATGCCGCACTCCGCAGCGGCGCGCTGCTCACGATCCTGGAGATGGTGTGGGCGACGCTGCTGATGCTCTCGGCGCAGGCTTTGGTGGGCCAGGGCAAAGCGGATTTGTTCGCAAAGGCACTTGCTTGCGGACTGCTCGTTGCTGGCATGATCGGTGGATTTATCGGCTGGATTCAGGTTCAAGAATATGCCGTGTTCAGGCACATTCCAGTACTCTATTCAGCGAGTGGAGTTGCAGTTGGACTGCTCGCACAACGCAACTTATTCGCTGACCTGCAGACGCTTGCTCTATTTTCGGCACTGCTTTTGGTTGCCCTGTTTCCATTAAGCGTACGCAGATTCGCTCCGGTATTGGCATTTGTGTTTGTCTGTGGCTTGCTGCTTGTTAGTATCGTGGAGTCGACTTCTTATGCAGCTCTTGGCTATCTCGCTTTTGGCGTGATCTATTTTGGAATGTCTATGATGATGCGTCGCGATGCGAGCATGATCAAAGATTCTAATCGCTCAAACAAACGCCTTGGCACTTTGGTGGCCGGCGTGACCGTATGCGTATTCCTGGCCTTTAGTTTTCATGGAAAGGCAGATTCTCCATCCGGGCACGCCTTCGCGGGGCCCATTTTGCGTACTCTTTGGATGGAGGCATTGCGGCTTATGGCGCACCGTCCTCTATCCGGCGTCGGCATTGGCGGCACAGCGCTTGCTTTTTTCCATTTTGCCGGGAGCCTTCCAGACACACCTGCCTATGCCGCATTCCATAATCAGGGCTGGAACAACGTCCATAACCTTCCCCTTCAACTCGGGCTAGAATTCGGGGTTGCTGGGCTTGTTGCCGTGCTTATACTCGCTGCTTGGGGTATAGTCACTGCTTGGCGAGCCCTTCGTTCGGGTGAGACTTGGCAGATCTGGGCTACAGGATGCCTAGGTGTTGTCGGCATGCACAGCATGGTGGAGTATCCGCTTTGGACGCTGCCATTCCTCGGACTCTTTGCCTCGCTGCTCGGGGCTCTCTCGGTGCGCATGGGAGAAAGCCGGGATTGGTCGCCGTCTTGGCGGAAAGGAGTCCGTCTGGGCGTGCTGTCCAGCGTGGGGCCGATCGCTGCATTTGCAGCGCTTTGTGTTTTGTTAAGCGCGGCGCTACAAATGCGAATGGAAATGCAGGTTTTTCAGGAGGACTGGCGGACACCAATAAATATTCGTGACACGCGGGCAATTGCTGCAAGAATGTCAACCTTGCAAGGATTTTTGTCCGCGAAAACCTGGGGTCAGCGCATCCTGCGTCCAGTTGCACGTGTGGAGCAGTCCAACATTCCTGTGGTATTCCTCATGTCAGAAACTTGGGCGCCTCGCTTAAGGGAAAATACTCACCTAATGTTCTACAGGCCGATCGGAGACGTCCCGATTACCCAAGTTGAATTGCTGGCCCTTGTTGGAGATGAAGATCGGGCACGCCGTCTTCTCGGCGAGGCGATCTCAGCCAATCCAGGAATCGCACCAGATGCGGGCCGCATTTTCAATGCACTGGCTCATCGGGGCTTTTCACAATTTTCAGCCCTTGCCGGTACTTGCAGGAGCGCTTCTTATGTCTCGAAATAAGAAGGGCGGCTTCACGCTCATCGAGCTAATGATCGTCGTCGCGGTCATCAGCATCCTTACGGCCATCGCGATTCCAATGTATGGCGATTACACGAGCAGGGCGGAGGCGGCTGCAACCCAGACCGAACTCGCCTCCCTCAAACTCGCAGTGAGTTCATGCATCGCTAGCAAAGGGACACTAACTGGGTGCAACACTGGTACGAACGGCATACCGGTGGCAACCCCAACCGGAGGGTTCGTGGGGCTGCCGAGCGTCGCGAACGGCTTAATTAAGGGTACTAGCCGTGCTACCGATTCGCACGGGAATAAACTTCAGTTTAGCGACTCTCCGTCGATGGGTGGAAACACTGCTGCGGTTTGGTCGATGACTGGCACTCTTTGTAATTCTGCGCGAGGCCTCACCCCAGGCCAAAGCGATTGTCCCTGAGTCAAGGATTCTCTGATGGCGACTTCTTCTCTTTCCTTGAGGCGCAAAGGCCCTGTTGGCGAGGCACTTTTTGCTTGGGAGGGTATGGACCGCAACCGCCATAAGCAGGTTGGGGAGATGCGGGCGGCCTCCGTCAATGTCGTGACCGCTTCTTTGCGGCGGCAAGGCATCACCATCACCAAGGTCAGCAAGAAAAGGCTTAGACGCGGCAAGACCATCAATCTGAAAGATTTGATGACCTTTAGCCGCCAGCTCACTGCGATGCTCAAGGCGGGCGTGCCGCTGGTGCAGTCTCTCTCAATTGTGGGTAGCAGTCACCCTAACCCATCCATGGGCGCAATGGTCCTCGCCATTCGCGACGATCTCGAAACGGGAACGAGTTTCTCGAACGCGCTGCGCAAGTATCCGCGTCATTTCAATGCGCTTTATTGCGACTTGGTGGCCGCGGGCGAAAACTCGGGCACGCTTGAGGTCGTGATCAATCGATTGGCAACCTACCAGGAGAAAACCTACGAGATTCGCAAGAAGATCAAGGGTGCCCTGACCTACCCGATTGCGGTGATCATCGTTGCGGCTGTTGTTGTAACTGTCATCATGCTTTTCGTGGTGCCCGTTTTTGCTAAAACCTTTGAATCGTTCGGCGCCACCTTGCCGGCGCCCACATTAGCGGTCATCGCGATCTCCAATTTTTTCGTGCACGATTGGTACATCTTGCTCGCGATCGTTGGCGGGGGTGGCTATTTTGGCTTTAACGCGTGGAAGCGGTCGGCAAAAGTGCAAGCAGCCGTCGACAGGTGGTTGCTCAAGATGCCGGTCTTTGGGAATCTGATTGAGAAGGGTGCGCTGGCCCGCTGGTCGCGCACGCTTGCCACCATGTTCGCCGCAGGCGTTCCCATGGTGGACGCGATGGATGCTGTTGCGGGCGCGGCGGGCAACGACGTTTTTCGCAAAGCCACGCTTGCGATCCAGTCCGAGATCACCACAGGCACATCCATGGCGGTTGCCATGCAGTCCACGGGTGTATTCCCGCCGCTCATGCTTCAGATGACCCAGATTGGCGAAGAGACGGGTTCGATGGACGACATGATGAGCAAGGTCGCCGATTTCTACGAGTCGGAGGTGGACGAGATTGCCAAGAATCTATCTGCCTTGATGGAACCAATGATCATCTCCATTCTCGGCATCTTGATTGGCGGACTGGTCATCGCGCTGTACCTGCCCATCTTCAAGCTTGGTGCGGTCGTCAAGTGACTGCCACACCGCCGCAATTCGCCGATTCGGGGACGCCTCACCCCAGATCGACTGAGGCCTAGCCCAGTTTGTGTGGCCACCATGGCAATCAAATCCGAAAGGCGCTCCATGTGGAGTTTGAGGCGTCGTGCTGTAACTGGGGTCTGCGGAGCAATCCCCGCTTTCGCGCGGATTGCGATGGAAATTTAAAACGGCGCGGACATGCGAATGCACGCTAGGGCGACCGTGTGCGACCCGCCCTGGAGAACCCGTCATGATGGGCGCGTGGCGAAAAGGCAAAGCGGAGTGACTCCTTACAACGCCGTGATGCACCGTTTGTCGGACGAAATCTACCGCCCATCCCGATCCCGTCAAAGCGCGTGCCTCTGCGTTCGATAATCCAGTTCATCAATAGGGGGCGCTACTGCCGTGTTTTCGCGAATCGATCTTGCCTCAACCCGCCTCTGTGCGCCGGCATGCTCGGGGCGCCAGACTCAGGGCTTCAGTCTTGTCGAACTGATGGCCGTTGTGGCCATCGCTGGGATCCTGTTGGCCGTTGGCATTCCCGCTTACTCGAACTACGTTGTGAAGTCGCGTATTCAGGCCGCCCAGAACGCGTTGTTGGTTACTGCTAACGACGTGCGGCAGTACGCCCAGGACCACGAGACGTATGTCGGAAGTTGTACGGCGCCCGTTGCTGCGGAGGGTTTCCAAATTTCGTGCCCCACCCTGACCCAGACCACATATACCGTCCAGGCTCTTGGCACCGGGAGTCTTGCAGGCTTCTTGTTCACGCTTGATCAAACCGGTGCGCGCGTGACCGCGCAGGTTCCCGCCGGTTGGGCGGCAAATCCCGCTTGCTGGATCGCCGATCAGCAAGGTGACTGTGCGGTGGAGTGAGCGATGAAACAGCGCGGATTTACGTTGCTCGAGTTGCTTGTGGTCATCGTGATCGCCGCAATTCTCTTCTCGGTTGCCTTGCCCTCATTTCTTTCATCGATCCAGGGGCGGCAATCGGTCTCCGTTGTTTCTGCCTTTGAGCAAGACATTGCTTGGGCACGCGGGCAGGCTATCTCGAATTCGCCGAGCGTGTCCATGACACTGAATGCGGACTGTACGTGGACCGTTAATACGGGGCAGGGCGCGGAAGATGCGCACCATTCCATGACGATCGCGCAACTTCAGAACAACGCGCCTGGCATATCGTGTACCGGCGTTCCGGCGGGTGGCTTGGTCATGACCTTTGACAGCCTTGGAATGGTGAGCATCCCATCCGGCAGTACATCCAACCCGAACACGATCATCACGGTGAATTCATCGGCAGGTGGCGCGCCAGTCAGTGTGCAGATTTTCGGGTCGGGAGTGATCGTGGAGGACCCACAACATGCTTCCTAAGCGTCTTCGGGGCAGGCAGCACGGCGTGGGGCTGATCGAAGCTCTGGTTGCGATGCTGGTGCTGGCGTTCGGGTTGCTCGGCCTAGCAGCGCTGTACGTGCGCGCTGCGCCAGCGCCCTACCAAAACCAATCCACAACCAGCGCGCAAAGCGTCGCGGACAGCTTCATGTCCACGCTGGCTAGCGATCCCAACGCGCTTCCGATGACCGTAGCCAGTGCTACGGCGGCGTCAGCGATGCCAGACGCCGCCACACAAGGATGGTTTACCCAATCCGCGCTGTCGCTTCCAGGTCTGTCGGTGTCAGTCGTCTCTGGGCCCGTGGTTTCGGGGCCGTCTTCGGGATCGAGCGCTCCGTGCTCACCGCAAGCGTGCGGTGTCAAACTGACGCTTTCCTGGACACAGCTCGCCGCCCAACGCACACAGGTGTTCCATGGCCAAATCGGCATCCGCTAATCGTCGCATGAGCGCCATCCGCGCCACACAGTCAGGGCTCTCCCTCGTCGAATTGTTGGTCGCCCTCGCAGTGGGGGCTGTGCTGTCCGTGGCCATTCTTGCAGCAATGAGCTTCGGGGTCCGCCAGGATACGGCTAGCACCCAAACGACACATATCAACGATAACGCGCGTGCGGCACTGACTCTTCTCACACGCGACGTGGCCAGTGCGGGGTTCATGTTCGGAGCAGCGCAATCGCAGTGCGCAATCTCGATCACCTACAACAGCAACGCAACGCCGAGTTTTGAGCCGCAGCATCCAATTTGGGCGGCCTCGCAGGCAGCGGGCCAGACCTTACCGATGGGCGGAGGGGCCGTCAATTACCCGGCCGCCGGTAACAGCAACGCTGGTTATGTGGCGCAAGTCCTGCTCATGGCTGCAGCGCCAAGTGTCCCAGCCTATATCCAGCAGTCTGCAGCCCCGATTTACGTCGTGCAATTTGGAACGACCCAATCAAGCTCCGGCCAAGGGGCGCTTAATAGCACCCAGCTCCCCGTATCGTCCCTGCAACTGAACTCGACACAGGGCATCAACGCTGGCGACACGGCGATCCTGCAAGTTCCGATGAATGGGGGGAACGTCTGTATGCGCATCCCTATCGTTAAGCTGGGGACCACCACCGGGCAAGGTGCTGCCTACATCGATAGCAAGCCGTCACCCTTGATGCCCACCAATGGATATTCGGACTATGCCGCACAAATTCCGGCGAGTTTCGGGACGCTATCCAACAGTTACCTCCTTCATTCTCGAATTCTTGACCTTGGGCATCTTAGTAACACGCTGCAGATCATTCAATATTGGATCGACGCGAGCAATGGTTTTCCCGTCTTGATGCGTTCGACTTACAGCGCCCTAGACGATAGTCTGATTGGTACCCAGGCTATTGCACCCGGTGTCGTGAGTCTTCAAGTCCTTTTTGCCACGATCCCTGCGGGGGCCTTGCCCGGGGCCGCGGTGACGTGGAAAACATGGGGTAATGTGCTTTCATCCGATCAAGTTTTGGCAGCGGATGTCGCCTTGGTCCTGCGCTCCGTACACGAAGATTTTCAGTATACGGCGCCCGCCAAGGTCGTCGTGCCCCAACCGTCAACTGGCCTTGCATCGCCGAACGCCTTTGTCGATTATGTTCCTCAGCCGAATGAAATCCACGATCATTTCTCGGTCTATGTCACCCAACTTTCATTGAGGAATATGACATGGAATTGAAAATGACGTCCGGGCACCGGCAGGGCGGCGCGATCCTGCTGTTCGCTCTGGTCGCGCTTCTGATCATGTTTTTAGGCGCATTATTTACTCTTCGTGGCGTCCTGACGGATACCGGATTGACGGACCGATATTCGGGGCGCCAAAAAAATATACAAACCAGCGATTTGGCTTTGCAATGGATCGCCAATCAAATCGCAGCTCTTGGGAACCAGCAGGCCCTGGAAATCTCCGCAGGTGCACAGCCTTGGTATCTCAATGTTCAGCCGGCCCAGACTGTTGTGCCTACAGCTGCCTATTGGCAGACCTGCATGAGCAATCCGACCAGCACGATAACGTGTCAAGCCGTGCCGATGCCCAGTAACGTCCCTCAGTCGGCATGGACCTTCGTTGAGCCAACGGGTCGTATTGATCCCACGGCTTGTGGCAATACGCAAGGGCTCACGGCTATTTATTACGATGTCTGGACGCACACGATCGATGCACGCGGTCAAGTATCTGCGGACACTGAATCCGTCTACAAACTCTGCGTGCTGGGCGGAAGCGCACCTTAGGCGCATCGGGGTGATTTTCGATCGCCGTCGGTCTGAGTCATACGCAGCTGACTGCAGGGCACGCGGGGTCAGCCGAGGATGCCAAAACTTGGGTAGAAAAGCATGATGAAAATCGCAAGACAATTCGCTCTGACCATCCTGGCACTGTGCACTGCGGGGTCGCAAGCCTGGGCGCAGACCACGAACATCATCAGTGATGACTTTACCGGATCTTCGACGAATCTACCCTGGACACACCTGGGAAATGCCTGCTTAACGGCCGGTTCGCCTCCGCCCTACACAACACCGGCGACCACGATTCCTGCCTGCACATCAATCACCGACGCCGCTGGATCCGGTGCGCTGCGCCTCACCGACGCCGTGAATCATCAACACGGCGCCATTTTTTCCGTGAATCCGTTCCCTTCCAATGAGGGCCTCCAGGTGACTTTCACAGCCTACGCTTATCGCGGCACTGGCGCGGATGGCATCGGGTTTTATTTGCTGGACGGGACCAAACCAGCCCCGACGTCCATAGGCGCCGTTGGCGGCAGTCTTGGCTACAGCTGCACCAACGACCCCACGAACGTCAATGCTTCGCAAACCGGTGGCTGGGAAGGCATGCCGAACGCCTATTTAGGGCTCGGAATTGACGAATACGGCAACTATTCAAATCCTTCCGACAACACGAACACCGGGCCGGGATTTATCGCAAACCGAGTCAGCATGCGGGGGGCGGGGAACATGACCTACAGCGTCTTGAATGCTTTGTATCCTGACGATTATCCGGCAAACTTGCCTTTATATTCAACTACCACGGCGCGAACCCAGCAAAACGCAATCAATAAAACCTGCAAAACAAACACCGTCTGGGATTTTTCTGACGGGACCCCTTCCAACACGTTGACTCCTCTGCAGAGTAATCTTGATTATGGATATATTGCCGGATCGCCGATTCTCAACGCGAGCGGGCAAACAATTAAAATTGCGCAAACGAATGTGAGCGTGCGGTCAAAGGCAACCCCCATTAATTACAAGCTGATCATTACAACATCGGGGCTGCTGAATCTGGCATATAGCGTGAATGGGAGTTCTTACACGCCGATTATTCAGAATAAGCCTATTACGACGGATAATGGACCGCTGCCGGCTTATCTGCGATTTGGATTTGGTGCGTCAACGGGAGGTTTGAATGATGTGCATGAAATCACGTGTTTCGAGGCAAGCCCGGCCGTTCGAGCAATCAGCGCACCAGTGACGCCGCTGTCAATTTCGTCAAGCAGTCAGATCTATACACTGAACAGCAATCCCAATCCGATTCAGGGCTTTGTTCAGGCGTTTCCGGTCTCTTCCACTGGAGTGCCATCCACGACCGCGTCCTGGGACGCCGGCGCACTGATGTCGGTGCCCGGTAACAATCGTGCGACGGTTCTGTATTCGACGGATGCCTCGGGCGCCGCACCGAAGCTCCTTGCCACAATGGGCAGTACGGATAGTGCTGCGTTTTCGTTGAAGGCAACGACGTGCGTTCCGAATACCAATACCATTGCCCAATATACGATTGACCCGAACTACTTGGGTAACGGCAGTGCTTGCAGCTATCTTGCAGGGCGTGCGCCGAACTGGTTACTCGGCGCGTTCTCGAGCTCGGATTTCGCGTCCATCCTCGCGGCTCCCGGTAATCCTCTGGATTTGGGTTTAGCGGGATATACAGCCTATGCAGCCAGTCAGTCCAAGAGGCCAAATGCATTGCTCTTTACGAATAACGATGGCTTTTTGTATTCCGTGGACGCGGCTTCGGGTCAGTTGAACTGGGGTTGGATGCCAAGACCTTTCGTCGCGCAACTGCAAAACTATTCAGTGGTCCCTACAGAAGGCCTGTTTGATGGGAAGTTCCGCATTGTGGATGCGGTCGACGCCTCGGGGAATTGGGGGACGTATATCATTGGATCCGCGCGGAATGTTACAGTATCCAGCACGAAGGTCGTTACGGTTGGCCAAGGCGGGTCATACTGGTATGACATGAAGCTTGGAAATCCGAGCAACGGAGCTGTCCCGATGCCCGCAGCGGTGATACAAGCGCCAGCCGTGCCCCAGGGGGCCACCTATCCGCAAAGACAGGCGCCCGTTGTCGGAAACATCAATGGCAGTCAGATCGCAGCATTCATTGTGAATGTCGGCAGCGGCACGAGCGCATATAGCGCCCTTTATGAGTTCAATGTCGCGACTGGCGCCTCGACCTCGGCGACGATTCCCTCAAAAAGTATATCGGGTGTTGTGAACAGTAACCTTTTTCTTGATACTGCGTCAGGCCAGCTCTACTTTGGCGATTCCGCCGGAAATATCTACGTGATGTCTTTTACGGGACAGGCAGCAACAGATGTCGGCAATATTGGAAATTTGGGAGCTACCAAAGACGGGCTTGCGGTGAACTTTATCAATTACCAGTACGCCAATAACCTTCCTTATCTTTTGGCGGCTTCGAGCAAGGGCTTGACAGCCTTTGGTATTGGGTCATCTGGGTTTGGGCCATTGTGGGCAACGGACGGAAATGGTGGCTATCAGTATAATAAGGGCGTTTGGAGCGCATCGAGTACCGTTGCCCCTCTACAAGCTGGGGCGACAGTTTCTGATGCGCCAGCGCTAGTCGCGGGAATTGTCGATATCCCCGTGTATGTTCCACCGTCAAGCAGCAACACATGCAACGTGGCCGGGAAGGGTTACTACGATTTCTTTAGCCTCGCCAGTGGAACATTCCCGAAAAACCAGATCAAGGACGTTCTGGGGAATTTCATTCTTGCCGATGTGAATATCGGGGCGGGTGCAGCTTATTCGCCAAGCATGTCAATCTCGAGCAGCGGCCTACCGGTCTTCGGCGGGACGCAGCAGACGGCGACGCCGAGTGCACCACTTGTATTCAATAAACACGGCATTGACGCAGTGGTGCAGTGGCGCGTGCATTGACGGAGTCGTTTTCCGTCTCGCATCGGCTTGCTGCCGTTTTCGTGGGGCGCTGGGGTTCGGCGGCTCTGATGGAGGGCGTGCCTGGCGTCCCGATGCTGGAGGCCAGGAGGTTGGCCAAGGAACCCGTGGACTTGGGGTAGCGTGCCGAGGGGGGCGACGAAGGTGGCCTATACGGGAACGCTGATGCTTGCGGGTCAACATGTTCAGTGATCATCAGACGAAGCAATGAAGAACTCCCGACGGCACGCTCGCGTAACGATCATGCATCCACCGCGTTCGACGCCGCGCAATACCTTGGTGGCGGCGGCGCTGCAGCGCAAGGCCGGGGTCCATCGCAAGTCGCGCAAAGCCGAGCGGCGGGCTGCGAGGGCGGCCCTCAAGAAAGAAAACTCCGGCTGACTCGTGGGTCCTCATGTCTGGCCACAGCCGCGAACAAACTGTTGCAACACCAGCGCGAGGAGTTTCCTAGCATGGTGGAAGGGGCGCCGCGCAGGGCGCCCGCGCATGCATGGGAGACTACGGCGATGCAAAAACGTCATCTCGGCACCAGCGGACCGCTGGTGTCAGCTTTGGGCCTGGGCTGCATGGGCATGTCCGAGTTCTACGGGCCGGCGGACGAGGCGCAGTCGATTGCGACCATCCACCGCGCGCTCGATCTCGGGGTGAACTTTCTCGATACGGCCGACATGTACGGCGCCGGGCATAATGAGGAACTGGTGGGACGTGCCATCGCAGGCCGCCGCGGCCAGGTGGTTCTCGCCACCAAGTTCGGCAACGTGCGTGGACCGGATCGCAGTTTTCTGGGCGTCAATGGCAGCCCCAAATATGTACGCGAGGCGTGTGACGCGAGCCTGCGCCGCTTGCAGGTTGACGTGATTGACCTCTATTACCAGCACCGGGTCGATCCGCAAGTGCCGATCGAGGACACGGTGGGTGCGATGGCGGAACTGGTTCGCGCAGGCAAGGTCCGCTGGCTGGGCCTGTCGGAGGCGGCGCCGAACACCATCCGCCGCGCGCACAAGGTTCACCCCATCGCGGCGCTTCAAACTGAATACTCGTTGTGGAGCCGGGATCCGGAAGGCGAACTGCTGGACACGGTGAGGGAGCTCGGGATCGCGTTCGTGGCCTACAGTCCGCTGGGGCGTGGCTTTCTCACCGGTGCCATCCGCAAGACGGCGGACCTTGCCCCCGACGACTGGCGGCTGCACTCGCCGCGCTTCCAGCCCGATGCGATCACGGCCAATCTGCACCTGGCCGACATCCTGCGTGACATGGCCGCGGAGCGGGGGTGCACGGCAGCGCAGCTCGCGCTGGCCTGGCTGCTCGCGCAGGGTGACGACATCATTCCCATCCCCGGCACACGGCGTATCAGCCGTCTGGAGGAGAACCTGGGGGCCTTGAAGGTGCCGCTGTCGACCGATGACCTGCTGCGCATTCACCAGGCGCTGCCCCCGGGCGCGGCCAAAGGCACGCGCTATCCGGAGGCGGCGTTGAGTGCGGTGAATCGCTAAGGCTCAAACCGGAGCGCATTCCTGCAACCACGCGCAACTGCGGTGGAATCCTTTTCTGCGTGAGCGTAGAGTTGAGGTGGCCTCACCGGCCGACCCTCGACAACGCACGGCGCCACAAGCGCCCCACAACACGGAGACCTCCATGCTGCAAAAAGCAATCCCGCAAAACCACCTGTCCTACATCGATCCCCAGGCCGACAGCCCTTGGCTGACCTATCTTTCCCAAGTGGAGCGGGTGCTGCCCTACCTGGGCGATCTGGCGCGTTGGGCCGAAACCCTTCGTCGCCCCAAACGTGCGCTCATCGTGGACGTGCCCATCGAGATGGATGATGGCAGCGTACGGCACTTCGAAGGCTTTCGGGTGCAGCACAACCTGTCGCGCGGGCCGGGCAAGGGTGGTGTGCGCTACCACCCGCAGGTCACGCTGGAAGAGGTGATGGCGCTGGCGGCGTGGATGACGGTGAAAAATGCCGCAGTCGGCCTGCCGTATGGCGGGGCCAAGGGCGGCATCCGCGTGGAGCCCTCGGGACTGTCGCACAAGGAGCTCGAGCGCCTGACGCGGCGCTATACAAGTGAGATCGGCATCATCATCGGGCCGCAGCAGGACATCCCGGCGCCGGACGTGAACACCAACCCGCAGATCATGGCGTGGATGATGGACACCTACTCGATGAACATCGGCGGCACGGCAACGGGCGTGGTCACCGGCAAGCCCATCCAGCTTGGCGGCTCGCTCGGGCGGGTGAAGGCCACCGGGCGCGGCGTGTTCGTCACGGGAAGCGAAGCGGCACGGCGCATCAAGCTGCCCCTGCAAGGCGCGCGCGTGGCCGTGCAGGGGTTTGGCAACGTGGGGTCCACGGCTGCCGAGCTGTTCGCCGCCGCCGGTGCAAAGGTCGTGGCGGTGCAGGACCACACGGGTGCCGTGCTGCATGAGCCGGGGCTGGACGTGGCGGCCCTGCAGGCACATGTGCTGGCGCACGGCGGGGTGGCCGGATTTGCCGGTGCGCAGGCCATTGCCGCAGCGGACTTCTGGGACGTGCCCTGCGAGATCCTGATTCCCGCGGCACTGGAAGGCCAGGTTACCGAGGCGCGGGCGCGCAAGACCACGGCCAAGCTCGTGCTCGAAGGTGCAAACGGTCCCACGCTGCCGGGTGCCGACGATATCCTGAGCGAGCGCGGCGTGATGGTGGTGCCCGACGTGATCTGCAATGCCGGGGGCGTGACCGTGAGCTACTTCGAGTGGGTCCAGGATTTCTCCAGCTTCTTCTGGAGCGAAGACGAGATCAACGCCCGCCTGGACAAGATCCTCGGGGCTGCCTTCGCCCATATCTGGGACACGGCAGACAGGCTCAAGATCACGCTGCGCACGGCTGCCTTCGTCGTGGCATGTGAGCGTGTCCTGCAAGCGCGTGCAGAGCGCGGGCTTTATCCCTGATTTCCTGATCGCGGGGGAGGCGCCATCGGTGTACGAGCCGCAGGTCCGGGTCTGCGGGGATTGCCTGGGTGGGCGCGGTTGAGTGCGTCTGCTGCCGACCGCTCCGGCAATGCTCGCAAAGCGCGTGGCATCCAGAACAGGATGCCACGCGCTTTGCAAGCTGGGGATTCAGCGCAGTGCGTACGCTCCCACCGTTCCCGCGAAGACCGCAAAACCCAGCCAGTGGTTCTGTTTGAACGCGATGAAGCAGCGTTCCGGGTCACGGTTGCGGATCAGCAGGACATGCCACGCGGCCATGGCGCCTGCAATGAGCAGGCCGAGCTGAAAAGGCCAGCCCAGGCCGAGCTGAAGGCCCGCAGCCAGCCACATCGCCAGGAAAAGCGCGTAGCTGGTCATGACTGCGGCCACGTCCATGCGACCAAAGGTGATGGCTGAGGTCTTGATGCCGATTTTCAGATCATCGGCGCGGTCGACCATCGCATACTCGGTGTCATAGGCCAGGACCCAGAACAGGTTGCCAAGCAGCAGCCACCACGCCAGGAGTGGCACTGCGCCCTGGGCTGCGGCGAAGGCCATCGGAATGCCAAAGCTGAAGGCAACGCCCAGGTAGGCCTGCGGCAGCGCCAGCCAGCGCTTGGTATAGGGGTATGCGATCGCAATGAGCAGCGCGGCAAACGACAAGCCGGTGGCCAGCGTATTGGTGAGCAGCACCAGGCAGAAGGCGGCCAGCGCCAGGGCCGCGCCCACGGCCAGGGCTTCGCGCGGGGACACGGCGCCGCTCGTGACCGGACGGCGCGCGGTGCGGCGCACGTGGCGGTCGAAATCGATGTCGGCGACATCGTTGATGGTGCAGCCGGCCGAGCGCATGAGAATGGTGCCGACCGTGAACACAGTCAGCAGCAACCAGCCGGGAAACCCACCGGAAGCGATCCACAGCGCCGACAGCGTGGGCCATAGCAGAAGGAGCCAGCCCGCAGGGCGATTCCAGCGGATGAGGTCGAGCCAAAGGCGAAGACGATTGGACATGGCCGAATTATCCCTTGTCCACGGTGCCCAACACGGTCGACGGTGCCGCCTGTCAGCGTCCGCGAAGCCAATGCGTTAGGGTAGAGCCTTTTTTACGACAATCGAGGAGTTGCATTGATGCCGAGCCCCTTCGCCTTCGCCATCACCGTGCTGGTCGGCGCCGACATCGCGGCCACCGGCGCGCAAGCCCAGAGTGTGTCGCTCAGCGTTGCCGGGCAGATTAGCCCTGGCGTATATGGCCGTGTGGACATCGGCAACGTCCCGCCGCCAGTGGTCTACACGCAGCCTGTCATCATTGCCCCTCCACCGCCCGCCGTGGTGCAGCCGGCTCCGGTGTACATGCACGTGCCGCCAGGCCAGGCCAGGAAGTGGAGTCGATACTGTCGCCGCTACAACGCCTGTGGCGTACCGGTGTATTTTGTGCGAGGGCCTGAGTACGGCCCCGGCTGGGATCGGCCAGGCGGGCATCACGACAAGCATGGTCATGACGATCATGGTCATGGTCATGGGCACGGCTATGGCCACGGGCACGGCCACGGCGACGACTGACGTCGTGCATGGTCTTTGGCAGCTTGGCTGCCCGCGCCGCTCTCAGCCTTCGAGCAGGGAACGCAGCATCCAGGCGGATTTTTCGTGGATGTCCATGCGCGCGGACAAGAGGTCGGTGGTGGGTTGGTCACCGGCCTTTTCCGTCAGCGGCAGCAGGTCGCGTGCCGTGGTCGCAACGGCCTCATTGCCCTTGACCAGGATGCGGATCATGTCCTCGGCTTTGGGTGGGGCAAGCGGCACGTCATCCAGCTTGGTGAGTTGGCCGAAGGCCGTGTAGGAGCCCGGCGCGGCATAGCCAAGCGCGCGAACGCGCTCGGCTATGGGATCCACGGCGTTCCACAGTTCCGTGTACTGGGTCATGAACATCTGGTGCAGGGTGTTGAACATGGGTCCCGTGACGTTCCAGTGGAAATTGTGGGTCGTCAGATACAGCGTGTAGGTGTCCGCCAGGAGATGGGACAAGCCTTGGGCGATGGCCGCCCGGTCCTTGTCGGCAATGCCGATTTGCACATTCTTGGACGTGGCGTGAAGTTTCGGGGTGTCTTTCTTGCTCATCGTGGGACTCCTTTGCGCGGCTCGGCGAGGTGCCGCGGATGTCGCCAAGCCGTGGCGTCGCGGTGATGGATCGACTGTAGCAGCGGTGCGAAGAATTTTCATGGCTGCAGCTTCAACCCAGGACAGTCGCCGTCAATGGTTGATGTCGCGCGCCGGCAGGCTCAGGACCAGCGACGCGCACAGCACCATGAACCCGGCCAGCACCAGGACGCCGCCGCTTGTGCTCTGCGTTGCCTGCTTCACCCAGCCCACGATGCTGGGCCCGAAAAAGCCGGCCAGATTACCCAGTGCATTGATGAGTGCGATGCCGGCGGCGGCTGCCGTGCCCGAGAGGAAGGCGGTCGGCAGGCTCCAGAACAGGGGCAGCACCGTCATGATCCCGCAGGTGGCAAGGGTAAGCGTGAGGACCGCGCCCACGGTGCTCGTCGTCCAGAGCGTGGACAGCACAAGCCCCAGCGCACCCAGCGCTGCGGGGATGGCCACATGCCAGCGACGCTCGCGTGTTGCATCGGCGTGGCGGCCGACCAGGATCATGGCGATGATGGACACGCCATAGGGAATGGCCACCAGCCAGCCGATGGCAAGCGGGTCGGTCACCCCGGTTGTCTTGAACATCAGCGGAAGCCAAAACCCCAGCCCATACAGGCCCATCACAACCGAGAAATACACCAGAGCCAGAATCCACACGCGCGGGCTGCCCATGCCCTGCCAGGCGGACACGTGGGTCTTGGTTTGGGCTTCGGCGTCAATGCGCCCTGCCAGAAGGCGCTTTTCAGCCTCGGTGAGCCAGCGCGCCGCAGCAATCCCGTTGTCCAGATACACGAGCACCGCAAGACCCAGCACGACGGCCGGCACGCCTTCGAGCAGGAACAGCCATTGCCAGCCGGCCAGGCCCGAGTGACCGTGAAAATGATGCAAGATCCAGCCGGACACGGGGCCGCCGATCAGGCCCGAGAGCGCGACAGCCGACATGAACCAGGCGGTCATCTGGCTGCGCCTGTCGGCGGGGTACCAGTAGGTGAGGTACAGAATGATGCCGGGGAAAAAGCCAGCCTCGGCCAGGCCAAGCAGGAAGCGCGCCACGTAGAACATCGTGGGCGTCTGAATGAACATGGTCAACGCCGAGATCATGCCCCAGGTGATCATGATGCGGGCAATCCAGATGCGAGCGCCCACGCGGTGCAGCACGAGGTTGCTGGGCACCTCGAACAAAAAGTACCCAAGGAAGAACACGCCGGCGCCGAAGCCGTAGACGGCGTCCGAAAACTGCAGGTCGGACTTCATCTGCAGCTGCGCGAAGCCGACATTGACGCGGTCCAGGTAGGCCACGAAATAGCACAGCATCAAAAACGGGATCAGCCGCCAGCCCACCTTGCGGTAGGCCGCTTCAAGGGCTGTCGTGTCGCCCGCAGGCATGGAAATGGCCGACATGCTTGTCTCCTCCGGGTTATCGTTGTGGCGCAAGCGTAGCGGAACGACCGATCGTGTCAGGCGTGCCGCGCCGGGCGTGGGGGTTGGGGCTCAGGGATGTGAAGGCGTGGGAGGCGTGGGCGGTGTTGGGAGTTTGGGGAAGTAGTTTTTTTCGGCGAGGGCTTCGTACAGGGGCGGGGTGAAGAGGTTGGCGATGCGTGAGGCGAGGAGCGCGGTGGCCATCATGGGGATGACCATGCCGGTGCCGTTGGTCATTTCCATGACGATGACGAAGGCGGTGAGGGGGGACTGGGTGACGGCGGCGAGGTAGCCGGTCATGCACAGGGCGATGAGGGCGGGCATGGGCGCCCAGGCGAAGGCGGCATGGATCCACTGGGCGAGTCCGGCGCCGATGGACAGGGAGGGGGAGAACAGGCCGCCGGGGATGCCGGCCATGTAGCTGACGACCATGGCAGCCCATTTGGTGATGGCGTAGCCTTCGCTGAGGGGGGCGGCGCCGTCGAGCAGGTGCCGGGCCTGGTCATAGCCGCTGCCCCAGGTTTGGCCCCCGGTGCCCACGCCCAGGGCTGCGATGGCCAGGCCGATGACCAGCGCATACAGCAGGGGCTTGTTCGCGCGCCATGCCTGCAGCGGGCGTGGCATCCAGATTTCCCAACGCAGCAGCGCCCAGTTGAAGGCGGCGCCCAGCAGGCCGCAGGCGATGGCAGTGAGCACGACCGGCAGGACGAACGCGAGGTGGAAGTTCTGCGGCACGTTGAGCTGGCCGAAGTACAGGTAGTTGCCGGCCAGCGCCAGCGAGGTCAGGCCGGAGAACACCACGGCGGTGATCATGGTGCCGTTGGTGCGGCTCTCGAAGTCGCGCGCCAGCTCCTCGATGGCGAAGATGATGCCGGCCAGCGGCGTGTTGAAGGCTGCCGACAGCCCGGCAGCGGCCCCTGCGAGCAGGAGCTGGCGCTCCAGGCGCGGGTTGCGATGGGGATAAAAGCGACGCGTCTCGGCCATGATGGCTGCGCCGATGTGCACCGTGGGGCCTTCGCGGCCAATGGTCATGCCGCCCAGGAAGCCGAGCAGCGAGACGACGAGCTTGCCGGCGATGACGCGCAGGCCGAACAGGCGGTGCATGAGGGTCTCGTCGGGCGGGGCATGCAGGGCGGCGATGACCTGCGGGATGCCGCTGCCTTCGCTGCCGGAGAACCAGCGGCGGGTGAGGAACACGGCCAGCACGGTGAAGGCGGGCGTGATGAGGAAGGCCAGCCAGGGCCGCCCGGCGATCCAGCCCAGGAAGAGCTCGTAGGCGTCGTTGCTCCAGCGCGCATACAGCACCGCCACCAGCCCCACCAGCAGCGCGCCGCCCCACGGCAGACCAAACTGCAGGAACAGCCGCCGCGATCGCGTCTTGGCCAGACGCATCCACGCGCGCTTGCGCAATGCGCCGTAGGCGCTCGGGTTTTCACTCGCAGGCGTTCCCATGGGTCCGTTAAGAGCAAACTTGCATCCTAAACCCGAGAGCCCGGGCCAGCGCCTTTGCGCTGCGAGCGATCAACGCCGCGTGTCGCGGCTTGGCGTCACATGGATGGCAAAACGTGACGCCCGTTCCCGATGGGCAATGTCCCGCCGAGGTCATGCACTGCGACCGGGTGCGCTTGGTCCGTACCTCATACCCCCGGGGAGTTCGGGTGGACGTCAGGATGAAATATCTGGATACTCCAAGATTCCAAACCAGCATTGCCTATTAGGGTTTTAGCGGAGTACGATTCGGGAAAACCATTAAAGATGTTGACCCCCGTCATTTCTCGTTCACACCGCTCGATTTCCCATCATGCGCCTTCTCAATAAGCTGTCCTTCTCCGAAAAGCTGTTGCATACAGGATTCATCTTTCTGGTCTGCATTGGCCTCCTCGCCGCGGAAGCCTATCTCTATGTGACGCACACCGGACTCGACGGCAAATCGGGGGTGACGCTGAAGGACGTTCAGCTCTCCTATTACGGTGACCGCTCCTCGAGCAAGTTGCAGACCGTATTGCCCACGATGTTCACCAACGCCGGCGTTCCGAAGGCGCAATGGTCGCAGTTGACGCAAACAATCGATCATTGGGTGGCGGGTGGCCAGACCAAAGCCGAATATGAGACGCAGATCAAACCAATCATCGCGCAGCACTGCCTGATGTGCCACAGCGTGGCAATGAGCCAACAGTTGCATAACCCCCCACTTGTCACCTATGAAGACGTGAAAAATGTCGCCAAGGTCAACACGGGCATGAGCTACAGCAGCATGTTCATGGGCGGCATGGTGCACTTGACGATGCTGGGCGTGATTTTCTGGATTGCCGGTTGGCTGTTTCTGCAGACGCGGGTGAACGATCAGATCAAGGCGATTTCAGTGCTCACCCCCTTTCTGGCCATGCTCCTGGATTACTCGGGCTGGTTCCTCACGAAGCAGAACCCGAACTTTGCCTGGATGGTCTTGATCGGTGGGGCGTTGTCGTGCCCGATTGCGATGCTCGAAATGGGCGTTTCGCTGCTCGACATGTGGATCGGCCTTCCCGGTTTCTTGCAGCAGCGCTTGATTTCTGAGGTGCCGTCCACCACGAAATCGACCCAGCAGCCGCTGCCGACCTGATATCCGGGACGCTCCGCACCAACAAAAGGGCCGGTTCAGCACCGGCCTTTTTGTTGTCTGTGCCTGCCGGGCTATCCCCCAGCAGGGGGGGCCGTCGGTTGCAGGTAAACCCTAGAATCGGACGATGCTCGATCCGATTCCCAATCACAGCGCATCGCCCCATCCTCTGCAGGTCGTTGTGCTCGCCGCAGGCAAGGGCACGCGCATGCGCTCAGCGCATCCCAAAGTCTTGCAGCCGCTGGCGGGCAGGCCGTTGCTGGCGCACGTGCTGCATACGGCAAGTGCGCTTGCAGCGCAGCGCGCCATCATCGTCGTCGGCCACGGGGCCGAGAAGGTGCGCGCGCAATTTGCCCCAGCCGGGGTCGATTTTGTCGTGCAAGCCCCGCAGCTGGGTACGGGTCACGCCGTGCTGCAGGCCGCGCCGTTGCTTGATGACACAGCGGTCGTTCTGGTGCTTTACGGGGACGTGCCGCTGGTGCGGCCTGCAACGCTTGCACCGTTGCTCGATATCGCCGCAAGCGGGCATCTCGCTTTGCTGACCGTCACCCTCAACGATCCCACGGGCTATGGTCGCATCATGCGTGATGCAGCCGGTGTGGTGCAGCGCATCGTTGAGCATAAGGATGCAGGCCCTGCCGAGCGCGCCGTCCGCGAGGTCAATACCGGGATCGTGGCGGCGCCGGCCGGTCTGCTCAAGCGTTGGGTTGCGGGCTTGCGCAACGACAATGCACAGGGTGAGTACTACCTCACGGACATCGTTGCGCTGGCGCGGGCCGAGGGCGTGCCGGTGCAGGCCGTGGCGTGCGCCGATCCCCACGAGACCCTGGGGGTGAACGATCGCGCCCAACTCGCCCAGCTCGAACGCATCGTGCAAGGCAGGCAGGCCCAGGCGCTGTTGGCCGAAGGCGTGACGCTGGCCGATCCGGCGCGGATCGACATTCGTGGCGAATTGCGCTGCGGTCAGGACGTGCTGATCGACGTCGGCTGCGTGTTTGAGGGGCGTGTGGAGCTTGCAGACGGGGTGCATGTCGGCCCGCATTGTGTGCTGCGCGACTGCAGCGTGGGCGAGGGTGGGCGCGTGGAGGCCTTCTCACACATCGACGGTGCGCGGTGTGGGCCCGGCGTGCGCATCGGGCCCTATGCGAGACTGCGCCCGGGAACCGAGTTGGCCGAGCACGTGCATGTGGGCAACTTCACCGAGATCAAAAACAGCCATATCGGACCTGCCAGCAAGGCCAATCATTTGAGCTATGTGGGCGACGCCAGCGTGGGTGCGCGCGTGAACATCGGGGCGGGCACGATTACCTGCAATTACGATGGTGTGAACAAGCATCGCACCATCATCGAGGACGACGTCTTCATTGGATCGGACACGCAGCTCGTCGCTCCGGTCCGCGTTGGTCAGGGCGCAACCCTCGGCGCTGGCACGACCCTCACCACGGATGCACCGCCCAACCAGCTCACGCTTTCACGCGCGAGGCAGGCCACCGTTCCGGGATGGGCGCGGCCCGTGAAACAAGACAAACAAGGAAGCTGAATCCCATGTGCGGAATCGTCGGCGCTAGCGCCCGTCACAACATCGTGCCCACGCTTCTTGAGGGCCTGCAGCGCTTGGAGTACCGCGGCTATGACTCGTGTGGACTGGCAGTCTTGCAGGACGGCTCCATCCGGCGCATGCGGACAACCCAGCGCGTGGCTGATCTTCGCGTCCAAGCCGGCGGGCTGGACGCAGCGACCGGGATCTGTCACACCCGCTGGGCGACCCACGGCGCGCCGGCCACGCACAACGCCCACCCCATGATCTCGCGTGACCAGGTTGCGTTGGTGCATAACGGCATCGTCGAGAACCACGAAGCGTTGCGCGCCGAATTGCTCGAGGCAGGCTACAGGTTTGAAAGCCAGACCGATACCGAGGTCATCGCCCATCTCGTCCACAGCTTGTACAGCGGGGATCTCTTGCGCGCTGTGCGCTTGGCCACCGGACGGTTGCGGGGTGCCTATGCGATCGCGGTGGTGCATACGGCTGAACCGCTGGTCGTCGTCGGTGCACGAGCCGGAAGCCCGCTGGTGTTGGGGCAAGGCGACGATGGTTATTACCTGGCATCCGACGCCTTGGCGCTTGCCGGAGCTGCGCAGCGCGTGGCTTATCTCGAAGAAGGCGACGTGGTGCGCATAAGCCCCGATGCGGCGGCCGTGGTCGACGTTCGACAGGAATCCGTGGAGCGTGCCTGGCACCCGGTGGAGGCCTATAGCGGCGCCACCGAGCTGGGCCCTTACCGGCACTACATGCAAAAGGAGATCTTCGAGCAGCCGCGCGCGGTGGCTGACACGCTGGACGGGATTGCCTCCATCGGTCCTGAGTTGTTCGGTGACACTGCAGGGATGCTCGGCAGCGCACGCCGGGTTCTGATCCTGGCCTGCGGCACAAGCCACTACGCAGGCAGCGTGGCGCGGCACTGGATCGAGGCGTTGGCTCGCATCCCGGTTGATGTGGAAGTGGCGAGCGAATACCGCACCCGCGACAGTGTGCCGGACCCCGACACCTTGGTGGTCGGAGTGTCGCAGTCAGGTGAGACGGCCGACACGCTGTCGGCATTGCGCCATGCCCGCGATTTGGGCATGCTGCGACAACTCGCGATTTGCAACGTTGCTGGATCCGCGATGATGCGTGAAGCTTCGCTTCGCTTTCTTACCCATGCGGGCGTGGAAATTGGCGTCGCCTCGACGAAGGCGTTTACCACCCAGTTGGTTGCTCTATTTTTGCTGGCTCTGACCTTGGCCAAGCAGCGCGGTCGACTTGCCGCTCAAACGGAGCACGAATATTTGCAGGCGCTGCGCCATCTGCCCGCTGCGCTGCAGGCGGCGCTGGCCACCGAGCCACAGATCATGGCGTGGGCCGAGGCCTTCACGCGCAAGAACAACGCGCTATTCCTTGGCCGCGGTATGCACTTCCCGATTGCCGAGGAGGGTGCGCTCAAGCTCAAGGAGATTTCCTACATTCATGCGGAGGCGTATCCCGCAGGTGAACTCAAGCACGGCCCGCTGGCCTTGGTCACGGATGAAATGCCGGTTGTGACCGTGGCGCCGAACGATGCACTTCTTGACAAGCTGAAGAGCAATTTGCAGGAAGTGCGGGCGCGGGGCGGCGAGCTCTATGTCTTGACCGACGCGGGCACCCGAATCGACAGCAGTGAAGGTGTGCATGCCATTCGTTTGCCAGAGCACTACGGATTGCTTTCCCCGATCGTGCATGTCGTGCCCCTCCAGTTGCTCGCCTATCACACTGCCGTAGCGCGCGGCACGGATGTCGATAAGCCAAGAAATCTCGCGAAGAGTGTCACGGTGGAGTGATTCTTGGTGTTCTGAGCAATCCATGTGTTGACGCCAAATGAAATTCTATCCTAACAAATAAAGTACTATCCTGAAAAATAAAGTTCTATCCTGTCGCGTTAAGGAACTACTGGACTGTTTACGGATTTTTCAGTCGTTACCGACTCGGGTGCTGAACGTCATGGCGGACTCAAGGCTGGCGGGCCAGGCGTTGCCGGGCCGCGTCCCGGCGCCCCGGGGTGATGGCCCCTGCGGGCGAGCCATCCAGGTTGACCCGCAGGTGCGCACCCAAACCACCCGCCTGTACGCTGGCGAGGAGAGATGCGGATACAGCAGTTGCTTGGACAACGGATGCAAAGCCGTGCCCGAGAGGGTTTGGCTTGCAGGCTGGGCGCGCATCCACCGCGCGAACTGGGTGTGAATGTCCGCCGCCAACGGCAGCAAATAGGGCGCACGACCGGGCTGGTCATCCTCAGCCGCTTGCAGTTTCAGCACCGGCAAGCCGGCCAGATAGGTCTGCGCCACCGGGCGCAGAACCTGCAATCCGGCATCCTTGGCGGCTTTCTCCGCGAGGTTACGCAGGCGGTTGAACGCCCGGGTTTGGGCCAGCGCAGCGTCCAGGGATGCAGATTTGGAAGATTCGACAGTGGAAGCTGAAGTGGAGGCAGACGGGTGGGGTACGGGGATGAGCCCAGGGTAGGGCAGGGAAAGAGGACATACGCTGAACGCACTTTGCGATCCGTTTCTGAGACGATCCCAAGCGGACCGCCGGGAACAGACAGCGTTCAGGGATGAGGATCACGCGTCCCCAGGCCCTCCGCGACCAAGGCCAACGCATTATTGATTCGGAAGTATTTAACTTGAAGTATTCGCATGCGCCATCATGTTGGTGTGATGGAAGCAACTGACATGAGATCGCTGTCGCGCGACGCGCGACACGAGAGACGCGTGCAGGTCATCCGCCTACGCAAAGCGGGCCGGACCTACGACGAGATTGCGGCGCAGACTGGGTTGAGCCGCACCGGTGTGTTCGACATCTGCAAGCGCCACGAAGCGGCGGGCGCGAAGGCCTTGCGCGACGCACCCAGTGGGCGCAAGAGCGGCGATGGCCGGCTGCTGGACGCGGCACAGGAGGCGACGGTGCGCAAGCTCATCACCGACAAGACGCCTGACCCGTTGAAGATGCCCTACGCGCTGTGGACCCGCACGGCGGTCGCGCAGCTCATCGAGCAGCGCTTTGGCATCCGGTTGGCGGTGCGCACGATGGGCCTGTACCTGGCGCGCTGGGGCTTCACGCCGCAAAAGCCGATGAAAAAGGCGTACGAGCAGTCGCCCGCGGCGGTCAAGAAGTGGCTCGAGGAGGACTACCCGGTCATCGCCGCGAAGGCCAAGTCCGAAGGTGCGGAGATTCACTGGGGCGACGAGAGCGGGCTGCGCAGCGACGACGTACGGGGTCGCGGCTTCGCGCCCAAGGGGCAAACGCCGGTGATCCGCGTCAACAACAAGCGCCACGGCCTGTCGGTGATCTCCACCGTGACCAACAAGGGGCAGATGCGCTGGCGCATTTTCGACGGCGCGCTCAACACGGACATCCTGATCGACTTCCTGCGCCGGCTGATCAAAAGGGCGAGCAAGAAGTTGTTCCTGATCCTGGACAACCTGCGGGTGCATCACGCCAAGCCCGTGAAAGCTTGGCTGGCCGAGCACGCCGATGCGATCGAGGTGTTCTACCTGCCCAGCTACAGCCCCGAACTCAACCCCGACGAGATGGCCAACGCCGACATCAAGCAAGCGGTGACGACTCTGGCCCCGGCGCGCACGAAGCTGCAACTGGTCAAGGCCACCGCACGCCACCTGCGCAGCGTGCAACGTCAGCCTGAGCGGATTCGCAAATACTTCGAACATGGACCGGTTCGTTATGCGGCTTGATTCAAGTTCGTTGATGCCGGCTCAATAAGGCACGCCCTCGGCTTGGGCACGAGAGAGCTTGGCGTGGATGGATTTTGGCACGCGCGCTACGAATTGGCCAGAAACGCTCGGCACCATCGCAACGGTCGGGTCGAAGGACGGCACAGGAAAGTCTCGGCCCCTGTTATGCAATGCAGCAGGGCCTTTCACACTAGGCTCACGATGTGACAATTTCGTGATTGTTGACTCTTGCTAAAGCAACTGCATGTCATTCATATGTCTGCATGCGTACAGCACAAGGCATGAATTCAATCATTGTTGTAGACTTGAAAAATGGAAAAAATATCCGCAACTTCAATCTTCGAATCGCTCTCGTCAGGTGTGCGGTTGGACGTGTATCGGCTGCTTGTCAAAAAGGGGCCTGAGGGCTTGGTGGCTGGCGAGATCGCGATCACCCTTGACGTGCCGCCGACCAACCTCTCCTTCCATTTGAAGGCCCTGACCCAGGCCCGCCTTCTCACTGTGGAACAGGAGGGGCGCTACCTGCGCTATCGGGCGAACATTCCATTGATGCTGGATCTGATCGCCTATCTCACCGAGGAGTGCTGCTCCGGGCGCCCGGGGCAATGTCCGGGCTTGAGCAGCGCTTCAACCTACTGCGACACGGCACTGCCGACAGCTTCGCCAACCCTAGTCGAAACCTGAGCCATGAACATCCTCTTTCTCTGCACAGGGAACTCCTGCCGCTCGATTCTGGCCGAAGCCACGTTCAACCACCTGGCTCCCGCCGGCTGGATGGCGATGAGCGCGGGCAACCATCCAACCGGGCAGGTGCATCCGCGCTCGCTGGCCTTGCTGGAGCGGGAAGGCATCCCGGCCGTTGGACTCTCCAGCAAGTCCTGGGACGACTTGCCCAAAACCCCGGACATCGTGATCACCGTCTGCTCCAGCGCCGCAGGCGAAGCCTGCCCGGCCTATCTTGGCCCGGTCCTGCGCGCGCATTGGGGTGTCGAAGACCCTGCGCATGCAACTGGGGACGACGAGGCCATCAATGCTGCCTTCATGACAGCCTATCGCATCCTGCGCACCCGCATCGAGGCCTTCCTCTCCCTGCCGCTGACGGAGTTGAAGAGCGATCCTGCATGCTTGAAGACGCATCTAGATCGAATCGGTACGCCTTTTTTGTGACACAAATTTCAACCATTGATGGAGATTCATAATGAAAGCCATTCAAGTCTATGACCCGGCCCTGTGCTGCAGCACTGGCGTGTGCGGCGTGGAGGTCGATCAAAGTCTGGTCAGCTTTTCGGCGGACGCCGATTGGGCCAAGCAAAACGGTGCGCAGATCGAGCGTTTCAATCTGGCCCGGCAACCGCTGGCATTCGCCGAAAACCCGACGGTCAAAGCGTTCCTGGAACGCTCCGGCCAGGAAGCCCTGCCCCTGGTTCTGGTGGACGGTGCAGTGGCATTGGCGGGCCGCTACCCCAACCGTATGGAGCTGGCTCGCTGGGCAGGCATTTCACAACCGGCAGCAGAGTCGAAAGCCGCGCAAGACTGCTGCTGAACGCGGGAAATACCGTCATGAAATTTCTCGAACAGCCGCCGCGCTTTTTCTTTTTCACCGGCAAAGGCGGCGTGGGCAAGACATCGCTGTCCTGCGCCACCGCCATGCAACTTGCCGGGCAAGGCAAACAGGTGCTGCTGGTCAGTACCGATCCAGCGTCCAACATTGGCCAGGTGTTCGGCCAGGCCATCGGCAACACGATCACGCGCATCCATGGTGTGCCCGGCCTGTCGGCTCTCGAAATCGACCCGCAGCAAGCGGCGCAGCAGTACCGGGAGCGCATCGTCGGCCCGGTGCGCGGGACGCTGCCGGACGACATCGTCAACGGCATCGAGGAACAGCTCTCCGGCGCCTGCACCACCGAAATCGCCGCCTTCGACGAATTCACCGCGTTGCTCACCGACTCGGCTCTGACCGCTGACTACGACCACATCATTTTTGATACGGCCCCGACCGGCCATACCATCCGGCTGTTGCAATTGCCCGGCGCATGGAGTGATTTCCTTGAAGCGGACAAGGGCGATGCCTCCTGCCTCGGCCCATTGGCCGGACTGGGCAAGCAGCGCGCCCAATACAAGGCGGCCGTGGAGGCTTTGGCCGATGCCCAGCGTACCCGCTTGATTCTGGTGGCCCGCGCCCAGCCAGCCGCCTTGCGGGAGGTTGCACGCACCCATGAGGAACTCGCCGGCATTGGCCTGTCGCAGCAGTATCTGGTGATCAACGGCGTCCTGCCGCCGGAAGAAGCCGCGCACGACCCTCTGGCCGCAGCCATCTGCGCGCACGAACGGACCGCATTGGACGCAATCCCTGAGGTGCTCAAAACTCTGCCCCGCGATCGGGTCGCACTCAAGCCCTTCAACCTGGTCGGCCTGGATGCCTTGCGCCAGTTGCTGGTCACGACGGCCTCGCAAGCGCCCAGCACCCATGCGGCTCCGGCCGTACTCGTACTTGATGCCCCCAGTCTGTCCGCCTTGGTCGATGGCATCGCCGAAGACGGCCGCGGCCTGGTGATGCTGATGGGCAAGGGCGGCGTAGGCAAGACCACCCTGGCCGCCGCCATCGCGGCCGAACTGTCCCATCGCGGCCTGCCGGTTCATCTCACCACGTCCGACCCGGCAGCGCATTTGTCTGAGACGCTGAGCGGCGCGCTGGACAACCTCACGGTCAGCCGGATCGACCCGCACATCGAAACCGAGCGCTACCGGCAGCACATATTGGCCACCAAGGGCGCGCGGCTCGATGCGGAAGGCCGGGCGCTGCTGGACGAGGACCTGCGCTCGCCCTGCACCGAGGAAATCGCGGTGTTCCAGGCCTTCTCGCACATCATCCGCGAGGCAGGCAGGAAGTTCGTGGTGATGGACACGGCACCGACCGGCCACACCTTGCTGCTGCTCGACGCGACAGGCGCCTATCACCGAGAAATCGCCCGCCAGATGGCCGGCACCGGGCTGCACTACACCACCCCGATGATGCAGTTGCAGGACCCCAGGCAGACCAAGGTGCTGATCGTGGCGTTGGCCGAAACCACCCCGGTGCTGGAGGCGGCAAACCTGCAGGCCGACCTGCGCCGCGCCGGGATCGAGCCCTGGGCCTGGATCATCAACAACAGCATCGCGGCGGCCGCGCCGAACTCGCCCTTGCTGCGTCAGCGTGCCAGCCACGAACTGCGGGAAATCGACGCCGTCGCGACCCGCCATGCCCGGCGCTACGCGGTCGTGCCGCTGCTGAAAGAAGAGCCCGTCGGCGTCGATCGCCTGCTGGAACTGACTGCCCGCCCCAGCCTCATCACCGAAAGAGCTTGACATGGCCGCAAAAATCTACAACGCGCTGTTCATCTGCACCGGCAATTCCGCGCGCAGCATCATGGCGGAAGTCATCTTGAACCATCTCGGTCGAGATCGGTTCAAGGCGTACAGCGCGGGTAGTCATCCTCGCGGCGAAGTGCATCCGCTCACGCTCGAAGTGCTCGCCGGTCAGCACTATGACCTTCACGGCTTGCGCAGCAAGAGCTGGACGGAGTTTGCGGCGCCGGATGCGCCGTCGATGGATTTCATTTTTACAGTCTGCAATCAGGCGGCTGGCGAAGCCTGTCCCGCATGGCCGGGTCAACCCATCACCGCCCACTGGGGTTTCGCTGATCCAGCCGCGGTTGTCGGGGATCGTGAGCGTCAACTCAAGGCCTTCGCCAACGTGCACTTCCAAATCGCCTCTCGCATCCGTCCGCTCCTCGCCCTGCCTATCGACAAGATCGACCGCATGTCGCTGCAAACCCAGTTGCGTGATCTGGGCCAACAACGTACAGAAAACAGGGCGTGACCCCTCATCGCGTATGCATCGCTCCGGATCGCCAGCGGCGGAGCACGAGGCGATTCTCTCCGGCGCCAAACCTGGAAAAGGAACAAGTATGACGCGCCTGCTCATCATCGGCGGCAGCGATGCGGGCATCAGCGCGGCATTGCGGGCTCACGAGATCGATCCCCGAGCCGAGATATCCGTCCTGTTGGCCGACGCGTACCCGAACTACAGCATCTGCGGCCTGCCCTTCTACCTCAGCGGCGAGACGCCGGATCACCGGCAACTCGCCCATCGCACCGCGTTCGACGGCATCGACATCCTGACGAACCGTCGGGTCGTGTCGATTCATCCCGCGGGAAAGAGGGTCGATGTCGTGCGCGGGGCGAACGGCCGTGCGGAGACGATGCGCTATGACCACCTGATCATCGCCACCGGTGCCGTCCCAGTCCGTCCCCAAGGGTTACCCGGCCTCGATCTCCCCGGCGTTTATGGCCTGCACACCATGGCGGACAGCTTCGCGGTCCATCACCATCTCACGACGGGCGAAGCGCGTTCGGCCCTCATCGTCGGCGCGGGCTATATCGGCGTGGAGATGGCCGACGCGCTGCGGCATCGGGGGATCGATGTCACACTCGTGAGCCATACCGATCCCGTGTTCCCAAGCGTCGATCCGTCGTTCGGCAGACTGATCGGGGAGGAGTTGTCACGCCATGGCGTGCGGGTCGTAGCCGGTTGCACCGTCGAGCGCATCGAAGCCGCCGGCAACCGGCGCGGTCTTACGGTGTCGGGTTCGGGCGGGTTTGCCGCCACTGCCGATCTGGTGCTGGTCGCCACCGGCGTGCGCCCTGACACCACCCTTGCCGCCACGGCTGGGATTGCACTGGGGCCCTCGGGCGCCATCCGCGTCACGCAGCGCATGGAAACCACGATCCCCGGCATCGGGGCCGCCGGCGACTGCGTCGAGACCTGGCATCGGATCCTCCAGCGACCGGTGTACCTGCCGCTTGGGACGACCGCGCACAAACAGGGCCGTGTGGCCGGCGAGAACGCGGTGGGCGGAGAGCGCTCTTTCGCGGGCTCGGTCGGCAGCCAGACCGTGAAGGTGTTCGAGTTGGCGATCGCACGGACGGGCTTGTGCGAAGCTGAGGCGCGCACGGCCGGCTTCGATCCCGTCACCCTCGAGATCGAAACCTGGGATCACAAGGCCTATTACCCAGGCGCGCATAAGCTCCGCATCCGGGTGACCGGCGATCGCCGCACTGGTCGTCTCCTCGGCGCGCAGATCCTCGGCCACTGGCGTTCGGAGGTGTCGAAACGCATCGACGTGTTCGCAGCAGCCCTGTTCCACGGCATGGGCGTCGAAGACTTGAACGATCTCGATCTCAGCTACACACCTCCGTTCAGCAGCCCCTGGGACCCGGTGCAGATGGGGGCGCAGGCCTGGATGAGCGCGGTGAAAACCGGTGCTGACAAGTCGTTCACCGCCGATCGACCCACAAATCTTGAGAAAGGAACACAGCATGAAAGTCCGTGACCTGATGACCCCGAACCCGATCCGGATCGCACCGGAGACGCCCGTGGCGGAGATCGCCCGCATCTTGATCGAGCACCGCATCAACGGCGTTCCGGTGACCGATGCCGAGGGACACCTGCTCGGCCTCGTGACCGAGGGCGACCTGGTGCATCGTGCGGCCGACGAGCGGTTGGAGCCGCGCGAATCGGTCTGGAAGGAGAACTTCTACCGCTCCGTGTTTCGCCGGCGTACGCCGGAGCCGGACAAGGCCGAGGGCCGCACGGCCGCGCAGGTCATGACGCGGGAAGTCCTCACCGTGGCACCCGAAGACCATGTCACCGTGGCCGCGCGTCTGCTGGTGGATCACAGCATCAAGTCCCTGCCGGTGATCGAGCACGAACGGCTGGTCGGCATGATCTCGCGCTTCGATCTGGTCAAGCGCCTGGCCAACAGCGGCCCGGATGCCTTCAACCCCATGCGCAAGAACTGAGCCGATGCTGATCGCACTGCTGATCTTCATCGCCACGCTCGTCTTGGTGATCTGGCAACCGCGCGGGCTGGGCATCGGCTGGAGCGCGACTTTCGGCGCCATTGCCGCCCTTCTGACCGGCGTGATTCATCTCGCCGATATTCCGGCGGTTTGGCACATCGTTTGGAACGCCACCATTACTTTCGTCGCCACCATCATCATCAGCCTGTTGCTCGATGAAGCCGGCTTTTTCGAGTGGGCGGCGCTGCGTGTGGCACGTTGGGGGCGCGGCAACGGGCGCGGACTCTTCGCCTTCCTGGTCCTGCTGGGCGCAGCCGTGGCGGCCTTGTTCGCCAATGACGGCGCAGCGCTGATTCTGACGCCGATCGTGATGGCGATGCTGCTGGCGCTCGGGTTCAGTCCGGCGGCAACACTGGCTTTCGTCATGGCCGCCGGCTTCATCGCCGATACATCCAGCCTGCCGTTGATGGTGTCCAACCTGGTCAATATCGTCTCGGCCAATTTCTTCAACATCGGCTTCAACGCATACGCCGCGATCATGGTCCCGGTGGATATCGCCGCGATCGCCGCCAGCTTGGTCGTGCTGCTGCTCTATTTCCGGCCCAGCATCCCCGCCCAATACGACATGGCGCAGCTCAAACAGCCGCAGGAGGCCATTCACGATCCGGCCACGTTCCGCATCGGGTGGGTGGTGCTGGCGCTCCTGCTGCTCGGGTACTTTGGTCTTGAACCGCTAGGTGTGCCGGTCAGCGCCGTCGCGGTCTTCGGTGCGCTGCTGCTCCTCGGCGTGGCTGCGCGCGGCCATGTCATCAGCACCCGGAAGGTGTTGCGCGAAGCACCCTGGCAGATCGTCATTTTCTCGCTGGGGATGTATCTGGTGGTGTATGGCCTGCGCAACGCCGGAATCACTGGGTATCTGGCGGACCTGCTGAATGTTTTCGCCAACTATGGTGTCTGGGGCGCGGCGTTTGGCACGGGCGTGCTGACGGCATTCCTCTCCTCGGTGATGAACAACATGCCAACGGTCCTTGTGGGTGCGCTCTCCGTTGCGACGACGAACGCCACTGGCACGGTGCGCGAGGCCATGATCTATGCCAATGTCATCGGCTGTGATCTGGGGCCGAAGTTCACGCCCATCGGCAGTCTGGCCACCTTGCTCTGGCTGCACGTGCTCGCGCGCAAGGGCATGACCATCGGTTGGGGGTACTACTTCAAGGTGGGTGTCCTGCTGACCGTGCCCGTCCTGCTGATCACGCTGACCGCGCTCGCACTGCGTCTGAGTCTGGCTTGAAGCGTTCATCGCACGTGCCAGGATACGAAGCGGGTCCATGGCAACATGCGTTGCACAGCCAGACCCGTTCTCATCATCGATCGGCGATGCCGAGAACAGTGACATTGCCACGCGCGAAACCTATTCCGCGAAAGCTCGAAGATCGGGCAGCTCGGGTTGCGTTTGTGCCAGCTTGGCCGCCACTGCCGCTGCCTCATCCGCGGACAGGCGGACGAATTCCTCGACCAGACGCATCCACACTCCAATCTGCGGTGGCAGCGGGCCTCCATGCAGCAGCCAAGGGCCCCGCTGCACGATGAGGGTGGGAAAGTTCTCCACCTCGTAGTCGCCCAGCACGGCATGCGCATCCTCCACATCCACCCACAGCATCCTGGCTCGTGGGATGCGCTGCGCCAATGCCCGGAAATTGGCCTGCCACAGGTTGCACGCGACGCACCACTGCGCACACAGGCAGGCCACGATCAAGGGTCCAGAGGTTGGCTCGCGGTCTGCGGCGGATATCGCCTGCGCGTTCACGACTGCATGACGCCCCAGTAGAGGATGAACACGGCCACCAGCGTGGAAATGGCCCAGGCCCAGGGCGGCATCATGAACCACAGGCGCTCGACCATGCTGCCCGGGGTCTGGCCGGCCGCCTCGCCGCGCACATTGCGCTCGAAGCGGTTGAAGAACTCCTCGATCAAGCCCTTGACGGCCTGATCCACCGCACTCTGTCCCATCTGCGCGATGGCGCCGCCCACCTCGGCGCTGGCCTGATAGTTCATCCGCGTCCCGCCGTCGCTGGGCTGCAGCGCGATGAGCGCGCGGCCGATGCCGAAACCGGCATTGCCGCCATTGCCTTCGAAGCGCAGCACATAGCTGTGCGGCGGGTTCACGTCCTCGAGCGTCAGCGTACTGGAGAAACGCGTCTTGTAGCCGGCGATATCGAGCACCTGCACGACTTCGAACTGCCCCTCGCCAGTCTGCGTCACCCACTCGCAACCTGGAATGCACGCCTTCAGCATCCGGGTCGCGTTGAGCGCCTCCCAGGTTTGCGCAGGAGTCAGGGGAATGTGGCGTTTGCCTTGGACGTCCATGGGTGATGTCTCGACATGATTGACGGGGAAGCGGGATCGATTGTTCGGAGGGATCTGACCAACTATGGCAAACGACCGACGCGTTTCCATTTTCCACGCTAAGTATTTTCAAATGCAGCGATCTTGATTCAAGTCAAGAATATGTGTTCGGCACGATCAGCCCGGCTGGAAAATCCCATCGTTTGTCCGGGCAAACTCCATGATGCATCGTTCCGATACTTGTCTGAGTAAACGAGTCCGTCGCAGGCGCACGGGTACGACGTGGTTTTTGCGCTCTTGAAGCCACCCAGGCTTGGGGTGTTGCACTTCAGATTTGAGGCCGCCCCCTTTCCCATGCGTTTGTGACGCAGCAAGATCAACCGTGTATGTTGCCCCAATATCAGCCACGGCTTATGCAGACTTTCCCTAATAGCTGGAGTCGGTGTGGCCCAATAAAGTCTTGCACGAGGATGCATGAGGGCAAGCCATGAATCCTCAACGACGTATGGGGTGGGTTGCCACAGGCGCGCCAGGTTGCGTGGCCCAGAGCGCTTCCTTGCGTCGAGTCCATGGAATCTTCGGCAAAGGCCAGGGCGAAGGCGGGACCACCACGGGCTCAATTCGCCGGTTTATCCCAGGGGCAGGGAAAACCTTTTTGAAACTTGTTCAAGGAGATTTATTTTGAAAAAACATCATCTTTATGGAATGATCAGTCTTCTCGTCGGGTTTGCCATCTTTTTAGGTGCGACTCTGAGTTGGTCTGGGGGATGGATGCACGGAATGACCCACAATCTTCCATTCCTGGCACTTGGTTTTTCATTATTCATCGCGGCATTTGCATTTTTCACAGCCACTCCGAAAATGTCGCCCAAAACATCCAGCGCACAAAATTGAGATCACGGCAAAACCGTCTGCAAACCCAATGAGTCCATCATTGCGCGATGTCTTCAGGATGAGAGTTTGTTTTTCGTCTTCGTTTGCTGTGGCTGCCGTTTCCCTGCTCGCTCTGATGCAGGCATCTGCGGCAGGGGAACCGGCGACCCAAGTCCCCTCCAAGTCGGCGAGTACAGCGTCGGTCACGATTCATGTCAACGCGAGCGAAAAGGTCCTTGCGCGCGGCGCGGCTTTGTACAAACAGGTGTGTAGCGCCTGCCACGGCCCCGTGGCGTCGGATCGGCCATGGGTCGATTCGAAATTGACGTCTTTGCAACAGGCCATCCAATTTGCCCAGCACTCCGGCGCTCCCAAGCTTGGGGACGCATGGAGTTGGCAACCGCATCTCGCCAAGGGTATCGATGTTCTTGATGAGCACGCCATCCACGGCTACTCCGGCAGTGCGGGCGTGATGCCGCCACGCGGCGGATCCCATGCCAGCGACGCCGATGTGAAGGCTGCCGTGGACTTCATGCTTGCGTCGTTGGCTCCGCCACAAAATCGACCCTCCAAGAATCTGACGGGCAAGCCAGAGGACAGGTACAAGAACAATCGTGTCTCGAGGTGATGTGCGGCGACCACGCCGATTTACGATCCAACTGGAAGCCTCCGATCACCAGAGACTGATCAATCTCGCCTCGTCTCACAGCCTGACCGTCAGCGAGTACATCCGGCATGCCTCTCTAGGCTGCGAGATCGACACCTTGCCCCTGATTGAAGCCGTCAGCGAACTCAGACAGCAGGCAGACATGTTGAGAGGCCTACATGCCAACTCAGGGGGCTGTCACCATGATGTGTGGATGAGGTTTCTGGCGAGTCTGGACAGACTGCGCGATCTTGCGCGTGCGACCGCTGCGGCCACCGGACACCGAGAGACGGCGGGGTGGGTGGGCCGATCGACGGCCGAGAATATCGTCCCCGATTGATTCGACCACTGCCCCCGAAATCTTTGTCATGGATCACACCACACGCCATTTTCTCGAACAAGCCTTGCAGAGCCTGGAAACGCTGGATCTTCTGGCCGATGCCGAAGGGGACTTTCCCATTTTCTATGCCAATCCCACGGCGCAAAGCACATTCGAGCGTTTCGCCGACATGTTCAAACCCGCACTCGGTGGGATTGAACCGCGTCAGGTCATCGGCGCCCCTTTGTGGCCGATCTGCGGCAGGGGAGATGAGATGCGCATGGCCTTGCGGGACGTGGCCAGCGGAACTCGTGACGCTCTTCGCCAGCAAGTGGAAATCGGGACTTTCCTGTTTTCCGTCGTGATTGCGGTCGTTCGCGACCCGCAGAGCCAAGTCTGCTGCCTGCATGCCAGTTTGCGCAATATCTCTGCCCGACGTGAAGCCGTGCAGCTCAACGAGCGACTCAAGGCAACCTTGGGAGCGCTCTCCCGTGCCGAGTCGGAAGTTGGTGAGTCGATGCAAGCGGTCGACCAAGCCATCCGCAAGGTGGATGCGGTGATGATGGACAACGAGCGCTCGGTCACCGAGCTGAACGACCAGATGAAGTCCATCGCTCTTTTGGTTCACGATATTCGCAAAATTTCCTATCAGACCAATCTGCTGGCATTGAACGCCGCTATCGAGGCAGCACGCGCCGGCGAGGCCGGACGCGGCTTTGCAGTGGTGGCTGATGAGGTTCGCAACCTCGCGCGCCAGGTGCAGGATGCCACCGTCCGCATTGAAACCAACACCGAAACCATGGCCGGGCAGGTACACCGCATCGGAAGCGCCAGCAGCCAGTCCAGGAAGGAGCTGGCGGCCGTTGATGTCATCGTGTCCAAGTTGCAGGGTCAGGTCCGAGACATGCAAAGGCTCGCCACGCAAATGCTGCTCAAGGCTGCGGAGGATGATCACAAAAACTTCGTTGTCAAGATTCTGGCCGAAGCCGATCGGAGCCCGTCCACCATGCCAACAGAGGACGTGTCCAATCATCACCAGTGTGCGTTTGGTCAATGGTATGACGCGCAA
Source organism: Thiomonas sp. FB-Cd (assembly GCF_000733775.1). Lineage (NCBI taxonomy): Bacteria > Pseudomonadati > Pseudomonadota > Betaproteobacteria > Burkholderiales > Thiomonas > Thiomonas sp. FB-Cd. The sequence continues at coordinate 2,401,659 of NZ_JPOE01000002.1, read as the reverse complement.
GGCAAGGCGACGTTCGGAGATCTCGCGGCCTTCCGCGCAATCGAGCCCATCCATGCCCAGCTCCATACCGTAGCGCGCCAGATCTTGCAATCGGCCCAAAGCAATCACCGCGCCGAGGTGATCCGATTGTCGACCACGCTGTTGGACGCTCAAGCAGACGTTCTGGAAAAGCTCCATATCCTGGGCAGCGACATTGGTCGTCAAACGACGACCCATTCCAAGCAGATTGCTGGTGAACATGCCTGAGGAATGACCCGCTCAGCAATGAGCCCAATGAAGCTCAAGACTGGATCAGTCGGATCCTTGAGTGGGTCCTCGACCTCCATCGACTGCCTCAAAACCCACCTGTTCAACCAACAGCCGTGTCAGTTCCTTGCTCGCGGCATCCTGCCCCTCCCCCATGTACGCGTGCATGCCAGAACGCCAGTTTGCTGTCCTGCAGATCCCGCGACGATGAAATGGCTCAGAGGGGCTGTTAGCGAGGTCGATGGTGCAATGACCTCCCGTGATAGGCCAACGCGTCGAGGAATGTGTGCACCCAAGTTCGACGTCTTCGCTCTCTGATTTTGCCTATGAACCCAGACGAATCAAGGGGCTCAATTCCAGTTTAGGAATCTGGTAGTGAGCGGCACTCATCAGGTCGATGCCGCAAGCCAGTTCGTCCAGCCAGTCCAGCAACTGGACGATCGCGGCTCCCTTCATCGGCGCGCCGTGCTGCGGCACGATCATGCCGATGTCGAGTTCGCGCACCATACGCACCCACAGCTTCAGAATCTTGTTGCTCACCATATAGCGGCGGTGGAAGGCTTCCATGCCCGGCGGCATGGGGGTCAGACTTTCCAGGAAGTGCGAAGCTTTCTCCCCGCTGACGAGCGATACGCCCAGGTCGCCCGAGAATAGGATCTTGCTCACCGGATCGTAGAACTGGAAATTGCCTTCGGCATGCATGAAATGCGCTGGCAGCAGCCAGAGTTCGGTACGACCGAAGCGCAGCCGTCCGCCCTCGTCGGGAACGGCGATGACGCGGTCGTCCGTCTTGCCGAGCTTGCAGAAATGCGGCGCGAAGCGCGCCCACAGCCTGGAGATGACCAGCTTGGCCTGGGTCGAGGTCATCCAGCGGTCCAGCGAGGCGATGATGTCGGGGTCGGCGTGCGAGGCCAGGATGTAGTCGAGCTTGTGCGGCGCGATGGTCTTGCGCATGGCCAGGCTCAGCTCGTTGTACGTCATGTTGCCGCCGGGGTCGAGAATGACGCCCTCACCATGGTCGACGATCAGGAACTGGTTGGCCTGCACCGCCTCGGCCTCTTCGGGCACGAGGTCGGTGAACATCACGCAGGCGTGGTTCGGATCTTTGTAGAGTTCGATGGACATGGATCACCGCGAGTGGAGAACGGGAGGCTGCGCGTCCTTCATCATTGGAATGGCAAGGCGGGCGAATGGGTGCATTTCATTTTCGGCTTGCAACACGGCCGCTGGAAGCATGCCGGGTACGGAGCCAGCGCATCAGGCCATGCGCCCATCGGGCCCACCGGTGACGCCCTCCCGAATGGTCGGGATCAACGGCTTCCGGGTGGTCGGGCGACCAAGTGCTGCGCCGAAGAGCGCGATCCAATGTTTCGTCGATATCGCTGCGCTTCTTCCTGCACATCACACGCCCCCCGGTGTTTCGACGTTCCAAGCTGCCGGGCCATCATCGCTCGGCTGGTTTCTCGGCCCAATCGACAATCGGGTCGATCCCGTAGCTTGGCGAGACGGATCGAGTCGAAGAATGCTCAGGGCCGATCGCATCGGAAACCGGTCAAACATCTTTCACGACGCTTCAGGACAAGATCGAGGGCCATTTGCGTCACTCATGTCGTGATCCAGGCGCTGCGCCCTGCTCGATATTTTGCGCATTGGCACGGTGACCTGTCGATGCATTCCGCGCGTCGATCCCCCAGCGTTGCAGTGCCGTGTCATCGCTTTCGCGGGCATCGACCCAAGCCGGGCCCAGCGTTGTGGTTTCCTTTTTCCAGAACGGGGCTTGCGTTTTGACATAGTCCATCAAGAATTCCCCGGCGCAAAATGCCGCAGCGCGATGCACGCTGGCCACCAGCACGAGGACGATCGGGTCCCCAGGCAACAAACGGCCGACGCGATGGATCACGGTGACGCCGAGCAAGGACCAGCGGCTTTGCGCCTCGGCCACCATCGCCGCGATGGATTGCTCGGTCATTCCCGGATAGTGCTCGAGTTCCATCGCCTGCACGTCGGCCGACGCTGCACCCTGTTCCGGATGACTGTCGCGGCACACGCCCTCGAAGCAGACCACCGCGCCGATGTCGCGTCGGGTCTCGCGCAATGCGCGCAGCTCAGCGCCGGCATCGAAGACTTCAGACTGGATGCGAAGGGTGTTCACGGCCTCACCCCCCGGTGACCGGCGGGAAAAATGCCACTTCGCATCCGGCCTGCAGCTCGGTCTGAGTATCCCCCATCGTCTGGTTGCAGGCCATGCGCAAGGGCCGCGCGGAATCCAGCGCCTCTGCGTGGCGCTCACTGCGTGTCATCAGCCAGGCGCGCATCTCACCCAGGGTGCGAATCTGCTCCGGCAGTTCATGGTCTTCCCGGCCCGTGCCGAGGCACTCGCGCACATGGGCAAAGTATCGAACCGTGATGTTCATGGGAACCTCCAGGATAAGGAAATCAAGGCAGATGCCGGTTCTGCACGGGTGCATGATCCATGCCGACAAATTGACCGCCGGACCGGCGGTGAGGAACGGTGGGCAGGGATGATGCCTGCGTGGCCGGAGTAGAGCCCGCTTCAGCTTGCGGCCTCTTGGCGCCAGACGCAATACCCGCGCGGCGCTGCCGGGCCGAAAGCGGCTTTCGGACCTGCACATAGGCATCCAGCGCATCGCGTTCGATGGCGTAGCGGCCGTGCCCCAGCCGCACAAGCCAACCGCGCTGCCTGAGTTGAGACAAGGCTCTGCTGGCCGACTCCATCGCCACGCCGAGCAGGGCAGCCAGATCGTCCAGCTTGGGCAGCAACAGCGTCTCGCTCCACGGCGGATCCGTCAGCGCCAAGATCAATTGCGCCATCCGGGGCACAACGGGGCGCTGCCCCCCGTAGAGGCAGGACCAGTCGTCCGCCTGCTGCAGGGCGCGATGCCAACGCTCCATCATGTCCAGACCCCCATCGCACCGCCCTGCGTCCTTGTCCTGGAGCCGTGTGATGGGGATGCGGCAGACCCGCACGGTTTTGACGGACGAAGCCCGATGCAGAAAGGGCTGGGTGACCAGACTCTCCAGTCCGATCACGTCCCCGCGTTTGGCGACCCGGGAGATCCGGCGCTGGCCGTCGGGTTCGATGCAAGCCAGCGTGACGAGATCGGTGCGGATCACGTAAACATGGTCGCCGCGCTTCCCAGGCTCGTAGAGTACTTGCCGTGGGCCGTATTGCACGTCGTCAATATTCTCGGCAACAGCGTTCAGCTCCTCCAGGGGCCAATGCTTGAAGATGCACTGTGCGCGTATTGCGCATTGGTGGCATTGGGCGCAACCCTTGCGTACGCCCTCACTCTCGTGCTGTCGGCTCATCACGTTCGCGCTCCGGGTTGGCTTGCGACAAAGCGGCGATGCCTTGGCACAGCCTGCAGCGCATGGGAACGCGTCTTCCCGCAACATGGCGCACCCCGAGCAAGATCCTGCAGCGTGATCGCTTGTAAAAACTCCAGGCTGCAGCGATTCAAGGCCGTCTCGAGTGCCCGCAAGGCGGTGGCCTCCAGGCTGGCCCGGTTCCGCGCTCCGATCAGCCGGCCATGGGCGGCCTCACCAGGCCCTTGTTGGCTCGCCAGGACGATATCCGCCGCGGTGATCCAACGTGGCGCGCGTGCCAGCCCATAACAATCATCAGGGGCGGACTTGCAGCGCAGCAGTCCTGCGTCCATCAAGCGCTCGAACAAGGTTTTCAGGGTGGACGGGGCCATCTGCAGCGCCGCTCCGAGATCCCGCACGCTGGTGGACCCACTGCGCGCCCTGGCCAGAGCCAACATCACCTCGAGTGCAAGCTGTTCCTGGTGGGTCGGTTTCATCCGTCGCCTCCGCATGTTTGCCCCAGGACACGCTCGACGCGCGATCTTGTCCGCGGGAAACCCTCTTGTCTCGCCCACAGCCAAACGGACACCGATTCCACGAGACGCTGGCCGCGACGCGTTTGCAAGATTCGCATCACACCAGCCCTTCGAACGGCAGGAAATCGACCATCTTCCCGGCGTCGATGCCACCCTGGTCGTGGGGCAGCACCAGCAGGCCGTGTGCCGCGCTCATCGAGCGTAGGATGCCAGAGCCCTGATCGCCAGTGGTGCGTGCTCCCCAGCCGCCGTCCGCTTGGGCCTCGAGCACGGCGCGTTGGTATTCGGTGCGGCCCGGGCGCTTGCGGATCGCATGCAGTGCGCGCACCGGCAGCAGTGGCTGCGGCTTGGGGCTAGCGCCCATCATGCGCAGCAGCGCCTCGCGCACGAAGGCGTAAAAGGTCACCATGACCGCCACCGGGTTGCCCGGCAGGCCGAACAGCACCGCTGTGTGCACCCCGCTGGCGATGCGGCCGAAAGCCATTGGACGTCCCGGGCGCATCGCGATGCGCCAGAAGGCTACGTCGCCGAGTTTGGCCATGACGGCGCGCAAATGGTCGGCTTCGCCTACCGACACACCGCCGGAGGTGATGACGGCGTCGGCGTTTTCGCAAACCTGGCGCAGCGCGGCTTCGAGCAGCGCGGGATCGTCGCGCACCACGCCGAGGTCGAGCACGTCGCAGCCCAGGCGCGTGAGCATGGCCCAGAGGGTGTAGCGATTGCTGTCGTACACGCTGCCTTGCGCGGGTGGCTCGCCCAGGCTGCGCAGTTCATCCCCAGTGGACATGAAGGCCACGCGCAGCTTGCGCCACACCATTACTTCAGGTAAGCCGAGCGATGCAACCAGCCCGATATCGGCCGGGCGCAGCAGCTTGCCCACAGCCAGTGCGGGTTGACCGGCGCGCAGGTCTTCACCACGCTGGCGGGCGTTGTCGCCTGGCTTGAGCACGCCTGCAGGGATGTGCACGACGTCGCCTTCCAAGCGCACGAATTCCTGCGGCACGACGGTGTCGCAGCCTTCGGGCATGACGGCGCCGGTCATGATGCGCACGCAGGCGCCGCTCGGCACGGCGCCGGTGTAGGCATGGCCGGCCAAACCTTTGCCGACAACTGTGGGCGCCGCCGCGCCGCCGGCCGCCAGATCGGCGCCGCGCAGCGCGTAGCCGTCCATGCCGGCGTTGTCGTGCGAGGGCACGTCGAACGGAGCGATGACGTCTGCGGCGAGCACGCGCCCGAGCGCGGCGCGAATATCGACGCGCTCGGCGGTGCGCACGGAGCGTACAAAACAGGCGATGATGTCCTGCACCTGATCGACGCGCAGGGCGTCGGGGTCGTAGCTGCCGACGCAACAGACGACGGCGGCGAGATCAGGAAACGTCAGGCTTGCGGACATGCGCTCACCCTCCGATGGCAAACATCTCGGGCTTGCGCACGGCCTGCAGCAAGCCTGCGCCATCAAACCCGCGCAACTCGGAATAGCGATCGTCACGCCGGCTCCAGACCTGGGCGAGGGCGGCCTGCAAGTCGGCGTCGCTCGCCTGTTGTATGCCCTGCTGCGCGTCGCCGCGCAGCAGGGCGCGCAGGTCGTGGCCGTGGCTGGCGAAGAGGCAAAGGTAGAGCTTGCCTTCCATCGACAAGCGGGCGCGGTTGCAGTCGTGGCAAAAGGCCTGGGTGACGCTGGAGATGGCGCCAATTTCAAGGCTGCCGTCGTCCAGCAGCCAGCGCTCGGCGGTTTCGCCCAGCACGGTGGGGTCGAGCGCGTGCAGCGGGTGGCGCTGGGCAATGCGCGCCAGCAACTCGGCCGAGGGCAGGACCTGATCCATGCGCCAGCCGTTGGTGTTGCCCACGTCCATGAATTCGATGAAGCGCAGCACCACGCCGCTGCCGCGGAAATGCTCGATCATGGGCAGAATCTGGTCGTCGTTCACACCGCGCTGCACCACCATGTTCACCTTCACCGGACGCAGTCCGGCGGCCTGCGCCGCGGCGATGCCTTCCAGCACGGTTTGCAGCGGGAAGTCCATATCGTTCATGCGGCGGAAGACGGCGTCGTCAATGGCGTCCAGGCTCACGGTCACGCGGTGCAAACCGGCCCGCGCCAGTGCTTCGGCCTTGCGCGCGAGGATGGAGGCGTTGGTGGTCATGGTCAGTTCCACCGGCTCGCCGTCCGGCGTGCGGATGGCGGCGAGCATGGCCACCAGGTCCTCCACGCCCTTGCGCAGCAGCGGCTCACCGCCGGTGATGCGCAGTTTGCGCACGCCCAAGCTGACGAACACGCGCGCCAGGCGCTCGATTTCCTCGAAGCGCAGCAGATCGGCGTGGCGCAGGAATTCGTAATGCGCGTCGAACGCCTCTTTCGGCATGCAATAGGTGCAGCGGAAATTGCAGCGATCGGTGATGGAGATGCGCAGATCGTGCAGCGGCCGGCCCAACTTGTCGGCCAGCAGCGCACCGGGCGCGTGGGAGTGCGCGGGAACGGCCGGCACGCTGGAGGCGTAGCGGTGATCGACGATGGGAATGGTTCGCTCGGACATACAGGGGCTGAGGGCGGGATGGATGCAGCGCGTGCGGCATCTCAGTTGACGATGCAGACTGCTGCGCACAAGGCGTCGGCCAGTGTGCTGCTCAGGCGGTACGTGACCTGTCGCCCGCTACGCTCGCGGCGCACGATGCCGGCCTGTCTGAGCAGGCGCAGATGGCCCGAGATATTGGGTTGGGAACTGTCAATGCAGTCAACCAGTCCATGCACGGTCTGGTCGCCGTGGCGCAACTGGCAGACGATCTGCAACCGCGTCGGGCAAGCGAGGGCTGCGAAGAGTTCGGCGGCCTCCTGGAACACCGCCTCCAGTGCGTCACCTTCTTGGGCCTGGTCGGTCGTCGCGAGGGTGTTGGCAAAAATCTGCGGGGCGTGCGTCACTCGAGCAATCCATGCTGGTAGTGCGGGGCGAAACCCTCATGCCAGGCTTCGCCGAGCTCGGAACTGAAGTAGTCCACAAGGCGATAGCTCATCGGTGTGGGCTCGTCCATGAGTGCCCGATAGACGGCAACGCCGTCCTCGGGATGCAAATCACGGTGCGCGCGCGCTGCGGTTTCGACATAGCCTTGGGAGCCGATGGCCAGCACCATGCTGCGCTGGTCGGGCTCGCCGCGGTGAAAACTCTGGGCGAAATACACGACTTGGTGGGTGGTTTTTCGGGGTGATGTCTGCATCGAAATCTCCGTGCGTCGACTGAAAGTTTCACAACGTCTCGACGAAATCGACAGGCGACGGGCGCACCCGGCTGGTCTTGGCTTTGGCCACCGTGCCGACAGCGATGAAGCAAACCGCTTGTTCGTTGTCGGCAAGCCTGAACAAGTCGCGCAAGGCTCTCGACTCCATCGCCTGCCCGCTGACCAGCCCGGCGCCGAAGCCCTGGGCGTGCGCCAGCAGCAGCATGTTTTGCAGTGCACAGCCGAGCGAGACCAGGCGCTCGCGCGGCGGGATCTCGGGGCTGGCATCGTCGTGCGGGCGGGCGATGGCCAGCGCCAGGAAGGGCGCGCGCGCAGCCTTGGCCCGTGCCTCGGAGCGTTGCTGCGCGGTGGCGTCGGGGTCGCGTTCGAGCAGGGCTTGCACGAACGCCTCGCCGAGCCGCTGGCGCCCGGCGTCCGAGACATGCACGAAGCGCCAGGGCAGGATCAAACCGTGGTCGGGCGCCTGTGCAGCGGCGGTGAAGAGTTCGCGAACCTGCCCGGCATCTGGGCCGGGTTCGCCCAGCCGCTTGGGTGAGGTCTGCTGGCGTTTGCGCACGAGCTCGCAAATGAGTTCGGCGTAGTCGATCGGTTCCGCGAGAGTCATGGCGTTGGACATAGGAAAGTCAAAATATGCCGAGGGCAGCTCGATCGAGTTGGTACCCGGTTCGGCCGGCATCGGCACCTGGCCCCAGGTGCCGACGTGGCCGTGCAGCACCGCATTGACCAGCATCTGCTCGGCACCGGGTTTGCCCGCGTATTTCTCGGCCACGGCCTCGTACGCGGGGCCGACGACCTTGTGATCGGCGGTATGGCAGGTCAGGCAGTTCTTCCGCCGGGCCAGGGTCAGCATGGCCGAAGCGCTGGTGCCGCCCACAGGTGCGTGGGCGGTGGCCGGTGTCTTGGCCTGGGCGTTCGGTGTCGGCGCTGCCGCGGAGAGCGAGGCGGCGTTCCACTTTTCGGCCATTCGAGGGCCGGATGCGACCACGAGTTGTGCCACTGGTGCAATGCGCCGAACGATGGCGCGGGTGGACATCGGCGACGAATCCGGGTTTGGTCCCACTGTGTTGGACAGGTAGGAAGCGATCAGAAGCAGGACGATCACGGGCAGCGCGAAGCTCGCCGGGATGATCAGGAGCAGCTTGCGCAGGGTCGCCCCGAACGGCAGTTCGTGCGTGGGTGTGGGTTTGGAGCGCGAGGCTGGTGGGGTATGCATGGCGGTGAGGTCTGATCAAGTGCTGTTGCACGCGCCCTCAATGGCCTGGGCAAACGATCTTGCACAGATCGGCCACGAAGGTGTTGCGGATGCGGTACGTCACCGACTGACCGCTCCTCGACCGATCCACAATGCCGATCTGGTGCAGTTGGCGCAAATGCAGGGACGTGTTGGGCTGGCTGCTGCCGATCCGGTTGGCAATCTGCTGCACGTTCATGTCCTGCCCGCGCAGGTGGCAGACGATGCTCAATCGCATCGGGGATGACAGGGCAGCGAACAATTCGGCAGCGGCCTCGAAGACCGCAGTGACGTCATCCTCCCGCGTGCCGAGAGGCTTGCGGGAGGCTTGTCCGCGCAAACCCGTGTTGCTGCCCATGTTGCGGGCAAAAGGAAGTTGGTAGCGCATGCTTGGCGGTGTGGAAAGACGGGAACTCCCTGAGAGATTGTGGGCGGTTACGCCAGCCGAGGCCTCTTTCAATGAGGCCTCGGCTGCTCCGCCTTCTGGCCTACGGGCTTACTTCAGACTCAAAATCCACTCGACCAACTGCTTGGCCTGCGCCGGGGTGACATCGGTGTTGGCCGGCATCGGCACCTGACCCCAGGTGCCGACATGGCCATGCAACACGGCCTTGACCAGCATTTGCTCGGCACCGGGCTTGCCAGCGTATTTCTCGGCCACGGCCTTGTAGGCGGGGCCAACGATCTTGGCGTCCACTGCATGGCAGCCCAGGCAGTTCTTCTGCTTGGCCAGAGCCAACATGTCAGGGGCGGCCCAGGCTTGGGCTGCGAACAGGGCCAGGAATGTGCACAAAAGAAGTTTGTTCATCGTGTTCCTCAGTTTTGATGGCTTGACATGGAATGCACTGACTCCCGCATTCAAAAAATGGGCTCCAGGGTAGGAGCCCAAGGAACTGCCGCCCGAGGAGGAGGACAGCGGTTCCCCCAAGGCCTTCTCGGCCTGGGAGAATGGCGGCGATTCAAACCCCGTACATGCGGCTCTTGGTCGAGACCGTACGTTTCCAGTCGGGCATCGGGCCGACCCGACGAATGTCGGCCCAGGTTCCCTTGTGGTACTCGAGGAAATGCACATCCGTTGCGGTGGTCACGACGGAACCCACGACCCCTTTGGGCGCGCCGAAAACGACGAAGGACTGGTTGAGCTTGATGGTCGGCTCCGGGTAGGCCATTGCCATCGTGGTGCCGTAGTCGTTGTAGATTTCAACCACATCGGTCGGCTTGACGCCGAGGGTCGCCATATCCGCAGGATTCATCTGGATCACCGCCATCGGGTAACGGTCCATGATGAAGGGGTCGTATTGGTTGTTGTACCAAGACTGCCAGACTTCATTGAGCCGGCCGTTGTTGATCCAGAATTTGTACTTGGCCTTGACCTCGGCTGCCTGTTTGAGCCAACCATCCCACTTCGCTGGAAAGACCTGGATCTTGCCATTGGGCGTGTCGAACTTGTCGTCGGGATAAAGCGTCGGCGAACCCAGCAGCTTGTCTCCATCAACCTGCTTGATCGGCATCTGCACGCCGTTGTTGCCAGCTTTGCGAAGCAGTGCATACGTGGCCATGTAGCCCGTGGCGTAACCCTCGCTGTCGATTTTGGGTGCGCCCGGTCGACCGACCTGGCGGAATCCATCATTGAAGGCATCTTCTGGGGTTGTCCACTCGAAACCTTCGAAGCGCTTGGCCATCTTGGCATTGCCTTCGGCCTCGTACATCACGCGAATGGTGTTGGCGATTCGCGCTGCGGTCAGACAGTCGGGCAAGGCTTCGCCTGGGGGATCGATGAACTTCTCGGACATGCGCAGGCGGCGCTCACCGTTCATCGAGGTGTGGTTCATTTCTCCCGGCAGAGCGCCCGGAAACATCACATGGGCCGCCTCGGCAATCATGGTGGGATAGATATCCATCATCCCGACAAACAACCCGCCCTTTTGCGTCGCCTTGTAGATCACGTCCACCATCTCCTTGGGCGTGGCGCCACGTGCCTGGCCCATGGCCTGTTTGACGATCTGACTGCGGCGAATGACGGCTTCGCGCAGAGCCTGGGCATTGTTGGTAGTCTGGAAGGTGTTGCACGCCCAGAACGTCATCATCTTGCCCTTGCCATTGATGAGGTAAGTATCAACCTCGATCAATTTGTCATGGCGCGGAATGGGAAAGTCGGCGGCCGGATAGCGGGACTTGGGTTCCGGATATGGGGGCCGTGTGTAACCTTCCTGGTGACCGCCCATGCGCACCCAGCCTGTCCCACGTCGGCTGCCCACATTGTGCGTGGCCACGACAACGGCACCGATGGCTTGTTCAGTGACGTAGTTGTTGTTGCCCCAGATGATGCCTTTCTCGAAGGCATGCATGGTGCGTGGCTGCTTACCCGGAGCCTTGGGTTTGTAGCTCCACTCTGCAGCCTGCTTGATCTGCGCCACCGGAACGCCGGTGATGCGACTGCATTCGTCCAGCGACATGGCGTTGGCCTTGACAGCCGCCTCGAAACCTTCCGTGTGGTTGGCAATGAAGTCCTTATTGATCCAGCCTTGATCGACGATGTAGGTCAGCAGGCCATTGAACAGGGCGCCATCGCTGCCGGGATTGATCGCCAAGTGCAGAACTTGATCCTTGGCCAGATCCTCACAAATCGAAATCGACGGATTGCGACGCGGGTCGACGAAGATGAATTTGCCAGGACCGACCGGTTCGCCAGGGAACATTTTCTTCTTCTTGTCCACCGTGCCGCCCTGCAGATTGGGCAGCCAGTGCACGAGGAAGTAGTTCGTCTGGTTTTCGTAAGGATTGTTGCCGATGGACCAGATGACGTCCGCCAATTCGGCATCCTCGTAGCTGTTGTTCAGCTCGAAAATGCCCATGTCACGGTTGCCGAAGCATTCGGAGTTGTACGCCGGACGGTTGTGGATGCGCACCGTCGGGGTCTGAATACCGGTGAAGATCAGCTTGCCGGTGCCCCACGTGTTCTCGAAACCTCCGCCGGCCCCCCCGTGGTCAAACATGGCCACAGCGATCTCGTCCGGACCATCTTCGTCCAGAATTTTTTTGACCATGCCGCCATAAACTTGGGAGGCGTAGTCCCAGGAGGTGTCCATCCACTGGTCACCATAGTAGACACGGGGATGAAGCAGACGCTCTTTGGCGAGGCCATCGGCGTTGTAGAAGTAGGAAGCCATTTTGCCCCCCCGGGTCGAGCTCAGCCCCTGGTTGACGACGCAGGCCTTGTCCGGCACGATCATGACGGCTTTACGCTTGCCGTTCTTGTCGGTCAGCACATTGGTCATCGCCGGGGTCATGATGGTGGCGAAGGGCGGAAGTTGCTTGCGAAAATCGAGCCCCAGCGCGTTCTGGTGGGGCGCTCGCCCGCCCTCGCGGTCGGCATCCCAGGTGTAGGCGTGGTAGCCACAGCCCACGATGCAGAAATGGCAGGTCAAATTGGTTTTTTGCGCATCTGCCGGCGGCAGCGCGACACGATCCTTGAATTGCGACATGGTGTTCGTCTCCTGACGGTGATGGGCTTACAGCACGTTGGCCTGGCGGCCGTAGATCAGGCCGGTGACGGCCACGGCGCGAACACTGTCGGAGGCCGGGTCGTACTCGAGTTGGATTTGCGGCAGATCTTCGGTCGCCTGGCCGCAGATCATCTGACCCGACTTCTCGGGATCGAACATGCTGTAGTGACAGGGGCACTTGAAGCGCTGCGTGGCCGGGTCGTACATCAAGGGGCAGCCCATGTGGGTGCAAAGATTGCTGTACGCCACGATGTCCCCGTCGGGGCCAACGCCGCCTGCGACACGCTGCCCCATCTTGATGGCCACGCAAGGCGAGTCGCCATCCGGATAGCTGAACGACACGGGTGTGTTGGCCTGCATGCTTTGGGCCTTGCCGACGGAAATCTTGGGATACGGCAGTACTGCGGCGCCGGCTGCAGTCTGGATAGCGGCTTGGTTATTCCCCGCCGCCACGGCGGAGCCAACCGGGCTGACGGCCGCTCCGACCCCTGCTACGCTGGTGCCGGCAACTTTCAGGAAAATCCGGCGCGATACTTTTTCAGTCATGATGCCTCCTCGGGTGAGTTAAAGCTCGTTAAAGCTCGCTAACAGTTGAAGAGTCGCTTTTTACATCCGAACAAGAGCCATAGATATAGTGAAAACACGCATCCCATCAGTGGCAAGTTTATCACGGACCGCCGAGTACTCCATTTACGTTACGTTATCGTAACGTTGGATTTTGTCGCGTTACGATAACGTAACATTCGAACGTCAAAATCTCGCGCAAAGAACGACCTGTTCGTTTCCTCGATTCGAGTCAATGATATTCGGCAATACCCTAATCGCTGGAACCGAGCGGAGCTTTCCCGATCCATGTTGGTGGTAGGTCGCGTGGCTTTCACGTGAGCGCCTATCGAACTCATCGCAAACAGGGAAAGCGACATCAACATGGATCCACAACGACGCTTCTGGCTGCTCGCCACGGGCGCGACCGGCTGCATCGGCTGTGCGGCCACGGCAGTCCCGTTCATCGAATCGATGGACCCTTCGGCAGCGGCTCGGGCAGAAGGTGGCCCGATCAAAGTCGATTTCACCGGCCTAGAGCCCGGGCAGCGCAAAACAGTTTTGTGGCGCGGCCAGCCGATCGGAATCCTTCATCGCACGCCTGCGATGCTGGCTTCCTTGAATGTCACACAGTCCAGGGTCGTCGACCCTCTTTCCCAGAGCACGCAATACCCGACGCCAGAATGGGCGCGCAACCAGTGGCGCTCCACCAAACCAGAATATTTCATCTGGACCGATATCTGTACACACCTTGGATGTTCGCCCACAGATCGACTCAATCCGGGACCACAGCCAGGCTTGCCATCAGATTGGGTTGGGGGTTTTCTGTGCCCGTGTCATGGCTCGACTTATGATCTGGCAGCCAGAGTTTTCAAGAATATGCCAGCACCAGGTAATATGGCTATTCCTGATTATCATTTTGTGCGGCCCACTGAAATCATCCTTGGCGTTCCGCCGCATGGTTCGTAGGACCGTGCCGGTGCTGCGGATGATCAAGCACGCGGGTGATCAAGCCATCATCGAGGGCGCCCCTTTTCTTGGGCATCGGTAGCCAATTGACCGGAGATCAGCGCAATCGCCTCGCCTCAACTTGCTGTCCCAGGCTCACCTTCTCTTGGTTCGAGTCCCGGATTTGTCCGCCAGATTTTGGGATGGTCGATCTTCTGGAGGCGCCAGCGACGCAAGCATGAAGCCCAGCCGGGCTTAATTTGTCAAATTGCTTCTAACAGGACTTCCAGGTGGCCAAGCGCAGGTACGGTTTCGATGAGGACAAAATCGCTCGATTCCTGAAGGAAGGGCGTGGGCAAGGGCGTGGAAAGGATTACCGACCTTGGCTCAACGTCCAAGATGTGTCTTCACGGGGTCGATCTTCTCGGATTCACAGCCGCAAGACGGGTCGCGAACATCATCTGCTGTCGGATATGGAGACAGCGTTGTTCCTGTTGCTTGACTGGTCAGATGCGGTCACCGACATTCGTGAGCAGTTTCCACTGGATCGGGACGAGACACGACGCATTGCTGCCGACATGGGAGTTCGGCACCCAATCGATACACAAAGTCGCACCGACATCGTGATGACAACCGACTTCATGATTAACCTGGGGGCAGGTAACACGAGTGCGCTCGTCGCTCGGTCCGTCAAACCAGCGTCTGAGCTCGATGAGGACCGTACGCTTGAGAAGCAAGAAATCGAACGCCGCTATTGGCAAATCAAAGGGGTCGACTGGGGCTTGGTGACCGATCTCGATCTGCCTGCCCAACGTATCAAGAATCTTCGTTGGTTGCATGAGATGCAGTCATTGCAACTGATGACGGCACCGCAACCCAGCTACTGGGATGAGCGATGCGGGAACTTCTTGGCCTGTTTGCCTCAGGCGACCGGCATGTCCATCAAGCAATTCTTCCGGCTTCTGGAAAGCACGCAAGGCTTCGCCATCGGCGAAGCGCTGACCGTCTTACGGCATCTTGCTGCCAACAAACGAATCACCATCGATCTCAATACCAAGTTCGACATGCAAATGCAAGTGGATTCGCTTGAAGTCGTAGTTCCAAATACTGCGGCGCAACAAACCAGGAAGAGTGCCTGATGCTGTTGCGAAATGATCTGCTCGAATACGGCGAGCCGCATGCTCGCACGATACGTTTGTTGTGGTTACATCCGACACAGCCTGTCGGGTTCGTGATCGACACCAAAGCGCACGATGCCACGCCGGAACTGGTGCAGTTGCAGGCCCTGCAATCCGATTTGCAAGCAGGTTGTTCAAGGTTGCTGACTGCTGACCCCTATCTGGCCATTGTGGAGGAAGCATCCCTGCCTGAGCAGCGCAAAATCAAGCGAGACCGTGCGTGGCAAATCGTTGCCGATTTGATTTGTGACGAGCCCGAGATCTATTACCCCGGGCACCGAGCACAAAAAGTCGCCGGGTGCGTCGCCGCCGGACTGGCAACGCGAGCCACCATCTACCTTTATCTACGGCGCTATTGGCAGCGCGGTCAGACGCCAAATGCATTGCTTCCCGACTACGCAAACTCAGGTGGCAAGGGAAAGGCGCGTTCAGCCAGCAGCTCGGACATCAAGCGCGGCCGTCCCCGCAAGCTCGGTGAGTTACCGGGTCTCAATGTCGACGATGGCATCCGCAAGATCTTCCGCGTCGCCGTGGCACGCTACTACACCACACAGACCAAGTTCACGCTGCGTGGTGCGTACGACCAGATGATCAAGGATTTCTTCTGCGAGCGCACGATTGATCCTGGCACTGGCCGCGTTACCCATGCCCCAAATGGCGCCGCCTCGGCCAGCGGTTTCCCAAGCTTTGGCCAGTTCAATTACTGGCTGGAGCAGGATCACGACCGACTGGACATCAAGCGTGAGCGGTTGCGACCACGAATCTATGACAAGGACCTACGCGGGCTCATTGGCACATCGACAGCGGAGGTCTGGGGTCCGGGTGCGCGTTATCAGATCGACGCGACAATCGCCGACGTGTATCTGGTTTCGCGCATCGACAGAAGCAAGATCATTGGCCGTCCAGTGCTCTACGTCGTGATCGATGTATTCAGTCGAATGATTGTCGGCATCTATGTCGGTCTTGAGGGCCCGTCATGGGTTGGAGCCATGATGGCCCTGGCCAATACGGCCTGCGACAAGCAGTCCTTCTGCAAGCGAAGCGGCCACGAGATTGATTCTGAGACCTGGCCCTGCCACCACCTGCCAGCCACGCTGCTGGGTGACCGGGGTGAAATCGAAGGCCGCATGATCGAGACGTTAATCAACAACTTCAATGTCACGGTTGAAAGTGCTGCGGCATACCGTGCGGACTGGAAAGGCATTGTTGAGCAACGATTCCGCCTGATCCCTGCCAAGTTCAAGCCGTATGTGCCTGGCTATATCGATGTGGATTACCGCGCCCGTGGTGGCAAAGACTATCGGCTTGATGCCGTACTTGATCTTGATCAGTTCACCCGGATCGTGATCGCGTGTGTTCTGTACTACAACAATCATCATGAACTGAAGAGATACGACAAGGACCGTGACCTCGCAGCCGACAACATTGCAGCGGTGCCCATCGATCTATGGAACTGGGGCATCGCCAACCGCAGTGGCAGCCTACGCCAATACCCGGAGAATCTGGTTCGTTTCAGCCTGCTGCCGGTCGAAGAGGCCACAGTCACGCTCAACGGCATCCGCCTGCGAGGCATCTTCTACACATGCCAGAAAGCTCTGGAGGAAAGGTGGTTCGACAAGGCGCGACAGCGTGGCAACTGGAAGGTGAAAATCTCCTGCGATCCACGCAACCTCGATGAAATCTACCTGCACGATCCCGAGGCGCCGATGCAATTCCAAGTCTGCCAACTAACCGAGCGCAGCCGGGCACATCAACAAATATCAGTATGGGAACTCGGGCAACTGCAAGAGGCAGAGAAGCAGATTTCGGCGAAACGACAACCACGCCAGCAACTGGCCGCGGCCGACTTGGCTGCCAGCATCGAAGGGATCGTGTCCGATGCCGTGAAGTTGAAGGGTGAACCCAGCACCGAGAGTGCGGCCAAACGCACCAAGAACATCCGCGCCAACCGCGCCGTTGAGAAGTTGGTCAATCGAAGCGCCGAGACTTTCCGCTTTCAGGCTGAACCATCGAGTCAGAACGCCAGCAAGAGTGCTGACATCATTCAGTTTCCAAACGCTGTGCCTGATGATTACAGCGAGCCGGACATCACCGAAATTCTGGGTAGCACTCAACGCCATGATGACAAGCCCTGAAACGCCGACATCTTCGTTGCCCGAGTACGAAGGCAATCCCTTTATCGCACGCCTGCCGCCATTGGGGTCGCAGCGGCAGTTGCTTGACGCCCTCGCGGCGAGGCCGGAATTTCATGTGCGGGAGAGAGGCTACGCAGCCAGTCTGCGCAAGCACTGCATCATGCGGTTGGGGCGGTACTTCGAGCCATTGGAACGCCAGATCCAGTTGGCCGATCGCTTCGGCATGCTGCTACGCCAAGGCTATGTTGGTCGCAACCCACTCACCCACGACTACATCCGGCATTTGCAAAGCGGTGCCGAGCGGATCGAGGCGAAGTCACTGACCATCCCGACTCGTCAGCCGGTGGAGAACACTGCCACCAGCTTCGCGCTGGTCGGCTGCTCCGGCATCGGCAAGTCCAAGGCTATCGAGAAAGTCCTGCACCAGTACCCGCAATGCTTCCAGCACACAGCCCCCTTTAGTCTGGTGCAAATCACATGGCTGAAACTGGACTGCCCACACCAGGGGTCTCCCAAGCAGCTCTGTATCAACTTCTTCTCGGCGGTCGATCGATTAGTTGGTACCAACTACTTCAACTGGTACGGCAGCCGTCGTGCCAGCGTGGACGAGATGATGGTGCATATGGCGCACGTCGCCAACCTCCACGCCTTGGGCGTGCTGGTCATCGACGAAATTCAACATCTGAACAAGACCAAGATCGGTCCCGATGCATTGCTGAATTTTCTTGTCACGCTCGTAAACACCATCGGCGTTCCGGTGATCTTGATTGGCACGCTCAGTGCGATCCCGCTGTTACAGGAGAACTTCCGTCAGGCCCGGCGTGCCAGTGGACTGGGCTCACTGGTCTGGGATCGCATGCCCAAGGGCAAGGCTTGGGACTACTTCATTGACCAGCTCTGGCAGTATCAATGGACATGTGAGCCGACGGAGATAAACCCTGAGATCCGTGAGGCTCTCTATGACGAGAGCCAGGGCATCATGGACATCGTCGTCAAGCTTTTCATGCTGGCGCAGTTGCGTGTGATCGGCATTGGTGAGGTTCGGCGCGGGCCAGAAAGATTGACTGTCGAATTACTTCGCAAGGTCGCCCGAGAAGACTTCCAGGTGGTTCGACCGATGCTGGATGCGCTTCGCTCGAATGACAAAAAAGCATTACTGAAATACGACGACTTACTGCCCCTGCACGCTCATGTGGATCAAGTGTTGGCTTCGGCGCTCAAGACACAGTTGCCTGACGTGGTGCTATCGCCTGCTGTCGTAGAGCCCGCGAGCGTACTAATGCAAGATGACGGCATTGACACGACTCGTGCGGCCCTGAGATCACTCGGCGTCGCCGACGATGTGGTGGACGTGTTGATCAATGAAGCGAGCGGCCTGAATCCATCAGCCGATCCGCTTTTGCTGATGGCAGCGATCACGGAGCGGTTGGCGAAGCGCCTGGTGCAGGTGCGCAAGCCCCAGGCGCGCAAGCCACCAAAGGCCTCGGCAACGCCCGCACAGGACTTGCGTCACATCGTGACGCTTGGCAAGCAGGCCGGTCAGTCCGGCTATGAAGCGCTGCTGGCCGCTGGTTTTGTGAAACCGCCATTGCTTGATCTTGCGGCGTGACGGTGGCGTAGATGCTCACGTATTTTCCGACGGTCTATCCTGGTGAACTCCTGTACAGCGTGCTTGCTCGCTACCACCGTCATGTCGGTGCGCCAAGTCCAATGCATACCCTAGATGCGCTGTTTGGCAACCGAAAAGTCATCGCCACTTTTGACTTGCCAGGGCATCTTCAGGCGTTGGCCGATCGAATTCCTCCAGATCGGGCGTTGAACGTGGATCGCGTCATCGACACGCTCACGCTCTATCCCTACCTCACGGCATTCGAACCGCCCGCACTGCAAGAGAAAGTTCGCCGAGCAATGGGGCAAGGTGCCATTGATGGACTACATGTTCGCCTCGGACTATCTGCCTTTCGTATTGGGCGGGTCCAGCAACTGCGCTTCTGTCCGACATGCGCATGGGAGATGAAGGCGCTTTATGGAGAGCTTTGGTGGCGCCGTGATCACCAACTACCCGGCGTCCTCGTCTGCCCAGAACACGGGTGCCCTCTACAAGGAAGCACAGTCCGCCTAGCGAAAGTTAGCCGACACGAGTTCGTTGCGGCAACACCAGATAACTGCCCATCACATGCTCGATCAGTCGCCCCCTTGATGGAGCATGTAAGTTTGGCGCACCTGCAACGTGTAGCTCGGAGAAGCGCCGATTTATTGTGTAGCCCACCAGACGGGCGCACCTTGTGGCAGTGGACTGGGTTTTATCGCAGTCACATGCTTGAAATCGGGTTGTCCAAGTCGGATGTGACGATGAACCAGCATCGCTTTGACAGGGATTTCCGCAATTTCTTTGGCGGCGCTTTGGATCTGCTGCCCGCAGTGATGGACGACGGCGCTTTCGCAGGCGATTGGTTGGCATCAATGGTGCGCAAACATCGCAAAGCCCATCATCCTTTGCATCACATTCTGGTTCAGGATTTCCTGGCACAAAGGGAGCGGCTCGATTCTGTATTCGGTGCCGGACCGTGGCCCTGTATCAACCCATTGGCAAACCACCGCTCATCGGCACCGATCAAGAGTTTCACCCAGCATTGGAACCACGGTAACAGGGTTGGTGTGTTCTCCTGTGGTTGTGGCTATGTTTACACCCGCTGCCTTCAATCGAAGACGGGCGCACTTGGGGCACCACGTTTTCTCCAATACGGGCCACTTCTGGAACCTGCATTGCGTCAACTCGTGATCGCTGGGAAAGGGCTGCGCGAGGTCGGTCGATTTCTACAACTCGATCCGAAAACTGTGGTGCGTTTGGCGGGTGAGTTGGGCATCGCAATCCCATGGAAGCCGTTGCCGCATATTGAAAAGGTGCTGGTATCGCCGGAATCAGTTGCCGACTCCGCAGCATCTTTGGCTCAAGCCAGCCCAGCAGTGCCGGTGACTCGCGACGTGGCACGCCGGACTCGTCGTGCGTGGCCGGAGATCGATCGTGACTGGGTCACGAAGCTCAGTGCATGGGTCGACATTGTTTGTCAAGAGAGGCCGCCTGTGCGTATCACTGTTGCCGAACTCGAGCGTCGGGCCAACCGGCGCGACTGGCTACTCAAGCGTCGGCATCACATGCCGTTGACGATGGAGTTCTTGGATCAAGCAGTGGAAACGGTAGAGCAATTCCAGCTTCGCCGCATTCACTGGGCGATCGCCGAATTGGAGTTGTGTGGCGCTCCCGTCAAGGCGTGGCAAATCATGCGAAAAGCCGGTCTACGCTCAAACAACTTGGCGCGAATTCACGCAATACTTGATGAGGCCCCCATCATGATGCGCATTGCAGCATGAGCCGTTTATTGATCAGGCAGCTTACCAACCTCGGCCCTGAACATGTCGAGATGTATTGGCTTGCAGGCCTAGTCGAGAAGGAGAGCGGTTGGTTCGTCCGGGCTGCCATGCGGGGGGTCGAGTCGGGTCAGTACAGCAAGGTCGAGTTGCCGATAGGATTGCTTCCAATTTTGTCGCTTGGGCATGTTTTCGCGCGGGGTGAACGACAGTCCTTGCCAGCGCGTGGGTTGATTGGGCAAGCGACGATTTCGGATACGTCGGAATGCGAAGAAATCACCTCGGCTGATATACCAGCAGGTCTCTATTCTTTCGACCGCAGGGGCAGTGGCATTCAGCGCCTGCTCCGGTACAGCACAGCGCAAGGGGATGTGCTGATTCCTACCATTGAACTGGTTCGCTTCCTTTTCTTGCACAACAGCACACTGGCGCATGCCATCGTTCGCCCCGGTGCATTGAATCTGCTTTTCCACCCCGAAGCTCCTGGCTATCAACGTGTGCTGACGTTGCGCTTCACGTCAAAGCTACCCAAGAGGTGCCTGTCGCATCAGTTCGCACAGGAATTTGCGTGGATCGCACTCGATCCAGGTGCGCGGCGCGCTTGGGATCGTGTCTGCCTCCAATCCATCGGCAAGGAGTATGTGTCCTTCACCCCGCCACAACTGAGAAATTCAGTATGGAAATTCCGAGGCGTTCAGCAGGGCAACCAATGGTTGGTGCTCGAACTCCTGCATCTGACTGGCAAGCACCATCCTTGCGACGAGTTGTATTACGGGCACCCCTCCATGAAGGAGGTCATCCGCAGCAAAGAAAACGCAGAAAGAAAGCCAGGGGCAGACACCAATGGTGATGATGTATCTAGGGAGCACTTCGTCTACGACTATGAACTGGACGATGGGCAAGACGGAGCCAAGACGCACGGCGAAAAAGCGACGGATATCTATTCCAAGCAATCTGAGTTCGACCGTAGCATCACAGTTGAAAAATTACTGATCAAGCTGGACAGGCCGGGCGGCAACTGGGCAACGGAACCCGTGTCCACCACGGGGCCGATGGTTGAGGTTCGTAAAACCATCAAAGTCAGCTCGGGCGATCAGAGACTCAGTGCAACGTTGCCGCCGCTTGAGTTCAAGCTGCTCAAGCCAGCCAGTTGGGATTGTGCTGGCGACCTGAGTGCGCTGGCCGGTACGGTACAGAAAATGGCGCAAAGGAAGCCTCAGATCCAGTTTGGGATGTCACTGTGTTATCTCAAGACGGGGCGGGTGTTCTCGATGGCCAACCGCAAGCCTCGAGTGGGGCTGGTGGTAACAATCATGCCGCCAGGGTATCCGCCTATCGTGCTGCTGGATGTGGAGCGCACTGGGGATGTCGCACTGTCCCTGATTGCTTTGCGCTTCCGCCATCGCACGACTTTTGATGTCGTCGAGGCTTCGGTCCAACGATCTCTGGATGGCTTGGTCGATGCCAGCGGTCACTGGGATCATGAGGTTGAGCAAGAATTGTCCAAAGTGTGCGCTTGCGAGCGAATGCCCAAGATGCTGACCCCGAGAAACAAGGCTGATGCAGAAGGACAAACCGCTTTATGGGCGATGAAACTGCTACTCAGGCTTGGGCTGGAAGTTGCGCCTGTTTCTTCCGGCGCAGGATAGGACTTTATTTTGTGTGTTTGGCGCATGCACGGCGCCGGTTGATCAAATCAGGATAGAACTTTTCGATTTGGACTGCAAGTTAAAGTCTAATAAAATCAATAACTTGATGTCTTTTTAGGATGCGACTTTATTTGTTGCGAACACCATGTGTTCTGACCAATTAAAGTCGTAAACAAGTGTTCTGACCAATTAAAGTTGTAAACAGGACATTAAACTCGTAAACAAGTCATTAAAGTCGTAAACAGGTGATCGTGGCGCTTGTACTTCATGGAGGCTGTTCCATTTAGGAAAGACGGTCCACGTATAAAAAAGGCTGTCCACGACGTCCATGTCGGATGTTGAGGTCACTATGCACAGTCAGTACCAAGCCGCCCGCGAGCTCCTCGCCGCAGGCGCATTCATCGAGCAGGTTTCGGACGCACCGCTGAGTTGACCGGATCCGCTTCGGCAGCACCACGGCTCCATTGCCTGCGCGGATCGTTCCAGCAACTTGTCGCTCAACGGCTCATTCGGTCGAGCTGCAAGGTGAGTGGGAAGATGCGCTACGTAGCGACTGGGGCGTTGATCTTGACTTAAGCCAGACGTCTTGAGTGGCTGGTCCTCGCCAAAGGAGGCGTTGGGCGCAGCCGATGCCGGCGGCAGCAATCGTGTGGGCAACGGTCGCCGAGATCACCACCGCCCTGACTAGCCCGGTCCCCATCCCGGCCTGACTCAAGCCAACCGGCCTCCACTGAACCCAGATCGGTTCAAGTGACATTCCCTGCTTTCACGACGAAGCGGCCTCGTCCATTACCCGCGGCGCTTCATGCGTACACGCCGACGTCCCGCTCCGGGTAGCTCTCATACACATGCTCGAACACGGCCGCGCATTTCTGTTCGTAGATCTGCGGCGTATAGGCACGCGGCAGGCCGGTATCGAGGGTGTCCTCGATCAGCAGCTTGAGTTGCGAGCGCGCCGTGAGCTTCTGCCGCCAGTTCAGCACCAGCAGCCCTTTGAGCTTCGACAGCAGGTCTCTCGCCACCTTCTTGACCTCGGCGCGTTCATCGGGGCTCAGTTCGGGTGCCGGGCGTGTGAGGATGTCAAAGATCACCAATTCCTCCTCGCTCATGTGCTCCCGCACATGGCGCTCCTCCTCCACGCTCAAGCTGTTGGATAGTTTCACCAGTTCCTCGAACAGTTCCTCAATGCTGCGGCTGCCTGCGTTGTAGCTTTCGATCAGCGCCTCGAACTTCTCCGCGAAGTCCGCACGTGTGCGATTCAACTGAATCATCTTCTCCAGCTTGGCGCGAATGGCCGCCTTGAGCACTTCAATGTCGGTGTTTTTTTGCTTTGATTGCTTGAAGCGCTGCGCCAGCGCCTCGAAGTTGATCTTCGAGAGGTCGAGTGGTGTCGGCCCCTGCTCGCGAATATCGTGGCCGATGATCGATGCGTCGAGCAGTCCTGCGATCTGCCCCATCACCTCAGTGATATCCGGCGGGTTCGGATTCAGCTTGGCACGAATCGTTTCGGCCAGGGTGCTGAGTCCCGCAACCCTGGCGGCGAACTCCAACGCCGCCGGATCCGGTTTGACCGCTCGGTAGAGCGTGCTCACCAGCCGCTCATGGCCGAAGAAGGCACTGCGCAGAGGGTCAGGCGAGATCAGCGCGTTCATACCGTCATGGATGCGCTGCAGGCGCTCCATGCTGCCGACATCTAGCGCTTCGATGGCGTCGAGATTCACCCCATGGGCGGCGCAGAACGCCGTGGCGTCGGCCACCGCCTGGCGTAGGTCCTTCACCAGGCGCTGCTTGTCCTGCACCGGGCTCTTGCCGTCCTTGCCAGCCCCGTAGATGGCCAGTGCCTTCTCCAGTGAGGCGAAGACGTTGGCGTAATCGACGATCACGCCGCTGTGCTTGCCCGGAAACACACGGTTCGCACGGGCGATGGTCTGCATCAGGGTGTGGTTGCGCATCGGCTTATCGAGATACACCGTTGAGCAACTCGGCGCGTCGAATCCGGTCAACCACATGGCGCAGACGAACACCAGACGCAGCGGGTCCTCGGTGTCCTTGAACTTCTCGTCCAGGGGCGGCTGTGAGGTATTCATGCGCTTGCGGTGCGGCTCGATGTCCAGGCCCAGCTTGTGCATCTGCTGGATTTCGTTCTGCCCGGGTGAGACGATCACCGCCATGTCGGTGGTGGTCAGCACCTCCAGCCGCTGCTTCAGTTCGGCCCTGCGTGCATCGCGTCGCGCCTGCTCCGGCGTCATCTCGCCGCCACCTGGTCGATAGGCCAGTTCGCCCAGTTCCTTCTGCACCCGCGCCGTTTCCTCGGACCAGTACTTCCGGACCTTGTCGTACATGCGCAGCGCCGTGGCCTTGTCGATGGACACCACCATCGCCTTGCCCACGAAACCCCGCCCCAGGAAGTGCCGCACAATGTCCTTCGCCACCGTGTCAAGCCGGTCATCGCGGGTGATCAGGTGGTACTGCCGCCCGAGCACGCCCTCCAGCTTCGTCTGCTGGTCGTCGTCTAGGGCGGCATCCTCGATCAGTCGGTAGAGGTCGTCGTTCAGGTCCGGGTTGATCAGTTGCAGTTCCGGCGTCCGGTTCTCGTAGAACAGCGGCACCGTGGCACCGTCCTCAATGGACTGCTGGAAGTCGTAGATCGACACGTAATCGCCGAAGACTTCCTTGGTGCGCTCCTCGCCCGCGATCAGCGGCGTGCCGGTAAAGGCCAGGAACATGGCCTTGGGCAGCGCGGAGCGCATATTCAGCGCCAGGGTGTCGTACTGGCTGCGGTGGGCCTCGTCGGTCAGCACGATCACGTCGGAGCGGTCACACAGCAGTTCCGGGCTCTGGAATTTCTGGATGAGGGTGAACACATAGCGGTGGTTACCACGCAGCAAATCGCGCAGATGCGCACCGCTGCCCGCATGGCAGGCGTCACCCTCGGCCTCGCTGACCGCACCCGTCGTCTTGAACGTCTTGGCGATCTGATCGTCCAGTTCCATGCGGTCGGTCACGACCACGAAGGTCCAGTTCCCGGCCAGCTTGCGCAGCACCTTCTGCGCGAAGAACACCATGGAGAAGCTCTTGCCGCTGCCCTGGGTCTGCCAGAACACGCCGCCGCGTCCGTGACCCAGCTTGCGGGCCTCAAGCATGGAGGCGATGGCGTTATTCACGCCAAGGTATTGGTGGTTCTGGCCGAGGATCTTGACCAGCCCGGCCTTGTGTTCGGAAAACAGGGTGAAGTTCTCCACCAGATCGAGCAGGCGGGTGCGGTCGCAGGTGCCGCGCAGCATCACTTCCAGCGACACGCGGCGAGGTTCGTCCTCGCGCTCGATCCGTTTCCACTCCACCCAGCGTTCCCAGTCGGCGCTGAGGGAACCGACCCGGCTGTCGGTGCCGTTACTGGCGATGAGCAGCGCATTGCTCCAGAACAGCGCCGGGATTTGCTGCTTGTAGTGGGTCAGGTTTTCGTCGAACGCGGCGCGCGCTGGCACGCCGGGCTTCTTGAGTTCGATCACCACCCAGGGCAACCCATTGACGAAGCCGACCAGATCGGGCCGGCAGGTATAGAGGTTGCCGACCACGCTGAACTGGCTGACCAGCAGGAAGTCGTTGTTGTCCGGCTGCGCCCAGTCGACCACGCGCAGGCGTTCGGTCTTCTGGCCGCCGTGGTCGTGGTCGGGCACCGACACCTTGATGCCTTCCTTGAGCAATCCATAGACCTCGCGGTTGGCCGCTTCCAGACTCATCGCCGAGCGGTCACGCGCGAGCTCATCGACGGCGGCAGTGATCGCCTCTGGCGGCAGCGCCGCGTTGAGTCGCATCAGCGCCGCACGCAGGCGAGGAGTCAGCACCACTTCGCTCTTGGTTTCGCGCCCCAGCGTGCCCCCAGCGCCGAAGGTCTCTTCCATTGCCGACACCGTCTGCCAGCCCAACGCAGCAAACAGCCCGATGGCGGGCTGCTCGACGAGCTGGTCTTCCGTGTAGGCGTGGGCGCTCATGGCAACGCTTTTACAAACGGCCGCAGCACCTGATCCATCTTCACCAATCGTTGCGTCAGCCAGTCCAGATACTCATTCCATCGGCTTTCATCCTCAATGGGGGCGTGTGGATACCAGGTGGCAATCCGGCAAGCCATAGCGTCGGGAAGCTCCTGCCAGTCCAGCTCAAACCCCAGCTTGTCTTCGATGTCCTGTTTGTGCGCGGAGAGGTTGGCAAAATGTTGCTTGGCCGCCGCGCCTGGAATCCACAGTTCCACGCCCAGCCGTTCGTCGCGGGTGTTGGCCGTGATGTTCAGGCCGAATCCGGAACGTCCGATGGAGTTGTTCAGCCAGTGCTGGGGGCGGGGTTTCTGCGGGCGGATGTGCGGCGCCTTAGCAGCCAGCCTGTCGATCAGCGCCATCCAGAATTTCTGCTGCAATTGCTTGGTCGGTGACGCGGATGACGCGGCCCGTGCCTGTTCGCGGCCGGACTTCACCCAATCGTTGGGTTTCACCACCACCTCGAATTTTGGCGCGAGCGGCGAATCGCCAATGCGCCACAGCTCCACCTCGACGGCGAAGAAACTTAGCTCGTCGGTCGTGTTCTCGTTGAGGAACTCCAGTGCGGCGGCATGCTCGGGCCGGAATGACTCCGCCACCCAGATCACCTTCTTCGCGCCCACCCCGGCTGCATAGGCGATGAGCTGGCCCAGGTGCGAGTGATTGGTTTTATCAAGCTGATTTTCGATGATGACCTGGTCGTCGCCGTCCGTGCACAGAATGTCCAGCTTGAAGTCGCCCACCCAGTGCTCGGTGGCGACGTGCACCAGTTCGCTCAGGCCCAGCGCGTCGGCCAGCTCGTTCAAATTGTCGGCCTCCGCCAGCCAGGGCGTGAAATCGTTGGCTTCGTGTTTCCACGCCTCGCGCAGCGATACCGACACCAATTTGCCGAGGTTCTTTTTCGTGCTCATGCGAGGGTCTCCACGTCGATCTGGCCGGAGAGCAGGCGCGGCAGCAGCAAGTCGCGGGTGCGGCGGAGGTTTTGGATTTGGCGTTGGAGAGCGAGAACTTGTTCGGCCATCGGGGCAGCTAAGGTTTCAAACCGTCCGACCAATTCATCTGGCGGTTGTAAAAAATCGATGGTTTTGAACACGCCCCGACTGATTTCCTTGAACGTCGCCCCAGACGCCATTCGCTGAAAGGTCTGCACGTTCTCTGTCAGCCAGTGGAACAGGTAGTAAAGCGGCACCTGTTCATTCGGCAGGCAAGTGATGAAGCCTTGATTGGTGCACGCAGGATACGTGTTGATTGCGATTGCGCCGATGGTGGCACGACTGGTAAGCATCACGCAGCGAGCCGGGAACATACGCGCAGAACTCTGCGCTAACCCGCGTTCAGTAATGTGGTCACTGGAATCGTCGATGAACATCGTGCCTGCTCGGGTCAGGTCAGATGGTGAATACCACTGAATCGTGCCGTTCGTCCAAAACTCATCTTCCTTCCTTGAGGGCGTGCCGCCGCCGGAAATTACGAATGCGTCCGCAACCGTTTTCATCTCCCACCCCTGCGGAATCTCGCCAAGGGGGGAAGCGACGCGAGGGTGGTTTTCATGGCCGGGGAAGCGGAAGTGGACGAACCACTCGCGGTAAAGGGCGCGGGCCATCGTCTCCAGAATCTTGATGCGCCGCTGGCTATTTTCGATGATCTCGTCATAGGCCGACAGGATGCCCGCGATGCGTTTCTGGATAGGGAGAGGAGGCACGAGAAAGTCAAAGGACAGCAGCTTGTCCACACTCAAGTTGTCCTGAGTGGCGCCGTGCGAAACGTTTTGCATCCGGAGCTTGAGAGTCTCCATGTAGTACTTGATGAAGCGGACGTCGGCCTTGTCAGGGTCGGCAACGAACCCTACGACACTGTCTGGGAAACACCCTTCGACGCCTAGTATTGCGCTCTCTGCAATGTTGGCCGCAATCGTGATGCAGAGAGTTCCCGGCTTCCAAAGTTTGCTTTGTGCCAACCCGTCGTCGCTGTATGTCTGCGAGTAATCTGTCAGGTAGAAATTGGCCGCCTTAATGTCGCCCGTTTGGAAGAATGGATAGCGACCGCCGTAAAGAAATGCGGCGTTTCGCGGCCGATGCCGAGATTTACCACGGCCAACGAAGCCGAGTTCGTCCAGCTTGGCTGGTTTCCAGTCAGCAACCGACATCCTCACGCCTCCAGAATTCCCGCCACATTCGCAGCGATCGTCTGCTCCAGTTCCCGCGCCTGCGCATTCAGCAATTCGAGTTCCTCGTTCAGCGTTTCGAGTTGCGCCTTGAAATCTTCATCGCTGACGGTCTCGCCCGGCGCGACGCCGACGTAGCGGCCGGGGTTCAGCGACCAGCCTTGGGCTTCGATCTCTTCGAGCGTCGCTGCCTTGCACAGGCCGGGCACGTCGGCGTAGGCGGCTTGGTCGCCGAAGACAGCCTTGATCTTCGCCTCGGCCTCGTCGCCGCCGAGCGTGAAGTCCAGCGTCTCGCCGCGATACAGCCGCACCAGGTTTGCCATGAAGCCGATCTGCGCGGCGGTCCAGTCGCGGTGGGCGCGATCCACTTGCCGGTAGATGTGGCGGGCGTCGATGAACAGCACGGTGTCGGCGCGCGGGGTTTTGGCCTTGCCCTTATCCAGAAACCACAGCGTGCACGGCAGCGTGACGGTGTAGAACATATTGGGGCCGACGGCGACCATGACATCCACGGCTCGCGCTTCGATCAGCTTCTGCCGGATTTCCTGTTCGGACGAGCGGGCGTCGGAGGCGGAGTTGGCCATGACGAAACCGGTGCGGCCTTTCGCGTTCAGCGACGAATAGAAGAGCTGAATCCAAAGGTAATTGGCGTTGTCGGTGCGCGGCAAGCCGAAGGGGAATCGTCTGCCAGCGCCGACCATGTCTTTCAGGCGTTCCTTGTCCACGGCGTTGACGTTGAACGGCGGGTTGGCGAGGACGAAGTCGAACTGGCCGGTGGCGCTGTGCGGGTCGTCGTAGTAGCTGTTGACGTTGCCGCCGTGGCGGATGTCGCCTTCCAGCCCATGCACGGCGAGGTTGAGGCGGCACAGACGGCCGGTTTCGTCGGTTTTTTCGACGCCGCAGATCGCGAGTTCGGCGGCGGGGTTTTTCTGGTGCTCGGCGACGAAGCGCGCCGACTGCACGAACATGCCGCCGGAGCCGCAGGCGGGATCGAGGATGCGGCCATGGAAGGGTTCGATGACTTCGGTGAGCAGGCGCACGATGCTGGAGGGCGTGTAGAACTCGCCGCCCTTCTGGCCTTCGGTGCGGGCGAACTCGCCGAGGAAATATTCGTAGATGCGGCCGAAGGCGTCGTAGTCGACAGTGGCCGGCACCTCAGACACCTTCTTGAGCAACTCCTTGAGTAGGGTACTGGTGAACAGGTTGTAGGTCTTGGGCAGCACGGCGGCAAGCTGCGGGTTGTGTTTCTCGATCGCGCGCATCGCGTCGTTGACCTTGGCGCCGATTTGCTCGAACTCGGGAAGACCGAGCAGATAGTCGTAGCGCGCCTCGGGGGCGAGGAAGAGCACGCCTTCAGCGTGATAGGCCGCAGGTTCGTCGAGCCGACTGCCACGCCGGGAAGAACTGGCCGTGGCGTTCAGCTTGGCGCGCTGCGCGGCAAACCGCACCTCGGCAAAGCGCAAGAAGATCAGCCCCAGAATGGGGCCAGAGTATTCCTGCGGCTTGAGGCTGGAGTTCGCGCGGAACTGGTCGGCCGAGTCCCACAGGTACTTTTCCAGGGTGGCGTTGGAAGTATCTCTTTCAGAAGGGGCAATCCACTGCATGGTTTGATCTGCTCGATGTGCGCCGCGATCCTGCCCCAATTGGGTTCGGATGTGCGCCGTTTTTCTTCAATAGGAGTAATGGCGGCAATGCTAAGAGATGCGGGCCGACTTTCCGCGCGCCCCTGCATGAGCAACCCGCGCGTGCATCGAACGGGCACCATAGATAGTACGCAGGCGCAAGAACGAAAGCTTCTGCCATCGACAGTTCAGGCCCGCTCTTATAGATAAGGCCCAATAAAATATGAACTTTCAGCAAGTTTTTGATCCATTGATGATGGAAAAAGAAAACACAAGGAAGCAAACACTGGAGCAACTTCACGAGCGACGCAAGCAAGTCGTGAGGTTGCACAAGCGGGGCGTCAAGATCATGCAGATCGTGGACATGACGGGGCTGAGTTACCCGCCGGTTCGAGCGGCCATCGACTTGTACGAGGCTGGCGGCTGGAGCGCCATCCGGCCGACTCGGCGGGGACGCGCCAGAGGCGACGGTCGGGTGCTCAGTCAAGCGCAAGAAGAGACGATCCAGCGCATGATCATTGACACACGTCCCGAGCAACTCAAGATGGACTTTCACCTGTGGAGCCGCGCTGCAGTGATGCAGCTCATTGAACAAGAGTTCGACATCAAACTGCAGGTGCGCAGCGTTGGAAAGTACCTCACCCGCTGGGGCTTTACGCCGCAAAAGCCCATCAAGCGAGCCTATGAGCAAAGCCCCGCGGCGGTGCAGGCTTGGCTGGAGGGGGAATACCCCGCCATCGAGCAGCGCGCCAGGGCGGGGAAATCCACTGGGGAGACGAAACCGCGCTGGTCAACACGGACGTGCGCGGCAGAAGCTTTGCCCCTGCGGGCAAAACCCCCGTGGCGATGGCGGTGGGCGGCACGCGCCAGAAGCTCTCGATGATCGCCACGGTGACCAACCAGGGCAAGACCCGCTGGATGATCATCGACGAGGCGTTTGATGCCGACAAGTTGATTGAGTTCTTGCAGGCGTTGATCCAGGATGCGGGCAGGAAGGTGTTCCTGATTCTGGACAACCTGAGGGTGCATCACAGCAAGTTGGTGAAGGCGTGGGTGGCCTTGCATCACGCTCAGATCGAGCTGTTTTACCTGCCCAGTTACAGCCCCCAACTCAACCCTGAGGAGAGGCTCAACGCCGATCTCAAACAGGAAATGGGCAAACGCGTGCCGGTGCGAACCAAGGCCAAATTACGCGAAGCTGCGAACGACCATATGGCGATGCTGGAACAAAACCCGCAGCGTGTGATGAGCTACTTCCAGGACCGGCGCGTTCGCTACGCAGCTTAATACTTCACAGGGCCGGAGCAATAGTTCGGTCGGACCTGGGCGCCAGCACAAGCCGCGTTAGGCCCCTACCGCCGTGTGGCCGTCACTGGCAGCTTCGATCGGCTGAGCGTCGGCCTCCCACGTCTGCGAATTGGCGCTCTCGGCCCGTTCCAGTTACACGGCCTGTCCCGCCCAGTGGCCGCTTTGCAGCGGTTGCTGCCAGTGGGTGCAGCCTGGCGTACTCACGATAATCGCCACGAAGCGGCTGTTGGGCACTGCGACTGGCGCTGACACGAGAGTGGCGCCTGCGCGAGATACTGCGGTCGTACTAGAGCCTACAAACCACCTTGGACGATATCTCTATATGCCATCACCCGACCATTCTGTTGTCGCCAGAACGCAGAAGCGTCCAGGTACTCCGGCCACTGACTTTTGGGCATGTCTTGGCCAAACGCGCGAGCCACTGTGGGCGTCACGATCGAATCATGTGAAATGAACAGATGCAGGCCAGGTTCGACCCCAGCGCATTCAAGTAAATGTTCAATGAGGCCATTCGCTGCCTCGGCTGGATCAGCCATGCCGGGCAACGCCCGTGATCCTGAAAGCAGATGTTGGATCACACCTTCATTACCATGCGCCAACCAGTTTCCCCAAGCCACTTGTTCGTCCAGAACATAGGCACCAGGTGCGCCGAGGCGCTTGTCCAATATGACTTCTCCATCCGTATCCGCAGCTTGGCCCAACAACTTGGCGGTCTGCACACACCGGAGAACGGGGCTTGACCGAACAAACCTAACCCGTCCCGCCAACTCACGACCTAACTCTTGGCATAGGCGAATGCCCAGATCATTGAGTGGCAACTCAATGCCTGTGTCTCGATCCGGAATGTCATCCCGAGCGGAGTGCCTGATGAGCAGCGCAACAGGCGAGCCTTCCGGGACGGACTGAATCAAGCGCAAGGTGCGCTTCACAGCTGAGTTCATCAACACAGTCACGTTGCTTCACCGATCAAAACGGAGGACAAAGCGTTCAAGCGCTTAGCCTCCTTGAGGTTGAAGCCGCTACGAGTCAACAAGTCCGCGTACTGGGCCAAGGTACGCTCGCGCCCACCCGTGACCATCAGTAAATGAAGATCGCAAAGGGCACCGCTGGGATCGCCATCGGGCAAAACCATTTCGACAATTTGCAAGCGTCCACCTCTTGGCAGACTGTCGCGAGCACGGACCAAGATGCGAAGCGCGTCTGCATCATCCCAATCGTGAAGAATGCGTGCCATCATCACTACATCGGCGGAGGTGCCCCAGTCACCAAAAAAGTCTCCTGAGAGCCACGTGATCTGCTCGCGCCGTGGGTGTGTCGTACTGGCTTGCTCAATGACTTCTGGGCGATCCAGTACGGTCAAATGAAGAGCGGGATACCGTTTCAACAACACATCGGCCAACTCACCCAACCCGCCACCGGCGTCAATCACGCGCTCAGTGCCGAACAGACTCAAAGCAGCGGGAACGCATGAATAGTCATGACGTGCATAACTGCGAAGCATCTGATGATGCAGAGCTCCTCTCTTGGGGTCCGACGCCAGCATGCCAAAGATATCGGGAGGTGACCACTCCCCCTCCCTTCTCAAAGCTGTTGGCAGTTGCATCCACATCACTCGAAAGTGATGGCCAAACTCCAGGGCTGCGTGTGACAAAGACAGAGGATGATCCCGACGCAAATATGATCCACGCTCGGTTGCTCGCCACGCCCCCGAAACTTCCTGAATAAGGTTCAACTCACTCAAGGCGCGAAGCAAGCGAACCAAACGATCGGAGTGCATCTGCAACTGTTGGGCAATGGCGGTTGTAGTGGCTGGCAAGACATCAAACACACCTAGTTCCACTGCAGAAGCAATGGTTTGAGTGCGCCAGAAACCGACCATGTCACCAGACAACGCAGCGAACTCGGACCGACTTGGTTCACGCAGAACCGCCACGGTAAAACCAAGCTCATCGATGATCTCCAAGCCACTGCAAAGCGTTTCGACACGCGACTGTCCGTTGTAGAAGGGCTCGACAGAGGCAAAACGCCGCTCATAGATCGGTCGACCATTTGTATTGATGTGCATCCAGCCGCGCGAATCTTTGGCTCTCGCAAATCCTTTGTGAAAAACATCCAGATCTTCGAACCAAGCGTCATGGAGCTTCACACCATGCATGTTGATGTGAGTGGAGAGGCCATCATCAGACTGAACGACTGCAACGCCATCGCGGAAGTCACCGACATACCTCCAGCGCTCGGTGTAGGCTGGCCGACCGTCTTGGGTAATGTGCAGGTAGATGCCATCAGAAGTACGTACAGGACAATGGCCCTCTTGAAAATTGCCACACCAGTCGTATCGCTCGGAATAGGCTGTCTCTCCAGCGGGTGTGATATGGAAAGCCATCTCATCCGCCACGACTGCGGCCAATCCCTCATAGAAGCCGAATGTCCGCTTAAACCGGCGGACATAGGCTGGCCTGCCATCAGGTTGGATATGCCACGCGAGACCAGCGCAACGCACCGGAGCCAAGCCTGGTGAATGAAACTTCAGAACCTCATCAAAGCGCTCTGAGTAAGCGGGCGCATTGCTCCAAAGGTGGTGGGTGCCGCAAGGTGACACGACCAGATCTGCCCAGTTCATGTCGTGCCTTCTACAGGCTTGCGCATGTTGCAGCCTAAGCAGAGGGTCTTGTTCCTATAGGTCGATTTCAAGTCCTGATAGTCCTTGCCATTCCAAATCTGGATGATGCCTTGCTCATGGAGATTGCCGAATTCGCCCAAAGAACGGCGCTGAGCGTCTGGGGCGCAACAAGGGTCAAAGCGCCCCTCGGCACTCACCCAGGCCTCTTGCCCTAGGAAGGGACAGCCCGCCTCTGGCGCAAGATCGGTCAAAGCGCCCTCGTGCAGAAGAAAGATGTTCTCCAGCAAGAGCAGCTTGCCATTGGGCAACATCCGCTCTGACACTGCCTGACGCGCCTCTAGTACGGCCTCATTCCACCGTTGAATCGACGCAGGACTGCGACGCACCGACAGGCTCTCAATCTGCTTGAAATGCGCCCAAAGGTGATGGCCCTTCAGGCGATCCACACCCAGTTCGACGGCAAGCCGCACGATGTCAGCCAACTCGCCAACGTTGGATTCCAGAAAAGTCATCTGAAAGGTCACTCGGCAACGATGACCGCCACCAACTGCGTGAGCATTCCGAACGGCGATGAAGTCCCGGACGTTCCGAAGCATCGTGTCCCAGCGTGCACCAATCATGACGGCTTCCTGGGTAGCCTGCGTTGCGCCATTCCAGGAGATCTTGATATCAGATGTCACTGGCACGATGCGCTCGGCCCATGCCTTGGCACCCAGCCTAGGGAACGTACCGTTGGTCGTGAGATTCAACTTGACGCCGTGCTGTTCGCACAACTCCAGGATGCGATCGAAATCATCGTAGGCCAGCGGCTCGCCCATGGTGGAAGGAATGATTTCGCGCAAGCCATGAGGTACTGCCTGCTCAATCACCTGCTCGATCAAGCGAACAGGCATGATCCGACGAGCCTGACCACGAGCCTTGCGCTGTTCCTGCAAGGTGCTGTGAGGCGAGTGCTCCTCGCACATTACGCAGTTCAAGTTGCAGGTGTCCGGATTGGTGTCAAACGTGATGCGCCAGGGACCGTCTGAAGACGGAATATGCGTGCGATGTCGACGCCGAATCAGTGACTCGTACAAGGCCTCGATGTCTCGAACGTGTTCATCAATGGGGGGGATCTGCCCACTCTCGCTAAAGAGATAGCCACGTTGCCCCAGACGCCCCAGCAAACCTGGTTCGTCGATCAATCGTTGCATCTGCTGCGCAAGTGCATGGTGTGATCGATGCTTGAACAGAAGACCATTGACCTCGTGTTCGACATACTCGCCCATCCCGCCCGCGTTAGCAGTGATGACCGGCACTCTGGCTTGCTGAGCCTCATGAATGACCAAGGGTGAGTTTTCAACCCAGACCGACGGCACGACTATCGCATCCACCTTGTCAAAGACGTCGCGAACAAGGTCCTGATTTCGATATTCAGGCATCCATTCGACACGATTCACCAGCTCTGCGGGAAGGTCCTGAGCCAGCGCTTTAAGCGATTCCGTGTCCTGCCCACGATGACGCCCCCAGATCCGCAAGACGGCATCGCCGCGCAATTGACCAAAGGCGCTGATCAAATCGTGAATGCCTTTAGCGGGAATGTGAGTGCCGATGTAGCCGAAGGTCACCGGCTCGCCCGAAGCCCGTGAACGGCCCTCAGATCGCTTTTGGTCAAAGCCGTAGTCCAGGTATTTCAATTTCGCGGCGGGCAGGCTAAAGTCATTCCGATATCGCTCAAGCAGGTACCTAGCTGGCGCCACAAACACATCGACCAACTCTGTCATCTCCCGCATGTGACTCATTCGTCGGCCCACCCATTGAGTCCAGTAAGAGATGTCAAGGGCATGTTCATCGGGAGCGCCACTGAAATAGCGTGAGTAACAGCGCTCGGCACACTTCCTGTCATCCTGACCATCACAGGCAGCCCAAAGATTGTCTGGATCCTCCGGGAAGGTCTGCATGAACTGACCACGTGGACACATGACCCAGTAGTCGTGAAGTGTGTACACGATGGGTATCTCTCGGCTGGCCGCTTCACTCAACAAGGACGTTGACAAGTGATTGAGATGGCCGACATGAACAATGTCAGGCTGGAGGCGATCCAGAAGCTCGGCAAAGCGCTGATCTATTCCCGAAACGCGGTAGCGATCCTTATTGCGTGGGTTGTTCACCAGATGCAGAGTGATCCGCGCATCGTCAGGGTCCAGTTCCGTTCTGAGACGGTAGTCGGGAGCGAAGGAGTCTTCTTCTCGGGTGAAGACGTGAACCTCATGTCGATCTGCCAGCCCGTGGCAAAGCGTTTGGCTGTAGACCTCCGAGCCTGCGTTGTATCGCATCGGGTAGCCATGGATGACTTTCAAAATTTTCATGCGGCACTCAAGGTGGAGGTGGGCAAGGACGCCTCAAGTTGAAAATCTGCAATGAGCCGGGCCAGCCCATTTCGCAGTGGCACCCTGGGGGTCCAGTTCAAAGTGGTCGTGGCGCGTTGATGCGTTCCATAAAACCTGGCCACATCGAAGTTGCGCGGAGGTGCAGTTACCACGGACGATGAGCTGCTCGCAATTTCTATAGCCAACGCGGCCAGCTCTCCTAACGTGGTTGCCTGGCCGGTGACAAAGTGAATCGGGCGTGAACAGTCCTCACCGGCAGTCAAAAGCTGAATCAACGAAACGATGCCACGACTGACGTCTTCCACATGGGTGAAGTCAAAGGTATGACTCGGGCCATCCACGCGCAAAGGCTGCCCCGAAACTGCAGCCCTCGCGAATGCCGGGACAACGCGGTCAGCATGATCGTGAGATCGACCAAAGACGTTTGACAGTCGAATCACTGCCGTCTGCAGGCCGCTTCGGCGTGCCAGTTCCACCAGACGCTCCCCTTCTACTTTGGATCGCGCATAGACATTGACGGGGGCCAATGGCGTGTCCTCAGTTGCTGGGAGTAGCTCTGGCTGACCGTAGGCTTCCCTGCTGCTTGCAAAGATGACCCAGGGCCTGCGCACATTCGACTGCGCTGCCTCAAGAACATTGCAAAGACCACCAACATTGGTCGCCCAGCAATGCTCTGGATCAAGCTCCCCCCAAACAACACGCGATACGGCTGCGAGGTGCAACACGCCATCGCAAGAGGCAACAGCGTCGACCACTTGAGCAGCGTTACAGACATCGACTCGTTCATCACCTAATCCCCGCAGGTCAAGGCCGTTTACCTGGTAGCCGTGCGCGGTCAAGTCCTCTCGGACGACACGACCAATCAGCCCTTCTGACCCAGTGATCAGTATTCGTTGAGTCAATTGTTTGCTCCATGAGACGTGAGCCGCCGAGGCCTCAAGAGCCACGGCGGCGGAACAACATGGCTGTGTGGTGCTTTATTCAGAAGATGCCTTGGCAGAACGTTTTGCCTTCACAGGCAGACTGTTCACTGGCTGCGCTGTTACCGGGGAGATCGGTGCGCGTGATTGCAGCATTGCCTGCGCATCATTTAGTCCCCGACTGAGGTAGTACAGGGGGTGCTGCGGGTTCAATTGGTTGGATCGATTGTCCAACGCGGCTTTGAGTACGGATTTGCTCATGCATTTGCTCCAGATAAGAGCCGACATGGACCAACAACGCCTCTTCGGGTCGGAGAGACTGCCTGGAGCAAGGCATGCGTGATTACGCAGATGTGGTCAATGTAGCCCGGGTCATGTTCAACGAAGGTACTGGCTCAACGGAAAAGCCGTCGCCCCGGACCCGAACCAGGGCATGAAGAGAAGTAACGACGCTTATTAAAATAGTAAGCTAGCACGCATACCTTCTGTCAATTCAGAATCACGAACGTGACGATTCAGCTTGCTGGCGGCTGTATCGCCCTTCACTAGGAACAGTCTAGAAGTACGTCTGTTGAATTGACCGGGCTGCGTTGCATGGCCGGTGACGTAGGTGCAACGGTCGTTCCGCCCTTCCAACCTCGAATGTCAGGTGACCGTGGCGGCCGACATTCAAGCGTGCAGGGTCACCGGCAGCAACCAGCCTGTTCCCGACGTTCAGTCGGTAAAGTCGAGCGGCAGGTGATGGCCGAGGCCGGTCATCGGCAGCCCCCGTCGCCGAAGCGCCAACTTAGGATCAAATGCTAGGGTGGGCTCAAAGCCTGCAATCGGCCAGGAGCGGTCGCCTGTTGCGATCGCTCAAACGACGGCTTCAGGCTGGTTGCAGTCACACGAATTCGAAGACTGAGTCTTGTCCCGGCACCGCAACCGGTCGTTCAATGCGCCGAATCTCGAACGACCGCTCAACCATCAGTATCGGTCGCTCGACTGGGGCGACAGGCGCAAAGATCGCAAATGATCGCTCACGCCTTGGACGAGTTGTCGCTTTTGATCCGGAGCCGTCTTTCAACTTGCAAACCGATCATCCGTTTCAGCTTGATTTCTCACTCACACCTTCAACTCTCGATGCCGAACCAAGATCGTGTCGAGATGGCTCATGACCGTATCCCCGTGTTGATTGATCAGTGAAAACCTGACTGTCACGATGCCCCGATCCCGCTTCGATTCGGAGATCCGCCGATTCACCCATTCCAGCCTGAGCACCACGGTGTCGTCCGGCCGCAAGGGAGCAATGAACCGTACTTCGTCGTAGCCCAGTGACGCGATAACTTTCATTGTCGGCAGTTGGTGAATCAATCGCTGTTTCACCGCCAGCATGTAGAGGCCAGGCGCCGTGAGACTGCCAAACGCCTGGATACCCGCTAGCTCATCAACATGAAAAGGGAGCGGGTCCCAGACTTTGGCGAACGCCACC
The DNA here is from genome assembly GCF_000733775.1 of Thiomonas sp. FB-Cd. Taxonomy (NCBI): domain Bacteria; kingdom Pseudomonadati; phylum Pseudomonadota; class Betaproteobacteria; order Burkholderiales; genus Thiomonas; species Thiomonas sp. FB-Cd. The sequence continues at coordinate 2,363,255 of NZ_JPOE01000002.1, read as the reverse complement.
AGTTCGATCCGATAGATGCGGTGGGTTGGACTACTCAGGCAGCGGCCTGGCTCCATGTCTTCAAAGTACAGAGCAGCAGGCTGCGCAGGTTGTGTGTTGGCGTTGTCCTGTCCAGCGCTGGTCATCAGAAATGCGGTCATGGCCGTGTCCATGGAAGTCAAGCCTCGGACGGACTCAGTCGCCTTTGAATTCGGTCGAATCGACGATGGCCCCCCAGCGGGCGGCTTCGGCTTTGAGCATGCGGTCGGTGTCTGCAGTGGAAGTGCCCGTGACGCTGAACCCGGCGTCCACCAGCTTCTGAGTCACTTCGGGTAACTGCACCAACTCCACCAGACGCTTGTTCAATGCGTCCACCAGAGCTGCTGGCGTGGCCGACGGCGCCAAGACGCCCAACCAGGCTGAGAAGCGCAATTTAGGCATGCCCGCCTCGGTCGTGGTGGGTAGCACGGGCAACAACGGCGACCGCTTGGTGGCCGTGATGGCCAACGCGCGCATCTTGCCGCCCTTGATTTGGGCGTGCGCCACGGCAGTCGAAATCCAGGCACCACTCACCTGTGCCGACATGATGGCGCTGATCGCATCGCCCGTAGAGCGAAAGTGCACAGGCTCGACCTTGACGCCCGCCTGATCGCCGAACTCTGCGGCACCAAAGTGCCCCGGTGTACCCGCACCGAATGTGGCAAACTTGAGGGGATCGGTCTTTCCCTTGTTTGCCTTGACCATGTCATCGAGCGTGCGGTAAGGCAAATTCGCAGGGACCGCCAGCACAAAATCCGCGTACGCCAGTTCGGCCACGCCCACAAACTCTTTGGCGGCGCCGTAGGGCAGCTTGCTGAAGGCCGCCGGCGCAATGCTCACCGACCCCACTTCGGCCAGAAGCAGGTTGTACCCATCGGCAGGACCCCGAGCCACCGTCAGCGTGGCAATCTGTCCGCCCGCACCCGGCTTGTGTCGATGACGACAGGCTGCTTGACCAGTTCGGTCAGGCGCTGGCCGACAACGCGTGCCAGCACATCGGGGCCACCGCCTGCAGGAAAGCCGACCGTGAGTCGAATGGGTTTGTCCGGGAAGGTTTGGCTCTCGGCCGCAAACGGCAAAAGGGCCAAGGTGGAAAAAGTGGCGAGCACCAGGCGGCGACCTTGCTGAAAGAAAGTGCGATTCATCGTTGTCTCCAGATCGTTGTTCTGAACCTGGGCCGCTGCATGCGTGCAGCAGCCCTCGGGTATCAACCGGGTGTTTGAGCTTCAGCACGTGCCTTGTCGGGCGAGCCTTCCAGCCCACCGAGCAAAGCGCGCTGGTCACCGGGTATGACCATACGGAACTTGCTGTCCACCGTGGTGTAGTCGAAGTAGCCCATGCGGGCGATGGGGCGGATCTTGAGGATGTCGACCAACCCATTCGGGTCCAGCACCTCATCGGCGATGTGCACCGCCACCACCTTGCCGAAAACGACGTCGGCGCTTCCCATCACACCGTTGCCGGGGAAGCGCAGGGTGTTCAGGTAGGTGCATTCGAACTGGATCGGTGAGCCCTTGACGCGCATGGGTTTGACCAATCGCGACGCGAGCTTTTCAAGTCCGGCGCGTTCGAACTCATCCACATCGCGCGGCAGTTCCTGTGCGCTGATGTTGACGGCCTCACGGAGATCCCAGGTGGCCATGTTCCAGACGAACTCGCCCGTGTCTTCAGCGTTGCGCACGCTGTCTTTGCGGACACCCTTGCTGTCCTGGTTGGCGGCAAACATCACGATGGGCGGGTCGAACGTGACGTTCTGGAACTGGCTATAAGGCGCCAGGTTGTGGTTGCCGTCACGGTCCAGGGTCGATATCCAGCCGATGGGCCGGGGGACGACGCAGGACTTGAACGGGTCGTACTTGAGTCCGTGAGGAATCACACCAGGTTCGTAGTACATGTGTTGGCTCGGTTCTAGGTAGTGAAGACGACGCTCATTCAGAGTCGCCACCTATCAGTCAAATGGTCTGACGATGATCGACGTGAAGCCACCAGCACGCTCTGAGGCTGCCGCAAGCGCATTTGAGGTGTCTCGCAGACTGAAGTGATGAGACTCGAAATGACTGAGGTCCAGCGTTCCAGCCGATGCCATCCGCGCCATGTCTTCACCCTCGGCGACGGTGAACCACAACGACGTCAATATCGAAATGCGAAGCGTCATGAGACGGTAGATCGGCAGCGGAAGCACCTCGGGCATTGCCCCGATAAATACAAGTACGCCACCTCGCCGCAGCGACCAGATGCCAGACATCGTGACGTCAGAATGGGCGGTGTGGTTCAACGCGTCAATGCACACGTCGACCCCGCGGCCGTTTGTGTGCTCACGCGCCCAAGCGCCAAGGTCCGAGCTACCGTAGGAGAGCACGCTGATGCGATGGGGTGCAATCGCCTTCAGGCGTTCCAGAAGCTCAACATTGCGTGCCACTCCCAAAATCTTGGTGGCCCCCATCGCCAGTGCAAGCAGGACCGCGCCAACGCCCAGGGTGCCCGTAGCTCCAAGGATCATGACCGTTGATCCTGCTCGCACACCCCCTTTGAGCAGTGACGCATAGGAGGTACCCAGATAGCCGAACCGCGAGGCCTGATCGAAACTCACGTTGTCCGGAATGCCGATCACGCCACTGGCCGGGCCTTTCACGTACTGGCAGAGCCCGCCATGCGGATAGTCCTTGTGAATGGCGACTGAACCTGGCCCAAATCCGAAGTAGCCCTGAAACGTGAAGTCTGGGTCGCTCAGGGGATCACCGGTGCGTGAAGCCCAGGAGTCGCTAGTTGCCCTGCCTGGGTTCAAATAGACACGATCCCCCACCTTCAGGTTTCGAACGCGTCGCCCCGTCGCGGAGATAACCCCAGCGGTGTCCATGCCAAAGATGGCTGGCAACTCGGGCAGCGGCAGAAATGGCTTCTCGGTCGGATAGGTTGCGATGACATTGCGCAGGTTTTGCACGAGGTTTGCGGACTTGACCTCGATGACTACGTCATCGTCGCCAGGAACCGGGACTTCGACGTCATCAAGCTCGAACGATCCTCCAACCTCGTGAAGTCGCGCAGCTTTCATAGTGTTCATAGAAGTTGTCCTTGCTGGAATGTTCTGAAGACGCATCGGCCAGATGCACGAATGCTCACAGCTTGCGCTGCGCCCCAACCAGCACAAACAGCATGGTGGCGGGCTTTTCGCTCTTGTTGCGCCAGGCGTGGCGGGTACCGTTCTGGATCACGACATCCTTCGGTGCGAGCTGTCGGGACGCTCCGTCGTCCAGCTCCAGATGGATCTCGCCCTCCAACAACACGGCGTAGTCGACGCTGTCGGTGCAGTGCATGCCGGGGTTGTCCATCTCGAATTTTTCTGCCAGCCCGGGCAGCACGGCCATGTACTCACCACCGGCCGCAGCTGGGTCGAAGTCTGGGCTGCCCATCACCGAGTCGGGCGGAAAGGTGATGAACATTAGGTTGCTGCCTCCGGGCGCGGGCACCCATGAAGTCGCAGCCACCGCAGGATCGCCGGCCTCAGCAGGCACCTTCGCGCCGGGCAGCGTTTCCCACAAAAGGGAGGTCACGAAACCCCGAACATGCTGAAAGGCCGTGTTGCGGGTGGCCTCCGAATCGGAGACAAAGACGGATTTGCCGGCTGCGTTGTGGCCGGTAACGATGCGTCGGATGGTCATGGTGCTGGTCTCCTCAATGCATGATCACAACGTTGGTGAATCCGCCGGTGCGCTTGTCGATCGCGTCCAACGCTTCATTGACCTGGTCGAGCGGGAACCGCTCGTGTTCGAACACGCCGAGGTCCAGCGTGCCTGCATGGGCCATGGCGGCCATGTCCTGCCCCTCGGCCGTGGTGAACCAGAGGGAGCCGATGTATGACTTCTGCAGGCACATGAGCGGGAACGGCTCCAGCGGAATCGGGTCGGCCACGCCGCCGATGTTGATGGCCTTACCACCGCGACGCAGCGCGTTGAAGGAATCCAGAACGGTCGCCACCGGTGCGTTGGGGCCCAGTGTCTCGATCAGTGCGTCCACGCCGTAGCCGCCGGTGGCTTCCATCACGATCTCTGCGGTCGGTCGCTCTCCAAGGGTGATCGGGACCACCCGGCGCGGATCGATCTGGTGCAGCTTTTTCAGCAAAGCTTGGTTGCGGCCCGTGGCAAACACCTTGGCCGCCCCCATGGCCAGCGACAGGATGACGGCGCCCAGCCCAAGGGTTCCGGTACCACCATCGACCAACACCGTCTGCCCAGGCGAGAACTGCGCCTTGCGCAAGGCGGAATACGACGTACCCATGTAGCCAAAACGAGCACCCTGTTCAAAGCTGATGGAATCGGGCAGCTTGACCAGATTGGCCGCAGGCGCCGTGAGGTACTGACCAAAACCACCGTAGGGGTAGTCTTCGTAAATCTGCTGTGAGCCCGGGCCAAAGCCGAAGTAGCCTTGAAACGTGTAGGCAGTGCAGTTGATGTGATCGCCACGCCGACAGGCCTGACAGGTGCCGCAGGAAAGACCTGGATTCACATAGACGCGGTCACCAGGTTTGACATCGGAGCGCACCTGGCTGCCTACCTGGCTGACGATGCCAGCCGAATCGAGACCGTAGATAGCGGGCAGTTGAGGCAAAGGCAGGAAGGGAAACCACTGCGGGTAGTTCGTGACGACGTTGCGCAGGTTGGGCACCACGCCCGCCGCCTTGACCTCCACCAGCACATCGGTCGGACGAACCGCCGGAATGGGGATGGTGTCGATCTGGAACGGATCGCCAATCTTGTGCAGGCGAGCTGCACGCATCATCTTGGTCATGTTGTCTCCTTGTGGTTGGTGATGTGACGCCATGCGGACCAGGCATGGCAGGGGGTGAGCAATACGATGGGCCAGTGCCTGGGCTATCACGTCAGGAACTCGGTGACCATGCGGTTGAACTTGTCGGCGTGCTCCCACTGTGCCCAGTGGCCGCACTGGTTGAAGATGTGCATCTCGGCGTTGGGAATGCCCCAGATAACGCGAAGGCCGATGTCCAGAGGCACGAAGCGGTCGTCACGGCCCCAGATCACCAGCGTGGGTGCCTTGATCTCACCCAGACGGGGGCCGTAGTCGGTGAATTGCTTGGGGTTCGCCTCCACGCTCTTGACGAAGTTCTCCAGGTGGTCGCGTCGCGCCAGGATGTTGGTCAGGCGTTGCTGGTAGAGGTCTTCGGTGAGGCTACTGGCATCAAAGACGAAGACGTTCATCATGCGTTTGATGTTCTCCACCGTGGGCTCACGGTAGAGCGCGCCAATGAGCTTGATGCCTTCGGTGGGCATGGGCACAAACTGGCTGGGTCCACCAGTGCCACCGCCCATGAGCACGAGCTTGTCCGTGCGTGCCGGGTTGGTTAGGGCAAACGCCACGGCGCTGTGAGCGCCCATGGAGTTGCCGATCACTTGCACCCGGTCGATCCCCAGACCGTCCAACACGGCCTTGAGGCAGCGTGCGTTGAGTTCGGAACGCGAGCCGGTGCTCACGATGCTGTCGCTCTTGCTCCATCCCGGGCAGTCGAGCAGGATCACCCTGCAACCCGACTTCACCATGGGTTCGATGTTGCGGTGGAAGTTGGCCCACCCGCTGGCACCTGGGCCCGACCCGTGCAACATGACCACGGTGCGGTCACCCTGGCCGACGTCGTTGTAGTGCAGCTTCAGAGGCTGGCCGTTTTCTTCGATGGTGATGAAGCGGCTGCTCGCCGCCTCGGTGATGGGCGTGTTCATGGTGTGTCTGTGAGGGTGTGGATATGGGATGTGGCGGGCGGCGATGGCGGCGTTCTCAGCCTGCCTCGCTCATCACCGGTTGCGCGTGGATGCGCTCGTGTTCTTGGGCCTTGAGCAGGTCCAGAGCGACGTCAACGATCATGTCTTCCTGACCGCCAACCATGCGGCGCTTGCCCAACTCGACGAGGATGTCCACCGCCTTCAGGCCGTACTTCTTGGCGGCCACTTCGGAGTGGCGCAGGAAGCTGCTGTAGACACCGGCATAGCCCAGCGCCAGCGTCTCGCGGTCCACGCGCACTGGCCTGTCCTGCAACGGACGCACGATGTCGTCGGCCGCGTCCATCAGCTTGTAGAGGTCGCAGCCGTGGTTCCAGCCCAGGCGCGCAGCCGCGGCGATGAACACCTCCAGCGGCGCGTTGCCGGCACCTGCGCCCATACCGGCCAGGCTGGCGTCCACACGGTCGCAGCCTTCTTCCACTGCCACGATGCTGTTGGCCACACCCAGGCTCAGGTTGTGGTGAGCGTGCATGCCGGTTTGTGTCTCCGGCTTGAGCACGTCCTTGAAGGCTCGGAAGCGGTCGCGCACGTCGTTCATGCTGAGCGCGCCGCCGGAGTCCACCACGTAGCAGACCGTCGCGCCGTAGCTTTCCATCAGCTTGGCCTGCTGGGCCAGGCCCTCAGGCGTCTGCATGTGGCTCATCATCAGGAAGCCCACCGCTTCCATACCGAGGTGGCGGGCATACTCGATGTGCTGGCGAGAGATATCGGCTTCGGTGCAGTGGGTGGCCACACGCACGATGCGTGCCCCCGCGTCGTAGGCGGCCTTGAGGTCGTGCATGGTGCCGATGCCGGGCAGCAGCAGCGTGGCGATCTTGGCGTGCTTCACCACGCTGGCCACGGCTTCGATCCACTCGATGTCGGTGTGCGCGCCGAAGCCGTAGTTGAAGCTGCCGCCCTGCAGGCCGTCGCCGTGCGCCACTTCAATCGAATCGACCTTGGCGTCGTCGAGCGCCGTGGCAATCTGCATGGCCTGTGCCACGCTGTACTGGTGGCGGATCGCGTGGCTGCCGTCGCGCAGCGTGACGTCAGAGATGTAGATTTTCTTTGTGGTCATGTGTTTCTCCTTCAGGCGACCACGGCGGCCAGCATGCGTTCGGCCATGTGTTCGGCGGTGCGCAGCGCGGCGCTTGTCATGATGTCGAGATTGCCGGCATAGGCGGGCAGGTAGTGGGCGGCGCCTTCGACCTCCAGGAACACAGAGGTTTTGAGGCCGTTCAGGTTCTTGCCGATGCCCGGGATGTTCAGACCGTCGATGCGGTCGAACTGCACCTTCTGCTTGAGGCGGTAGCCGGGTACGTAGGCCTGCACGTCGGCGGCCATGCGCTCAATCGATGCGGCAATGGCGTCCTCGCTGGCGAGGTCGCTCAGCGTGTATACCGTGTCGCGCATGATCAGCGGCGGCTCGGCCGGATTGAGCACGATGATGGCCTTGCCCTTCGCAGCACCACCCACCACCTCGATTGCCTTGGAGGTCGTCTCTGTGAACTCGTCGATGTTGGCTCGCGTACCGGGGCCTGCGCTTTTACTGGAGATGCTGGCGACGATCTCGCCGTAGTGCACCTTGGCCACGCGCGAGACGGCGGCGACCATGGGGATGGTGGCTTGGCCACCGCAGGTGACCATGTTGACGTTGAGCGCGTCGAGGTGGTCCTCGCCGTTGACCACCGGGATGCAATAGGGGCCAATGGCCGCAGGGGTCAGGTCGATCAGGCGGATGCCGGGCTTCAGGCCGCGCAGGAAGGCGTCGTTCTGGATGTGGGCGCTGGCGCTGGTGGCATCGAACACAATGTCGATGTCGGCTAACTCGGGCATGCGGGTGAGGCCGGCCACGCCCTCGTGGGTGGTGGCCACGCCCATGCGGGCGGCGCGGGCCAGGCCGTCGGAGGCCGCGTCGATGCCGACCATGGCGCCCATCTGGATGTGCTGGCCGTGGCGCAGGATCTTGATCATCAAGTCCGTACCGATGTTTCCGCTGCCAACGATGGCAGCTTTTAGCTTGCGGGTCATGTGGATTCCTTTTGGGGGCGACCATCAGGCCGCAGAGAAACGGGTGCGCACCGTGCCCACGCCATCGATGCGCACCTCAAAGCGGTCACCGGGGTTGACGGGCACCATGGGGCCGAGCGCACCGCTGAGCACCAAGTCACCAGCTCGCAGGGGTTGTCCCAGCGAGGCCAGCTTGCGGGCGAGCCACACCGCCGCATTCAGTGGGTGACCGAGGCAGGCAGCGCCGCTGCCGCTGGACACCACTTCTTCGCCGCGCAGCATGCTCATCGTGCTGAGCTTCAGATCCAGGCCATCGAGCTTGGTCGGAACCCCGCCGAGCACGACCAGACCGCTGGAAGCGTTGTCGGCCACGGTGTCGGTAAAGCGGATGTTCCAGCCAGCGATGCGGCTGCCAACGATCTCGATGGCGGGCAACACGTAGTCGGTGGCGGAGAGCAGGTCCACCAGCGTGGTGTCGGCTTCGTGCAAATCGCGTCCGAGCACCATGGCCACCTCGGCTTCCACCTTGGGTTGCTGCGTGCGAACCATCGGGATTTCTTCGTCGTCGCCGTACACCATGTCGGCAAACAGGGTGCCGAAATCGGGCTGGTCCACGCCCAGCTGCTTCTGGACTGCGAGGGATGTCAGGCCGATCTTGCGACCCACAATACGGCGCCCTTGGGCTACTGCGTGGCGAACGTTGGCCATCTGAATGGCATAGGCCGTGTGCCCTTGTGGGTCAGCGCCAATTTCATCGCGCAGCGGCGGGATTGGTTCGTTGCGTGATTCGGCTCTGCGCAGGCGCTCGGCCCACGCTTCAATGCGGGTGTCCATGGAAATTCCTTTAGAGGTTGGGCTCAAGCCACATGACACCGAAACCGGCGATGTACTCGGGGATGGCCTGGTAGTTCCGCTGCATGCAGCGAGGTGCACCCAGACCGGGCAAGGCGCTGCGTGCGACCAGCCAGCTCTTCGATTCGTGCGCCGAACGCCCACCTTCCTGGGCGATCGAGTCTTCCGTCATCGCGCACAAAGCATCCAGGGCGTTGCTGCCGCCGGCCAGTGCATCCATCCAGCGTTCATCCCACGCCGGATTGAGCGGCTTCATGGCGCTCTGGCCCGAGGCGAGTGCCATCCCAGCGGCCATGACGCGCTGCGTCTTGGCCTCGCGTTCCGCTGGTTTGGGGTTCTGGCGCAGGGTGATGCGGTCGCGAACAGCGGGGTCGGGGTCCGACAACATGGGCACGGGTGGCTCGTGCGAGAGCCCACCCGACCCGATGAACAAGGTGCGGCGCTTTTCTCCCTGCATGAATCGCCCGATGGCCTCACCCAGCGCGCGGCAACGGCGCAGGCGGGGAATGCCGGGCGGAGCCACCGCATTGAGGAAGACGGGAATCACCGGTGGCGTGTCCAGATCACCCCACAGCAGTTGCAGAGGTTGCGCAAAACCGTGGTCTACCTGCATGCGGCGCGACAGGGCAACATCGAAGTCCGCTTCCATCAGCGAATGCATCAGGGCTTCTGCCGCAGTGGCATCGACGTTCAGGTCACCGGGAGGCGTCAGGTAGTCGCCCACCGAGTGCGCTTGCGTGCCTACGCAGAAAGGCGGCATCAGTTCATTGAAGAACCCGTTGTAGTGATCGGGCGCGACCAGCACGATCAGCTCGGCCTTGAACCCCAGCGCCTGCTCGCGCGCAGCGGCGATAGCACCTTGGAGTTCACGCTCCACCGCCGGGCTGATGGGGTTGAGGCCCATCAGCGGCGTGTGGGAAATGCCCAAGAAGGCACGGGCGCTCATGCCAACTCCAGCGACTTGGCCAGTACGGCCGTCAGGGCCTTCTCCAGCGCGTGCCATGCCTCGTTGGCATCGGCGACGCCCGAATTGTGTCGCCATGCGACCACCCCATCCGGACGGACCAGCAGCGCCCCGGCTTCCTCGATCTCGCGCACCGCTTGCCAGTCGCAATAGACATCCTGCGCACCCGCTGCGCCGATGACCAGCGTGCCCAGGTACGGAAGCCCAAGGGACTTGGCGCCTTTGACCCAGGCGTGACCAGCGATGCCGGTTACCAGCGTGAAGCGACCCTTGCCCACCAGATCCAGGGTGGACGCCCGGCGACCATCGGCACCGATCAGCCAGGCGTGCGGGATCTTGGCACCCGGGCGCGTCGTGGCCTGCAGGTACAGCTGTGGGTCGCGCTTCCACACCTCTTCTTCAGCCTTCGGATCGGAGACCACAGCGCCCGACACGCAGCGCTGGTTCAGCTCAACCCCCTGAGCATTGAACTCGTAGTTCTTGAGCTCAAGAGCCTTGGCCATGGCCTCTCGGCGTGCGACCCCCTCGGGACCTGGATCGGCCAGTTTGGTTAGGCCTGTGGCCACTGGATCCGCTGCAGATTTGTCACGGAAGCACTCGTTGAGTGGGCCGTAGTCCACGCGGGACTGGTTCGCGCGTTTCACGATCTGCTCGCCCACAGGTGCCCGCTCCAGCGAGTAGGAGTCCAGCAGTTTCTCGCCAGCGTGGCCCTTGACCACATAGGCGAGCTTCCAGGCCAGGTTGAAGGCGTCCTGCATACAGGTGTTCGATCCCAGGCCGCTCGACGGCGGGTGGCGGTGCACGGCGTCGCCACCGCAGAACACGCGTCCCTTGGAGTACACCGGTGCATAGGCTTGGTTGACGTGCCAGACCGACGTGGTCTCAATCTCGATCTCGAGATTTGGATCCCCGACCAGAAGTCGGACCTTCTTCAGCACCTCTTCGGGCGAAAAGTCCGGCTCGCCCTTCTCCATGTCAAAGCCCCAGCCAGCGATCCACTTGTTCCAGGGATCGATGGCACGCAGCAGGCCCATGCCGATTTCGCCAAAAGCGGCGTTAGCGGTGACGATCCAGTACAGGATGCTGGGTCGATGGGCCACATAGCGCGTCAGGTCAGCGCGGAACAGCACGTACGCCGTTCCCGCGCGGGCCAACTGGCCCTCGACCTTGAGGCCAGCGTCATCCATGACTTTCGAGCGAGCACCGTCCGCCCCCACAAGGTAGCGTGCGCGCACCTGACGCTCCTGACCGGTCATCACGTCGCGCAGCAAGACCGTGACCCCCGTGGCGTCCTGCTCATGGTTGAGGTACTCGGTGTTGAAAGACAGCACCGCACCTTGAGCCGCTGCGTGCTTGACCAGGATCGGCTCCATCTTGTCCTGCGGGATGTCGAGCATCGTGCAGGGACTGCCTTGCAGGTAGTCACCGATGCGCTTGTCACCCGTGCCCCAGGTTCGCAACCGCGCAATCTCCGGTCCGGCCAGGCTGGTGGTGAACAGGGTGTCGCCCATCCATTCCCAGGGCGTGGCTTCGCGTCGCGTGTCCGCTTCCACACCGAGGTCGCGCAGCACTTCGACCGCGCGCTGGTTGGTGATGTGGGCGCGCGGGGTATTGGCGGTCCAGTTGTAGCGGTTCACCATGTGAACGCGCACGCCGTATCGGGCCAGGGCGAGTGCGGTGGTGGCGCCCATCGGGCCGGACCCGATGACGAGGACGTCGGTTTCTTCCGTGGGTTTCATTGAGGCCTCCAATGGGTTACTTGACGATGGCTTAAATCACCGGTCCATACGCGTCGATATCGCGCAGCAGCCGTGCAGACAGTTCTCTGGGTTCGGCGTGGTACGGGTCGCCCGAAGTGATCATCTTTTCGCGCATGGCGGGCAGGCGCAGTGCGGCATTGATCTCGCGCGAGAGGCGATCCACCACCGGTTGTGGAGTGCCCGCAGGTGCCACGAAGTACAGGTAGTTGGCGATGCTCAGGCCGGGGTAACCAGCCTCGGCCAGCGTCGGCACATCGGGCAACATCGGGTGGCGCTGGGCGCCCAGCGTGGTCAGGGCCACCAGCTTGCCTCCGCGTATGTGCTGCCGTGCGTAGCGCACGGGCATCACCAGCGAGTCGATCTGGCCGGCAAGCAGATCGGTCGCGGCTGGCGCGAGACCCTTGTACGGCACATCGACAAAGGCGCCCTTTGTCAGGTTGTTCAGCTGGTGCATGTGGATGGACCAGGGACTTCCAGTTCCCATGGTGCCGAAGTTCGTACCTGGCGCCTTGGTGGACATGGCCACAAGATCCTTGACGCTGCGCGCAGAGACCTTGGGGTTGACCACCAGGACCAGAGGCACCTGGATCATCCCGGCTACCGGCACAAAGTTGCGCACGGCGTCATAGGACACCGTGGCGCCCAGAATGTCGGCCGACTTGGGCAGCTTGGCCATCGCATGATTGATGGCGTGCGAGTCGGACACCACGCCCAGCGTATAGCCGTCGGCGGGTGCGCGTGAAGCGGCCTCGGTCCTTATGATCGACGACGCACCGGGGCGGTTGTCGATGATCACCGTCTGCTTGATGTTGGTGGACACGATCTCGGCAATCGCCCGAGCAGCCGAGGCGGCGTTACCGCCCGCTGGATACGGAACGATGATCCTGAGGGGTTGGCGTGCTGGCCACTCTTGCGCCATAGCGGGTTGGCCCATGGCCATATCCAGGCCAAGTGCAGCCAATGAAATGAGTTCGCGACGGTTGATCGACATGTTGTCTACTGGACGTTTGGAATTGATCGCTTTCTGCAGTGCAACGCAGTGTCTTGGAGCTGTCGATCCGCGTATAGTCTGTGCACAGAGTGCACCATGAAGAATTTCGCCCCCATTGCAGAAGACGCCACCACGTACCGGGAAGTCCGGGGTCTGACCCGAGGGTTGGCGGTGCTGCGCGCACTCAACGAAATGCCTGGCGGTGTGGGCAGCGTGACCGACCTTGCGCGGCACACCGGTATCCACCGCACCACGGTCAAACGTCTGCTGGAAACCTTGCGGGGTGAGGGATTTGTCCATCAAAAGGACGAAGGCACGTTCTATTCACTCGGCTTTGAAGTTCGGCGCCTGTCAGAAGGCTATGTGGCCGCGGACTGGATCGACCAGGTCGCCGCGCCCGCCATGAAAGACCACTTGCGCGCACTGTCATGGCCGAGCGATCTGGCCACGCCCGATGGGGGCTTCATGATCGTGCGGGAATCGACCCACCGCGCCAGCCTGCTGTCGCAACACCGGGCCACGATTGGCATCCGCATTCCCATGCTGGTGTCCTCACTGGGCCGTGCCTGGCTCAGTTGGTGCGACGTGGAAGAACGAGAGGCCACCCTGGCTTTACTGCGCGCCAGAACGGATGCGATCGGTGCGTTGGCGCGCGATGGGGCCTACGTGAAACGGATCATCCGAGAGACGAGAAAGCGCGGCTATTCGATGAACCGGGGAGAATGGGCGTCGGAAGCAAGCGTTGTCGCCATCGGCTTCCCGATACTCGTAGGCCACCACGCCATCGGGGCCATCAATCTCGTTCTTCAGCAAAACGCGGTGTCAGATCGGGAGATCGCTACGCGCTACGTGCCACGGCTGCGGACGCTCTCAAACGAGATTTCTGCGGGGGTGGCCGGCTCGGTTCGAGGATGACCATAGCGATGTTAGGGATAACGGGTTAACCCTTGCTTTTCACGTCATTGCCAAGCTGTTCATGTAATTGAGGGACAACATACAGCAGTGGCGGCAGGTTCATCCTGCTACTTCAACCGACATTGTTTAGCTGAGGTCATCGGTTCGGCAAAGCCAATCGACCGGTTCTGGCCGAATGCGCAGGTTGGCCGGCGCGCTCAAGCGCAGTCCACGGACTCGGGTGACTGAGCTTTTCAGACTTGACTCTGCGCGAGATGCCGGTGCCAAGCGCATGCTCTGGGACCCTCAACTCGATGGGAGACCATCATGGAAAACTCAGGCAATGCTGTTCATCACGAGCCGTGGAACAAGGGCAAGATCGTCGGGCAAAAGGCACCATTCAAGGTGAAGGACATCTGGGCTCTGCGAGTACGCCTTCAGATGGAAGGTCGGGTCCGCGAGCTCGCACTCTTCAACCTTGGAATCGACAGTAAGCTTCGGGGCTGCGACCTCGTTTCACTCAAGGTTCGTGACGTGTCGCATGGCGACCAGTTGGCCACGCGAGCTATTGTCGTGCAGCACAAGACCAAACGCCCAGTCCAGTTCGAGATCACGGAAGTTACCCGCGAAGCCCTGCATGCCTGGATCAAGCGGGCTGCACTGAAATCAGATAATTTCCTCTTCCCCAGCAGGCTTCACGAGTCGCCTCACTTGGGAACTCGGCAGTACGCCCGGATTCTTGGGCACTGGGTGGATGAACTTGGTCTAGACCGTTCCGAATACGGGACCCATTCGATGCGAAGGACCAAGGCGACGTTGATCTATCGACGCACAAAGAACCTCCGAGCTGTGCAGTTGTTGCTCGGCCATTCCAAGCTGGAATCGACCGTGAGGTACCTGGGTATCGAAGTCGACGACGCCCTTGAAATCTCCGAGGAGACGGAAATCTGAGGTGGTCATCGGGGGCGGCCTTAGCTCCGGCACTGGGCGTCGGCGTTCAATGGCTGCAATGTGGAGTCGATCAGGAGCGGTGCTTTCAACCAACTGCGGTAGTTCACTTTGTCTCGACCAAGGTCGTTTCAAGGTCGGTAGCACCAGTCCAGATGATGGGGATGCTGTCCGTCCGGCGCCAGCCGGGTCCGCAATCCTATGACCGCAGTACTTCATACAGCCGCCGTTGGGGCCGTCGCCTGTCGCTTTGCATATCGACTGCTTGGTACCAGTTAGCGTGAGTACACCTGTCGCCAGTGACTGGCTCCAACCGCTGCACAGCGGTCGCTCGGCGGTGCGACTCGAATGACAGCAATGGGTCGAGAGCGCCAGTTCGCAGGCGCAGGAGGCTGACGCTCGGGAGGTTGACGCTGGGTGCGACCGCTGGCACCAGCATAGCGGTCGTCGCCGCAACCCATGCCCAATGGCCGTTCAGGCCGAACTTGAGCCATTCGCCGCTATCCGCGGAATGGCATGGGTGAGCCGGGTCAAGCCGATCAAGACATCGACCAAGAGGCTGGGTCCCAAAGGTCGGGAGTGACCTAGCCATGAGAATGGGACGAAGCAATTCACGCGCGGCTGTATTTGGGTGCCTTCTTCAGTGTGTCTTCGCCATAGTATGCAGATCTTGTGTTCTGCCGTTCGCGCCACGTTATGGAGCCCAGAGAACTTGATCTCGCCCCCGAGCCACTCCTGCAATGGCTGCCAGACGAGACGCTGTTCAGCTTGGCAAGCCGGCTTCATGTGCTCTGGGGGCATCCACGGGCTTGGCAGACCAGCATGTTGCTATACGGGGCACAACGAGCCGGATTGCATCATGATTTCCCGAATGCACTTGATGCACTCATCTGGCGAACGAAGGGTCAACTTGGGACGGCGGGTCAGATCGCTCGTCAACGCACGCTGCTTCACTATTACCTTCCGTTCATACATGCATCGCGTATTCCAGAATTTGTCAGCTCCATGTGCGGTGGGTCAGTCGCGCATCTGAAATTTCGGCTTGGGCTGCTCACCAGTCGGTTTCGCGCGAACCATCCGCTCAAGGCGTGTGCGCAATGCATGCGAGACGACCTGGCAGAGCATGGATGGGCGTACTGGCATTTGCAGCATCAGTACCCAGGCGTTTGGATATGTCCGAAACATGCTCAGCCGCTGAGTGAGAGCACAGTGAAGTCAACTGGCGTCGAACGCTTCCAATGGAACCTACCGAGCCAGGAATCACTCCGAACGGCGGAGTATGACACGAGGTTTCCAACAATTGCGGCGTTGGGATCGCTGGGTTCCCTGGTTTGCGCGCTGGTCGATTCTCGTGCGCCGGAGGGTTGGTTTGATGCCACACGTGCACAACTGGCCATCCGCGCGCAGTGCGCAGCGCGTGGATGGATGACAAGCGGCGGGAATCTGCGGTTGCGTGCGATGAGTGAAAGCTACATGCACTATTGCCAGCGGTTGCGTGGCCCCCGCGAGCTGGATTCCCTGCCGATAACCCTCGGGGGCGCCCAGACGCAAATTGGGAGACTGTTCCGTTCGATGGGCGGTGGCACCCATCCATTGCGCATCCTGCTGGCAGTCAACTGGCTTTACGACGGTTGGGAGGCGTTTCGTGTTGCGTACGAAGCGGTTCCTGCCGTGCAGGAGACTGTGCTGCCGGAATCCTCTGTGGCTGGTGCGGGCCAGTCATCCGACCGTGATCCGCGCCGGAGCAGGTTGTCGGCGCTCCTGCGCTCGGGCCTGTCACCGACGGCGGCAGCGCGGATGACCGGAGTAGACGTGGACACGGCTCTCGCATGGGCGACACAAGCAGGGATCCGCGTGTCACGGCGCCCGAAGACCCTCAAACCCCCTATTCTTGCAAGGCTCATTGCGGATCTGACGGAAGGCATGGACAAGCAAACTGTCGCTCAACGTCACGGCGTATCGCTGCAGGCTGTGACACGCGTTCTGCGAACCGAAGTGGGGCTACACGCCGCATGGCGCCATGCCATGCAACGAGCGGCAAAGGCGAACGCACGCTCCGAATGGACGACACTATTGAGTGACCACGCAGCGATGGGGCCGAAGCTGCTTCGCGCCATGAACCCTGCGCTGTATGCGTGCTTGTATCGCAACGATCGGGCGTGGTTGCAGCAAATGACACCACCGCGCGTTCCACGCGAGGCCTACACACGCCGAGGTCCGGTGCTCTGGGACGAAAGAGATCGATGGCTCAGTGCGGCCGTCGAAAAGTCAGTGCTCCAGTTGAGCTTGGCCAATCAGGGACGTGTGCTGCGCCTTTCGCAAATCTATCAAGCCGTGCCTGAGCTCAAGCCAAAGTTGAGAGTATTGGAGCGCCTCCCCTTGACCAAGCGAGTGATCGAGCGAGCATTAAGTCGCCAAGTCCCTAAGCACGAGCGAGAGGATCTACTGGGTTAGGGCATGGCCGAAAGGGAATTTTTCTCTTGCATGCGTTTATGCAAAAACGTATGCTTTATGCATGCTAGATGCAAAATCCCATGCACGTGTGATGCGAGCTGGAGAGATCTGCCGGCAACAAGGCATCAGCCAGGCCCAGATCGCCGAAGCTGTCGGCGCGAGTCAGTCGCAGGTCAGTCGCATCCTGAGCGGGCGCGGCTTGCGTCATTCCCGGTTGCTGGAAGAGGTGTGTCTATTCGTCGAACGTTTTGACAAGGGTGTCACGACCGATGCCGTGCGTGAAAGCGACGAACTCATCGAGGCGCTCAAAACCACTTGGGATGGCTCGGCCGCGCACGCGAAAGCGTTGTCGACTGTGATTCGATCACTTTCAGTCCTCAGGGCGCCAGGCGATCCGGGATCGATCGACCGGCATGGGAACGAGTAATGTTGATCCAGCCCGCAATCCTCCCGGACGAATTGGCGAGCGGCTATTGCGGACGGGTTATGAGTTTGAACGGCTTCGGCGGGGCTAGCAAGACGTTTGAGTCATTGTTAACGTGGATGGGTAAAGGGGCCCGATCACGGCGGGAGGTTTCAACGGTGGAACTCTTGGCAGCCGTGGCGGGGCTGGACGTCATGGTCTTTGTCAGGAATCACACAAGTCTGCCGTTGCGGCGCGCCATCTTGGGGGACCGCTTCGACGTGCCCCATGGAAGTTCGCAGTGCGGGTCGGTTCTGTGGGCGAGCGCGATGCGCGAGGCGAGGCCAAGCGCGTACTTTTGCAATCAATGTGTCACGGAAGACCAGGATTTTCACGGCATTGCCTACTGGCGTCGCGAGCACCAGTTGCCAGGCTTGTATTGGTGTCCCAAGCACGGCTGCCCACTGAACGTCGTCGATAACGCGAATGCTGTCTGGCGGTCGCCATCGGCTTTTATTGGTGACTCCGAACAGATTGACACACATTGGGTCGAGGCGCTTCAACGGAGCCAGTCAGTTCAGACATTCCTCGCGGTTGAGTCCGATCTAATCAGCCGCAAATGGCCATTGAATGAGAGCACCGTGTCGAAGGCGGTTAGAAAGCGCGCCAGAGCGCTCGACTTGCAGGGCGGCAGGGGTGCAACTCGGCAACGCTTCACCAGCGACCTCGTGAGAGAGAAATTTGACTCGCGATGGCTTGCTTGCGTTGACCCGGGCCTGATCTCGACCTCACGGGATGGCCCCTCCTGGTGTGCTGTGGACCGGGCGGCTTGGGGAAGGCGCTCGGGAATCAGCACGACTACCTACGCTATCGCGCTAGCTGTGCTGTACGACTGCGAGGCTGAGGCACTGGGGGCACTGATTTCCACTGTTGACACCAGCGAGGTCTGTCCAGCTCAGGGGCCGCGGCGTCAATGGAACGATGAGGCAATACGAGCAGCCTACATTGAAGGCAGAGGCATTCATCGAGGCGCAGCCAGCATCCTGAATGGCGAGCCAACTGCCATTAACAGGCGCCTGCGAAGTCTTGGCTTGCCCGGGTTCGGCAACTCCGCGCTCCAGGGCTTGCAGCGCGCTGCCGCCGCTTTCATTCTGGAGGAAATGCCACTTCAGCAAGCGAGTGAGAAGGCGGGCGTATCCATGCAGGATTTGGAAAGAATGCTGCGCCAAGCCGCTGCCCCCTTGGGTACGGCCCTGGCCGCCATCCAGCGGAAAACTATCGGCTGCGATCGCCCGCGGCGGCTGAAGCCAAGTGCCGCGCCGCACCAAGCTCCGAAGTTTGCAACAAATTCGGGCGCGGTGCAGCCGTTGAAAGAAGCGGTCATCGAGGACGGCATGGCGCTTGCCGCGCAGCTTCGATAGCTCCTCGGCGAAGGCATTCGCATTCGTCTCGCAGGTGTGATCGTGCGGCGAGGCTAAGCTGACTTTCGCCGCGTCCAGGCCATGCCGGATCCATGAACTCCCACAACGCGCAACGGTGAAGCGAGTCTGCCGCATATATTGCGAAAAACAATCAAATCGCGAAACATAATTAATTTTTTTGATAAATTGCCTCGCACGAGATACACTCGCTACGGCACAAACGAATCACATCATGGGTTAGCTCCTGCCAACAAACTTAGCTCTATGCGCAATCCAAATGCCACTGCGCAGCACCCAGATCCATGTCGGAGATCGACGACTGCGGCCGATTCCTCAGCGCAGCGAGCCCGACGCATCGGTCTTTGGCGCGCGTCGCTCTTGGTGGCAATTGCCCGCTCAGGTTAAGTCAGATGTGTATGCGGCAGCACCTCACCTGAACCTGCAGTCCAAGCCGGAGAACAAAATGGACCCGCCTTAGCCAAGAAAAAACGGCACACGGTTTGCCGACCGCGTGCCGCCTTGCTGGGGATTTGACCCAGACTTTTAACACCAGTTGTCAGTCTAGGGGCAATACTGTTCAGATACGGAGGATCGGTTGCGGCTGATGGCGTTGATGGAGGGTTTCGCCGCGACGGCGCAAGGGGTAGTTGCTCATCTTGCGCTTGACGCCGCGCGGATTGGTTTGCCCTCGGCTGCTCACGCAGCGGCCGCAGGCGATTTCCTCGAGCAGCGCGTCGCGCCACTGGGGCAGATGCTCAGGGGGGAATGGCCGCGGCTTGCGGCATTTTTCGCTTGATCACACGCACCGCGTGGGTAAAGCTCAGGCGATCCGGATCGAGACTGCGCGGCCAGGCGGCTTGCGCCATGAGCTGGCGAATGGCGAAGTGTGCCAGAAGCAACCCCCAGAGTTCCTGCCTCACCAACTCCGGCGTCTTGCTGCGCAGGACGGTACTGTTGGAGCGCAGATGCGTCTTGAATTCGGCGAAGACGCTCTCGATCTCCCAACGCTCGTGGTAGAGCGCCGCCAGTTCGAGCGCCGGCGCATCCACGGGGTCCAGGATGTTGGTGACCAACCGGTAGCTGTCCTGCGTCGGCGTGGCGGAGTTGCTCAACAGGTACTCGACGACCCGGATGGTGTGTCCGACGCGCTCGCGCTGGCGATCCTCGCTGTCGAACACCGTGCTGAGATAGGAGCCGTCGGGCAGTGTCTTTTCAATCGGCAGTTTGATCGTGGATCGCACTCTCCAGGCCAGCTTGGCGCCGGTGGCGCACGCCAGGCTCCAGAGCTTGAATCCGTAGAAGCCGCGGTCGGCCAGCACCAGCATGTCTGGCGTCAACTTCCCAGGCAGTAGTTGGCTGGCCATGGCACGTTCGCTCTGGTGATAGGGCGCAATGTCGGCGGCCACCACCGCGTGGGTTCCACACTCCACCAGGCCCAGCAGCCGCGCCTGTGGAAAGGCGCTCTGGCCGCGGGCAGCACCGGGATAGCCGAAATAGTCGGCGTTGGCCGCCTCGTCGGCCACATCCATGCAGCTTCCGTCCAAGGCCATCACGCGCAGTCCGCGATACCAGGCGCCCGGCGCCCCGGGCTGAGCGAGCGGTCGCAACACCCGCTGGGCCAACCGATGCAGGACTTCGGCGCCCAGCCGCGTGCGCGCCTGCGAAATCGCCGATTTGCTGGCTTGGACCGCACCGGCTCGACCCCCACCCAGCCATTGCAGGCCCTCGCAGACCACCCGCAGCACTTCCTCCAAAGGCGCTTCGCGCCACAGCGCCAACGCCATCACGTAGTACACCACCGCCGGTGCAGGTAATAGACGCTCACGCTGACTGGCTCGGCCTGTCTCGCTCAGCACTTCCTCAATCAGCGCCCGCGGACACACGCTGGCGAGCACGCCTGCGCTGATCAGGTGCGCCACATCCACCTGCGCTGCAAGCGTCTTGCGTGTTCTAGCCATGCCCCGCCCTCATCCAAGTCTCAATGAGGACGAATTATCGCTGATTACACTCTATCTGAACAGTATTGAGTCTAGGGGCCCTCTGCGGTCCCGTCAATTCCCCTTTTTTCGCTTTTCTGCAGCGGGTTCTGCGACCAGTCCAGAAGCCGTCAAGGGGAACTGATGCGTACGACAAAGAGATTTACCCCAGCTTTGCTTGACCGATACCGGGCCTCTGGCCGCGGGCAAGGTACCCACCAAGGATACGTGCCTTGGCATCGAGTCAGTCGATCGGACCCGGCAAGCCTCGGACGATCGCACTTGATGGTTTGGCGGGGCCGCCAGCTAGAGCTTCTAAGCGATCTGGAGTGGGAGACTTCCATGTTCGTGACGATGCTTCCTCACCTCGTTGACATTCGGGAGCAGTTTCCACTGGCACCCGAGTTGGCGGCGCATGAGCTCGCCAGCTACGACGTGACCCTCTCGTGCGCCAGATGCCCCGGCACACTTGATCTGGCCTCTTCCCTTGCGATCAAGCACCCCCAGGTTCACGGCAATGGCCGTTCCTCAGCATGGGTGATGACCACGGATCTTGTGGTCACGCTTGGGGCGCCTGGGCGCGCTCATCAGTTGCTCGCCATTGCTTGCAAGTACAAAAGTGATCTAGAACGCAAGCGCACGCTTGAGCTGCTCCGTCTCGAACGGGATTATTGGGCCGTGCGCAACGTTCCATGGATCTTGGTCACGCCTGAGCAGTACGACAAATCGGTCGGGCTGACGCTGCGGAACACATTCCCTTGGGCGCTTGGCTCCGATGCTTCGGCGCGGCAACGGCGAGCCGCCGTTGCCGCAGCGCACGGATGTGCCAACCATTCGATGACCCAGATTCTCGAGAGCCTTGCGCGTGTCGTCGGATCCATGGATTGCGCCCAGCGCGCGCTTTGGCAAGCTGTCTGGCAAGGAGAGCTACCCATCGATTTGCGTCGTGGCTGGCGACCGCACGTCTCGCCAGTTCGCATGGCCCACGAAGATTTTGTTCAGCTCAACCCTGTGGCCGCACGGAGGTCAGCATGCATCTGATGTTCAACGCGCTTTTTCAAATTACCTCCGGTGATCTGAGCGGTCTATATCGGTTTATCTTCGACGACAGAACCAATGCAACCGTGGTCGCTGTCCGCCTCGACCGCCCAGCGGCCCTGGAGCAGCGGCAAATCGGTCGAAAGCGATTAGAGAAAACAAGAGGGCCTCGCAAAAAAGCGTCATTGCCGCTCGTCGGCAGCTTGATTCGGATCGACGGGACTGAACTGGCGCGGTTAGACGATGCGCACCAACTTCACAAGGTGGACCTGGAATCCGATTCAGTCCACCTACTCCCAATCATCGGCGAACGAGCCCAGGCCCTTTACGAGAGGCGCAAGAAAGCAATGGCATCTTTCCTGAGCGTTGATCGACTCCAGGAGAGCATCGCTGTGCATGGTGGCCTTGGAGGCCTCGTTCGCGAAGCCATGCAAGTCTCCAAGCTGAGCCGCGCAGCGATCTACAAGAACTGGTCGCTCTTGTGTCGATATGGCATTACCGAGGCTAGCTTGCGGCCTCGACATGACCGATGCGGGGCGCCGAACGCCTCTCGCCCCTGCGACCCAGGCGGGCGTCAAAAAGCGGGGCGCAAGACCACCGAGCAGCGCCTCGGCTCGCGCACAGGCCTCAACCTAAATGCGGACCAGCCTGGCATGAGCACGGCGTGGCGGGCAATGATCTTGGCTGCGGACGCGACCATTCCATTACCAAAGCCGCGCATGTCGGAGCGATGCACGCGGATCGTTGGCAGTCATTTTGTGCGGCGCTATCGACAGGTCAACGGAGAACTCATCGCATTGAGTCCTGACCGCGGCGATTATCCGAACGTTAGCCAAATCCGTCGCGTGATCGAGACCCAAGTTCCGCGCCTGCAGCGACTGCTCGAGTCGACGACGCAAGGACACTTCGATCGCAACATGCGAGGGCTGTCAGGGAAAAACTGGCAGGGCGTTGCCGGACCTGGGCACACGTGGGCCATCGATTCGACGGTCGGTGACCTTTACTTGCGATCGTCCATTAATCGCGCGTGGATCATTGGTCGGCCGATCGTGTATGTCATGGTTGACACTTGGTCGACTGCAGTGGTGGGGTTCTTCGTCTGCCTTCAGGGTCCCAGTTGGTCAATGGCCAAAGTGGCGCTTTTCTGCTCGGGCATCGGCGCTGATCTGTTGGCTTCACTATGGGGTTTTGACACTGCCCTGGGCCTATCACCAGCCGCAACGCTCCCGGCTGTGCTTCTCTGCGACCGCGGGGAGTATCTGTCTCGCGCAGCGAGCCAGACAGGTGTTGAATTGCTGCCCGCTTTGAGTTACGCGCCGCCCTATCGTCCGGATTACAAAGGCATCGTCGAGGTTTTGCATCGCATCGAAAAGGACAAGCAGTACTATTTTGTCCCCGGAGCCATTGACCCGCGCCGCGCCGAGTACGAGCTGCGCCGATTCAAGCCGAACGAAGCCGTGCTTACCGTGCACGAATTCGTCCAGTATCTCTATGTCACGTTTAGAGAGTACAACCTCACTGCAAATCGCTCGCACCGCCTCGATGCGCACATGAAGGGCTCCGGGGTCTTCCCAACTCCATCTGGCCTATGGCATTGGGGACATGCGGTCGGGATCGGATTTCAGCGCAGCATTCCGAAGGCACAGCTCATCAGTTCGCTTTTGCCAACCGGTCCGGGCCGCGTGACAAGGAGCGGCGTGAGATTCGCCGGCCGAGACTACACCGCGCCGAAGATCGGAGACCGCCAATGGACCGCGCAGGCTCGAAACTTCGGTGGTTGGGATCTCTTGGCCCACTATTTTCCGGGGGCCGTCGGGAGCATCTGGACACCCAATGTCGGAGGGGTTGGCATGTTAGATCTGCACCTCATGGATCAGTCGACAGCATCCCCCGAGCTGACGTTTGACGAAGTTACGGACGCACACCAATACAGCCTGTGCCGAAATGCTGAGATTGCGCACAGCAATTTGAAGATCAAAGTTGAGTCGCTGCGAGATAAGCAGGCAATCGTCGAAAACGCGAAGAAACTTACCAAAATGGCCGTTAGCCGCGATGGTCGATCACCGCCCACTTTGACGGAGGCTAAGGAATTGGAAGTCCGGGCAGGTTCGGCACTACAACTACACGACAAATTACAGCCAGCGGCGGCGCCGGAGGTGAAGTCGCCAGAGGAAGCCGAGGAGCTCCACAACGCCGAAATGCAGCGCATCTTGGCTTCGCTCAACCACGTCGGAGATCGCCATGACATTGCCTAACCCACATGATCCATACGCCGGCAATATCCTGACGGAGGCCCTTGGGCCGATTTTCTCACGCGCAGAGACGCTCGCGCGTCTGACGTTTCTGCCGACTCCACCAGGCAAATTGGAAGGTGTCCCGAAGCATATTCGGCTGCACATGCTTCCAACCTTGCGCGACCTACACGTCCCCTCACTCGAGGGCGCGCGGGCCGCTGAGACAATCGATTTGATGACGCGCCAGGGTTACCGGTATCGCGACCCTATGCGAGCCTCAACTTGGTCTATGGTCGCGAATGAACCGGATCGCAGACCGCTCCAGGCACCGGCCATGTCGGCCGCCGTGGTCGGACACTCGGGCGTTGGCAAGACTGTGGCAACCAAACGCAGGCTGAGCCTCTACCCCAGCCAAGTCATCAAACACCCCAAATTTCCCAAGCTTGTCGGACCACATTACCAGGTGGTGTGGCTGTCTGCCGATGTGCCGTCGAGCGGTCGAGCAGCCGACCTAGCTGCGAATCTGATGTTCGCCATGGACGAGGCGTTTGCGCGCTACCTGCCGGATCGTCCCCCGCGGTTTGCGACGGCGCTCGCGCGCGGCCGGCGCAATGGCTCGCAAATGCTTGATGAATGGATGCAGGTTGCAAAAGGGCACTTTCTAGGTGTTCTGCATCTCGACGAGATTCAAAATTTTTTCAAAGTTCCTACGCTGGAGCAGCGTGGCCGGCGCAAAGTCGATGGCATCCTTGAGTTAAGTCTAATTGAGGATCAGGCGCTGAAATCGATTATCACGTTCACGAATACGGCTCAAATTCCCTTGGTGATTTCTGGGACACCCGACGGGATTTCCGCACTCTCAAAGCGACTGAGCAACGTGCAGCGATTTGTGACCTGCGGATATCACAAGGTGGAGCCGTTCCAGAGCGCTGAGGACAAAGCCTTCGAATTTTTCGTTGACCAGTTGGCTCGGTACCAATTTGTACTGAAGCCGATCACAGTCGATCGCGAGCTGCGATACCTTGTGTATCAATTGACCGCCGGAATTCAGCGCCTCATCGTTTGCCTCTGGATCGCCGCACATCGAGTTGCATTCGAGCGCAAGGTTGATGACCTGCGCATCGATGATTTCAAGCGGGCGGCGGGCACTCTGCTTGCGCCAGTTGCACCTGCAGTGGCCGCACTGCTCAGTAAGGATCCTCGCCAAATGGCGCGGTACGAGGATTTAATGCCAAGCGATGAAGGCTTCTGGTCTTCGTTTTGGAGCACGAGCGCGTCGTCTTGAGAGGCACACGCCAAACCGCGTCGATCACGAAAATGAGCAGGCCCGACTTGTGCGCGCCCGCGCGAATTTGCGCAGCGTGCAGCTTTTCCTTGATCAGGCTCTGTCTCATTCCGCTTTTGTCGCACATGATGTCTCGGGCAAGGGCTCCAGATCACGCGGTCGCCGACGCGCTGACCATTTGGGCATCAGCGCGAACAAGCGGCCCAATTGGCGCTCAGGTTTTGCTAAATTCGCCGAGACTCTGTGGCCTTTGGCGAGTCGGCAGGATTCGGCTCTGTTGAACGACCGCTGATCCGTGCTCCCCACGGCCGGCACTTGCTTTGGGGCCATCATCCCTTCATCTTGACTTGATACGACACCGCCACTCGATTGATCTTCGATCGGTATTGGCCGTGGCCTACCAGCGGGCGACTCGGCCGCAAAACGGCCGGCGATGAGAATTTACAAGGGCTGGTGACAGAAGTATGAGCTTAAGCAATGCGCGCCTTTCGACCAAGCTTCCCTGAATCCAACCTTCGAAAGGAAGAGCTTGGTGTACCGCATCGATTGCGCTGCCCGGCAGTCTTCTCCGTTGCGACACATGTTGTCGCACAGCTCGCGCATCATGCTTCCAACCCCTGGCAAGTGAGGCACTTGCTGCCACGGAGCCAAGTCGCCATGAAGCGACATCCCGATCCGTTCAACCTAAGAGAGCCTGCCATCATGACCATCTGGAACAACAGCAAGATGTCCAGCGTCTACTACTCCGACGACAGCGCTTCGGAGAACTATCCATGTGTAGTCAAGATCACGGATGGTGAAATCCTGGTCGAATACGAGGACGATGGGTTGGTGCAATACCGCGGCGCCAATGACGGTAGCGGCCACTTCGTGCTGAACGCCGAGCAAGTCAGCGGTCGCGCTTCGCTCCACATGTTTGCGGAGTCCTCGATTCTCGAAGGCTCGTGGATCGAAGGTGGCTATCGCGGTATGTGGCGCATCGAGCTTGGGTGAATCCGAGAGGGCTCCTCCGCCTGGCGCGGACTGTGCAGCGATCGCGCCCCCGAAGGCGATCGCGTTACGGCATCGATTCGCATCACCTCGAAGAGTCGCCAACATCCAGATTCACGCCAGCGACACAGGTTGTCGCAGCAATCATGCATCATTCGTCTGTGCGATGTGCAGTTTGGCTTGAACCGGTGGGAGGTTCCTTGCTATCCAAGTCCAATATCCTCGCGTATCGGCAATGTCCGAGGCGCCTCTGGCTTGACGTGCATCGTCCTGACCTCAAGGACGGAGGCGCCGGCGCGGCAATCTCGATCGCCGCCGGCCAGGAGGTTGGTGTGCTGGCGCGCGACTTGTACGACCCTGCGGGAACTGGACGACTCATCGACCTGCCGCAACTCGGCTTTCCAGCAGCCTTCATTGCAACCATGCAGGCCCTGGCGATCCGCAAGCCCATCTTCGAAGGAAGCTTCAGCGCGGGTGGTGCCCTTGTTCTCGCCGACATCCTGCTCCCGGCGAAGGCGCGTGCAAGGACAACAGGATGGCGCATGGTGGAAGTGAAATCCGCAGCGTCGGTCAATGACGTGCACCGCGACGACGTCGCCCTGCAGGCCCATGTCGTTCGATCCGCCGGGGTCGATCTCAGCGCGGTTGCGCTTGCGCACATCAATAGCTCGTGGGTCTACCCGGGAGACGGCCGCTACGAGGGGCTGCTCACCGAGGTGGATCTGACCGCCGAGGCAGCGCAGCGCTCGCACGAAGCGCAGTCCTGGATTGTTGAGGCATCCAGAATTGCCGATCAGGGGGAAATGCCGGACGCGACGACGGGACCCCAGTGCAGCCATCCCTACGACTGTGCCTTTTATGGGTACTGCTCGAGCTTGGAGCCCCAGGCGGAGATGCCCATCTCCTGGTTGCCGCGCCTCTCGAAGCAAACCTGGGTGGCCCAGGGCGTGCGCGACATGCGTGACATCCCGGATGACGCGCTCAATGATGTGCAGAGGCGCGTGCGCGACTGCACGGTTGGAGACAAGATCCATTTCGACCGCAAGGGCGCCAAGGCCGACTTGGCTGAACATACCCTCCCCGGGTATTTCCTGGATTTCGAGACCATTCAGTTTGGCGTGCCCGTGTGGGCCGGCACGCGTCCCTACCAGCAGATCCCGTTTCAATACAGCCTGCACGTCTTGACGCCCCAAGGCTCCCTGGATCATGCGGAGTTCCTGGATCTGTCCGGGGGCGATCCATCAAGGCCGTTCGCCGAGCACCTGATCGAGCATTGCGGGCGCAGCGGCCCAGTCTTTGTCTACAACGCCAGCTTCGAGACATCGCGCCTGGCGGAGCTCGCGCAGCGCTTCCCGGAACTGGCCAAGCGCCTGGAGGCCATCCGCGCGCGGGTGGTCGATCTGCTTCCCATTGCACGAAACCGGTACTACCACCCGGCGCAGGAGGGGAGCTGGAGCATCAAGGCCGTGCTGCCTGCGGCAGTCCCGGAATTGTCTTACGCGAAGCTTGATGGAGTGCAGAACGGCGGTGACGCCCAGCAAGCGTTCCTCGAAGCCATCCGGGTGGAGACCCGCGCCGAGCGCCGCACCGTGCTGCGCCAGCAGCTACTGGCTTATTGCGCGCTCGACACCTACGCCATGGTGCGGCTGTGGCAAGTATTTGCGGGCCGAACCCGCTGGAGGCTTTGAGCATGGGTCAACGCAAGGAAGGCCTGGATACAGCCCTTATTCTTCTGGAAATCCTCAAGCGCATCCCGAAACATCGCAAGATCACGGCAGCCGAACTGCACCGGCAGCTTGCCGCCGAGGGCTTCGATCGGGACATTCGCACGGTCCAGCGCCACCTCGATACGCTTGCCGATCGGTTCGAGCTGGAGCGCGATGCACGCTCAAAACCGTATGGCTATTCATGGCTGGCGCGCGCGCAAGGGATTGCGCTGCCGAGCCTCACGCCGCAGGAATCGCTGCTGCTGAAGCTGGCGCATGCGCAGCTGCATGCCCTGCTTCCCCCAAAGCTCATGCGGTCCATGGAGGGGTTTTTTGAGCAGGCCTCGCGCAATCTGGGCCCGGACAGCAACGCAAGGCTGGAGCGCCAATGGCTGCGCAAAGTGCGGGTCGTCTCGACAAGCCAGCCCTTGCTGGCACCCGAGATCAAACCGAGCGTGTTCGAGTCGGTCAGCGAGGCGCTGTTCGACAACCGCTACCTTGATGTCGACTACGCGAATGCGGCGGGATGGAAGCAGCAAGCGCGCGTCATGCCCCTGGGCCTGGCGCAGCAAGGCCCACGCATGTACCTGGTCTGCCGGTTCGACGGCTATGACGACGAACGCAGTCTTGCGCTGCACCGCATCCAGAGCGCTTCGATCACGACGCTGAGCTTTGACTATCCGAAGGACTTTGATCTTGCCCGGTATGACGCCGAAGGCGGATTTGGGTTTGGCCGCGCAGAGGAAATCCAGTTGCGCTTCAGTATCGACAAGACGGCGGGGTTTCATCTCACCGAGACGCCGTTGTCGAAGGACCAGACCATGATCGAGAAGGAAGGTCACTACGTGGTCACGGCAACCGTCGTCAATTCCTCGATGCTCGACTGGTGGCTGCGAGGCTTTGGAGGCGACGTGTGGGGCGTGAGCAAGCGGCGTCGGCGACTACCAAGACAGGGCTCCAGTCAGGCAATCGCCCAGGCTAAGCCTGCGCATTGAGGCAGGGCTTTCGGGATGGGCCGGGCTGCATGATGTGCAGCCACCGGCCGGCGCCACGCGACGCTCGTGAATTTGCACATGACAGCTGCCTTTTGGCCTGCGACACAAGATGTCGGACCGTGGGCCAAGAATGGATGCCTCGCATCGTCCATGGAGCCCGTCATGCCACGTCCCCGCTTTCACCGCTCGTCTCTGGGTCCTTCGGAGGGATCGGCTGCCACTGAGCCCATCGTGAAGCTTTGGATGTTGCGCATCCTGGTGCCGCTCAATGGCGCAAGGGCGCTGCACAAGGAATCGTTGAACGAACACGAGACCCTTGCCTTGCTCGGCCTGGAGGTCGAGTTTGACGATGCGCACTCGGTTGATGCGCAGGCACGACAGGTTCGCCTGGCCCTTGAGCCTCTTTGGCAACGAGCCGAAGAGGAGGCAGCCCACACGCACCCACCACCAGCCCTGAGTGCGAACGTTGCCAAGCTTGCTGACCTCATCCAGCTCAACGCAACTGAGTGCGCATTGCTGGAGCTTGCCAGCATGCTGCATGCACACCGGGTGCTGGATGACACCGCGGACTGCCTGGGTTCGCTGAACAGCAACAAGGCGGTTGCGGCATTGGCCGTGATTCTGGATCAACCCGAAGCCGCCATTCGCCAGGCGCTGGCGCCACGCGGGCAGTTGGCCCAGTCCGGATTGCTGACCCTTTCCCGCGGCAGCCACGAGCAGTTGACCGGAAAACTCGAGATGCTCTCGGACCAGTTCAGCGACTTCATCCTGTCGCCGGATGTCGAGCCGCTGTCGCTGCTTCGCGGCTCCGTGGCTCCGAGTTCGGCGCCGACGTTGCGCCTCGACGACTTTCCGCATCTCGGACTGGACCTCCAGGTGCTGAGGCAATACCTTCGCGTGGCGCTGCGAGAGCGCAAGACAGGCGTCAACGTGCTCGTCTATGGGCCGCCGGGAACGGGAAAGACGGAGCTGGCACGCGTTCTTGCAGCTGACATCGGGTGCGAGCTCTTTGAGGTCTCCGCCGAGGACAACGATGGCGACCCGATTGGCGGCGCGCGGCGACTGCGTGCGTACCAGGCTGCCCAGCGCTTTCTCGCCCAGCGCGAGGTGCTGGTTCTCTTTGACGAGGTGGAGGATGTCTTCGAAGTGGCGGAGCCGCGCATTCTCTGGACGCAACGCGGCGCAAAGACCAACAACACCAGCAACCGCAAGGGCTGGGTCAACAAGGCCCTGGAAGCCAATCAGGCACCGACGCTGTGGCTGACAAACTCCATTCAGGGTCTTGATCCGGCCTATGTGCGACGCTTTGATCTCGTCATTCAGGTCCCCATTCCGCCGCTGTCGGTGCGCACGCGAATCGTGCAAAAGGCGTGCGGCTCGCTGGTTGATGAGTCCACGCTGCGCAATCTGGCCGAATGCGAGACGCTGGCCCCTGCTGTGCTGACGCGCGCCGCAAGCGTGGTGGAGGCGGTCGGTAGCGAGTTGGCGGTCGCGGCACGGCCGAAGGCACTCCTGCGCCTGGTCAGCCATACGCTGCAGGCGCAGGGTCACGCAGCTCTTGCGCCCAACCCCATGGCGGGGTTGCCCGAAGGGTATGACCCGCAAGACGTGCATGCTGATGCTGATCTTGTGGAGTTGGTCGAGGGCATCCGCCGCTCGGAGAGTGCACGCATGTGCTTGTATGGCCCGCCTGGGACGGGGAAGACGGCCTATGCGCGCTGGCTTGCCCAGCAACTCGATCGACCGCTGTACGTGCGCCGGGCCTCGGACCTTCTGAGCAAATGGCTTGGCGATAACGAGAAGAACATCGCCAAGGCATTCCGCGAAGCCGAGGCCGACGGTGCGGTGCTCCTCATTGACGAGGTCGACAGCTTCCTGCGCAGTCGCCTTCGAGCCGAGCGCTCCTGGGAGACGTCACTCGTGAACGAGATGCTGACGCAGATGGAGTCATTCAACGGCGTGTTCATTGCATCCACCAACTTGATGGACGACCTCGATGAAGCCGCGCTGCGACGCTTTGACCTCAAGGTGAAGTTCGGCTATCTCGACGCGGCGCAGGCCCGGGCGCTGTTTTCTCAAGCGTGTGCGGTACTGGGGATCGACATCCCGCCTACGGACGACATGGCCCGCCTGAGCCTGCCGGCAACGCTCACCCCGGGGGACTTCGCCGCTGTCATGCGTCAGCATCGGTTCCGTCCCATCGCCACGACGATGGCACTCGCAGAAGCTCTCGAAGCCGAGTGCGCGATCAAGCACGCGCCCAAGCGTGCCATAGGGTTCAAATGATCGCCGCGGCGGCACCTTGTCGCTCAGCGGTGCCGCCGACGCCACCCGGCAAGGAGTCAACCTGTTACCCCACCCAGCGATACGCAGAGCTCGACAAGGCTGACGACACGGCGCTTGCGCATGCCAATTCCGATCTCGAACAAGTGGCCGGTGTGGTGAGCGATGCGGGCGCGGCAAGAATCTGCCTTTACGGCCCAGCGGGGACGCGCAAGAGCGCCTACGCGCTACACCGCGCCAGGCAGCGCGGCCCCACCCTGCACGCGTGCCGTGCCTCGGACTTGCTGTCCAGGTACGTCGGGGAATCGGAGAAGCTGATCGCCCGCGCATTTCTGGATGCGCAGCGCGAAGGGGCAACCCTGATGATCGACGAAGTCGACGGGCTGATCCAGGATCGGCAATACGCCGCGCGTAACTGGGAGGTCACTCAGCTCAACGAGGTG
The DNA here is from genome assembly GCF_000733775.1 of Thiomonas sp. FB-Cd. Lineage (NCBI taxonomy): Bacteria > Pseudomonadati > Pseudomonadota > Betaproteobacteria > Burkholderiales > Thiomonas > Thiomonas sp. FB-Cd. The sequence continues at coordinate 2,331,825 of NZ_JPOE01000002.1, read as the reverse complement.
CTCATGCAACTGGACGCCATCGAGGGGGCGCTCATTGCAACGGCCAATCTGCTGGAGCGGGTCGACCCGGCGGCGCTGCGCTGCGTCGACCTCAAGATCGGCTTCGATGACCTGAGGCCGGAACAGGCCCGGGCGCTGCTGGAGCGCGAATGCTCCTTGAAGCACATGCCCGTTCGGCGGGCCGGCTTCGTCTGAACCCGCACTTCGGTCGTGCAAAGCCAGGCGCCACTCACCACGATGCTCTGTGTCGACTCGCTGCCGTTGCCGCTGCCTGCCATCCGGCAAGCGTTCTGGCTGGAAGCGCGAAGGGCCGACCGGCGCAATGGCCCGGAGGCATCGACGAAGCACCTCTGGCTCTGGCTCGAAATGCGCTCGGGTCCGCTGATGGCCTGGAGTGTGTTCGACCTGACCGAACCGACGACGGAATTCCTGCAGGCGTTCTCAGCAGCACTGCAGTCCGGAGCAAGCGACTGGAGCGCGTTGAAAGATCGCCTGCAAGGTCAATGGTTGTTCCCGCCAGAGTACCGCGCCGTGGCACTACGCGCCGCGACGCTCGAGCCGGCCGACGAATTGGTGCGCGAAGCTTTCGACTGGGTCGATGTCCGTGAACCCATGGACGAGGCAATGCAGGCCGCAGTCGAAGAGACGCGCAGGAGGCTACGAGGGGCGACGCGCGAGTTTCTGTCACGTCTTGATCCGCATGTCCTGCGTCAGCTCAGCCGGCTGGCTCATCGTCCGGTGACCGTTGGGGACTACAACCACTATATCGCGTGGCCTCAGCCCCAGAGGCTGTACCGCCTTCAAGCCATCTGGTCCTTTGACTGGATTGAACCTCTATTGCTAGGCAACCCTTCTGCGGGTGGCGCCGAGCCCTCGCATGAGCTGGTGCACTGCATCGACCTCGCTCAGCGGCTGCTTCCGGCGATCGCGCGGTCCTTTGGAGTTCGCCCAGCGGCGATCCGACGGATGCGTCAGACGCCCGACGTCGTCAATCGATGTGCCGAGCGGGCGAGGGCTGTAGCCTGGCTCTTCGATGCCTGCCTTCCGGGTGCGCCGAAATTCGAAGACAGCGCGGATCTGGCAGATCTCGTGAACGGGCTGGCAGGGTTGGGATGGATCGATGATCGTGAACTCGTCGAGAGCGTTGCTCGCACGCTGGACGTGGCGCGCGTTCGACGGTTGGCCGAATACCTTCAGGAGGACGAGGACGATAGTGCCTTCGGGTTGGTTTTCAGTGCCTACGCCGACCATCTCGGTTGCGGGTGCCGCGCGGAAGGGATTTCGGTCCTTCGCAACATCCTGATAGAAAGGGGCGTGGCAAAGGCGCTCGACGCCATCCACTGTTGGCTTGACGAGACTGCCCCCTTCGAGCCTGATGGACGTCTGGCCTCGTGGCCGTCACTACTGAATGAGCAAGTGCAGTTCGGTGAACTGCTCGCCATCGAGCTCCTCAGTGGCCAAGCCTTGCACGAGGAGGGGCATGCCATGGAGCACTGTGTTGCAGACTTCTGGAAGGACTGCTTTCGCGGCGATTGGCGCGTGTTCTCGATCCGCGACATCCACGGAGTACGTGTTTCAACCATCGCGTTTGCTCTTACGGCCGACCGGATCGCCGGTGTCGAACATCGTGGCAAGGGCAACAGCTCCCCCGCCCCTCCAGCACTGGAAATGGAGCGCTGCTTGCGAAGCGCCATCGAAGCCGTCCTTCGGCACCGCTGAATCGCATGGGCCGATGCGACCCGCCCTCGATGCATGTCACAGACACGTCTTTCCAGGCGTTTTGCGGGCTTTCGCGGTGTACACTCGGCCAACGATTGTGGCTGCGGGCCGAGGCGTGAAATGGAACAAAGAGACCCTCACGGTTTCGGTTCCGTGCGCCCCGTCGCTGATGTTTAGCCGCTGACGGTCCCTTGACGATCATCATTACTCCCAACGCTGCAGTCGCCCCCACACAACCAGCCGTCGGGATCTTCTGGCGCGTGGCGGGGGTTCTGGTTGTCGACCGTTCGACATTGGACAATGCGGAGCCCTATGCGGAGTGCATCACCCATGCTGCCGGTCACTATGACCGCTGGCAAGAGTGGCAGGATCTAGGCGGGGCTGGGCTTGCGCTGGCAGGCTATCCAGCTTGTATTGCATCAACCGAGTACGACGAATGGCCGCGCGGTCGAATTGTTTACGAGACACCAGCGCGACGCTTCGTCCTGTATGCCGATCGTCGCTTGCAGCAGCCCGTGATCATCGATGCGCTTAAAGCAGCCTTCGGATTGAAACAGGCCGAGGTCATTGTCAGGAGCGATTCCCACTACCGGTAACGAGGATGTTGCTTGTCGGTTGAAATTTGAGCGGGGTACCAAATTTCTGTGCCCATGTATCGTTTGTCTCCAACTTCCTCGCGATCTGTGGGCTTCAGCGCTGCGACGCGCTCCCGCCACTCGGCCAAGGAGGGGAGGATCAACCCGAGCGATGACGCTGTCGCGGCTGATCAGGGCGTTGGCTTAGCCCTTGGTGCGCTCGCCGCACTGCGCGCCGTCCATCGCAGCCTGACGCAACAGGGCGCACTTCAGCCTATGACCATACGGCCCCACCCCGGCCGGAGCAGTGCAATATCGAAAACACTGTAGACCTCAAGGGCGCATTCCACCAGCCTTCTCGCCAGCGAACCGCTATGGATATCCACCCATGGTTTCGGCGACCACTCCCAATCGCGATACGACGCGTCGAAGCGTGAGTCCGGGACGTCTGAGTACCACGGCCACCATGGGGAAGCCTTGCCTCCTCCAGCATGGCGACTCATGGTTCTCGAGATATTCTCCCACCGGGTTGGGTCACTCATTGTGGATTCGTCATCACGACGAAATCCCCAAGAAAATCCGTTCAGGCCGGATCGCTCAAACTGAAACCGAAGTTGAATATCCTGGTCGTCGTGGAGCTTGAACCCGAACCCCGCGCCTCGCTTGAACGACTCCAGGGCAGCCGTCTCCCAGACCAGTTGCACCCCCTGCTCGCGCCGCTTGATCTGCTCATGAATACCGTCGCGCAACTGCCGCAGGAGTTCGATCCTGACACCACTCATAGCCCGGGTCAACGCCATGGTCGACTCGATGCTTTCCGACGATGCGAGAGCGACCTTCTTCACCTCTTCATCTTCATTCAATTGCAATTCCCCGTTGATGTCGTGCCGGACGAATTTCCCAAGCTCCTCCAGAAAGACGCGAACCCGCAAGGCACGCGTTTCCTTGGCACACGCCTCGACCCAGGCCGCGACTTGCCGGAAATCGACCTCAACGAGATGCCCGTCTTCAACCATCACTTTGCGCTCGTGTGCGGGCAAGCTGCGTTCCTCGGGCTCTCGGTTGGAAAGGTAGACCATCCACCAGTTTTCGCCCACTCCCGGTAGCGAGCGAACAAACGCCGCATAGTCGCGAAGCTGGTCGTCTTGGTCCCAGGCCCACGGCTTGTTCTCAATCACGATCACGAATTTGTCGGCCCGCACGACGATGTCGATTCGGCGTTGGCCATTAGCCTGAGACTCCGTTTCGACATCGACAGCGGGCGGCGGACTCAGGGTATCCAGGCCTACTGTTTCCAGGAACAACCGTAGAAAAGTCTGCCCCTGCCCGTGCGAACCCTCAGGCCTGAGCATCTCCGCGAAGATCGCCGAAAGCGCGTTCTCGTCCAGCCGCGCGTAGCGAAAGAACTCGAAGTCCGGTGCCAACTCCGGCGCGACGCGCGCAAAAGTCTCGCTGACCACCTTGCGGCGCAGCGTGACACGGTTCAGCAATTCCCGGGCGTGGACACCTGCGCTGACGGCGCCGATCCGGCCTGTCGCCTCAGTCTCTGTCTCTGTATGTTCGTTTTTCATTTCATCGTCAGCGCGGATTCACGCCGCGGACGTCCTTGCCGAGTGGCACCCGCGTGACGTCCCCACATAGTGCATCCCCAAACCCCTCAGTCACCATTCCAGCATAACCGAATCCCCAACCGTCGCGCTGATCTCATAACAGTGCTCATGCTCGACCACGCTCTGGTCCTTCGACAGCGGCGACTCGGACTCGGTGAGGTGGAAGCCCGCTTCCTTGTCGATCCTGAACGTCAGCCGGACCTTCTCGCCATCGCCGTATCCGAAGCGCCCATCGGCGTCGTAATGCGCAAGATCGAAATCTTTTGGGTACTCGAAGGTCAGGGTCGACGCGGTGATCTTAGCGATGCGATGCAGCGCGAGATTGCGCTCGTTGTCGTAGCCATCGAAGCGCCACACGAGGTACAGGCGCGGACCCTGCTGGGCCAGTCCCAGAGGCATGACGCTCGCCTCGACGGTCCGCCCGGCGGCATTGCGGTACACAATGTCGAGCAGGCGGTTTTCGAACAACGCGTTCGCCACCGTCTCAAACACGGACGGACCAACCTCGGGTGGCAGCAGCGGTTGGCTGGTCGGCATGACGCGCACCTTGTTCAGCCAAGCGCGCTCCAGCTTCGCTGAGTCCCGGGTCCAAGGCTGCGCTCAGCCTGTTCGAAGAACCCCTCCGGGGCCTTGCACAGCTTCGGAGGAGCAGCGCCCGCAGGTGCTCGTGCGCCATCTTGAGCAACAGGGACTCTTGCGTCGACAGGGAAGGCAGGGCGCGCTACTAGGGAAACACTGATCAATTCCCGGCGGCCGGCGTCGCGCGCTGGCCGGACGAGGAACGAACTGGAACAATGATCCTGGGCGCCACAGGGCGCGAGGAACGACGATGCAGACGAGCTTTTCCGAGTACGAGTACGCGAGCAAGAAGCGGCTGACGCGACGCGACCGCTTCCTGGCGGAGATCGAGACCATGACGCCATGGAGCGAACTGGTGGCGGCGATTGCGGGCCACTACCCGAAGGGCGAAGGCCGTGGTCGCCCGCCGATCGGGCTTGAGCGCATGCTGCGCATGTACATCGCACAGAACTGCTTCGGGCTGTCCGACGAGGGGATCGAGGACGCTATCTACGACAGTCAGGCGATCCGGCGCTTCGTGGGGATCGATCTGGGCCGCGAGACGGCGCCCGACGCCACGACGCTGCTCAAGTTCCGCCGCCTGCTCGAAGACAAGCAGCTGACCGAGACCATCTTCACGACCATCAACGCGCACCTGGCAGCCAAGGGGCTGTTCCTGCGCCGCGGCACGGTGGTCGATGCCACGATCATCGAGGCGCCGCCGTCGACCAAGAACGCGAAGGGCGAGCGCGACCCGGATATGCATCAGGCCAAGAAAGGCAACGAGTGGCACTTCGGCATGAAGGCCCACATCGGTGTGGACGCCGAGTCCGGCTTGGTGCACACGGTCATCGGCACCGCCGCCAACGTGGCTGACGTGACCCAGGCGCAGGACCTGCTGCATGGCGACGAGGAGCACGCATTCGGTGACGCCGGCTACCAGGGCGTGGACAAGCGCGAGGAGAACATCGGCGTTCCGGTGACGTGGCACGTGGCGATGCGCCCCGGCAAGCGCCGCGCGCTGGCCGGCCACGGCTGGGAGCAAAAGCTGGAGTGGGTCGAGCAGATCAAGGCCAGCATCCGCGCCAAGGTCGAGCACCCGTTCCATGTCGTGAAGAACCTGTTTCGGCACCGCAAGACCCGCTACCGCGGCCTGGCGAAGAACACGGCGCAGTTGCACACGCTGTTCGGCATGGCGAACCTGGTGCTGGCGCGCCGGCTGATTTTGAACTTCGACACCCGAGGTGCGTCCGCTGCATGAAAAATGAGCCAAAGGGCGGCGTTCGCCCCCTGTTTTCAGCCGTGCAGCGGCCTTCCTGACCCCAAAATGCTCATTTTTTGAGCGATTCGCAACCATGGACACCGCCTGGTTCTTCAAAAAGGCCACTTCTTCAGCGCTTCCCTAGCGATTGCGTCATTGAAAACGCACCTTTTGATGGCGTCTGAAGTAATGTGTGCAGTATCTCGAAGTTTTCGACAATATTTGCGCCGATGCGCTGATCCAACGTTTGACACGGCGCAGTGTTTTCGACTTTAGGCGAGAGACCAAGAAACGCGGCGGGCGCGCAAGCCGCGCCAATGCTTGGGCCCTGTTTTCGACTTTAATTGGCGAGAACACCAGCTTTGATCGAAAGAAATAAATTCCGTCGGAGCAAAATAGAGTCCGTCGAGGATTGGCGGTTTTGCGGGGGCTGACAGGAGCGTTGTGGTCGCGCTAGCGTCGGCGCATCAGCCTAGGCGTTCTGAGCAATTAGCGTCATAAACACCAGATTTAAACCACTTGGTACCTTCGCCGCAGTGTTGGGGTTCGTGCCGGTTTTGCGCCACCTAACTTTGATGACGGAGCCATCGTTTTGACATGGCCGGCGCTTTATCGCTGCTGTTCAAATCTGCCCTGATCCCCGGAGAGTCCAAGACACCGAGAAATCTCTCTCCAGAATCCGTGACTTCAGATAATGCTTTGACGTGAGATCTGCTCGTGACAGTCCGATTTTCCAGATTTCTCGCGGATTCACGCTTTGATTCCCGTGGTGCAGCGGTTTGTGGGGTCGTGTGCAGGCGATTTTCGCCCTGGATCGGCCGTTTGGAGCGGAAGGCGCGCAGCCGCTTGCCTGCCGAGTCCTTGCGGTCGGCACCCTGGAGTGCTGGGAGCGCTCGGTGCGCGGCTTCAGCCGCTGGCAGCGAACTGCGCATGCAGATCGCAAAAGGCCCGGGCCGCCTTGTCGTTGGCACCCAGTCCCAACCACAGCCGCCCGCCATGGTTGATCACGCGTGCTGCGCGGATGACCAGTTCCTGGATCACCGTCTTCAGACGCCGTCGCTTGGCCGCATGGCGCACCGGTGCATGCGGCCCCAGCAGCCCTTGCTGACCCATGAGGCGCAGCACGTTCATCGTCAGCGCTGCAAGTTGACAGACCAGATAGTTCGTGTCGAACTTCCCCGAGGGCAGGCGCTCCAGATCCATGTCGGTTTTGAATTCTGCATGGAACTGCTCGTGCGTGGCGTGCCCGGCGTACAGGTTGAGGATCGCCTCGGCGCTGAGGGCCGCAGGCAAGGTCGTCGTCCAGCCCTCCAGGATGACCTCGGGGACCAGGAACTGCTGGCCCCGGGCATCGATGGTGCGCTCCGTGATCCGCACGATCCGGCGCAGGGGGTGGGCAATGCCTTGAACCTGCACGGCGATCTCCCATACCGCCACACGCTTGCCGGGGCGCGGATGCTGCCACACCACCGCTTCGTGCCGTTCCTGCCGCTGCAGGACCTCCAGAGGATCGGTCTTGCGGGGATTCCACTTGATCAGGAAGTCCACCCGGGGCAGTCCCGCTGTGTTGCAGCGCTGCAGCTCGGACATCAAGGCGGCCGAGCAAAACCCTGCATCCATGCGCACGAGAATCGGCGCCTTGGGGCCTGCGCTCGACAGGCGCTGCGCCATGGGCACGACCGTCTGGAGGTTGTAGGTCGTCTCCGCGGCCGAGTGCTGCGCGCCCGGCCGCAGGGCGAACTCCAGGCAAAACCCCTGCGTGCCCAGGTAGGCTGCCAGCGGGCAGTAGCCATCCACACCCGCATAGGTGCGACTCACCCCGTCCTTGGCCGTGCCCGAGTTGTCCATCGCGAAGGTGTCGATGTCCAGTGGCACATAACCGCAAGGCAAAAGGCCATAGTCCGGTTGGCTCTTGCGCAGCAGCGCTTCAATCGCCTGGGAGGGGAAGTCAAACCACAGGGCGGCCTGCGCATCCAGGCGTTGGCGCAGGGTGGGCGCAGACGGCACCCCGGCCAGGCCCAGCGCTTCCCGGAAGAAACGATCGCCTCGAAAGCCTTCGATGGCATCGAAGTCGCTCTTGCTCTGGGCGAGCAAGCCGACATAGCTGCGCATCAAGGTGCTGGGCGGCAACCCGCCGCGGCAAGGCCACTGGGCGTCCAGGCGTTTGAACAGGGGATCGAGGCGCTTGAGATGGTGACCGACAAGAGCCAGACCAGCCACAGGCGTGAGGTCATAACCAAGTTGCTTGACGCGAAATCCAAACCCCACAGCATTCCCCCGAAAACTCACCCGCCGGGTGAGAAGACAAAGACGCTATTCTAGCGATTTAACCGTTATGAATCAACAAGTTATGGAGATTCTTGGCGATTTAGGTCACGGAATTAGGAAGATGCCATAGGTCCTTACTGCGTTTCATGGGACATCAAGTCCAGCCCGGAAGACCATGGAAAACCTGGACCTGGTGATTACACCAAGCGCCACTCGCCCAAGGCGCTAAAGGAAGCAGAGGCGAGGGAGCGCGTATATCGAGAGTACCTGCGTGAACTCAATATTCGAATCGTCAGGGTTTCTAGAGCAGAGATACCCAAAGGGCTTCGGGAGAATCTTCGTTATCTGTTCATTCGGCATGCGCAGTTGCCCATGATCAACGAAGTGTTGCATGCCGAGATCTTGATGGCTTTGGGTGAGGCGTTCGAAAAGGGCAATCCCCCCATCGACGTGATGGTTGACTTTGCCAAATCAGGTGTCAACCCCCAACTTGTTCTTCATTGCCTTGAGCACGCCATCTATGAACGACGTATCCGAGTGGATTTGTACCGACGTTGCTTGCCTGATCACCCCATGATTCCGGAAACCAGAGATGTTCTGGTTGAGTTTGCGGACTGGTTCAAGCGCTCATCATGACCACGATTGTCACGGCTCCTGAGGGATTCAAATCCCTCAAAAAGGGAGTTATCTATTACCTGTTGCAGACGACTGTTCGCAAGGAGCGGGTGCTGCTGGTGGCATTTCATGAGCACCCGATGAAGCGCTCCGCAGAGCGCCAACGCAATGCAACCCTTCATGTGTTGTCTCGACATGACTTCGAACAGGGTCTGAACGTGGACGCTCGGGGACATGGGCCCGCGCTGGTCCTGACCATCAAGGATGGCGCGATGCCTCCTTGGCTTCAGGACATCGAAGGGCGTGATTTGGACGCAGAACCCGCCATGCTGAAGGCGAATGGAAAGTCGCAGCGTTCGCCTCGAGATGAGGTCGTCGATCGCTTGGTGCGAATCCGCCCGGCGATCGATGCGATGGATGTCATTTTTACAGCCGACCATCCCGACATCGAACTGAACAAATTTGCTCGCAAGAGTCTGCCGACTCAAACCCACGAAACACGATTTCGACTCTGGTTTTATTTGTATCTGGTTTTCGACAGAAGAATGTGGGTCTTGTTGCCGCCGCGTTTTCGCTGCGGACGCTGGGACCGCTTGTCGCCCCTGTATGAGCACTCGCTGTTGGGCCGCCCCAGCGAAGAATACGGTTGCAAATACAAACATCGGACGACCCCAGACATGATCAAGAAGATTGTCGATGGGTTTCGGAAGCATGCGAAATCGGCAGGAACACTGGGAGCTGTCATTCCCGTCATCTTGCGTCGTGAATTCGGCTGCAAACGTCGAAAGCTTCCTAACGGGGATTCTGAGACTTACCACCCGGATGGTTTACCCTTTCCCTCGCCTGACAAGTTCTATTACTACCTTTACAAGATCATCGGTCGCGATGAAGTCAAGCGGGTCCTGCTTGGCGATGTCCGGATGCGAAACGAATATCAGCCGAACATGGGCAAGATCATGGATGGCCTGTATTACGTGGGTGAGCGTGCGCATATGGATGCTGCCCAGGTTCTTGAGCGTCCCAAAAGTTACCTCTCAGATACTCATCTTCCGCCATTGAAGAAGGTTGAACTGGTGGACGCCGTAGTGGGAAAAACTCTGGGTGTCGGCTTCTCCTTAGGCGGTGAAGATGCCGATGCTTACAAGATGGCGTTGTTCTGTGCGGTCATTCCCAAGCCAGAGTTTGGACGTCTTATGGGGATCAAGATTGACGAAGACGATTGGCCGTCCGTTGGATTGCCCTCCAGTTTGGTTGCGGATAGAGGACCTGGTGGCAGCATGGCCGTGAGAAGAGAGTTGGACAAATGGGTCGTAGTTTCTGAGGGAACCCCGTCCTACCAGCCCAAGAGCAACGCCACCGTGGAGTCCAAGCACGCAAGGTCTCATCGAAAGTTGGGAGCCCCGGAGTACCGACTCAGTAACTTGACAGTCATTGAGTTGATGCAGCGAGAAATTTTCCAGACCGTTCGCAAAAATCGGAGTGACGATGTCTCACGCCGTGCTCCGGATCGGGCCGTGGTTGAGGACAAGGTCTCCAGTCCGAATGATCTCTATCGGTATATGGTCAAGCGCGGGCGCAGCAGTTTGCTCGACGTCTCATTTGCCGATGCCGTTCGTAGCTTTTTGAAGCCGGTTGAACTGCATGCACAGGATGGAATGCTGTGGTTCCGCGGCCATCGCTACCTTGTGCCCGAGTCGCACTACAGGACTCTGGGTGCGGCAATCGTTCGATACACCGAGAAAACCGCTTTGAAGGGATACGTGATCCCCTTGGTGCCCTTGTTTGCATGGGTTGAGTTCGGCGGTGAATTGATCGAACTGGCGGCCACCGGTCATGAATACGATGACGCTTTGCCGGCTACCGACATTGAGGCGGAACAGATTGCCAAAGCTCGCAGCAAGATGGCGACTCGACAAAAACGCAGTGTCGTTGCTGAACGGGTTGGCGAACAAGAGGATTTCAAGTTGCAGACAGGCAAGGAATGGTTCTCTGGTCAGACCCGTCGAGGCCGCCCCAAAGACCGTACCCCTGAGAAGAGGGATGAAGTCAAGCGTTTGAAGCAAACGGCATAAGGTAAATATGAGGCAAACACCCTGGATTCAAAGTGTCACCCTTCCCGCGTCGGATCAAGCGCTGAAGCAGGCGGTTCGAATTAGGCCAGTCCCCGTTAGCTCCATCGATGAAATTCCCATTGAGCTTGCGGTCGAGATTCTTCAGGCAGCGCTGAAAGTGCCGTACCGTGCGTCCGATCAGCACGTGCAGATCATCAGGCAAGTCATGGGCCCTGTGACAGCGCATGCTGTGTTGCACTACGGCAGTGAAGAGCAGTTCATCCGCGCTTCCATGGGTCAGGTCAGTTTGGCACCCGACCCGCGCATCACCGTGTTAACAGGGCAGCCCGGCGTGGGAAAGTCAGCCCTTCTGCTTGCGATCGCCCGGCTTCTACATGGGACCGACAAAATTAAGCTGTGCGCCGAACTTCCACCGTTCCCGATCAAACCCATCATTCATTTGCCGATTCGGTCCAACATCGGCAAGGCAGAGATGTACACCTTGGTTGCCCGAGAGATTGGACTCGACCATGAGTACGAGGCCCGTTCCGATGCGAATCTCAGGCATCTGCAGCTTCGCATGATCCAGCATGGTTCATGCGGCATCTTGACCGATGAACTGCAGTTCGTGACTCGCAGCAGCAACGCGAACAGCCAAGTGTCGGTGTTGATCACCCGATTGGCCGACCTTGGCCTCCCCCTGACCCTCACCATGAACTACAGCTTAGTTCACAAGTTGAAGAAGCGACCGCCTGAAGAGCGTGCTCGGGTGTTGTCCTCGCCCATCGTGATGCTGCCCGATGATGGTGACGATCCCGACTACCGCGCTTATCTGGATGACTTGAAGGTGGTAATGGATGGGCGCCTGGAGATCGACCCGTTCAAAGATTCGTATGAAATCGTTGAATTGACCGGCGGCCTCAAGCGACCTCTCATTCGCTTGATTTCTGTTGCTTACAAGATGGCCCGACGGGAGTGGAGCCGTTAGTCAGAGAGGGTCGTTGTTCACATGGATCACCTTCGCAGGGCGTATGCCTCGCTGGACTATGAAGAGGACCGGAAACTGGTTGAACAGTGCCATCGTGCATTGCTGGGGTTGAGCAACGTCCCCGATGAGTACGTATGCCCGTTCGAGCTGCCTCTCCAGCAAGCCCAAGCGATGAAACAGCGAGCCGATAAGTTGCGCCAACAGCATCTTGCTAAAAGTGAGCTGGCAGCGGCCTTGGGCAAATCGGCAGTGCAGATCAAACCCACGACCGGGGCAACCCCGAGCACTTCGCAGGCGGTGATCCAACTGCCATCTTCTGTAAGCCCGGTGCCGCCACAGAAGTCACCGAAGCGCCGGACGTCGCTTCGAACGGCTGGCGATCTGCTGGCCGGATTGACGAAGCAGGCTTGAGCCTGCGCATGGCTTGCCTAATCGCCGGTCGATGTCTCCTTGACTTCGGCGTTCGAATCTATCCACATCCGTTCTTGTTCTTCCTTGATGGCCTGCAGCACCTCGGCCCGAGGGCGTACACGCCGCAGAACATTCTTTGTCGACTCATGTTTAAGCCAGCGTGCGCCGGCCTGGCTTTCCATCTCTGAAACTCCGGCGCGGAACGCATTGAACTCGTTCTGGTCCATCGGTTCGCGATTGTGGCAAAGCAGAAACGCTCGGTACACCAACTCCTCGAAGCTGCTCGAGCGACCTCCTAAACTCCAGACATCGGCTTCCACCAGTACGCCCACGTTCAGAACGATTTCCGATTGGTCGTTCTTGTACTTTCCAAGGCCCTCCGAGAAATATTCGATGTCGGCCTTGTGGGCGTCAGCCGCTAACTTGAATTGGTCGTTATCCAGCAGCGTCTTCAAGTTCACCACGACTTGCTCCGGCTTCGGGAGGATCGCAAAAATCACCTCCGTCAAACCTGTGTCGGCCTGCGGCACCCCTCCAAAAAGCGTCTTGGCTACCGACATGTCCAGAGTCCATGAAGAAATCTGCTCGTCCAAAGCCTGAACGCCAAGCAGTTTCCACACGCCTTGGTTGTCTAAGGACATTTGACGGAAGCAGGTCAGGCTTGTCTGGCGGAACGTTTCAGGTAGCTTATTGCAATGCTCTTGGAGCGCAGTGGCTCGCTGATACCGCTGCTTTCGGGTCTTCGGTTTCCGCTGCCAGTCGCTTACCGCCTGAATCAACTCACGCGTAAAAAGATTCGTGCTCATATGAGTTTCAGGATACCCATCCGGTGCGTCAAAACTGACTCCCGACCTTGAGGCTAATCGTCAATTCTCTGCACCCAACCTCGGCAAATGGACGCTCCAATTTTCCTGTCCTGTACTCACTCCGAGCATTGCCATTGGTTGTTGCCAGCATCCAAGTCGAGCCGCACTCTCCACAGTTGGCTTTGAAGCCATTGTCTGAGCCGTGAAATGAAGAAGGCGGGAGTTGGTGGCCGCAAACGCGGCACAAGCCAATAAGTCGTGCCAGCCCAAGTGAAGTGAGAATCGTTCTCTTGGTAGCTTCGTTGGCGGAGCTTCGCTGCACTATTGCCTCCACATCAGCCTCTACCTTGGGAGTTAGCAGTCCCACAAACCTGACGCCGTAGCCCGCCTTTTGCACCTTGGTCCCCGCAGCGGCAATGATGGCGCTTTGTAGCTCTCCCGGAATTGGCGAAACCGTGAAGGGATACCGCCTCAGCACCTGCTTGAGCAACCACTTCTCAATGGCCAGTCGCACCCTCTCTACGGCGTAGAACTGTAATGGATGCAGGATGCTGTTTTCGCCAAGCTCGTCATCCATAGACTCGCTATCGTGGCAAAAGAAAACGTAGTAGTTGTCGCGCTGCTGGATCCAAGACAACCGGCCCCGCCAGCCAGCTACCAGCGTCAATCGGTCAACAGAGTCACCCTGATCATCTAGGAGTTCCAGGCGGCAAGCACCTTTTTCCAATTGCAGCAGCACTTTCCAGGGACCGAAGCTCGCGGACCGACTTACGTTATTCCAGGCAAGCAGCGCGCTGACATCTAACGCTTTGCGAGCGAGCAGTTCGATAAATGCCGCGTATCTTGCACCTCGCACCTTGGCAACCTCGAACTTCTGCTGTGGTGTCTGCACTTCCTTGGCTGCGCCAGAGTTCGCCAGCAACCAGAGTGGACGCAGGTGCCGGTAGTGAGGATCGTGACGAAGGATGTTCGTATTCCGCAGGGCAATGGGAACATTCATTGTCCGAGGGACCTGCGGGTACAGCCCACGATACGTGAGCTGCTTGACCTTGCCGTACAGACTCGTCAGCACTTCATGTGTGTTCTTGGCTCGCGCACCTGCTTCCGGGTTGTCAGCAAAGGACTGACCCCACAGTGAGCAGATTTCCTGGCGAAGCCGGTGATCCAGATGCTGCGCATCCGAAAGCTGCTTTGCTTGCTCGTGCTTTTTCAGCAGTTGCAGTACCTCGTGGATCCGGGCGCGAAGAAGCGCCAGGACTCGGTCGATCAGCCGCGCGAAAACCACGTTCTCATAGATGGCGTACTCGTCCTCGCTGACCAAGCTCTTCAGGCGTGCAGGCACGATCCCCGTGATGCGGCGACGGCTCCAATCTCTTGAGTTGGATGCCAGCGTCGTCAGCGCGTCCTGCGACAGTCTTCTGGAACGGGAGACTGGCAGCACCTCCGCGTCGTAGCGCATGTCGAGCCTTGGTCTCTCCGAGATTGCCTGAAGGTGCCCAGCAGCGAGAAGTTCAGAAAGAAGTCTCTCGATGTCCAGCAGGTCCACGTGCTTCTCGAGTTGCGCAGGCATGATGGGCGACGGCAGCTCCCCTGCCAAGAGCCCATCTGTCACTGCGCCGACAGCTTCGTCGATCAACGGGTTCGGCGAATCTCCCGCGGACCCAGTTGCCGGAAGCAAAAATTTCCGGTCTGAGCTATCTCCGGACAAGATGCAGCGAACATTGCCATCGCCCCAGAGGATGTCCCCAATGTCGAGGGACGTGTGCCCATTGAGAACGCAAGGCGCCAGCACTTCGAATCGTCCGGACTCTACCGTCGCCGGCAGCTCAACCTCCTGACCTGCATGGCGATCCCAGACCTTCATCCGCCGCGCTCCAACCGTTGGATGTCTGCTTCGATCGCAGTGAGGCAGGACGTTGGTATATCCCCGAGCTTGGTATCTTTCCAGAACGCGTTCAGTGCTTCTTCCACAATGCGCAGATCGTCGGCGCGCTTGTCGTGCCGGCCGATGACCTTGCCATCGCGGAACATGCGGGTGGACAGCATATGGTCGAGGGCCAGAGCCTCAGTGCCCCCGCACTCCAGCACCACAGGCATGAAGCGAACCATCTGTTGCTCCAGCCGGTTACCCCAGCCCAGGCCGAAGCTATCGTTCAGGATTTTCGTGAGGCGGCTGGAATCGAGCGCAGAGAGTAGTTTTTTCACGTGCGTCGTATGCTTCCGTCCGGCCTCGTCGAACAGGTGCATCAGGCTGTCGTATGACCAGGTCACACGATTGGATGGTCGCGCGATCTTTTCAGCCGGAGGAACTTGCTTGGGCAGTTCAAGTACGAAGGCGCGGTCGTGGGTCTTGTCGGCGAAAGCGTTGGTAGTTTCGTCTTGGTTGGCCGTCCCGATAAACCACAGGTTAGGGGGCAAGCGGATCTGACGTCCATCCACCAACAGCGCAGGAGCACCATTCGCGGGGCGTGATTCCATGAGCGTCATGAGCCGCTTGGCTGGCGAGAGCTCCATCGCCGACAAGAACTCCGCAAAGTATTGCTCGGGCCGCGAAAGATTCATCTCGTCCAGAAGGACGACATGCAGCATGTCGGTCTGCGCTTCGGTCTGAGCACGGTACAGCGCCTGTAATGTGTCCTTCTCGTAGTACCGCTTTTCGAAAGCGTTGTAGTGCCCGATCAAATCTGCCCGGTCGCGCCACCCCGCTTGCACGGGTACAACGGTGCAAGTGGCGCCGATGGCTGCGCAGAACGCCGTTGCCAAGCTGGTTTTGCCGGTCCCGCTGATACCTTGGAAGATGTGTAGTCGGCTCATCGCCAATCCGCCCACGAACAGCTGCAGGATTTCCTTGGAGAAATGCAGCTGCTTCTTATCCTCCGCATACGCGATGCGGGCCTGTAGGTCGCCGACCAAGGTCGACAAGGCAGGCACAGGTTCCGTGGGTATCCGTAGCGCAAGCTCCTTGTCCATGCGCGTAAGCTCTGGGAAGGCTGTTGCCTCCTTTCCTTGGTCTATGAGGTCATCCACTTGCGCTCGAAGCTCTTGCACCGCGTTACCCAAGAGCGCCTTGTGCTTTTCCAGAACCACGCGCATCGTTTCGGCGTTCTCCCTTTCCATCACGCTGAGCTTCCACTGTTCCTGCTGCTGTCTAAGGCCAAATAACTCGCCCATCGCAACATCAAGGCTTCGCTGCAATGCATCTCGCTGTTCTCGAAGTTCCCTGGCGTCACCTTCAGACTGGCTAGAGCGCATCTCCTGCAGTTTTCGATCCAGCTCCCTGTTCTTCTCACGCAGCGACTCTACTTCTTGCAACAGTCTCTCGGGATCATCACCAGTCGCCTGCCGAAGCGCGTCAAGTTCATCGAGTTCAGACTGTTGTCTGCTCACCACCTTGCGCAGCCGATCGATCTCTCGCATATGTCGGGCGATCTCCGTCTCCTTTTCCTCAAGGAGATCTTTTGCATGCAGGCGGGCGTCTTCTTGGAGATTTCTCTGACGAACGCGAAGAACCTCTTCCTCAACTCGGATCTTGTCCTCTCGTCTTTTTAAGCTGACATCCTGAAGTGCAAGTTCAGCTTCCTTCTGCTCAAGTGAAGCAGCTTGTTGCCGCGCAGTTTCTAGGAGTTGGGCCGCCTCATGCCTAGCCTCCTCAAGGAGCTCCTTTCTGCGTTGGACAATCTCTATTGGAAGTTGGTCTCGCTGCCGTTCAAGTGTGCTGATCTGTTCCTGTAGAACCCTCAGCGAAGCCTCGCGCTCGAGAACGAGCCCTCCCCGAACTTCGGCTTCCCGAAGAGCAAGTTTCTGTTCGGTTCCGACGAGCTCGCTTCGAAGCCTGGAGACCTCATCGCGTTCAGCTGCCAGCTTCAATGCGTCGGCATTGAACTGTGAGCGCTCGGCGTCAAGCGACGTTTTTTCGGCTGCCAGTCCATCGCGGTCTGCCCGCACTGCGGCGCGCTCATCCGCCAAAGATTTCTCTTTTGCCTTGACTTCGTCAACGACCTCCCGTGCTCTGGCGCCCAAGCGCGCGAAGTCGTCGACAAACGTCAGAAACGGACTCCTATCGCCCTCCGGCAGCTTGGTGACAAATTCCTTGACGATGTCTTCCGACCACTCCGGAACCGACTCCCCGACCAGCGGCGCTACCTGCGAAACCGAAGCCATTAGCCTCACCAGAGCCGATGGTGCAGGTGACGCCGTGGCCACCGGTTGTGGAATTGCGGGACGTCCCGCTTGATTGCTCTTGCCTTTCTTACCCATTTTTCTTCAGGCCTCTTCAAAAATACTTGGAAAAATTCTCGAACCAGGCAATCGCGAATTCAGCTTCGGAAAGAGCTTCTCCCCGAAGCAGACGTCTGCCGCTCGCATGTGCGCCCTTGTTGCGCATACCAATCAAGTCCAGAAGCCGCTCCCATTGCACCTGCGTGTCATCAAGCTCGCGCAAAGGGTGATCCAGGTGTTCGTGCGTCGAGAGCAGGGCGGCGAACAACAATGCCTTGAAGGGGCGATCGCGGGATTTCGCGGCAAGGCGAATGTCCCGAAAGTTCTGGCCGGCCAACATACCCCTGCTGCGGTCAGGCAGCGGGGCCCGAAGGGGGACGGCATCGAGTAAGGCTTCAGCAGCACCTCGGTTCTGGCCATCGCGCGGCCAGACTCTTTCGCCGGCCGGCCATCGCTCCAGCATCCACTGGACTAGCGCTTCTAAAAGAGACCCACATTCCTGCACCAGGCTGGCTAACTCTTCTTGTGTGGCCCTTTCAAGCGTTTCCGTCCTGGCCTTCTGTCTTAACACCCTCCCCAAGTGATGCTTCAGCTCCGAAAAGCTTGGCTTCTCCAGTGCGGGCCATCGAGAGAGATGAAGTTCCACATCTCGCTCAATTTGTCTGCTCAGCGCATCAGCGGAAAGCACTGAAGCATCTGCCGTCGGGAGCAAGGCGGAAATGCGGTTCGCCAGCGCCGGCATCGTGTCCAGGCTCCCCTGCAACGGTTCTCGCAGCCATCTGGCGACCGGCGTGATGCGCCAAGGATCCGTCACCAGCCACGGGTGGAGGTCGCCCGGAACGTGGATGACCTCGCACCAAACGTAGGCCA
The DNA here is from genome assembly GCF_000733775.1 of Thiomonas sp. FB-Cd. Lineage (NCBI taxonomy): Bacteria > Pseudomonadati > Pseudomonadota > Betaproteobacteria > Burkholderiales > Thiomonas > Thiomonas sp. FB-Cd. The sequence continues at coordinate 2,313,875 of NZ_JPOE01000002.1, read as the reverse complement.
GCGTGGGTTTGTTTCCGAGTATTTCAATGTCGTCGCTGCGGATCTCCGGCACGCCTTCCTCGTCGCCATTAGCCTTTCGCGCGTCACGTAGGCCGGCGCGCCAAGCTTTCAGGATGTCTGCCTTGGCCGGCGTGGCGATTTCATGGCGGCGCGGGAGCAAAAAGGGGCGAACCTCTCCGCCGCCCTCTCGGCTTTCGCGGAAAGTGGGGAACCTTTGGGCGCCCATCTCAAGCGGATAGACATCGGGTAAATCGCTGCTTACACGGGGCAGCCAGAGTCCGAACACACTATCTCGATAGGCGTACTGCAGCGAAGGGGCACCCTGGGTATCGATGCCACCGGACAGGAGATCCTCTCCGGCGGGTGTTGGTCGGAATTGCCCGTCGACCCAGCCGGCGGGCATCAGCTCGTGAGCGAGAATGAAGGCGACGAGGCTCTCCTCCAGCCCCAACAGCTTGGCGATCTGCTGTCGATCGCGCATTCCAGTTCGTAGCAGGCCGAGAATGGCTTCCTGGAAGACGTTGAGGCGCCGATTGGCATCAGGCGCCAGAATGGTCCAGACCTCCACTGGCCAAAGCAGCGACTGTTGCCTACCCCGAGGCGCCTTGTGATCCCAGCGAAGATAGCGTTCAGCCGACATGGTTGGCCTCCGCGTCGCAAAGTTCTAGGAACGCACACAGTTCGGGTACCGCTTCCCTTGCCGCGGCGTCCATGAACATGCTCTTATCGCCAACGGCGATGAGTAGGCGCCGTTGCCGGCTCATGGCCACATTTAGACGGTTGGCGCTTCGCAAGTGACCATATTTCCGGCTGGCAAGCTGCTCGAAGGCATCGTGACTGTCCTGATCCGCGCGACATTCGAGCTTTTTCGTGTTGCTTCTGACGACGGACAGGAAGACCACGTCAAACTGCTTGCCCTGGAATGCGTCGACCGTGCCTACTCGCAGACGCTCGCGACATTGCGGATTCGACGCATGTTCTTCCTTAACGCGCCAGCCATCTTGTCCCCTTTCGGCAAGCCCGAGCGCAGCCAGCTCCTCAAAAATGCGGTCTCGCTGTGCCGAGTAGAAGGTGATCACGCCGATGCTTTGATTGAGCGGGAGCTGCTCCAGCATGCGCTTGATTTCCTGTGCGGTCCGAGCCGCCTCGGCACCCCGAAGTCGACTGCCACCGTCGACCCTAGCATCCGCACCTTCATGAGCGGCCACGTCCACCCAAGCACACACTGCGCGACCGTAGATGGGAACAGTCTCTGGGAAGTCTGAGGCCTCCTTGCCCGATGAAACCTTGCCCAGCCCGGCTGATTCGTAAAAATGCTTGCTTACAAAATCACCGAGTGTCGGATGCATCCGAAATTGCTTGTCCAACATCACAACGCGCGGGATGCCGTCTATCTCTTGGCGCTTGGTGAGCTGCCGCCAGAGCCGTTCGAAGAGGCTGTGTCGGTAGGTGTCTGCGTGCACCTGGTCGCCTCGTTCGGCGCGGATGTCTTCTTCGATCTCTGGGTCCAAGAGGTGCGGCAATTGACGGTGATCACCGACGAGAACAATCCGTCGGCGGGCCATGGCCATTGGAATGAAAAGGTCGAGGGGATTAGCCCGTGCCGCCTCATCGATGATCACGCTCTGGAACTGAATCGCCTGCGCGGCATCCGGTGAGAGGTTCTTCAGCTGTGTCATCATGCGACTGGCTGACTGCTGGCAAGTGGCGCCCACGATGCTGCTGTAGTTCTCCACCGCTCGTCGCACCCACGCTGGTTGCGAGACGAGGGCGTCCGCGAAGCGCTGTACTACTCCGTAGGCGCCGGCGCGCGATTTAGCCACCTTTGCAGCCAGTTCATGCTGTAGTTCGCCCAGCAAGTTGATCGCCTCTTCATCCAGCGTTTTGCGGACTTTTGCCGGCCGGCGATCCACCCGCAGGCTGTGCAATAGTTCGTCACGTACACCGCGCAGCTCATCTAGTTCCGCCATCGACGGAGTCGTGAGCTCAGCGAGCTTCGTGAGAATTTCTGTTTGGTAAGGCGTACACCACGCGGAGCCATGTGCAAGACGAAGGACCAGCAATGCGCGTCGCGGTCCGTCGTCCTCGAATGAGGTAGGCAACACACGCAGGGATCGAACCGCTCGGGTCAGCTGCCTTCGAGTGACGGCCGACAGGTGGCCGCTCGACGAATGAATGCCTGGCTTCGTCTCGCGGTAGGCATCCCACCTGCTGCGCCAGTCGAGCGATGTACGGATCCGCGCCGTAGCTGCAAGCTGGTCAAGTATCTGCTCCAGCTGATCGAACTTTGCACTCCGGATATCCGCAGCAGCGCCTGCAACCAGCAATTCATTGAGCATGCCATCGAGTTGCTGCAGGAGTTTCGCGGCGGGATCCTGCTCCTCCAGTATCTCCAGTTCCGACGCTACCTTCGCATGCTGTGCCAAGCGCCAGCTTTCGACTGGGTCAGTACCGCTTTGAGATCTGGAACCGACCTTGACTGCAGGCAGCCCGTATACCTCGGTTCTGTCCAGCGCCGTTTCGACTGCGTCGTGCTGGAAGCTCGAAATCAGCACTTGCTGCGCAATTGAACGTCCCTCGTTGAGGTCGGCCAGTTGGCGTTCGAGAGCCGCAATCACCTCCGTTTTGCCTGTTCCCGGCGGACCGATGATCAGCGCCACATCGGGCGTTTCAATCGCGACCTTCACCGCCCGCTCTTGCATCTCGGTGGGTTTTCCTTCCCTGAAGCTTTGTCGCGCATGGGATGTAAGGCCTCCGTGGGTTGATCTGCGTTGCCAAGGCAGCGGCATGTCCTGAAGCAGTCGGTTCAGAGTTGGTACGCCCACACCCGCTTCAATGGAGCGGCGCGCACGATCTCGTCGCTCCTGCTGCGTCCGATTTCCGGTGAGTGAGAGGTAGACGAATCCCGATTCCGGCGGTACCAGTCGGTCGTCGGTTTTGATGAGTAGCCTATCGGCAGTGAACTTGGGGAGTCCGCGCACGCGTTTTCGCTTGTCCACCGCACTGAGATCGGTGTAGCGCTCAGAAGTCCAGTCCGGCGCGCTTTCATCCAGCTCGACTTGGTCGTCGTCCGTCCCATGGTCGCGCCAGGCATTCTTGAGCGCTGCCAGTTGCCTGTCTTCAATTTCGAGTATCCAGCCCCCTCCCTCTTCGCTGATTGGCCGCCATGAGGCGTAGCGAACTGCGCCAATCGCGGCTGCTCGCGCTACATCGCGCTGCCACTCCTTCTCGCTGTAGAGGCGCCAAAGATCCAGGTATGCACCGTAGCTGGTGACTGCGCTGTCCAGCAGCGTGCGGTCAATGTGCGGCACCTCTAAGCCAGGATCCGAGACGTTGACAAAACGGATCTTGCCCGACAAGACGGCAATAGGAGCCAAGGAATTTCTCGGCCGGTCGGCCACGCGATCCACCACGATGGGGCCCTCGGCTGTCCGCGTAAGGTCGGCCAAGTAGCGGCGGCCGTGCAACTGCAGCCTGCGCTCATCGCCACGGGGGTGCACTACGGCGAAAACACGGTGAGGGTCGCCCACCTGTACGAATTCCTCGTTTAACCATTCGATTGCTTCGGTAATAGCGGGGCTGTCGATGCGCCCCTTTCTGTACAGCTCGTCTGCGATGCGCTGGTCCACGGAGAAGTCCAGTCTTTCGAGCGAGGTTGCGCTGACGGGCACCATGCACTTGAGCCCGATTTGGTTGGCTTTCACACGTACCAACAGCCAGAGCACGTCAGTATTCGAGGCTAACTGTTCCAACTGGCCAGACTGCGGCCCTGGTGCGAGCTGTGCAATACGCGAACCCTGTCGGACGAGAATGACATCGTGTTCAGCCCTTACGATGACTTCTTCGTTGACGGCCCAGGGTTGCGGATCGAACGCTGGTTCATTAGGACGCGCAATCAGCACTTCCGGCTGCAGCAGTGGAGATTCATGCAACTGCATCGGGCTTCACCAAGTCAGGCGCCATACGCCATGCGGCGCGTCGATCCGCCCCATGTGCAGTGCGATTCGGACACCACGTGCAGGCAGGCGGGTGCGACCGTGCAATGGTTCGAGTTTCTTCACCCCCGACGTCTGCAGCGTCACGTTCTCGCCACTAGCGACCTGAATCGTCAGCGCACCACTCTGGATCCAGACGGAAGCGAGCGCCCGGCTGTCCGGAAAGCTGGCTGTACCTGGGGGCGATAGGCGCAACGGCACGGGTGTACCGCCAACGACCTGCGCCTGCCCTGTAGCGGTCCACTGGTCCTGCGGCTTCGCATCCTCGCCCAGGAACGACTTGGGCGCGAACACCAGGTGGTCCATGAGCACGGACGAATTGGCCCCTCGACCCACCTGCCCACAGAACGGACACTCCCTGGATTCCGACCAAAGAAAGGTGCTGCCGCAGCCACCATCGCCTTCCTCGCATTGGACCTGCAAAGCGGCTGCAGCCTCCAGCGCCTGAGCCCATTCAGCCATGACGGGCCGGCGTTCGGGTGCGCGCAGGCCGTCCTGAAAGCAGCGACGGAAAAGTGCTGCAAGTTGTGGCGTGCAGACGATCTCTCTCGGCAAACCGGCGGAGGCGCGATTGCGCTCGTCACCGTCGTGGTCAATCCACGGAATATCGCCGCGGAAGGCCGCCGCCTCCAGTTCGCTATCTGTATCGACCAAGGCGCCGCTCTTAAAGGGGTGCAGAAGCGTGAGCGTCTGGAACGCCATGACGGCGAAGCTCCAGATGTCCGTATAGGTACTGATGCCCAACTCGCCTCGAAATATCTCGGGCGCGCCGTAGTCGGGCGTGTAGATCTGCAAGTCGCTGTTCCTCACCGCATACGTTAGGTTGTCGCAGTCAATCAACCACACTTGGTCATGCTCAACCGAACGAGACACGAATACGTTCTTTGGTGAAAGGTCTCCGTGCGCAATACCGAGCCCGTGTAGCCGGGCTAAAACACGACCGAGCCGTGCGAGCAGACGAAGCCGGCGGGCGAGGCCGCCGGTGGCGAGAAAACCTGCCAGGCTGTCTTCGGCAAGTAAGCGCTCGTGCGCTTGCCGCAGTACGTCCTCCAGCGGGACGAGTCCATCCATTAGTTCCATGACGTACCCCGGCCTTGGTTTTGATATCAAGGCCACTGGCATCGCGATCGGCAGGTCGTTCTCCTCGATCGGCATCCGCTGGACAGCCGCAATCTGCCGGCTCCATGCATCTGTCCGAGGATCGTCGGCAGGATGTCTGCTGACCTTGACAAGAAAGCGGGGATCTTGCGTGGGGCAAACGATCCCTTGGCCACCCTCGGCAATGCGCTTGCCCAATTCGTACAGGCCTCCCTTGTCGTCGACGACACGAGGTTTGCGCTGAGGTGTAGTGCTCGCGGACCCGGAGGTTTTTCCCATGTTTTTCCTCAATCCAAATAAATGGCAGCCAGAGTCTTGTCGTCCGTGTGCCTAGGTGTCGCCCATTGAGTAAGCTCCCGGTACAGCCACTTGCGTCCGGCCCGCCGGGATCGCTTACGCAGTTCTCGCCGCACTACCGCCGCGAAACCTTCGACCATTTCGCTAGGCACATCGTCGGAAATTCCATCGGTCATAAGGAGGATTGCGTCGCCACGACAACTGAGAACGATGTCCTGCGCCGTCCATGCAGACCAGGAAGTGTCCGTTCCCAGTGCGCGCGTCTCGTTGCCGAATCCGCCTCGCGCTGGGGTCAGAACAGCAGCGCGACCGTTCACCAGGCTGACCACCAAGCCATCCCCCATCTGCCATATGCGCGCGTAACCGTGCGCGTCACAAACGGCGATCAGCAGAGTCGTGGCGGCAATCGACTTGTCTCTCCAAGGGAGCGCCTGGAGCCACCGACGGTAGATGTCCGTGGCGACCTGACGTGCCGGCAGGTCACGCCATTCGCCGGAGCGCTGCCAGTTCCTTGCCACGGCCTGCGCAGCTTCGACGGCTGCGCGTGCACCACGGGCGCTTTGGGCTCGAGACCCTAACCCATCGGCGACGGCTGCGATCCATCCGCCTCGCCAGCCCCTTAAGGACAAGGCGTCTTGACAGCGCTCTCCCAGCCGCAAGTGGCCGGGCCCAGTGACACAGGCACCTGCCGCACGCAACATTCAGATGGCGTCCAAGTCGAGGTCATCCGCAGGAATCTCGCTCACGTCGATCGCAAGCGGTTGGTCCGGGCTAGGGCTGGAGGAACGTGCCACGACGCTCATCGTGACCGCCCGGAAGAAGCGCCGGATGTCTTCTGCTTCGTGTGCTTCAAACACTGGCGCTTCGACGTCGTTGGTGAATTGCGCCAGCAGTTCCCGGTCCGCGTCTGCGCCGATTGCCATCGCAAATCGCGAAACCTTCTGAGCACGTTCGCTGCCCTTTAGAGCGGCCAGCGGGTTCTCCCAGTCGTCGGTAGGGGCGCCGTCCGAAACGAGAACCAGCACCGGGCGGTATGCACGTGCGGGCACGCGATCCTTGTCTTCCAGCAACTGCTTCGCGAGTGCGAAGGCCGCGCCCATGGGCGTGGCCCCCGCCGCGGTGAATGCCTCGACTTCGCTAACCGCGTGGGCGCTGATCAGCGGAAGGTGGAGGTCAGCTTTACGGCCGCCGAATGTGATTAGTCCGACCTGAATATCGGCGCGCAGGCGCGACTCTTTGGCAAAGCTCTCGACCATCTGCTTGACCGCTACGTTGAGTGCCTCGATTTTCCCGTTCTCGGCCATGCTGCCACTCACGTCCGCAAGAATGATCACGGGGAGCGGGCGCGCCTGAGGGGCCGCGAATGCCTTGAGTTTGGTGATGGCGCTGCCCTTTTCGGGGCTGTTCTTTGGTGTATTCATCTTCTTGTCTACCTCGTTCCTGATGATCGTTGCGTTGAAGAATCGGCTTTCGTTATCTTCATTCATGCTTGCCCAGCCCATGTTCTTGCCTCCTTCTACGTGATTCAATGCGGACGCTTGGTACGTGCACGGCGGTTTGAGCGTGGTGTCGCCCGGATTGCGTGGAGATCGCGGCTGCGATACGTGGTGACGACCGAACCCTCACGGGACACCAGTACCTGAACGCCCACCAGCTGAGCGAGGTTGATACCCTTGTCCATGTACTGCCGGACCTCCTTGTCCCCGATGACAAAGAAGGTTAGACCTTTGGCGTGGATCCTGCGTCCGTAGGCAAGTGCTGCGTCGACGTCCTCCCGCCGGATACCTCGCTGCTGCATCCGAACGCTTGCATGCTTGGTCAGGTCTGGGATCGATGTATTCAATTCCAAGTTTTCGCCGTGAAACATGATGGCCTCCAATCTGTGTGCCATCTGTATTGCGAAAGTCGTTCCACCTTCTGGTGAGACGTATGCCTTTATAAATCAAAGACTTACGAATGCAATCGCGGAGTAAGGTATAAAAATAGTTATATTTCATGTTATTTTTTTATGTTCTTGACGTCTGTGGCCTGACTGTCGGATGTCAGATGCACCTTGCGCATGCGGTTGTCGAGCGTCTGGTAATTGGCGAACCCAAGCAGCGAAGCTGCGACGGATTTCCGTCCACCTGCCTGCTTCAGGGCTCGAGCGAGGTAAGTTCTGGTCACTTCGTCGAGTACGTTCTGTAGATTGAAGCCTGGCACCAATGGCTGATCGAGTAGCGTCATGTCGCGTCTGAATGGCTGCAGAACAGCTGCACTCACATCGGAAGCCTGGATCTGCTGTGTCGTTGACCAGATTGAGGCCCTAACCAGGGTGTGATAAAGCTCCCGAACGTTTCCAGGCCAGGTGTGCGAAAGCAGTAGGGTCCGAGCCTGCGGAGAGATCGTTTTCTCCTGGGCCTCGGGTCGACCTTGGGCGTCTTGGTTGATGCGCTTCAAAAATGCGTCGATCAACAGCGCCACATCTTCCCCGCGCTCTCGGAGAGGCGGCAAACGCAAGATGCCGCCGGCCAAGCGGTGGAAAAGATCTTCCCGAAAACGTCCGCTGGCCACATCGGCAGGGAGGTCTCGATGTGTTGCTGCAATGACCCGCGTATTCACTTTGACGGGTGTAGACGCTCCGACGGGGGTAACCTCTCCTGACTGCAGGACTCGGAGAAGCCGCACCTGGGTATCGGGTGGAAGGTCTCCTACTTCGTCGAGAAAAAGCGTTCCTCCATCGGCCTCGCGGAAGTGTCCAGTACGGTTTGACGTCGCACCAGTAAATGCCCCCTTCTTGTGGCCAAACAGTTCTGAGTTCGCGAGCTCTGGCGCGATGGCGCCGCAATTTACAGCGAGAAACGGCTTGTCCGACCTCGTGCTCGTTGCGTGGATAGCTTCAGCGAACAGCTCCTTTCCGGTTCCGGTCTCGCCCAAGATCAGCACGGGAACCTCGTGCACCGCTATTCGTTGCGCCAGAGCTATCTGACGTCGCATGACATCACTCGCATGGAGGATCTTTGCGAAGCCCGGAGAGGTGTTGGTTAGCCCAGTCGCGAGCCGCTCTATTCGATCGCCGCTACGCTGGAGAAACTCTGGCAGAAAGTCGTTCGCCAGATCGAAGAAGAAATCCACCGACTCAAGTCCCCGCTCGCGAGAGGTCTGAATCAGCCTGGCGGGAAAGCGTGTTTTTGCTAGGATGATCCAGATCGCCGCCATCGCGGGTGTGCCCGGACTCAAGTGGAATGTCAGGTCGACGTCGTCTCTAGGGAGTCGGGCCTCTTTAAGGTTCTTCGAAACCTCGGCATAAATGGCGGCGTAGTCAATTGGGCTCGGCAGATCAACCTGAAAGAGGTCGACGCTGCTATCGCTATACCCGGTGCGTTTCTGCAGCCAATGGCAATAGTTTCTGCTCCGCTCGAAGGAATAGTTGGTGAGCAGATAAATGCGGTCGTACCGCTTGGGGCCCGCTAGTGCCGTTGCTATCGGCCCGACGTCTTGCTCGGCGCCGTTTTCAGCCGCCTCATGGTCGGTTCGACCGACCCAAGATATCAACCAGCGTTCCCGTGTCATGACCAATCATAAGGAATTTTGGTAAAGAGTAATAATATTTATGTGCGTTTTCGGGTCTTTGGCGACGCGCTCAACAAGACAGGTACAACGGCATTGATGAATGCCCGTTGCAGCGAACTCGACAGCCTGATAACGACTACATTGGCGCATTCGTCGCGAGGGCAAGCCGACCGCGCCATCGCGGCTGGAATGAAGTGGGGTGCAGCACCTCAAAGCGAGCTACCCACGGATGAGTGCCCTTGCATTCGAATCTCTGCCCCCCCCCCTGTGGAAAGGCGCCAGGTGCACGGGATAATGCGGGTGCTATAGCCGAAGACTTGTGATTTGAGTTCCCCAACTCTCGAGTGAACAGATGGATGGCGAGCTGTGACGTACTATCAGATGCGCTGGCCGGACAACCCTCATGCGGAGGTTGCGCCTGGGTGGACGAAAGTGCTCACCCCACTTGGGGCAGATATTCATGTTCTGATCAATTCGCCAGCCTGGGACGTATGCACTGACTGGCAGTTGTTGCACTCAGGTAGAGGACTTTTGTCACCCACGGATCCTCGGGTCTGGTTCAGCGATGCGGAACTGGCCGAAATGCCGCAAGGTCTGGTGGCCGAATTGTTCGCCCACGCTTCGCGCGTAGAGGCTTTTACCCGCCTGATCGTTGCCAATGCGGAGGCGCGAGCCCACATGCTGCAACTGCCAGATTACGTTTACGGCGCCGAGCCGGAGGAGTGGGCGCGCATCGGTACGTACGTTGGTATCGCCCGTTGCCTCGACACCCGAGCGATGGCGCAGGCGGCAGGAGATGCGACCGGAGCCTCATAAATGGCACGATGGCTGATCATGACCATGCGCAACGACGCGGCGTATCCAAGGCTCGCCACCTGCTGTTCGACACTCGATGGAAAAAACCACTGGAGTTTGACCCAAGAGTGTGCCCCGACAGGGTAGAGTCACGTTCTAAACGTGTACGCCCTCAGAGGGAGAGCCCCGACAGGCTCTATTCCTGTAGATCAAGCTTTGATCGAAAGGAATAAAGTCCGTCGGAGCAAAATAGAGTCCGTCGAGGATTGGCGGTTTTGCGGGGGCTGACAGGAGCGTTGTGGTCGCGCTAGCGTCGGCACATCAGCCTAGGCGTTCTGAGCAATTAGCGTCATAAACACCAGATTTAAACGGGTATCCGGATTTGGCTGTGTAGGAGGGCTCAGAGCTTGCCTTCTTCGATCAGCCGGGTCAGCGTTGAAATGTCGGCGCCGTAGTTCTTCGCGGCTTCGACCATCTCGTGTTGATCCTGCCCGAACGATGTCCGACCAACCATCTCGAATGCGGCGTAGCCGAAGCTCGGCTCGGCCTCGCGGCGCCGGAACTTCGGCTGGGTCTTGCGCTGGACGCCTTCGGTGAAGAGGATCTTCGCCCGTAGGGCCTCGAAGCTGTAGCCGCGGCCCAGGCGGTTCATGACCCGGATGAGGCTGTTCAGGCTCTCGGTATAGGCGTTGGTGACCGGGTGCTCGAAGTAAGCGAGGATCTGCGGCTGCCAGTTGGTGAACGCCCGGATCAGGTCGGCGAAGGCATCGCGGACTTCTGGGCTCACCGAGCGATGCCAGGCCGAGTAGCGAGCCAACGCCTGGTCGAGCGTCCCCATGCCCTCATAGACCCCGTAGAACGCCTCCTTGAGCCTGTACGCCTCGCCCAGCTCGGAATAGTTCGCCGCCCATCCCGAGAGCAGCAGCCGTTCCTTGTCGTTCAGGTCACGCTCGCGCTTGAGCAGCACGAAGCGATCGTGCATCAACCCACGGCGCTGCTTCGGGGTCAGCGATTCGCGCAGTGACTTCCTAACCTTCTCCACGGCGTCGTTGGCCATGCGCACAACGTGGAACTTGTCGATGACGATGCGAGCGTCGGGCATGACCGACTGCACCGCCTCGCGGTAGGGCGTCCACATGTCCATGGCCACGGTCTGCACCTGGTGCCGGCCGTCGAGGTGCGAGAGGTAGTGGACCACCGTGTCCTTGTTCCGGTTCGGGAGCAGGTTGACGACGGTGTTGCTGCGGATGTTCGAGATCACGCAGCGCGGCCGGATGAGATGGATCTCGTCGATGCCCATCCAGGCTGGCGTCTCGAACCGGACTGTCTCCTCCATCTCGTTCACGTAGTCGCGGAAGATGTTCCGAACCGTCTTCTCGTCGAGGCCGATGTCCTCGGCGATGCTGGTGAAGGTGCGGCGCAGGCTCTGCTGGCCGATCCAGGCCACCAGACGGTCGGTCATCTCCCGCTTGGCGTTGACAGCCGGCAGCGGCTCCATGAACGTCTTTCCGCACGCCTGGCAGCGCCAACGCTGGGTATCCACGTAAATACCGACACGCTTGCCGTGGATCGACAGGTCGCGGACGACCTGCTCATTGCGCCCGTAGCGCTGGAGTCGAGCGTGGCCGCAGGCCGGGCAGCGCGTGGGTGACTGCGCAAGCTCGGTGCGGATGTGGTAATCGTGTTCGGTTTCCTCGACCCGCAGAATCTTGTAGGCGGGAAGATTCAGAATGTTGACGGGCATCGCCTAATGTGCCTCACTCGATGCCATGTGCGGCTCGCCAAAGATATGAGGGTGAGCCCACTGCGCCGCGACCAGGCGAGCATCCGCGCCCGCCAACCTGAGCGGCAGTTTGGGTAGCGTTTGTGTGATCTCGCGCAGCGCATCGGTCAGCAATGCCTCACTACCGAAGACGGTTCCAGCTAGCCCTGCGAATGCCGCTGCATGCGGGCTATCGAGAACATTCACGATTCGCGGCCATGAGGGAGGCGGTTCATCTAGCTCCTGCCCGTCAGGCATGCACCAGGCCCAGACCTCATCGCTTACTTGGCCCCACCCGCCGACTCGGGTCGGCAACGCCTTCAGGATGCAACGACCCGAAACGGGACCGTGCCATCCATCCCATGAAGCAAACCCGAATTGAACGTCGGATGATGCAGATTGGCTATCGCAGACCCACGTTTCATCGTCCACCGTCTGCTCATACAGGAACATCCCAGCGCCGAGATCGACGAACTTGCTACTCGTCATGGTCCGCCCCGGCTAAGCCGTGGTTGGTGCATACCTCAATGAGCGCCGATGCGACGCTGCGTTTCAAAGCGTCAAGGTCATCGCGAACCGTTTTCCAGACGATTCCGAGATCCACCTTGAAGTACCCATGTGCGACGGCATTGCGCATCTCGTAGGCCACGGCGAGCGGCAAATTGGGGTTTGCAGCGGCGAAGTCGCGATGCCGCTTGATGATGTTCCGGCTGGCTTCGCCGATGATCTCGAAGTTGCGGACCACCGCGTCCTGGACCAGGGAGTTCTGCGCGAACGCCACTTCGTCCATGCCTGCGGTGTAGCGCTCGATGCGCTCGATGGCGTCCAGGATGTGCCCGAGGTAGTCGGGCAGTCGGAGATCGTCGTGAGTCACACCGGCCTCGCTTCGGCGATGACCCGTGCTCGAAACTTGTCCGGCAGTCCGTTCGGCGTCAGCACATCAACGGGCACGCCCAGGAGCGCGCCCAGTTCCAGTCGGATCGCGCCGATGTCGAACAGCGACGTTTCGGCGGTCGGGTCGATCAGCAGGTCCAGGTCGCTTCCCTCGGCGTCGTCGCCGTGCAAGACCGACCCGAACACGCGCGGGTTCCGGGCGCGGTGCGCCTCGACGATCCGGCGGATCGCCGCGCGGTGCGACTCCAGGGCTGCCGATGGTTTCATGACGTGCGCTCCACAAGGTAGTCCGATTTCATCCTAGGCGACGCTCGCCTCGGTGTCAACATCGCAATCCGAGATTGCACTTCTGTGACGCGCATCTGCTGCTAGGAGCCTGTCGGACTTTCGAGGCTTTCGGATTTGAAGGCGATGCATGACAATGGAGGCAGTGCATTCCTGGGTTTTTTGCGATGAGCCGCTTCGTTAGCGTTGACCGAGACACTGCCTACCTCCTGCCGCCATCGGTGGACGAGTGGTTGCCGCAGGATCACTTGGCACGGTTCGTTGTGGAAGTCATCGATCGCCTTGATCTGGACGATCTGGTCAAGCAGTATGCGGGGCGCGGATCGGCGGCGCATCACCCTGCCGTGCTGCTGGGGCTGCTGATCTACGGCTACGCCAACGGCGTGCATTCGAGCCGCAAGATTGAGCGCGCGACCTACGACTCGGTGGCGTTTCGCTTTGTTGCCGCCAATACCCACCCCGATCACGACACGCTGGCGACGTTCCGCCACCGCTTCCTCAAGGAAGTCGAGTCCCTGTTTGTGCAGGTGCTGGTGCTCGCACGCGAGATGAAGCTGCTCAAACTCGGACACATTGCGCTGGACGGCACCAAGATCGACGCCAACGCCAGCAAGCACAAGGCGCTGTCGTGGGCGCATGCCAACAAGATTGAGGCGCAGTTGCGCGAGGAAGTCCAGGGCCTGCTGGCGCTGGCGGAGACGAGCGATCGCGCCAGCGCGCCCGACGGCATGGATGTGCCCGCCGAGATCGCCCGGCGGGAGGATCGCCTCAGAGCCATTGCGCAGGCCAAGGCCAAGATCGCGCAGCGCGCAGCCGAACGCTTCAAGACGGAGCAGCAGGAGTTCGAGGCCAAGCAGGCCAAGCGCCAGGCCCAGCGCGACGCGGGCAAGAAACCCCGCGGCAAGGACCCCGAGCCGCCCCAGGCGGGTCCCATGGACAGCGACCAAGTCAACCTCACGGATGAGGAGTCACGCATCATGCCCGTGTCGGGCGGGAGCTTCGAGCAGAGTTACAACGCCCAAGCCGGCGTGGACACCCAGACGATGATGGTGATCACCCGGCATGTGAGCCAGGCGCCCAACGACAAGCGCGAAGTCGTGCCCACGCTGGAGCAGATTGTGGCGTTGCCTGCGGTGCTGGGCGAGGTGCAGTCCCTGATTGCGGACAACGGCTACTGCAGCCAGGCCAACGTGATCGCCTGCGGCGATGCCGGGGTCGAGCCGCTGCTGGCGCTCAAGAGGCAGTCGCATCACACGCCCGTGATGGAGCGCTTCGCATCCGATGCGCCCGACCCTCAGACGACGGATGCGGTGGAGCGGATGGCGCACCGGCTGCGCACACAGGCTGGGCGAGCCCTCTACAGCTTGCGCAAGCAGACGGTGGAGCCGGTGTTCGGCATCATCAAGCGGGTGATGGGCTGGCGCCAGATGAGCCTGCGTGGGCTGGCCAAAGCGCAAGGCGAGTGGAGCTTGGTGACCATGGCCTGGAACATCAAGCGCATGTACGTGCTGCGCGCGGCGTGAGGGAAAATGCGCCCCAATCACGCTAAAACCGAGTCCTCAGGCGGCCTCATGCCCCCTCACTGCGCCGCCTGAACCCTCCAGAACACTCGATCAGCGCGCCGCCGTCCAAAAAAACGCGCCGCACTGATTATCCGGGTTCGCTCGAACTCAAGTCCGACAGACTCCTAGGGCGGATACACACTCTAATCCGGATACCCATTTAAACCACTTGGTACCTTCGCCGCAGTGTTGGGGTTCGTGCCGGTTTTGCGCCACCTAACTTTGATGACGGAGCCATCGTTTTGACATGGCCGGCGCTTTATCGCTGCTATTCAAATCTGCCCTGATCCCCGGAGAGTCCAAGACACCGAGAAATCTCTCTGTCAAGCAAGACTGGACTTGGACTTGTTGAGTATGTGAAATCTATATATATTTCACAGGGATCCTCAAGGGAAACATCGTGGCCGTCACCTCGTTCAACATCGACTCGAAGCTCGAACAGACGCTCGAAACATTGAAGGCGCATTACCACGCAAGCTCGAAAGCAGAGATTTTGCGCAAAGCCGTCGCATTGCTTAACGTCGCCAGTCGCAGTGAGCAGGAAGACGGCTCGATCATCATTCGGCAAAATGGCCGAGACGTGAAGATCATTTTGCGGTGAAACAGTCTGCGTCGGAGAGTTGGTCGATCAACCGCCATGAGGAAGATGTCTGTGCCGTTAAAGACGGTCCTCTATGGCTAAAAGAGTTGTTCCGGGAGCCGCCGGCGACTGCAATAAAGTGCGTTGGCGTCTAGGCGGCCGTTCGCCTGGACGTTCCCTTGGTTGAACATCAGTCGACTCTTATAGGGACGGGCATGACCTTGATTGCAATATGGTGTGCGGGCCAGTGATCGCCATGCTGTTCGGTCTGCTGACCGCAGTTCGGCCTTATGTGGAGCTCCACATAAGGCCGACGACCAGTCTCCCGTGGAGCGGGTCGGCCCCAACTCCAGCCCGCCGCCATGGAGTTCAGGCCGTGTGCAATTCCTCGCGGATGACGCGCCGCAGCGCGTCGAGGGTTACCGGTTCTTTGCTCGATGCCTCGCGCAGCGCCGCATTGATGAGCGTTTGATAGCCCACACCTTTTTGCTCGGCCTGCTTCTGGAAGGTGTCGATTACGTCCGCGTCCAGATAAATGGTGATGCGCTTTTTGCCGGGCGTGGTGACGACTGCGCCGCGTTTGCCTTTGCTGAAATCGTACTCTTCACGCATGGTATTTCTCCGTTTCGCCTGGGCTGGCCTTGCGGGCCGAAATGATGCGCACGGCCTATCCGCGTGGCGTATGGACAACCACCAACATGCGCCCCAGCGTGTCCATTCCCAGGGTGATGAACCGCTGTTCACCGCGTGCGTCCGGGTCTTCGATGGTCAAGGCCATGTCGTCATGCAAGGCCTCTTCGGCATGGGTGAAACTCACCCCATGCTTACGCAGATTGCTGCGGGCCTTGGCCGGATCAAACTCAATGTCCACCGCTGCAATTATACATATTCAATGCATATACAAGGCGCGCCAAGTGGCGGCCTGCCATCTGTCCTGCTATGCCGCCACTGGAATTCACGCAGGAGCGGGCCAATGCTGAAAGACATGGCCGGATTGTTCCTCTGCCAATTCCAAGTACACGCGATTCTGCGACCCTCGCTCGCCTGGACATGCCGATCAGGCTCTGGAGCCAGTGCTTCGCGGCCTGTCGGGCGGCAGGATCAGCCTAGAAACGCGAGTCCACCACGATCCTGATCTTGGTGGTGGCCACACCAACGGCTTGGTGGCTGGCGCCCAGCGCTGGGGCAGACCGGTGCGGCGCAGAGCCATCTTGCACATCAGGGTGTTGGCGTCGGCGACGTTTTCCTATTCTTCGGCTGGTTCCGCCGCGCCGAATCTGTTGCCGGTTGCTGGCGGTACGCGCCGGACGCTCCGGATCTGCATGTGCTCTTTGGCTGGCTCGAAGTAGACGAGGTGCTGCCGGTCGTGACGCAGCGGGATGGCGTAGTCCGTCGCCACCCCTGGATCGTTCATCACCCGCGCGTCGCACCCCCGGATTGATATACAGACCCGCGCAACACGCTGTATGTAGGACGCTGCGCTTCGGCGTACGCGTCGACAGGCACCGTCGGAGGCGGTCGCTTCTGGCTGATGCAACTGGAGTTGCAACTCACGTCTCCGGGCCGTTCCCGAAGCGTCTGGTCCTTACCACGCTGGTTTACCCCCAGGGTCGGAAACCGCTGAGCTACCACCCGCGCGACGAGCAATGGGAAATCCGGGGCAATGAGGCGATTCTTCGCTCCGCCGCGAAAGGCCAGGAATTCGTCATCGACGGCGCTTACTACCCCGAGTTGGGAGCTTGGGTGGCCAGTCTGATCAGGAGAAATGCGTGAAGTTGCTAAAGTATGTCATAACCACCGATTCGGGCCTCACCCCCAATCCGCATTTCGATGTCTGTTCTCTGGCACTTTGCACGCCGAACCACAAGAATGCGAGGCTCCAGCCTGGAGACTGGGTCATAGGTCACTCGACCAAGTCCACCGGCTGCCGGCTGGTCTACGCGATGCGCTTGACCAAGGTGCTTGGCATGAACGAGTATTTCCAGCAGTGCCCGAACAAGCGGCTTGACTCCCTTGGGGGCTTGGAGCGGCAGTACGGGGACAACATGTATTTTCAAGAAGGTGGTCGATGGCTTCGCATGCCATCAGCCGAGCACAACCATCCCGATAGCTTCCAACAGGATCAGGGGCGTCGGGTGTTGAGCAACCCACGTGGCTATGACGAAGAGACCACGGGGTTCGATGTGGGGAAGGTGATCGTGTTGGCGCGGGACGCTTGAACCTTGTTTGCGCGTCGTCTGCACGGGGACAGGGCCTCATTACACTAGCCGTGCGCCCCTGCACCGCCCTTTGTGTTCACGTTCATCGTCATGCCGCGCCGAAGACGTTCACGACCCTCGCAGCCCTCCAGTTTGGGGATCCTCCTGACCCTGTCCTGGTGGGGCCGTGGATTGCTGGGGATTGCCGTGTTTGCGGGGTTGCGGATGTCCACCGCGTCGTTGTCGGCCAGCCTGTTCACACGCGCTCTGGCGCCGATGCTGACGGCCTTGGACAATCTGGCGCTGCTGTTCTTCGGTGCCGTCGCGCTCATCGGGCTGATCGGACAGATCCTCGATCAACGCCGCTGGGCGCCATCGAAGGTTGGGCGCGGGACCGCAGGGGCAATTTTCCCCATGGATTTGGGACCCCGACCTGGGGACAGTCGAGCCGGCGGACCGCGAGGAAACCGAAGCTACGTTTGGGCTGCTCAGCCGCTTCATTGCCGACCTGGCGCTAAAGATCCGCAACAACCTGGAATGCTTCGAGCCGTTGTTCTTGAAATCGCCTAAGCTGGCACACTTGGTTGACTGGTTCGACGGGCTCCTGGGTGGCACACGCTTTCACCCCAGGCTGTGGGAGCACGTGGTCCAGCAAGCACCCAATGTGTTCGAAGTCATCGGCCGATTGAGCGACCCGAAGATCAAGCTGAGAGGCCAGAACTCGAAACGCTGGTTGCGATCAATGTGCTGGGGCTCGCTGTTGCCTTGGGAAGTCATGTATGGACGACCCCGGCTTGTCAAGCTTCGCGCGCTGTTGATGGAGGGGAAGGAGATTGCAGCCATGTTCCGGACTTTGGTTCGGGCACATGCCCGCTGTCCCTGATGGAATGCGCTGGCGGCCTCCTCGATCAGCAAGCGCACTCGAAGTGCTCTGACTTCTACGGGCTTTGGCCGCCACGGTCTGACCTGCTTTGCCATCACGTCTTGATCGCCTGAGCAATCGGTGGTTGTCGGTTCTCCTTCTGTCGTGCCGCTCGTTGTCTGTCGACGCCGGCGCCTGGATCAGGCTGTCGCGCGTGCCGTGTAGCCTGGTTGGTACTCGCGGTTGTGGGCCAGGAGCGCCCACACGATCCGTGCATTCTTGTTGGCCAGCGCGACCGCCGCGACGTTGGCGTTGCGCCTGTGGATCAGCTTGGCCAGCCAGCCGACCTCATTGGCTTTGCGCTGGGCGCTGTCGATCACTGATCGCGCCCCGTGAATCAGCAGCGTACGCAGATAGGTGTCATCACTCCTCCTGTGGAACAGAGACTCAGGCGACTTTCAGGTCGCACAAACACGTTCTTCGCCAGATCGATCCAGATGGTCGTAACCTTCATGATGGACGATCCTATCCGTTCAAGTGGACTGACAACCCCTCCACTTAGGCACATCGATGCCGCCGCGGGTGGGGGCGTCCATCCCATGAGCAGACAGCTGGCTGACAAGTCAGCGCCGCCACCCTATGTATATATAGGAAAGTAAAACACCACGGAGAGCCGCATAGACATTGACTCTACGAGAAATTTGAACCCACCGATTTTTATTTTTGATGGGTTCCTAGGTCGAAGAACTTGCTCGTTGCCCTGACTCAAGCGTTTGCGGTGAGCAGGACGAAACCGCTGGCGCCAGCTCCAGCCAATGACTTCACCGCAATCTATGCAGATCGTTTCGCTTGCTATCGTTTCGATAACTTTTGGTGAACACATTATGCGCAAATCCGACGCAAACAACCGGACGTCACACCTTGGGCAAGCAAATCAGGAGCACAGCCCGAGCGAGCCGACGCCATTGCCGCTACATGTGCCGATCAACACTCGCAGCATGTCGCTTGGTCTTCTAGCCGCGTTGGCAAGTATTTTCGTATTGAGCTGGGCCAAGGCCGTTTTTATACCGCTCATGACGAGTCTGATGCTGAGCTATGCACTGTCGCCGGCCGTGAACTGGCTGGGACACCGTCGCATACCGCGCTGGCTCGGCGCCGCCATGATCCTGTTGACGATTTGCAGTGCGATAGGGATTGCTTCGTACTTGCTTAGCAACCAGGCGACGCGCTTGGTTGTCGCGTTGCCGGCTGCGGTCGAGAAGTTCAAGATGGAAATCAAGCCGAGCGATGCCCATCACGACACAACTCTTGAAACAGTGCAAAAGGCCGCGAACCAGCTCGAAAAAGCGGCCGGCAGTCAGACCGAGGTCCACAATAGCCATGAAGCCATGCGCGTGATCGTCGAGCCTTCAAACTTCAATATCAAAAACTATTTGTGGTCAAGCACAATCGGCTTGCTGACCCTGTTGGGTCAGACTGCAGCCGTGCTGTTCCTGACCTACTTCCTGATCATTTCTGGCGACAGCTTCCGGCGTAAATTGATCAAACTAGCAGGCCCAAACCTGAGCAGCAAAAAGATCACGCTGCAAGCACTCCATGAAATCACCGAGCAAATCCAGCGCTACCTTCTCGTGCAGATTTTCACGAGTGCGCTGGTGGCTGTGCTCACCGGCTTAGCTCTGCTGGCGCTGGGCCTGCAAAACGCCGCTGTCTGGGGCGTCGTGGCGGGCGTCTTGAATCTAGTGCCCTATGTCGGCTCCCTGATCACGGCTTCGACATCTGGACTGGTTGCTTTTTTGCAGTTTGGCTCACTCGACATGGCCTTGGTTATCGGTGGGGTCTCCCTCACGATCCATACCCTGGTTGGCAATTTGCTAACACCTTGGCTGACCAGTCGTAGCAGCCAACTCAGCCCAGTGGCCGTATTTGTCGGATTGCTTGCCTGGGGGTGGCTCTGGGGCATCTGGGGTTTACTGCTCGGTGTGCCGATTCTGATGATTGTCAAAGTCGTCTGCGATCGTTTGGATGGCTTGAAACCGATCGGTGAGTTTCTCGGAACTTAAGCGGCATCCCTGACCTGCCCCCCGCTGGCCGCAAGCAACGGTTGCACAGGGTTTGCGTTAATCGCCACAAGCAGTCGCCCATTGCGTTTGCACGAGCATCCGCTCCAGGCTGATTGCCCCTTTCGGCACCGGCACTGCGCCTGTGGTGGAGTTTTGCCATGTGACGTATAATTTGTGCCATATGGCAGGAGTAACAGCATGAAGCAGTCTAGCCAAACTTTCACCACCAAGCCCCAGAAGGGCGCCTCCAAGGTTGCCGCAACCGTCGCGGAGAACACGCGCACCACTGGGTATAAGAAGGTCCATCGAATCCCAGGTAAGAAGGCCGTGAAGGTGAAGACCTTCACCGGCGGAATGGGTGAGCGACAAGCCGGTGTGTTCGTCGCTTTCGCGGGCTCCAGTGTCATGGCCCACGATGCGGTGATGAAGGGTGTGTCAGGCAGGACGTTGACCCGCATCTGGGAGAGCACCAGGGGTACCCTGCCCACAGATGCCATTCTCAAGGCCATTGGCGTGAGCGCACGCACCGCACACCGCATCAAGGCCGATCCGGACAAGCCGCTGGATGCGCGCACGACGGACGGGATCTACCGGCTCGAGTCCGTGCGCGCCATGGCAGAAGAGGTGCTCGGCAGCACGGAGGCCGCCAACGAGTGGCTGAATACCGAGGCGATGGGTCTGGAGTTCAGGAAGCCGATTGACTTGGTGAGCACTTCGCCGGGCGCCGAAGCCGTCAAGACCCTGCTGCAGCGAATGAAATACGGGGTCTACGCTTGATCCCGCTGCCGGCGTCCCTTGGCGGCACGGGTTCCCTCACGGGGTGGACGCTCCAGGACGCGCGCTATGCCGACACCTGGAACTCAGGCATCGGCTCGGCTACGTACGGCGGCCGCTGGAACTCCATCGGCAAACGCGTGATCTATGCGGCCCTGGACCCGGCCACCGCCATCCTGGAGGTGGCGGTGCACAAAGGGTTTAAGGTGCTCAACACTGTCGCCCACAACCTTTACTCGTTCACGATCACCGATCCGGGCCGAGTCCATGTCGTGCAACCGAGTGGCGTGCCCAATCCGCACTGGCTCCACCCAATCCCACCGAACAAGGACCAGCAGGAGTTTGGCGACCAGCTGATCGACGCCCACCCGTACGTGCTGCTGCCCAGCGCGGTGAGCGGGCACTCGTGGAATCTGCTCGTCAACGTGACGACGGCGCTGCCGCTAATGACCAACATCCAATCCGAGCGCTTCGCCCTCGACCCGCGGCTGCGCGCCAATCCTTGACCCCGCACGACTTGGCATGAACTCTCCCGCCGCTAAACGCATGGCGTTGTAGCGGGGGTTTCGCGGGTCACAGGCCTGGACTTGCCACGTTGCCGTGGCAGAGGTTTGGGCCTCGCCGCCACGCCCGTCCCAGGCGTGTCCTGCGTGTTGTGCGCGTCGATGAGAACCACCATTGCGCTGTTCTGGTCGCGCGGCGCCGTGTGCCCGCACTGCGGGCACACATGCACACGCTGCGCCAACGTCTTGGGAGCGAATTTCCAGCACGCCGAGCAGCGCTGCGACGGTTTGATCTGGCGCGTGTTGCTCAGATGCAGCCGCGTACCAGCTTCTTCCGCTTTGTACGCGAGCATCGGATGCGCCATGCCGAACGCAGCCGAGAGAATTTCCCGGTTGAGTCCGGCCTTTTGCCGCACGCGACGGCCCGGTGTCTCCACCGTGCCGAGTGCGCTGCGGCTCATGTTCTTCGGTGCGAGTTGTTCGGTGGCCAGGACGGCGCACTGCCGCACCATCTTGGTTGTTTCCTTGTGCACGAAGTCCCGGCGCAGGTTGCCGATGCGATCATGCAGCCGGGCGATGGCACTGCCAAGCCGCTTGTGCCGAATGGAGCCCCGGCGCTTGCGTGCGCGCTGACGTTGCAGCGCGGCAAGGCGCAGCAGTTCTTCACGCAGCCAGCGGGGATTCGCAATGATCTGTCCATCGTCGAACGTGGCCCAGTCGTTGACCCCGAAATCCACGCCACGTCGAAAATCACCGGTGCGCTCACGCGCACAGGCCGCATCGGGCACGCGCAGCGTCACCACACAAACCACTGACCGTTGTGGCGCGTGAGCGTGATGTCGTTGGGTTCGGCATCCGGCCCTAAGCGGTGCCGTCCGCGCGCCCGGATGGACAAGGCCGCGTCGCCACTGCCAATGCGCAGGGTTGCGCCGCTGCCGCCATGCTGCATGAACTGCCAGCTAGCCGGGTCGGGATACGCAAAGCCCGAGAACCGCTTCGCGGATTTGAACCCGGGAAAGCCGGGCGTCTGCCCGGCCTTGACGCGGCGGAAGAAGGCGGCAAAGGCCAGATCGAGGCGGCGCAGCGTTTGCTGCAGCGCGTGGCTGCCGAGTTCGTTGAGCTCGGGCCGATCGGCCTTGATCTGCGGCAATGCGTTTTGCTGCGCGTAATAGCTGATGGATTTGCCCGCCTTGCGCCAGGCGTCGATGCGTTCTTCCAGCGCCGCGTTGTACAACTCGCAGTGCAGCCGCGTCCAAGCCTCAAGCAGCGCAGCTTGCGCGGCATTGGGATACAGCTTGAGCGTGACTTTGCGCCGTTGCATACTGGTATTTTATCCAGCCTGGAGAGGAACAACAAGCGAAACCCGCCCGCTTGACCCCCTCCTGCCCGGTCGGCTTCGCCTGAGCGACGCTGTGCGTCGGGCCGGGCGAGGAAGGGGAATGCGCGAGCATTTGTTCAAGGTCTGTTTTTCGCTGACCATCCGCCGGCGCTCACAACGAGCCGACCTGCGGGCCCGGTTGGTGATGAAGAGGAAGGCGCACCGCATGCTTCCTCAGCAGTCAGTAATATAGGCAACACTTGGGTGCCGGAAGAACGAACGGATCAGGTCTGGTTGCGCCGCCATGTCGGCCAGTTGCAGCTGGATGCGATCTTCCAGGTTTTCGCCGGCGCGCAGCGGCCGCTGGGCATTGCCGGTGGGCTTGGCATGGCTCCACACAAGCTCGTCGGGGTTGAGCTCCGGGGCGTAGCCGGGCAGGAAGTGCAGCGAGAGCTTGCCCTTCAGTCTGGCGACGTACGCCTTGGCGGCGCGGGTCTTGTGCGCGGGCAGGTTGTCAAGGATCAAGTGCAGCGGTTTGCGCTGACCACGCATCAGGCGACGCAGGAAGGTCACGAACAGATCGCCATTCAGGCCGCCCTTGTACGTGGTGAACCAGAACGCTCCCTTCGCATTGACCGCCGAGGCGGCACTGATGCCCTGGCGCTGACCGGGCACGTCAACCACCGGCGTCTGGCCTTTGGCTCCCCAGGTCTTGCCGTGCACCGCATCGGCGCGGAAGCCGGATTCGTCCCAGAAGTAGATGTCCGCCTCGTCGCGCTTGGCCTCGCGGGCGATCGCAGGGTAGGTCTCCCGCTGCCAGCGGGTGATGGCTTCCGGGTCACGCTGGTAGGCTCGCTGCAACGGCTTGTGCGGCGTCAGCCCGACCCGCGCCAGCAGCGCCCCCACCGACGCCAAGCTCAGTGTCACGCCAAAACGCTGCGTGATCAACTCCCCCACGATCTGGCGCGTCCACAACCCGAAGTCGAAACCGTACTGCTGCGGGTTCTTGCCGTTGACCCAGCGAAACGCCTGACGTTCTTGCGCGTCGGTCAACGTCCGCCGCCCCGGCGCTTTCCGCAACCTCAGCGCGCGCTTGCCCTTGCCGCGTCCCCGTGCTTTCAGCCGCACCTTGTAGGCCCAACTCCGGTGCATCCCGAACGACGCCGAGATCGCCGCCGCCGACTCGCCCTCCACCATCCGCTCCAGCGCCATCAGGCGCATCGCTTCCAGCGTTTCACGCGTCAACGTACGGCCATCAATCTTCATGTCAGCTTCGACCGTCGTCACGGCAATTTGTGCCCTAATCTACTGACCAATGAGTAAGCACGCAGCCCAATGCATCGTGGTCGTGACGCAGCAGCACGATGCAGCGGGTCGGCTCGAGCGAGGCGCTAGGCGCCAAGCGTGGCACGAAGGTATTCCGCCTGAAGTCGCGACGCCTCGTTGAACCGATCACCAGGCTGGTACAGCAAGCCGAAGTGGCCGTCACGAATGTCGTGCCAGCGCTTCTCTGTTGGGATCAGGTCAAATGCTTGTCGGGTGACGTCGTAGTTGGCATGCACCATCTCGTCTTCCGGGGCCACCATGAACAGCGCCTTTGCTTGCACGTATGGAGCGCATAGGAAAGGGCTGTAGGTGATCGGTGTCGGCGGTATGACCCGCGTCACCTCGTTAGACCATCCGGACCCGGGGCGACCTCCGTACTCGATGAACCAGCGGAACGCCTGGATCGGGGCAAGTAGTGACGGATAAGCCAGTTGGCTGGGTGAGACCACGGGGATCGGGCCTGTCGTGGTCTCAGGTGTCCCGCGGATGTCGCCAGACTGCAGCGTCTGCTGAATCTTCTCCATCGTCGGGCGGCTCGGCGGGACCGAAGGTGCGACAGGTCCGAACACAGGGCACTGCGCGACGATGACCTTCGGCCGTTCGTCACAGGCGGAGATGACGACCACCTGGCCGCCGGTGTAGCTGTCGCCCCAAAGCGCCAACTTGTTCGGGTTCACTTGTGGCAATTCGAGAGCAAAATTCAAGGCATCGCGATATCCGCGGCACTGAACCCATGGGTTGATCTCGCGGCGGGGTTCGCCGCTACTTCGCCCGAAGCTCCTGTGATCGTAGATCAACGCGGCAATGCCCGCCTGGGCGAAGGCTTCGGCGTACTCGATCGCGACCATCTGAATGGTGGCCGAAGTGCCGTGAGCCATGACGACCAACGGCAGCTTCCCGGAGTGGCCGTCTGGAGTGATCAAAAAGCCTCTCAGCGTTGCGCCTTCAGACTGGAACTCGACAGCTTGTTCCACCGGCATAGGGCACCTCCCCGGAGCGTGATTTGACGCCTGACATATGCACATAAAAGCGGAAACGAGCCGGCATCGACATCAGCGCGAACAGCCCGACGAACCATGCTAGATCAGGTTCCCACTCCACTTCGCGAATTTTCGGAAACTGTCGCTTTAGCAAGTCATTTTCGGTCGCCTTGGCGCGGGAGTGTCAACTCCCCGCCAGCCCGCTGCCCACCATCGTTTCGGGCCGCACGATGGCGTCGAACTTCTCCATGTCGATCAAGCCAGATCTGAAGGCCGCTTCGCGCAGCGTCAACCCTTCGGCATTCGCCAAATGCGCAATGGCCGAGGCTTGGTCGTAGCCGATGACCGGAGACAAGGCCGTGACCAGCATCAGCGACTGACCCACGAATGCATCGATGCGCTGCCGGTTCAGTTGCGTTTCGCTGACCGAATACTGCTGGAACTTCTCGCAAGCGTCCCCGAGAATGCCCATCGCATGCAAGACGTTATTGACGATGATGGGGCGCATCGCATTGAGTTCGAAGTTGCCCTGGCTTCCGGCAAAGGCCACCGCGTTATCTTCGCCAATGACCTGAATGCATACCATCACCATGGCCTCGCACTGGGTCGGGTTGACCTTGCCCGGCATGATGGAGGATCCCGGCTCATTCGCAGGCAGGATCAGTTCGCCCAACCCGCAGCGCGGCCCGGAGGCGAGCCAGCGCATGTCGTTGGCAATTTTCATCAGCGCCACCGCAAGCCCACGGATGGCCCCCATGACGGCGACCATGGCATCCAGAGAGCCCTGCGCCGCGAATTTATTCGGCGCGGTGATGAACGGCTTTCCAGTCAGTTCGGCGATCTTGGTGGCCATCTCGCGGCCGAAATGCGGAGGGGCATTCAAACCGGTGCCCACGGCTGTGCCGCCTGCCGCGAGTTCATATAAAGCGGTCTTCTCCCGTTGAATCCTGGAAATCGCATCACGAATCTGGTGGGCGTATCCGGACCATTCCTGCCCAACCGTCAGCGGAATCGCATCCTGAAGATGGGTCCTCCCGGTTTTGACGACCTCCATCCACCCCGCCGCTTTGGCCTCAATGCAGATCGCCAGAGCATCGACCTTGGGGATGAGGTGCTCGTCGATGGCCATGAGCGCTGCAATGTGCATGGCTGTGGGGAACGTGTCGTTGGACGATTGCCCCATATTGACGTGGTCGTTGGGATGC
The DNA here is from genome assembly GCF_000733775.1 of Thiomonas sp. FB-Cd. Lineage (NCBI taxonomy): Bacteria > Pseudomonadati > Pseudomonadota > Betaproteobacteria > Burkholderiales > Thiomonas > Thiomonas sp. FB-Cd. Next base: position 2,287,826 of record NZ_JPOE01000002.1, on the reverse strand, counting down.
ACCGGGTCCTTGGAACCAATTTCTCCGCCCAGAATCTGTGTCGCGCGGTTGGCCAAGACCTCGTTGACGTTCATGTTCGACTGCGTGCCTGATCCTGACTGCCAAACGTAGAGCGGAAATTCGGCGTCGAGCAGTCCTGCCATGGCTTCGTCTGCGGCTTGAACGACGGCATTGGCGCGGTCCGCGTCGAGTCGACCTGCCGCCAGGTTTACCAGCGCCGCGGCTTTCTTGACGCAGCCGTAGGCGTGATAGATGCGCTTGGGCATGCGATCCTCACCAATGGAAAAGTGCAGCAGGCTGCGCTGGGTTTGCGCACCCCAGTACCGGTTCGCCGGCACGTCGACCTGCCCCATCGAATCCGATTCCGTGCGCATGCCAGTGGCGGCAATGCCGATGGGCGGAACCGCGCCCTGCTGTGCGTTACTCTGAGCCATGCTCTGTTCTCCGGCCTATTCGACAAGGGCCTCGTACTTCTGGGGATAATGCATGCGCCGCATCCAGTCAAGCCGATTTTCGTGCTGTTCCACTTAGCCGGGGTCCGCGTCAACGATGTAGCGGTCCACATTCACCGCCGCGTGAGGCTGCAACGGGCAGCAAGCCATTCTGTTTACGGAACAGCGGAACCCCCTTGCTTTTGCCCCTCGTCCCACGAGCGCATGGATGCACCCGGTTGCAGTGATTGGGTGCGGCTGTTGGCATCCGCCTCGGCCGGAGCGAGCGGCTGCAAGAATGGGTCCTGTCGCCCGCGGTGGCGAACGTCAATGGCGGTGAGATCCCAATGCCACTGACTTGCGAAGTTCCAGGCTCATCAACAACCGAATAGGCACTGCCTCGCCCAGGTCTCGACATCAGGCGCACAGGAATATTTCGAGCCCTTGTGCGCGTCGTGTCCACGGATTGTCAGGTCGCGCGTTCGTCTTCCATACGGCCATGCAAGGCTCCGACTGAATGATGGATTTAGATGCGATCGAGAGCCAGACTGGTAGGGTGGGGAATCCTCGTTGTTGTGGTTTCGAGCCTGGCCGCCGGGGCCTGGTTCGAGGCGCGCACGTCCTGGCTCGAGGCGCACCTGCTGTCGCGCTATGCGCGATCGCTGACGTTCACCGTCTCGCAGGGCCCGAGCGACGCGATCGTGTTTCCGCGCTCAGGTCCGTATGATCTGAGCTTCGGTTATGCGTTGATCCCGCAGTTCGCGCAGCGCCTGCAGCGCGAGGGATTTATCGTGGCCGAGCAGGCGCGCATGTCGCCGCGCATGCTCGCGCTGGCGCGCATGGGGCTGTATCCGCCGTATCGCGAGAAGGATCAGGCCGGACTGGTGCTGCGCGACGCGCACGGCATCAGCTTCTACGCGGCGCCATTCCCGGCATCGGCCTACGCGAACTTCGCCGCCGTGCCGCCGCTTCTCGTTCGCACCCTGCTGTACATCGAAGATCGCGATCTGCTCGATGCCGACCAACCGATGCGCAACCCGGCGGTGTCGTGGAGCCGTTTCAGCCGTGCGCTCTTCGACCAGGCGCGTTCTTTTGTCGAGCCCGCGGCGAGCAGGCCGGGGGGGAGCACGCTTGCCACCCAGATCGAGAAGTTCCGTCATTCGCCCGGCGGTCGAACGGGCAGCGACATCGATAAGCTCCAGCAGATGGCATCGGCGTCGACGCGCGCGTACCTTGGCGGGGTCAACACGTTGACGACGCGCCAGCGCATCGTCGTCGACTATCTGAACACGGTGCCGCTGGCGGCAAGGCCGGGGCTGGGCGCGATCCACGGACTGCGCGATGGGCTGCGCGACTGGTATGGGCGTGATCCGGGCGCCGTCGATGTTTTGCTGAGATCGTCGACGGTGGCGCCGGCGGCCCAGGCCCTCGTGTACAAACAGGCGCTGTCGCTGATGATCGCACAGCGCGCGCCAACGCATTTCCTGTTGCACGATCCGGGCGCGCTCGACAGGCTCACTGACAATTACTTGATGCGTCTGGGTGCAGCCAAGATCATCCCCGCGTCGTTGCGCGACGCCGCACTGAGGCAACCATTGCAATTTGTGCCCGTGCTTGCGGCGGGGCCGAGCGTCTCGTACGTGGCACAGAAGGCCGCGACTGCAGCGCGCGTGCGGCTCAGCCAGTTGCTCGGTATGCGCGATCTGTATGCGCTCGATCACCTCGATCTGGGCGTGCGCAGTACCTTGGACGACGCGGTGCAGCGCGCGGTGACGGCGCGTTTGCGCGCGGCGGCCACCACGACGGGAGCGGAGTCAGCGGGTCTGTACGGCCACAACATGCTCCTTCCCGGCGCGGACCCCGCTCACATCCTGTTCAGCTTCACGCTGTACGAGCATGTGGGCGGGGCGAATCTCCTGCGCGTTCAGACTGACAGCGGCGACCAGCCCTTCGACATCAACCAAGGCGCGCGGCTCAACCTCGGATCGACGGCCAAGCTGCGCACCATCATCCTGTATCTGCAAATCGTGTGGCAGTTGCACGAGCGCTATGCGCAGCTGGATGCGCCGGCGCTGCGCCGTGTGGCCGTGGCGCCGCAGGATCCGATCAAGGCGTGGGCATTGCGGTACCTAGAGACGACTCGCGACCGTGCCCTGTTGCCGATGTTGTGCGCCGCGCTTCAGCGCACGTACTCCGGAAATCCGGGCGAGGCATTTTTCACCGGCGGATCGCTGCAGCGATTCAGCAATTTCGATGCGGACGATGACCACGCCGTGCTCAGCTTGGCCACTGCTTTGCAGCATTCCGTCAATCTTGTGTTCGTGCGGCTGATGCGCGACATCGTGCGCTACGAGATGGACAGCCGCTCCGATCTGGCTGCCCAGGTCATGCGCGACCCGCAGCTGCGCATCGCATACCTGCGGCGCTTTGCCGAGTCCGAGGGCGCGGTATTCGTCGAGCGTTTCTATCGCAAGTATCGCGCTTCCGAAGCGCAGGCGATGGAAACGGCGCTGCTGGCCAATGTGCCTGACGCGCCCTACCGCAAGGCCGCCGCGATCCTGGGGATCGAGCCGCGCGCGACGCCTCAGCGTTTTGCCGAGCTGATGCGTGCCTCGCTGCCCACCGCGAAGCTCGACGACGCGCTCCTGGACGCGCTGTATGAACGCTATGCAGCGTCGCGTTTCGACCTTTCCGACCGCGGCTTCCTTGCGCGCGTGCATCCGCTGGAGCTGTGGGTCGTGTCTTATCTGCTCGAACATCCGCAGGCAGCGTTGCGCCAGACCTTGCAGGCCAGCCAGGCTCAGCGCTTGCAGGTCTACGCCTGGCTGTTCCGCACCCACGACCGTCGGCGCCAGGACATGCGTATCCGCATGGTCCTGGAGGCCAAGGCGTACCAGCGCATCGCGGCGGCGTGGCGCGGCCTCGGTTATCCGTTCGCCACCGTAACGCCGTCGTTTGCGTGCGCGCTCGGCGCATCGGGCGACCGCCCGGCGGCGCTGGCCGAGCTCATCGGTATCGTCGTCAATGGCGGCATGCTCGACCCGGTGCGCCAATTCGGCGAGCTCGACTTCGCCACCGGTACGCCGTATGCGACGCGCCTCACGGCGCCGACCGCACCGGGCCGGCGCGTGCTGCCGGCGGCGATCGCCGAGGCCCTGCGACCGGTACTGCTGTCCGTCGTCGATGGCGGCACCGGGGTGAGACTGCGCGGAGCCTATCGCCTGGCCGATGGCAGCGATATTGCCGTCGGCGGCAAGACCGGCACGGGAGACCAGCGCTTCGACGTCTACTCGCCGGGAGGGCGATTAATCGAATCCCGCCGCGTCAAGCGCTCGGCGACGTTCGTGTTCTTCCTCGGCGACCGCTTCTTCGGCACGATCACTGCGTATGCGCGTGAGCCCTATGCCGCGCGGTACCGTTTCACCAGCGCGCTGACCGTTGAGCTCCTCCGCGACCTGGCACCGCAATTGATGCCGCTGATCGCGCCGCACGCGAGGCTTGCGCCGCAGCCCCCGAGCGGCACGCCCGCGGCTGACTGAGGCTCAAGCACAATCATCGAGCATGAGCGCACCCACCCCTATTGAGCTTTCGCTAAATAGCGACATCACCACAGGCCGGCCTGAACCCAGCACGCGGCGACGATCGATGGCCGGCGCGGTTCGCTCGTGAGCTTGGCACGAGCAGTGGAGTTGAGATGAACGCTCCCGCCACTCAACCGCACGCGCGGTTGTCGTGGGGGGAGCGTTCATTCCATCCACGTGGAAGGGGCCCCACCACCATGACCGCTGAGCGGTATCAGCGTCGCCTCGACCGCACGGTAGAACTTGTCTCCGATTGGCCTTCCAACACTTTTTGACCCCCTCGTGGCAGAGCGGGCGTGCCGTTGAGGCAACCCGTTCAAAGGCTCGCCAGTGTCTTTGCATGGCGTGAGTTTCAGTGGCGGGTCGGGGCGAAGCGCCTGCGCATGCGCGCGATCAGCGCATTGAACTCAGTACTATCCAATCGAGCGCTTTAGCGAGGCTCCTGTCATTGAGAAACCAGGAGATGCCAGATGGACAAGATTCATGACGTTGCCCTACTCGTTGGAAGCCTGAGGAAGGATTCGATCAATCGCAAGGTGGCCAATGCGCTCATCGAACTTGCTCCTGCGGGCTTGAACAAATGCCCGCGCATTCCCCTTCCTCACCCGGCCCGACGCACAGCGTCGCTTAGGCGAAGCCGACCGGGCAGGAGGGGGTCAAGCGGGCGGGTTTCGCTTGTTGTTCCTCTCCAGGCTGGATAAAATACCAGTCTGCAACGGCGCAAAGTCACGCTCAAGCTGTATCCCAATGCCGCGCAAGCTGCGCGGCTTGAGGCTTGGACGCGGCTGCACTGCGAGTTGTACAACGCGGCGCTGGAAGAGCGCATCGACGCCTGGCGCAAGGCCGGCAAATCCATCAGCTATTACGCGTAGCAGAACGCATTGCCGCAGATCAAGGCGGATCGGCCTGAGCTCAACGAACTCGGCAGCCACGCCTTGCAGCAGACGCTGCGGCGGCTGGATCTCGCCTTCCAGTCGTTCTTTCGCCGGGTCAAAGCTGGTCAAACGCCCGGATTCCCGCAGTTCAAGGCCGCGAAGCGGTTCGCGGGCTTTGCCTATCCCGACCCGGCTGGCTGGAAGCTCATGCAGCACGGCGGCCGTGGTGCCACGCTGCGCATCGGCAGTGGAGACACGGCCCTGTCCGTCCGGGCGCGCGGGCGTCACCGCTTCGGGGTTGAGGCAAAACCCAACGACATCACCCTCACGCGCAAAGGTGGTGGGTGGTTCGTGTCGGTGACGCTGCGCGTGCCCGACGCGACCTGTGCGCGCCGGCGCACGGGCGATCAGCGCCGCGGGGTGGATTTCGGGATCAACGACTGGGCGACGTTCGATGATGGACGGACCATCGATAACCCGCGCTGGCTGCGCGAGGAACTGCCGCGCCTTGCCGCGCTGCAGCGGCAGCGCGGCAGGAAGAAGAACGGATCGCTGCGCTTCAAACGGCTCGGGCGTCGCATCGCCCGGCTGCACGAGCGTATCGGCAATCGGCGCCGGGACTTCGTGCACAAGGAAACAACCAGGATGGTGCGGCAATGCGCCGTCCTGGCGACCGAGCAATTGGCCCCGAAGACCATGAGCCGCAGCGCGAAGGGCACGGTGGATGCACCGGGCCGGCGCGTCAGGAAAAAGGCCGGACTCAACCGGGACATCCTCTCGGCGGGGTTCGGCATGGCGCATCCGATGCTGGCGTACAAAGCGGAAGAAGCTGGTACGCGGCTGCATCTGAGCAATACGCGCCAGCTCAAACCGTCGCAGCGCTGCGCGGCGTGCTGGGAACTCGCTCCCAAGACGTTGGCGCAGCGTGTGCATGTCTGCCCGCACTGCGGGCATGTCATGCAACGCGACCAAAACAGCGCGTTGGTGGTGCTCATCGACGCATTCAATACGCAACACACGCCTGGGACGGGCGTGGCGGCGAGACCGAAACCTCTGCCATGGCAACGTGGCAAGTCGAAGTCTGTGACCCGCGAAACCCCCACTACAACCGCGCAAGCGGTTTAGTGGCGGGAGAGTTCATGCTCAGCATCGTGGAAATTGGGCAACTGCCGATCTATAACCAGGATGGCGATGAGAATCCGCCCACAGCATGGTCGACGTTCCGCGAGCGGATCAAGGCGGCCGACGCGGTTCTGTTCGTCACGCCCGAACACAATCGCTCTGTGCCAGCGGCATTGAAAAACGGCTTGGATGTCGGCTCGCGGCCTTATGGCAAGAGCGTCGGGAGCGGCAAACCAGGCGCAGTCGTCAGTGCGTCGCCAGGCGCCATCGGCGGGTTCGGCGCCAATCACCATCTTCGACAATCGCTGGTGTTCTTAAATGTTCCTGCGATGGCGCAGCCAGAAGCGTATCTCGGTGGCGCCGACAAACTGTTCGATGCAAGTGGCAAGATGGTCAACGAGGGGACGCGCAAGTTTCTGGAAAGCTACATGCAAGCCTATGCCGCATGGGTTGGAGCAAACGCCAAGGCTTGACGATGGGCATGGCCTTGGCGTGGACGCGTCCAGAGGAGTGGCCGATCGGCATGATGGGTTGAGCTGGGTCAATTCGCTTGACGACTAATCGCCTAATCTTCAGTGTGTGGGCCGGCATTGGCCATGATCTGCCACACAAGGGGATGCCAAATGAACTGTTACCGAAGCGTCTTGGCGTATCTGGGGGAGACCGCCCAGGAGCGCAAGGTCTTTGGACTGGCTGCGAAGCTGGCAGCAGGACAGGGCGCTGATGTGGACGCGGTGCATCCAATCGAAGCGGTTGTCGCCGGCTGGATGGCCGAGCTGGCGCGAGGTTCCGGCGTGCGCGCGGAACATCACGTCATTGACCGGGGCCCTGCGCCGCTGATCGAGCGCGCACGCACGGCAGACTTGCTGGTGATCGGGCAGCCTTGGGACGCGGGCGAGGGCCGGCCGTCGTCATTGCATTTCGCCTCGCAGCTGCTCATCGGTGCAAGCTGTCCCGTGTTGTTCGTGCCAGGTCCCGAGGCGTTGGCCGAGAATTGTTGCTCGCGTGTGCTGGTGGCCTGGGGGCCGGGGCGAGAAAGTGCGCGCGCCTTGAGGGACGCCCTGCCACTCTTGCAGCGTGCAACCGACGTCCAATTGCGCGCCTATGGTTCGAGGCAGGCGCCCGCTGCGGATTCGCTGGCTGCGGCGAGTGCTTACCTGCGGTTGCATGGGGTGAATGCCTCATACGCCGCCGAGCGCATGGGCGACATTGCGTTCAATGAGCGGATGATGACGCCCACCGTGGTCGACGCCTCCGTGGCAGACTTGCTGTTGTCGCATGCCACCGACATGGCTGCGGACCTCATCGTGATGGGCGGCTACAGTCATTCGCGCGCGCATGAGTTGTTGCTCGGCGGCGTGACGCGCTCGATCCTGTCGGCGATGACGGTGCCGGTGTTCATGTCGCATTGACAGCACGTGGCGATCCGATCGCGGCTGTTCGTTGGTCAGGGCGGCCAGACATCAGCCCGGATCTCGGGCGCCATGGCCGAACTGTGGTTTCGTCTGAGGTAGCAGCGTGGCGTGGCGACGCGGTCATGCGGGCTGGGAGGGAGCTCGACGCCCGCCCCGGGGCCAGGCAACGGACCAAAGGCTGCGCGGCCCCAGCGCTCTCGCGGACGGGTGAGGTCTTGCGCGCCGGCCAGCGTTGGACGACGCATGTCTGCTGGGGACCTCGGCATCGTCTCCGCCATCGCGACCGGGCGGCCCACGACCCCCCGGGCGCTCAGGCATTGCCGGTGCGCTTGCACGGCGGCGCGTGCCAGCACGCGTCGGTGTGCAAAGGCAATGCGCGTGCAATGGTCAGATCGATTGCCAGAACGCTGAGCCGATCAGCGTGGCCACCAACAACCAGCCGCTGGTAGCAGGCGCCCACTTCGCGCACATCGTGCCCGCTGACTGCGAGCACGGCCCAGGCGTCGCCTTCGCGAAGGCGTTGCAAAGCCGCTTCTGGCGTCACGGGCTGAGAGTTGGTGTCGCTGCAATCCGAGGAGGACGAAGCAAAGCGCACACGAAGGACGGAGTGTTTGGTCGGGGAATCCACCGGAGGGTGCGACGGCGCATCAATGCTCACCGGCTGGTGAGTTCCAAGTCCGAGGGCGTATGCGGATCGACGCATTACAGCGATGGCATATGACAAAAGGATGACAGCCTCGTCTCGTTTGGAGCGGCGCGCGTGGAATCTGGCAAGCTGCGGAACAAGGCCGAGCGACAGGTTGGTGCAGAGCCGTGCCCTCACGCAGTCCGGACCATGAGTGACGCCACGCCATGTGCGCGCCCTGCTTGGGCTGGTGGGCTTCGTGTGCACCATTGCCGATCCGTGGGCTGGGGGCGCGTGGCCGGCGCACCACGCCATGGAATGGCAAACTCGTGTGACGGCGCTATGTCTGGGGGCCTGCCGCGCGAAGGTGCATCACGAAACACGTCGTCCCGTGCGTTGACGTCACCGAGACCTCACCGCCGTGAGCTTCGACGATCGATTTGACGATGGCCAGCCCCAGGCCAGCGCCTTCGCCGCGCCGTTGGCGTGAGGGATCAACCCGGTAGAAGCGCTCGAAAAGATGCCCCAGGTGTTCCGGCGCAATGTCAGGACCCGGGTTGCAGACCTTGACGCTGACCCGCTGGCCGTTCTGCGACAGGCTCACGACGATTGCTTGGCCGGATGGTGCGTAGCGGATCGCATTGGTAATCAAGTTGCTGAGTGCGCGGCGCAACATCGCGCGGTCACCATCGACTGCACTGGCACCGCCTTCGAGTTCGAGCCCCACCTTGCGCTCCTCCGCCCAAGCCTCGAAGTAGTCGAACAGGGCCCGCACTTCGACCGCGAGATCAACGCTCTCGGTGCGCTGTTTTGTGAGACCCTGCTCGGCCTGGGCCAGAAACAACATGTCGCTGATCATCGAACCCATGCGCTCAAATTCCTCGAGGTTCGAATAAAGGACTTCCCGATAGGCCTCGACGTCGCGCGCCTTGGACAGCGCCACCTGGGTGTGCGTCGTCAGGTTCGTGACAGGGGTACGCAGCTCGTGGGCAATGTCGGCCGACACATCCCGCAGCCGCAGAAAACTCTGCTCGATGCGCGTCAACATCGCGTTAAAGGCGATCACAAGATCAGCCAGCTCAACCGGAACCTGTTGGGGACTCAGACGTACATGAAGCCGCTCGGTCGTCATCTCACGCATTCGGGCGCTGATGCGACGAAGGGGCGCGTGCCCCTGCTGCACAGCCAGGCGTGCGATGAACACGCTGACAACGCTTGCCAGCAGCGTTCCTGCCCACAGCGCTTCCTGCAACTGCAGCAGGTATTGCAGATGGAAGTCGATCGTCGTGGCCATGACCACGGTGTCCCGGCCGCTGCGCAACACCGCGCCGCGGTAGGTGTGTTGTGGCGTCTTCCAGACCACAAGCGTATCCAGGTTGAGGCTTTCGGCCGCAGGAGTTCCGCGCGTCAACGCCGACAGCGCTGGCGGCGTCGTCTCGTAGAGACGGTGGCCGCTGGCGTCGCGCACAAGCACATAGACATTGTGGCTTCCCGCCACCGCATCGGCCAGCCTGCGTTGTTCCGATGCGCCGTTCGTTGCGCGATTCATCGATTTGAGTGCTGCACTGACCGACTGCCACGCACCCTGAAGCTCGACAAGGTCCATTTGCGCGAAATGCCGTTCGATCGAACGCTCGATGCCCCAGGCTGCAAGCAGGAACATCGTGGTCGTCGCGAGCCCAACCAACAGTGTGACGCGGACCGCCAGGGAGGTCGGACGGCGCATGCCATCGTCACGGCGCATCGGGCACATCCAGGGTGTAGCCCATGCCGCGCACGGTCTGGATCAGTTTGGGCTCGAAGCCATCATCGATCTTCGCGCGCAGGCGCCGGATGGCGACGTCGATCACGTTCGTGTCGCTGTCAAAGTTCATGTCCCACACCTGCGAAGCAATCAAGGAGCGGGGTAGGACCTCGCCCTGGCGGCGGATCAGAAGTTCGAGAAGTGCGAACTCCTTGCTGCTGAGGGCAATGCGTGTCCCGCCTCTGGCGGCGCGACGACGGGGAAGATCGAGAATCAGATCAGCCACCTGAAGGGACTCGGTCGGCGGCGCACTACGCCCGCGCCGCAACAGCGTGCGCACGCGCGCAAGCAGTTCAGTGAACGCGAACGGCTTGACAAGATAGTCATCGGCACCCAGCTCGAGCCCCTTGACCCGATCCTCGACGCTATCGCGCGCGGTCAGGAACAGCACCGGCGTGTCGTTTCCGCTCTCGCGCAGCGAGCGCAAGATGCGCCAACCATCGACGTCGGGCAGCATGATGTCAAGCACGATCAGATCGTATGCCATGGTCATCGCCTGATGATGGCCATCCAAGCCGCTGCGCGCCCAGTCCACGATGAATCCGGACTCGGTGAGTCCCTGCTTGAGATACGAGCCGGTCTTGATTTCATCCTCGACAAGCAGCAGTTTCATCAACGCTCCCGAACAAAGTGACCGCCTTCAATTCTGCCCCGTATTGCCCGACTCGAGCGGCAACGCCAACTGCAGGCAAAAAGGAGTATGACATTCTTGCAAACGACAGGGTTGGGCTGGCCAGACGGCGCCTGATCTGTTCCATCCTCGATCGCGCTGGGGGGTACATTCCGCCGTAAACTGCGCGGCAAGCTCCCACGGTGGCGAAAAGTCGCCTGGCATGCGGCAGCCAAATACTAGCCGCACCTGCGCCTGCTGTGAGCAGGTGGCAAAAGACGGCCGCCAAACGCCGGTCTGCTTTGCGTGCACGAAGTGCAGCTTCGAGGACGGCGCCGAGCGTGTCAGCCCGTTCACAATGTGCCAAGCGCGCGGGGGGCAGCCATGCCACCGGAAAAAGCAGCCCGCCGGTGCACATCAAGGGGCAACTCTGGCGCGCGTCTGAGCCGCGCAGGACTCTCGGGCGCTGACCACGGAAAGGATCTCAAAAGCCCGATTATTCGGACCGTCGTCAGCAGGCCGTACAAAGCTGCATTTCGGTGCTTTGTACGGCCCGGCTTGGACCTCGTGAGTTGTTTTCGGTCTCAACCACACGGTCACCCGTGTACTGCGTCTACTGCGAGCGCCATGGTCTGCCCTGTTGAAGTTTGGCGCGCTGCTCTGGCGTCAGCACGGCGTCAATCTGCTTGACCGCCTCGAGGTGATTACGCAACATCTGCAGGCGCAGGTCCTCCATCGCCTTGGCTGACTTCATTGCCGCGTCAACGTCAATCTTTCCAGCCTCAAAGTTGCGCGAAGACGCCAACATCGCCGCGTGCATTTGCGGCATCAATGCCCACTGTTTCTTGAACTGCGCGTCTTCGATCGCCGCAATCTTCTGCTGCTGGGCATCGGTCAAGCCCAACGCGGCGCCTGCACCATGCCCCCACATGCCATAGCCGCCATAGCCGCCGCCCATCATCCACGGGCCCATGCCATAGCCGCCATAGCCACCGCCCATCATCCACGGGCCCATGCCGAAGCCGCCATAACCACCACCCATCATCCAGGGGGCGCCATAACCGAAGCCTCGTGCGGACGATCCGGGGCCATAGCCGCCAGGCCCGCCTCGGTGATAGCCTGCACCAGAGGCGTAGCCACCACCACCGGGAGCATTGCCCCACGGACCATAGCCGCCCATCATGCCAGGCCCCATACCGTAACCGGGCCCATAGGAGGGGGCTGCAGAGCTGGCCGGCTCGGCAGCGTGCGTCGCGACAAAGCCGCCCGCGGCCAAGGCCAAGGACAGCGCAGGTGCGGCAACGAGTGCACGCATGGTTTGCTTGTTCATGATGATCTCCTTGTGAAAAACGAAAACGCTTGCAAATGGCCCCGTTACCACAGAGCGCGGGGAATGTGATCAGGCATCAAGATCGGCACGCTTGCGCTTGTACTCATCGGCGTCGATTTCGCCGCGGGCATAACGCTCGTCCAAAATGTCGCGTGCTCCACGCGTGAGCATCCGACGATCACGGCGATCATCCACGAACTGTCGGAATACGCCGAACAGCAACACAAAGACAACGACGATGATCAGAATCATGAAGATCCAGCCGAAGCCGCCCATCATTCCGTACCCGTAGCCGTAACCGAACCCGCCAGGATGGTTGAACCACATCATGATCGTTCTCCTTTTGAAAAATCCTCGCGGAGCAAGTCTGGCGGACATGTCCCAAAACCGGGATCATTGAATCGCCCACCGCTGTATCACGACCCGGTGCCGCGCATTGCTGAGGATTGACCTCTGATGTTGGAAACTTTAGACCCTCCATGGTGTCTACTGCGTGACTGTGTGATTACATTCACGTCATCCTCGCGCCGCCTTGCGCACAGTTGCCCGACGCCACGATGGTGCCGGGCTCGACGTTCGCCCTTCGAGCCCGGTTTCCTGGCGTCCATCGGGATCCAAACCCCAGATTCACGCTCGAAAAGGGCAGTCATTGGCGCTCGGTGCTTCGAAGATCCCGTCGCAGCACGGCAACTCCATGCGCAACCCCACTTGGGCCCCGGTGCCCTGGTGACAGCCCTTCGCCTGTGTACGCCTGGCGCGTGCTCATGGGGTTGGGACGCACGCTTCCAAGCCGCGGCGAAGCGCCACGTCCAGCTGGTCGCGCATCGCCGCAGGTCCGCCCTCACTCTGGACAGCATCCGCTGCCGCGCCAGAGGTGGGAAAAATTTCAGGCGAAATCACTTGGTTTGGGTCCTGCGGCGCGCAGTTGACCTGGGTTTGCGATGGCGAATTGGACTGCCGCTCGAGCCCGATGACGGTCAAGACTTGGCCAGCCCAGGGTTCGCGCAAAACGGCAATCCCCGAGGAACGGCCGCGGAAGTCGGTTTCGGCGCCCGGCCCGCGACGCGGCGGAGTTGTGCCTCCAGGTCAACCCTGGCAACAGACCTACGCGGAAGCTGTCACGGCTGAGGCCTCAGCGGCGCGCAGATCGCGCAGGTAGTACCACTCGAAAACGCGCTTGGCATGATGAAGCCATCGGCTCGCGAGCATGAAGTTGTGCTGGCGGCTGCGCCATACCAGCACGCCACTGTCGATCGAGTCGACGATGCACACGAGCTCGGGGCGCGGCTCGTGACTGGGCGCGCGTCCGCGCAGCACGTCGGCAATGTTGCGCGCCACGGCGTGCGCTTGCAGGTCCGCCATATGGGCCTGCTTGGGCAGCCAGTCAGGGCCGGGGTAGCTGCCGGCATCACCGACGACATACACGTCGGGCGCGGATGTGCGGCACAACGCATCAGCCTGGAGAAAGCCTCCCGCCGAAAGCTCAAGGCTCGTGTTGGCGAACCAGTCCTGCCCGCGCATGCCAGGAATAAACAGCGTGAGGTCACTGGCAATCGTCTCATTCGCGTCGAGCTGTACGTTTTGGTCATCGAAGCCGGCAAGTTTCTTCCCCAGTACGGTGCGGATGCCTTGGCGCTGCATGCGCGCAAGCAGCATCTTCACCGCCGCTTCCCCCAGGCGCTGCCCCGGCATCGTTGACGCATGGAAAAAGGTGAGCTCGAACTTGTCGCGCACGCCCTGCCGGCGCAGCCAGGTGTCGAGGCCGAACAGCATTTCGAACACAGGCCCACCACGCAGCGCACCCGGCTCCTTGGGATTGGTGGCGAAACTCAGGGCGATGCGCCCGCCACCACCCTTCAGAAGCTCCTGCAGGCGCTCGCGCACCTGCAAGGCGGCGTCGACGCCCTCACACACACCATGGACGCCTTTGGCACCGGGCAAGCTCTTAAGCCATGCGCCGCCCGTGGCAATGACCAAGGCGTCGTAGGGCACATCGCCTGCGGTGGTGCGCAGCAACCGCTCGGCGGAATCGAGGCCAGTGGCCGCAGCCTGGAGGTAGCGCACACGCAGTCGCGAAAGCATGGGCGTGATGCGGTGGCGCAGCTCCGGGCCGCGGCGCAAGCCCGTGGGAATCCAGATCAAACTGGGCAGATATTGGAACTCGTCCTGCGGGGCAACGAGGGTGATCTCGGCGCGTGGCAGCAGCCTGCGCAGCCTGCGTGCGGCGGTGAGTCCGCCGAACCCGGCGCCGGCGATGAGCAGGCGCGGTGCGGGTGGTGATGCCGACGTTGTCATGACTAGTGCCCCGGAATGGATGGATCACGCAGCAGCTGCGCGACGGTGAACATCAGCAGTGAGTCTAGGCATCTGGATGCAACTCACTTTTGACCCGCGTCAAGCATTGGGCATGCGCAAAAATGGGGTACGAAAGCGATTGCCCGAGCTGCGCGCCAGCGGTGGCATGGCTAACATCATGCTCACGCCCTTCATTGGCGCATCGCACTCCATGTCCGCCACTCCTGAAGCTTCCGTTGCCGCAGTCGAGCCTGAAGTCTGGCTCAAGAGCTTCAAGCCGCGGCTCAAGCGCCAACTCAACATTGCGGTGGCACTGGGGCTGGGATCTGGCTTGTTGCTGGTCGGGCAGGCGGCGCTTCTTGCCTGGGTCATCAACGCCGGCGTGATGCGCCATGCGCGGCTTGCCGCGCTGTGGCCATGGCTTGCCGCGCTGCTGCCCATCTTCGTCATGCGTTTTGCCCTGGTGCAGGCATCGGAGCGCGTCGCGTTCAAGGCTGGGGCGCAACTGCGGCAGGATCTGCGCGCAAAGCTTCTAGCCCACGTGCAGCGCCTGGGCCCGGTGTGGATTGCAGGCAAATCGCGTGGTGATTTGCTCAATAGCGTCGTCAACGGGGTGGAGGCGCTGGAAGGCTACTACGCGCGCTATGTGCCGACCATGAGTATCACGGGGCTTGCACCACTGATGATTCTGATCGCCGTCTTGCCGGTTGACTGGATTTCTGGGACTGTGCTGCTGATCACGGGGCCGTTGATCCCGCTGTTCATGTGGCTGATCGGCAAAGGCACCGAGGAGCTCAACCAGCGGCAGTGGCGCAAGCTGGCGTACCTGTCGGGTCGCCTTCTCGACACGCTGCAAGGGTTGACGACGCTGAAGCTGTTTGGTGCCAGCAAGCGCGAGGCTAACGTGGTGGCGGAGATCTCGGACAACTACCGCACCAGCACCATGCAAGTGCTGCGCGTGGCGTTCCTGTCGTCGGTGGTGCTGGAGTTTCTGGCAACCGCGGGCATTGCACTTGTCGCAGTGCTCATCGGCTTTCGGCTGCTGTGGGGAGAGCTGCATTTTTTGCCAGGATTCTTCGTGCTCCTGCTCGCTCCGGAGTTTTACGCGCCGCTGCGCAACATGGGCGCCGTCTACCATTTGCGCATGGACGCGATCGGGGCCTCCGAACGCATCCTGCAGATCCTCGCTGAACCGCTTCCTGCACGCCGCAATGGGCTGGCAAGCCTGCCGCGCGTTGCCCACACGATCCGCTTTGACGAAGTGTTTGTGAGCTATGACGGCAAGCACGAGGCTCTTGCCGGATGCAGCTTTGAAGTCCCCGCGAACAGCGTCACCGCCGTTGTCGGCGCCAGCGGCACGGGCAAGAGCACGGCTCTTAACGTGCTGTTGGGTTTCGTCCGCGCGCAGCGCGGGCGCATCTTGGTGTCGGGTGTGGATCTTGCCGAGGTGAGCGAAGACGCATGGCTTGCGCAGCTCGCCTGGGTTGCGCAGCGCGCGCACGTCTTTGCAGGCAGCGTGGCCGACAACATCCGCTTGGGCAAACCGGATGCATCCCTGGATGCAATTGTGGCTTGCGCCCGCACCGCGCAGGCTGACGCGTTCATTCGTGCGCTCCCCCACGGCTACGACACGATGCTCGGCGAGCGTGGCGCGGGGCTGTCCGGCGGACAGGTTCAGCGCATCGCGCTGGCGCGTGCGTTCCTGAAAGACGCTCCGGTTCTGGTGCTCGACGAGCCCACGGCGCATCTGGATGCGCGCAGTCAACGTGAAGTGATGGACTCATTAGCGGTACTCGCGCGCGGTCGAACCGTGCTCATGCTCACCCACCGGCTGCATACCCTTGCGCTCGCGGACCATGTCGTCGTGCTTGACGCCGGGCGCGTGGTGGATGCGGGGCCGCGCGAGCGACTGGCGCACGCCGGCGGTGCCTTCGCGCGCATGCTGCAGACCGGTGCAGAAGTGGCATGAAGCGCCAAGATGCACCGACACCCGTGCAAGGCGCAGCGGTACGTGCTGCGCATGATGCCACGACCGCACTGCCCGAGCTTGTGCCCGGCGACGACGACGGTGCTCCGAGCGATCCGCGCCAGGCACGCGCCGATCTGGTGCGACTCTGGAGACTGTTCCTGCCCTATTGGCGCTGGATGATGGGGGGAGCAGCAGTGGCGCTTGCCGGACTGCTGGCGAACGTCGGTCTCCTTGCGTTATCGGGCTGGTTTGTCTCGGCGATGGCGATTGCCGGTGCCGCCGGTGCCGCCGGTGCAGTGCTGAATTACTTCACGCCGGCAGCGGTGATTCGCGCCTTTGCGATCACCCGCACCGGTGGGCGCTACGCCGAGCGCCTGTTGACCCATGAGGCGACGTTCCGGCTTCTGGCGCGGTTGCGCGTCTGGTTCTACGTGCGGCTTGAGCCGCTCGCACCAGCCCGATTGCAGCAATTCCGCGCTGCCGATCTCCTCTCACGCATTCAGGCCGACATCGACACGCTCAACCAGGTCTATCTGCGTTTGTTCGTCCCCGTCGTGGTGGGTGCAGCAGCGGTGATTGTCATCATCGCCACAATGGCCTGGTTCAGCGTGGTCGTGGCGGCGTCGACGCTGCTGTTGCTGTTCGCCGCCGGGGTCCTGTTGCCCGCGTGGACGCGCAGGCATGGCCGCCAGCCCGGTGCGCAGGCGCTGCAGTTGCGCGCGGCGATGCGCAGCACGGCCGCCGATGCGCTGGCGGGGAGCGCCGAGCTGCGCGTGTACGCCAGCGAAGCGGCGTGGCACGCACGCGTGCAGCAGCAGTCTGCCGATCTGCTGGCGCGGCAAAGGCGCCTGAGCGATCTGACCGGGCGCTCCAATGGAGCGGTTGGTCTGGCGGCAAATCTGGCATTGTGGCTGGCGGTGATCGGCGTTTTACCCAAAGTCGCGGCAGGCCGCATGGCCCCGGCTGATCTTGCGATGCTGGCGCTTCTTGCCTTGGCCGCATTCGAGGCGGTTGCGCCGCTGCCTGTGGCCTTGCAGTTGCTGGGCGAAATGCTTGCCGCGGCGCGGCGCATTTTCTCCGTCGTCGATGTGACACCGCAGGTCAGCACGCCCGCTGGCCCTTCGCCCCGGCCGCGAGATGCGAGCATCGCGTTCGACGCGGTTTGCATGCGCTACGCTGCGCACCCCCCCTGGGCGCTACATGGGTTGACGTTTGATATCCAAAGCGGCGGCAGACTGGCCATCGTCGGCGCAAGTGGCGCGGGCAAGAGCAGCCTCGTCAATGTGCTTGCACGCTTTTGGGACTATGAAGAGGGCAGCGTGCGCGTGGGCGGGTACGAGCTGCGCTCGTACGCGCCCGATGCTGCGTGCGCCTTGCTCGCCGTCGTGTCGCAAGACGCCTATATCTTCAACGGAACCGTGCTCGACAACCTGCTTTTGGCGAAGCCTGATGCGCAGGAATGCGAGGTCGTCGCCGCGTGCCGGGTGGCGCAGATCCACGACTTCATCATGAGTCTGCCGGAAGGTTATCTCACCCAGTTGGGCGAAGGCGGCATGCGGTTTTCGGGTGGGCAGGCAAGGCGCGTGGCGATTGCGCGCGCCTTGCTGAAAGACGCGCCCGTCCTGCTGCTGGACGAACCGACCGAAGGTCTGGATGTGGCGACGGAACGCGAGCTTTTCGATACCTTGCGCTCGGCGATGCAGGGGCGCACGGTGTTACTCATCACGCACCGCCTTGGCGCGCTGGCCACGCTTGTCGACGAGGTGGGGGTGATGGATTGCGGACGTATCGTGCAGCGGGGAACCCCCGCGGTCCTTGCTGCGCAACCAGGCCCGTTTCGCGATTTGCAGGACGCGCTCACGCGACCCGCTGCCTGAGCCCGCGGCGGTCAGCCCTGGCGGAGAGCTTGGCGCTCTCCCGTTGCGCGATGTGAAGGTCGCCACGCACCGCCAACAAGGCTCCCGCCCGGATCAAAGCGCCCAGCTTGGGGCCGAAGCCGGCCTAATGGGCGCCCTTGCCAGCCTTGGCATCCTCTTCCTGGCTGTCCATCCAGGCGCCGCCGGCCGCCGCAACCAGAACCATCATGCCGGTGCCGACGAGCCAGGCGAAGTACCACGAACCATAGTCACCGATGATCACGCCCAGGACGATGGCGATGACAGCGATCAAAAAATAAAGGATAAAGACGAAGAACGTTTTCATGGTCTTCCCTGTATTCAGTACGCGTGCCCGTCATGCTCGAGTGCTTTGGCGTCCACCGTGCCGCGCATGATCCAGAAGGCCCAGCTCGTGTACCAGAGGATGAGAGGCACGAACACCGCGGTGAATCCCGTGGCCCACTGCAAGGTCGTCTGGCTGGAGATGGAATTCCACAGGGTGAGGCTCTGTGAAGGATTCGCGCTTGAGGGCATCATGAAGGGGAAAAGGCTCACGCCGGCCGTTCCGATGACCCCGATCCACGCCAGCGCACCGAGCCACCAGGCCAGCGTGGGCCTGTTGGCGCGCACGGCCAAAAGACCAAGGATCATGCCCGCATACGCCAGCAGCGGAACCAGCCAAAGGGCAGGGTGCGCGTGAAAATTGGCGTGCCAAGCGCCCAGTTGAAGACTGACGCTTTGCTGCAGGGGGTTTTGCGCCAAGGCCGGAGCCGGGGCCTTGTCGAGCACGTAGCCATTCATCGTGGCAACCCAAAAGCCGCCGATGCTGAACAGCACGAGGGCCACAATCGCTGCGCCGATCGCAGCCTTTTGCGAGCGCCTGGCGACTTCACCGCCCGCACGGCCCATCAGCATGACGCCGCCCATGTAGATCGACATGGAAAGCGACAGCACACCGGCCATCACGGCGAAGGGGTTGAGCAGCGACAGAAAGCTGCCCGTGTAGTAGGAGCGTAGATCCCAGGTGAAGTGGAAGGGCACACCGAGGAACATGTTGCCCATGCCGGCTCCGTAAATGATCATCGGCACGGCGCCACTGACGAAAAGTACCCAGTCCCACACATTGCGCCAGTTCGCCGAGGGCAGCTTGCTGCGGTACTCGAAGCCCAGCGGACGCATGATCATGGTCCACAGCAGCAGCAGCATCACAATGTAAAGGCCGGAAAACGCCGTGGCATAGAGCAGGGGAAAGGCAGCGAAGATGGCGCCGCCTCCCAGGATGAACCAGACCTGGTTGCCATCCCAGTGCGGGCCGATGGCGTTCAGGCACACGCGGCGTTCGGTATCGGTCTTGCCGACGAAGCGCAGCAAGGTGCCCACACCCATGTCCATGCCCACCATGATGGCCAGGCCCATGAGCAAAACGCCAAGAAGAAGCCACCAAAGCACTTTCAGTGCAAGATAGAGTTCCATGATTCAGCCCTCCTTGCGCATCATCGCGCCTGCGGGAACGAAGCCGCCGCGTCCATACGCCGGTTGCGGGGCTGAGCCGCTGGCATCGTTCTCGGGGCCTTTGCGGATGAACTTGACCATCAGATACATCTCGATGGCAATGAAGATCGAATACAGCGTGACAAAGCCAACCAGCGAAAAAACCATGTAGCCCACGCTATGCGTCGATGCGCTCATCCAGGTGGGCAGCAACCCGAATACCGTCCAGGGCTGACGGCCGATCTCGGCGGTCAGCCAGCCCATTTCGCAAGCAACAAACGGCACTGGAATCATCCATGGCGCGATTTTCAGGAACCAGCGCTGCCGCATGATGTCACCGCGGATGGAAAAGATCACCGAGAGGACGAAGAATGCCAGCATCAGAAGCCCCATGCCGACCATGAGACGAAAGGTCCAGAACATGCTGAACACGTCGGGGATGGTGTCCCAGGCGGCTTTCTGAATGTCCGCAGGTGTGGCCTTGCTCACGTCCTGGTCGGGCGCGTAGCGCTTCACCAGGAAGCCGTACCCCAGATCCTTTTGATGCGCATCGAATTGCGCCAAGGCCGGAGCGTTGGTCGGATCCGAACTCAGCACTTTGAGCGCCTCGACCGCGGGAATGCCATCTTCAATGCGCTTGACGTTGCCGGCAACGATCTGGTCGACGCCGGGCACGGTTTGCGTCATGGTGTGCGTCAACAGCGGCGTGAGCACATAGGGAACCTGAATCTCGAACCGATTCGCCTTCTGGCTCTGCGATGGCCAAGCGATGACATTGAAGGGTGCTGGGGCGGGTTCCGTTTGCCACATTGCTTCCATCGCGGCGAGCTTGGATGGCTGTGCCTGCCCGCCGACAAACCCTAAGGCGTCGCCAAGCGTGATCACGCCTGCCGTGGCGAGCACACCGAACAGCGAGGCCATGCGGAATGAACGCTTGGCAAGCTCGACATGACGACCACGGTACATGTACCAGGCGCTGATGCCCACGACGAAAATCGACGCGGTTACGTAACCTGCAATGCTCGTATGGACGAATTTGGCCTGGGCATCATGGCTAAAGATCAGGTCGCCGAAGCTTGCGAGTTCCATGCGCATGGTCACGGGGTTGAACTTCGCTCCTTGCGGATCCTGCATGAAGCTGTTGGCGATGAGAATCCACAGCGCTGACAGGTTCGAGCCGATGGCCACCAAGTACGTGACGATCAGGTGCTGCATCTTGGTCAGACGTTTCCAGCCGAAGACCATGAGGCCAACGAAAGTCGACTCCATGAAGAAGGCCATCAGGCCTTCAATGGCCAGCGGTGCGCCGAAAATATCGCCAACGAAGCCGGAGTAAAAGGACCAGTTCGTGCCGAACTCGAACTCCATGGTGAGCCCAGTGGCCACGCCCAAAGCAAAGTTGATGAGGAAAAGCTTTCCCCAGAAATCCACCATATCCTTGTAGATTGCCTTGCCGGTCGTGACGTACACCGTCTCGGCGGCCGCAAGGAAAAAGCTCAGTCCCAGTGTCAGCGGGACGAACAGGAAGTGATACAGGGCTGTCGCAGCGAACTGCACTCGCGACAACTCCACCACGGTACCGTCAATCATGTTTTACTCCTGCGTTCCCTCGGCCGCGTTGTTGCGGAATAGCCCCTGACGGTATGCCGCCTCGGATCTCCATCATCATGGTTGCCTTGTGCAATGCCACGGCAGTGCAACATAGGCTTATTCTGATGCGTCCTAATTGATGTATCGCAATTTCTGGGGGCATTGCGAGTCACTCGACAGGGACCCGCGCCACAGGCCAACCATAACGCACCGCGTGCTGGCACTGCTGACGCTGCAAAAATGCCGCACGACCGACTGCGCACGGGCGCACATAGGACGCTTGTGCACGACGCCTGCGTTTACGCGCGGGTTGGGGCTTCGACTGCCGCTGAAGGTGGCTCTCGCGCGGCCTCGGCATCCAGTCCGAAATCGGCCCAGTCGTCACCCATGAGCTCAGCCGGATGCTGTGTCCGTTCGGACCCGTTGCCACAGCGCATGGAATCTGCGGCGCAGTAGCGCTCGCAGCCCCAACAAACGCGTTCAGGGTGTGACGGATGGATTGGAAACTTTCGAGTCACGAATTGGGCCTTCCAAGCGCAATAAGACACCTCGTCGCGTAAAGCTGCTTTGATCAGGGGCAAAAAAAACCGAAATCGACGGAAGCACGCTGCGCCACCTGGCGGATTGCCTCCTGTCTGGTATCCGTGGCAAAGAGGAAGCGCAAGTGCTCGGCTTGGCGCGTTTTGAGAGCCGTGATCTCCTCCGCGCTCAAGTGGCCCAGGATGCTGCTGGGGTGGGGCTTGATTCCAGATCGGAGTAAAACGGTTCGACAAATTGCGCGCAAATGGCGTTGAAGTGCCCGGCTGTTTTGCTCAGCAGTGCCCGGGCCTCGTCGCCGTAGGCATCGAACGCCTCCATCGCATCCGGCGGGGGCGCGCTGGTGCTGTTCAGTTGCCACCAGGCAGAACGATCGTGCTTGCGGCGCTTGGCCTGGTACATCGCTATGTCGGCTTGGCGCAGCAGGTCATTGGCTTCGTGCCCGCCCTTGGGGAACAGGGCAAGACCCATGGTCATCCCGATCTCCGCGTGCACACCAGGAGCGGCCTCAAACGCCGTTTCCACTGCCTCATGCAGACGTGACAAGGCGGCCGTAAGCTGTGCGACGGCCTCAAGCGGATCCAGATCCTCGATCACCACGACAAACTCGTCCCCGCCAAGGCTTGCCACCATGTCTGACGCCCGCAATCTGGATCGAAAACGCATGGCCAACGCCTTGAGCAATCGGTCGCCGGCGTCATGACCCCAGGCGTCATTGACAAGTTTGAAGTCATCCAGATCGACGACACCCACCGCGAGCGCGCTGCCCAAGCGGCCAGCGCGTGCGATTGCCTTTGGCAAGTGCTGCTCGAGGGCGAAGTGATTGGGTGACCCCGTCAGTGGATCCGTGCCGGCCTGGATCTGCAGGTCATACTCTCGCTGTCTGCGCTCTGTGATGTCCTTGAACAAATGCCCGCGCATTCCCCTTCCTCGCCCGGCCCGACGCACAGCGTCGCTCAGGCGAAGCCGTCCGGGCAGGAGAGGGTCAAGCGGGCGGTTTGCACTTGTTGTCCCGTCTTTGGCTGGATAAAATGCCAGCATACAATGGCGCAAGGTCCCGCTCAAGCTGTATCCCAATGCCGCGCAGATGGCGCGGCTGGATGCGTGGACGCGGCTGCACTGCGAGTTGTACAACGCGGTGCTCGAGGAGCGCATCGACGCCTGGCACAAGGCCAGGAAGTCCATCTCTTACGACGAGCAGCAGAACCTCCTGCCGCAGATCAAGGCCGCGCGGCCCCAGTTCGTGGAGCTCGGCAGCCACGCCTTGCAGCAGACGCTGCGGCGGCTGGATCTCGCCTTCCAGTCGTTCTTTCGCCGGGTCAAAGCTGGTCAAACGCCCGGATTCCCGCGGTTCAAGGCCGCCAAGCGGTTCGCGGGCTTTGCCTATCCCGACCCGGCTGGCTGGAAGCTCATGCAGCACGGCGGCCGTGGTGCGACGCTGCGCATCGGCAGTGGCGAGGCTGCGATGTCCATTCGGGCGCGCGGCCGGCACCGCTTCGGGGTTGAGGCCAAACCCAACGACATCACGCTCACGCGCAGGAACGGTCAGTGGTTTGTATCGGTGACGCTGCGCGTGCCCGACGCGACTTGTGCGCGCCAGCGCACGGGCGATCAGCGCTGCGGGGTGGATTTCGGCGTCAACGACTGGGCGACGTTCGATGATGGACAGACCATCGATAACCCGCGCTGGCTGCGCGAGGAACTGCCGCGCTGCAGCGGCAGCGCGGCAGGAAGACGAAGGGATCGTTGCGCTTCAAACGGCTCGGGCGTCGCATCGCCCGGCTGCACGATCGCATTGGCAACTTGCGCCGGGACTTCGTGCACAGGGAAACAACCAAGCTGGTGCAGCAATGCGCCGTCCTGGCGACTGAGCAATTGGCTCCGAAGACCATGAGCCGCAGCGCGAAGGGCACGGTGGATGCACCGGGCCGTCGCGTGCGGCAAAAGGCCGGACTCAACCGGGAGATCCTCTCGGCAGGGTTCGGCATGGCGCATCCGATGCTCGCGTACAAAGCGGAAGAAGCTGGTACGCGGCTGCATCTGAGCAACACGCGCCAGCTCAAACCGTCGCAGCGCTGCTCGCCGTGCTGGGAACTCGCTCCCAAGACGTTGGCGCAGCGCATGCATGTCTGCCCGCACTGCGGGCATGTCATGCAACGCGACCAAAACAGCGCGTTGGTGGTGCTCATCGACGCATTCAATACGCAACACACGCCTGGAACGGGCGTGGCGGCGAGACCGAAACCTCTGCCACGGCAACGTGGCAAGTCCAAGTCTGTGACCCGCGAAACCCCCACGACAACCGCGCAAGCGGTTTAGTGGCGGGAGAGTTCATCGCCAACAACAAGGCGGTGACCCAGAGGTCCAGGCGAAAGATCGACCAGACCGCTGGGAGGACGAGCATGCCCATCAAACCGACTCGCACAGCCGGGCTGATGCCTGGGGCGACAAACACGAAGGATCCAATGGCCAGGCCTGCGAGAAAGACACCCCAGACTTCACGGGAATCTTGAGGCGGGTGCGGTGGCAGCTGGCCTTGGCGCCGCAGCCAAAGCAGATGCGACGCAGGAACGAGCATCGCCACGCTGCAGACGTCCGCGATGACCCAGCGAAACAGGGTGAGCGAAAACGCGACGCTGGAAGCGCCCTCGACGAAAATCAGTCCCGTGGCGCCAAACAGGGCGGAGAGCAAGCCGTTGGCCAAACCCATCCACATCAGGAAGTAGGCAACGCCGCGAGGCTCGTACCAGATGCGGTTCTCAGCAACATGGGATCGCTCCATGCCCCAGCGTCCCAGCATGGGGGGCCAGGACGTTGCCCACCGACGCCCAGATCGCACCCAGCGGAGTCCAGCCGAAGAGAAGCACATTGGCTGCATAGGCGCCCACGAATACCCCCGGCATGGCCTTCCAACCCCAAACCAGTGCCGCGAAAGCTGCAAGCGCCGCTGATGGCCAAAGCGGTGAGGCATGGGTCAAGGCAAGTGCCGGCAGGGTGGCCAATGCAACGTATCCCAGGGCGACAAGGACATTGATTGGGATTAGATGCGTGACGAACCGCTGCGTCGATGAGGGCATGGTGGTAAGCGTAGCGCACAGGGTGCAGGCACTTGCTGGACGCGCACGCAGGCGCAACGTTCACGTCTCATGGATCGCCCGCTCCTGCTATCGTCAGTGGAGGCGGCGATCCATCCACCAACGATGAATGGCTCGCCCGGTCCGTCCTCGACATCGGCGTTGATGGCGCGTGGCCGCGCCATCAACGCCAGTCACAATCATGTCAGCCTGAGATGTCCGCCTGAGAAATCCGGCGCGCGCATGAGGAATCCTCGCGTGCTTTTCCGCGAGCGGCGGCCAACGCCTGTCGGTGAGGAGGGCGTCAGAGGCGCTCGATGATGGTCACGTTGGCCATGCCACCACCTTCGCACATGGTCTGAAGACCCCAACGCACTCGACGCTGGTGCAACGCGTGCACGAGCGTAGTCATCAGCTTGGTTCCAGACGCGCCAAGCGGGTGCCCGAGCGCAATGGCACCACCGTTGACGTTGAGTCGGCGTGGATCGGCCCCGAGCGCATGCAGCCATGCCAATGGAATGGGAGCGAACGCCTCGTTGACTTCATAGAGATCGATCTGCTCGATTGCGAGTCCCGCCTTGTTCAGAGCTCGCTGCGTTGCGGGGATCGGTGCTTCAAGCATGATGACCGGATCATGCCCGAGCACGCTCATGTGATGCACGCGTGCCAGGGGTCTGACACCCAGCTTGGCGAGGCCTCGCTCGTTGACCACCATGACCCCGCTGGCGCCGTCGCAGATCTGGCTTGCGGTTGCCGCCGTGCAGACACCACCTTCTGCGATCGGTTTGACTGCGCAGATCGCGTCCAGGGAAGCGTCGAATCGGATGCCTTCATCCACCGTGTGCAGCTCGTCGGGGCTCGTGCCATCCGGCATGCGAACAGCCACTGGCACGATCTCGGCATCGAAGTGCCCGGCCTTTGTCGATTCAGTGGCGCGCTGGTGACTGCGGAGGGCAAACGCATCAAGTGCGGCGCGATCCAACCGGTACTTCTTGGCCATCATCTCGGCGCCAGCAAACTGACTGAACTCCACATGGGGGTAGCGCGCCTGCATCTGCGGACTGACGTAGGAGCCGAAGCCATGCTTCCAGGGCAGCAGCGAGGGCATGCCCATCGGCACGCGTGACATGCTCTCCACGCCCGCTGCGATCACAACGTCCATCGCCTCCGACATCACCGCCTGCGCGGCAAAGTGCAGGGCTTGCTGCGAGGAGCCACATTGCCGGTCGATCGATGTTGCCGGAACGCTCTCGGGAAGCGTGGACGCGAGCACTGCATTGCGGGCGATATTCGCGGACTGCTCTCCGGCCTGGCCGACGCACCCCATGATCACGTCCTCGACGAGCGCCGGGTCGGCACCTGTGCGGTCAATCAGTGCATCCAGAATGCAGGCTGCGAGGTCGGCTGGATGCCAGCCCGACAGGCGTCCGCCGCGTCGCCCTCCAGCGGTGCGTGCAGCGGCAACGATGAATGCTTGGCTCATCAGTTAGCTCCGGGAAAATCTGGCGCTCAGGTGGGGAACGTAAGGCGTGTGCACATCGATGCGGACCCTTGTCGCAATATAAATGAGTCGATGAGGCGGCTCGCCCGAACGCGAGGCGGCCTCCCAGCTGTGGGATGCCGAGTGAAAGCGCCACGCCATCGCAAACCGGCAGCAGATGGGGCTGCGGCCGATCGGCTCCCAGGGTGGAGGCGCGTCGTGGCTCGGCCTTGCAACCCGCCGTGTGGTGCCATCATCTGAACCTGTCCGGACCGCACAGTGGCCTGACGTCCAATCAAGGGGCTATGTGCCTTGCGCTTCGCCGACCTCAGGCGGATGAAGGAGCGTTCAGCCCCCAGAGGGCGATGAGCGGTCAGCGCCATCGTCCCACTGCACACGCCGGCGCGGCAGGTGCTCTGGCCATTCGCGCTGCATATAGTCAATCATGGCTTCACGCACGCGGCAGCGCAGTTCCCAGACCCGCGCCGAATTGGCGGCACTGACCAGAAAGCGCACCTGCAGCGCGGCTTCGTTTGTGTCGGTGACATGCACGATGGCATGACGCCCGTCCCAGTCAGGATCGGCGGCGCAGGTTCGCTTGAGTTCAGTGCGCAGGGGCTCGATCGGCATCGAGTAGTCGACCCATAGGAACACCGTGCCAAGCAGGCTTGCGCTCGTGCGGGTCCAGTTCTCGAACGGGTGCTCGATGAACCATTGCAGTGGAAGAATCAACCGTCGGTCATCCCAGATCCGGAACACCACATAGGTCCCTGTGATCTCTTCCACGCGCCCCCATTCACCCTGCACGATGAGGACATCGTTGATGCGAATGGGCTCAGTCACCGCGATCTGCAGCCCAGCCAAGAGATTGCTGAGCACAGGGCGGGCGGCAAAACCCACGACAACGCCGGCGATGCCAGCCGAGGCGAGAAGGCTGGTGCCAAGTTGACGCACGCCGGGAATGCTCATCAAGGCCAGGGACAGCCCCACCAGCACAATGAGCAGGCTCACGACGCGTGTCAGCACACGGGCACGGGTGAGGGTGCCGCGCGCCTGAAGGTTGGTGTCCAGCAGCTTGGGGTCGTCGGGCAATCCCAGCCCCCCGCGACGCAGCATCACGGCGTCGCCTCCGGCCTGGACGACGCGCATGGCAAGCCAAGACAGCGCAGCAATCAGCACAAGCCGTCGCGCTGTGAAAGCCCAGGCCCAGGCGGCGACCTGCTGGTACAGGAGCAGCATGTCCAGTCTGAGCACAAGCAGCAGCCACACGACGCGCAGCGCGTGGCGGGTGCGTAGAAGGAGCAATTGCCAGACGTTGCCAGGCGGCAGCACAAAAAGGGCCAGGCGCGTGCCCAGCGCGAAGACTGGCAGCGCGAGCACCGTGATCACAATGGCAACGGATTCGGGGTGGTGCATCTGCGCCCACATCCAAGCCGGACTCAAAATGTTGTCGCGCATGGCTTCACCCGGCTACCAGAACATCCATAAGAGGCTGCCGATGCCCGCCAACACAATGGCAGCCAGGACGTACGCGTCTGCAGGCAGGTGTGGCAGATTCACGCGTGAGAGCAACCTTGCCCGAGAACCGGTCGGGTCGGCTCGGTCGTTTGGCCCCAAGGCCGACATCCAGCCGCAAGTCAGGACAACCGTGGCTGCGAACAGCACCCCCCCGACGACGGTGAAGTGGATCGTCATCCACCCGGCTTGCTGGGCGATGAAGAGCGCAGCACTCAGGACGTGACCACTGAGCAAGCCGCGAAGGGCCGCAGTGGGGCCCAATGATGGCAGAGCCAATCCAAGGACAAAGATTGCCACCAGCGGCGACGCAACAAAAGCGAACACCTGTTGCAAGTAGGCCCAGAGGCCCTGGAAATGCGCGATTTGCGGTGCCCACATTGCAGCGACCACAGCGATGATCACGGTGAAAATCCGTCCTGCCCTCGTCATCTGGTCCTGCGTCCAGTGTTGCCTGGTGGGGACCAGAAAGTCGAGCGTGAGCAGCGTGGCGGCGGAATTCAGCGTGGCTGAGCAGGTCGACATCAGCGCGGCAAGCAGCGCAGCAATCATGACGCCAGTGAGGCCCGCCGGGGCGAAGCGAAACACGAGTTCTGGCCAGACCTGGTCTGGGTGGGCCAGGTGCGGCAGCAGCGGGATGGCCATTGCGCCGGGCAGCGTCATGATGAACAGCGGCAGAAGTTTCAGTCCGCCAGCCAGGAGTGCGCCACGTCCTGCGGCTGGCAGGTCACGCGCACCCAGCACGCGCTGGATGATGTATTGGTTCATGGTCCAGTAATAAAGGCCCACGACCGGCAAACCGGTGATCAGGCCCAGCCATGGGACCCCGGGGTCATTCATCGGGCGGATGAGCGTCAGGTGACTGGCTGGGACCTCGGCCTGGACTTTTGACCACGAGTAGTCGTAATGCCCAAACACGACCCAAGCCAGCATTGCCGAGCCAACGAGCAGCACCAGCGCCTGCATGACATCCGTATACACCACGGCGCGCAGGCCACCTGCAGCTGTATACGTTGCGGTGAACAGGGCCATGGCCAACGTGGCGACGGTCAGGCTCAGGCCAGGCGTGAGCGTCGTCACGACCAATGCTCCGGCATAGAGCGTGCCGGCGGTGTCGAGCACGATGGATAGGAACAGCGTGGTGGCTGACAGATACCGACGCATACGAGCATCGAATCGCCGCTGCATCAATTCAGGCAGCGTGGTCACCCGCGAACGGATCAGAACGGGGTAGACCCAGAACACCGAGACCATCAGAACTGCGCTGGCCATCCACTCGTAGTTTGCCGCGGAGATACCGCTTGCGTAGGCTGCGCCCGGTAAACCAATCAGTGTGTCGGAGGAGATGTTGGAGGCGAACAGCGAAAACCCAACGGCCACAGGCCCCAGCGACCGCCCTGCGAGAAACAAATCAGCGGCGGTTGTATGACCGCGCGCGGTCCAAATGCCAATGCCGATGGTCAGCAGCACATAAACGCCGATGGCAGCCACATCCAGAGCATGCAAATGCACCATAAACAGCCGTCAGCCGAGCGTATCGGCGGTGATTGGAGCCTGTGCGACGCGCGGGTCTGTGCGCATTTGCGCGAACAATTCCAGCACATGCCGGGTCCAGTGCGTAATGTCGTAACGACCAACGAGTTCATCCATGCGTTGCATGCGAGCGCGCTGTTCCTCTCGCGGCATGTCCAGTGCGCGGTCGATGGCCGCGTCCATCTGGCTGATGCTGTAGGGATTGACCAGTACGGCGTCGGTCAGCTCAATGGACGCACCGGCAAATTCGGAGAGCACCAGGACGCCGCTTTCGTTCACATGGGCAGCAACAAATTCCTTGGCGACCAGGTTGAGCCCGTCGCGCAGCGGGGTGATCCAGCAGATGTCCGCGGCACGGTAGTAGCTCAGCGCTTCCTCGAAAGGCATCGGTGTGGTCGACAGCAAAATGGGTAGCCATGACAGCGTGCCGAAATGTCCGTTGATGCGCCCCACGAGTTGCTCAATGGCTTGCTGTGCGCGTTTGTAGACCCGCATGCCATCAGCTGCGGCGACGGCCGTGACAAGAAGCTTGATGTGACCGTGCAGCTCCGGGCGGCGCTTGAGCAGCCGTTCGTAGGTGAGCAGCATTTCGCGCGTGCCCTTGGCGTAGTCCACGCGCCCAATGGACACGATGATCGTGTCCTCGCTGATCTGACGCCGGATATCGGCCACGCGCTCCAGGTTCTCCGGCTTCCGGACGGTTTTGCGAATCAGTTCGGCATGGGTGCCGATGGGAAAGGAGTCAATGCGCGTGATGCGACCGCCCACCGTGATGGCCACCGGCGTGACCGGCTCGGCAAGGGCCGTTCCGGTCGCTCGCAATTCGGGATAGACCTTGCGCTCCACCATGGTGTCCACCGTGCGCAGCGCTTGCACCAGCGCGGCGAAATTGCGCGCGTAACGGGGCACGTGAAAGCCGACGAGATCGCAGTCGAGCAAACTGTCCAGAATGTCATCGCGCCAGGGCAGGATATTGAAGATATCGGGTGCTGGAAACGGCGTGTGATGAAAGAACGCAATGCGCAAGTCAGGCCGCATTGCGCGCACGAACCGTGGAACCAGCCACAGGTTGTAGTCGTGCACCCAGACCACGGCACCGAGTGCTGCTTCTTCGCAGGCGGCTTGGGCAAACAGCCGGTTGACTTCCCTGAATGTTGCCCAATCGCAGTTTTCCGTCGAGTACAGGGCTGGGAAACTATTGAGGATCGGCCACAGGGCTTCCTTGGAGGTGACGTAGTAGAACTGGTTGATCTGCTCCCCCGTCAACGGCAGGCGGACCACCTCGTAGCAGCCGTAGCTGTCGCTCACCGTGATTCGGCGCTCAAATTTGGGCGGTTTGCCCGCTGGTGCCTTTTTCCAGGCGATCCAGCTCGCACGATCCACCTGGCCGATGAAACCCTTCAGTGCCGGGACGATGCCATTGGGACTTGCGTTTTCCCTCAGTACAGTCTTGCCCCCTTCGACGTGTTCCTCATAGGGCTGCCTGTGATAGACGATGACCAGCGATGAAGCCATGAAAATCCCCCAGTTGGTGAAAGCGCTTGAGCGCATCGTGCACGCCGGCCGCGCCCGGATGGGGGCTGCGGTAAACGTTGCGTTTGTTTTGAATGGCAGTGTCGAGCGCCGCTTCGCGGTTGCCCACGGCAACCCCGGCAAGGCCCGTATCAAACATCGACAGATCGTTGAGGGTGTCGCCCGCAACCAGTGTGCGATGGGAGGGCAAACCCAGTGCCAGCAATGTGCGCAACAGGGTCGGGCCCTTTTGTACCCCTGCAGGAAGCACATCGAAATACTGGTTGTCCGATAGCAGCGTGTCGAAGCCGAGGGCTCGCATGGCTTTGGCAGCCGCCTTCGCGGGGACGGGATCGTCGAACAAATAGGAGCGCCGCCGCCCGCCCGTCAGCGCCTGGGGACGCAGGCGGGGGTGCCGCTGCATCTCGCGCTCAATGCGCGCCGACGCGTCAATCGGCCATTTGCCATCCAGCCAGGACTCAAGTGCCGGCAGCGGCCCAAATTCCGGGCCACAGGCCACGCTGGTGCCCACGTCGCCGATGCAATGATCGGGCCGCACGGGCAAGGTGTCAGCGAGCTCACGCATGAAGGCTTGCCCGCGGCCGCTGACGAAGATCAGGACGATTTCGCTGCGATGCTGGGCGATCCAGTCCAGGAGTTCGGCACGCTGAGCATCGTTGCCGCCTAGAAATGTGCCGTCGAGGTCTGTCGCCAGGATTGTGGGCTCGCGCATTGCTTCCCCCTTACTGGGCGACGCGCTGCAACCGGCACTGCGCGTTCAGGCGCCGCGCCGTCGGATCGTGGGCGAGGCGGCCGCCGCTCACCGTGAGGGTCGCGTGGCGCGTGGCATGGGACGCGGCTGGATCCAGCTCGTCGTGAAGCAGACGCTGGAGGGCACGCCCGACATGGACGCGTCGCGCCAATACATCGCGCACCGCTCGGGGGACCCGAAGTTGCAACCCGAGACGGCGCTCCAAGACCTGCACCGACTGGCTGCTGAGTGCACCTTCAGTCAGCTCGGACAATTCGTCAGCACTTTCACCCCGCCCCAGTCGCAGCCCGAGGCGCGTGTTGCGGGAGTGGGCTGAGGCGGCCGTGAGGAACAGATCCCCGACGCCGCTGCTGCAGAAAAGCGTATCGCTGCGCCCGCCAAGCGCCAATGTGAGTCGACGCATATCGTCGAGGCCGCGGGTGACGATCGCGGCGCGCGCGTTTTCCCCCATTCCCTGCGCCGTGGCCATGCCGCACGCGATGGCAATCATGTTCTTCAGCGCTCCACCGATTTGCACCCCGATGACATCGTCCGTACGCTCCAACGCAACTCCGGCGCCATGCAGAGCTTGGCATAGCACGTCAGCGAAAGCGTGTGTCCGGAGTGCCACCGGCCGTGGCGCGCTCAGCGCGCGCATGGCCAAGGTCAGCCGGGTTGGCAGGCCGCGCGCAACCTCATCAGCAAAGCTGGGGCCGGCGATGACGCCCGTGAGCGCCTCGTCGCCCAGCTCCTCCTGCAGCACCTGAGTCATCAACGCGCCACTGACGTGCTCAATGCCCTTGCATGCTGCCAGAACCGGCGTGTCCGCAGTCAACCAGGGAGATGCGCAGCGTGCGACGGCACGCGATGCTGTGGAGGGTACGGCAAGAATGACGCCGTCCACATGTTCCACAACACTGGCCATGTCCGTGCCAGCACGCATCCCCGGGGGAAGGCTGATACCCGGAAGATGGCGGGGGTTGTGCCCCGCGGTCTCGATTGCATGCGCCATATCGGCACGACGCGCCCAAACCGTCACACGGCAACCGCCGCGCCGCAATGCGGCAGCCAGGGCTGTTCCCCAGCTTCCCGCGCCCAGTACAGCGAAGGCAGGCGCCGGGCGCCCGTTGGCAACATGGGGGTGAGGTGTCGATGTGTCGGATATCTGACTACTCATGGCATCTCCAAAGTCGTGGGCGGCAGATTGCTGCCCAATGAGGGGATGGCCGGCGCAAGGCGGACCATGGCGACTTGGCAGGACGTGCGCACGTCGAACGTCCACGCCTTAGAGCGCACCCAGGCGAGCGCGCAAACCATCTGGGCGTAGCCCAGGCCAAGGGCAGCGACGAAGCCGCCCGAAGAGATTCACGCCACCGGATGACTCGAGGCGAGATCTCGTTGTTAGAGACTCATTTGGAAAAATGAGATAAAGATATATTCTATAGAACAGATATGGAATTGTTAACCTATAAAAATCGAAAAAACAAAGCAATATATGAATGTTTGACTAAATGCGGACGCAGCTGCCACGCATCCGTCCCTGAGCGGCAAATCGTTGCCCTCCCGGGGCTGCATGGCGAAGAGAAGTGGCTCGGTTTTTCTGAACAGCGGGATAAGTGGATGATCTGGTTTCTTGCTGGGCCGAGAAGGGTCTGGCAGAGGAGCGAAGATGATGAACAACAAACCCACATCGGGTCGACGTCAGCGCCGCGTGCACAGCCCGGAGTTCAAAGCCAAGGTGGCGCTTGCGGCGCTGCGCGATGACAAGACCCTGGCCGAGCTGAGTCAGCAATACGCGTTGCATCCCACCCAGATCACCGAGTGGAGGCGGCAGCTCCTGGAGCACGCTGCCGACGTGTTCGGGCGCAAATCCGAGCAGGCCGTGGATTTGGCGCCACTGCACGAGAAGATCGGGCGGCAGGCGCTGGAGCTGGATTCCTAAGAAACGCCCTGCGCCGGTTGCAGCGCGAAGCCGAACTCCGCGGCGCGCCGATGCAACTGCTTGATGACGCGCTCCCTGTAGCGCTGCTCGTAGTGATCCGCGCCGGGATCGACATACCTCATGCCGAAGCGCATCGCGTTGTCGAACAAGACCGCGATCTTGCGCGCCGTGGCAGTCACTGCCTTGGCCTTGCATCGGGATCGACGCGGGGATCACCCGCTTTGCAACCCTCTCGGATGGCAAGTTCCTGGCACCGCTGAACAGTTTCAGGACGCACGCGGTGCGGCTTGCGCGGTACCAGCGGGCGATGAGCCGCAAGGTAAAGTTCAGCAAGAACTGGCACAAGGCCAAACGGAGGGTTCAAACCATGCACACCCGTATCGGCAATGTCCGGTGCGACTTCCTGCACAAGGCCACGACCACGATCAGCCAAAACCAAGCGATGGTGTGTATCGAGGACTTGCAGGTGAGGAACATGTCGCGCAGCGCTGCGGGCACGGCCGAGGCACCGGGCAGGCATGTCCGAGCTAAATCGGGTTTGAACAAGTTGATCCTGGACCAGGGCTGGGCCGAGTTCCGCCGCCAACTGGACTACAAGCCTCAGGCCAAGGTCGGGGTGGATGTCAAGAAGGTCGTCGCCTCGTGGAAGCATCTTTGCCGTCATTGGCCAACGTTGGCGCTTCGCGAGCGCGGCGACCCCGGCTTGTACTGGGTGACGCTGACTGGTGTGCGCCGAGGGGTGTGGGTCTCCAAAGAACGTGCTGAGAATCCTTGCGCATGTCAAGCAATGCGCCCGTTGCAAGCGTAGCGGAACGACCGATCGAGTCAGCCGTGCCACGCCGGGCGAGGGGGGTGGGGCTCAGGGGTGTGGAGGCGCGGGTGGCGTGGGAGGCGTGGGCGGTGTGGGGAGTTTGGGGAAGTAGTTTTTTTCGGCGAGCGCTTCGTACAGGGGCGGGGTGAAGAGGTTGGCGATGCGTGAGGCGAGGAGGGCGGTGGCCATCATGGGGATGACCATGCCGGTGCCGTTGGTCATTTCCATGACGATGACGAAGGCAGTGAGGGGGGACTGGGTGACGGCGGCGAGGTAGCCGGTCATGCACAGGGCGATGAGGGCGGGCATGGGCGCCCAGGCGAAGGCGGCATGGATCCACTGGGCGAGTCCGGCGCCGATGGACAGCGAGGGGGAGAACAGGCCGCCGGGGATGCCGGCCATGTAGCTGACGACCATGGCGGCCCATTTGGTGATGGCGTAGCCTTCGCTGAGGGGGGCGGCGCCGTCGAGCAGGTGCCGGGCCTGGTCATAGCCGCTGCCCCAGGTCTGGCCGCCGGTGCCCACGCCCAGGGCTGCGATGGCCAGACCGATGACCAGCGCATACAGCAAGGGCTTGTTCGCGCGCCATGCCTGCAGCGGGCGTGGCATCCAGATTTCCCATCGCAGCAGCGCCCAGTTGAAGGCGGCGCCCAGCAGGCCGCAGGCGATGGCGGTGAGCACGACCGGCAGCACGAACGCGAGGTGGAAGTTCTGCGGCACGTTGAGCTGGCCGAAGTACAGGTAGTTGCCGGCCAGCGCCAGCGAGGTCAGGCCGGAGAACACCACGGCGGTGATCATGGTGCCGTTGGTGCGGCTCTCGAAGTCGCGCGCCAGCTCCTCGATGGCGAAGATGATGCCGGCCAGCGGCGTGTTGAAGGCTGCCGATAGCCCGGCAGCGGCCCCTGCGAGCAGGAGCTGGCGCTCCAGGCGCGGGTTGCGATGGGGATAAAAGCGGCGCGTCTCGGCCATGATGGCCGCGCCGATGTGCACCGTGGGGCCCTCGCGGCCAATGGTCATGCCGCCCAGGAAGCCGAGCAGCGAGACGACGAGCTTGCCGGCGATGACGCGCAGGCCGAAGAGGCGGTGCATGAGGGTTTCGTCGGGCGGGGCGTGCAGGGCGGCGATGACCTGCGGGATGCCGCTGCCCTCGCTGCCGGAGAACCAGCGGCGGGTGAGGAACACGGCCAGCACGGTGAAGGCGGGCGTGATGAGGAAGGCCAGCCAGGGCCGCCCGGCGATCCAGCCCAGGAAGAGCTCGTAGGCGTCGTTGCTCCAGCGCGCATACAGCACCGCCACCAGCCCCACCAGCAGCGCGCCGCCCCACGGCAGCCCGAACTGCAGGAACAACCGCCGCGACCGCGTCTTGGCCAGACGCATCCACGCGCGCTTGCGCAATGCGCGCTGGGGCATCGTGGCTGCTGCGAGAGGTGGCTGCATGGGTGTGGGCCCGAACGACACGTTTAGCCGAGCCGGATGATCTGCTTCAGATCGTGGGCAATCTGGTCCGGTGGCGTCGCTTCCGTCCCGATGAGTTCGCCGTGCCCCTGTTCATCGAAGACATAGATCGCCGCGCTGTGAGTCACGGTGTAGTTGCCTGCCTCATCGGGTTTGCCATACGAATAGGCCACGTGGTAGCGGGTGGCAAGCGCCTTGATCTGTTGTGGCGACCCCGTGATGCCGCGCGCCTCGGGGCTGAAGGCGCTGGCATACGCGCGGAGAACAGGCCCCGTATCGCGGTGCGGATCAACGGTGACAAACAGGATGCGCACGTTCTTGGCCTTTGGGCCGAGCAGCTGGACCGCGCGCGCCATGTGGGCCATGGTCAGCGGGCACACATCCGGGCAATGGGTGTAGCCAAAATACACCAGGACGACTTTGCCAAGGTAATGGCTTGCGGAGACGCGCTGATGGTCTGCCGTTTGCATATTCGTGAATTGCAAAGGCGCCATCTGGGGGCCAACGTAATCCATATCCCAGTGCAGCGGGCGGTGGCTGCAGGCGCCAAGCGCCAAACCCGCTGCAAGCGCAGCAACCCCAACGATGTGATTTTTGATCCTGTCGATGACTTGGACTCCGGTGTGGCAATCGCACGGCGCGCACGACGCATCGGCGCCTCGTGCGCCCATCCTTTCCCCGGGCGACGGATTCAGTGGGGCGTCAATGCGCCCGCTTGGGCGGTGGCTGAATAAACAAAGCCACGACGAGCCAAACCAGTGACAGGGCGGCGCATGCCAGAAAAACGCCTTCAGCCGACCAGGATTTCGCAATCCATCCCCCCAATGCGCCGCCGGCAAACAGACCAAGTGACTGCGCGGTGTTATAGACGCCGAGCGCAAGCCCCTTGCGTGCTGGCGGCGCCGTGCGCGACACGAGCGAAGGAATGAGCGCCTCCATGACATTGAATGCCACGAAAAAGAAAAACAGCGAGGCAATGAGTGGAACAGGCTCGGTGTAGCCAAATGCGAATCCCAACATGGTCAGCACCATGAGAGCCACCGCACCAATGAACACCGGGCGCATGTGGCCACGGCTTTCTGCCCAAATGATGCCCGGCACGGCAACGATGAACGAGCCAAGTGTCACCGGCAGGTACACCATCCAATGGTGTTGCACCGCAATGCCAGCGCGATGCACCAAGGCGAGCGGCACGACCACGAACATGGCGACCTGGGTGAAATTGACCACGAAAATGCTGAAATGCAGGCGAAGCAAAGCGGGCGTCAACACCGAGTCGCGTGGCGCCGAGCTGCCAAGCTCTTCGGCACGCGCGGTCATTGGGGCGTCGGGGACTACCCACTTGATCACGGCGATGGCAATCAGCGCTAAAACACCGGTGAGGACAAACATGCCCGGTACGCCAATGACGTGATAAAGCAGCGGACCCGCGACCAACGAAACGATAAAGCTCATGCCGATGGTCATACCGACCATGGCCATCGCCTTGGTGCGGTTCTCGTCTCGGGTGGAGTCCGCGATCATCGCCGAAATCGCCGCAGAAATGGCCCCAGCACCTTGGACCGCTCGGCCGACGATGATGCCATCGAGTGTGTGCGATGCCCCGGCCATGAAGGAGCCAAGCGCGAAGATCACCATCCCGAACATCATGACCGGCTTGCGTCCGAACCGATCGCTCGCAATACCGAAGGGAATTTGCAATACCGCCTGGGTCAGGCCGTAAATGCCCAGCGCAAGACCCACGAGAAGGTGATCATCCCCGCCAGGAAGGGTTCTCGCATAAATGGCAAAAACCGGAAGGATGAGAAACAGACCAAGCATGCGCAGCCCGTAGATGGACGCCAGCGTCATGCTGGAACGGCGCTCCTGCGCGGTCATTGGGGTTGGAGGTGTTTTCTTGAGCGATTCGGACGCGAGTGTGGTGGACATCAGGGGGTCGGTGCGGCTGATTACGGGCAAAGGCACACGGCGGCATGCCAATCGGAATTGGACAGGGTCAGCGGACTATTGTTCATCTTTTACCCGTAACTTATTGCAAGAATGTGCGGCCATTGGTCAACGCCGATGTCCAAATGAACGTTGTCTTTCGACGTTGATGCAAGACTCGCGCGCCGTGTTTGACTGGCTTGCGATCGGTGTTTTGGGTGCGCCCCTGCTGGGTCGCTTCACGCGAGTTTCATAGGGTTCGGCGTTTGAGAAAGCTGAGGAACTTGCGGTGGCGCGGCACGCTGTGCTCGAAATGCCTGTAGACCATTCGCTTCGTCCAGTCCGTCAGCACAGACCATGCGATGGAGTAGCCCCAGATCAGCGCGATCTCGGGCCAGGAAATCGGCGCAATCAAGCCAAACCCCCAGGCGCACAACAGCGTGGCGGCGAGTTTGGTCAGCACTGCGGACCAGATCATGATGGGAGCTGGGTAGGGCTTGCGCCAATAGGCCTGCCGCGTTCGCGAGACAAACAGCGTGAGGTGCCCGGCCACGGCCATCTTGAGAAAGATGTAGGTTTGCACCTTGGGGATGGGCAGGTGCAACCAGTCCAGTGCCAGGTACAGCATCAAGAAGCTGCCCGCCGTACCGGTCAGGCCCATCACTGTGGACACGGTCAGCACTTGGCGCATGTCCCATCGCACGGGTTGCGGATCGACTGCGGTGCGGTCATAGGCAATGGTCATGATCGGCACGTCATTGAAGAAGGCCAGAAGAATGATCATCACTGCGGTGATCGGGTAGAAGTTGTAGGCCAGCATCGCAAGCACCACGAACACCATGATGCGAATGGTCTCCGTGATGCGGTAGATCGCATAGCTGTTCATGCGCTCGAAAATGCGCCGCGCCTCCTCGACCGCCTTGACAATGGTTGACAGGCCCGGTGCTGTGAGGATGAGTGCCGCCGCAGCACGGGCCGCATCGGTCGCGCCGGATACGGCAATCCCCACGTCGGCCTGCTTGAGCGCTGGCGCGTCGTTGACTCCATCGCCAGTCATCGCCACACGATGCCCCGCATCCTGCAGCGCTTTGACAATGCCATATTTGTGCTCGGGAAAAACTTGTGCAAAGCCGTCTGCGGCGACAACCTGATCGGCGAGGCCGATCCCCGGTGGATTCTGCGCACCAAACACCGCGTCGGCGGCCACGATGTTGCGCCCGATGCCGAGTTGTCCTGCAATCTCGCGCGCGATCGCCACGTTGTCGCCTGTCACCATCTTGACCATGAGGCCATGCTGCTTTGCGTCGGTAATGGTTTGCGCCGAGTCGGTGCGGGGCGGGTCGAACAGTGCCAGGATGCCGTCAAGCTGCCAGGGGCCGTCTGCAACGCGGGTTGCCACGCCGAGGGTTCGAAAGCCCTTGCTTGCCTGTGCGTCGATCCACGTCTGAGCCCGGGTTCGCGCCTCGGCATCGGCCTGGACCAGATTCAGCATCACTTGTGGTGCACCCTTGCTCGCCGTGATGCGTTGGCCCTGCGCGTCCACCCATGTTCCCTCGCTACGCTTGCCCACCGGATCGAAGGGCTTGAAGTGCTGCGCGACATATCCGTCCGGCAAGTTTTTGATTGCCAGCGCTGCGTAAATGGCGCTATCAATCGCATCGCCGTTGTCGCTCTGGCTGGCAAGCGCAGCGTGCAGGTTGAGCGTCGCGGCACTGCCTGCCGTCATCAGAATTGGGTCGCCCAGCGTGAGCCTGTTCTGCGTCAGCGTGCCGGTCTTGTCCGTGCAAAGAACGTCCACGGCCGCCATTTCCTCAATGGATTCCAGGCGCGATACGATGGCTTTTTCCTTCGACAGCGCGAGGGCTCCCAATGCCATGGTGACCGAGAGGACAGCAGGCATGGCCACCGGAATTGAGGCTACCGTGAGGATCAGCGCGAATTGCAGCAGGTCCAGCCAAGGAAGGCCGCGCGCAAGTTCGACCAGCACCAACATGGCAACCAAGCCCAGACTGACGTAGATCAGATAGTCGCCGATGCTGAGCACAGCTTTCTGGAAATGTGAGACGGAGCCGGCCTTCTGCACCAGTGCGGCAGTTTTCCCCAGATATGTACGCGCGCCGGTGGCAAAGACCAAGCCGACCATCTCGCCTTGCTTGGCAATCGAACCCGAGTACACAACGTCGCCAGCCTTGCGATCGACTGGCAACGATTCGCCGGTCAGCGCAGATTGATCGACGCTCAGAAAGTCCCCCTGCAGGAGCTTGAGGTCTGCCGGCAGGATGTCGCCCAGACGCACGCGCACCAGGTCGCCCACGACGAGTTGGGCTGCATCGATCTCGACCCACTGGCCATCACGGCGCACCCGGCACTTGAGGGCCAGTTGCTTTTTCAGTGCGTCCAGCGCGCTCGAAGCCTTGTATTCCTGCCAAAACCCCACCCCTGCATTGAACAAAAGCAGAAGCACAATGATGGCGAAATCTGTCCAATGGCGCACGAGTGCCGACAGCAGCGCAGCCATTTCGATCATCCAGGGAATGGGTCCCCAAAAATAGTGCAGCAGCTTTCTGAGCAGACTCTCCTTGGCCTCGGGCAGGCTGTTGGCGCCGAAACGGATCAGGCGCTGCTGCGCCTCGGCCTGGCTCAGTCCATCGAGACTGCTGCCGAGCTGTTGAAGGATGGCCTCTGAAGTCAAATCCACCGCGCCTTTGGCATCAAGCACATCGGTTTGCAGGTCCATCGTGGGCTCCTAGATTCGTGAAGTGATCCGTGCGTGCATGTTGGACCGCAATGGCATTGCGTCGCATTTCACTGCCATGGTCGAAAACAG
Organism: Thiomonas sp. FB-Cd; assembly: GCF_000733775.1. Lineage (NCBI taxonomy): Bacteria > Pseudomonadati > Pseudomonadota > Betaproteobacteria > Burkholderiales > Thiomonas > Thiomonas sp. FB-Cd. Next base: position 2,247,448 of record NZ_JPOE01000002.1, on the reverse strand, counting down.
AGCTTCGGCGGGGATGGCGATCCGGGTTCGCACGACCCAGGTCGGACCGATCGGCCCCCTCCACAGTTCGCGCCGAGAAGCCCCGCCGATGGATCGATTGGCTCATCCTAATCGGCGATGGGATTCTTGAGCATATAGCCAAGCCTTGTGGTCTGGAATGTGACTGCCGCGCATCACGATCAACGAAGCGCGCGTCAGCGTGGCAGATCGAAGCGCCAAGCCGCGACCCACTTGAGTCCTCATTCTCGATGGCTGGCTCCTGGGCACGCTCGAGCAGAGTGTGGAATGCGCGCGAGGATCCGTGCCGGGGCCAACGATGCTCGCCAAGCGATGTCGGTGCAGGAGGCGTGCCGTGTTGAAGGTCGCGCAATCATGCGCCGCTTGGGGCATGACATCGACGGCTGCCGGATCGGGGCCGCATGGCAGCGGTCGACGCAAAGCGCGGAGCCGTGCTCGCTGAGCGCCCGTCCAAATCAGCGTTTGAGGGCGGATTAGGCCTTGAGCCGGTATCCTGTCTTGAAGATCCATGCGACGACAGCTAGCGAGATTGCCAGGAAGGCCGCCGTCATCCCAAGACTGATGCCCACGTTGACGTCCGCGATCCCGTAAAAGCTCCAGCGAAATCCGCTGATCAGGTACACCACGGGATCAAACAACGCCACCGTGCGCCACAGGGGAGGCAGCATGTCGATCGAGTAGAAGCTCCCGCCGAGGAACGTCAACGGGGTCACGATCAGAAGCGGCACGACCTGCAGCTTTTCAAACCCGTCTGCCCATATGCCGATGATGAAACCCACAAGGCTGAACGTGACCGCTGTCAAGACGAGGAAGGTGAGCATCCATAGCGGGTGCTCGACGCGCAATGGAACGAAGAGGCCCGCCGTTGCAAGGATGATGAGTCCAAGGGCAATGGACTTCGACGCGGCAGCGCCAACGTAACTCAGGACGATCTCGACATAGGACACGGGCGCCGACAGGAGTTCATAGATCGTGCCGCTGAACTTGGGAAAATAGATGCCGAAGGACGCATTCGAGATGCTCTGCGTCAGCAGGGACAGCATGACGAGCCCCGGCACGATAAACGCGCCGTAGCTGATCGAGCCGACGGTCGGGATCCGTGAGCCGAGTGCTGCTCCGAAGACGACGAAATAGAGCGATGTTGAAATCACGGGGGAAAGGATGCTTTGCATCATGGTTCGCCTGGCGCGCGCCATCTCGAACGCGTAGATCGTACGAACTGCATGGAGGTTCATTGAGGTTCTCTCACCAAGCCCACAAAGATATCTTCAAGGGAAGACTGCGTTGTGTGCAAATCCTTGAACTGGATTCCCGCATCGCTCAGAGCTTTCAAGAGCACCCCAATGCCGACGCTCTCGTCCTGGGCGTCATACGTGTATGTCAACTCAAGCCCATCCTTCGACAGCTCCAGGGGATAGATCGAGAGTGCGGCAGGTAGGTTCGGCAAAGGCTGTTGCAGCTGCAGCTCGAGTTGCTTCTTGCCGAGTTCGTGCATCAGGTCTTTCTTGTTCTTCACGAGGATCAGCTCCCCCTTGCTCATGACGCCGATGCGATCGGCCATCTCTTCGGCCTCCTCGATGTAGTGGGTCGTCAGGATCACGGTCACTCCTGTGTCGCGCAGTTCACGCACCAGCTGCCACATGTCGCGTCGGAGCTCGACATCGACACCGGCCGTCGGCTCGTCCAGGAACAGGATTTTCGGCTCGTGGGCGAGCGCCTTGGCGATGAGTACGCGGCGCTTCATGCCCCCTGAAAGAGTCATGATCCTGTTGTCCTTCTTGTCCCATAAAGAGAGGGATTTCAGGACCGTCTCGACATATCGGGGATTGCGGGGCTTGCCGAATAAGCCGCGGCTGAAGGAGACCGTCGCCCATACCGTCTCGAAGGCATCCGTCGTCAGTTCTTGCGGAACCAGTCCGATCAGGGACCGAGCTGCGCGGTACTCACGCAGGATGTCGTGGCCGTCGACGGTCACCGAACCCGCACTCGGATTGACGATGCCGCAGATGATGCTGATCAGGGTCGTCTTGCCTGCGCCATTGGGCCCGAGCAACGCGAAGATCTCGCCGCTGCGAATGGTCAGATTGATGCCCTTCAAGGCATGAAAGCCGGAGGCATACGTCTTGGAGAGATTTGAAACCTTGAGGATTTCGTGCATGGGTCTGAGGATAGCGTGGCTGGGTATGCGCCGTATTGCGGCATCGTCATGGGGAACGCTTTTGCTGCGGGTTGCCGCTGGTTGCCAGCATGCGCCGCATGGATCGATGGCGCGGCGCGCGCAATCCACGGCCTCAGCGACCCATGCGGTGTGCATTGCGTCGACGAACGTCCGCGACGAGCCTCGGGCGTATGCATCCACCGGATGCCGCATGACGAAGGCGGGAAGCATGTGACGGTGTGCCGCGCCCGTGCATCGCTCGCGGATGATGGTCAGCCGCAACGCGCTTTGACGTCCCGCGCAGGGGCGCGCGCCTGAACCAAACCTCCGTTTTCGTTCTATTTGATCGATTTATCGCCAGGCGCAGGGCTGGCGGCCTCCCCCAGGCGTCCGTCGCGGAAGTCGCTGAGTGCCTGATAGATTTCTTGATTGGTGTTCATGACGAACGGGCCGTATTGGGCAATCGGTTCGTTCAGCGGGTGGCCCGCAATGAGCAGGGCTCTGGCAGAACCTGGAGCCTCAATCACCACGCCGTCGGCGGATGTGTCGTTGGCGAGCAAAGCCATGCGCTGCGCGGGGACGGCCTGGCCCCCGATCCGGATTTCGCCGCGGTACACGTAGACAAAGGCGTTGTGCGTGGGTGGCACGATTTGCGCGAACTGCGATCCGGCCGGCAGGTGCAAGTCGAGGTACAGCGGCGCGGTGGCTTCGCGCGTGACGGCGCCGGTGACCTCGCCGCTTGTACCGGCGATCACGGTGACCGCGACACCTTGCGCCGACACGAATTTGGGCAATTCATCCGCCTTGAAATCACGATACCAGGGAGCGCGCATTTTGTCGCGCGCCGGCAGGTTCAGCCAAAGCTGGAACCCTTCCATCACGCCGTCTTCCTGCTGTGGGATCTCGGAGTGGATGACGCCACGACCGGCGGTCATCCATTGCACTCCGCCATTTTCCAGCAGCCCTTCGTGGCCGGCGCTGTCGCGGTGCAGCATGCGACCGGCAATCATGTAGGTCACGGTTTCAAAGCCGCGATGGGGGTGGTCGGGGAAGCCGGCAATGTAGTCCTCAGGATTGTCGCTTCCGAAGGCGTCCAGCATCAGGAACGGATCGAGCCGGCGCTGGAGGGATTGGGTGAGCACGCGGGTGAGCTTGACGCCCGCGCCGTCGGAGGTGGCCTGGCCCGCGATCAGGCGCTCCACGCGGCGCGGTTGGTGCACGGCTTGGCGGTCAGACGGTGTGTGCATGGTGCGGAGCTTTCGGGTTCGGGTGTACAGGATGCGGGGCAACCCGCACGCCGGCTTTCAAGGCGGCAATCAGGCTACGGCGGCTTTCATGTCGGCCTGGGCTTCGGCAAGACCTCTTTCAAGCGCTTCCGGGCCCATGGCCAAACCTTCGGCATAGATGAAGCGCACGTCGGTCATGCCCAGGAAACCCAGCACGGTTTTCAGGTAGGGGACTTGGGAGTCGTTCGGCGTGTTGCGGTAGCGGCCGCCGCGTGCCAAGGCCACATACACCGTCTTGCCTGCCAAAAGGCCTTCGGGTCCTTGCTCTGAATACCGGAACGTCACGCCTGCCCTCGCAATGGCGTCAATCCAGTTCTTGAGCTGAACCGGAATGCCAAAGTTGTACATGGGTACGCCAAGCACGATCGTGTCGTGTTGCTGGATCTCGGCGATCAGCGCGTCGTCCAGAGCCACACGCTCGGCTTGTTCCGGGCTGCGCTGCTCGGCCGGGGTGAACAGTGCGCCTAGGGCGCGTTCGTCCAATAGGGGGTGGGGCGTGATGGCCAGGTCGCGGATGGTCACCCGCGCCACGGGGTTGCGTGCTTGCAGGTGAGCCACGATGGTGTTGGCTACGCGCGTGGAATTGGAGCCTTCGCGGCGGGCACTGGCATTGACTTGCAGAATGTTCATGCGGATACCTTGGTCTGTTTTCATGAGGGATTGCGGAGAGGCATCCACTTTATTCGTCTCTTTAGGGACATGAAAGCCATGAAAACGGTTAATATTGTTCCGCCTATGGAACAATCATTCCGTCATGTCGACCCGAACGACCTGCTCATCTTTGCGATCGTGGCTGAACTTGGCAGCTTCAGCCGCGCTGCCGATCGGCTCGGCATGCCCAAGTCCACGGTGTCGCGTCGGTTGGCGGGCCTGGAGGCGCGCTTGGGCGAGCGCCTTCTGTTGCGAACGACGCGCCGCCAGGCCTTGACCGAATTGGGCGGGCAGCTGCTCGAGCATGCGCGCCAGGTCGCGGCCGAGGTGGATGCGGTGACCGCGCTGAGCGAGCATCGCCAGGCGATACCCACGGGCCGGCTGCGTGTATCCATGCCAAGTGACTTCGCCAACTTGCTGTTGGCCGACACGCTGGCCGCGTTCGTCGCACTGCATCCAGCCATTGCCCTCGAGCTGGATTTGTCTCCCCGTCGCGTGGACTTGTTGAGTGAGGGTTTTGATGTCGTTGTGCGCATGGGCGCGTTGCCCGACGACAGCTTGCTGGCCGCTCGCAGGCTGGCCGCATTTCCCAGCGGACTTTATGCCGCACCTGCCTACTTGGCCGCACATGGCGAGCCTCAAAGTCCCGACGACCTCGAGCGGCATGAGTCCGTGCGGCTGTTGAGCAGTGGCGGGGAGCCGGCGACGTGGACGCTGTTGAGGGGTAAGCATCGGTGGACGGGTGTCCCCAGAGGCCGTGCCAGTGCGAACTCGCCCGAGCTGCTGATTCGACTTGCCCGTGCCGGCGCGGGAATCGTGGGCGTGTCGGATTACTTCGCGCTGCCCGATGTGCAGCGCGGTGCATTGCAGCGCGTGCTTCCGGATTGGTGTCTTCCGTCACCCACCGCTTGGGCCGTGTTTCCGGGCCGCAAACTGATGCCGGCCAAAACCCGCGCGTTCATCGATATGCTTGGGCTTGTACTGGGCAAAGCGGAGTTTGGCGTGTCGCATGAATTGCCCCACGCTTGAAGCCAACGCCAGTGATGGCTATCAGCCTCGTTGATCGAGGCTTCCATGGCTGTTGTCGATCCAGCTGCAATGGCGTGTGGCGTCCCAATGCGATGCTCTGTTCCTGGGCTTGGCTAGCCTGGCACGCATGGGCACAAAAGGGCTGGCGTGGAGGACCGGATCGGGGTGAGAATGCAGGCATCTTGCGCCCGCGTCGGCGCGTTCAATTCCATTTCATCATGCCCCCCAATTTCCGGCCTCGACGCACCCTGCTGGGTGCTTGTGTGTTTGCGCTGACGGTCTGTGCAACGACCAGTTCGGCGCAGGCGGTCCTGAAGGCCCGCGATCTTGCGGCGCAGGCCATGCGGGGCAACGCCGCCAGTCTTGACAAACTGCAGGCGGCAGCCGGTGATGGAGACGCAGGGGCCGAGTTCTGGCTCGGCACGTATTTCGATTCCGGGCATCACTTCAAGCAGGCAGCGGCGTGGTACCGGCGCGCGGCCGATCAGGGCTTCGCCCAAGGTCAGTACGCCCTGGGCGTGCTCTACGCCGGTGGACAGGGCGTGGCGCGTGACGACGCGCAAGCCGCAGGCTGGTTTGCCAAGGCCGCGATGCAGGGCAATGTGCTGGCCCAGACGAATCTCGGTCTGCTCTACGAGCGCGGCGTGGGCTTGCCCCAGGATGACGCGAAGGCGGTATTCTGGTTGTCAAAAGCGGCGCTACAGGGCAACGCTCTGGCTCAGACACGCTTGGGGCTTTTGTACCGTCGTGGCCGCGGAGTTGAACGCGACGACGCCAAGGCCACAGCGTGGATTACGAAAGCAGCAGAGCAAGGGCAGAGCCAAGCGCAACAGATCCTCGGGGCCATGTATGTCGGTGGACAGGGGCTGCCGCAAGATCCGGCACAGGGAGCGCTGTGGCTGCGACGGGCAGCCGAACAGGGGGATGCACGGGCACAGGATCAGCTCGGGCTTCTGTACAAAAAAGGCCTGGGCGTCGAACGCAGCAACGAGCACGCGGCGACCTGGTTTGCCGAGGCTGCGGCCCAGGGTATGCCGGATGCCCAGGACAACCTGGGCTGGCTGTATGCAAACGGATTCGGCGTGCCCCAAAGCTATGCGCAGGCTGCTGCCTGGTACCGCAAGGCCGCTGACCAGGGCGTCGTCGATGCCGAGTTCAGTCTCGGCTGGTTGCTGGAAAAGGGCTATGGCGTGCCGCAGGACGATGCACAGGCCGCCACGTGGTATCGCAAGGCTGCCGAGCACGGTGAGATCCATGCCCAAAACAACCTCGGCCTTCTTTACGAGCACGGGCGCGGGGTGAGCCGGGACGACTTGCAGGCGGCCGACTGGTTCCGCAGATCGGCCCTGCAGGGGGAAGCCAGTGCCCAGTACAACCTGGGCGCGCTGTATGAGCGTGGAGTGGGGGTGCCACAGTCACCGGTCATCGCTTATGCACTGTACAGCGTCTCGGCCCATGGCGATCCGTCAACCAACAACCATGCGGTGCAGGCCCTTCAGAAACTGCGCCCGGAGCTGTCCGACACCCAATTGCAGGCAGCAGCCCAACTGGCCGGGCAGGCCGAAAAGCCGGCAAACCTCGGTCCGGCACTGGACGCCTACGCGAAGGCTTCGGGCACGAAGCTCAAATAAGTTGCGCATGCGCGCGTGGGGGCAGCCCCTGTCGCGCTACAGGCGAAGATCGACCCGTAAGCAACAACACGCAGCCTCCTTCGAGGCTGCGTGTTGCGGTGGAAGAGACAAGAAGACGTGCGGGGCAGCGGTGGTGCGCGCCTTAAGCGGCGTCCACCACCGTGCGGTGCGCGTCACATGAACGTGTAGCGGTAGGCCACGAAGATCACGTTGACCGAGTAACTCGGGTTTTGAAGATTCGCGGGCATCGTCGACGTTGATGTGTAGCCGTACTGGTAGAAGTTGTAGAGATAGTCGTTCGAATTCAGCTTCTGGTACAGGTAGCCGAACAGGAAGGAATTCTGTTTGTCGACCTTGTAGTTCCCGGTTAGCTTCAGCGTCGCAATCTCGGTGTGAATGTCTGGAATGCTGCCGCAGTTGTAGCCGCTCGTGCCCCCGGTGTTGCACGTGGTGGTCTGTCCCGGCAGGATGAAGCTTGAATATCCGGTATTGTCGAGGGAGTAAGACAGATCCGCCGCCAAGCCGAGCTTTCCGTTGAGCATGCCATCGTGCTTTGCCGTGATGCCCAGCGTGAGTGCATTGTCACGCAGACCGTTGACCCAGTAATAGGGTTTGGCGGTCGTGCCGTTGACCCGGTAGCTGTAGTCGAACATGTCGCGCTTGCGCCATTGCCAGGTTGCGTAGGCCGAAAGCAGGGTGTTGGCCGAAGCCTGGTAGCTCGAGTCGAGGTTGACGTTGGCCTCATGGCCGCCCTGCACACCCAATGCGGAGTCGTAGTACGAGTCGCTGGCGAAGTTTCCGCTCAGGCTGAGGTTCAGTGCCGGCGTCGCCTGCCAATTGGCGGACACGCGTCCCTGGTTGCGTTTGCGCGAAGCATCGAAGTAAGCCACGAAGCCCGGATTTTCGTAACCTTCGTCGAATGCCTGCATCGGGTTGTAGAAGGTCGAGTTCAGCGTTGACTTCCGGTCAGCGTAGTTGTATCCAACGTTGAAATTCAGGTTCTCCGTTGCTTTCAGGCGATAGTTCGCCAGGAGACTGTTCTCGCTTTCCTTGGGGACTTGCGCACAGGACGTCGTCGTGTAGTAAGTTGGAATTCCCGCCAGCGTCTCACCCTGAATCACCGCGACCGTGTTGTCGCACCACCGTTTCGTCGTCTCGTTCTTCAGGCCGAGATGCACATGCTGGCTCTGACTGATGGTGTAGTCGCCGGCCACGTCGGTATCAGCCGTGCTGTGACTGATCGGAACGTTGACCGGGGATGCTGGATCGCCACCCAGGGTGAAGAACGGATAGACATTGGATGCTGTCTGGTTGTCGCGCTTGTTATAGACCACGCCGGCCGACAGGCGCAGGGCCTGGGTGGTCTGGTTGGTCAATCGGGCGTCGGCGTGGGTGTTGACCACCAGGCCGTCAAGCGAGCCGACCGGCGACGCGCCGGATTGCATCAGCACCGGCTCGTACGTAAAGGCGGCGTTCTGGGTGTTGCGTCCGTACGAGTAACCACCGACCAGCTTGGTGCTTGGCGTCAGGTTGTAGCCGCCCATGAGGCTGATCTGGTTGTCATTGTTGTCCGGAGCCGTGCTCAGCATGTCCGTCGGATAGGGGCCGCTGAACAGGGTGCCGTTGGCAACCTTCTGGTTCACGAACGGATTGGAGAAGTACACCGCGTCGTAGTTGTCGCGGAACCGCGAACCGAGGAAGCTACCGGTGAAGAATCCCTTTTCGCCAGACCAGTCGAGCGACAGCGTGAAGTTGTCGATCTTGTACTCGGTCGGGTTCATCAGAAGCTGCACGCCTTCGTTTTTCGGGGTGTAGCCGGCAAGGGTGAACTGCGTGGTGGTGGCCGAATTGTCGGTGCCGGAGCCCATGAGCTTCGCACCGGACTGCGTAATGTGTTGCCAGTTAAAGCGCAGGTCCCAGTTCGGCCCGAAATTGTGCAGCGCGTTGAAGCGCGCGATGTCCTTCTCCGAATAGACATCCTTGGTTTGGAAAAACGCCTGTTGCGTGGCAGTTAGGGCCTGCGTGCCCGTTGAGCCCCTGGCCTCATTGACCAATCCAAATCCGGCAGGCATCGTGAAGGTGTTGCCGCCGCGGTCGCCTTGCAGGGGGGTCTGGTAGGAGTCGGTCTGGTAGTGGCGCAGCTGCTGGTAGCTCAGACCGAGTTCCCAGGTTCCCTGGTTGGACAGGGATCCCCCGAGGTAGCGGTCGCTCAAGCCCAAGTTGGTCCCCTCGAGCGACCAGCGCATCGTGCCTGGTTTTTGGCCGTAGGCATCGCCGCCGCGCAGGTCAACGTTGCCAATCAGGCTCACGCCGGACTTGGACAGGCCGTTGTACTGGCCGAACTGGGCCGAACTGCTGTCCGTGTAGGCGCCACCAATTTCGATCGAATTCGTGGGGTTGGTCAGTCGGGCGACGTCATCGTCGGCTCGGGCAACCGTGGTCAGCGACAGGACGGCGAGTGTTGCAAGGGCGCTTTGGAGTGCAATGACCAGTGGCTTTGCAGACAGCGCGGGTTTCATGCTTTTCATGGCGTGATCCTCGTTATTTAGCGGAACAGGAACGCACCGGCCGGGCTGTTGGAGCCGTGGACCATGACGTGGCAGTTCAGGCAGGCGCGGCCAGCGGTGGTCGCCGTCGGGTTTGGCGCGCCGATGTACCCGGTGCCAGGAACCTGCGCTCCGGCAATGCCGGGGCCGGCTGGGTTGATGCTGGCATGGGGGCCGTCATGGCATTCCTGACACAGGAATGGGGGACGTGACTTCAGCAAAGGCGCAATGTTCGAGCCATGCGGCGTGTGGCAGTCCGTGCAGTTTTCGGTGACGGGCTGGTGTTCCCACAGGAAAGGCCCGCGCTTGTCCGCGTGGCAGGTCCAGCAGGTTGCGTTGATCGTGGCCTTTTTCATCAGATCCGGGCCGACCGAGCCGTGCGGGTTGTGGCAGTCAGAGCAGACCATCTTTCCGTTGCCGATGGGGTGGTGCGAGATCTTCTGGATGTCGGCGCGGCGAGCCTTATGGCAGGTGAAGCAGACCTGAGGCTGGGTCATGCGGCTGCGCACCTTGTCGACCGGGCTATGGATGACGTGGCAGTCATTGCAGGCCAGACCGTTGACTTGGTGGGGGCTACCGTCCCAATGCGCGCGTTGCGTGCCCTTGTGGCAGGTCAGGCACGCCGCAGCGCGCTGGCTGGCGCTGGATTCGGGGTAGTTGTCATTGTTGAAACGCACGTCAGGCGGTGCGATCTTGCCGTTGACTGGACCAGCCAAGTGGGCCAGGCTCGGGCCGTGACAGGACTGGCAGGTTGGCGTGCGCGGATCTGCCGTCACGCCGTGCTTGGTCTGAAAAATGGACAGGATCGGCTTGGCCTCGTTTTCATCATGGCAGCGCGTGCATTTGGCGTCTTCAGCCAATTTTTGCTTGGAGACCATCGCTGGTGTTGACAAGGCGGGGTTCGACTCGCCCATCGCCGGCAAGTTGATCGGGTCGGCGGCGAAAGCCGTAGCCCCCCATCCGGCGAGAATCAGGCCGGCGGCAAGAATGAGTTTTCGGATGAACTGCACGGTGTGCTCCCTGGAGTTGGCTGAGGTATCGCTGTCGTGACGTAGGCGGATGGGTTCCGGGCGCTGTTTGGCCTATTTCTTGAGAGTTGCGATCCAGTCCGCGATGACCTTGGCATCAGCCTCGCTGAGCGCGGGGTTGGCCGGCATCGCCATGGCGCCGAAAGTCCCGGTCTCGCCATGCCTGATGGCATTCACCAAGGTGCTCTCCTCATCCGTCTTGCCCGCGAATTTGGCCGCGATGGCGTCGAAGGCTGGGCCAACCTTCGTGCCGGACATGGCGTGGCAGGTAAAGCAGCCATGGGAGCGGGCGAGATCCTTGCCCGCATCGGCGTGCGCCGATGGTGCGAGGACGAATAAGCTGAGCGCTGCCGCACTGGCAGCGAGGGTGATCAAGGATCTGTGCATCATGGTGTCCACCTTTAGGATCGAAGATTGCATGCGTACGAATCGCGGTTCGGCGAATCGCAACGTCTGGTGGAGATTGTTGATGGGGATAACCCTGATGCACTATCGGAAGCCGATCAAATTGCCCATCAGAAAAATCTGATTCGGCATCAGAAAACACGAAGTGATCGTGTTGTGCAGAGCCAAGTTCGCGCGAATTGATGGAAATTGGCGATCGATCCTGTGAGCAGGCGCGCCTTATCCTCCGATTGACGGCGCTGGTAGTCAGGGCGAAGTAATCTGGGGGTCGGTCAGCCAAATGCGCAAGCGGCACCGGCGGCTCGCCTTGTGGCGAGAAAAAGACGGATCAAAAACCTGACCGCGAGGAGTGGCGTCGACTGTGGCGGGCGCCGCTCAATCGAGATGGCACAGCAGCGGACAACAGCAATGCTGCGCGCCCCGCCTAGTCGGGCGCACTGTCGACCAATCCGTGGTTCAAGGCGTAGCGCACCAGCTCGACCTGGTGCGTGAGTCCCATTTTTTCCAGGATGTGGGATTTGTGTGTGCTGACGGTTTTGACGCTCAGCGCGAGCTCCTCCGCGATCTCGGTGAGACTGCGGCCGTTGACGATGCGCGTGAAAATCTCGAACTCGCGGTTGGACAACAAGGTGTGGGTTGGCGCCGAATGCGAGTGCGAGACTTCCGTGGCCAGCAATTCGGCCACCTTCGCATTGACGTAGACGCCGCCTGCAGCGACCTTGCGCATGGCGACAAGCAGGAGATCGCCGTCCGATTCCTTGGTCAAATAGCCGGCGGCCCCGGCACGGATCGCGCGTACCGCGTACTGCTCCTCCTGATGCATGGTGAAGACCAGGATCGGCAGGCGGGGGCGCTCGGCCTTGACCAGTTTGATCAACTCCAATCCGTTGCGTCCCGGCATCGACAGGTCAAGTACCAGCAGTCCCCAGTCGCGCGTGCGCACCAGGGACAACAGCGTGTTGCCGTTGTCGGCTGTTGCGGCGCAGCACAAATCCTCCGTGTCGTCCAGAATGTTGCGCAGTCCGTTACGGATGATTGCGTGGTCGTCGGCAACCAGAACGTCGACTTTGTTCATAGCGGTTCTCCAGCGGTTTCTGGCTGGGGCTCGTCGGTAATCGGGATGCGCACCTCAACTGTCGTGCCACCGGCAGAACCGGGGCGGATGGTGAACGTCCCGCCCAGCGCGGTGGCTCGCTCGCGCATGCTGAGCAGTCCGATGCCGCTGGAGCGCGCCCCGGGGGAAAATCCGCGGCCGTCATCGGTGACCTGCAGGCACAGTCCATCGGCGCACTGCTCCAGGTGAATGCGAACCATCGTGGCCTCGGCGTGGCGAGCGATGTTCGTCAGGGATTCCTGCACGATGCGAAACAATGCCGTGGCGACCGCGTCGCCATGCACCAGCGACGCCGCAGCCAGCTTGAGATCGACCTGAAGCTTGCTGCGGCGTGCAAACTCGCCGACCTGCCAGGCGATGGCATCCTCAAAATCCAGATCGTCCAGGATGCGTGGCCTCAATTCGGTGGAAATGCGGCGGACTGCACCAATGGCGCCGTCGAGCAAGCGGCGCATCGAGTCGAGGGTCTCCGGCGCCGGCTGACGCCCCTCCTTCAAGCGGCCGCCGAGCCAGCTCAGGTCGAGCTTGATGCCGGTGAGCTGTTGACCAAGGTCATCATGCAGCTCACGCGAAATCCTCGCCCGTTCCTCCTCGCGCACGGTTTGCTGGGCGATAGAGAGCCGTCGCAGCTCCTCATTCATCGATCGCAGTTCGGCTTCACGCCGACGCCGCTCGGTCACGTCCCTGAGCATGGCAGTCAGCTGCACTTTGCCTGCAATTTCAGTCTGCGAGATTGCGGACTCGACGGGAAATTCCGTGCCGTCGGCACGCAATCCGAGGATCTCGATGAGCGGAGCCATCGCTCTCGATGACATGCCCGAAGCCATGAACGCGCGCACATGCGTTTCGTGCGCCTCGCGCAAGCGCTGCGGCAGCAGCGTAGCAAGCGGCTTGCCGATGGCGCGGTCTGCGGGAATGCCGAACATGCGCTCGGCTGCCGGGTTGAACATCACAATGTTTTGCTCGGCATCAATCGAGACGATCGCATCCATCACCGAGTTGAGCGTCAGGCGCCAGCGGCTGTCGGCTTCTTGCAGTGCGAGGTTGAGCTGCTCGCCTCGCTTGAGCTCAATCGCCAAAAATCCTGCTGCAACGCCGATCAGCGCACAGACCAGCAAGGCGCCGGCGCCGATGGGAATGGCGGTCTCGCGCCACGCCGCCAGGGTCTGCGCCACATTGTCGGTGACCCCGACCATGAGCGGCAATCCTTCAATGCGCTCCAGCGCAAACACCTGGTCGGCACCTCCCGCTGCGAAGTGGTCAAACACGCCGACGGCGCCCGGCGGCGGGACGCGCACGCCCTGCAGTTCGGGCGCTGGTTCGCCAATCTCCGCGTCGCGATGTGGGACACTCGCAATCAACCGGCCATCACTCAGGTACAGCGCAACCGGCCGCATGAAATCGAGCTTCATGTAGCCAAACAGTCGTTCCAACTGGTCCGTGCGGATGGCGGCGACGACGACGCCGCGCAGACGTCCGTCCGCGCTGCGCAGCGGCCGTGCCACATGCACGGTCCACGCACCCGTGGCGCGGCTTTGCACCGGCGCATCAATGACGAGACTGCTGCGCCGATTGTCGACGAATGCCTTGAAATATGGGCGATCCGCCACGGACAGCGCCGGTGCTGGAAACTGCCGCGACGAACTCACCACCCGACCCTGGGCATCGGCGATAAAGAGTGCACCAGCCTGTCCCATGCCGGACAAGCGCGACAGCAGGAGAAGGTGCACCGGAAGGCTGTCGAGTGCGAGTTGGCTGACGAATGGCGACTGCAAGCGCTCGTCGACGCTGCGCAGCGCAACGTCGGTGCGCTTGAAGGCCTGCGCAGTCTGCTCGGCCAGCATGCGAGTCAGGCTCGTCGTTTCCTGGCTGTCGCGGGTGGTGGCGCGGTGGCGCAAATCCGCCAGAAGCAACGTGACGGATACCGAGATCGCGATGATCGTGATCACGGCGAGCGCGCCCACGGCCAGCGGCGGGCGTATTGTCGATGCCATCAGGGGCGTTTGCAGACGAGGCTAGGTGGGCGCGGCACAGCGGTACATGAGCGATCGACGCGGGTGCGCGCAAACACGCGTGCACAGAGTCGGCCCAAGTCTAGGTAGGGCGCCATACCTCGGGCTTGATGCAGGTCAAGCAAATGCCGGTGCGTGCGTGGCTCCCGACACATGCCGCGGCAAGTTTGGATCGGGTTGACCAGCATCAAAACTGGCCTTGATTGCATGCAATAGATTGCAACTGAAGGTGTTCGAAGTCTTCGCTCTGTTGAGATCCATGTGCAACCGTGTTGTCCGCTTACGATTGGCTTTCCGGTGCCCGACACGATGGGTGCCGGGGCAAGCAGTGCTCCGGCAGGGATGGGCCAGATGAACGCCGTCGCCAACACCCTCCGGGTGGAAGGGCTGGCCTGTGAGCGTGGTACGCGCATGCTTTTTCGCGGTCTGGATTTCGGCCTCAGCGCGGGTGAATGGCTGCACGTGCGCGGGGCCAACGGCGCCGGCAAGACCAGCTTGTTGCGGTTGCTGGCAGGGCTGGCTGTCCCCCACGATGGCGTGGTGCGCTGGAACGGCTCGGAGCTGGCGCGCGCCGGCGATGATTTCCGAGGCGCGGTGCTCTATCTGGGGCACCGCAGCGGCCTGAAGGAAGACCTCAGCGCGCTGGAGAACCTTCGTCTGGCCGCGGCCCTCGATGGCCAGCATCTGGACGAGGTGCCTGTGCTCAAGGCACTGGCGCGCCTGGGCCTGCGGGGCAGGGAAGATCTGCCCCTGCGCGCACTGTCTCAGGGTCAGCACCGGCGTGCGTTGCTTGCCCGCCTGTTGCTGCGCCCGGCTGCATTGTGGATCCTCGACGAGCCACTTTCGGCGCTCGACACCAGTGCGGTGGATCTGATCGGCGAACTCGTCGAGGAGCACTTGCACGCGGGCGGCCTCGCTGTGCTGACCAGCCACCAGACGATCGGATTGTCGGGCGGCCGCGAGCTGGATTTGTAAACCATGAAGACAGCCCTTCTGGCGATGTTGAGACGGGAGCTTTTGCTTGCGATGCGCCGTCGCAGCGATGCGGTGACCGCGATGTTTTTTTTCGTGATTGTCGCCAGTCTGTTTCCGCTCGGCGGCGGCCCGCAGCCCGCGTTGCTTCGCACCATTGGACCTGGCGTTCTTTGGGTCGCAGCGCTGCTGTCAACCCTGCTCGGTCTGCATCGTCTGTTCGCTGATGACTATGCCGACGGCACGCTTGAGCAAATGGCGCTATCGCCGACACCCCTGGCGTGGCTCATCGCGGGCAAGATCGGCGCGCACTGGGTGGTGGCGGGGCTGCCACTGGTGGTCCTGGCCCCGGTGTTGGGGCTGCAATACCAGCTGGATACCCCGGCGTTGGCCCTTCTGACACTCGGCTTGCTGATTGGCACGCCGCTCTTGGCCCTTATCGGTGCCATCGGTGCGGCGTTGACCCTCGGGCTGCGCGGGGGCGGGGCGTTGCTCGCCTTGTTGGTGTTGCCGCTGTATGTGCCGGCATTGATTTTTGGGACCGGGGCGGTCGCCGCACAGGCGGCCGGACTCGATTATTGGGGCCATTTCGCGCTACTCGGCGCGATGCTGGTTGTCGCCGCATTTTTCGGGCCGCTCGCGACCACCGCCGCAGTGAGGATCGCACTCGAATGAAAAACGCAAGAGTCTCCTGGTATCGCTACGCCAGTCCGGCAACCTTCTACCCGTTGGCTGGCAGGCTGATTCCCTGGTTTTCCGCACTGGCGCTGGTGGCTTGCGTGACCGGGCTATGGATCGGCTTTTTCGTGGCCCCGCCCGATGCCCAGCAGGGCGATGGATACCGCATCATCTTCCTGCACGTGCCGGCCTCGTGGATGTCCATGTTCATCTATTTGGTGATGGCCTTTTGGTCGGCACTGGGCCTGAGCTTTCGCACACGGCTGTCGGGCATGATGTCGCTGGCTCTGGCGCCAACAGGAGCCATGTTCACGGCGCTGGCGCTGGTCACCGGCTCCCTGTGGGGTAAGCCGATGTGGGGCACGTGGTGGGTGTGGGACGCGCGCTTGACCTCTGAACTCATTCTCCTGTTCCTGTATCTCGGATTTCTGGCGCTGCACGCGGCGATCGACGACCCGCAGCGGGCCGACCGCGCCTGCGGCGTGCTGGCACTGGTTGGCACGGTCAACATTCCCATCATCTATTTTTCGGTTCAATGGTGGAACACCTTGCATCAGGGTGCGTCGGTGTCGCTCACCCACGCGCCGTCGATGGCCATGACCATGCTCGCCGGCATGCTGCTCATGGCCTTCGCCGCATGGATGTACACGATTGCTGTCGTACTTGTTCGCGTGCGGGTCATCATCCTTGAGCGCGAATCCGGTACGGAATGGGTGCATCGACTCAGGGAGGTCCAAACATGATCTGGCATTCAGCGGCTGAATTTTTCGCCATGGGGGGCTACGGCCCATACGTCTGGGGCAGTGTGCTGTCGTGCGCCCTGGCACTGGTCATTGAAATCGTCGGCTTGCGCGGTCGTCGCAGCGCCGCGCTGGGTGCGCTGCGACGTCGCGGGGTCGTGGACCGACTGGAGTTGCAGGAGTTGCAGGAGTTACAGGAGCGGTTGGCATGAAAGCCCGTCATCGTCGGCTGGGGTTGATCGCCCTTGGCCTCATTGCCCTGGCCATCGCCTCCACGCTGGTGCTGCGCGCGCTTAACGGCTCGATCGCGCTGTTCGTCACGCCGAGCCAGATCGTCGACGGACAGGCGCCACACGCGGCCATGTTCCGCCTCGGCGGACTTGTCGAGAAGGGCAGTCTGCGGCGCGACGGCATGACCGTGCATTTTGTCATTACCGACACTGCGAAGCAGGTACCTGTCACCTATACGGGAATCCTTCCCGACCTGTTCGCCGAGGGCCGAGGCGTCGTTGCGCAGGGCACCCTCGGACCGCACGGCCAATTTCGAGCGACGCAGGTGCTGGCCAAGCACAGCGCCGACTACATGCCTCCTGAGGCCAAGGACGCCATCGTCCAGGCCCGCGAAGCTTCAAGGACACTACAAAAATGATTCCCGAACTCGGACGTTATGCGATCTTGCTGGCGCTGCCGGTTGCCCTGCTGCAGGGCGTGCTGCCACTGATTGGCGCCTGGCGCGGCAATCGCAACTGGATTGCCCTGGCCCGCCCGGCCGCGCAGGCGCTGTTTTTGCTTGTTCTGGTCAGTTTCGCCTGTCTTGTGTGGTCGTTCCTGAGCGATGATTTTTCGGTCCGTTATGTGGCCGAGAACTCCAACACGCAGCTGCCCACCATCTACAAGTTCGCCGCCACCTGGGGCGGTCACGAGGGATCATTCTTGCTGTGGCTGCTCATGCTTACCGGTTGGACCTTTGCCGTGTCGATCCTCTCGCGCAGCCTGCCCGACGAAATGGTGGCGCGCGTCATTGGGGTCCTCGGCTTGATCGCCACCGGCTTTCTCGTGTTCATCAACATCACGTCGGACCCCTTTGTGCGGCTGTTGCCGGCTGCCCTGAATGGGCGTGACCTGAACCCCCTGCTGCAAGACCCGGGCCTCGTTGGCCACCCACCAATGCTGTACATGGGCTACGTGGGCTTTGCCGTGGCATTCGCATTCGCGATCGCTGCATTGCTTGCTGGGCGTCTGGACGCAGCCTGGGCGCGATGGTCGCGGCCCTGGGCATTGGCAGCCTGGGTCTCGCTCACGATCGGCATTGCTCTGGGTTCGTACTGGTCGTACTACGAGCTTGGTTGGGGAGGCTGGTGGTTCTGGGATCCTGTGGAGAACGCATCGTTTATGCCCTGGCTGGTTGGTACGGCGCTGCTTCATTCGCTGGCGGTGACGGAAAAGCGGGGAAGCTTCCGAAACTGGACGGTCCTGCTGGCGATCGGTGCGTTCTCGCTGTCGCTTCTCGGCACCTTCCTGGTGCGCTCCGGGGTGCTGTCGTCGATCCACGCTTTTGCTACCGACCCCCGGCGCGGGGTCATGATCCTGCTTCTGCTTGCCTTGGTCGTCGGAGCTTCGCTCTTGCTGTTTGCATTGCGCGCGCCGGGCAGCGGCTTGGGTGGCAAATTCGACCTCATCTCGCGTGAGACTCTGCTGCTGAGCAACAACGTCCTGCTGGTTGTGGCTACCGGCTGCGTGCTGCTGGGCACCCTGTACCCCTTGGTGATGGACGCGCTGGGCCTGGGCAAGCTGTCGGTTGGTCCGCCATACTTCAACAGCGTGTTTGTGCCGATCGTCATTCCGCTGTTCCTCCTGGCTGCCGTGGGTCCTCTGGCGCGCTGGAAGCGCTCGCCGCTGGCTGACCTGCTGCTGGCGATGCGTTGGCCGGCGTTTCTGGCCGCGCTGGCGGCGATCATTGTGCCGATCCTGATGGGGCACTGGAGTACGGGCGCCTCAATCGGGGCGTTCACCGCCGTGTGGCTGGGTAGTGCAGTGTTGCTGCAGATTCGCAAGCGCCTGCGCAGCGGCAACCCGCCGGCGGCCTATTGGGGCATGCAGCTCGCACACCTCGGTCTGGCAGTGGCCATCGTCGGCGTTGCGCTGGTGAAGAATTACCAGATCGAGCGCGACCTGCGCATGGCCCCGGGCGATACCACCCAAGTCGCCGGGTACACCGTGGGCTTCGAGGGCGTGCAAATCGTCCCAGGGCCGAATTACCGTGCGTCTCAGGGCCAGCTGACGCTGGCGCGCGACGGCAAGGTCTTCGCGGTCCTGCACCCGGAAAAGCGGGATTACTTCAGCTCCGCAATGCCGATGACGGACACTGCGATTGACACGGGGATTTTCCGTGACATCTACGTTTCACTGGGTGAGCCGCTGGATCACGGTGCTTGGGCGGTTCGCGTGTACTACAAGCCATTCGTGATCTGGATCTGGTTGGGCGGCCTGTTGATGGCTGTAGGCGGCGTGACGGCCGCGGCAGATCGCCGCTATCGCCTGTTGCAGCGGCGCACCGCGTCGTTGAAGGGTGTGGTGGCATCATGAAACGCATCTGGCTGATTCCCTTCGTGCTCTTTGTGATCCTGCTTGCCTTCCTGGCTGCGGGGCTCACGCATGACCCGCACAAGATTCCCTCGCCGCTCATTGGCAAACAGGCGCCGGCATTCGACCTTCCGCGACTCAACAGCCCCGGACAGATGTTTTCGTCGTCGCAAATGAAGGGCAAGGTCTGGCTGCTCAATGTCTGGGCGTCGTGGTGTGTGTCCTGCCGCGAGGAACACCCGATTTTGGTCGATTACGCGCGCTCGCTGCATGTTCCCTTGATTGGCCTTGACTACAAGGACACGTCGCCCGACGCGCGCATGTGGCTTGCCCAGTTCGGCGATCCGTACGAGATGGTGGCGGTCGATGCCAACGGGCATGTAGGCATCAACTACGGGGTCTATGGGGTTCCGGAAACCTATGTGATCGACCGCAACGGAACCATCGTGGATAAGCACATCGGTCCCATTACGCCCCGCGTCATGACCGAGGAGTTGCTGCCGTTGATCAAGAGGCTATCGTCATGAAATCCCTATTCGCGCTGTTGCTTGTGATCACCTGTGTGGGGCAAGGCTGGGCCGGCGAGGCCCAACCGCTGGTGCGCAACGAAGCCGTTGAGCAACGCATGCTGGCGCTGACCCGAAACCTGCGCTGCTTGGTGTGCCAGGACGAATCACTGGCCGCGTCGCAGGCGGATCTGGCGCGCGACCTTCGCAACGAGATTCGCACCATGATGGAGAAGGGGCGCAGCAATCAGCAGATCGAGGACTATTTGGTCCAGCGCTATGGCAACTACGTGCGTTACCGCCCGCCATTCGACGCCGAGACGGCTGTCCTATGGGTCGGACCGTTCGTGCTGCTGGTGATGGGGTTAGGGTTCTTGTTGATGTACGTGCGTCGGCGCAGCACACAACAGGACGTGCCGCTGGATGTCGCGCAAATCGAACGCGCGAGGCAACTGCTGGCCGACGCCGGCGTGAAGGAAATACGATGATTGCCTTTGTCGCCGCTGCGGCGGCCCTGACACTAGTGGTGATCGGTTTGATCATCCGACCTCTGATGATTGCTCCGCGGTCCGTTGCGGGGGTTGACCGAGGACGCCTGAATGCCCGATTGCTCCAAGACGAGCTTGGCGCGCTTGAGATGGAGCACGCCAAAGGGACCATCGATGCCGCGGAATTCGCGCGTGCCCGTGACGAATTGACGCGGCGCGTGCTGGAGGAAGCATTGCCGGCAGCGCCCGCTGCGAAGACGGCCTACGCACTGCCAACCGCGATCACCGTCGCCCTGATGCTGCCCATCTGCGGGGGATTGCTTTATGTGCTGATGGGCACGCCCGGCGCGCTGGTCGGAGGTGCGCAAGCCGTCGGTGTGGCCACGGCTGCCCAGGTTCCCAGCACCGGCAGCGCTCCGCCCCAGGTCCAGGGGATGGTCAATTCATTGGCCGCGAAGCTGGCGCAGCATCCGGACGACCCGGCTGGCTGGGCAATGCTCGGACGTTCCTATTCCGTACTCGGTCGCTATCGCGACGCAGTCGCGGCCTTCGGCCGGATCGGGCCAAGCCTGAATGGCAATGCAACTTGGTTGGCCGAATATGCCGATGCGTTGTCGATGACGACCGACGGCGATCCAGTTGGGCGGCCTGAGCAGCTCGCGCTGCGCGCGCTCAAGCTCGAGCCGAACAACCTTCTGGCGCTGATGTTGGCGGGATACGCAGCCACTAGGCGCGGGGAACCCGCTGCTGCGCTGCCGCTTCTGGAGCGTGCGCAGAGCGAAGTCGCGCCGGACTCGGAAGACTACGGATTCGTGCACAACCTGGTCGAGCGGGACCGTGCCGCTCTCGGGCTGAAGGCGACCGGGGTGGCGCCACGTGCCGCCGCGGGCGAAGCGCTCAAGATCGCGGTGTCGATCGCACCGCGATTCCGTGCGGCAGCGCGCGGGCGCACGGTGTTCGTGTTCGCCCGCGCGCCGGGCAATCCAATGCCGCTTGCGGCAGTTCGCAGCAGTGTCAACCAGTTGCCCACCGTCGTCGCGCTGAGTGATGCCAATTCACTTGACCCGGGTCATCCGCTTTCCGGGGTCAGGGACCTGCGCGTGGAGGCCCGGGTTTCGGCGAGCGGGGATGCAACGCCACAGCCTGGGGACCTGATCGGCAGCACGAGCGTGGATACGAGCCGAAGCCACCAGGTCGCTGTCAACATTGATAAGTTGCAACCCTAGATCGCCAGATCGACATGCCAGTTTGCAGGAACTCGGTGTTGTGCATTCGGATGCACGAGCCCAGGCAGAGGGCGCGCGCCAGCGGGTTCGCGGTCCGACGGCAGTTCAGCGCTGTTGCTCGCGGCGTGGCAGGCGATGAAAGAGCGGGGGGATGCCGCAACAGGCGTCGGCCTTTTGCCGATGGACGTGGCGACTGAGCCATGGGAACAGACACTCTTGGCGCCTGGGGTTGCTATAGACTAAGCACGAATTATCCGTGAACTTTAAGGCGTGGAATGAGTCTGACTTTGCATGGAAAAAGAAGACGCCCGCAAGCAGTCGCGAGAAGTACTGCACGAGAGACGAAAACGAGTCATCCGCATGCGCCGCAAAGGGATGCCTGTGATGCAGATTGTTGAGCACAGCGGTCTGAGTTGGTATGCCGTGAACGCTGCAATCACCGCTTATTCGACTGCGGGGGCAGCGGCACTCAAGCCTGCTGCACGTGGCAAGAAACCAGGCAGTGGACGCATGCTGAACGAATCGCAAGAGAACGCGGTTCGGCAACTCATCTGCGACAAGCGCCCCGAACAACTGAAGATGGAATTTGCGCTATGGAACCGGGCTGCGGTCATGCAGTTGGTTGAACGCGAATGCGGCATCAAGTTGTCGGTGCGCGGCGTTGGCAACTATCTCAAGCGCTGGGGATTCACCCCGCAAAAGCCGATCAAGAAGGCGTATGAGCAGCGTCCAGAAGCCGTACAAGCCTGGCTGGACGATGAATACCCGGCCATCGAACAACGCGCCAGGTCCGAGGGTGCCGAGATTCACTGGGGCGACGAAACCGCGGTCGTGAATACCGACGTGCGTGGCCGCTGCTACGCACCGGCGGGCAAAACACCGGTGACCTTTGCGGTCGGTGGCACACGCCAGAAACTGTCGATGATCGCCACCGTCACCAACCAGGGCACGACACGCTGGATGATCATTGACGAGGCGTTCAACGCAGACAAGCTGATTGAGTTTCTGGGTGCACTGATCCAGGACGCCGGCAAGAAAGTGTTCCTGATTCTCGACAACCTGCGCGTCCATCACAGCAAGCCGGTCAAGGCCTGGGTTGAGAGGCGTCAAGACAAGATCGAGTTGTTCTATCTGCCCAGCTACAGCCCTGAGCTCAACCCGGAAGAACGGCTCAATGCCGATTTGAAACAGGCTCCTTATACGAAGGTGCCGGTACGCACCAAGGCCAAATTGAAAACCGCCGCAACAGAGCACATGCAGACGTTGGAGAAATCACCCGCGCGGGTGAGAAAGTTCTTCCAGGACGCACGCGTGAAATATGCTGCGTGACTCACGGATAAATCGGGCCGGATCAATAAGGTTCGCGGGAAGTGCTGCGTAGCAGTGCTTGCGCTGCGGTCTGTAACGTTTGCGCGCCCAGATCGTCCCGCGCAACGCGCAGCCACGCGTGCAGGAGATCCACATCCCCCATGGCGCGATGCCGCGCAGTGGTGGACAAGCCGTGGCGGCGCATGATGGCGTCAAGTCCGTGGCCTGTCGCACGGGGGTACAAGCGCCGGGATAGCCTCACGGTGCACAGGGTGTCGACGCGAAGCGTGACCCCTGTGCGAGCGATCGCATGCTTGAGAAAACCGTGGTCAAAGCGCACGTTGTGCGCGACCAGGACCGCGCCGTCGAGCAAAGCGAGCAGATCAGGTAGAACCCGCTGAAAATCAGGTGCGTTACCCACCATGGCATTCGTGATGCCTGTGAGCTTCTGGATGAAGGGAGAAATCGGCTGCCCAGGGTTCACCAGGGACTCCCAGCGCCTGGTCACCGCACCATCGTCCACCCGGATGGCCGCAATTTCCGTGATGCGATCATGGACAGGGTCGATCCCGGTGGTTTCCAAGTCGAGCAAAACATAACTGGGCAGCATCGCGACATTGTGCCTGCAGGCACCATCCAATGTGACGTTAGCGGCTGCTGAGCGCCTTCAGGGGAAGGGGCTCATAGGGGACGCGCAAGATGCTTTTGACGTTGCGTGTCGGTGCGATGATCGCCCAGCCCCCATGCCAATGACGCGGGCGGAGATCGCGCAAATGAACTCTCCCGCCGCTAAACGCATGGCGTTGTAGCGGGGGTTTCGCGGGTCACAGACCTGGACTTGCCCCGTTGCCGTGGCAGAGGTTTGGGTCTCGCCGCCACGCCCGTCCCAGGCGTGTCCTGCGTGTTGTGCGCGTCGATGAGAACCACCATTGCGCTGTTGCGGTCGCGCGGGGCCGTGTGCCCGCAGTGCGGGCACACATGCACACGCTGCGCCAACGTCTTGGGAGCGAGTTCCCAGCACGCCGCGCAGCGCTGCGACGGTTTGAGCTGGCGCGTATGGCTCAGATGCAGCCGCGTACCAGCTTCTTCCGCTTTGTACGCGAGCATCGGATGCGCCATGCCGAACCCTGCCGAGAGGATCTCCCGGTTGAGTCCGGCCTTTTGCCGCACGCGACGGCCCGGTGCATCCACCGTGCCCTTCGCGCTGCGGCTCATGGTCTTCGGAGCCAGTTGCTCAGTCGCCAGGACGGCGCATTGCCGCACCAGCTTGGTTGTTTCCTTGTTCACGAAGTCCCGGCGCAGGTTGCCGATGCGATCGTGCAGTTGTGCAATGCGACGCCCGAGCCGTTTGAAGCGCAACGATCCCTTCTTCTTCCTGGCGCGCTGCCGCTGCAGCGCGGCAAGGCGCGGCAGTTCCTCGCGCAGCCAGCGCGGGTTATCGATGGTCCGTCCATCATCGAACGTCGCCCAGTCGTTGATCCCGAAATCCACCCCGCGGCGCTGATCGCCCGTGCGCCGGCGCGCACAGGCCGACTCGGGCACGCGCAGCGTCACCGACACGAACCACCCACCACCTTTGCGCGTGAGGGTGATGTCGTTGGGTTTTGCCTCAACCCCGAAGCGGTGACGCCCGCGCGCCCGGACGGACAGGGCCGTGTCTCCACTGCCGATGCGCAGCGTGGCACCACGGCCGCCGTGCTGCATGAGCTTCCAGCCAGCCGGGTCGGGGTAGGCAAAGCCCGCGAACCGCTTCGCGGCCTTGAACCGCGGGAATCCGGGCGTCTGCCCCGCCTTGACGCGACGAAAGAACGACTGGAATGCGGGATCCAGCCGCCGCAGCGTCTGCTGCAAGGCGTGGCTGCCGAGTTCGTTGAGCTCAGGCCGATCCGCCTTGATCTGCGGCAATGCGTTCTGCTACGCGTAATAGCTGATGGATTTGCCGGCCTTGCGCCAGGCGTCGATGCGCTCTTCCAGCGCCGCGTTGTACAACTCGCAGTGCAGCCGCGTCCAAGCCTCAAGCCGCGCAGCTTGCGCGGCATTGGGATACAGCTTGAGCGTGACTTTGCGCCGTTGCATACTGGTCTTTTATCCAGCAAAAGACCGAACAACAAGCGAAAACCGCCCGCTTGACCCCCTCCTGCCCGGACGGCTTCGCCTGAGCGACGCTGTGCGTCGGGCCGGGCGAGGAAGGGGAATGCGCGGGCATGTGTTCAGCCGGTTCACGCGGGGCATGCGCGGGGGCCGTGTTCGAGACCTGAGGCCAAGGCATACGATCGCCGAGGTGTCTCGCGAGAGGCGTCTTCATCCTTAACGGGCAAGCGAATGCGATATCTCTTTGAACCTCGTCTCGTCAATGACACCTTTGGCGATCCAGTGCTGTACGTCGATGTTCGCGATGAGCGCCGTGCGCTGCTTTTCGATCTCGGCGACATCACCGCGCTTGCACCCCGCAAATTGATGCGGTTGAGCCACGTTTTCGTCACGCATGCGCATATGGACCACTTTTCCGGATTCGATCATCTTCTGCGTGTCGTACTCGGCCGCAAATCGTCCCTGACGCTGTTTGGAGGCCCTTGCTTCATTGCACGGGTCGAGCACAAGCTGCGGGCTTACACGTGGAACGTGGTGGACCGGTATGCGACCGCGCTGGTCGTCGACGTTTACGAAATGGAGTTGGAGGGGCTGGTCCAACATGCCCGTTTCTCGAGTCGTTCGGGATTTGTGCGGGAGCCCTTGCCGCCATCGGAGCGTGACGATGATGTGCTTCTTGAGGAGGCAACGATTCGCGTTCGCGCTCGCTTTGTTGATCATGGCATTGCCTGCCTTGCCTTTGCGCTTGAGGAAAAGGCGCACCTGAACGTTGACAAGGATCGCATCTCGGCACTGGCGCTGGGAGCCGGTCCCTGGTTGACCGAGATGAAGCGTGCGGTCTTGAGTGGCGCGCCAGACGCGCAACGGATCGAGGTCGGGTGGCGGGACAAAAATGGTGAGCACACAAGCATCCGAACTGTGGGCGAGTTGCGGGACGTGGTGCTTGACATCACACCTGGGCAGCGCATTGGCTACGTGACCGACCTGCGCTACACCGAGGGGAACATCGACATCCTTTCGCAGTTGATGCAGGGCATTGACCTCCTCTACATTGAAAGTGTCTTTTTGGAAAAAGACAAAAGCCATGCGGAACGAAAGAATCACCTGACCGGGCGGCAGGCTGGCGAAATTGCGCGACGCCTCGGCGCCAAAGCCATCGTGCCGGTTCATTTTTCGCCGCGCTATGCAGGGCGCCGAGCTGAATTGATCGCAGAGATTCACGCGGCGTGGCGCGGCTGAATGCCACATGGCAAGTCACGCCATGTGCTTGGAATGGGGGGCGCTTCGTGAGGATGGAACTATGGCATGCGGCGGGGTGCGATGCGCCGCATGCGCGTCTTCTGCACGGTCCGCCGGCGGATGGTTCGGGCGGTGTTTGCCCCAGGATCTCGAATGCGATGCAGTGAGGGGTGCGCGCGCCCTGGGCGGGCGATGGCTGCCCGAGGGGTCGCGCACGTGCTTGTGATCAACTTCGTGCGTTGGCCAAAGACGGCCACGTCGCGCCGTCTACCGGACATCTGTACTGGAGGCGGACGCGGCCATGCAGTGATGGCAGTCTCACTCGGTGGGGCCTCGCACAAGGCACTTCCGGTCTGCGCGGTGTCCGGCTCAAGAGGTTGCAATGACCGGGCGCGGCAGCCCACGCGTCTGCGGCGCGGGTGGAGGAGCGGGGCAGAGTCGATGTTCTTCGCCTCGGCCGCCGAGTGCGTTTGCGTGATGGGCTTACTGGACCTAGGATTCGCGTCAGTGGTACGGCGATGTTCAGGCGACAGTCAAGGCTGGCCCTTGAGTCGCCCGTGCAATGGAAGCTCGCAGCCGGAGGAATGGTCGATGCAGTTGGTCAGCACAGCGGTCGTGGCTTGTCTCCTTGTGTCTAGCGTTTCGGCGGTGGCGCATGGTTTGACTCTGGACAGTTCATCCGTCGAAGCCGATGGCTGGCTTTCAGCCAAGCAAGAGTACAGCGGTCACGGCTGTGTAGGAGGCAATATCTCACCGGCGCTTTCCTGGAGCGGCGCCCCGGCTGATACGAAGAGCTTTGCGGTGACGCTGTTTGATCCGGATGCCCGCGCCGGACAAGGATGGTGGCACTGGGTTGTGATCAATATTCCGCCAACAGTGCACGCCTTGAGGGAGGACGCCGGCAATCGTTCCGGAACACACCTCCCCGCAGGAGCCGTCCAGATCCGTACGAGCTTCGGCGATTCCGCTTATGGCGGAGCGTGCCCGCCCGTGGGCGACAAGCCCCATCGGTACGTGTTTACCGTGTATGCGATGAAGGTCGCAAGAATTGACCTCGCCTCGAGTGCCAGTGCGGCCTCCGCGAGCCGGTTCATCAACGCTAATGCGCTGGACAGGGCAACCTTGGTGGCGCGTTATGGCCGTTGAAGGTGCGCTGCGGCGCGCTTGCCATTGAGGCGCTGCGGGCGCGCCTCCCGGTAGTTCTCGACCATGGGGCGGCCCGGTAAGCCGGGCGCCTTGGTTGGCACCGAGCAAACCGCGGTTCGAGCCGCAACATCACAAGCCGAACACTCAAGGCCGGGAAATTCTGGTCTGCACGATCGCGCACTGCACTGCGGTGCCGATTTCTGTGGACGCGCCGCCGCAAGCTGAGTCATGACGGCCGCATGCGCGATGCCACAAGCGCCATTGACAGGCCGACAGAAAGGAATAAGAATGATTCCCACTACGAAATATGGAGATTGCCGTGTTGCGATCCTGCATGATTGGCCTGGCGGCGTTCCTGATCATGGAGCTTGCCTTGCTGCGACAAGCCTCAGCGCAGGAATGGAGTTGTGACGTTGACGATTACGTGACGAAGGCCATCGGTATCGAAGAGCCTTGGGTCGAGAATGCCGGCTATCTGTTCACCCAGTTCAGCAACAGCAGGCCAGGTGCGCTCACGGTCGCTCCCGAGATCGAGGCCCGATTAAGCGATCGCCTCGGTGTGGAGCTGGATCTGCCCGCTTACACGGCAAACGATCCGTTGGGAGATGGCAGCAGTGCCTTGGGACCGATGGCGGCGGGCCTCAAGTTGGCAGTTGTGCACACGTGCAACATGGGCCAGGGCACGGCGGCACTGCTAACCGTCGAGGTGGAGGGGCAGTACTGGGCGGATCAGCGTCCAGACGTCCTGCCAGGCGAAGGCAACGCCGTGACGGCGCAGGCGATGTGGGCACAACTCTGGTATCCCTGGTTCATGCAAGGCGAGGCCGGGTATGTCCAGCGCGTGGGCTCGGGCGTGGCGAGCGGGTGGTTCGTCAACACGAGTCTGGGCAAGTCTATTAGCTCCGCTTACGCAGCCCAGATTGAGGTTGAGGTGGATCGGCAGCTGATTCGAGGCGATGGCCAAAGCGGTCTGGAGGGCTATGTCATGCCCCAGATTGCATACCACGCGTCGCCTTGGCTGCTTGCCCTGGGGGAGCAAGCCGCTTTTCAGCAGGGCGATTTGCACACACATTGGTCGACTTGGGTGATGCTCGAGCGGGAGTTTTAAGGCGTGCAACCACGGCGCCGCGTACCGTGTCAGATGCGGCACCAGCTCGAGTGCCGGGCACGGGTCCGCCACTGACGCGAAAAAACCAACGTGCCGTCGCGTGTTCACAAATGTTTCATGCTCGCCCCCTAGGCTGCTCCCTGCAAAAGAAGGTGCATGACGCGCCTCTTGCATCAACCAGGGAGTTTTTCAGTGATTCGTCAAACGATGTTGAGCGCCGCAGTCGCCTGCGCCGCGTTAGGTCTGGCCGCCTGCGGCGGCGGATCATCGACCACCACAGCCACACCCTCGGCCACGACGAGTGCTGCCGTCTCGGTGCAAGACGCGTTGGCCACTGCTACGCAGATCAAGCACGTCGTGGTTATCTACAACGAGAACGTCTCGTTCGACCACTATTTCGGTACCTACCCCAACGCGACCAACCCAACGGGTGAGCCCGTCTTCACGGCAGCCGCGGGAACTCCGACCGTCAACGGACTGAGCGGCACCCTTCTTACGGCCAACCCAAACTCCACGAACACATTGAACGGCGCGGGCGCAGTCAACCCGTTCCGGCTTGACCGCACCCAGGCCGCAACCGCCGACCAGAACCATGCGTATTCAGCCGAACAGCAGGCGTATAACCATGGCTTGGCTGATCTCTTTCCGCTGTACACCGGCAAAGGCACGACTGGTGGCGTTGGCGCGTTCGGAACCACAGGTCAGGTCATGGGCTACTACGACGGCAACACCGTCACAGCCTTGTGGAATTATGCGCAGCACTTCGCCATGAACGACAGCGCGTACACCGATACCTACGGGCCCTCAACGCCTGGCGCGTTGGAGGCGGTCTCGGGTCAGACCAACGGGATGCAAATTGTCGCCACAACCAAGGTGCCCTTCACGACGGCCGCGTATTCGTACTTCATCGCCGATGGTCAAGGCGGGTACACGATGATCAACGATGTCGACCCGGCCTACGACCAATGCTCAAACCCCAGCGATCAGGTCATGATGAGCGGGAAGAACATTGGCGATCTGCTCAATGCCAAGAACGTGACCTGGGGTGGCTTCATGGGCGGGTTTAACCTGAGCACGACCAACACCAACGGCACGACCGGGTGCAAACGCAGCACCTATTCGACGGTGGTCGCGTCCACCGTGACCGATTACATCCCGCACCACAACTGGTTCCAGTACTACAAGAGCACGGCCAATCCCACCCACGCGCGCCCGAGCAGCACGGCGGCCATTGGATACAGCGTGGAAGTTGATGGCAAAACGCCGGAGCCGGCCAACCACGAATATGGCTTGAATGATTTCTTCGCGGCCGTGAAGGCAGGCAACTACCCTTCGGTCAGCTTCCTCAAGGCACCTGCCTTTCAGGACAGTCACGCCGGCTACTCCGACCCCCTGGACGAGCAGGCATTCGTGACCAAAGTGGTGAACTTCCTGCAGCAGCAACCCGACTGGAAGAATACCGCCGTCATTGTGACCTGGGATGACTCCGACGGCTGGTACGACCACGCCTACGCCAACCCGACCACCCCCTCCTTTGACTCCCAGGCTGACCAGCTCAACGGCTCGGGAGTCTGCGGGCAAGGCACCCAGCCCATGGGTGTTGGTGGACAGCCGATTAATGGTCGCTGCGGTCCGGGCACGCGGATCCCCTTCATGGTGATCTCGCCTTGGGCCAAGCCCAACTATGTCAGCCACGTGAAGATTTCCCAGGCGTCCATTGCACGATTCATCGAAGACAACTGGCTGGGCGGGGCACGCCTTGGCGGCGGATCGTTCGATGCGACTGCTGGATCGCTCATGGACATGTTCAATTTCTCGCGCACCGGCAATATCCCCGCGCTATACCTCGACCCGAATCTGGGTACGGTCCTGAGCGCGCCGCCTGCTGGCAGCTCTGTGCCCACGTCAAGCTGAACGGGGTCATCGCCGTGAAAGCGCGGTGAGTCCGACGCCAATCGCAAGATGGCGCCGACCCCGCGAAGTCGTTGACGCAGGAAGCTGAACACCCAGCATCAACCGAAGCCTGCGCGCGGCAACTCAAGGATGGGCGTGCGTGAGCGCGCACGCCCATGACGCCCCGGGGCAGTCGGGTCTTTATCTCTCTTGGGCAAGGCGCGATTTAATGCATTGAGGGCTCGCCCCTCCCGATGCACGATGCGTTGATCACGACGCACTCTGACCCGCCTAAGGGACGCGCCTGCCGCCACGCATCGGGCGGACTCCGCCGCAGCAGCGCGCGACGATCTCCTGAGGACCCCGCGCTCCGTCCACGCACGCATCTTTCGCGCAACCTGGCCCAGATCTTGGCTAGCCACGAGTCGACGACCTGCGCAATCGAACGCTTGCGGGAGGCTTGGCCGGCTCCCATGTCCCATTCCCCGGGGCAAACATTGAATTCCTGAACGCCTGCATTGTTTCGTTACAAAAACGAAACGCGCCTGCTCAGCCTTTGCATCATATTCAGGTATAAAGAGACAAAGAGGTGAGCCCGGCCGAAGATTTGCTGCCTGCATCACCCGCCGTTCGGATCGCGTGAGGAGACACGATGTCTGAAGCACTGACGACGCCGCTTCCCGTGGCGGGAGTTCCTGGCCACGCCAGGATTGCGGATGCGCGGTTCAGCCCTATGCCGCTGCCCCACACTGCGGAAGCGCGCCAGTTTTCGGTCGCCAGGGCGTACGGATCTCCATGCACCTGGAGTCCCACGAGCACGGTGCAGGCCGACGAGGCGACCGCTGAAGTCGCGGGGGCGACGGGCCCATTCAATTTCATGCGGGTGGCCACCAAGCCTACGCGCCAGTTGAGCGCCTCGCATGCCCAGACGCAAATGAACGCGTGCGCGGCGCGATACCGAGTTGCCGACCTCACCATATCGTGTGTGGCGCGGCTTGCAGCGGTGGTTCGCCGCTTGCGGGCGAACCACGTGATGGATCCCAAGTGTCGCATGACGCGCGAGCGTGCTCGTCGGAGCCCCCGGCTGGCAGTCCTTGGTGATCGCACAACGGCCGCGCTGCAGAATGCCTTGCCGTATCGTGAGCCATTGAAAGACTGTTGATCTGCCGTCGTGAAAATCTATTAACAAAAAGGGAGTGGCATTGGAATGGGCATCAAAAGGAATCGAACGCATAACGCGTGCCAAAAAATAGCGATTGGAATCGTGGCGCTCGGATTTCCGCTTGCATGCAATGCTGAGAACAGTTGCGTGGGGCAATCTTCCGGATACTTCAGCAAACCGCAGGCAATGAGCGGTAAGAAGCTTTACCTTGATAACTGTGCGGAATGCCATAGTGCAGACTTGAAGGGTAACTCCGGCCCGGCTCTTTACGGCCACGATTTCGAGTCCTATCTGAAATTTTCACATATTTCAGCGGCGCAACTCTTGGCGTTCATGCAGTCGCAGATGCCATATCAAGCACCAGGCAGCTTGAAGCCTGATGAATATCAGGATATTTTTTCCTATATTCTCGATGCGAATGGCTACAAGAGCGGGAATGCCGATCTTAGCCAATCCAACGTTTCGTGCATCCCAATGCTTCCTTATCCCGGGAAAGAATGACTGGCTTTTTGAGGAGAGTAACCACTGATAAAGACGTGATGTGTGTTTTTGAACGATAGGGTTACCCAATTAAAATGAAATGAGGAGACATCAATGAAGTCGCTTTTGGATTTTCCAAAGATAGCGCGAACGGTTGCTTTGTCCGCGGCCTTGATGAGCGTGGCAGCAGCGGGTCATGTGTTGGGATTCGCTGCAGCGCAGGCCGCCGGTGTGCAGGCATCTGGATCGGAGACCGGTGGGCTTGTGAGCAAGGGTGCAAGTGCAGTTGAGCAGGAGGTCAACGTCACCCAATCCATGCTGAGCAACGCCGCCAAGGAAAAAGGCAACTGGCTGCTTTCCGGACGTGCGTATGACAATCAACGCTATTCGCCGCTGACCCAGATCAATGCGCGAACCGTCAAGCACCTCGTGCCGGTTGCGATCGCCCAGACAGGCTACACGGCCAGTTTCGAGACGACGCCATTGGTGGTGAATGGTGTGATGTACGCGACGACCCCAATGGTCAACAAGAAGCAGGCGCTCATCGCCCTCAATGCGGTGACGGGCCAGACGCTTTGGAAATACGAGTACACGGATGGTTTCAACCAGATCTGCTGCGGCCCGGTCAATCGGGGTGCGACAGTGGGCAATGGCAAGGTGTTTTTTCTGACCATTGATGATCATCTTGTGGCTGTCGACGCAAAAACGGGGCAAGAGGCCTGGAAGGACGAGGTGGCCAATCCGCAAGCCGGTTATTCCGAAACCATGGCGCCGACGTTCTATGACAACATGGTGATTATCGGCAGCGCTGGCGGTGAGTGGCCGATAGCGGGTTTTGTTGCGGCGTATGACGCCAACAGTGGAAAAGAGCTCTGGCGCTGGCACAGCACCAGTGACCACGCATCCTGGTCGGGTGACTCGTGGAAGACCGGGGGAGGGATGACCTGGACGACCCCAGCCGTGGATCCGGAGCGTGGCTTGCTGATTTTTGCGACGGGCAACCCCAATCCTGACCTGAACGGCTCGGGGCGCTTGGGCGACAACCTGTACACAGATTCCATCGTCGCACTTCACATCAAGACGGGAAAACTGGCTTGGTATTACCAGGAGGTTCCGCATGACGTGTGGGACTACGATGCCGTCAGCAATGTGGTCCTGTTTGACACCATGGACAACGGCAAGATGGTTCCGGCGGCAGGGGAGGCCGGCAAGACGGCATGGTTCTATATCGTCAATCGCGACACTGGCAAGCTGATTAGAAAATCCGAAGCCTTCGATCAGCAGAAGAATATGTTCTCGCAACCGACGGATAAGGGGGTTGACATGCTTCCGGGTGCAAACGGAGGCTCTGAATGGTCGCCGCCGGCTTATTCCCCGCTTACCCACATGGTCTACATCCTGGGCATGAATCAGCTGA
The DNA here is from genome assembly GCF_000733775.1 of Thiomonas sp. FB-Cd. Taxonomy (NCBI): domain Bacteria; kingdom Pseudomonadati; phylum Pseudomonadota; class Betaproteobacteria; order Burkholderiales; genus Thiomonas; species Thiomonas sp. FB-Cd. The sequence continues at coordinate 2,214,533 of NZ_JPOE01000002.1, read as the reverse complement.
TGACCTTCACCAATGAGAAGGATTCGCCGGCAATCCCAGGGCAGATTAGACTCGGCAGTACGTTCAAAAATGTCAAGGGCGGGCTACAGGATGGCACGTTTACCGCAATTGACGTCAATTCAGGAAAGATTGTTTGGGATCAGCATTTGCCGCAGCCGATGATGGGGGGTGCATTGGTCACGGCTGGCAATCTCGCCTTCACCGGGGAGGGGAATGGCTCTTTTGACGCATTCGATGCAAAGACAGGTGAAAAGCTTTGGAATTTCAACCTCGGTGCGGGCGTGAATGCGCCACCGATCGCTTATGAAGTGAATGGGAAGGAATACATCGCGGTTGCTGCTGGTGGGAATTTTCAGTTGAACTACCCTTATGGCGACGCGATTGCTATTTTTACGCTTTCGAAGTAATGACGGGCATGGGCACTCTTGGCCGCCCGACACCAGATGCCGGCATTTTGCTGGCAGCCTTCTAACACAGGAGAATCACGATGAAGTGGACTACACCGTCTTATCTTGATTTGCGCTTTGGTTTTGAAATCACGATGTATATCGCCAGCCGATAGCGGGGCAAGAAGGCGCTGGGCCGTCAGCTCAGCGCCTTGTGGTGGCACGCAGGATCGCCCATTCGTGGCGCCATGGTTGCCCAGCCTGCAAGCGTGCTGGAGCGTTGCAGCCATCCGTGCGAGCCGACCGGATGGACGGCAGCCCGGTAAGGCGCAGCGGCGCTTGGCGCTGTTGCCGAGCCATGGCGTTGCGCTTGATGGCGTGAACGCCTGCGTACGCACCGAACCCGACGCGCGCTGAATCGTTGCCTGATTCGATGTCACCGGCTGCCGGGATTGGGGCAGCCGATGCTAGAGGAACATGGCCTCCCAGAGACCATGTTCGGCTTGCGTTACAAACCGGGGTTTGGCGGGGTTGGGTGGATGTAGGCCCAGCCTTGCGATTCGCGCAGTGTGATTTCCCCCATTCCCGAGGGCACGACGCTAATGAACGGATAAAGGTCCTTGCGGTCGATGTGCAGTTCCCTCAGCGTATTGGAGCATTGGGCCAGAATGACACCTTCTTGCTGCAGTTTCTCAAGCTTTTTCTCGAAGCCGTTGTTCTTGACGTAGACGGCGAAGCCCTTGCTGTTGGCGATCAGCTCAATTTGGACTTTTCCCTTCAACCGGGGGTCATCCATCAAGTTTTCGATGTTATTGAGCGTCTTCTTGATCGCACCTTGGCTTCCTGAGTCGATCTGAAAGATGGCACCGTAGTGGCTCTTGGTTGGCTGCGCACCTTTGAAGTCCGACGCCTGGGCATGCGCTGAGGACGCGCTAAACAGCGCCGCGGTGCATACGCTGGCAATGGCGCCAGCCATGTGGCCTATCTTTTTCATGTATGTCTCCTCTCTTTTGAATAGTGGAAGAAAAACTCTCCCGCTGGAAGTCTAGTGGCACTGGCGGGCCACCTTGCTCATGCCCGCGCGGGAGCCCCCCGCGGCCCGGTCGGCGGTGGTATGCCGCTACGCTGCGTTGAATGTTCGGAACCCTCCAGAGGTGCCGCACCGGCGAGTCCCGGTGCGACGACCTGGCGGCTCTTCGAGCCTCGAGGCGCAGCCAATGGTCCCATGGTCAGGAGACGCAATGCGCGAAACGGGCTGTTGTCGCATCGGAACGCGCCAGGCGCCTTAGGGTTGGATCTGGACATAGCCCTCCTGCACAAGCTGGATGATGCGACCGACGGCTCCGGAATTGACGAGCACGCCGGGGAGAAGATTGGCGTTGCCCCAGTGGTGCGCCTTCACGGATACGGCGCACTCCTCGATCTGCACCCCTTGTTTTTGCAGGCCGGCGATCAAAGGTGCGTACGGGTTGTCAGTCTTGACGTGACGAGCGGCGTCGTACGCCTTGTCGCTGAGCGTCATGTAGGCGGCGGGATCGTGGAACACACCAATGATCTTTCCAGTGGTGCCCATCTTCTTCATGCGATCGGCCAAGAGATGCATGTAATTCATGCCAAACGGGAGATCGCCGGCGAACGCCAAATGGTCCATGTTGAACACGACGTTTGCGTGTTTCAGAATCACGGGGACGTCAACATGAATTGGATTTGCACCGGGCTCGGCTTGCGCCGCAAAGGTCGTCGATGCCATTGCAAGGGCTGCGGCGCAAGCCAGAACAAACGTTGAGGTTTTGAGCAGTTTTTCATTGGGAATCGATTGGTATTGACTGCTTGAAAAAGGGCATCGAAAGGGCGAACATGGTGACGTCGTTTCTCCTGAAGATTATTTCCTGCGCATTTAATGACGTTTCATTTAGCGCGCAAAACGCATAATTTCGATTGATATGACCGCTTTTTCATATTGATGCAGAGGAGGGCCCGTCGCAAATGGCAAGCCCTCTGCGCGTGAGCACCCACTCTGCTTGGTGTGTTCGAGGCCATTGCTGATGCGCGTTGCGGCCGACAGAGAGTCCTGGGCTTATCTTGCGTGCCCCTCACCGCCAGCATCCTGGAAAACTATTCCGAAGCGAGCGCTGCCGGCCCGAATGCGGCGAGCGCACACGTGTCAGCACGGTCGTCCCTGACGCGCAAGTCCATCCAGGCGATGTCGACGGGTTACCGTGAGGCGGGGACGTCGGCGCTCGATGTCGGCAGCTTGAGGCGATTACTCGGCAATGACCATGCCTCGGTCATTCGGTGTTTCAATCGCGGTGGATGGAGGGTTGATCGTGGGAATTCAACGACTGCTGCGTGTTGTCGAACTTATCAATGTGGGCTGGATGGCCCTTTTTGTCTTGGCGCCTGCTCTGGTCTCGGGAATTTTTGCCGCCAAGGGCTTTGGTCTGCGGCCAGACGCGCTTGGGCATTACCTGGAGTTTGCGATCATTGTGCAGTTCGCCATTGCACTGGTCTGGAGCGCTTTGTATGCGATGACGCTACGCAAGCAGGCCCATGAGGCAAACCGCAAGTCATGAGCCGCTGGCAGGTCTTGGGCGCAATGGCCGAACGCTAAGCATCAGAACGTTGGGGTGGCTGGTGTTGCGAACGACGCCAGACGCTCGGGTACTTTTTAGCGCAGCGCGACATGAACGGGGGCCGGCAGCCGTCTGGAACGTTGGTTCGAGTGCGTGAAGGCGAGCTTAAAGGACCATCCGAGTGGCACATCAAGAGATGCTGCGATCTGGTCAGTGGCTCGGGCCGTCATCGCAACTCGGAGATCATGGCTTGGGCATCCCGACCATAATGGCTGTCGCTCCCGGCAAGTTTGATCGTTTGCCGCAGGTAGCGCTTGGCGGCATCGGCATCTTTGCGCGTGCCCGCGCCGGACGCATAGCAACGTGCCGCCATGAATGCGGCTTCCGCGACGCCCTGATCGGCGGCTTGGACAAATGCACGGAGCGCTGCTCGCCGGTCAGTCTCCACACCTTGGCCGTTGTAGTACATCAGTCCAAGGCGGTACTGAGCAGGCGCGTAGCCAGCCCTTGCCGAGCGCTGTAACAGCGATACGCCCCGGCCAATTCTGGCCTTGATCGTTGCGTCTTCATTCCCCTGTTGATCTGGATCGTCGAACTCGGCGTTGAGCAGCATTTCTCCGAGTGCATATTCGGCAGGCGTGTAGTTTTGATCAGCAGCCTTGCCAAGAAAATACCGGGATTGATCAAGGTCTTGCGCTACGCCATCGCCGTGTGCATAAAGAAGCCCAAGCAAATATTCAGCTTGCTCATTGCCTTGGTTGTTGGCCTCGGTGAGCCAAAGGATGGCAAGTGGCTTTTCGCCATGGTCAAAGAGATACTTTGCGTAATCGAGTCGGGCGCTTACTTCTCCCTTTGTGGCGGCCAGCTTGAGTTGACGGATGTCGTCAACGTGTACGGGTGCGTGGAAGAACCAGGCCCTGACATCAACTTCGCCCGCGGCGGCTAATCGCGAACCCAGCGCTGTGCAGATGGCGAGCGCCAGGCATACAGTGCGTGCGCGCCTTGCCGCTTTAGCCGTGCTGCGCCGGCAAACCCATCGGTTGTTCATGGCGTTTCTCCCGGCATCGCAGTGGGCTATTCGAGGACGACCTCATTGATCTGGATGGCCGGGGTGAGGTTGGTGAAGTTGGGGAGGTCGGCCATGATCTGGGCGGCATGGGGGGCGAAGGCCTGCTCGAAGGCGGGGACGGAGTCGAAGTAGAGGTGGCCGAGGGCGATGTAGGTGGGTTTGGAGTGGGGCTGGGGTCCGGAGAGGCCGCGCTGGACGGCGACGGCGCGGCAGGCCTGGCCGGTAAGTTTGCGCACCAGGGGCATGTGGATTTCGGTGTAGTAGGCCATATCGAAGCGGGCGTCATCCTGATTGGGGTACATCACGCTGACTTGAATCATGGTGGGGCTCCAGGGGTGGGTTCGGGGTGGGGGTGGGGAGGCAAGGGGATCAGGACCAGGCGTAGCGCACGCCGAGCCAGAGGCCACGGGGGGCGCCGGGGGCGACGAACTGGGTGTTTTGCCAGGAGGCTGGATCGGGGCTGAAGGTGCGGTTGGCGGCGGTGAACTCGTTGACGCCGAGTTGTCCGAAGTCGGTGTAGGTGCGGTTGAAGAGGTTGTGGACGGACAGGTCCAGGCGCCAGTGGGTGTCGAGGCTGTACTGGGCGCCGAGGTTGACGATGGCGTAGCCGGGCACGGTGCCGTGGCGGTCCTGGTTGTTTTCGTCGCCCTGGGCGTAACGCGCGCTGTAGGCCAGCACGGTGGCGTGCAGCAGCAGGCGCTCGCTGGGCTGGTACTGGGATTGCAGGGTGAGGCTCCACTTGGGGATGTTGGGCAGGCGGTCGCCGGGCTGGACCTGGATGCTGCCGCTGGGGTCGGCGCTGGAGTTGCTGGGGCTGGGCTGCAGGAAGGCGCTCTCGTAGGTGGCCAGGGTGCGGCTGAGGGAGACGGACCACAGCCAGCGCTCGGAGCCGGTGGTGAGGTCCAGGGTGAGGGTGCGCAACAGCTCCTGGGGGATGTTGGTGAAGTAGCCCTGGGTCATGTTGGCCAGGCTGATGAACTCGATGGCGTTGCTCAGCCGGGTGTGGGTGTACTCGGCATGCACGCGCAGCGCGCCCAGGCGCCAGACGGCGCCGGCCTGGGCGGTGCGGGCGATGACGGGTTGCAGCTCGGGGTCGGCCACCAGCACGTTGGGCAGGGTGCAGGGGGCGGCAGGGCTGGCGCAGGTCAGCTCCACGGCCATGGGCACGCGCATGCCCTGGGCGTAGCGCAGGTAGTAGGAGGCCTTGGGGGTGGGGTGCAGATCCAGGCCGACGCTGGGGTTGAGGCGGCTGTAGCTGTGGTGGCCGCCGAGGGCGCCGCCGAGGTGATCGGTCAGGTCCACGCGCGCGCGTTCGTAGCGGGCGCCGGCGGCCACATCCAGCCAGGGGGCGGCGGCCAGGCGGTCGGTGAGGTACACGCCGCTGTCGTGGTTGCGCACCCCCAGGTCCACCGGGGCCTGGTCGAAGGGGCCGGTGCCCAGCGTGTAGCGCTGCGCGGTGAAGGTGGCAGCCTGCTGGAGCTGGGTGTACTGCACCTGCTGCGCCTCGACGCTCAGCCCCAGGCTGGCGCTGTTGGGCCGTCCGGCCAGGGGGCTGGTGTTGTGCAGGGCCAGGTTCAGGCCGCGGCTTTGCTGATGCAGGGCGTTTTGCACGTTGCCGGCCACCGGGTTGGCCAGCGTGGGGGGGCTGCCGTCGTAGTTGCCGTTGACATTGCTGTTGAAGCCGCTTTGGTCGCTGTTGCGCAGGCTCAGGCGCGCTGCGAGCTGCCAATGCGCGCCCAGCACCTGGGTGTCGCCCAGGTTGAGGAAGTTGAGCTGGTTGTCGATGTGGTCGGGCGCGGTGTAGACCGCCGTGGGGGTGTTCATCCACTCCAGGGGCAGCGTCTGCGAGCCGGCCAGGTGGCTTTGCGCGAAGGTGTAGCTGAGGTCGAAGTCGTTGCCCGCGTCGCGGCGCGTGAGCTTGGCAAACAGATTGCGGCTGCTGCTGGCGGTGTACGGCACAAAGCCGCTGTCATGCTGGTTGCGCACGGCGAAGAATGCGCTCCAGTCGCCGGCATGGCTGCCGTAGCGCGCGTGCTCGGTGGTGCGCCCGAAGCTGCCGAACTCCACGCCCGCCGCGCCCCCGGCGCCGAGCGCCCGTCCCGGGTGCGCAGCAGCACGGCGCCACCCAGGGTGTTGAGGCCGAACACCGGATCGGTGATGGGCACCAGGTGGATCGAGCGCAGCGCCTCGGTGGGGATCAGGTCCCAGTTGACCACGTCGCCGAAGGGCTCGTTCACCCGCACCCCGTCCTGGAACACCGACAGCCCCTGGGGGGTGCCCAGCACGGGGGAGGCGGCAAAGCCGTTGAAGTGCAGCGTGGGCTGCAGCGCGTTGCCCTGCTCGTGGGTCAGGGCCACCCCCGGCAGGTGCTGCGCCAGCACATCGGCCAGAGCGGTGGCGGGCTGCTGCCCGAGGGTGTCGGCGTCGATCGCGTAGGCGTGCTGCGGCGGGCTGCGAAAGCCCTCGGTGCCGCTGCCCGCCCCAATGGTCACGGTGGGCAGCTGCACGACAGCCGGGGCCGAGGCGGCAGCTGCCGGCGGCACCTCGGCGCCGTGGGCGCGCGCGTGCAGCATGGCTGCGGCGCCCAGCGGCAGCACGGTGCGCAGCAGCCAGGCGGCGCGCATGGCTCAGAAGCCCCGCGTGAGCTGCACGCCCACCATGGCGTTGCGTCCCGGGGCCGCCTCGAAGTAGCGCCCGTTGCTGTCGGCGATCACCACGGCGGCCACATAGTTGCGGTCCAGCACGTTGTCCACCCGCACGAACTCCGACAGACGCCACGCCCCGTGGCGTTGCCGCACCCCCGCCGCCCAGTCCAGCACCCCGTAGCCCTGGGCCGCATCACTGTTGCGCGCGTCGACAAACACCTGGCTGCGCACCAGCGCCGACAGCGTGGTGTAAAAGCCCTGCAGCGCCGCACCGGGCAGCGGCGGACGCCAGCTCAGCCCCGCATACAGCTGCTGGCGCGGCACCCCGGGCAGCGTGTTGCCGTTGTACGGGCCGCCGGTGAAGCGCACGCGGATCAGGCTGTAGGCCAGGCGCGCGCTGAGGTGTGCCGCCAGCGCCGCGTCCGCGCTGAGCTCCACCCCGTCGCGCCGCGTGCTGCCGGCGTTGACATAGGTGGTGCGCCCTTTGACGGAGCTGTTGACGATGATCTGGTTGTCGGTGGTGATGTCATACACCGAGGCCTCCAGCCGCACCGCCCCCAGGGTGCTGCGCAGCCCCACCTCGGCGTTGTGCAGGTGCATGGGCTGCAGCGCAAAGTTCAGCCCCGGCTGGCCATCGGGCCGGTAGGCCAGCTGGTAGAACGTGGGCGTGACGAACCCGTGGCCGTAATCGGCATACACGCTGCTGTGGCGGCTGAGCTTGTACAGCAGCCCCACCACCGGATCGGTGCTGCTGTAGTCGGCGCCGCCCCCGGTGCCGGGCTGAAGGGCGCGTCGGCGGCGTTCATCGAATCAAAGCGCACGGCATCGTGCCGCACCCCGCCGCTGAGCGACAGCCGCGTGCTCAGCGCCCAGTGCGCCTGCACGTACTGCGCCACGTTGTCCACGGTGTTGTACTGGTCGTTGCGCAGCGCCCCCTGGGTGCCCAGCGCGTTGACGTAACCCTTGCGGTATTCGTTCTCGCGCGCATAGTCCAGCCCGGCGGCCACCGTGTAGGGGCGCGCCTGCAGCTCCCCGGCATGCGTGAACGCCGCCGTGGTGCCCCCGAAGTGATCCTGCAGATCCACCACCCCGCCGGCGGACAAACCAAAGCTGCCGCTGAACGGCAGGTACTGCACGATGTGCCGCGTGCCCCCGTACGCGCTCAGCCGCAGCGTGTCCTGCGCATCCACGCGATGCTCCCACACCAGCCCGGCCTGACGGTTGCGCACGCTCTTGCGGGCGTCATACTGCAGCACCGCTGCATCCACCTGCTGCGGGTCCGCCTGCAGCTGCGCGCGCGTCAGCCCCCCGGGTCCTGCGCATCCTGGTTCAGGGCGTTGAACACCAGGCTGAAGCGGTCATCGCCATGCGCACGCCAGCTCAGCGTGCCGTTGAACTGCCTGCGCGTGGCCGCGCTGTGCTGGCGCCAGCCATCGGTGCGGAAATCCGTCAGCCCGGCCACGCCACTGACGCCCCCGCTCGTGCCCCCGCCCACCAGCGTGCTCTGGCGGCTGCCCCAGGCCCCCACCCAGCTGCGCAGGCTCACGCTCGGCGGATCCGGCGCATCGCGCGTGTACGCCTGGATCACGCCCCCGGCCGCATTCCCATACAGCGCCGCAAACGGACCCTTGATGATCTTCATGCCCCCAGCGTGGCCAGGTTCATGATCTGCGACTGGCCCTGCCCGTCGGGCATCGTCAGCGGGATGCCGTCCAGCGTCATGTACACCCCCTGCACCCCGAACGGCGCGTCCGCCCCAAAGCCACGGATCGACACCTGCATGTCCTGCGCATAGTCCTGCCGGTTGTTCACGATCAGCCCCGGTACCTGCCCAAGGCTCTCGCTCAGGTTGACCTGCGCCTGACCCTGCGTCAGCGCCCGCCGCCCCAGCACCGTGATCGTCGACGGCAGCGCCACCGCCCCCGCCCCATACGCCACCCCCTGCACCGTCACCGGCGCCAGCGACTGCACCGCGCTGGCCGCCGCCACAGGCCGCTGCGCAGCCTCGCCATGCACAACCTGCTGCGCATGCACCACGCCGGCCTGAAACAGGCCAGCGGCAATGAACGATTTCGCGTAGTTGAGGGATCGGCTGTGGAGAAGTCCGACGCGCCCCGTCATTTGACAAACGAGTCGAACTGCTGTTGATCGTCCCCTGCAGTCTCCGGAGAAAGCGCCTTTCCTGAAGGCGCGTAACCGTTTTCGTGCAGCAAGTAAGCCATGATGTTCGCGTACTCCCCTGGTTTGAGCTTGCCTGGTTTTTCTGCAGGCATATTGGTTGTCATGTACTGGTAAATGCCGCCAATCGTCATCGTGGAATTGGTCCGCGGTGCAAAGCCCTGGCCGGCCAGCGCTGGTGCTGTTCGGCCTTCCAGATGATCGCCGTGGCACATTGCGCACTCGGCTGCGTAGGCTGTCTTTCCGGGCCCAACCTGATCGGCTGAAAAGTTGGCCTGCTGATCGGATGCTGCCGTGTCGGATACGCGGATCACCCGGTACGCATCGGGATCGTTGCTCCGAGTCGGGTAATACACAGCCGGTGTCAGCGCAGGATGGAGGGTTGCGCGATACTCAAACCCCGATTTCTTATAGGCCCAGGGGCCGGTGATGCCATCCAATGTTCCTGATGTTGACAATGCGTGGATTGCATTGGTAATTCGGGATGCAAGAGCACGATTTCGATCATTGGCGATAAAGCTCAACTTCCAATTCGAAATGTTCGTGTGCGTCTGCTGTGCGTGGAAACGGACTTCCGGATGCGCATTTTGATACGCGACAAGACTCGGGTACCACGCAATGCCATATTCGGTTTTTCCATCGACGACGGCTTTGATGACATCATCCGGCGTGTTTTCGACATCGAAATTCGCATCTTTCTCTTCAACCGCGATAAATTGCGCAGGGCTCTTGTAGGCGACCGCAACAACACCGCGCCCCTGTTGATTTTTGCCTTCATTGGCCATGCTGAATTTGACGAAGTCGGCGTCAAGATAGGGGATTGATACAGTCGTGTGACTCTTAAATTGCTGGTCACTCTTCGCAATCGGCACGCCCATGAAAACGTCGCAGGTTTTCCGCAGAAGATTGGCCACTTCGACATCCGATGTGGCACGCTTTCCTAATTCTGCCTGAAGGTCAACGGTTGTGTAGGGTAATGCCATTTGCCTGAATACGGCATGGGCGACCTCGGCGTCAATCGACTTTGTCGGACTCTGGGGAAACGCGCACACTTTGACCGCATGAGCCTGAGCATTGATGCTGCTTATCGACCATCCTGCGGAAAGAATCGCGAGGATCATGGGCAGCTTGGGGCGATGATGCAATGCATTAAACATGATTAAAACCTTGGTTGGGAAGGGCGCCAGCAATGGCGCCCTCCGTTTTTTCAATGATTGGCCGCAATCATTTAGTCATTCAAGCTGAATACGTAAAGCGTGCCGCCACGGGGTACATCCTTGGTCATGGTCGCCATCGGGCCGCCCCAGATCGGGTTGGCGCCACCATAGCCGGCGAGGATCGCTACATATTCCTTCCCGTTGACCTCGTAGACGGACGGTTGGGCCACGATGCCACTGGCAAGTTTCGGACTCTTCCAAAGGACTTTGCCCGTTTTCGTGTCAAAGGCATACAGGTGGCCTTTGAGCGAACCCGAGAACGCGATGCCACCCGCAGTGGTCGTGACGCCGCCGTTCCATGGCATCTTGCTCCAATGGCCCCAGACCTTCTTGCCGGTGTTGACGTCAATGCCTTGGACCTCGCCATAGCCTTTGCTGCCAGGTTCAGGAACGATCCCAAAGCCTTCGCCCAGATAGGGCAGGCCCTGCATATAGCTCACCTTGGTCCCGTTGTAGGTCCCGCAGGCATGAAGGCTCGGGACCACAGCGATGTGGGTCTCGGGGTCGTACGACATCGACCACCAGTTCTTGCCACCTAGGAATTCCGGGCAGGTTTTGACGGTTGTGCCGATTTTCGGGTATTTCGAGGGATCATTGATCGATTCCCCCTGGGCGTTGTAGCCAGTCACGGACTCGGTTTTCACAAAGGGCTTCGCATAGATCAGTTTGCCCGTGTCGCGGTCGATCGCAATGAAATAGCCGTTGCGGTCAGCGTGGATTAGAGCATGATAATCTTTGCCTTCGTATTTGATGTTTGCCTTGAGTGCGGTGTTGACGCCGTCATAATCCCAGGAATCATGCTGTGTGTATTGGAAATACCATTTGATATCGCCTTTATTGGCGTCGAGCGCCAGAAGCGAATCGGAGTACAGATTTTTCCCGGGCCGTAATTCGGCGAGCCAGGGTCCTGGATTGCCAACACCCCAGTACAGCGTCTTGCTCTCCGGGTCGTAGGTGCCGGTCAACCAGGCAGGTGACCCTGCATGAAGGTACATGCCCTTAGGCCACGTATCGCCATTTTTTTCATCGGGTGACGGTACTGTGTAGGTTTTCCATACGGTGTCACCTGTTTTAGCGTCAAGCGCCGCAATGAACCCGCGTGCACCATATTCGCCGCCAGCGCTCCCGACCATGATTTTTCCATCCACGGCCAGCGGAGCCAAGGAAAATGCATAGCCGACACCCGGATCGAAGAGCTGCTTTTTCCAGTTGATCTGCCCGGTCTGCGCATTGAATGACGCCACTTCGCCGCTCAGCATGGCAACGAACAAGTCATCGCCATACAAGGCAACGCCACGGTTGACGACATCGCAGCAGACAGTCTTGTAGGCAATCTGGGGCAGGTTGGGGTTATAGCTCCAGATTTTTTTCCCGGTCGTCGCATCAAACGCGTAAACGAGATCCTTGGGCGTTGTGACAAACATATAGTTGCCGTTGACAATCGGCGTTGCCTCAAAGCCCTGCGTCAAGTCGGCCGGAAATTTGTGCGACCAAACCATCTTCAGGTGCTTGACATTGGCCGCGCCGATTTGTTTGGCCGGCGAAAAACTCTCACCACCGTAAGAGTGGTAATACGTCAACCAGTCAGTGCTCTTGGACGCGTTGTCGAGCTTGTCTTGGGTGACGGCGGGATAATCCGCCATCGCAAGCGTCGACACGCCAAGAATGCCAGCGACCACGGCAAAGCGAAGGCTATGCCTCAATACTTTTTTCGGGTTCTCATAGTTGTCTCCGATGATTAAAAGAAGTCATAAATTCATGCATGGAAAATGGATGGTGCGGTTTGAGCACCTATTGACAGTAGGCTGGCTTGCCTTGCTTCCAATCGGGCTTTTACCTACCGGACCCTGTCTGCGCTTCGAAGACTGTTCCATTCTGTATCGGTGAACAGCCGCGAGCGCGTCAAGAAACGCTGCCCGGTGGGGCCTTCGAGGGAAAACATGCCGCCACGACCAGGAACGACGTCGATGATGAGCTGGGTGTGCTGCCAGTACGCGAACTGGGATTCGCTGATGTAGAAGGGCATCCCGCCGATGTGACCCAGCAGGTGATCAGCGTCGCCGACCTGAAACTCGCCATCCGGGTAGCACATGGGTGCGCTGCCGTCGCAGCAGCCTCCCGACTGGTGGAACATCAGATCACCGTGAACCTTGCGTAACTGCTCGATCAGAGCAAGGGCCGCAGGCGTGGCAGTCACTTGTTCCACCACTGTGGCCGCGTCGGGCACCGAGTCGCTCATTTCATCCTCCCCGCTTCCGTGTTTGGCAGCATGCGGCGGTCCGTTTCGGCAGCCAAAGGGCCCCGGGACGGACCGCACGCTCATGGTTAGAAGAATCCCAGTTTGTTTTCGCTGTAGCTCACCAGCAAATTCTTGGTCTGCTGGTAGTGATCAAGCATCATCTTGTGGGTCTCACGCCCGATGCCCGATTGCTTGTAGCCCCCGAATGCCGCGTGCGCCGGATAGGCGTGATAGCAGTTGGTCCACACACGCCCGGCCTGAATGCCGCGCCCCATGCGGAAGGCGGTGTTCATGTCGCGGGTCCAGACGCCAGAGCCCAGCCCATAGAGGGTGTCGTTGGCGATGTCGAGGGCTTCCGCTTCATTCTTGAACGTTGTGACGGACACGACGGGGCCGAAGATTTCCTCCTGGAAAATCCGCATCTTGTTGTGGCCCAGGAAGACCGTCGGCTGGACGTAATAGCCGCCTTTGAGGTCGCCATCGAATTCGGCTCTGGCGCCGCCGGCTAGGACCTTTGCGCCCTCCTGACGGCCAATGTCCATGTAGGACATGATTTTGTCCAGTTGTTCACTGCTGGCTTGGGCGCCGATCATGGTCTGGGGATCCAGGGGGTTGCCCTGCTTGATCGCGGCAACACGCTTGAGCACGCGTTCCATGAACCGGTCATAGATCGATTCCTGGATCAATGCGCGGGAGGGACAGGTGCAGACTTCCCCTTGATTCAGCGCGAACATCACGAAGCCCTCGACGGCTTTGTCCAGGAAGCCGTCGTCACGGGCCATGACGTCCTCGAAAAAGACGTTCGGGGACTTGCCGCCAAGCTCCAGCGTGACCGGGATGATGTTCTGGCTGGCATATTGCATGATCAGGCGGCCTGTCGTGGTCTCCCCTGTAAAGGCGATCTTGGCAATGCGCTTGTTCGACGCCAACGGTTTGCCGGCTTCCAGGCCAAAGCCGTTGACGACGTTGAGAACGCCCGGGGGCAACAGGTCCTGAATCAACTCCATCAGCACGAGAATGCTGACAGGTGTCTGCTCGGCGGGCTTGAGCACGACGCAGTTGCCTGCGGCCAAAGCGGGCGCGATCTTCCACACCGCCATCAGGATCGGGAAGTTCCAGGGAATGATTTGTCCCACGACGCCCAGCGGCTCATGGAAGTGGTAGGCATACGTTTCGTGGTCGATTTCCGCCACGGTGCCTTCCTGCGCGCGAATACAGCCGGCGAAATAGCGGAAGTGGTCGATCGCCAGGGGCAGGTCAGCCGCCGTGGTTTCGCGAATGGGTTTGCCGTTGTCCCAGGTTTCCGCCGCGGCCAGCATCGGAAGGTTTTCCTCCATCCGGTCCGCAATACGGTTCAGGATGCCCGCGCGTTCGGCTGGCGAAGTCTTGCCCCAGGCCGCCTTGGCCGCATGCGCCGCGTCAAGAGCGCGTTCGATATCCTCGGCGTTGGAGCGTGGTACCTCACAGAACACCTGCCCCGTCACGGGCGTGACATTGTCGAAATACTGGCCGCTTGCGGGTTCTAGCCACTTGCCGCCGATGAAATTGCCATACCGCTTCTTGAAGGGAACTGCGGTGCCAAACTTTCCGGGTTCAAGCATATCCATGGGCGTCTCCTGTATTGCATGGAAGAGAATTCAACTGCCGTTGCAGTTATCCCTTACGTATCAGGAATCGTGCCAAACACATGCCGGGTTGTAACCTAATAATTCACATGAAAAATCAAAAGGTTACGAATTAGGATTAGGCAATACCCGAAGATATGCCGTGGCTCTTTCTTCGGCTTTTTGCGACAAAGGACTGTCGCATCCTGCGACAGATGACATGAGCTTGCGAGAGTGCGACACTGTCGGCACTAGAGGTTGGTCGCCAGCTCGTCATGGTTGACCGATACAGGAGACAGCCGTGGCCCGTACCCATCCGTCTGATCAGGCCGAGATCAGTCCAGTTTCGACGCAACTGCAATTGGCGCGCCAGCGCTTTTTTGAAGAAGGCAGCAACCCGGATGGGCTCATTCCGGAGCTCATCGCACGTTCGTGGCGCCGATGCGCCAGCATTTCCGCCACTTTGAGCGAGAGCCCCGAGCCTTTGCCGCACCAGGAATTATCCGGGCGGCGCGATGCGCAAGGGCGGTTGCGCAGGCATGCCCTTCCCGAGCTGGAAGCCTTGGCCGAGGCGTTATCGCCTTCGCGTGTCATTGTCCTGTTGGCCGACCCGCAGGGCATGGTTCTCGACGCAGCGGGATCCGATGCCTTTATGAGCAAGGCCCAGCGCGTGGCCTTGATGCCGGGCGTTGATTGGTCCGAGCTCCATCGAGGCACGAACGCGATCGGGACGGCCTTGACGGAAATCTCCCCCATCACCGTCCTGGGGACCCAGCATTATCTGGAACAAAACGCGTCGCTGGGCTGTACGGCAGCGCCGCTTTTGGCGCCCGACGGGCAGATCATGGGGGTCCTCGACGTTTCCGGCGATCCTCGCTGCATTCAGCCGCAAACGGTTGGCCTTGTGCGCATGGCAGCGCAGATGATTGAGCACCGCATGGCGCTGGACAACGTGCCGAGGCATACCGAAATCCTCCGCTTCGCGCATGACCGGGCCTTGATCGGTTCGCACCGTGAAGCTTTGCTGTGGATCCGCAATGAATCGATCGTCGGCGCGAATCGGGCCGCGCTGCGCGTGCTGGGCATGACCTTTGAGCAACTGCGTGGTCGCTTCATCGACGATCTGTTCGGTGCACTACCAACGACGGACTGCGAGCAGTTTGATTTGTCGCTTCATCCCTGGCTTGCGCGCCCGGGGCGCTCGGCGTCCTGGGCTTCGGGTTGGGTGGGGCACGGGGCCGCAGTGCATGGTGCGGGCGATCTAAAAGCTGTAGCTTGCGCGCCAGTGCATCCGGATGGGCGCTCCCAAGGGGCTCCCATCATCGGCGACCCCGAGCGCGATGGGCAACTTGAGCGCGCAGTGCGCGTCATGGACTGCGGCATTCCGGTTCTGGTGCTTGGAGAGTCCGGGGTTGGCAAGGAGATTTTTGCCAGACAGTTGCACAAGCGCGGCCAGCGCAGGGATGGCCCTTTTGTGGCGGTCAATTGCGCCGCGGTGCCCGAGGGGCTGATCGAGGCGGAGCTCTTCGGCTACGAGGAGGGTGCGTTTACGGGGGCCCGGCGCAAAGGGCAGTCGGGTCTGATCCGAGAAGCGGATGGCGGTGTCCTGTTTCTCGATGAGATCGGCGATATGCCCCTGGCCCTGCAGGCGCGGCTTCTGCGTGTATTGCAGGACCATGAGGTCAAGCCCCTTGGCGGCGGACGCCAGCAGCCGGTCGATTTTGCCCTGGTGTGTGCCACACATCGTGACCTCAAGGCGATGGCCGCCGAAGGGGGCTTCCGATCCGACTTGTATTACCGGCTTCAGCATTTCACGGTCCGCTTGCCGGCCCTACGAGACCAGGCCGGCGGCCAGGCACGCATTGAAGAATTTTTGCAGTCGATGTTGTCGCCGCGCCGCATCCAGCTCAGCCCGCAGGCGCGAGACGCACTTTTGTCGTATTTGTGGCCAGGCAACTGGCGCCAACTTGTGGCGGTCACACAAACACTCGTTGCCCTGGCGGAACCAGACAGTTGTATTGAGGTGGCCGATCTTCCGGATGACATTCGGCACGCGTGGCGCGATAAGCGCCAAGGGCAGCGGTCAACGTGGGGGCCATCGGCGAGTGTCGACGTCTCCAGGAAGGGCGCTGGCGAGGGACGCCTACAGGCGACGGAGTTGCGCGCTTTGACGGAGTCGGCCATTCATGCGGCGATTGCCTCATGCAGCGGCAATATCAGCCGGGCAGCGCGGCTGCTTGGCGTGCACCGAAGTACGCTGTACCGCCATAACCTGCAGGAACGGCAGAACAACAATTCCGCGCAGCGCTGAGCGAGTCGGCGTTCGCTCGGCATGCCTGCCCGAGCGTCAAGCGAGCGCCGATTGGCCCCATGGCCCAAGGCTGGGGTGGACGCACTGCAAGGCAGCCGCACACCGCAGCGGCAATGCTCACGTTGCAACGCCTGGGGCGATCAGAGGCCCCCGGCGACCACATTGACGGTCAACGCGATGATGAAGACGTTGAAGAAAAAAGCCGCCACGCTATGCAGAAGCACCATGTGGCGCAGGTTGCGGCTGGCAATGTTCACGTCCGAGGTCTGGAAGGTCATGCTCAGCACGACCGAAAAATACAGATAGTCCCAGTAGTCCGGAGAGTTCGCGCCGGGGAAGAGCAGGCCGGGTTGACCCTCCAAGCGCTCCAGATGGTCGCTATGGGCGTAGGTTTGCGCAAACACGACGCTGAAAAAGAGCCATGCAAGCACGATGCTGGCCGCGGGTAATGCCAGGTCGAGAATGGAACTGCCCTTACTGGCATGCAATTCGGTCCTCAGTGCAAGCAGGACCACGGCCGACACCGCTGTGCTCAGCACCAGAATCGTCCACTTGCCTTCCATTTGCTGCTCGGCTCGGCGTCTGAGATTTTCAGGCGTGGTTCGCGCCATCATCCACCCGATGGATCCGAAGTAGACGCAGCATGCGATGTCGAACGCGAGCAATAGTGCGCGGCCCACGCCAAGCACAGAGTTGAGAACAACGAACAGCAACACGCCCAGCATTGTTGCCACGCTCAGACGTGGCCGATACAGGAGTGCCCGGAGTGCTCGGGGAAGGCGGCTCAAGCGTGTCATGAGGCCGCAGTGTAGGCGCAGCGAAACGGACGGAGGCAGGACATCTTCCCGTGTGCGCTGTGCGTTCAGATGGCGCATCTGGCAGAGGGCCCTGGATCGCCAGCGCTACCCCAGTACGAGAAGCCGCCGGGCTCCAGGTGGTCCTGGTGAGACGCTTCGACAATCGTCTGGGCGCGCTTGTCCCTAGAATTCGCGTGTTTGACTGTGTGCGCCGCACCCATCCCCATTCCTGATTGCCATGAACGATCTGCAAGCCACCCCCGAGCTGACGCACATTTCTCCGCGTGACAAGGCAGAGATCCTCGCCCAGGCGCTGCCATACATTCGCAAATTTCACGGCAAGACCATCGTCATCAAATACGGTGGCAACGCCATGACCGATCCTTCACTGCAGCAGGATTTCGCTGAAGATGTCGTGCTCCTCAAGCTCGTCGGCATGAATCCGGTCGTGGTGCATGGCGGTGGCCCGCAGATCGACGACGCATTGGCGAAAATCGGCAAAAAGGGCACGTTCATCCAGGGCATGCGCGTGACGGATGCGGAAACCATGGAAGTGGTTGAGTGGGTGCTTGCGGGCCAGGTGCAGCAGGACATCGTGGGTTTGATCAACGTGGCAGGCGGCAAGGCAGTCGGGCTCACCGGGCGCGATGGCGGCATGATCCGTGCCCGAAAGCTACGTATGCGAGATCGTGAGAACCCCGAGCTTGAGCATGATGTCGGCCAGGTCGGCGAGATCGAGGCGATCGACCCCAGTGTGGTCCAGGCACTGCAGGACGATCAGTTCATTCCCGTCATCTCACCCTTGGGCTTTGGTGCCGAAAACGAGAACTACAACATCAATGCCGACGTTGTGGCCGGCAAGCTGGCCGAGGTACTGAATGCCGAGAAACTGGTGTTGCTCACCAATACGCCTGGCGTGCTCAACAAGGCGGGCGAGTTGCTGACGGACTTGACCGCGCGGGAAATCGACGAGATGTTTGCCGACGGCACCATTTCGGGTGGCATGCTGCCCAAGATTTCTTCGGCTCTGGACGCGGCGCGCTCAGGCGTCAACTCGGTGCACATCATTGACGGGCGCATCCCCCATGCCATGCTGCTCGAAATCCTCACCGAGCAGGCTTTCGGTACGATGATTCGTTCCCATTGAGTGATGGAGTCTTCGCCATCGCAACCGATGGCCTTCCCCTGGAGCCAGGCTGCTTGAAAAGGCGCCGTGAAGCTGCCAGACGCAGGCGGAACTTGCTTGGGGCATCGTGATGGGGCGTGATGCACCTGGCGTTCCGGTTTGGTTGTTCGACATGGACAATACGCTGCACGACGCGTCATGGCGCATCTTCCCCATGATGAATGCTGAAATGACGGCGTACATCGAGCGTCATCTTGGGGTGGATCATGCTGAGGCCAACCGGATCCGCAGCCATTTCTGGCAGCGCTACGGTGCGACGCTGTTGGGGCTTGTGCATGAGCACGGCGTGAAGGCCGAGCATTTCCTCGAGGCGACGCACCGATTTCCCCAGTTACCGCAGATGCTGCGCGCCGACGCCAACCAGCGTGCGGCCATCCGCCGTTTGCCGGGGCGCAAGTTCGTGCTGACCAACGCCCCGCGTGAATACGCCTTGCGTGTGCTGCGCGAACTGGGGCTCGTCAAGCTGTTCGAGGGGGTCATCAGCATTGAGGACATGCATCAGTTCCGCCGGATCCGACCCAAGCCCGATGCGCGCATGTTGCGTCATGTGCTTCACAGCCGCGGTTTGCGCCCGACGCGTTGCGTGCTGGTCGAAGATACGTTGCAGCACATCGCGGCGGCCCGGCGCATTGGTATGCGCGGGGTCTGGTTCACGCGTTATGCGCACCGCGCTGCACGCAGGCACCGGGATCTGGCCATGGAGCGTGCCGGCCTGCATGGCCGCCCGGGCTACGTGCGTGCGAAAATTGCCACACTATGGCAGCTGCATTCATCGATTCTGCGTTGACTCCGGCCTCCGCACTGGCGGGCGAGGCGCCTGTGCGCAAGCGACCCAAGCCAGGTGAGCGCCGCGAGCAGATCTTGCAATGCCTGGCTGGCATGCTGGAGCAGTCGGGCGCGGAGCGCATCACCACTGCTGCGCTGGCGCAACGTCTGCAGGTGTCAGAGGCTGCCCTGTATCGACATTTCGCCAGCAAGGCGCAAATGTTCGAGGCACTGATCGATTTCATCGAGCAGAGTATGTTCGGGATGATCAACCAGATCGCTCAACAGCAGGAGTCGGGGCTGGCGCAGTGCATGCGCATCGTGCAGGCCTTGCTTGGTTTTGCCGACAAGAACCCTGGTCTGTGCCGGGTCATGGTGGGCGACGCCCTGGTCGGCGAGCACCCGCGCCTGCAAGCTCGGATGAACCAGTTCTTCGAGCGTGTGGAGGCGGCCTTGCGGCAAAGCCTCAAGCTCGCAGTGGAGCAAGGCGCGGTGGCCGCGGGCTTTGACCCAGCGCAGCGCGCCCACCTGCTGGTGAGTTATGCCGCCGGCTGCCTGTTCCGTTGGGCACGCAGCAGCATGGCCAGCCAGCCAGTGGGTGGCACCGAAGGCGTGACGCTCATTCTGTTTGCGTGAACGCGGCGCGCAGTTGATTGCGGCCACACGGGCCAGTCGGGCCGTAGGGGCGTCGGGTTGCGCGTGCGGACCCTGCCAGTCACGCGAGAGTGGCACGAGATTCGCAACATTCGTGTAACGGGGCAAGCGTGGCTCGCCGCGTTACACCCCTTTGTGCTGGCGCAAGCCGCAGCAAGCACGATGGTGCATTGGGTCTTGGCCCTCGTGACAACGGAGCAAGAAGGCCGCCATTGGATGCGCTCGCTGGAGCCCGCGAATGGCAGCGTCGGGATCCATCCTCGGACGCAAGTCGCCACGCCGTGTGACGTTTGCGTTGGGCCTGGTCCATGCGCTGCGCATGCGACAAAGGCTGCGTGCCAGACCATTGGGCCATGGCGTGGAGGGTTATTGCGGCGGCGCCGAGCCCTTGACAGGTGCCCCAGGCGTACGGCCCGAGGTCCATCGAGCGTGTCCCAATTCGACCTGTGCCGGCTGCGTGCTCATCACCCGCAACTCGGGTGACCTGCAGGTTTCTGTTGACAAACCGAGCAGTTTCAGAAATAGTACGACCGTTCGATTTTCAAAACACCCCCATCCATGGCACGCAAACCTGCATCGGTCACCCCTTTGTCTGCAAGGTCAAGCGCCGCTTCGCGCGCGGGGTTGGTCACGCTTGCAGATGGCGCCGACGCGGTGGAAGTTTCAGGCAAGGGACGTCAGACGCGTCAGGCCATTCTCGATTGCGCCTTGCAGATGGCCGGGCGTATCGGTCTGGAGGGCCTGTCCATTGGCGTGCTGGCTGACCGCATGGGCATGAGCAAGTCGGGTGTCTTTGCGCACTTTGGGTCGCGTGAAGAATTGCAGATCTCTGTGATTCGCCACTATCACGCGCTATTCGAGGCCGAGGTGTTCTACCCCGCGCTGGAGCAACCCCGCGGGCTGCCACGTTTGCACATGTTGTTCGATCGCTGGGTCCAGCAGGTCAGCCGCGAGGTGGAAACGGGTTGCATCTACATCTCAGGCGCGGTGGAGTTCGATGACCGCCCCGGCCCGGTGCGCGATGCCCTGGTGCTGATGGTCCAGACGTGGCACGACGCGCTGCAGCGCGCGGTCAAGCAGGCCATTGAGGTCGGCCATCTGCGCGCCGATGCGCCGCCCGAGCAATTGATGTTTGAGCTGCACGGCCTCATTCTGGCTCTGCATCACGATGCCAGGCTGCTGCAGGTCCCGGGATGCCTGGCCATGGCCATGCGCGGCTATTCACACCTGCTTCATTCCTACGCCACGCCAGCCGGCGTGAGGCTGCTCCATGCGCTGTGCAAGGTCGACGGCTGAGCGAACCTTTAATACCCAACTGCCTTAGGAGATCACCATGCCTCAATACACTGCGCCATTGCGCGACATGCAGTTCGTGATGCACGAAGTGCTTGACGTCGTGCCAGCGCTGCGTGAACTGCCATCGCATGCCGATGTGGACGCCGATCTGATCAACCAGGTCTGCGAAGAAGCGGGGAAGTTCTGTGCCGAGGTGCTGTTTCCCATCAACCTGAGCGGGGATGGCGAGGGGTGCCACTACGATCCTTCGACCCATGCCGTCACCACCCCCAAGGGTTACAAGGACGCCTGGGTGAAATATGTGGATGCCGGCTGGCCGCTGCTGACGGCAGCGCCCGAATACGGTGGCCAGGGATTGCCGCATCTGGTTGGAAGCGCGGTACACGAAATGGAAAACGCAGCGAACCAGGCGTGGACCATGTACCCCGGGCTTACCCAGGGCGTTGTCGAATTGCTCTCCGTTCACGGAAGCAGGGAACAGAAGGATCTGTACCTCCCCAAGCTTGCGAGCGGACAATGGACCGGCACCATGTGTCTGACCGAACCCCATTGCGGCACGGATTTGGGACTGATCCGATCCAAGGCGGAGCCGCAGGACGGAGGAGCCTACACGCTGCACGGACAGAAGATCTTCATCTCCAGCGGCGAGCATGATCTGGCGGAAAACATCGTGCATATGGTGCTGGCCAAGCTGCCGGGTGCCCCTGAAGGTTCCAAGGGAATTTCGCTGTTCGTCGTGCCGAAAATCGTTCCTGACGATAAGGGAAATCTTGGGGCGCGCAATGGCATCTTCTGCTCGGGCATCGAGCATAAGATGGGCATTCACGGCAACTCCACCTGCCAGATGACGCTGGACGGCGCCATTGGTTGGCTGGTGGGTGAACCCAATAAGGGCTTGGCCGCGATGTTCGTGATGATGAATGGGGCACGCCTGGGTGTCGGTATGCAGTCGCTTGGGCTGACGGAAGTGGCTTATCAAAATGCGCTGGCCTACGCCAAGGATCGGCTGCAGATGCGTGCGCTCACCGGTCCGAAGGCGCCTGACAAACCCGCCGATCCGATCATCGTGCACCCCGACGTTCGGCGCGCCCTGCTGACCGCCCGCGCGTGGGCCGAGGGCGGGCGTTTTCTTGCCTATTGGGTTGCCCTGATGCTTGACCAGGCCCACTTGCATCCTGATGCGGAGGTGCGCAAAGACGCCGACGATCTCGTCGCGCTGCTCACGCCCATTGTCAAGGCGTTCATCACCGACAATGGTTTTGCTGCAGCCAACGAATGCCTGCAGGTGTTCGGCGGACACGGCTACATCCACGAATGGGGCATGGAGCAGTATGTGCGTGACGCACGCATCAATCTGATCTACGAAGGCACCAACGCCATTCAGGCGCTGGACCTGATTGGCCGAAAGGTGCTGATGGACAACGGAGCCAGGCTGAAAAAATTCGGCCGCGTCGTCCAGGATTTCATTGAAGCCGAAGGCGTCAACGAGGCCATGCAGGAATTCGTCAATCCGCTGGCAGATCTCGGTGACAAGGTGCAAAAGCTCACCATGGAACTGGGCCTCAAAGCCATGCAGAACCGCGAGGAAATTGGTGCCGCTGCAGTGCCCTACCTGCGCGTCGTCGGCCATCTGGTGTTCGCCTACGCGTTCGCGCGCATGGCCCTTGTGGCGCAGCAGAAAATCGCCGCTGGCAGCACGGATGCGTTCTACACGGCCAAGCTGCAGACGGCGCGTTTTTATTTCGCCCGCCTTTATCCTGAAACCGCCGCCGCAATACGCATGGCGCGCAGCGGCGCCCGATCCCTGATGGACACCGAGGCGGTGTTCGCGTGACCCATGCGTTGCATCGACTTTTCCCCCTATCCACCGAGCGAAGACCGACCATGACATCCCGATTCCCGATTCGCCAAGTTGCCGTTCTGGGCGCAGGTGTGATGGGCGCCCAGATTGCTGCCCACTGCATCAATGCGCGCGTGCCCGTCATCCTTTTCGACCTGCCCGCCAAGGAAGGGCCAAAGAACGCCATTGCCGAAAAGGCCGTGGCCAATCTCAAAAAGCTCAATCCCGCGCCTTTTGGCCTGAGCAACGAAGCCGCACTCATCCGCACCGCCAATTACGAGGACGATCTGGCGCTGCTTGCGAGCTGCGACTTGGTGATCGAGGCGATTGCCGAGCGCATGGACTGGAAGCATGACCTGTACAAAAAGGTCACGCCCCACCTGGCGGACCATGCGCTGTTTGCGACGAATACTTCGGGCCTGTCCATCACCGCCCTGAGCGAGGGGTTTGGAGCCGACCTGCGTGCGCGTTTTTGCGGTGTTCATTTTTTCAACCCGCCGCGCTACATGCCATTAGTCGAGCTCATTCCGACAAAGGCCACGAGGCCTGAGGTTCTCGATCAGCTTGAAACGTTCCTCACCACGACGCTTGGCAAGAGCGTCGTGCGCGCGATGGATACCCCGAACTTCGTTGCCAACCGTGTGGGTGTATTTTCGATCCTGGCCGTGATGCATGAGGCCGAGAAGTTCGGGCTTAGCTTCGATGTCGTGGACGACCTTACGGGCACCAAGCTGGGTCGCGCCAAAAGCGCGACGTTCCGAACTGCGGACGTAGTCGGCCTCGACACGATGGCCCACGTCATCAAGACGATGTTGGACACATTGCCAGCGGACAAGGATCCATTCGCTGCGCTCTATGCCACGCCGCCAGCGCTCAAAGCGCTGGTCGACAAGGGTGCGCTGGGGCAGAAGAGCGGTGCGGGCTTCTTCAAAAAGGTCGGCAAGGATATCCTGCGCTTCGATCCCAGCAGCGGCGACTATGTGGCAGGCGGCGGCAAAGCCGACGAGATTGTCGTGCGCATGTTGAAGAAGCCTGCTGCCGAGCGCTTCAAGCTGCTGCGTGAATCGACGAATCCGCAGGCACAGTTTCTGTGGAGTGTGTTCCGCGACGTTTGGCACTACATCGCTGTGCACCTGGGTACGGTGGCCGACAATGCGCGCGACCTCGACTTTGCCATTCGATGGGGTTTCGGCTGGAATGAGGGGCCGTTCGAGAGCTGGCAGGCAGGCGGGTGGAAGCAGGTCGCCGACTGGATCAGCGAAGACATTGCCGCGGGCAAGGCGTTATGCGCGACGCGGTTGCCAGACTGGGTGGGCAGCATCGACGCTGTGCATAAGCCTGAAGGTTCCTGGTCGGCGGCAGAGGGTCGCTACAAGGCGCGTCGCGAGTTGCTGGTCATGCGGCGCCAGCTGTTTCCGCAAAGCGTGCTGGGCGAGGCTGCAGCGGACCCGCGCAGCGCAGGCACCACGGTATTCGAGGACGAATCCATCCGCCTTTGGACGGCCCCGGGTGCAGACGATATGCTGCTGGCTAGCTTCAAGACCAAGATGAATACGCTCGGACCTGGCGTGATCGCCGGGCTGCACAAGGCGGTGGACGAGGCTGAGCAGCGCTTTGTCGGGCTTGTGGTGTGGCAGGCTGGCGAGGCATTTTCCGCAGGCGCCGATTTGCAAGCGATGCTGCCTGCTTTCATGGCCGGTGGCGCCAAGGCCATCGAGCCGGAGGAGAAAAAGCTTCAGGACGTTATGTTGCGCCTGCGCTACGCGCAGGTCCCGGTGGTCGCAGCGGTGCGCGGGCTGGCGCTCGGAGGGGGCTGCGAGCTTGCGGCCTACACCGCGCGGCGCGTCGCCGCCCTGGAGAGCTATCTGGGACTGGTGGAGGTGGGCGTAGGGCTGATTCCTGGAGGCGGCGGGCTGACTTACTTGGCCCGGCGCGCCAGCGAACTCTCGCGGGCTGGCGGTGCGGATGTGGACGTGCTGGCGTTCCTGAAGGCGCTTTACATGCAACCGGCAACCGCTGCGGTGTCCAAGTCCGCGATCGAGGCACGCCAGATGGGCTATCTCCAGCCGGACGACGTCATCGTGTTGCACAAGGACGAGCTGCTGCATGTGGCCATTTCGCAAGCCCGCGCGCTGGCTGATGCCGGATACCGTCCCCCCATGCCCGCGCGCATTACCGTGGAGGGGCGCAGCGGCATTGCAACCATCAAGAGCCAACTTGTGAACATGCGTGACGGTGCGCAGATCACACCGCATGATTTCCTGCTGGGCAGCATGATCGCCGAGGTGATGTGCGGCGGTGAGGTGGACGCGGGAAGCGTGGTGGATGAGCACTGGCTTATGCGCCTGGAGCGCGAGCGCTTTTGCGCGTTGCTCGATAACGCCAAGACGCAGGAACGCATCATGGGCATGCTGCAAACGGGCAAGCCGGTCCGCAACTGAACATCAACCAATATTCAGGAGATCCTTATGTCCCGCCAAGTGCAAGACGCATACATCGTCGCCGCCGCGCGCACGCCCATCGGCAAGTCGCATCGCGGTGTGTTTCGAAACACACGCCCGGACGATCTGCTGATCGCTGCCATCCATGCCGCGCTCAAGCAGGCGCCCGGTCTGGACCCGAAGGCCATTGAAGACGCCATCATCGGCTGCGCCATGCCCGAGGGCGAGCAGGGGCTCAATATGGCTCGCGTGGCTGCGCTTCTCGCCGGGCTGCCAAACAGTGTCGGGGGCGTGACCATCAACCGCTTTTGCGCCTCGGGTGTGACGGCCATTCAGATGGCGGCTGACCGCATCCGCGTGGGCGAGGCCGACGTGATGCTCGCAGGCGGCGCCGAGAGCATGAGCATGGTCCCGATGAGCGGCAACAAACCCTCCTTCAATCCCTTGGTCTTCGCGCGGGATGAGAACATCGGGATCGCCTATGGCATGGGGCTCACCGCAGAGAAAGTTGCCCAGCAGTGGAAGGTGACTCGCGAGCAGCAAGACGCTTTCGCGCTGCAGTCGCACCAGCGCGCGCTCGCGGCGTTTGCCGCAGGCGAGTTCAGCGATGAGATCATTCCCATCGACGTGGTGGACCGCGTGCCTGATTTGGCAGGAGGGAGTATCGTGGAGCGCCGCCACACTGTCAGCCTGGACGAAGGCCCGCGTGCCGACACGTCGCTGCAGGCGCTGGGGAAATTGCGCCCGGCCTTTGCTTCGCCCAAGGATCCGACAGGTAAGCCTTCAGGCATGGGCACTGTGACGGCTGGCAACAGCTCGCAGACTTCGGACGGCGCCGGGGCGCTCATTTTGGCCTCCGAGGCGGCTGTCAAGCGGTTTAACCTTCAGCCTCTGGCGCGCTTCGTCAGCTTTGCCGCGCGGGGCGTGCCGCCAGAGATCATGGGCATTGGCCCGATCGAGGCAATCCCTGCCGCGTTGAAGGCAGCCGGCCTCAAGCTTGAGGACATCGGCTGGATCGAACTCAATGAAGCTTTCGCGGCACAGTCGCTTGCGGTCATCAACACCTGTGGTCTGGACCCAGCCAAGGTCAACCCGCTTGGGGCGCCATCGCGCTCGGCCACCCACTGGGTGCAACAGGCGCCATCCGTGCGGCAACCACCATCTATGGCATGCGCCGGCGCCAGCTGAAGTACGGTATGGTGACGATGTGTGTGGGCACCGGGCAGGGCGCAGCTGGCATTTTTGAGCTGGTTTGATTGAGCCGATTCACACTGACTGCAAGCGGAGTCCACCATGTCCGAGATCCTCGCCCATGCCGAGCATGGCGTGCTGACCCTGACCTTCAACCGGATTGAGAAAAAGAACGCCCTCACCAGTCCGATGTACGCCCAGCTTGCCGACCATCTCATGGGGGCTGCCGACGATGCGCAAACGCGCGTGCTGGTCATCCAGGGCCAAGAAAACCTGTTTACAGCGGGCAACGACGTGAGTGAGTTCCTGCAGCGTCCGCCCGCTAGCCTGGAGGCACCCGTGTTCCGGTTTCTGCGTGCGATCGCCGACTTTCCCAGGCCGGTGATCGCTGCGGTATGCGGCCCGGCCGTCGGGATTGGCACGACACTTCTACTGCACTGCGATTTGGTCTACGCGGGCGACAACGCCCTGTTCTCGCTGCCCTTTGTCAATCTGGGTCTTTGCCCTGAGGCTGCCTCCAGCTTGCTGCTTCCCCTGCGTGTGGGCCACGCCGCTGCGGCTGAAAAGCTGCTGTTCGGCGAACCATTCGCGGCCGACGAGGCGCATGAAATGGGCTTGGTCAACCGTGTTTTGCCGCCGGCGGAGGTCAACGCCTACGCGCAGCAGCAGGCAGGCAAACTGGCCGCCAAGCCCATGGCTTCCCTCAGCGTCACCAAAGCCCTTTTGCGCAAGCCTCTGCGCGAGGCCGTGCATGCGGTGATCGTCGAGGAGGCGACCCACTTCGAGCGGATGCTCAAAGGGCCGGCTGCGAAAGAGGCGTTCGGCGCCTTTTTGGCCAAACGCAAGCCAGACTTCTCAGGGCTTTGATGCCTGCCGGGCGCTTGTGCCCTGGCTGTCAGATGCCACCTTCGTAGCCGCACTGCCGCCAAGCCTCGAACGCCACCACGGCGACCGCATTCGACAGGTTCAGGCTTCGCTGTCCCGGGCGCATGGGCAGGCGCAGCCGATGCTGCGGCGCGAAGTCCTCCAGTACAGCGGCTGGCAAGCCCGTGGTTTCGGCGCCGAACACGAACCAGTCACCGGGTTGGAAGCGCGCCTGGCCCAGCAGCGTGCCCGCGAACTTGGTGAAGGCGAACATCCGCGGCGTCCGGGGCCCGGAGCGTGCTTCGCTTAGCAGACTTGCCCAATCGCGATGCACGCGAAGGTCCGCATATTCGTGATAGTCGAGCCCTGCGCGCCGTAGTTGCTTGTCGTCCAACGAAAAACCAAGCGGCTCGATCAAATGCAAGCTGCATCCCGTGTTGGCCGCCAAGCGGATCACGTTTCCCGTATTGGGTGGGATTTCTGGATGCACCAGCACGATATGGAACATGGAGGCGTGGGCCGGTTGAGAAGCGCAGCGAGCACAAAGCGGTGAGAAGGCGGACAGCGCGCACGCAACGCGACCCAAGCCAGCCTGTATATGCGATGCCGCTCCCCGCTCCTTTGCTAAAGCGCGTACACAAGGGTGCGCGCAACAGCAGCGACGCTGGGTTACCCTATTTTCGCGAAAGGCCCCCGTCGTTGCGGGCAGTCAAGCGAGCGCATCTGCCAAACTCAAACTATATTGCGCAGCAGCCCTGTTTTTTGACATCCCCCCGACCCGGAGGATGGGAATTCCTACGGCGCTCATCCCGGCTTCGAGCCGGAATGAGTCGCTTCGGCGGGTTCCTGCTGCTGGCGGCATTGCTGCACCACTCACTTCACAGGCGAACCGGACGTGTCCCGCCCTTCATTGCAGGATAAATATACAGCATCCAGCGAACCAGCCGCAAGCCCCACAAGGATGCCTGTGGCATCCGCGCTATCCTTCTCCGCCCTGAGCGGCGTGGCTTGTCGCGCGCCGGGTCAAACCCATGTCCACGCCCCCTAAAGCCCACGTCGGCACAGACCCCTCAAGGATCAGCGCAATCCGTGATCGCCTTGCGCGCCGACCGGCGCCGTTTATTTGGCTGGAGGCAGCTCGCCGAATGGCCGAGCGCTTACCGCTTCTGCGCCTTCAGCCTGAGGTGGTGTTGGACATCGGCTGCGCCTGGGGGGAGGGCCTTCGTTTGTTGCGCACACAATACGGTCGCGCACAAATCGTCGGTGTAGAGCCGTCACACCAGCTTGGTTCCGTGGCGCGCGGGGCCCACGCACCGCAACGCTGGTTGCGTGCGCTGCGTGGTCAAGGTGCAACGACGGTGATCGCGGCACCCTTGGAGGCAGGCGCAAATGCCCAAACGCGGCTGCCCGCAGCGCAGATGCTGTGGTCCAACCTTGCTTTGCCGTGGGCTGAAGATTTGGATGCCTTGATTGCCGCTTGGCAAGGCGCCTTGTTGCCCGACGGTGTCTTGATGTTTACAACGTTCGGCCCGGACACGCTGCGAGAGTTGCGGCAACCCGAGGTGCAGCGCTTGGGCATCGCACCGCCCGTCTACCCGGACATGCACGACCTGGGCGATATGCTGCTGCACCATGGGTTTGCCGAGCCTGTGATGGATATGGAGATGCTGCATCTGCGCTACCCCAGTCCACAGGCCGCCCTGACCGAACTGGCTGAGTTGGGCCGGCCTGCTCACCAAGCGATCACAGCCGGCCTGCGCACGCCGCGCAAATGGCGCGCGCTGTGCGACGTGCTCGCGCGGCAAGCCCAATTGGCAGGGGCTGCGGAGATCGAACTCAGCTTTGAGTTGGTCTACGGCCACGCCTTCAAGCCGGCGACACGCCCCGCGCAAGCCGGCGTGGCCAGTTTTTCCGTGGAGCAGTTGCGCGCGACCGGACGAAGGCGCTGAGGGCTGAGTCCGTCGATCACGCGACCCATTGGTGGTGTATGGCGCGGCGGGCGGGGCCCATTGCGCTGCCGTCAACACCGGGAAGTTCCCGAGTGCGAAATTCTGCCGCGCTGGCATGATGGGAAAGCGTCCCGGCGCAAGGCTCGCGCCTGTTGTCTTCAAGGACTGTGGCATTCGAAGAACGCCTCACAGGGTGGGCCGTGTTGATTGTGAGCAAAATCAGTGCAAATGACGTGGGACGGTCAACCCGGGGCCAAGCCCATCTCTATAATTTGCGACTAATACGTTTGCGACGGGCTTGTGTTGAGCTGGGTCAAGACCAGGAAGGTTCTTGCCGCATCGTGCACGATATCGAGACGAGGAACGAGGCGACCGACATGGCAGCGCAGCTGTTGGACACTTTTGATTTCGGCCTGCTGGGCAAGCCCTCCGAGCAGGACGGGATGATGGTGTGGCTGTTCAGGCGCAACTGTTCGATCAGTCCGCGGCAGCTGCTGGCGTTTTTCATCTCGCTATCCGTGGTTTCGATGCTGGTGGCGCTGATGTGCTGGGTTGGGGGCGCGACGCTGGTGACGCCGTTCACGGTGTTGGAGTTGGTGGCCATGGGCGCGGCGCTTCTGGTGTATGCGCGCCACGCCGGGGATCGGGAGCGGGTGAGCATTTCAGCGCATTTGCTGGTGGTGGAGTGGGAGAATGCGGGTGCCGTGGAGCGGGTGGAGTTCAACCCGCGATGGACACGCATTGTG
The DNA here is from genome assembly GCF_000733775.1 of Thiomonas sp. FB-Cd. Lineage (NCBI taxonomy): Bacteria > Pseudomonadati > Pseudomonadota > Betaproteobacteria > Burkholderiales > Thiomonas > Thiomonas sp. FB-Cd. Next base: position 2,184,582 of record NZ_JPOE01000002.1, on the reverse strand, counting down.
GTCAATGGGAACGGCTTGGTCGAGATTTCAGGCGGGGGCAAGCGGGCGTTTGTCGGACGCTACACCCGTGGGGAGCGGCGCGAGAAGCTGGCGCGGGATTTGCGGCGGGCATTGCTGGCGGCGTGAGGCGAGCGGCAAGAATCATTTTCAATAAGGTGACATTCGCGATGAAACTGAAGCACTATGTGACGGCGGCCTCGGCCTTGTTTGTTTGCACGGCGTTTGCCGACCAGAGTCTGCCGGGGGGGCCGCAGGTCAACGGCATTGATTTTCAGCATCCGGTGACGAGCATTGCGCGCGACCAGCGCGATCTGAACTACATGGTGATGCTGATTTGTCTGGGGATCGGCATTTTGGTGTTTGGGGTGATGTTTTATTCGGTGTTCAAGCACCGCAAGTCCAAGGGGGCGGTGGCGTCGCAGTTTCACGAGAGCACGACGGTGGAGATTGTGTGGACGGTGGTGCCGCTGCTCATTGTGATTGCCATGGTGATTCCGGCGACGAAGACGGTGGTGGCGCAGCAGAACGTGTCGGACTCGTACATGACGGTGAAGGTCACGGGTTATCAGTGGAAGTGGGGATACGACTACGTGGACGGTCCGGGCAAGGGCATTGCCTTTTACTCGACGTTGACCACGCCGATGTCGGAGATTTACGGCAGCGCGCCCAAGCCGGACAATTATTTGCTGCAGGTTGATCATCCGCTGGTGGTGCCGGTGGACAAGAAGATCCGGATTCTGACCACGTCGATGGACGTTTTGCACGGTTGGTACGTGCCGTCGTTCGGGGTGCAGATGGATGCCATCCCGGGGTTCATCCGTGAAACCTGGTTCAAGGCTGATCAGGTGGGTACCTATTACGGCCAGTGCGCGCAGGTTTGCGGCAAGGGTCACGCCTTCATGCCCATTGTGGTCAAGGTCATGTCGCAGCCCGATTACGACAATTGGGTCAAAACCGAGCAGGCCACGCTGAAGAAGGATGGCGGCGCCCTGGCCCCTTCCGGAGCGACGAGCTGATCGCCACCAAGCTTCGACCAAAACTTACTAAAAAATATTTTCTGACGCATTTTTGCTAGGAGTGCACGATGAGCGCAGTGCTTGATCCAGTTCATGCCCCAGCCCATGGCGGGGACCATGCCCATGACCATCCCCACGGATGGCGCCGATGGTTGTTTTCGACCAACCACAAGGACATCGGCACCATGTATTTGGTGTTCGCCCTGTTCATGCTGTTTGAGGGCGGCATCCTTGCCATGCTGATCCGTGCGGAACTGTTCAAGCCCGGCATCCAGTTTCTCAATCCCCAGCTCTATCTGTCGATCAGCACGATGCACGGCATCATGATGATCTTCGGCTCGGTGATGCCCGCCATGGTGGGTTTCGCCAACTGGATGATCCCGCTGCAGGTCGGTGCTCCCGACATGGCATTCCCGCGCATGAACAACCTGAGCTTCTGGATGCTGATTCCCGCGGCCATCCTGCTCACGGCATCGTTCTTCGTCCCCGGCGGCGCGCCTGACGTGGGCTGGACGCTGTATGCGCCGCTGACGATCCAGCAAGGCATGGGCATGGATCTGGTGATCTTCGCCGTGCACCTCATGGGCGCATCGTCCATCATGGGCTCGATCAATATCATTGTCACGATTCTGAACATGCGCGCTCCCGGCATGTCGTTGATGAAGATGCCGCTGTTCGCGTGGACATGGCTGATCACGGCCTATTTGCTGATCGCCATCATGCCCGTGTTGGCCGGCGCCGTGACCATGACCCTGACCGACCGTCATTTTGGTACGAGCTTCTTCAATGCTGCCGGCGGTGGTGACCCGGTGCTGTACCAGCATCTGTTCTGGTTCTTCGGTCATCCTGAGGTTTACGTGATGATCCTGCCGGCATTCGGCATCGTCAGCTCCGTGGTGCCCACCTTTGCGCGCAAGCCGCTATTCGGCTACAGCTCGATGGTGTACGCCTCGGCGTCCATTGCCATTTTGTCGTTCATCGTGTGGGCGCACCACATGTTTACCGCCGGCATGCCTGTCACCGGACAGCTGTTCTTCATGTATGCCACCATGCTCATTGCGGTTCCGACCGGCGTGAAGGTGTTCAACTGGGTCGCCACGATGTGGCGCGGATCGCTGTCCTTTGAAACGCCCATGCTCTGGGCAATCGGTTTCATCTTTGTCTTCACCTTTGGCGGTTTCTCGGGTCTGGTGCTGGCCATGGCCCCGATTGATACACAGGTCCATAACACCTACTACGTGATCGCCCACTTCCACTACGTGCTCGTGGCCGGTTCCCTGTTTGCCATTTTCATGGGCTTCTACTACTGGAGTCCCAAGTGGTCGGGGGTGATGTACAACGAACGTGCGGGTAAGATTCATTTCTGGGCGTCGATGATCACCTTTAATGTGACCTTCTTTCCTCAGCATTTCCTCGGCCTTGCGGGTATGGTGCGCCGCTATGCCGACTATCCAGTGCAGTTCACCGACTTCAACATGATCTCGTCGATCGGGGCCTTTGGCTTTGGTCTGTCCCAAGCGTATTTCCTCTTTGCCGTGGTGATTCCGATGTTCCGTGGTCATGGGGCGAAAGCTCCTCAGCGTCCCTGGGAGGGCGCGCACGGGCTGGAATGGGAGATTCCGTCTCCGGCGCCCTTTCACACCTTCGAAACGCCGCCGAAGCTCGACGCGACAGCCACCAAGGTTCTGGGATACTGAAGTCCGTGGCAGCCCATCGAATCAGCCCGGAAAAGCGCCGCCAGAATCTCCGCCTGGCCTTGATCATGGCCAGCATTGCGGCGGCCCTTTTCCTGGGCTTTATCGTGAAGTGGAGGTATCTCTGATGCGCCAAGCCGCGGCCGCCGTGTTCAGGCCCTTGGCGCACGCATGAGACGGGCCGTATCGTGAGATCTTTTTTCCGTGCATTCAAGACGATCGCCTGGGCCTTTCTGGGCATTCGCAAGTCGAAGGACAGGGAAAAGGATTTCGAGCACCTGAACATTATTCATATCATCATTGCTGGCTTGCTTTCCGCAGCTTTATTCATCGGCCTGCTCATGGCCATCATTCACTGGATCGTTCCGACAGCTCATTCATAAAGACGAGGAAGACACAATATGTCAACATCTGCACAACACACGGGTTATTTTGTGCCTGGCCCGTCGCCTTTCCCGGTGCTTGCAGCAACCGGTCTCGTGATGATGGCTTTCGGCGCGGGATTCTGGTTCAACGGCGTGCCACATGCAGAGTGGCTGCTTCTCGCCGGGTTCATCTGGCTTGTGGTGACGATGTACAGGTGGTTCGGCAAGGCCATTTCCGAGAGTGAAGGAGGGATGCACAACTTCGCTGTGGACACGTCGTTCCGCTGGAGCATGAGCTGGTTCATCTTCTCCGAGGTGATGTTCTTTGCCTCGTTTTTTGGCGCGCTCTACTACGCGCGCGTCTATGCGCTTCCGGATCTGGCGGCCCTGCACAGCCAGATTCTGTGGCCTCATTTCCAAGGTACGTGGCCGAGTGTCGGCCCGGCAGGGCTGATCGCGCCCGTCAAGGCGATGGATCCCTGGCCGATTCCGACCATCAATACGGCACTGCTGCTGAGCTCGGGTCTGACCCTGACGATCTCCCACCACGCCCTTCGTGCCAACCATCGCTCAAAGGCGATCTTCTGGCTTGCGTCGACGATCGCCCTGGGCGTGCTCTTCCTATTCCTGCAGGCTTACGAATACCATCATGCCTACACGGAACTCGGGTTGAAGCTCACATCCGGCATCTACGGTTCCACCTTTTTCATGCTGACCGGATTCCATGGTTTTCACGTGTTTCTCGGTGCCACCATGCTGTCGGTCGTGCTGTTCCGTTTGATTCGTGGTGATTTCACGGCTGAGCACCACTTTGCGTTTGAAGGCGCTGCGTGGTACTGGCACTTTGTCGACGTGGTCTGGTTGTTGCTCTATGTACTGGTCTATTGGCTGTGACGAGTCCCTCTGTCGCAAAGAAAAAACGCCGCTCAGCGGCGTTTTTTCTTCAGGTGTTTTCTCGTCAGGCGGGCCGAGCCTTAGTGGTAAAGCGGGCTGCGGCCTCAGCCCGGATCAACGCGGCGTGATGGGAATGCCCGTCGGATGGATCCACCCCATCTTGTAGCTGAAGAGGATGAAGACGAACAGCAAAATCGAGAACCCGATTCTGAAGGTCAGGGCGTTCACGGCCCGGTTGGTCTTGCCTTTGTCTTTCATCACGAAATACAGCCCTGAGAACAGGCTGGCGAGGATGAGGACGAAAGCGATGATGACGATGATGTCCAAACTTGACTCCTAGCTTTGCAAATACTGATGCCTGTTTCGATTGTCCCACCAACACGGCCCAAAGGGGCGCAGCCGCTTCTGGGGCCCGGGAAATGGTGACCCTGGCCCTGGCGCTGGCCCTGATCGTGGCAACGGCCCTGCTTGGCCGTTGGCAATTGGGGCGTGCGGCGTACAAGAAGGCACTGACCGTGCGCATTGCCGAGCGCATGCGCGGCAGCCCTGTCGTGCAAGGGGCTCAGCCGCTGGATTTCAAGGCCAACGAATGGCGGCATGTCGTTGTGCGCGGCGAATACGCGACACCATGGACCATTTACCTTCAAAATCGCCAATACAACGAGCAACCAGGTTTCTGGGTGCTGACTCCGCTGCGCATTGCGAACAGTCAAACATATGTGATGGTCATGCGCGGCTGGGTGCCGCGAAATTTTGATGCCATTGACCTGTTGCCAAAAATCGCAACACCGCAGGGTGTCACGCCGGTCGAAGGGCGGATCGCGCCAGCGCCATCGCAATGGTTTTCCTTCGCGCAGGATCCGCCAGACGCCGTCATCCGCCAAAATGTGCAGCTTGCCCAGTTCGCCGCCTATCGCCACATTCATCTGCTTCCCTATGTCATTCAGGAAATGGGCAGTCAGCACGATGGCCTGGTCCGGAACTGGCCGCAGCCCAATGTGGGCATCAACACAAATTACGGCTACGCCTTTCAGTGGTTCTCGATGACGGCATTGGGGCTGGGCCTGACGATTTATTTCCTGGGCAAGCGCATCCGCGGGCATTCGAGAACCGCTTCCGCACCGGAGTCGCATACGTGAATCCAACCCCCTCCGTCGCAGACAGCAAACGTCCAAAGCCCAAGCGCAGCATGTGGGTGTTCTGGATGATCGTGCTGGTCACGGCTGGACCGTTCGTCGCGAGCACATTCTTTTTCTATGTGGTCAAACCCGAGGGCAAGCCGTCCTACGGTCAGTTGATTCAGCCACAGCGGCCCGTCCCAGCGCTGCAACTCACCACGCTGAGCGGCAGGGCTGTTGATCTGCGCAAGTACAACGGGTATTGGCTGATGATCGTTGCCGGGCCCGCCGCTTGCGACAAGGCCTGCCAGACCCTGCTGTTCGACATTCGGCAATTCTTTCTGGCCGCTGGCGATGATCGCTACCGCGTCGCCCGCGTGTGGCTTGTCACCGACTCCGGCCCCGTGAATCCCGGTGTGTTCGAGCCGGCCGAAGGCACCGTCATCCTGCGCGCCCAACCCGAGCAACTCAAGCAGTGGCTACCGCTTGCTCCGGGTGAGGCCCTCGAGGGGCCGATTTGGCTGGTCGACCCCCTCGGCAATTTGATGATGCAATTTCCGTCCAACCCGGATCCGCTAAAAACGCTGGCGGTATTCAAAAAGCTGCTCTATAACACAGCCGGGTGGAAAGCCAAGCATCTGGAGCCCCTTCCATGAGCGCAACCCTCAGTACCATGACCAACCTGTCCACCGCTGTGCCCACGGTCTGGTCCTTTTCCCTGCACTGGCTGCAGGCTGGCATGTGGGTGGCGGGACTCGTGCTCATCCTCTGGGCGGGGTTCCGAATGCGCTGGCCCAAGCTGGTGGCGCTGCTCGTTTTCCTCACCATGGATCTGGTCATGTTTGGCGCATTCGTGCGCCTTACGGACTCGGGCCTTGGCTGTCCCGACTGGCCGGGGTGCTATGCGCACTTCACACCGGCGCAGGCACACCACCAGATCAGCGAGGCCGTTGTTGAGCAAGGCGGGACCCAGGGCAATGTCAGTCCGTTCAAGGCATGGGTGGAGATGATCCATCGTTACATTGCCACCATCATCGGCGCACTGATCGTCGCCATGGCGGTGCGTGCGGCCTGGGGACGCAGGCACGGCAAGCGCATCGCGCTCGGGCTGCCTCTGGTGCTGCTTGGATGGGTGATCCTTCAGGGCCTGTTTGGTGCATGGACCGTGACCCTTTTGCTCAAACCCCTGATCGTCACCTTGCACCTCATGGGCGGTGTGATCCTGTTGATGCTGGCCGTGTGGTTCTGGATGCGCAACCGTGATGATCTCCCCAAGGTGCCAGTCACCCGGCTGGCACAGCTATTGACCTGGGCCGCGATGTTGACCATGCTCTGGCAGGTGTTCCTCGGCGGGTGGGTCAGCACCAACTACGCCGCCTTGGCCTGCACGGGATTTCCCACCTGCAACGGAAGCTTCCATCCGGACGCGAACTGGGCGCAAGGTTTCACGTTCTGGCGCAATCTGGGCGAGAATCCGGACGGCTCGGCCATCGCCCTTCAGGCCCTGGTCGCGATCCAGTGGGGGCACCGGATTTTTGCGGGCATCACCCTGATCACGGTCCTGGCTGCGATGGCGCTGCTTGGCCGGTATCGGGCCCTGCGCAAGCTTGCCGCGTGGATTTCGGCTCTGATGCTGGTGCAGATCGGCCTTGGCGCGAGCGTCGTGGTTTTTGCGCATCCGCTGGCGCTCGCCGTTGCCCATAATGGTGTTGCCGCGCTGCTGATGCTCCTGCTGACCATCGCGGTCTATCGCGCCAGCGGCACCAGATCGAGGGAAGTCGTGATGAACGAGACCTCGGTCGATTTTGTCAACATTCAACGCGTTCACGCCAAGCCATGAAGACCACCAGCCTCCCACGCCCGCCCGGCATGATGCGATCCCTGGAGCAGTTCTACGCGCTGACCAAACCACGGGTTGTGCAACTCATCGTGTTCTGCGCCGTCATCGGCATGTTTCTGGCCAAGCCAGGCCTCCCCGAATGGCGTCCGCTGGTGTTCGGCACTCTGGGCATCTGGCTGGTGGCCAGTGCCGCCGCGGCGTTCAACTGCTTGGTCGAGCAAAAGATCGATGCTGTCATGCGCCGCACCGCATGGCGTCCGTCCGCGACGGGCGAGCTCGGCGCCACGTCGATCATTGGTTTCTCCGGGTTGCTTTGCGCCGCAGGCATGCTTGTGCTGTATACGCAGGTCAATCCACTCACGATGTGGTTGACCTTTGGCACCTTCATCGGTTACGCCGTCGTCTACACGGTGTTGCTCAAACCTGCCACGCCGCAGAACATCGTCATCGGCGGTGCCTCAGGCGCCATGCCACCCGTGCTGGGGTGGGCCGCCATGACGGGGCAGGTATCGGCCCAGGCCCTGATCCTCTTTCTCATCATTTTCTTGTGGACCCCACCACACTTCTGGGCCTTGGCCCTGTACCGCACCGAGGACTACCGCAAATCAGGCCTGCCCATGCTGCCCGTCACGCACGGGTCCGAGTACACCCGGTTGCAGGCACTGCTTTACACGCTGCTGCTGACAGCGGTCAGCCTGATGCCCTTTGCCGTGCACATGAGCGGTATCGTGTATGTGGTTGCGGCCGTCGTGCTCGATGCAATTTTCATTGCGTACGCTTGGGAGCTGAAGCAGCGGTATAGCGACATGCTCGCACGCAAGATGTTCCGGTATTCGATTGTTTACCTCTCCCTGCTGTTTGCCGCGATGCTGGTCGATCACTATCTGAAGTATTGAGCCAGCATGGGCGCGGCCCGTACGCATGGTCGCCGCATTGCGGCGGCTGCAGCGGCCCGGGGCGCATGCCTTCCACGTTGATGCGTTGTGGGCCGTGAGTTACGTCGGGCGATTTGCTCCATCCCCAACAGGTGCACTGCACCGGGGTTCGTTGGCGGCAGCGCTGGCCTCCTGGCTCGACGCAAGGGCGCACGACGGTCAGTGGGTGGTGCGCATCGAGGACATCGACGCGCAGCGTTGCAAGCCGGGTGCCGATGCCGAGATCCTTCGGCAGCTCGCCGGCTGCGGGCTTGTACCGGATGGACCCGTGTGGTGGCAGTCCCAGCGCACCACGGCCTACGACGCTGCGCTGGAGAACCTGCTTGCCGGCCGGCAGGCCTACCCCTGTGCGTGCTCCCGCACGGACATTGAAGGGACCCTGCGTGGGCAGGGCCATGAAATCCAGCCCTTGGGCGAGCGCGTTTATCCCGGAACCTGCCGAGCAGGCCTCGCTGGACGCAAGGCGCGAGCGTGGCGGCTGCGCTTGCCCGATGCCGACCAGTGCCTTGTGCGGTGGGTGGATGCTCGTTTGGGGGAACGGCTCGAACAGGTTGACAGGATCACCGGCGATTTCGTGCTCAAGAGGGCGGATGGTCTGTGGGCTTACCAGCTTGCCGTGGTGGTCGATGATGCGGCGCAGGGCGTCAACCACGTCGTACGCGGCGAAGATCTTGCCGCGTCAACGGCCAGGCAAATCCTGCTGCAACGCGCGCTGCGCTTGCCCACGCCATCGTATTTGCACGTTGCGCTTGTGCGCGATGGGCATGGACGCAAGCTTTCCAAGCAGGATGGCGCGCAGCCTTTCGTGCCCGGGTACCAGGCCATATGTGCAGCCGCGACGCATCTCGGCCTCAGGCCTGCGGGGAAGACGCTGGGCGAGCTTTTGCAATCGTCGGTTGCGCAATGGCGCCAAGGCCGCCGACAGTCGCCGCGCGCGAGCCTCGGCGACGATTTACTTCGTTGAAGGCTTGCCGCCGAGAAGGGCAGCGACTTTACGACGTTGGCGGATGTTCGACGACATGGCGCCACGGGCTGGCAGACTGGTGCTGTCTTCCCAAGCCGGTTTGGCGTCCGGATCCGCTTCGTAGGGTTTGTCGAACCATGGATCACGCGCGGCCGTGCGGGGACTGCTGCCATGACGTCCAGGCGCAGTCGTGGAGGTGACGACAGTCCCGCGCTCCGCAGGTGCCGGGCGCCGGCTGGAGCGCGGCTCCAGCGCTAGGGTGCGCACTTCAATTCCGCGCTTGATGAGCTTTTCGATATCGCCGAGCGACCGGCTGTCGCGTTCCGTGGCCAGCGTGATTGCGAGGCCCGACGCCCCTGCGCGGCCCGTGCGCCCAATGCGGTGCACATAGTCCTCGGCGCTGAATGGCACGTCGTAATTGATCACACCTGGTAACTCGACAATGTCCAAACCTCGAGCCGCCACATCCGTTGCAACAAGCACTTCGACCTCGTTGCGCTTGAACGCGTCCAGCGTGGCCAAGCGCTCCGCCTGAGACTTGTCGCCGTGCATCGCCTGCGCCTTGAGCCCATCGCGCTCGAGGATGCGCGCCAATCTGCTCGCACCCAATCGGCTGTTGACGAAGACGAGGGTCTGCTTGAGATCATGCTCGCGCAGCAGCTGCAGGAGTGCGGCGTGCTTGCTGTCTTCGGTGACCTTGTAGACCAACTGCTCGACATTCGTGGCCGTCGCATTGGGTCGTGCCACCTCCACCAACACCGGATCCTGCAGATAGCTTTGCGCCAGGCGCTTGATTTCTCCCGAGAAGGTAGCCGAGAACAGCAACGTCGTGCGTTGCTTGGGCAAATAGGCCAAGATGCGCTGCAAGTCGGGCAGGAAGCCAATGTCCAACATGCGATCGGCTTCGTCCAGGACAACGAACTGCACCTGCGAAAGGTTGACTGTCTTGGCTTCCAGATGATCGAGCAGCCGTCCTGGGGTTGCCACCAGCAGTTCCACGCCCAGCCGCAACGCCGCCGTCTGTGGCGCCATGTCCATGCCCCCGAACACGCACGTGCTGCGTAACGGCGTGTGCCGTGCATAGGCCTGGATGTTGGTGAAAACCTGGTCGGCCAGTTCACGCGTGGGAGCCAGCACCAACGCACGCACCGGGTGGCGGGCCGGAGAGACACTGGTGGAGGCCAATGGCAGGAGCTTTTGGAGGATGGGCAGCGAAAACGCCGCCGTTTTGCCGGTACCGGTCTGCGCTGCACCCATGACATCGCGCCCTGACAGTACGATGGGGATGGCTCGCTGTTGAATCGGCGTGAGCGTTTCGTACCCCATGTCGGCAACAGCTTTGAGAAGCCGCGCGTCCAGTCCCAGATCGCTGTAGCGCTGAATGGGCTCGATGGCGGCGTCAAAAGCTGGAGATTGGGTGTTCATCAAGTGTGATTACTTTCAGGATAAAGCCGAATTATGCGCCCGAGTCCCCAGAGGCGTGAGCACCGGCGACGTTCAGCGATCGTGCAGTGCTGTCTGACCCGCTGCGCGACAAGCTGCGTCCTTGCGATCCGGGGGGCTTGTAGCGCACCGGGTCAAAGCGAACACCTTTCCCACGCAATTGATCCACCTTGCTCTGCAATTCGGGATCCATGGGCTCCTCCAGCAGGTTGAGGCCAGGTCCGTAGAAGACAACGTGCGCCTCGCGCTTGGGCCTCCAGTCCTTGATGCCATTTTCGCTATTGGCGATGTTGTTCAACTTGAACCCCCAGATCCCCGGGGTCGGGACTTGTGATGGGTACGACCATCCGTTCGACAGGGCGCGTGATGAATGGTGGGCTTGACGTAATCCGCCCGCGCTGCAGGCGCGCGGCCCAGGGCGAGCGCGCACACGGCTTCGGAAGCGACCATGCCAAGACGGGGTTTGGTTGACTGCAGCATGAGAATCTCCTGATCGCGGTGTGGGCAGGCATCGCAGTGTCGAAGCGCACCCCTGGACCTCGTGGCGCATTCACGATCGCGCTAGGGCACACGACTCCTCCATGTTCGTCGCGTCGCACCCAAAATCCAGACGCCGATGCGAGACAATCATGGTGGTGTCGCGCCGACCCCATCAACATGCCAGGCGTCAGCAGGCAAGGTGATCAGCCGCCGCCACGCTGCGTGGCGCGATCAAAGGCTTGTTGAACGCCCTCGCGCGCATTGCGGCCCAGTCCTTGATAGGAAAGGTGCAAATGCAGTTGCGGCAGACGCAGGGCGCCAATCCGGCGCTCGGGCAACACTGTCCAGCGCAGCGCGAAGATGCCGCCGTCGAACCGTGCTCGCAGTGCTTCGCAGCTGCGTCGATCTCAATGCGGGCGCCAGGCAGAGCCGCCGGGAGCCAGAGAAGAAGTTCGCTCACGCTGCATGTCATCACGCGCTCGAAAGGCTGGCTCAGATCCTGGACAAACATGGTTTTTCATCGCAAAAGGGACGGCAGGGGCGCCAGTCCCGGGATCGTCTGGTCTGGCGAAGCCGGCAGGCGCTCTGGCGTGAGGCCGCCGCGGTTGCACCACGCGACGCGAAACCCATAAGCCTTGGCACACCATGCGTCCCAGCCGTTGGAGGAAACGAAGAGCATGCGATGGGCAGGCAGTTCGAAGGCGTCCACCGCAAGTTGGTACACCCCAGGGTGGGGCTTGAACGTCCGCACGCGGTCGACCGACAAGACGGCAGACAACAGGGCCTCGAGTCCGGCATGCTGCACGGCCGCAGCGAGCATCGGTGCACTGCCATTGGACAAAATGCCCAAGCGCTTGCCGCTTTGCTGCAGACGATGCAGTGTGTCTGCAACATCGGGAAATGGATCGGGTGTGAGATACGCGTGCATCAAATCGGCATGCAAGTTCGTATCCACGAGGCCAAGACTGTCCATCGCGAAGTCGAGTGCATCGGACGTCACCGTCTGGAAATCGGCCCATTGGCCGCTCAGTGCGCGCAGCCAGGTGTATTGCAATTGCTTGTCGCGCCAGAGCTGCGCCAGCGCGGTCCAGCGCTCCCCGAGGTGCGCGGCATGACGGCGCGCGGCGCTGGCCGTGTCGAACAGCGTGCCATAGGCGTCAAAGACGACGGCGTCAATCGAGATCAATTCTGGACGCATTGCAAACTCCTGGTTTCTGGCCGAGAAGGCCTGCGCGTAAATTTCCCCACGCAGGCGGGGACCATGATTTGACTGCACGATCAGGCCGCCCAAGCGTAAGGCTGGAACGCCGGGTCGACTTCAGTGTGCATCAAGTGATTCGAGAAGTTGCTTATAGATAAGGCCCAATAAAATATGAACTTTCGGAAAGTTTCTTGATCCATTGATGATGGAAAAAGAAAACGCAAGAAAGCAAACACTCGAGCAACTTCACGAGCGGCGCAAGCAAGTCGTGAGGTTGCACAAGCGGGGCGTCAAGATCATGCAGATCGTGGACATGACGGGGCTGAGTTACCCGCCGGTTCGAGCGGCCATCGACTTGTACGAGGCCGGCGGCTGGAGCGCCATCCGACCGACTCGGCGGGGACGCGCCAGAGGCGACGGTCGGGTGCTCAGTCAAGCGCAAGAAGAGACGATCCAGCGCCTGATCATTGACACGCGTCCCGAGCAACTCAAGATGGACTTTCACCTGTGGAGCCGCGCTGCAGTGATGCAGCTCATTGAACAGGAGTTCGACATCAAACTGCAGGTGCGCAGCGTTGGAAAGTACCTCACCCGCTGGGGCTTTACGCCGCAAAAGCCCATCAAGCGAGCCTATGAGCAAAGCCCTGCGGCGGTGCAGGCTTGGCTGGAGGGGGAATACCCCGCCATTGAGCAGCGCGCCAGGGCTGAGGGCGGGGAAATTCACTGGGGAGACGAAACCGCGCTGGTCAACACGGACGTGCGCGGCAGAAGCTTTGCCCCTGCGGGCAAAACCCCCGTGGCGATGGCGGTGGGCGGCACGCGCCAGAAGCTCTCGATGATCGCCACGGTGACCAACCAGGGCAAGACCCGCTGGATGATCATCGACGAGGCGTTTGATGCCGACAAGTTGATTGAGTTCTTGCAGGCGTTGATCCAGGATGCGGGCAGGAAGGTGTTCCTGATTCTGGACAACCTGAGGGTGCATCACAGCAAGTTGGTGAAGGCGTGGGTGGCCTTGCATCACGCTCAGATCGAGCTGTTTTACCTGCCCAGCTACAGCCCCCAACTCAACCCTGAGGAGAGGCTCAACGCCGATCTCAAACAGGAAATGGGCAAACGCGTGCCGGTGCGAACCAAGGCCAAGTTACGCGAAGCTGCCAACGACCACATGGCGAGGCTGGAACAAAACCCGCAGCGTGTGATGAGCTACTTCCAGGACCGGCATGTTCGCTACGCAGCTTAATACTTCACAGGGCCGGAGCAATAGGGTCTTCACCGCCAAGGCAAGCACGATTTCCAAGGCATGACGATCGGAGTAGCCCGCAACACGAAAGGCTTGCAAATGCGCGCGGGTCGGGCTGCCGCGGCTTTCAACCATGATGTGCGCAAATGCTGACAGCGCCGCCAGTTTGGCAGCGGGAATGGCGGTACCCGTGCGCACGGCTTGGAGGACGGCGGCCGGGACCTTGGACAGCCTTTCCGCAATCCTGCTGTGCGCCGCCATGCAGTAAGTGCACCCATGGAAGCGGCTGATGGTGAGGAACACAACCTCTTGTTCGGCTGGGGTGAAGCCGCCATGTTCGCGGAAACGCTCGTAGCCAAGGAGATACGTTTCGAGCAGCCCCGGGGAATTGACCATATTGGCATACATCGTCGGGACGAACTCTAAGCGCGCCTTGGCGGTTTCGAGCATTTCGCGGGCCTTGCCCTGCGTCGACTCCACGGTGTGGGACGGAAGGTTTAACGTTGCGACCGGCGATGTCATGGCATGTCCTTGGTCATTGCGTTTCATGGCGCGGGTTGGACCTGTGGAAAACACAGGCTGGAATATTATGGAACGAATGTTCCGTAATTGTGAAAAAAATTAGCGCTCAGCGATATTGCGTGCGAAGCGCCGAGCCGTCTCACGTACCACTGCAGGGGGTAATCCGGTTTTTTGCAAAGTACGCAGACCGGCGATGGCGCCGATGATTTCGGCGGCAATGCCGGCCGGGCTCTCCTGATGCGGCTGCGCACGCTCGACCAATTTCGCAATGTTCTTGGCCATGCGTGCGAAGCCCGAGCGCACCGCCTGGGCTGCTCCGTCGTCCGCACCCCGCAACTCATTCACGCTGTTGATCAGCAAACAGCCTCTGCCATCGTTGTTGCGACGCGCGATGTCTAGAAAAATACCCTCGAGCGCTTCGTGCAGAGAGCGGCCTCGAAATGCCTGATCCAACTCCACAATCTGGCGATCGACGTAACGGTCGATCGCCAGCCGCAGGATGTCATTTTTGTTGCCAAAGCTGCTGTACAGCGATGAACGCGCCAGCCCCGTGGCCTGAAGCACGTCGTCAACGCTGGTTGCGCCCAACCCGCCTTGCCAGAATGCGCCGACTGCGGCATCGATGACGGTGTCTTGATCAAAGGTTCGGGGTCTCGGCATGAGTCATCGTTCCTCTTCTGAACAATATAGAACAAAATAGTGGAGATCTTTGCCGATGCTTGGAATTGGGGATTCGCGCGTCACCTTTAACACGCAAGGCGGGCCCTGCCCAGCCGAATGCCATCTTCCAAGATCAATCGCGCGAAGGTTGGGGTAACAAGGCCGTTTGCCGGACACCGCCGCCAGCTATGACCTGGGTGAGTTCGAAGTCAGGTCCATGCATGATGCGCGCGAAGTAAGAGGCGTGGGCATCGGTCCCGATAGGCCAGTTGCGCAGAAAGCGGCGTTGCCACGCGCGCTCGTCCAAGCGGATGGGCAGCGCATCGCAGCGCAGGCCACCCAAATCAATGCCATAGAGACTGTCGAGAGGCGCGTCAGCACGAACTGAAATCCGAGTCAGCACGCCGAGCGACGTGTCCCGGAAATTGGGCATGCCAGCGGCGCCATTGTTGATGATCAGGCGCTCTTGACCGTCGACCTCGAAGGCGAAGGCCGCGGGCAGGCAAGTATGTGACGAGCAAAAGGCGCTGACCTGCGCTTGCCGGAATCTAGCTCGGATTTGGTCCAGGCGGTTATCAGCTTGCACCTGTCCGGTGCCGTGTTTGAGGTTTTCGACGGCGAACTCCCAATCGGCAAGCGAATGCGCGTCGCCATGCACGATGCCGATGCGCCCTTACCGATCCAGATCGTGGCGTGCATCGGTAGAGCCGCCAGCCGCTGCGAGATCTCGGGCACATTCGCGGCCTGCGCATACACGCGCTGCATGACGCGGTTGGAGCGCAGGACCAGGGCGTCGGACACGTCATCGGGATAGGCGCACCCGCAGCCGGCACCATCGTTTGGGGTACCGAGTTCCATCTCGACGTTGCCGCAAATTGCCGCATGGTCGAGCACGACCTCGCTGATGCGCGCGAAACTCTCGGCGTCCACGTCGAACCAGTGGAAATCACCGTTGAACATGAGCGTGACAGGGCAGCCATGCCGCGACTCGGCTTGCTGCATGACCAGCACAACCTCAAGTGCCTCGACAGTGCCATACAACGCCGCGACCACGTACAGGGTCTTGGCCTCGAACCATGGTGCGCAGTCGTACGCACGCGCGGCATCGTGGTAGCGCATCGGGCAGTGGCGGCCCGGCGGCGCCATAGGTTCATGGCCTAGCCTCGTCATGACGCCAGTGCTCCGGCAACCATCCCCTCGAGCGAGCGGCGTTTGCCTTCGACGCCGTACATGATCCATGGAATCATCGTCACCGCGCCAATTACCCAGACGGACGCCAGCAAAACCAATCCCGCGACCATGCCATAGGCCTTGGCCACGGCTGTCAGGATCAATGGCGCAGCGAAGGCGCCGAGACGCCGCACGGCCACCGAGATGCGGATGCCGTTCGAGCCCAATTGGTTGGGAAGGAGTTGGGAAAACGTCGGATAAGGCGAAATCCAGGCTCCGGTTGCGAACAGACTGCCGAGGGTGAACGATGCAGGGACCCAGCCACCAAGGCGCCAAAGCCGAATGCCACTCGCTGGCCGATGTCGGGAGGCAGCGGGTTGACCACGTAAAGGGAGCCCAGCGCAGCAAGGATGGCGCCCAGAGGCCAGAAATTCATCACTGACGCGTTCGCCCTGCCGCGGTTGCGCGAAGGGATGAACTCACTGATGGCCGAATAGTCCGCACCTATGCCGACTGCGGTGAGCAGGCGCAAAACCAGGAGCGGTGGGTAGCTCCAGGCCAATGCCGTCAGCAGGTTAAAGACGCCGTAATTCAGCAGCGTGAGCGGGAAAAGCCGCCTGCGCCCAAATCGAGCGGCCAGAAAGACGAAGCCATAGGCGCCGATCATCAATCCGACAAACCAGGTGCTCAGGATCCAGGATGTTTGCGCATTGTCCAAGTGCCAAAGATCCTTGAACACGCCGATCACATTGTTGACAATCGTGACCTCGAAGGCATCGAGGAGCCAGCCGACACCCAAGGCAATCGTGACGGTGGCGTGGAACCGGTTCCATCGGACACGGTCGAGCCGTTCGGCAAGGTTGCAGTGCGTGATCAAAGCCCCCTTCACGCCGTACTGCGGCGACGCTGCATCCAGTGGTCCACGGACCATATACCCGGCCCCCACAAGGCGGCAACCAGGATCAGGATGCCCCAGATGATGTGAAACATGATGGCTGGAGGCTGCAGGGCATGCATGTACGACAGCAGTGCCACAGCATTGACCACGAACAGCCCGAGCGCGCCAAAACGCCCGAACAAGCCCAGTGCGACCAGCGGCGGCAGAAGCAACTCCCCGGCCGTGCCAACGATGGCGGCAAGATGGGGCGGCAGCAGCGCGACGTGGAACTCGTTCTCGTAGAGCCAGACTGTGCCTTGCCAATTGCGCAGGCTTTGCACGCCGGAGTTGAAAAACACATAGGACACATACAGTCGCGCGACGAGCAGAACAGGCGACTGGAGACCGTCGAGAATCCGAATGAGCATGCTCCAGGCGCGGCTTATCGGATTGGCATGGATGGGGGTCGAGGGCAAGGGCAATGCGGTCATGATCGGCTCCTTCATGTGGGGCGGGTTAAGTGGTTGGTGGGGTTTGGATCGCGCTCATCGCGGTCTTCATCGCGCGCTCACGCATCCATTGACATTCGCGATGGCGTCAGTGTGGTGCAGGTCTTGCACGCTCTCCAGCCAGCCATGCACCACGGCAAGGTGCAGCCACGCGGCCAGGTCGAAGTCGTCCTGCACGACGTCCAGCGCCGCGGCCAACGTCGGGCTCGTTTGCAACGCCGAAATCCATTGCACCTCGATTGGGGCAAGTGCACTGCACTGCGCCTGCAGGCCCTCGCGCCAGACCCAGGCCGTCTCGCCGGGTTGTTGCAAGGCAGTGCGAAGTGCCAGAGCATCAGGTTCGGGCTCGCAGTGCAGTCGCCGCAGCGTGACGATAGGCCAAGGCGACGCAAGCAGGCGTGTGCCGGGAGCCAGTTGCATGTTCAAGTCCATGGGATCTTGCGCAGCAAGGCGCTGCAAATCATCCTGCTTCAGCCCGGGGCGCGGTTCGAACAAAACTTGCCAAAGTGCGAGATCCAATCGGGCACAGTCGGCCAGCCATGGCCATGGCAACAGCTCGTCCAGGACGGCCAGACTCTGCGGAAAATCAATGCCAACCCAAGCAAGGTCACCTTGCCTGGGCGGGTGGCTGCGCCAGTGGCGCATGCAAACGGCCTCAAACGCTTGTTCACCGAGCATGGCCAGCACGGTGGGGAACTGCGCGCGCAAGGCTTCAATGGCATGAGCCACGCCGTTGGTGCGGTAGGCCGAAAGCCCAGCCTGCCAGCGTGCGCCGCGCTGACGTATCGCAAGTTCGTCCGATGGGGCTGGGGTGGGCTGGGGGGCGAACACGGCGGCAAGCAGGCTGCGCTGGCGTCGCGCCTCGCGTTGCCGAGCGTCAAGAGCGCGAGACTGCTCCACGGAGGACGCGTTCAAGGCGCTCATCGCAAGCACTCCAGCAAGGTTCCTTCGGCCGTGAAGGTTTCCAGATCAGACAAGTTATTCGCGCCGCGCCACGCCACGTTCGGGATCAGACCCGCTGCGGCCTCGTCGAGCAGCGCCTGCGCTTGCGCGGCTTCGCCCAGCAGCACATCAAGCGCTGGCAATGCGGTGTCCCACTCGATCAGCGTTGGCACGGGACCGAAATGCCGCAACGCGTGGGCGTAGGCCATCCACACCGGCAGCGAAACCACCTCAGAATGGTCGTCGATCACCAGGCCCCGTTGCACGCTGTGGCCGGCCAGATGAATTTCACCGACCAATCCCGGCGGCGCGGTCGCGGCAAGTGCATCCAGCCAGTCGCACACGGCGCGCAGGGGATCCGTCTCATTGGCATTCTTGGCATTGACCATGAGGTTGTTCACGTCGAGCAGAAGACCGCAACCGGTGCGCGCGCCCAATTCGGCAAAAAACACCGGTTCGCTGAAATCGCGCTCGGCGAAGTCAAGGTAGGTGCTGAGGTTTTCAAGCAGGATGGGGCGACGCAGGCGGTCCTGAACCTGCTGCACATTGGCGCAGAAAATGTCGAGCTGCCCGCGTGTAAAAGCGACGGGCAGTAGATCGTTGGCATGGGCAATGCCGCATGGGCCAAGCGGCGCGCGCGCGAAGCAGGCGTGATCGGAAACCCGCACCGGTTCGATGCGGCCGACCAGCGCGGCGAGCTTGTCCAGGTGCTGCCCGTCCAGACCACAGGCCGAACCCAGCGCCAGGCCGACGCCATGGAGGCTGACGGCATGATCCCGTCGCACAGCGGCCAGGACCTGCGTTGCCGCATCATGCGGATTAAAAAAATTCTCGGAATGCACCTCGACACAACCGACATTGGGCTGCGCCGTGCGGAAGTCGCTGTAATGCGGCTGGCGTAGGCCGATGCCTGCGCGGTACGTTTGGGCTATCAGGGTTGCGGGCATGGCAAATTCCGTTGGCGGATTGCTGAGGGGATGAGCTGGTGGACGTGCAGACACGGACCAGCTCACGCGCCGAGGACAGTTACGCGCCCAATTTCTTTTGCATTTCTTCTTCGAATGCCTTGGTTTGCGCAGGGTTGGCCAGGATGGCCTTGGCTTGCTCCATCGTCAGGCCACCCATCTTCTCGCAAGTACCGGTCGGCTTGATGACGAAGTCGCCTGGGTTGTAGTTCGCGGTGGTGGTGCCTTTGCAGGAGTGCAGACCCGAAATCCCGGCACAGTCGTTATGGCCGGCGGTGGCCACGCCGAAGCATTTCCCCATACTCTCGGCATGCGCTGCGGGAGCCATGGCGAGCACGCCCATGGCGAGCATGGAGGCGGCGGCTGTACTGAGGAATTGACGCTTGTTCATGGTGTATCTCCTGAGAAGATGGATGGTGAAGCAGGCTATGCACCCGCAAGGCCCCGGAGCTTTGGTGACCGGGTTGCATCTTGGTCGGCCTGATTGGCGATTCCTGACAACGCAATGCACTGGGGTAAACCCGTGACCAGGGCCCTTGTCGAGCGTGCGATGCGGGCCTATGGAAGAATGCGGCGCAGCGCCCGGCGTACTGATCGACTTGCCCATGCCCACCAAAGCAGCCACCAACGATTCCGCGGAACTCCATGCTCGCATCGAGGCGCTGCGCCCAACACTGCTGCGCTTGGCGCAACTGCAGTTGCGCAATCTCTCCTGGGCGGAAGATGCGGTCTCAGAGACATTGCTGGCGGCCTTGGAAGGCGCCGCGCGTTTTTCAGGCAAATCGCAATTCAAGACGTGGGTGGTCGGCATCCTCAAGCACAAAGTGCTCGACCAGCTACGCCTACGCCAGCGTGAGTGCGGATATGACAGTGACGAAAACGACGACCCACTCGAAGATTTAATGTTCAAGGCGGACGGCCATTTCCAGACCGTGCCGCAAAACTGGGATGCTCCCGCCGCAGCGCTCCAGCAGCGCCAGTTTTTCGAAGTACTCGAGACGTGCATGGAACTTCTGCCGGGGCAAATTGGCCGCGTGTTCTTGATGCGCGAATGGTTGGAGCTCGACACCAAGGCCATCTGTCAGGAATTGCGCATTTCTCCGACCAATGTGTGGCAGATGCTCTCACGTGCTCGCTTACGCCTTCGAGAATGTCTGCAACTCAACTGGTTCGGACCATCCTCATCGTGAAACTCACCACACTCCGCTCTTGCCGCGAAATTTCCGCATTTGTTCTCGCGCGAGAGGACAGAGCGCTCAGCTTTGCGGAGCGATGGGCGATCCGCTTGCATTTCCTGATGTGTGAAGCTTGCCCCCGCTTTGAGAAGCAGGTTCTGACCATGCGCCAGGCGATGAGCAACTGGCGGAATTACCGGGACAGCGATTCGGACGAGCCAAAATAAGCTGAGCTGCTTGCACACCCTGGCGAGTCGCCAAGCCGATCAGCTTTGCCGTGGCTGGAAACAACACAGGCCGCCACTGCTCGATTACGCGTCCCGGCGCTTGCGGCTCTGGGCGGAACCGTGTTCCGGCGCAAGGCCGTCACCGTTTGGCTCATGCTTGTGGCATGTCAACCTCATCCGTGCGCGCGTCCGTCCTATCTATCGAGGCACGTCCGCTGTTGCGTGGGCGGAGTCTTGCAGTGCTGGCACGAGATCGGCGTCCAGCATCGAGACCCATGGCAGGGCGCGGTAATCGAGTGCTACGTCGGCTTCGGGTTTGACGATGGCGAAATAGGGTGAGAGATCAAAGTCGGCCGGCACGAACAGACTGTTGTGGCGAATATGCCATTGCTCGCGTTGACATGCCGTGCAGTTTGAACTAATGCCCGCGCATTCCCCTTCCTCGCCCGGCCCGACGCACAGCGTCGCTCAGGCGAAGCCGACCGGGCAGGAGGGGGTCAAGCGGGCGGGTTTCGCTTGTTGTTCCTCTCCAGGCTGGATAAAATACCAGTATGAAACGGCGCAAAGTCACGCTCAAGCTGTATCCCAATGCCGCGCAGATGGCGCAGCCGGAGGCGTGGACGCGGCTGCACTGCGAGTTGTACAACGCGGCGCTCGAAGAGCGCATCGACGCCTGGCACAAGGCCGGCAAGTCGATCAGCTACTTCGACCAGCAGAACGTCCTGCCTCAGATCAAGGCCGATCGGCCCGAGTTCATCGCGCTTGGCAGTCATGCCTTGCAGCAGACGCTGCGGCGGCTCGATCTCGCCTTCCAGTCGTTCTTTCGCCGCGTCAAGGCGGGGCAGACGCCCGGATTCTCGCGATTCAAATCCAGCATGCGGTTCTCCGGCTTCGCCTATCCCGACCCGGCTGGCTGGAAGCTCATGCAGCATGGCGGCAGCGGCGCAACCCTGCGCATCGGCAGTGGTCCATCCGCCATGTCCATCCGGGCGCGTGGGCAGCATCGCTTCGGCGCTGACGCGAAGCCTAACGACATCACGCTCACGCGCAGCAACGATCAGTGGTTCGTGTCGGTGACGCTGCGCGTGCCCGAAGAAGCGTGCGCGCGGCAGCGCACGGACTGCATGCGCCGAGGCGTGGACTTCGGCGTCACCGACTGGGCGACGTTCGACGATGGACAGATCATTGCGAATCCCCGCTGGCTGCGTGAAGAACTGCCGCGCCTTGCCGCGCTGCAGCGGCAGCGCGCCAGGAAGAAGAAGGGATCGCTGCGCTTCAAACGGCTCGGGCGTCGCATCGCACAACTGCACGACCGGATTTCCAATCTGCGCCGGGACTTCGTGCACAAGGAAACAACCAGGATGGTGCGGCAATGCGCCGTCCTGGCGACCGAGCAACTGGCTCCGAAGACCATGAGCCGCAGCGCGAAGGGCACGGTGGATGCACCGGGCCGTCGCGTGCGGCAGAAGGCCGGACTCAACCGGGAGATTCTCTCGGCGGGGTTCGGCATGGCGCATCCGATGCTCGCGTACAAAGCTGAAGAAGCTGGTACGCGGCTGCATCTGAGCAATACGCGCCAGCTCAAACCGTCGCAGCGCTGCGCGGCGTGCTGGGAACTCGCTCCCAAGACGTTGGCGCAGCGTGTGCATGTGTGCCCGCACTGCGGGCACACGGCCCCGCGCGACCGCAACAGCGCAATGGTGGTTCTCATCGACGCGCACAACACGCAGGACACGCCTGGGACGGGCGTTGCGGCGAGACCGAAACCTCTGCCATGGCAACGTGGCAAGTCGAAGTCTGTGACCCGCGAAACCCCCACGACAACCGCGCAAGATGCTATGGATGCCTCCCTCCTTCGGGCTGGGCAGTGGATTGGGCACAAAGCCTGAACAGCCGTTGGTCAGTAGAGAAGTCCCGAGTTGCGGGTGAATCCTCTGCTGGATACGGCATCAAAGCGCCCAAGAAGTGATAGACCACCGTCTTCACCAACACCACAGAGGATCCATCATGAGTCGTAATACTGGGATGCACGCGGGACAAGTGATTGGCACGATGGCCGGGCAGCAGGTGGTCGGCCTGGACATTGCGCAGAAGGTGTTTCAACTGCACAGCGTCGACATGGAGACCGGCGAAATCTCCAACGTGCAAATCAAGCGGGCAAAGGTGCTAGAACACTTCGCCAACCGCAGGCCCAGCCTGATCGCCATCGAGGCTTGCGGCAGTGGACACTACTGGGCACGGGCGTTGCGCTCTTTGGGCCATACCGTGCGACTTCTGCACGCCAAAGTGGTTCGCCCATTTGTCAGCGGAAACAAAACCGACGCCACGGACGCACGCGCCATCTGGCTGGCGGTGCAGCAACCTGGTGTCAAGTTTGTGGGCATCAAATCAGTAGCTCAGCAGGCGACGTTGACATTGCACCGGCAGCGTCAGGCACTGATGAAGATGCGAATCATGCAGACCAATGCACTGCGAGGGTTACTCTACGAATTCGGAGCCACCTTCGCCAAGGGCGATAAAGCGCTGTTCAGCGAAATTGAGTCGGCACTTGAGGCGCTGGCAAGCACCCTCCCGCAGGTGGTCGTCGACAGCTTGCGGGAGCAGGTCATGCGTGTCAAGGCTTTTGAAGTGGACATTCTGGCCATAGAGGGTCGACTGAAATTGCAACTCCAGCAAGACCCCCAGATGCAGCGCATTGCCAAGATTCCAGGCGTCGGATTGCTGACCGCCACAGCGGCCATAGCAACCATGGGGGAAGCCAGCGCATTCAAGTCCGGACGTGAATTCTGTGCCTGGCTGGGCCTTGTGCCGTCACAAAGTGGCACCGGTGGCAAAGTTCGGCTGGGCAGCATCTCCAAACGAGGGGACACCTACCTACGTACCCTGCTGGTCAATGGTGCCAGAGGCGTAGTGCACAACGTCAGGCAACCAAGTCCCTGGATGGCGGGGCTGAAAGTACGACGCCATTCGAATGTCGTCTGCGTGGCGCAGGCAGCCAAGATGGCGAGAACGATCTGGGCACTTACTGCCAAAGCGCAGGAGTATGAAAGCAACCATGTGAGTGTGAAACCCGAAATGGCGTGAATCGCCGGCGCCAAACAATGGTGCCAATCCGCTGACAGGAGGTGTGAATAGATAGCAGGCA
Source organism: Thiomonas sp. FB-Cd (assembly GCF_000733775.1). Lineage (NCBI taxonomy): Bacteria > Pseudomonadati > Pseudomonadota > Betaproteobacteria > Burkholderiales > Thiomonas > Thiomonas sp. FB-Cd. Next base: position 2,161,197 of record NZ_JPOE01000002.1, on the reverse strand, counting down.
GCACAAGCGAAGTGATGTGAAAGTGGTCAGACCGCGGGTGAGCAAAACCTGGTAAACCGCTCGGACGTAAAAAGTCCTCGCGAGAGATGAGGTGTTCGCCAGCGAATAAGCATCGGGGCCCGCAGATCCCAGGCAACTGGGCAACTGCAATGAGGCCGGATATAAGGACGCAGCCGACTTCTTCTCATCACAAGCAAAATCTGCTTGCTATCCGGGAGGCATCCATATAAGCGGTTTAGTGGCGGGAGAGTTCATTCGTCGGACCGAATCGTCTCGATCTGCGGCAGAATGGGATAACGAACGGCCTGAAAGGATTGCGCGATCAAGCTGGAACAGATGGCTCGCGTCGGGTCGCCACTGCCAAGGGCGAGCATGCGTCGGCGCCAGCGTCCCGGCACTGGCGGTGTGGGCAGTAGATAGCGCAGCAGATCGATGATGTGGCGCAGATCGTAGCGATGCCCGATCCGGCCACGCGCTTCGGCCACGACGTGCACCACATCGTCCGTTCGCAGCGCGACAGGCCGACATAGCCGTACGTTGTAACCGGCGAATTCGGCAATGCCCACAGCGCGCACACCTTCGATGACATCAGCTTCGACAAAGCATGGGCTGTGGTCGTCCTGTGGCGCCGACCCATCAAGCGGGCCGACATACAGGGCTGCGTGCGACCACACCGAGTGGGTCAGGTATTTGATGGCGCTGCTGAAACGGCTTCGGCCTTCGACCAGCAAGACGTCGCCCGGTCGGATCCTGGCTTTGAGGTGTTGCAGGTTTGTCGGGGGGCGTACCGGAGCGCAATGGCTGGGTGCAGACAGATAGCGCGCCAGAGCGGAACCGGTCGCTGACAAGAGACGATTCATAACGTTTCTTCTCGACGCGCTCGGCGCCAGGCTCAACGAGATGTCACCGCACGGATGCGAGCATGGCCCTCAGCTGATCGGCGGACTGCGGTGCGCCGATGAACAATTCAGCCTTGCCAGCCTTATCGCTGAATACCACCAGCGGGATGGCGTAGTAGATTCCGGCGCGCTTGAGCACCGCGTCGTTCGCATCAATCCATTTGCGGGTCTGGGGCTCGACGACCTTGGCCGGATCGATGCCTCCGCCCGGAGAGCCGCTGGCGTTCAAGTCGTAGTTGTTTTCGTTCTCATAGAAGGCCTGCAACCGGTTCGGTGCTTGCAGGATGGCCGCGGCCTTGGTCATGCTGCTTGGAGTAAGAACAGCGACGGGAATCCAGCGCAGTTGCAGGTTGTCCTTGCCGACCCAGGGGCGCAGATCGTTGTAGAGCTTGTGGCAGTAAGGGCAGTCGGGATCGAAAAAAATATTGACCACCCGCTGACCTTGACCTTCGGGTACGGCCGTGGCCTCATGAATACGGTCCAGCATGCGGGCAGCCAGTTGCTCGGCACTGGGCGACGCCGCCCAGACGGGAGACTGCACCCAGGCCAGATTGGCCAGGACCATCAAAAGGAAGAGGTTGCGCTTCATCATGGCTCCTTGGTGGCGGCGTCAAGCCGCCGCGGATTGCGGCTGCAGCAGAGAGACGTCGTATACGGCAACGCCCTCGATCGGATCGACAGGCTTAAGCCAGGGTTCAGCCAGCAGTGCTCGCTGTGTGTCGGCATGGCCGGCCTGCCAACGGGCTTCGATGCCCTCGGGCGTGAAGTCCAGATCTTTGGTGTGGTCATCGCCTGCCAGCGCAGGTGAGAGCAGCTTGACGATGCGCATGGTGGTGCCGCACCCGTAATCCAGCATCTCTGCCACATCCTTGCGGGCGCGTTGTGCGGGAGACATGCACTGGGCGAGTTGGCGGATGATGTGCCGCATCATGTGCAACTGCTTCGGCCGCATGACATGGCTGTCTGCGCGGCTGGCGAACTGGATGTCTTTATGGCGCGCGAAGACTTGGCGCATGGTGGTTGGTGCCTCGCCATGCGGATTCCAGACCTGCACTGCAAAGATGCGCGCGTCATGTCGCTGACGGTCGTCGAACACAGCTTCGATGGGGGTGTTGGACGCAATGCCACCATCCCAGTACAGCTCCTCGCCGATGCGAACGGGCGCGAAGGCGGGTGGTAGTGCACCCGAAGCCAAAACATGGTCAAGGGTGATGGGCTCATCGCGCGAATCGAAATAGCGTACTTGCCCGCTCCGCACGTTCACCGCCCCGAGCGTAAGCCGCATCGTGCCAGTGCTCAATTGCTGGGTATCGACCAAGCCGCCCAGGGTTTTGCGAAGCGCGTCGGCACGGTAATACCCCGCCGCCTCTTCTCCGAGTTCAATGTCCGGGTAGAGCCATGCGGCAGGGTTCGGGTGAAAAAACCCTGGAACCCCTTGCAATACGGACTCCAGGCGGGACCAGCTGCCGGTGAAGCGAGGCCAGCCGCCATGCGATACCGCGCGCCAGAACGCTTTCAGCCGCTGTAGCCTCTCCGACGCAACGCTGCCCGCGATGATTGCTCCATTCACGGCGCCAATGGAGGTGCCAATCACCCAATCGGGTTCGATGCCCGCTTCGGACAGGGCTTGGTAGACGCCCGCCTGGTATGCGCCGAGGGCACCGCCGCCTTGCAGCACCAGAACCACTTGGCCAGGCAGCTTGGGCCGCTCAACTTTTCTGCCAGCGATCCGGGTGGATCGAGCCGGTGGGGTTCTGGCTTTCGCGTTCATGGCGGGATCCTCTTGTCCTCTTCGATCCTTGTGGGGTTTGCGGCGCTGACATCGAGCCGGCAAGCGTTCACTTTGATGGAGCACACGGATTCATGGCCTTTTTGCCAGTCGGCGCACAGGGGTTGGCAGCCTTGTGCTCAATCTTGGTGGACACCTTGCCCGCCGGGGCGCAAGGGCTCGCCGGGGCGCAGGGGTTGCTCGCGGCCTGGGCAGCCTGAATGGGTGCGAGGGAGGACAGTGCCGTCGGCATCGGGCTGACCATGGCAGCGGCAACGGCGAGAGCGGGCAAGGCATGGGACAGGGAACGACGGGTGCGTGATTGCATGACAAACTCCTTGGGGCGAATCGGGAGGTCGCCTGAGCGCGGCATGCGCACAGTCCATCCCTTGCGTATTTGGTCGCCGGCGGCGTGCATTCCTGACACCGTCCCTAGCCGCACAGTCAGCTGGGGGTGGGGCGGTCAGGATCTGGCAAGGGCCAAAGCAGCCTGCATCGGTGCCAGGAAGCTGAGGGTGCGATGTCACCGCCCAATGGTCGATCCAGCCGGGTGCGAGAGCGCAAACCACGCAAGCGTGAATGCTCGCAAGACGCGGTCTCGATGACGACCAGATGCGCTGGGGATGTTGCCATAGCGGATTCGGCCAGATCATCCACGCGAGCGGCGTGCAGCGCATGGGTGTTGCCCCTCGCGTTGTCCTTCGCGTGCGGCCACCGCTTGCGCGGGAAGAGCTGTGGTTCCTACAGCGCCACGCTTGCGTGATGTGATCGCAACACCCTTGCCCCAAGCGACGGAAACACGCGGATACACCTCAATGCCCATTGGGGTGTCAGGAACCGGAGCCTCATCCGACCGATCCAGTGGAGAGTATGCGCTCGCTGCTCTTCACGTCGGCTGATTTGAGCTTGCTCCAGGTCATTGGAGCTCATGCAGCTGTCTTGCACCCAAGACATCCAATCTTAAGGAGCTTTGCCCGATGAAACCCCGCTTGCGTCTGTCCAGCATCGTCTTGGTCGCACTGACGGCTGTGGGGGTACCCGCTGCTCCCGTATATGCCTCCCCGGCAGGCACCGCCGCGCTTTTGGTCGGAGCCTTCCCAGCCCCACCCATGGGGAGTGGCCCGGGCAAGATGGCGGTGGTGCGCTGGCCCAAAGGCGCGGCGCATGTTGTGGCTTTTGGCCAGGCTGGCACACCCAAGGGAAATAGCTTTTATGTCGGTGTGAATGCGCAGGACCACCAGGCTTTCATCCCGAGTTTCGCCGGGACCACCGAAGTGATCGATCTCCGAACAGACAAACCGGTGCGGCAATTCCAGAGCATCCCGGGCGGGCGCGTGGCGATGGTCTCGCCTGACGCCAGCCTAGACATGATGGTCGCTCTATAGGCGAAGGAAGGCCCGTCTCCGGTATCGTGGATTGCGCACTCTGAGAGTGTGCCGAGCCACATGCGGCGGGTTTCCCCAGCCGCAAACCGTATGGAGACGAGCCATGGACGAGAGTATCAAGTTCTTCGTTGGTCTGGATGCGCCCAAGGACAGCATCGCGGTTGCTGTGTGCGAAGCCGGGCGAGAGCCGAGCCGTTTCGTGGGCACCCTCGGGCCCGACGTGCAGGGGGTTCTCAAGACGCTGCGCAAGTACAGTCCGGCGCGGCAGGTGAGCGTGGTCTACGAGGCCGGGCCCACCGGCTACGGGCTGCATCGAGAGCTGACTCGGCGCGGCTATCGCTGCGAGATCATTGCACCCTCGTTGATACCGCGGCGAGCAGGCGCACGAATCAAGACTGATCGGCGCGATTGCGCCCGGCTGGCCGAGCTGTCGCGCGCCGGCGAGCTCAAGGCCATCTGGGTGCCCGACGAGGCCCACGAAGCGATGCGCAATCTCTGGCGGGCACGCGAGGACGCGGTCAACCTGCGCCTGAAGGTGCGTCAACAGCTCAAGGCGTTCCTGCTGCGTCTGGACCGCCGCTATGCCGGCAAGACGTCCTGGACCAAGATGCATCAGCGCTGGATCGCCGATCAGCACTTTGCTCACCCTGCAGATCAGATCGCGCTGACGGAATACCAACTGGCTGTGCAAGCGACCGAGGAGCGAGTGCAGCGGTTGACGGCTGCGCTGCAGCAGATAGTCCAAGGCTGGCGCTTCGAGCCGGTCGTGGCGGCGCTGCGGGCGCTGCGCGGCATCGACACCGTCAGCGCCATCGGCCTGGTGTGCGAGGTCGGAGACATCAGCCGCTTCGGCACGGCGCGCCAGCTCATGGGCTACCTTGGACTCGTGCCTTCGGAGCATTCCAGCGGCAACAGTGTGCGGCGCGGCTCGATCACCAAGACCGGCAATGCTCACGCGCGGCGCTTGCTGACCGAGGCAGCATGGAACTATCTGTCAGCCTGCTGCTGATTGCACTGATCAGCGCACTGACCTCGGGCGTGGTCGATCCACGCTTGGTTCAGGAATTCGGGGGCGACACTCTGACCGGGTTTTCTCCGGGCATGCTGCTGGCCGCGCGCGCAGTGGCGTAGATCGTTGGCTGCGTGCTGCCTTGGCTGGCGTTGCGCCGACGCGCAGCATTGGGTCTGGAACAACCTGAAAACATGCCGCCGGGCAACGATTAGGGCCTGTTCGCGCTATCGGTGCTCGCGTTGCATTTTGGAGCGTGTCTGACATTCACAGGTCTGACGACCTTGATGCAAGTCAAACGCCATGTTGCGCCGCCGCAATCCAATGCTTTGCATTCTGCATGGAGTTTGGAGGATGGAATGGCACTCAAATTTTTAACCCCGCTGACCGCCCTGAGCAACGACGTGGATGTGCTCGTGCTCGGCGCTGGAGGCGCTGGGTATCCAGGGGCCTTTTTTCTCGCCCAGGCCGGGCGGTCGGTGCTGATGGTCGACCCGATCGGCAATCTCGGTGGCGACTGTCTGGCCGAGGGTTGCGTGCCTTCGAAGGCGGTGCGCGAGGCGGCGCTGGTGCGCGGTCTGGCGGACAAATTCGACGGCTTCGGTCTGCGCGGCGGCAAGCCCGCGGTGGACTGGGGCGCGGTGCTGGCGCACAAGGATCGGGTGCAGAACACCCGCTACGCGCAGCATGCGCGCGAGATCGCTGCGGGCGGCGTCGCCTTCGTGCAGGGGCGCGGCGTGATCATCGCGCCGGATCGCGCGCGCATCGATGCTGGCGATGGCAGCGGCTCGCGCGAAGTACGCTTTCGCCAATTGATACTCGGCACGGGCTCGGCTCCCGCGCGCCTGCCCATACTCGGGGCGGATCTGGCACTGACTTCGCACGACTTCTTCCGCCTCGGCGCCAATCTGCCGCTGCCGCAACACCTCGTCATCATCGGCGGCGGCTACATCGGGGTGGAGACGGCGTCGATGCTGCAGGCCCTCGGCGCCCAGTGCAGCATTCTCGAATATGCGCCTCAGGTGCTGCCCGGGTTCGATGCTGAGCTGGCGTCTTTTCTGCACGCCAGTCTGTCGCAGCGCGTGCGCATCGAACGCTCCGCGCAGGTGCTGAGCATCGCGCGCGAGGGCGATGGCTATCACGTGCGATACAAGCAAGACGGCGGCGAGCGCAGCATGCAGGGCGACGCCGTGCTCATCGCCACCGGCCGCGTGGCCGTGCTGCCTGAAGGCGTGGAGCACCTCGGTCTGGCGATGGAGCGCGGGCATGTGCGGGTGGACGACACCCTGCGCACGTCCAACCCGCAGGTATGGGCGCCGGGAGATGTCAATGGACGCAGCATGTTGTTCCATTCCGCCGTGCGGCAAAGCCTGGTGGCCGCGCACTGCATCGCTGCTGGCGGGCAGGCGGTGGATCGCATGCTGTTCCACGCCGTGCCGATGACGGTGTTCACCGAGCCCGAACTGGCGCATGCAGGACAGACCGCAGCGCAGGCCGAAGCGGCGCTCGGTGCCGATGCCGTGGCCGTGATGCGCTACGACTACGCCGAAGATTCGCGGGCGCAGATCTATGCCGAGACGCAAGGGTTCATCAAACTGGTGTTCAATCGCCAGGACGCCCGCCTGTTGGGGGCGCAGATCGCCGGCATGGACGCCGCGCAACTGATCGCCCCGCTGGCGCTGGCGCTCGAACAAGGGCTCGGCGCAAAGGCCTTGGCCGATACGGTGTTTCCGCATCCCATGCTCAGCGAAGGCATCAACAAGGCCGCACGCGCCTTCAAGTTTTAGGAACCCACGATGGCCGCAACGACCCCTGCCCAAGCTGAAGCCGAGCCCGTGCAGTCGGGCGACTGGCCTGAGACAGATCCAAGCAATGGGCTGAGCGCGAGCGAGGCCGCCGCACGGCTGGCCCGTGTCCATCGCCGAGCAGACGGTGGCGCCGTGGCGGCAACTGCTGGCGAAGTTCTGGGCGCCAGTGCCGTGGATGCTTGAAGCCGTCATCGTGCTGCAATGGCTGCTCGGGCGCGGGCTGGAATCGCTGGTCATCGCCGTGGTGGCGTTCGTGCAGGAATAGCGCGCCAAGGATGCGCTGGCTCTGTTGCGCAAGCAGTTGCATGTCAACGCGCGCGTGCTGCGCGACGCGCAGTGGCAGCAGATTGCCGCCGAGCAGGTGGTACCGGGCGATGTGGTGCACATCCGCGCTGGCGATATCGTGCCGGCCGATCTGCGGCTGCTCGATGGCGCCGTGTCACTCGATGAGTCGGCGCTCACCGGCGAATCGCTGCCGGTGGACGCGGGCGCCGGAAAACCGGCCTACACCGGCGCCATCGTGCGACAGGGCGAGGCCACGGGCGTCGTCACCGCTACCGGCGCACGCACCTTCTTCGGCCACACCGCCGAACTGGTGCGTACCTCCAACGCGCCCAGCCACATGCAAAGCACCATCTTCGCCATCGTCAAACGGCTGGTGGTATTCGACCTCGCGCTCGTGGCCATCGTCATCGGCTTCGCGCTGTGGCATCACCGGCCCTTACTCGACACGGCGGTGTTCGCGCTCATGCTGCTGGTGGCCTCCGTGCCGGTGGCGCTGCCTGTCACCTACACCCTGGCCACGGCCGTAAGCAGCCAGTTGCTGGCGCACCAGGGCGTACTGGTCACGCGGCTGCCCGCAGTGGAGGAGGCTGGGGCGATGGACACGCTGGTGTCCGACAAGACCGGCACGCTCACGCAGAACAGCCTGCGCTATGCGGGCGCCACGGCGCTCGTGCAGGGCGCGGATGAAAACGCCGTGCTGCGCGCTGCCGCGCTGGCCAGCGACGATGCCACGCAAGACCCGCTCGATCTGGCCCTCGCCGCGCGTCGCCTGCCCAAGGATTGGCAGCAGCGCTATGGCTACCAGCCCGTGATGCTGGAGACCTTCGTCGAAAGCCCCCGCCACAAAGGCACCTGCTACAAGGCCGCCAACTGGGTCCTCGTGGGCAAAACAACCGGCCGCGGCAAGAAGAGCCTGTCGCACCAACAAGCCCTGCCGGTCAAAGACATCTGGCTGTACCCGCTGCGTCCCGACTACGCAGCCATCCTGCGTCGGTAGCAGCTGCCGACGTCATCACCGAATCTTTACGTCTTGCAAGCGGAATTTTCTCTAACTACTTGTATTAACTATGAAAAAATTGGTAGGCCGTGTTGGACTTGAACCAACGACCAAAGGATTATGAGTCCTCTGCTCTAACCAACTGAGCTAACGGCCCCTCAGGGTGTCGGTAAGCGAGGCGCCGATTCTAAGCGAGTGGTAACAGGCAGGAGAGAGCAACAGTTGGTTTGTATTGTGTGGAGAGAGTCGCTTTGACATAATTGAAAAATGAACCCGACAATTCGCTGCCTTCTCCCGATTGATGGATCGCCTTTCACGCAACGCGCGGTGGATTTTCTCCTGCAGCGGCTTGCGTGGTGGCGGGAGTTGCCGCAGGTGGATTTGCTCCACGTCGAACCGCCTGTGGGGACGGCGCTGGCACGCTCCTATCTTTCGCGCGAGGTGCTCGATGGCTATTACGCCGAGCAAAGTGAGGCGGTTCTGGCTCCCGCGCAATCCGCCTTGGCTGCTTCTGGCCTGGACGTGCGGCCCCACCATCTGGTGGGCGATGCGGCGGCACGCATCACCCAGTTCGCGCTTGAACATGCGATTGACCTGATCGTCATGGGCTCGCACGGTCACACGGCTCTCGGCGGTGTGGCCCTTGGTTCGGTCGCGACCAAGGTGTTGGCTTCGTGCCGCGTACCGGTGCTGATTGTGCGATGAATCCCGATTCCGTCGATCGCCGCAGAAATCTCCGTTCTTTCGCAGCGTTCCCCGGGCCCAGCGGGATGTCAAACTCAGCGCTGGCTCAGCGCGTTGCTCACAAGCTTGGCGGTAATGTCGACGATCTGGATCATCCGATCATAGGCCATGCGGGTTGGGCCAATGACACCGAGCGTGCCCACCACTTTGCCGTCGACCTCGTAGGGTGCCGTGATCACCGAGAGTTCCTCGAACGGCACGACATCATTTTCGCCGCCAATATAAATGCGCACCCCCTCGGCACGCGCCGAAACGTCGAGCAACTTGAGCAGGTGTGATTTCTGTTCAAAAAGGTCAAACAGGCGGCGCAGACTGGCGAGGTTACCGGAAAGATCCTCCACGTTGAGCAGCTGCTGCTGCCCGGAGATGACAACCTGTTCCTGTTGTTCGGCCAGCGCTTGGCTGCCTACGGCAACGGCTGCCTGCATCAACGTGACGATTTCGCTGCGCAAATGTTCCACCTCGCCGCGAAGATGCCCCGCGACTTGTTCGAAACTCAGGCCGCTGTAATTGGCATTGAGGTAATTGGCGGCCTCCGTCAACTGGCTCTGGGTGTAGGGCTGGTCCGTCAGAATGATGCGGTTTTGCACATCGCCGCCGGCATCGACAAGAATGACCAAAATGCGCTGCTCCGAAAGGCGCAGGAATTCGATGTGCCGGAACGCCGCATTGCGCCGTGGGCTCATCACCACGCCGACGAAATGGGACAGATTCGACAGCAGTTGCGCCGCCTGCACAATGACCTTTTGTGGCTCGACGGTGGCAAGCTGCGACCTGAAATTTTCCCCGACGTCATCTGTGCCAGTCACAGGATGCACAGTGAGCATGGTGTCGACGAACAGCCGATAACCGCGCGGGGTGGGCACCCGCCCCGCCGAGGTATGCGGGCTCGTAATGAGACCCAGGTCTTCCAGGTCGGCCATGACGTTGCGGATGGTCGCCGCAGAAAGCTCAAGGCCCGAAGCCCGCGACAAAGTGCGCGACCCGATAGGTTGACCATCGGCGATATACCGTTCGATCAGTGTCTTGAGCAGTACGCGCGCACGTTCGTCCATTGGCTCATTTTAGGTGCCTGTCGAACTTGGGGCTGCATGTGCATGCATCGGTAGCCGCACGCTCGAGCACCAAGCCCCTGGCACAGGGATCCGCCCACGATGCTCAAGCCGGACGCTGAGCGATTGGCGCGAGATCCCAGGGTCAGCGGCGCTGTGATGTAATCCATGGCAGGCGCCCCGCACCACGCCCGGAAAAACCCGAACGCAACGGCCCTACGCCACCCAGCCCAGTCCCATGCCAACCCCCGTGTTTCAGCAGGTGATTCTCATCGGCAAGTACCAAGCTGCGGGCGTCAGCCGCACCTTGGCCGAGATTGGTGGCTGGTTGGCGGAAAACGGGGTGGAGGTGTACGTGGAGCGCCAGACCGCCCACCATTGTGACCTTCCGGGCCATGCCGATCTCAGCTTGGCCGAGGTCGGCCAGCGTGCCGCCACTGGCGGCTGGGTGGCGGTGGTGGTCGGAGGCGATGGCACGATGCTCGGGGCGTCGCGCCAACTCGCGCCGTTCGGAATCCCTCTGGTGGGCATTAACGCCGGGCGCTTGGGCTTCATCACCGACATCACCGAGGCTGACTGGCGCTTGGCCCTTGGCGCGATGCTCGCCGGGCGTTTTGAGCGCGAGCAGCGGGCGGTGTTGGCCGGCGAGGTCGTGCGCGACGGTCAACGCATTTTTGAGGGGATCGCCATCAACGACGTGGTCGTCAACCGCAGCGGCGCCTATGGGCTGGTCGAGCTTCGCGTGGATGTTGACGAGCGCTTCATGTACGTGCAGCGAGCCGACGGCCTGATCGTGGCCACGCCGACGGGATCCACAGCGTATGCCATGTCCGCTGGCGGCCCCATCCTGCATCCCAGCGTGCCCGGCCTCGTGTTGGTGCCGATCGCGGCGCACACGCTCTCCAACCGGCCCATCGTGCTTCCTGAGCACGTGCGCATCGACATTGAGGTGGTCTCGCCAAAGGACGTGGGCGTGAATTTTGACATGCAGCATTTTGCCGATCTTCTTGGTGGCGATCGCATCACCCTGCATGTGTCTCCCCATCGTGCCGTTTTTCTTCATCCGCCAGGCTGGAGCTATTACGCCACCTTGCGCAAGAAGCTGCACTGGCACGAAATTCTCGGTGCGGAGGACTAACGCGTCATGCTGCGCCGTCTGCATATCCGCGACTTCGTCCTCGTCAATGCGCTGGAGCTCGATCTCGGCGCGGGCTTCACCGTGCTCACAGGCGAGACAGGCGCGGGCAAATCAATCCTCATCGACGCGCTCAAACTTGCCCTGGGCGAACGTGGGGACGCCTCGGTGCTGCGCCCGGGCAGCATGCGAGCCGAGATCAGCGCAGAATTTGACGTGCCGCTGGCGCTTGCCGACTGGGTCGATGAGCAGGGTTTTGAGGTACAGGACACCATCTTGCTGCGGCGCGTCATTGACGCTCAGGGCCGCTCGCGCGGCTTCATCAATGGCAGCCCGGCCACCCTCACGCAGTTGCGGGCGGCAGGCGCCATGCTTGTGGACATTCATGGCCAGCATGCCTGGCAGAGCTTGGCGCGCAGCGACGCCGCGCGCGACCTGCTCGATGCGTACGCACAAGCCAAGGATGCGCGGCAAGCCTGCGCCAGCGCCTGGCATCACTGGAAGCTGCTCAGCGAGCGGCTGCACGCGGCGCGGGTGAATGCCGGGCGCCTGGTTGAGGAGCGCGAGCAACTTTCAGCGCAGATCGCTGAGCTTGCACGGCTGGCCCCGCTTGCCCAGGAGTGGGAGCCGCTGAATGCGGAGCACCACAGGTTGGCGCATGCCGCCGAGCTGATCGAACAACTGCAGGCGGTGGATCAATTATTGGATGATGAGGAAGCCGGTGCCAACCGCCAATTGGCGCGCGCGCATCAGTTGCTGCAGGCTGCGGCGCAGATCGATCCGCAACTGGTCGCGTTGGCGGATCAACTGGAATCGGCTCAATCCATCACGCGTGACCTGGCGCATGAGCTTGGCGCCAAACTGCGCCAAGCCGACGTGGACCCTGATCGGATGGCCGAAGTCGACGCACGCCTTTCGGCATGGATGGGCGTGGCGCGGCGTCATCGTGTGTCGCCCTCTGAACTGCCTGCGCTTTGGCAGGGCTTGCAGTCCCGATGGGCGGAGCTGGAGCTTGGGGCGGACCTGCCCGCTCTTGAAAAACAGGTTCAGGCTGCGCAGGAGGCCTTGGGCACAGCGGCCGCACGCCTGAGCGCACTGCGCGCCGCGGCGGCTCCCGCACTGACCCAAGGCGTGCAGGCGTTGATGCAGCAACTCGGCATGAAGGGCGGACGATTCGATGTGGCGTTGCAGCCGCTTGGCGACATCCAGGTCTCGGGAGCCGAAGGCGTTGAGCTCTTGGTGGCTGGTCATCCCGGTGCTGCGCTGCGCCCGCTTGCACGCGTGGCTTCCGGTGGCGAGCTTTCACGCATCGCCTTGGCCGTTGCTGCCACCACGGCCGCGCAGCAACCCGTCGGGACGCTGATTTTTGACGAAGTGGATGCTGGCATTGGTGGCAGCGTTGCGCATACTGTGGGGCGTCTGCTGGCGAGCCTGGGCCAAAGCGGACAGGTGCTGGCCGTGACGCATCTGGCTCAGGTCGCGGCATGCGCCGCCAGTCACCTTCAGGTCAGCAAATGCAGCGCCAGCACCGGCACGCAAAGCCAGATCGAGCTACTGGGCCCTGAGCAGCGCGTGGCCGAGATTGCACGCATGCTTGGTGGCGATGCCGAATCACCGGTGGCACAGGCGCATGCACGCGAGCTTCTGCATTCCAGCCGTGTTGGCCGCGGCGATACCGTGCAGGTGCAGGTGTGAACCGGCCACCCGCGCCGGACTGGCCCGCGCATCTGCGTGTCGTCCTCCTGTCCGGGGTCTCCGGGTCCGGCAAATCCATCGCGCTCAATGCGTTGGAAGACGCGGGTTACTACTGCGTGGACAATTTGCCGCCGCAGCTCGTTGACGAATTGCTCAAGGCTGCCACGGAGGCGGGCCACACGCGTGTGGCCATTGCGATGGATGTGCGCAGCGTCGAGAGTCTGGGCCTTTTGCCCGAACTGGCGCAACGCTTGCGCAGTCGCTGCGACCTGCATTTCATTTACCTCGATTGTGGTACCGACACGCTGGTCCAGCGTTTCTCCGAAACCCGCCGCGCCCATCCCCTGACGGCTCGCGGCGTGAAGTCGCTCGCGCCGGATCAGCCTCTCCCGGTCTCGGCGCCAGCCTTGATCGAGGCGATCGAGCTTGAGCGCGAGTTGCTCGCGCCCGTGGCGCGTCTGGGGCTGCACATCGACACCAGCGGCCTTCGCCCGGCCCAGTTGCGAGCCTGGGTCCGACAGGCTGTCGGCGTGGGGGCTGCGCAACTGACGCTCCTGTTTGAGTCCTTCGCCTTCAAACGCGGCGTCGCGCTGGACGCGGACTTTGTGTTCGATGTACGCATGCTCCCGAACCCCCACTACGACCCGTTGCTGCGTGGCATGACCGGGCGCGACGAGCCGGTGGCCGCCTTTTTGCGCACGCAGGCATCAGTCATGCGGATGCTCGGCGATATTTCCACCTTCCTCGACACATGGCTCCCGGCGATGGCTGAAGACCAGCGCAGCTATGTGGTCGTGGCCATTGGCTGCACCGGAGGCCAGCATCGCTCGGTGTTCCTGACCGAAGAGCTCGGCCGTTACTTCGGCCGTCGCTACAGCGTGCTGGTGCGGCACCGTGAACTCGATGCCGGTGCCACCATCGGCACAATCCAGCTGCCAGGCGGGGCGACATGAGCGGGCCTCATGGCAGCGCGCCGCTACAGAGGCGGGGAAGCCGCAAGCGGCGCGGGTGCCGGAGGCTGGCATGATCGAGGATGTGCACGAGCTCGCCCTGTTTCCCTTGCGCACCGTGTTGTTCCCCGGCGGCCTGCTCGCGCTGCGCGTGTTCGAGGCGCGCTATATGGATCTCGTCACCCGCTGTTTGAAGACCGGCGAAGAATTTGGGGTCGTGCTCATCCTCGACGGCAACGAGGTGCACGAGCCTGGCACGACGCTCCGGCTCGCAGCCGTGGGTTGCCGCGCACGTGTCCTGGACGTCGACATGCAGCAGCCCGGCCTCCTGCTGGTGCGATGCAGGGGCGGTGGCCGCTTCATGCTGCACAGCCACGCACCAGGGGCGCTAGGCCTGCAGACCGGGCGGATTCAGGCGATGGTCGATGACCTGCCGGCGGTACTCGACGCGCGCCATGCCGCCGCCGCGATGGCCTTGGGGCGCGCGATCGCGGCGCTCGACGCCCAGGGTCAGAAACCTTTCTTGCCACCGTATCGGCTGGACCTTCCGGGCTGGGTGGCAAATCGCTGGGCCGAGGTTCTGCCGATTGGTCAACTGGCCCGACAGCGACTGATGGAATTGCCGGATGGGACCCAGCGCCTGGACGTGGTGGAGCGCTATCTCCGCCAGCACGGGATATTGGTCGGTGCTCATGCGCTGCAATAAGCGTGGAGGTTGCGCGCGGCCTGCAACGCGCTCGTGACTCCGGCGTCCATGCCGGCTCTCAGAGCAAGCCGGCGTGCTGCACCGGCGCTTGGCTGTGCCTGCGGCTTTGAAGAAGTCGGCGGATCGGTGCCGGGAGCCCGAGGGCAAGCGCCGCGCCAAGCGCGTACCACTGGCCTGCATGCTCCTGCGTACTTGATACGCGGTCGAGGCGAACGAGCAAGGGCTGCAGTTGCAGATCCAGATGGGTCAGCGCGTGGGTGGCGCACGCAAGCTCGCTTTGTTCCCTGACCGCGCCGAGCAGCGCAGCCCGGCGCAGGGCTTCGGTGACGGAATGGAACTGAGGCAGACACCATAGCCCTGGCCAGATGCCCTGAGTATCGCGGCGCTCAAGCCAGACCCGGGGCTCTGGGGCCTGCGCATCTTCGGCCCACAACAGCACCCAGTGTTGGGCTTTGCGGGCGGGTGTGCCTGCTGGGCGCGCGTGGGGCCTGATGGATGCCCCCGTGTCGGAAAGGGCTGCAGCGCGGTGCTGTGCGAGGCGGGCCTGGCAGTCGAGCGCAAAAGGGCAGGCGGCACATTGCGGATTGCGCGGCTTGCACACCGTCGAGCCCAGGTCCATCAGGCCCTGCGTGTAGGCGGCGAGGTGTTCTTCGGGAAGCAGAGCCTCAGCAAGTTCCCAGAGGGCCCTGTGTTGGGCTGCCTGCGTGGCTCTGGCAGGCAGGGCGAAGGCACGGCCGAGCACCCGTTTGACATTGCCGTCAAGGATGGCTGACCGCTCACCGAAACAGAACGCCGCGATGGCGGCGGCCGTTGATCGGCCGATGCCGGCGAGGAGCTGCAGCTCGCGCTGGGTGCGGGGAAACTCTCCAGCGTGTCGGGTACACACCTGCTGCGCGCACAGATGCAGGTAGCGCGCGCGCCGGTAATAGCCCAAGCCGCTCCATTGGGCGAGGACATCGTCGATGCTGGCGGCCGCCAGATCACCCACCGTGGGGAAGCGTTGCAGAAAACGCTCGTAATACGCGTGCACGACGCGCACCTGGGTTTGTTGCAGCATGATCTCCGACAGCCATACACGGTATGGGTCGCGGCTTGCTTGCCAGGGCAGGTCATGGCGGCCATAGGCGCGCTGCCATGCGATGAGCCGCTGCGCGAAGCGCGGTGGCCCGGGAACGGTACTCGCCGCAGCCTGTGCGCTGCTCACCGCATCGCGCCCTCGAAGTGCACGCGCAATTGGGTGCGCTGGTTGCGAAGCTCGCTGGCTTGCTTGCGCAGTTGTGCAATGCGCTGACCCAGTTCGCCTTCGGCGTGCTCCACCAACTCCAGGCTTTGCATGCGGCGGTTCATGTTGCGCTTGCGCTCGCGAACCTGCACGTCGAGCTGCGCAAGCGCTGCGCGGTTCCAATGTTGGGTGTCACGTACGCCGCGCTCCAGCACACTGCGCAGTCGCGCCAGCGCGGACAGAAGCAGACGCTCGGCGTGTGCGGTGTTCTGCAACCTGAGCCAGCGCGCGGGAGTCAGGTAGCGCAGATAGTCCTGTTGCATGCTGTCGAGCTCCAGCCGTATGCCTTCGAGTTTGAGGGCCTTCGGGCTCGGCACGGAGAAGGCGAACTCCATGTTGAGTTGGTCGCAAGCTCCAGTCAGCATGGCGCGGTTTTCCTCGAGCTGCCGCTCGGCCGCCTCGATGCGTCCGCGCACTTCGGCGAATGTGGCCTCCAAGGCGGCACGCACGCCGGTCTTGAGTACCGAAGTCTTGACGCGCTGACGTAATTCGGCCAATGGAGCGAGCGCCGTCTGGGCGTCGAGCAGTTGGGCGATGTCTTCGAGCTGCCTGGCGTTGACTGCATGCAGCGCCCTGACCTTGGCAAGGCCTGCGTCGAACTCCTTGCGCTCCATGGCAATGCGCATGACAAGATTGCGCACCACATGCTTGTTCTTGCCTTCCAGCGCTGCGAGTTCAAGGCGCTGTTCGTCGGCTTGTTGGATCTGCTGCTGGAACTGCCGCTCCAGAAGCATCAGCGTGTCGAGCAAGGTGGCGCGCCAGCCGCTGTCGATGAGGTCGCGCCGCTCCTGATCAGCCACCTTGCTCAGAGCGGCCTCCAGGGCCGGTACACCCGAGATCTCGAGCAGCTCGGGATCGTGCTGGATGCGCGCCAGCAATGCCTTGCGCGCGCTGAGGGCAAAGACCCGATGAAGGGGAATCTGCAAAATGGATGCGACCGATTCGCGCTGGCGCTCGATCTGCGCCTGAACTTGCGCCGCGCTCAGCAGCGGGTCCCATAGCGTGTCGACCTTATTGAGCACAACGAAGCTGCGCAGCCTTCCAGCCTCCCCCACATGCTGGGTCCAAAGCTCAAGATCGCTGCGGGTCACACCGGTATCGGCGCCGAGCAGAAACACAACAGCTTGTGCGGCGGGAATCAACGAGAGCGTGAGTTCCGGCTCGGCTCCGAGCGCATTCAGGCCTGGCGTGTCCAGAATGGTGAGCCCCTGCGAGAGCAGAGGGTGATCCACATTAAGGAGGGCATGGCGCCAGCGCGGAATTTCGACCAAACCGTCTTCGGTGCGCACGATCGTGGCACGCGCTGCATCGTCCAGGTAAAACCCCAGCTCCTGTGCGCGCTGAATCGGCACGGCCAGCGTGTCCGATAGTCTTGCCAGGCATGCGCTCATATCCGCAGCGTCGTTTGCGGCAAACGGATGGTCTTGCCAAGCGTCGTGGCGCGCCTTCCACTGGGCCAGCGTTGCTGCGTCGAGCCGGGTTTCAATGGGCAACAGGCGCAGTCCGGTTGGAAGGCGCGGGTCGCTCGCGAGCTCCATCGGACACATCGTTGTGCGCCCGGCGCCAGCAGGCAGGATGCGCTGCCCGTGACCCGAAAAGAAGATGGCGTTAATCAGCTCGGACTTGCCGCGTGAGAATTCTGCGACAAAAGCCAACTGCACCAGATCTTGTCGCAAGCGCTGTTCCAGCCCACTGAGCGAGTCTTGCCAAAGCGACGGATCAAATCCTGACTGGCGCAGCCAATTCGACAGCAAGGCCAGGCGAGCCAGGCGCTGCTCGCGCCAAGGGCCGAAGCGCGTCCATTCGGCTTGCAATTCGACGGGTAAGGCCTGGTCATTCATAGATAGGATGCGAGCGAGGCGGCGCGGTTGGATGTGCGACCCTATAGCGTATCGTGACAGCGGGGGCCTTGGTCAATCGGCCCGCCGCCCGTCAGCGCTTCTGGCAATGCCTGCAGAAATACGTGCTGCGTTGCCCTTGGGTGATGTGCGCAATGGAAGCGCCGCATACAAGGCACGGTTCACCCGTGCGCCCGTAGACGCGCGTGGCGTGCTGAAAATAGCCGAGCTCGCCGTCTGCATGGGCGAAGTCGCGCAGGGACGTCCCGCCGGAAGCCACCGCTTCGCGCAGGGTCGCGCGGATTTCGGCTGCCAGGCGTGTACAACGGGGCTGTGAGAGCTTTCCGCCAGGGGTGCGTGGGTTGATCCCTGCGCGAAACAGGGCCTCGCTGGCGTAAATGTTGCCCACTCCTGCAACGATGGATTGGTCAAGCAGCAGGAGCTTGATTGCGGCCGAGCGGCCCTTCAGTTGCCGGTGCAGGGCGGGGCCGTCAAAATCGTCATTCAGCGGCTCCGGACCCAGCCGCGCAAGCAGGGGGTGCGGAGCTGCGCCTGAGGCGTGCCACATGACGGCGCCGAAGCGGCGCGGGTCACGCAGGCGCAACTGGCCGCGATCGGTGTGCACGGTGCAGTGCTCGTGCGCCCGCGGCAGGGAATCCTGGCATTCCGCCGCAATCCAGCGCAGCGAGCCGGACATGCCCAGATGGAAGATGAGTTGGCCACGCTGCAATTGCAGCAGCAGGTATTTGCCCCGGCGCTCCAGGCGCTCAATGCGCTGCCCAACCAGCGTTTGCGGGTCGCAGCCCAGCGGCCAGCGCAGGGGCTTGCCCATGTTCAATCCCGTGATCTCGCTGCCGGTGAGCGCGGCTTGCAGACCCAGGCGGGTGACCTCAACTTCGGGAAGTTCTGGCATGCCGACATTGTGCTTGAGCCGCAGAAGCCGTCGCTGATGGCAGGCCGCAGGTGGTGGCGTCTGGCGTACCGTACGTCCCCACGTCATGGATGCGCCTGGTGCGGCACCTAAAATCGCGCTGATAACCAGGATTCGCCCATGCGCCTAGCCGTATTTGCCGCCGCGTTCGTTTTCACAGCCTGGGCGTCCCAGGCCCATGCCGAAGCGCCAGGCGCCACAGCCAAACCCGGTCAGATCGCCGAACGGGCTTCCGCATCCGTCAATGATCAGCGGCCCGACGCGCAGGATCTGGCCCGTTGGTTCTATGCGGTACTGGCTGGAGAAATTGCGGCTCACACGGGCCATCCGGGCACGGCCTATGCCGAATTGCTCAAGGCGGCGCGCGACTTGCACTCCGAAGCGCTGTTCCAGCGTGCCGCTGAAATCGCGCTCACTGCCGGGGCTCCGCAACAGGCGTTGGACGCTGTAAACGCTTGGCGCGCAGACCAACCCGATTCCCTGAAAGCGCAGAGTTGGACGGCCCAGATCCTCGTGGCGCTCGGTCGCAATACCGAAGCCGTCGGAGCCATTTCACGGCTGATCGCGCTGACGCCCCAGCCGCAGCGTCCCAAGACCATCCTTTCCCTGGCGGGGCTTTTCGCGCGCGCGGGTGACGGGCAAGTCGCGGTGGTTTTGGCAAAAAGGGCTTTGGCACCCTATGAGGGTATTCCCCAATCGAGCGTGGTGATCGGGCAGTTGTACGCGCGAGCGGGAAGCGCCAATGCTGCGTTCGCCCGTGCCTCGAGGGCACTGGTTGCGGAGCCGGGCATGCGCGAGGCAGCTGAGCTGGTGCTGCAAACCTATACGGCAGATCCTGGGCGGGCCGACCAGTTGCTTGCACAGTATGTCGCTGCGAAGCCGCAAGACGCCGATTTGCGGATGGCGTGGATCCAGGCGGCACTTGGTCAGCAGCGGGACGGCATTGCTCTGGCGCAGACCGAGGCGCTGTCCAAGGTCAAGCCAGACGTCCCGGATGTCTGGTTGGTTCTTGGGTCATTGCAACTCCGACAGGATCAACCCGTTCAGGCTCAAAGCGCGCTCCTCCGGTACCTGAGCCTGATCGGAGAGTCCAAGCCTGCTGCACCACCGCCGGCCCTGGAACGCGCCTATGTGGCCTTGTCCGACGCGGCGCTGCAACAGGGCGACTATCCACAGGCCGAGCGATGGTTGGAAAATATCCCGACCGGTCAACGAACGATCGTCACCATTTTGCAACAGGCCACCATCCTGGTGCGGCAGGGCAAGCTCGAATCCGGCTTGAGCCTGCTGGACAAGTTCTCCGCGGGGACGGCGCAGCAGCAGCGCGAGCAGCTTCTGGCCCGCGCCCAGCTCTACCGTACGGCCAAGCAGTACGGCAAAGCCTATGCTGTTCTCGCAGCGGGCCTGTCGCAATTCGGAGCTGACCCCGACTACGCGTACGAAACGGCGATGATGGCCGAGAAAAGCGGACGACCGCATGAAATGCAAAGGATGCTGCGCAAGTTGATTGCGGATCACCCCCAATACCAGCCCGCGTACAACGCGCTGGGCTATACCCTGGCCGATGAGGGTCGACAACTGCCAGAGGCGATGAAGCTCATCGCCCGTGCTTTGAAACTGTCCCCTGGCAACCCCTTCGTGCTCGATAGCCTGGGTTGGGTGCAGTTCCGCATGGGGGATCTGAAGCAGGCCGCGGCGACCCTGGAGGCGGCTTTTGCGGCGCGACCCGATCCCGAAATCGCCGCGCATCTGGCCGAGGTGCTATGGCAGCGCGGGGACAAGGCGCGTGCGCGTGCCATTCTGCGGCAGGCCTTCGAACGCGCGCCACAGGACGGGGGTGTTCAGGCGGCGATGCAGCGCATGGGTGTACGGTTTTGAGGGCGTGGCTTCTCAACCCGGGCACGCTGCTGGGCACTGGGAGCCCGCGGAGGCCCATTCCCGGCCAGAGTCATGGATGCGCCGTGTGGGCCTTCATGCTGGCTGTGGCGCTCACGCTCGGGGGGTGCGCCACGCCTGCAGCGCGAGATCGGGCCGCACAAGCAGTGCCGGCAGCGCAAGACATTCACGGGCGCATTTCCGTGGTCACGGGGATACCGCCAGACCAGCACAGCGTCTACGGCGGGTTCCGGCTTGAACTCTTTCCCGGCGGGGATGGGGAGTTCGACGTGTACTCGCCGCTGGGCCAAATGCTGGCGCAAGCCCAATGGTCCACACGGTCGGCAAGGCTTGACGATGGCAAGCAAACTCGACGCTTTACCTCCTTCGAAGACATGACTTTTGCGGCGCTGGGGCTTGCCTTGCCGCGCGCAGCACTGCAGGACTGGGTGCGAGGCATGCCCGCGGCAGACCTTCCATTCGAGACGCTGGGCGATGGGGCTTTCGAGCAAGTGGGCTGGCGTGTGCAGCCCCGCCTGCGCGATGGCCAGCTTTACCTGTTGCGCGCCAGCCGCGTGCAGGGCCCACCCGCCGAACTCAGTTTGGTGGTGGATCGTGTGCGGCCCGAGGCGGCCGCTTCTGCGCCTGCGGCTTCCGCGGTTTCGGCCCCATGAGTCGAGCAGATGGTTGCTGCACGGCCTCAGGTGCTGGCTTCGCTGCGCTCTACAACGTTCCAGCACCTGCCAAGGTGAACTGGTTCGTGCATGTGCTCGGCCGGCGGGCCGATGGCTATCACGATCTGCAAACCGTGTTCCAGTTCATCGATTGGTGCGACTGGCTGGATTTTGAGCGCCGTGACGATGGAGTCGTATCGCGTGAAGGTGGCGACGGTCTGCCCGCCGAAGACCTCAGCGTCAAGGCGGCACGCCTGCTGCAAGCGCATAGCGCATGCCGCCTCGGGGTGCACATTCGCCTACGCAAGGCCATACCCGCTCAGGCCGGCCTGGGTGGCGGCAGCTCGGATGCGGCCAGTACCTTGCTGGCCCTGAACTTGATGTGGGGCCTGGGCCTGCGGCGCGCACAGCTGATGGATCTGGCCTTGGAGCTCGGCGCCGACGTGCCGGTTTTCGTGTTTGGTCGCAATGCCTTTGCCCAGGGTGTGGGAGAGCAGCTTGCCGCCGTCGAGCTGCCCGCTTGGAGTTTGCTGGTCGGCTGGCCGGGTACGGGGCTGTCCACGGCGGCGATGTTTGGCTCGGATCGCTTGACAAGAAATACGCCTGCCGAGACAATTTCAGGCTTTGCTGAATTCCTCAGAAGTGCGCAGGGCGCTCGCGCCGACGCGGTTGAACCAGCCGAGTCCCATGATGCAGGTTTGGCGCGTACGCTGGGGCTTGAATTTGGTCATAACGATCTGCAGCCTGTGGCCATGGCGGCGTTGCCTGAAATCGGCGCACTCGCAGCCTGGCTCAAGGCGCGTACTGGCAGTCGCTTTGTCGCCATGAGCGGTTCCGGTTCGGCGATGTTTGCTCCATGCGACCCCGGTGTTGAGTTTGGGCACGTTGCGATGGCGCCGGCTTGGAGGGTGCGCAAGTGCCGCGCCTTGCTGGGTCACCCGTTGCTGGGCTGGGCAAGCGATCGGCAGCAGGAGTGAGCCAGCGCTGGCAGTCGGATGTTGTTTGTGGGGTGCATCGTGGATGCGGCTTGGAAATTTCGTACAATTTCGGATTCTGTTTTGCGGTGTCCATGTTGAAGCAGTCTTGAAGTTCAATTTTCGACCGCCTTGCGTGAAGGTTTGACGTGCGTCGGGCAAGGTGGTCAGCGTTGTGCCGTTGGGGAGTCGCCAAGTTGGTTAAGGCACCGGATTTTGATTCCGGCATTCGAGGGTTCGAGTCCTTCCTCCCCAGCCACCTCAGGTCGGCGTGTGTTGTGGGCTGTGCTCGCGTGGATGTTTGCGCGACCCTGGCTCCCTTGGCAAACTTTGAGGTTGCGCGGAAACCCGTCTGATTGCTCTCCAGTGGCGTGCCACAACCCTCATCAACGGCTGCCCACTGCAGTTCCCCATCCAAACCATGAATCAGAACGCGGCTGACTTTGTCGTTTTCACCGGTAATGCCAATCCGGCGCTGGCGCAGCAGGTGGTTGAGCAACTGGGCATTGGTCTGGGGCATGCTTTCGTCGGGCGGTTCTCCGACGGCGAAGTGACGGTTGAGATTCAGCAAAATGTCCGTGCACGCGAAGTCTTCATCATCCAGTCGACCTGTGCCCCGACGAATGACAGCCTGATGGAGCTCCTTGTGATGGCGGACGCCCTCAAGCGCGCGTCCGCGGAGCGCATCACTGCGGTGATCCCGTATTTCGGCTATTCGCGTCAGGATCGCCGCCCGCGTTCGTCCCGCGTTCCCATCACCGCCAAGGTCGTGGCTAATATGCTGCAGGCGGTGGGCATCGCCCGCGTGGTCACCATGGATCTGCACGCTGACCAGATCCAGGGTTTTTTCGACATCCCGGTTGACAACATCTACGCCTCGCCGATCCTGCTGGGTGATCTGCGCGCCAAGAATTATGCCAATTTGATCGTTGTGTCGCCCGACATCGGCGGTGTGGTGCGAGCGCGTGCGCTAGCCAAGCTGATGGATTGCGATCTGGCCATCATCGACAAGCGCCGTCCCAAGCCCAACGTGTCGGAGGTGATGAACGTGATCGGCGAGATTGATGGCCGCAATTGCATCATCATGGACGACATGGTGGACACGGCCGGCACCTTGACCAAGGCCGCGGAAGTGTTGAAGGATCGTGGCGCCAAACGGGTTGTCGCTTACTGTACCCACCCCGTGTTTTCAGGGCCGGCCATTGAACGCATCAACGCCAGCGACCTGGATGAAGTGGTCGTCACCAATACCATTCCGCTGCGCGAGAACGCACTGAAGTGCACCAAGATTCGTCAGCTCTCAGCTGCCCAGCTCATTGCGCAGACCATGCTGCGCATTGCTCAGGGCGGGTCCGTGCTGCAGTTGTTCAACGAGCAGGAAACCCTGTTTTGATCATCCGGCGCGGTCGCACGATGCTCCGCGCCTTTCCGCATTCGCGTGAGCCCGAGGGGCTGACGCGAACCCTGCGGGATGCTGGTCGCGAGCATCCCGATTTGTAATCCGGGGCCTATGGCCCCCTTTGAGGAGTCGACATGAAAGTCGTCGCATTTGAACGTCAGGCGCAAGGTACTGGTGCGAGCCGCCGCATGCGCCGTGCTGGCAAGGTTCCCGGCATCATCTACGGTGGTGAACAAAAGGCGCAGATGATCGAGCTCGATCACAACGCGCTGTATCACGCGCTGAAGAAGGAACAGTTCCATTCATCCATCCTTGACTTGACGGTGGGTGAAGCGCAAACCAAGGTTTTGCTCAAGGATTACCAAGTCCACCCCTTCAAGCCGATCGTCCTGCACGTGGATTTCATGCGCGTGGCGGCGGACCGCAAGATCACGATGAAGGTGCCCCTGCACTTTGTGGGCGCCGAGGAATCCCCAGCGGTCAAGGTTGAGGGTGGCATGATCAGCCATGTGCTGAGCGAACTTGAAATCAGCTGCCTGCCGGGGGATTTGCCCGAGTTCATCGCAGTTGACCTGAGTGGCATGCACAAGGGTCATTCGTTGCACGCCAACGATCTGAAGCTTCCTGGCTCGGTCACTGTGGTCACTCACGGCACCGACAATCCGGTCATCGCCACTGTGCTCACGCAGGCAGCGGAAGCTTCCGCTGAAGCGTCGGCGGAAACCGCAGCCGCACCGGAAGCCGAGAAAAAGTAATCAAGGGCCTCGACGCCGGCGTCTGCACTGCGCTTTTAGGCGGCGTCGGTCGGCCGTAGTACAGCAAAACGCCACCATGGGTGGCGTTTTGCTTGTGCACAGACGTGTGCGCGGGCTCCGCTTTGGAGCGTGTGTGCGTCAAGGTTCGGGGACGGGCCGCGGGCGACGGTCTTCGCCGACCGCAACGAAGGTGAGTGTGGCCTCGGTCACGCGAAACACCTGGGTGTCGGGTATGCCACGCTCGGCAAAGACCTCGACCTCGATGGTGATCGAGGTGCGTCCCACCCGGATGACATCGGCATACAGTGACAGAAGATCACCGACGAAGACCGGGTGCTTGAAGACGAATTGGTTGACCGCCACAGTCGCGACTCGCCCCTTGGCCCGACGCGCCGCAACAATCCCCGCAGCCATGTCGACCTGGGCCATGATCCAGCCGCCAAAAATATCGCCGTGCATATTCACATCGGCAGGCTTGGGTTGGATGCGCAGCACGGGTTCGCGGTGCGGGGGAAGGCGATCAAGTTGGTTCACGGAATTTCTCTCTTTCTGCAATGGTTGGGGTTTCCCCTGAATAATGCATGATTTTGCCGTTGAGCGGCACGCGATGCGTGTGCCGCGCTGCTTTGCTGTTCCGCCGCCGGGGATCGGTGGCCTGCGGGACAGGGCCAGCTGATTCTCATTGCACGCTATGCGACACCACGGTTCGACCGAGCTCCCACCCCCGACTTCCAGCACGCAGGGCCATTCGCGCCGGGCGGCCTTGCGCAATCTCGCTCCCTATCTCTGGCAATACCGTGCGCGCGTCCTGATTGCGCTGCTCATGCTGGTCGCTGCGAAGGTCGCCAACGTCGGTGTTCCGGTGGTGCTGAAGGATATCGTGAATGCCCTCGACGTCAAGCCTGGGGATGCGCGCGCCGTGCTCGTGGTGCCGGTGGCGCTACTCGTGGCGTACGGGGCGCTGCGCCTTTGCGTGTCGCTCTTCACCGAGTTGCGCGAAATCGTTTTCTCGCGTGTCACGCAAGGCGCTGTACGCAAGATCGCACTTGAGGTGTTCGACCACCTCTTCTCGTTGCCGTTGCGCTATCACCTGGAGCGGCAGACGGGTGGCATGTCGCGCGACATCGAGCGCGGCACGCGCGGGATTTCAAGCTTGGTGTCCTACACCTTATACAGCATCCTGCCCACGCTGGTGGAGATGACGCTGGTGATCGGGATCCTGATGGTGAAGTACGACTGGTGGTTCGCCGGCATTGCACTGGTCGCGCTCGCGTTGTACATCGGATTCACGGTGGTGGTCACCGAATGGCGCACGAATCTTCGCCGCACGATGAATGAACAAGACTCGCGCGCCAACCAGCGCGCTGTGGATGCCTTGTTGAACTACGAGACGGTGAAGATCTTCGGCAACGAAGCGCATGAGGCGCGGCGCTACGACGAGAACCTGCATCGCTGGATGACAGCCGCCGTGAAGTCGCAGAATTCGCTGTCGCTGCTCAATTTGGGGCAGAGTTTCATTATTGCCGTGGCCGTGACGCTGCTCGTGTGGCGCGCCACCGCAGGCGTGGTCAGCGGCACGATGAATCTCGGCGACCTGGTGCTCGTCAATGCCTTCATGATCCAGCTCTACGCGCCACTGAACTTTCTTGGCGTGATTTACCGTGAGATCCGCCAGTCGCTCACCGATATCGAGCGCATGTTCATCATCCTGGAGCAGAACCGCGACATCGCCGACGCGCCCGACGCGAAACCACTTGTTGTCTCCCGTGGCACCCTGCGATTCGAGGACGTGCATTTCGGCTACGCACCGGGCCGGCAGGTACTCCGAGGCCTGAGTTTCGAGTTGGCGGGGGGTGAGACCCTGGCCATTGTCGGCCCGTCGGGGGCCGGTAAATCCACACTGTCACGCCTGCTGTTCCGCTTTTATGACGTGGATACCGGGCGCATCACCATCGACGGGCAGGACATCGCAAAGGTCAGCCAGGCCAGCTTGCGTGCGGCTCTGGGTCTGGTGCCTCAGGACACGGTGTTGTTCAATGACACCATTGGCTACAACATTGCGTATGGGAGGCCGGGCGCCAGCCAAGCGGACGTGGAGGCGGTGGCGCGCGCTGCACAGATTCACGATTTCATTGTGCGCCAGCCCCTGGGCTACGAGACCCAGGTTGGCGAACGCGGGCTGAAGCTGTCGGGTGGTGAAAAGCAGCGGGTGGCGATTGCGCGCGCGTTGCTGAAGAATCCACCCGTGCTGATCTTCGATGAAGCCACGTCACAGCTCGACTCTGCCAATGAAAAGGCGATTCAGGGTGAGATTCGCCTGGCGGCCCGCAATCGCACGACTTTGATCATCGCACACCGCCTGTCAACAGTTGTGGACGCCCACCAGATCTTGGTTCTCGACGACGGGCGCATCAAGGAGCGCGGTACCCATGCGCAGTTGCTGGAACTCGGCGGCGTCTATGCGCGAATGTGGGCCTTGCAGCAGGAGCAGGCGAATGTCCCGCAGTCGCCTGGAATCCTGCAGGCGGCTTGAGTTGACGCGAATGCGGGCGATGCGCGAACTTTGCTGCAGCACCAACGTCCGGGTTTCCATCCTGCGCTCCACAAGATCACGGCCCGATCACGGGGCGGACCGCCGGCGCGTCCTGCAGTGGCCGTACCATCATTGCCGATCCTCCCGCACCGATCCATGACCCAGCCGCAAACCCTCACGATCACCCGCCCCGACGATTGGCATCTGCACCTGCGTGACGACGCAGCGCTGGCCTACACGGTGCCGTGGAGCGCCGCACAGTTCGCACGTGCCATTGTGATGCCCAATCTCAGGCCCGCAGTAGTCAGCACTGCCCAGGCGCTCGATTACCGCATGCGCATTCTTTCCTCGCGGCCGTACGGCTCGGTGTTTGAGCCGCTCATGACCTTATACCTGACGGACTCCACGCCGCCAGCGGAAATCGTTCGAGCCCGGGCCAGTGGCGTGGTGCATGCGGTGAAGCTCTATCCGGCCGGCGCGACAACGAATTCAGACAGTGGGGTGACTGACCTGGAACGGGTCTATCCGGTCTTCGAGGTCATGCAGGCCGAGGGGATGCCGCTTCTGATCCACGGCGAAGTTACAGACTCGCAGGTGGACGTGTTCGACCGCGAAGCCGTGTTTATCGAGCGCCACTTGGTGCGCATCAGGCGGGATTTCCCGGCGCTCAAGATCGTCCTGGAGCACGTGACCACTGCGCAGGCGGTCCGTTATGTGCGTGATCAGACTGCACTGGATGCACGTGGGACCCCACTGCTTGCGGCCACGATCACCGCTCACCATTTGCTCTACAACCGCAACGCCATGTTTGCCGGCGGCATGCGACCTCACTACTACTGCCTGCCCATTCTCAAGCGCGAGCAGCACCGGCAGGCGCTCCTTGAGGCAGCCACCAGCGGTGATGCACGCTTCTTTCTCGGCACCGACTCGGCTCCGCATGCGCGGGTGTTGAAGGAGGCCGCCTGCGGCTGCGCGGGCTGCCTCACCGCTCCACACGCGCTGGAGCTTTACGCGCACGCCTTCGAGCAATGCGGCGCGTTGCACAGGTTGGAAGGTTTTGCGAGCTTTTACGGTGCGGACTTCTATGGATTGAAGCGCAACGATTCACGCGTGACCCTGCTTCGAGGGGGGAGTACCGTGCCCGAGCGGCTGCCTTATGTCGATGGCGATATCGTGCCCCTGGATGCGGGACGAACGCTGGACTGGCGGCTTGAGCGGAGTGGCTCGCTTCCCGGTTGATCATGTGCGCTGCGTTTTCACCCGCGCGCTCAGCGCCTGAGCGCGAGCGCACGCATGGCAGTGCTTGGCATGCAAAGGACGTCGCGCATGACGACGGGCCTGCCGGGGCGGCGTGTGCGGCAGAAGGCCGGACTCAACCGCGAGATCCTCTCGGCGCGGTTCGGCATGGCGCATCAGATGCTCGCGTACAAAGCGGAAGAAGCTGGTACGCGCCTGCACCTGAGCCACACGCGCCAACTCAAACCGTCGCAGCGCTGCTCGGCCTGTTGGGAGATCGTGCCCAAGACGCTCGCAGACCGCACGCATGTCTGCCCGCACTGCGGGCACGTTATGCAGCGCGACCAAAACAGTGCGTTGGTGGTTCTCATCGAAGCGTTCAATACGCAACACACGCCTGGGACGGGCGTGACGGCGAGACCCAAACCTCTGCCACGGCAACGTGGAAAGTCCAAGTCCTTGACCCGCGAAACCGCCGCTACAACCGCGCAAGAGGTTAGGTTTAGCGGTGGGAGAGTTCATAGCGCATAATGGACCCTGCGAAGTGGGCTGGGCAGCCGCGCTGGCGTGGAGCAACTCACGCAGTGAGGAAGGTCCGGACTCCAGAGGGCAGGGTGACGGCTAACGGCCGTGCGCGGTGACGCGACGAACAGGACCACAGAGACGAGTATGCGCAGCGCAAGTTGCGCGGACGTGAAACGCGGCAACCTCCACCCGGAGCAACACCAAATAGGCAGACGATGCGGGGCCTCCGGGCCTCGTGAAAGCGCGGCTCGCGCGAGTCTGCGGGTAGGTGGCACCGAGCCGATGCGGTAACGCGCGGCCCAGAGGAATGGCTGCCACGTCGGGCAACCGACGCACAGAATCCGGCCTACAGGCCCACTTCGCACTTTTCTTGGCTTTGGGGCGGTGCGCGGGCGCGAACGACACCGGTGCGCCCGCTTGTTCCGGCAAGGAGGCGAGGATGTCCACCACGGCAAATTGTCCATTTTGCATGGCCAGCGAGGCGGTCCTTCGCAATGACCTTGCCTTTGCGATCTACGACCGCGCGCCAGTGGCGCCAGGCCACATGCTCATCATCCCGCGTCGCCACGTGGCCGACTGGTTCGACACAACGCCCCAGGAACAGAGCGCCATGCTCGCGTTGCTGGAGCTTTCACGCACTCTTCTGCGACGCGAGCGCCGGCCCGACGGCTTCAACTTCGGGGTGAACTGCGGGGAAGCGGCTGGGCAAAGCATTTTCCACGTTCACATGCATCTCATTCCCCGCTACCGCGGTGACATGGACGATCCGCTGGGCGGCGTGCGCGGGGTCATTCCAGCACGCCAAAAATACTGATGCGCCGACGGCCTGGTCAGTCAAACCCGCACTGCGCTTGCCAGCACACGATGTGCTCAGCCGGCACCATCAATTGCACCTGGGGCAGCACCGCATTGATGACTTCCGGCGCGTCAAAGAACTCCAGGACAAGCGGCAGATGGACCGTCAGCCGCAGCAGGTCGTCCGCGTGCACTTCGCCCTTGCTGCCAAATCCGGCTACGCCGCGAAACACGGTCAACCCGCGCACTTTGTGCTGCTCATGCAAATGCTTGAATAGCGCGCGCATCAGATCCTGTTTTTCGACCTTGTCGCCCTCGCGGATGTAGATGCGCACCATGGTGATGGTTTTCATGTCGAGACTCCGAGGTTACGAGCCAGGTAGGCGCCCAAAATCGCCGCCGCGATGGAGAGGATCACTGAGCCTGCGACATACAGTCCGGCCTTGAGGAGTTCACCGCCTTCGATCAGGTTGAGGCACTCAAGCGAGAAGGTGGAAAAGGTCGTATAGGCCCCCAATCCCCCGGACAGTAAGCCGGTGCGCAGTTCGGGGCTGATGTTTATACGCTCCAGGGTCGCGAAAAACAAAAACCCCATGAGAAACGAACCGATCACGTTGATCGACAAGGTGGCGAAGGGAAACGACCGCCCGAGCAGGGCTTGGACGGCGATGGACTGCCCATATCGGGCAAAAGCCCCGAAAATCGCGAACACGGCAACGTAGAGTAGGGTCATGGCGAGTGCGGGCAGAGATTGGCATCTTCCCCGCATGTATTGTGGGGTTCCTGCGACGGCGTTGCGTGGTGCGTTGTGCGTGGTGCAGCCGCTCCGATGGATTTCTGGATCCGCGCAGCATCCGGCAGGCGGACGAACCGGCTGTTGCCCCAAGACGCTTTAGCAACAGCGATCAGCCGCGGCAAAGTGCCGTCACGAGCGCCTGCATCGTGCAGGCTTTGCAGCCGATTGGATTGCCGCACATGCTGCGAAGCGATTTAAAGCAAAAGTCTAACAAGGATGGCAGAGATGGCACGATAGACAGCATCCAGCGATGCTGTGCAGGCGCACCAAGCGCAAGCCGCCAAGCATGCGTGTGCTCCTTGCAATGCTGCAGGCATCGGGCGACCCGAATGTTGGCGTGAGCCACGCGAGAATACGAAAGGCGGGATGCCCGCAGATCGCCGAGGGTGAGAACCACTCGCGGGCATTGCACGCTCATCGTGGCGAACGTGTCGTTGGCGCGGGCTGTCGCACCCGCGGGGCGTCAAAACCAGTGAGCGGTGCGGCTCAGGCCGTCCCGCGCATCCCCTGGCGCTCCCCGTTCCCGCGCGAACCGCCGTCAACGGGAGCCTATCGGGACTCCACGCAGGCGCGCCATCCAGTTCCGTGATGCCTGCCACATGGGGCGCGGCGGGCCACGATGCATGAAGCAGCAAAGTCTTGACTGCTCCCCTCCCTAAAGGGAGGAGATTCCCACTTCGCAGAGTCCAGCCCATGCCGCTTTACAGCGAGACGGGACTTACAGCCTCTCCATGGGCTGACACCGCAAGTCCTGCGGCCAAGACGTTGCGCGCGGCGTTGATGTCGCGGTCGTGGGTCGTGCCACACTCTGGGCAAGCCCAGGTGCGCACGCACAGCGGCATCGTCGTCTTGGTGTGGCCGCACACGGAGCATCGCTTGCTGGATGGATACCAGCGATCGATGCCGATCAATGTGCGCCCGTACCACTGCGCTTTGTACTCGAGCTGCCTGACGAACTCCGCCCAGCTGGCGTCGCTGATGGATTTCGCCAGGCTGCGGTTGCGCTGCATGTTCGACACGGACAGCGTCTCGACGGCGATCACTTGGTTTTCGCTGATCAGTCGGGTCGAGAGCTTGTGCAGGAAGTCCCTGCGCGCGTCCGTGATGTGCGCATGCAGCGCAGCAACTTTCAACTTCAACTTCGCCCGGTTCTTCGAGCCGAGCTTGGCTCGCGCCAGCCGGCGCTGGCGCACGGCCAGTCGCGCTTCGCAGCGGCGAAAGGCCTTGGGGGATGCGACCTTCTCGCCACTGGAGAGGACCGCGAAGTGGGTGAGCCCCAGGTCGATGCCGACCTGGCCGGATGCGGCCTTCCTGGACGTGACCACGTCGTCGCACAGCAGCGCGGCGAAGTACCGCCCCGCAGTGTCGCGCGAGATGGTCACGGTCGTGAGCTTGGCCACCTTGGGTAAGGTGCGCGACCAGCGGATGTCCAGCGGCGTGTCCATCTTCGCCAGACGCAACTCGCGCCGGCCCGCGTCCCACCGGAATGCGCTGGTGGTGTACTCGGCCGCCTGCGGCCCGTCCTTGCGCTTGAAGGACGGGTACCGGGCTCGCTTGGCGAAGAAGTTCGAGAACGCGGTGTTCAGGTGCCGCAGCGCCTGCTGCACGGGCACGCTGCTGACTTCGTTCAGCCACGCATGCTCGGGCGTCTTCTTGAGCATGGTCAGCGCGGCGGAGGTTTCGTGGTAGCCCACGCGCTCCTGGCGCAGCATCCAGGCGTCGCTGCGCAGTCGCAACATGTGGTTGTAAGCGAAGCGTGCGCACCCGAAGGTTCGAGCCAGTGCGTCAACTTGCTCGGGCGTCGGGTAGAAGCGAAAGCGATAGGCGCGCTTGACCTGCATGCCTCACATGCTATGCGTTTTCCGTGTAAATTGTCAACACAGCACCGATCTTCGATCGGCGCTCCTTTCCTCCCCGCCCTGAACGGCGGGGTTTCTCGGAGATGTGATGGATGCCTCCCTCCCTGCGGGGACTGAGACAGGAGTATGGAGATGAACGCGAGGCCGTTCGGAGTCGACCTGGCCGCCAGGGTGGCGGGGTGGGTCCCCGAGTGGATACGGCATCGATGTGCCCAGGACGTGATAGACCACGGTCTTCACAAACACCCTCGGAGACCCGACATGAATCGTAAGACAGGCATGAGCGCAGGGCAAATCATCGGCACGATGGACGGCCTGCAGGTGGTGGGGCTGGACATCGCCAAGCTGGTGTTTCAGATGCACACGGTCGACATGTTCACGGGCGAGATTGCCAATGTGCAGATCAAGCGGGCCAAGGTGCTGGAGCACTTCGCCAACCGGGCGCGGTGCCTGGTCGGCATCGAGGCCTGCGGCGGGGCGCACCACTGGGCGCGCGAGCTGCGCGCGCTGGGCCATGAGGTGAGGCTGCTGCACGCCCGGGCGGTGCGGCCGTTCGTGTCGGGCAACAAGACCGATGCGACGGACGCGCGAGCGATCTGG
This sequence comes from Thiomonas sp. FB-Cd, assembly GCF_000733775.1. Lineage (NCBI taxonomy): Bacteria > Pseudomonadati > Pseudomonadota > Betaproteobacteria > Burkholderiales > Thiomonas > Thiomonas sp. FB-Cd. The sequence goes on along the minus strand of NZ_JPOE01000002.1, from coordinate 2,128,692 downwards.
CTGGCGGTGCAGCAGCCGGGCACCAAGTTCGTCGGAGTCAAGTCGCTGGCGCAGCAGGCCACGCTGACGCTGCATCGCCAGCGCGAGCTGCTGATGAAGATGCGCGTCATGCAGACCAACGCGCTGCGCGGATTGCTGTACGAGTTCGGCACCGTCTTCGCCAAGGGCAGCCGGGCCATGCTGGGCGAGGTCGAGGCGGCGCTGGAGGCACTCTCGACGGCGCTGCCGCAGATGGTGGCCGACAGTCTGCGCGAGCAGGTGCAAAGGATCAAGGCGCTGGGCGAGGACATCGCCGCCATCGACAAGCGTCTGGCATGGCAACTCCGCCAGGATCCGGACATGCGGCGCATTGCCGAGATCCCCGGCGTCGGGGTGCTCACCGCCACAGCGGCGATCGCCACCATGGGCGACGCCCGCGCTTTCGGCTCGGCGCGCCAGTTCTGCGCCTGGCTGGGCCTGGTGCCCGCACAGCGAGGCACGGGCGGCAAGATCCGCCTGCAGGGCATCTCCAAACGCGGCGACGCCTACGTGCGCACGCTGTTGATCCATGGCGCGCGATCCGTGCTCACGCACGCCAAGGAACCGGGGCCATGGTTGGAGCAGATCCGGCAGCGGCGCCCGGCCAACGTGGTCATCGTGGCCCAGGCGGCCAAGATGGCGCGGACGATCTGGGCCGTCACGGCCAGACAACAGGATTACCAGAGGGGCCACCGCAGCGTGCGGCCGCAAGCGGCCTGAACGAACGGTGACCATGGATCAACTCTTACTTGATGAAAGGAATGGACCGCCTTTGTAGGCGATGAGGCAGCAAGACGCAGCGTGATGTGAACCGGTCGGACCGGGGCAAGCCAAACCTGAATCCGTTGTCGGACTTCAACAGTCCGCTCTAGGAGATGAGGCGCTTGTCCGCGAATGACATCGGGGCCGGCGGCGCGTCTGGGCAACCAGACAACCCGCGATCGAGGCCGGATATAAGGCGGCAGCCGACTCTTCACAGCACAACGCCGATTGCTCTTGATCGCCGGGAGGCATCCATATAAGCAACGGATGAAGGTTGTCGGCAGTCCGAACCTGCAACCGATCCGCAATGGCGCGCTCACGCCTCAATCACAGGCCTGTGCGGGCGTGCGGGCTCCGCCGGGCTGCATGCTGGAGCGCCTCAGATCTAAAACCAACACTTTCAAGTGATGCTTCAAGTGGTTCATTTATGGCGTTTTTTTTCATATATGCTGTAAACAAAAACAGTTTTCATGCTGCCGCTAAGTGCTTGTTTGAAAAGCGAATTTTTCACTTTTCCCTATTGACGCTGCCCTTTTTGCCCCATACAGTGCAGCCAAGTGCAAAAAAGTGGGTGAAAGTGCAGGGACGTATCCCTGCACTGACGGCAATCGGAGAAACGCGTGTTCATCGGCATATCGGCGTTGACGCTGGACGGCAAAGGTCGTATGACCGTGCCTGCGCGCCACCGCGACATGCTGCTTGCGCAGGCGGCGGGTCGCCTCACGATTACGAAAAGCCCCGAGGGTTGTCTGCTTTTGTTCGCCGACCCCCAGTGGCAGGAATTTCGTGCCAAGATTGCCGCCTTGCCCATGGCAGCGCAGGGCTGGAAGCGCATTTATCTGGGGCATGCAACCGAAACCGAGATCGACGCGACGGGTCGCGTCCTGCTGTCCCCCGAGTTGCGTGCGGCGGCGCGGATCGAACGCGAAATCGATCTCATCGGCATGGGTTCGCATTTTGAAGTGTGGGACCGTGCCACCCACCAGTCGCGCGAAGCGGCGGTGATCGAGGCCGGTATGCCCGATGCCGTGCGCGAAATCGTGGTGTGAAGGTGAGCCACGATGCCCACTCCCCGATTCAAAGCTGCACAGCCGCTGCAGCACCGCACCGTGTTGCTGCACGAAGCCGTCAACCTGCTGGTCACGGACCCGGCGGGTGTCTATCTGGACGCGACCTTCGGTCGTGGCGGGCACACGCGCGAACTGCTTTCGCGTCTGGCGCCACAGGCCCGAGTGGTGGCGCTGGACCGCGACCCCCAGGCAATCGCCGCTGGGCAAGATCTGGCGCACTCCGATGCGCGCCTCTCGCTCGTGCATGCGGCCTTCTCGGACTATGGCGCGGTGCTGGACCACTTGGGATTGGGTCGAGTGCAGGGCATGTTGTTCGACCTGGGGGTGTCCTCACCGCAGTTGGACGATGCGCAGCGCGGTTTCAGCTTTCGCGGCGATGCCCCTCTGGATATGCGCATGGATACCACGCGCGGCATGACTGCGGCGCAATTTCTGGCACAGGCCAGCGTCGATGAAATCACCAAGGTGCTGAGGGACTATGGGGACGAACGGGCTGCTTTCCCGATTGCAAAGGCGCTTGTGGCTCGCCGCGAACGCGGCGAGCCCGTCACCCGCACTGCAGAGCTTGCCGCCCTTGTGGCGCAAGCGGTGCGCAGTCGCGAACCGGGGCAAGATCCGGCCACGCGCACCTTTCAGGCTCTTCGGATTCACGTCAATGCCGAACTCGCCGAACTCGAGGCGGCACTCGCGCAGGTGATGGACAGGCTGGCTGATGGAGGACGGCTCGTGGTCATCAGCTTCCATTCCCTCGAAGACCGTGTCGTCAAGCATTTCATGGCGCGCCACGCTCGCGCGCCCGAGCTGAGCCGTGAGCAGCGCCGCCTTCCCGTCAAGCCGGCCGTGTTTCGGCCAGGTCTGAAAGTCTTGGCCAGGTTGCGCGCGGGAGCCGACGAGGTCGCGGCCAACCCACGGTCGCGCTCGGCCGTGCTGCGCGCTGCCGAGCGCCTCCCGCAAGTGGCGGCCGCATGACCCGACTCAACCTCCTGCTCCTGGTGATCGCAATGGCCAGCGCGATGAGCGTGGTACGAGCCCAGTATGAGGCGCGCCGCACCTTCGCAACGCTGGATGCAGCGCGACAGCGCGCCGTGCAATTGCAGATTGACCATGACCGCTTGCAGGTGGAGGTGCGCGCATTGTCGGTGCCCGGTCGCATCGAGGAGTTGGCGCGCAAGACACTGGGGTTCGTGGCCGCCACACCTGCGCGCACGGACTACATCAGCGCGGCGCAGTTGCCGAGTCTGCCGGCGTCGATTCCCACGCGATGAGCATGCAGCCATGAAACGTGCCTCGCGTGCGTTCGGTACGTATACGCCCTCCCATCGCAAGGAGGGCCATCTCCTGCGCCTGCGCCTGCCGCCTGGGCGTGCCTGGCTTGTCAGGAGCCTTCTGTATCTCGCCTTTGTCGTGCTGACCGGCCGGGCGCTTTGGGTTCAGGTAATCACCACCAACTTCTACCAGCAGCAGGGCGACCTGCGCTTCATTCGAACCATCGAACTGCCTGCGATGCGCGGACGCATCCTCGACCGGCATGGCAACATCCTGGCGTCCAGCATTCCGGTCAAGACGATCTGGGCGGATCCCGAGACGCTTGAGGCGGACCCGCAGAAGGTTGCCGATCTGGCGACGATTCTGGGCCTGAACGCCGCCGAACTGCAGCATCGTCTGAGCCTAGACAAGCAATTCGTCTACGTGATGCGTCAGGTGGACATTGATACCGCGCGCAAAGTGCAAGCTTTAGGCATTAAGGGCATCTACTTTTCGCCGAGCTACAAGCGCTATTACCCGGAAGGTGCCGCCGCTGCCCAGTTGGTCGGCTTCACGGATATCGAGAACCTGGGTCAGAGTGGCATCGAACTCACCTTTCAGAAAGACCTCGCCGGACACCCCGGCACACGCAAGGTGATGCGTGACCGCTTGGGCAATGTGATCGAAGACGTCGACGGTGGGGTGCCGCCGGTCAATGGCCAGGACGTGCAGTTGTCGATCGACAGCAAGATCCAGTACCTGACCTACCAAGCACTGAAGAGTGCCGTGGTGAACAACAAGGCCAAGAATGGGAGCGCTGTCATGCTCGACGCCACGAATGGCGAGGTTCTGGCCATGGCCAATTATCCGAGCTTCGATCCGAACAGCCGACACGGGATGACGCAGGCGGACATGCGCAACTACGCGCTGACTGACAGCTATGAACCTGGCTCGGTGATGAAGCCCATCACGATCAGCGCGGCGCTACAGGCCGGTCTCGTTACGCCGCAGTCGGTGTTTCACACCGCGCCTGGTTGCTTGCGCGTGTATGGCAACAACATTTGCGATGACTCGGATAACGGCACCATTGCGCTGCCCCAGGTGATCCAGTACTCGAGCAACGTGGCCACGAGCAAGATCGTCATGCGCATGAACGCGCATATGCAGTGGGACATGTACACCGCCGTGGGCCTCGGTCAGCGTCCGCAGGTGCCGTTCCCCGGCGCAGCAAGTGGAATCTTGCGGCCCTGGGCAAAGTGGCGCCCTATCGACGCCGTGACCCAGGGCTTTGGTTACGGCATCTCGGCATCGACCTTCCAGCTTGCCCACGCGTATCTGATCTTTGCCAATCACGGCGAGATCATTCCTTCCAGCCTGCTCAAGACTGATGCACCCGTGCATGGCGTGCCGGTGGTGTCGCCCCAAGTGGCGCGTGAGATGAGGGACATGCTTGCGCTTGTTACGCAAAAGGGCGGGACGGCCCCGGCGGCCGCCGTTCCCGGCTATTCAACGGGCGGCAAGACGGGCACGGCCTATCTCTGGAGAGGAAAGGGCTATGACAAGCACCTGTTTCGGGCCCAGTTCGTCGGATTGGCTCCGATCAGCCATCCGAAGATCGTGATGGCCATCTCGGTCGATCAGCCGAGCGGCGGCAAGCACTTCGGCGGCGACGTGTCGGCGCCCGTGTTCGCCGAGGTGGTGCCGCAGGCGTTGCGCATTCTCGGCGTGCCACCCGATCTTCCGGTGAAACCCGACGTGCCCCCGGCCATCATGACGCAGACACAGGGCGCAGCCGCAGGTGGAGGCGGAGCATGAGTTCACAGGGTCATCCTGATCAGGATTCCCTGAACGCCCGGCCCGAGGCGGCGCTGGATTCCGTGGGAGCCGTGCTGCATGCGCTCAGCGCAGCAGGGGTGGCGGCCACAGCGCCGTGGACCAGTGACTCCCGTGATGTGCGATCGGGCGATGTGTTCGTTGCTTGGCCGGGAGCAGCCACCGACGGCCGGCGTTTCGTTGCTGACGCCTATTCGCGTGGCGCCGCATGTGCGTTGGTGGAGGAGGAAGGAGCCGACGCGTTCGCATTGCCGGCGCAGGTCGTGCGCGTGCGTGGCCTCAAGGCGCTGGCGGGCCCGCTGGCCGATGCCTGGTACGGGCACCCCTCGCGCCATATGACGGTGCTGGCTGTCACCGGGACCAACGGGAAGACGTCATGCGCATTGTGGGCGGCCCAGGCGTTGGCCACGGCGGGACGGCCCTGTGGCGTGATCGGGACGCTTGGCGTTGGGTTGCCGGAGCAGTTGACGCTCACGGGCCTGACCACGCCAGATCCCGTGCGCCTGCATCGCGAGCTCGCTGCAATGCGCGCGCAGGGCCTGGAATACTGTGTCATCGAGGCCTCATCAATTGGCATTGAGGAGTCTCGTCTGGCAGGCTTGCGCATTCATGGTGCCGCGTTCACCAACCTGACTCAGGATCACCTTGATTACCACGCAAGCATGGCGGCCTATGCCGCCGCCAAGCGCCGCCTGTTTGATTGGCCGCAGCTGACCGCTGCCGTGCTGAACGTGGACGATGCAATGGGCGTGGAGCTGGCAAAGCACTGTCGCCAGCGGGAAATACAGGTTGCCACGGTGTCGCTCCAGGCCGAAGCGGACTGGCACACAACGGATATCGCGCACCACGACCGCGGCATGCATCTGGGCATCGGCCACGCCGGGCGGCAAGCTGACGTGGACCTCCCGCTGCTGGGACGCTTCAACGCGTCCAACATATTGGTGGTCTGCGGCCTGCTGCAGGCCTGCGGCCTGGATTTTGGCGCCACCATCTCGGCGCTTGCCGCGATCAGCCCACCGCCAGGGCGCATGCAGAGCCTGGGTGGACACGAGGCGCCGCTTGCCGTGGTGGACTACGCGCACACACCCGACGCCATCGCGCAAGCCCTGCTGGCGTTGCGCCCATTGCCCAGCGCCGCGGCGGCAAGCTCTGGTGCGTCTTTGGCGCCGGCGGCGATCGGGACCCCGGCAAGCGCGCACCGATGGCTGCCGCCGCCGAAGGCCTGGCTGATTGCGTCGTGCTGACGAACGACAATCCGCGAAGCGAGGCACCACAAGCCATCATTGACGATCTCCTGCGAGGCGTCGTGGCGCCAGCGCAGGTGCTGGTGGTCGCCGATCGCGCCCAGGCCATTGCACAGACCATCGCGCATGCCAGTGCGGAAGACGTGGTGCTGCTCGCGGGCAAGGGCCACGAGGCCATGCAGGAGCAGGAGGGGCGCAAAACGCCGTTTTCCGATGTTTTCCATGCCCGCATGGCGCTCGCTGCGCGCGCTGGCGGCCTGTTTGCGTTGCGCGAGTTGCGGGCATGGGTCGGCGGTCAACTGCATGGCGATGGCGCAACCCCGATCGCCCGCGTCTGCACCGATACGCGTCAGTTGCGCCCGGGTGACCTGTTCGTTGCGCTTCGGGGCGAGCACTTTGACGCGCATTCTTTCCTGCCCCAGGCGAAGGCTGCCGGTGCAGCGGCCGTGCTCGCCGAGCGTGGCAGCGCGGCATGTGGCCTGCCCACAGTCGAGGTGGACGATAGCCTGCAGGCGCTCGGGCTGCTCGCGCGTGCTTGGCGCCGCCAGCAGCCAGCCATGCCGCTTGCGGCCATCACGGGCAGCAACGGGAAGACGACCGTGACGCAGATGGTCGCGAGCATCCTCGCAGCCTGGCTCGGTGACGATCGCAGGCTTGCCACCCGGGGCAACTTCAACAACGCGGTCGGGTTGCCGTTGACCTTGTTGCAGTTGCGTCCGCAGCATGTGGCCGGCGTTGTGGAGCTGGGGATGAACCATCCCGGCGAGGTGGCTCAACTGGCAGCGATTGCCGAGCCCACCATTGCGTTGGTCAATAACGCCCAGCGCGAGCATCAGGAATTCATGCACACGGTCGACGCTGTAGCACGCGAAAACGGTAGCGTGATGACAGCCTTGCCGCCCGACGGCGTGGCCGTGTTCCCGGCCGGCGATGCCTTCACGGCAATTTGGTCCGACCTTGCGGGTACGCGACGCTGCATGCGGTTCATGTTGGTCGAACCGGGGCAGGCGCAAGCACAGGGCGAGGTCGTCGGCTGGATTGCCCAGCAGGAAGCCACATCATCAATGCGGTTGCATATGCGTACCCCGGCGGGCGAGGCCCAACTGCGCCTGCGCGTCATGGGGGCGCACAACGCTCACAATGCGTTGGCGGCGACTGCGACAGCGCTGGCTTGCGGGGCCCCGCTGGACGCGATCGTCGCCGGACTCGAGGCGTTCGAACCTGTGGCAGGCCGCATGCAGCGCAGCGAAATCGTCCTCTCCGATGGGCATCGCATCACCCTGATCGATGACTCCTACAACGCCAATCCGGACTCGGTGCGCGCTGCAATCGACGCGCTCGCGGCAATGCCAGGGCGCCGCCTTCTCATCCTGGGGGACATGGGCGAGGTGGGGATCGAAGGCCCGGCGTTCCATGCCGAGGCGGGCAATCACGCTGCTGCGCGTGGTATCGACGCGCTGTGGGCTGTGGGGGATTTGGCGCTGCATGCAGCCCAGGCTGCCGGCCGAGGTGCCGTGGCAGTACGCCATGCTCAAACGATTGAGGGCTTGGCACCTACGCTGCAGGATCTCCGGTGCTTTGACGCCGTGCTCGTCAAGGGTTCGCGATTCATGCGCATGGAGCGCGTGGCGCAGTCCCTGCGCGGATTCGAGCCACCGTCGAAGATCCTCAAGGAGGACGCACATGCTGCATAGCCTGGCCATGTGGCTGATGACGGCCTCGCCTGATCTGCGCTTCTTCCGCGTCTTCAACTACATCACGTTTCGCGCGGTGATGAGCACGTTGACAGCCTTGTTCATCGGGCTGGCTGCGGGTCCAGGGGTCATCCGAAAGCTCACCGCCATGAAGGTCGGCCAAGCCGTCCGGCAGGATGGCCCGCAGACCCATCTGATCAAGACCGGCACGCCCACGATGGGCGGCGTGCTGATTCTCATCGCCATCACAGCGTCCACGGTGTTGTGGATGGATCTTTCCAATCGATTTGTCTGGCTCGTGTTGCTGGTCACTCTCGGATTTGGCGCCATCGGCTGGGTCGATGACTACCGCAAGGTCGTGCATCGCGACCCCAACGGCATGCGTTCGCGCGAGAAATATTTTTGGCAGTCGCTGATCGGTATTTTGGCAGCGTTTTATCTGGCGTTTGCTGTATCGGGCAAGGGCAATGCCGCGGTCTGGCACCTTTTTGTCGAGTGGCTGCGCAGCGGGCTTTCGATGCCGTTGCCGCCTGCAGCGGACCTGATCGTGCCATTCTTCAAGACGGTGAGCTACCCCTTGGGGATCGTGGGTTTCATTGTGCTGACCTATTTTGTCATCGTCGGCGCCAGCAATGCGGTGAATCTGACTGACGGTGCCGACGGGCTGGCAATCATGCCCACGGTCATGGTCGGCGCCTCGCTGGGCATTTTTGCTTACGTCACCGGCAATGCGGTGTTCTCCAAATATCTGCTTTTTCCCTACATTCCAGGCACCGGCGAGCTGCTCATTTTCATCGGTGCCATGGTCGGCGCCGGTCTGGCGTTTCTCTGGTTCAATGCCTACCCCGCTCAAGTGTTCATGGGCGATGTGGGGGCGCTGGCGCTGGGGGCGGCGCTGGGGACCATCGCCGTGATCGTGCGTCAGGAAATCGTGCTTTTCATCATGGGCGGAGTGTTCGTGGTCGAGACCTTGTCCGTGATGATCCAAGTCGGCTACTTCAAGTATTCCAAGCGCAAATACGGCCAGGGACGCCGCATTTTCAAAATGGCGCCGCTGCATCATCACTTCGAGCAGCTTGGGGTCAAGGAATCGCAGGTGGTGATCCGCTTTTGGATCGTCACCATGATGTTGTGTCTCGCTGGGCTGGCCAGCCTCAAGCTGCGGTGAAGCACCGATGAGCCTAAGCGACCATAGCGTTCTGATTCTGGGACTGGGCATCTCCGGCTTGTCCATGGCGCGGTGGTGTGCCAGCCAGGGCGCCGCGGTGTGTGTGGCCGACAGCAGGTCCGACCCACCCCAACTCGCCGCATTGCGCGCCGAGTTGCCGCAAGTTGTGGTTCGCACGGGCAGCGCCGGGACATGTCTTCCAGACGGTGTGGATTGTGTCTGCGTGAGCCCCGGCATTGCGCCCTCTGACCCAGCATTCGCCGGGTTGCTTGACAAAGCACGTGCCTCGGGCGTGAGGGTAACCACTGAACTCGGCTTGTTTGCGGCTGCCCTACGCGAGCTGCACCGAACCCGGGGCTACGCGCCTGCGGTGCTAGCCATCACGGGAACCAATGGCAAGACGACCGTGACGGCGCTGACTGCGCACCTCCTGCGCGGCGCGGGCGTCGACACGGCGGTCGCCGGGAACATTGGTCCCGCTTTGCTGGACACGCTGGGCGAGCGCATGCACGCCGGGAGTCTGCCAAAGGCCTGGGTGTTGGAGCTCTCGAGCTTTCAGTTGCATGGCGTGGATGATTTTGCCGCCACGGCTGCAACGGTTCTTAATCTCACACAAGATCATTTGGACTGGCACGGCAGCATGGATGCGTACGGTGCGGACAAGGCACGCATCTTCGGTCCACAGCCTTGGCCTGCGCGCCCCGGCTCCGATGCGCCTTCGGAGCGTCATCAGACCTTCACGCACGGTGCAGGCACCTGGGTGGGCGATTGGCAGTCGCCTGGTCTGATGCTGTTAAACCGCGACGATGCGCGCGTTCTGGCCATGCGGCGCGCCGGCCGGCAGGAACAGACCTTCGGTCTGGACGCGCCGCAGCGCGCCGGTGACTGGGGAGTCGTGGTCGAGCATGGCATGTCCTGGCTTGCCCGCGGTCAGGCGCAGCAGGGGCAGAATCATCCGCGGCGACGCGGCAAGGGCACCGTTGCCGAGCCATCCGGGGCGCCGAGCATGCAGCTGCTGATGCCAGCCGACGCACTGCGTATCCATGGCCGTCACAACTGGGCCAATGCGCTGGCGGCGCTGGGTTTGGCGGCGAGCACGGGCACGCCCCTTGCCCCCATGTTGCATGCCCTGCGTAGTTATGCCGGCGAGCCGCACCGCATGCAGTCGCTCGGTGTGATTGCCGGCGTGGAGTGGATTGAAGACAGCAAGGGCACCAACGTAGGCGCCACCGTGGCGGCCTTGGCTGGTCTGGATCGTACCGTTGTGCTTATTGCGGGCGGCGATGGCAAAGGCCAGGATTTCTCCCCGCTGCTGCGCGCTTCAACGGGCCGTTTGCGCGCAGCCGTGCTGATTGGGCGCGATGCGCCAGGTCTGGCGCAGGCATTGCATGGCGTGTGCCCGATCGAGCAGGCCCCGAGCCTTGAGCAGGCCGTGCGACGCGCAGCCGCCTTGGCCCGCGAGGGCGACATCGTGCTCCTGTCCCCGGCGTGTGCCAGCTTGGACATGTTCCGGAACTACACGCACCGGGCCCAGGTTTTTGCGGGGGCCGTGGCCGAATGGGCTCTTGAGCATGGCGTGGTGCTGGAGGGGGCGCCATGAAGCTGCCCTTTCCGATGTGGCGCGGCATGGGCAGCGCCGACAAGCCCGCGCCAATGCCGGTTCGCATCGGCTATGTCGGCCCGGCTGCCTCCCGCATGCTGGACTTTGACCAAAACTTGCTTTGGGTCATCGTGCTGCTCCTGGCCTTCGGGTTGGTCATGGTGTATTCGGCCACGGTGGCCATTCCGGAAGACCCGCACTTCGCACACTGGACGCAGTTTCATTTTTTCTGGCGCGATCTTGCCGCGATCGCCCTTGGCTTGATCGGCGGGTGGGTGGTATTCCAGTTTCCGATGAAATTTTGGGAGCGATGGGCGCCCTACCTGTTTGTGGCCTCGCTGGTCATGCTCGTGGCAGTGCTCGTTCCCTTCCTCGGCAAGGGCGTCAACGGCTCGCGGCGCTGGATTCCGCTGGGCGTGTTCAATTTTCAGCCTTCGGAACTCGTCAAGCTCACCACCATTCTGTACGCGGCTGATTTCATCGTGCGTAAGCAAGATGTGAAGCAGAAGTTCGGCAAAGCCTTCGTGCCCATGGCTGCCGCGCTTGCCGTGATTGGCATGCTTCTCCTGGCCGAACCCGACATGGGCGCATTCCTCGTCATCGCATCGGTGGCCATGGTCATCGTGTACCTCGGCGGCGTGAATGGCAAGATGTTTGCCGCCCTGACGGTGGTGATGATCGGCGCGTTCGTGCTGATGATTGTGCTGTCGCCATGGCGGCGCGATCGCATCTTCGCGTACCTCAATCCCTGGGCTGAGGGGCAGGCTCTGGGAAGCGCCTACCAGTTGGCGCATGCCCTCATTGCCATGGGGCGGGGTCATTGGCTGGGCGTGGGCCTGGGCGGGAGCGTGGAAAAGCTGCATTACCTGCCGGAGCCTCAGACGGACTTCCTTCTCGCCATCATCGGCGAGGAACTGGGTTTTGCAGGCGTGCTGGCCGTCACCCTGGTGTTCGCCTGGATTACCAAGCGCGCGTTTGACATCGGTCGCCAGGCGCTGGCCGCGGACCGCATGTTCTCGTCGCTCGTGGCGCAGGGCGTGGGAGTGCTCGTCGGTGGGCAGGCGTTCATCAACATTGGCGTCAACCTCGGTCTTTTGCCGACGAAGGGTCTGACCCTGCCGTTACTGAGCTATGGGGGTTCAGCGACATTGGTGTCGCTCCTCTCCCTGGCCATCTTGCTCCGGGTGGATTTCGAGAATCGTGTCCTCATGCGCGGAGGTCACGTATGAGCGCATGCGTGCACAGCCGATGGCCTGCCGTGCAGCGCATGCACCGCCAGGGTCCAATCATGCCGACGGGTGGACGCCAATGAGTGCGCCGAGGACTGCAGTCATCATGGCCGGCGGAACCGGAGGGCATATTTTCCCTGGGCTCGCGGTGGGCGAGGGCTTGCGCGCTGCCGGCTGGACGGTGCATTGGATGGGCGCGCCAGGCAGCATGGAATCGCGGCTCGTGCCAGCGCAGGGCTACCCCATGCTTTGGGTGAACTTTGGCGGCGTGCGTGGCAAAGGGCTGATGACCAGGTTGCTGTTGCCTGTGAGACTTTTTCGTGCCTTCGGGCAGGCGCTGCGTGCCCTGCGTCGCGTGCGTCCCAGCGTGGTGCTGGGCATGGGAGGCTACATCACGGTTCCAGGCGGCTTGATGAGCGACTGGGCTGGCGCCCGGTTGGTGCTGCACGAACAGAACGCGGTAGCCGGCATGAGCAATCGTCTGCTGGCGCGGTTGGCCGACCGCGTGCTCACGGCATTCCCTCACACACTGCCCACCGGCGACTGGGTCGGCAATCCGGTGCGCCGGAGCATTCGAGAGTTGTCGCCGCCAGCACAGCGCTATGGCACGCGCAGCGGCCCGTTGCGCGTGCTGGTGGTGGGCGGCAGCCTGGGCGCAGCGGCGCTCAATGAGCGCGTACCTCAGGCGCTGGCGCTGTTGTCGGCGCAGCAGCGTCCTCGGGTTCTGCATCAAAGCGGTCGTGGCCATCTGCAAGCCCTGCAACATCGCTACGCGCAGCTTGGCGTGCAAGCCGAGTGCCGCGAGTTTATCGATGACATGGCTGCGGCCTACGCAGAGGCTGATCTTGTGATCTGCCGTGCTGGCGCCTCCACCGTCAGCGAGATCGCCTGCGCCGGGGTGGCGGCGCTGTTTGTCCCGTTCCCGCACGCGGTGGACGATCACCAGACAGCGAACGCCCGCTTCCTGGCGGAGCCGGGCGCTGCCTTGCTCGTCCAACAAACTGACTTCACACCTGAGTCTCTCGCCGCACAACTGCGTACGCTGGACCGCCCCCGCCTGCTCGCGATGGCGCTCCAGGCGCACCGGTTGGCCCGGCGCGATGCAGTCGAGCGCATCGTGGCCGCCTGCGAGACCCTGGAGAGCCCGCTATGAAACACGCGATTCGACAGATTCACTTCGTGGGCATCGGCGGCGCCGGGATGAGCGGTATCGCCGAGGTGCTGCTCAACCTCGGCTACGAGATCACCGGCAGCGACCTGGCGGAAGGCGCAGCCGTGCAGCGCCTGCGCGGTTTGGGTGCCCGTGTGGCCATCGGGCACGACGCGGCGCATATCGCGGGCGCTGACGCCGTGGTGGTGTCCACTGCTGTGGGGGCCGAGAACCCGGAGGTACGCGCGGCGCGCGCGCGCCATATACCCGTCGTCCCCCGCGCCGTCATGCTGGCTGAATTGATGCGCCTCAAGCGTGGAATTGCCATCGCTGGAACGCACGGCAAGACCACAACAACGAGCCTGGTCGCCAGCGTGTTGGCCGAAGGCGGGTTGGATCCGACCTTCGTCATTGGTGGCAAGCTGACAAGCGCCGGGGCGAATGCCAAGCTCGGGCAGGGCGACTACATCGTGGTGGAGGCTGACGAGTCGGACGCATCATTCCTCAACCTGCTACCGGTCATGGCCGTGGTGACGAATATCGACGCCGACCACATGGACACCTATGGCCACGACATGGCTCGGCTGCGCCACGCCTTTGTCGAGTTCATCGGCCGCTTGCCCTTCTATGGCGCTGCCATCCTTTGCGTGGACGACCCGGGGGTGCGGGCCATCCTGCCCTTTGTTTCCAAGCCCATCACGCCCTATGGCCTGAGCGAGGATGCGCAGGTGCGCGCTGTGGACGTACGCGCCGAAGGCCAGCGCATGCACTTCACGGCGCTGCGGCGCAACGGCGTGGTGCTTCCGCCGCTCGCGGTGACGCTCAACCTGCCGGGTCTGCACAATGTGCGCAACGCGCTGGCGGCCATCGCGGTGGCGGCGGAATTGGGAGTGGACGACGCCGCGGTGCTCAAGGCGCTGGCTGATTTTCATGGTGTGGGTCGGCGCTTTCAATCCTATGGGGCCATCACGCTGAACGCCGGCGGCAGCTTCCTGCTGATCGATGATTACGGACATCACCCTGTTGAGATGGCCGCCACGCTGGAGGCGGCGCGTGGCGCATATCCGGGGCGGCGCATCGTGCTGGCGTTCCAGCCCCACCGCTACACCCGTACCCGTGATCTTTTCGAGGATTTCGTGTCCGTGCTCGGCCGGGCTGATGCCGTGCTGCTGGCGGAGGTGTATGCAGCGGGCGAGCCGCCACTGGTGGCGGCCGACGGGCGCAGCCTGGCACGGGCCCTACGCGTGGTGGGCAAGGCCGAGCCCGTGTTTGTCGACGACATCGGCGCGATGCCGCAGGCGATCCTGGATGCCGCGCGCGATGGTGACGTCGTGTTGTGCATGGGTGCCGGTTCGATCGGCGCGGTACCGCACAAGGTGGTGGAGCTGGCGCGCACAGCGGAGATTGCAGCATGACGCATCTACAGCCTCCAATCGTGAATCCGAAGGCATTCGGGCGCGTGGCCGTGCTCATGGGTGGCAGCTCCAGCGAGCGTGAAGTCTCGCTCATGTCAGGCAAGGGGGTGCTGGCCGCGCTTCAATCGCGCGGCGTGGATGCAGTCGCTTTCGACCCGGGAGAAAGACCGCTTTGCGCGCTGTCCGAACTGGGCGTTACGCGCGTGTTCATCGCGCTGCATGGGCGCCATGGCGAGGACGGTACGGTGCAAGGCGCGCTGGAGCTGCTGGGGATTGCCTATACCGGACCCGGTGTGCTGGCCTCGGCGCTTGCGATCGACAAGCACATGACCAAGCGCCTGTGGCAATGCGAGGGCCTGAGCACTCCGGCGTGGCGCATGGTCGAAAGTGTCGAACAAGCCCAGGCCGCGGCGCGTGAGTTGGGTTTGCCGCTCATGTTCAAGGCGGCGCATGAAGGGTCCACGCTCGGGCTTGCACGCGCGGATGACATGGGCGCCGTGGACGATGCGTACCGGGAAGCGGCACGCTTTGACTGCGCTGTTCTCGCCGAGCAGTTCATCGCAGGTGACGAGGTGACTTGTGGGGTTCTGGGCGAGGGGGACGCGGCCGTGGCGCTGCCGCTGATTCATATCGTTGCCCCCGGGGGCAATTACGACTTCGAGCACAAGTACTACAGCAACGAGACGCGCTACATCTGCCCGGCGGGCCTGCCCGCAGGTGAGGAGGAAGCGATCGCTCAACTCGTGCTCGCCAGCTATCGCAGTCTGGGATGCCGCGGCTGGGGTCGTGCAGACATCATGATCCGTGCCGCCGATCGCAAGCCGTTCCTGCTCGAAATGAACACGAGCCCGGGCATGACGGGTCACTCCTTGGTGCCGATGGCAGCTCGCGTGGCCGGGTTGAGCTACGAAGACCTGTGCCTTCGCATTCTGGCCGAGGCGCGTCTGGACACGCCCGCCGGCACGGCATCTGGGGGACGCTCGTGAGCACACGCCAGGACCTGCCGCGCGACATCCGGTTGATGAATTTCACCAGTGGCGCATTGGTGTGGGTGTTTTTGCTCGGTGCGTTCCTGGTGGCTGGCAACTGGTTCCTGCGGCAGCCGTTGTGGGCCATACGCAGCGTCCAGGTCGAAGGCAGCTTGCAGCACGTCAGTGCGACCGCCCTACGCGGTGAGGCCCTGCCACGCCTGCAAGGCAACTGGTTCACCGTGAACCTGGCCGCAGCCCAGAAGGTCTTCGACCAGGTCCCTTGGGTGCGCAGGGCTGTGGTGCAGCGGGTATGGCCGCTGTCCCTGCTGGTCACACTGGAGTCGCAGAAGCCGTTGGCCTCCTGGAGCGAAGGCACGACCACTGCAGGCCTGGTCAATACCGATGGCGAGCTATTTGAGGCCAATCTTGGCGAGGTGCAGGACATGGGCCTGCCTCGCTTTGCAGGACCCACAGGCAGCGAGCAGCGCGTGTCGCAGATGTATGCCACGCTCACCCAGGATTTCGCCCCGATGAAATGGAAGATTTCCGCGCTGGAATTGGGCACCGAAGGCAACTGGCGGGTGCAGATCGATGGGGGACCCAGTCTTGATTTGGGCAGCGACGCCGATGCGCAAGCATTCCGGCAGCGGCTGCAACGGTTTTTGGCGCTGGCGCAAGGCGTGCAGACGCATTACGGGCGCAGGATCGAAAGCGCTGATTTGCGGTACAGCAACGGGTTTGCGGTGCGTCTGCAAGGGGTAGATGCGCCGGGCGTCCAGCCCGGCACCACGATGAAGAAACAACAAGGCATGGCGACGGGAGCTCGGTAATGGCCAAGGACTATAAAGATTTGGTGGTGGGGCTGGACATCGGCACATCCAAGGTGCTTGCGATGGTGGCGGAAATCCTGCCACAACAGGACAGCCCGGCAGCCACGCTCAAAGTCGTCGGCATGGGTCAGGCCGCCACGGCGGGGATGCGCCGTGGCGTGGTGGTGGACATCGAGGCGACCGTGCAGTCGATCCAGGCTGCGCTGAAGGAAGCCGAGTTGATGGCCGATTGCCGGATTACCCGTGTCATCACAGGCATCACCGGAAGCCACATTCGGGGTCAGAACTCCGAAGGGATGGTGGCGATCAAGGATCGCGAGGTCACGCAGAACGATGTGTCGCGCGTGATCGAAACGGCCAAGGCGGTGAATATTCCCACCGATCAGCGACTCCTTTTGGTGGAGCCGCAAGAGTTCATCATCGACGGGCAGGAAGTCAAGGAGCCCGTGGGCATGAGTGGCATCCGCCTGGAAACCAAGGTGCACATCGTCACCGGCGCGCAAACCGCCGCCGAGAACGTCATCAAATGCGTGCGTCGCTGTGGGCTCGAGGTCGACGCCGTCGTTTTGCATCCGCTGGCATCGAGCCACGCAGTGCTGACCGAGGATGAGAAGGAGCTCGGCGTGGTGTTGGTGGACGTCGGTGCAGGGGTGACCGACGTGGCGATCTACACCGGGGGTTCGATTCGCCACACAGCCATCATCCCGATCGCTGGCGAGCTCATCACGAGCGATATCGCGATGGCGCTGCGCACGCCCACGAAAGATGCCGAAGACATCAAGATCGAACACGGTGTCGCAAAGCAGTTGCTGGCCGGCGTTGACGAGAGGCTTGAAGTGCCCGGCTTGGGTGATCGAGGTCCGCGCATGCTTTCGCGCCAGGCGCTTGCCGGCGTGATCGAACCGCGCGTGGAGGAGATCTTCTCCCTGGTGCAGCAGGTTGTGCGTGACTCAGGCTACGAGGAAGTGCTGTCCTCCGGAGTGGTGCTCACCGGCGGTGCGGCATTGATGCCGGGGATGGTGGAACTGGGTGAAGACATCTTCTTGAAGCCAGTTCGCTTGGGTCTGCCGCAGTACAGCGGTCCGCTTTCCGACATGGTGCGCAGCCCGCGCAACTCCACAGCCATGGGGTTGCTCGTGGAAGCGCAGACACAGCGTCAGCGCGGCGCACGCATTGCGCAGAAAAGCGGCAGCGCCCGCACTCTGATGGCGCGCGTGCGGGATTGGTTCGCGGGAAATTTTTAGCGGGTTTACGGGGTCTGCAGCCTCACGGCGGCAGGCAGTGTTTGGCAGGGCAGGGCTTTTCAACTTTATCGACGGAGGTGCATCATGGCTTTTGAAATGATTGAGGACATCGGCGACAGCGCGTTCGACCGCGGGACGAACATCAAGGTGATCGGCATGGGCGGCGGCGGTGGAAACGCCGTTGAGCACATGATTGCCAGTGGCGTGAAGGGTGTGGAATTCATCTGCGCCAACACGGACGCACAAGCCCTGCAGCGTCCAAGCGCACATCGCTTCATCCAGCTGGGCAAAACGGGACTCGGAGCCGGTGGCAAGCCGCAGGTGGGGCGCGACGCAGCCGAGCAAGCCCAGGCCCAGATTCGCGAGGCGCTGGCTGGGGCGCACATGCTGTTCATCACCGCCGGGATGGGGGGCGGTACAGGCACCGGCGCCGCTCCGGTGGTTGCGCGCATCGCCCGGGAGATGGGCATCCTGACTGTGGCTGTGGTGACCAAGCCATTCGAGTTCGAGGGAACCAAGCGACTGTCCAACGCCGAAACGGGCTTGGAGGAGTTGGAGAAGAATGTCGATTCGCTCATCGTTGTGCTTAACGAAAAACTCCTCGAGGTTTACGGCGACGACATCTCGCAGAAGGAGGCGTTTGCCAAGGCCAATGACGTGTTGAAAAACGCCACGGGCGGCATCGCCGAGATCATCAACGTGCCAGGCATGATCAACGCCGACTTCGAAGACGTGAAAACGGTGATGGGCGAGCCCGGCAAGGCCATGATGGGTACGGCAGTGGCCAGTGGCGCTGATCGCGCTCGATTGGCAGCCGAGCAGGCCGTGGTCTGCCCGCTTCTGGACGGGGTGGATCTCTCCGGTGCAAAGGGTGTGCTGGTCAACATCACCGCCGATGATTCGCTCAAACTGAGTGAAACCCGCGAAGCCATGAACGCGATCCGCGCCTACGCCGCGGCCGATGCCCACATCATTTTTGGCACGGTGAACGATCCGAGTATGGGTGACTCGCTGCGCGTGACGGTTCTTGCCACCGGACTGTCTCGTGCAAAGGCCGCCGTGAAGGCAGCGCCCAGCCTGACCGTTCTGCGCACGGGCACCGATGCGGGGCCGCTGAGCATGGGTCATGGGGCGGGCATCGATTCCACCCAGATTCCAGCAATCTGGCGCAACCCCCGCGGCAACGCGCCCTCTGCCCACGTCAATGCGCTGATGCAAAGCGGCATGGACGAGATGGAGATTCCGGCCTTCCTGCGCAAGCAAGCTGACTGAAGACGACGGTTCCGCCGTCGAGATGTGGGCGTAGCACCGGTGGATGACCCCGTTCCACTGGTGCGTACCGCGGCTTGCCCAGCCCGCGGCACGCCACACGCCACCGCGCGCGTTGCCTCCCGCGCGCGGTGGCGTGCAGGGTTATCGAGGCCTCCCTAAAATGGTCCTGTGGCATTGAAAAAAATACAGGTTTGATCGGAAAGCCGGTAATCATGTTGTCCCAGCGCACCATTCGCTCGACCAACCGCGCCGTTGGCGTGGGTTTGCACAGCAGTGAGCGCGTCGAGCTCACGTTGCACCCAGCTGCTGTCGACACGGGTATCGTCTTTCGGCGCGTCGATCTGCCCATGCCGGTGAGCATCGCGTTGCAGCCCGACGCGGTCGTGGACACGCGCATGGCCACGACGCTGGGCGTGGGTGACGTGAAAATTCACACGGTCGAGCATCTGCTGTCGGCTTGCGCAGGTCTCGGCATTGACAATTTGCTGGTGGATGTGGATGCGGAGGAGATTCCGATTCTGGATGGATCGGCCTCGAGCTTCGTCTACCTGCTGCAGTCCTCGGGCCTGCAGGACCAGCCTGCGCCAAGGCGTTTCATTCGAATGCGCAAGCCGGTCGAGGTGCGCACGCACGATCGTGATGGCGATAAATGGGCGCGCCTGGAGCCTTACGATGGTTTTCGCCTTCACTTCGCCATCGAATTCGACCATCCCGCCATTGACCAGACGGCGCAGGATTACGCGTTTGACTTCAGCATGACGGCGTACGTGCGCGAAATCGCGCGTGCCCGAACATTCGGTTTTATGCGCGATGTGGATGCGCTGCGCGAGCGGGGCTTGGCGCAGGGTGGCAGCATGGAAAATGCCATCGTGATGGATGAGTCGCGGATCCTGAACCAGGAGGGGCTGCGCTTTGACGCCGAGTTTGTCAAGCACAAGATGCTCGATGCCATCGGAGACCTTTACGTCGCGGGGCATCCCATCATTGGTGCCTACAGCGCGTATCGCAGCGGTCATGCAGTCAACAACGCGCTGCTACGCGCCGTCATGGCCGATCCAGATGCTTTCGAAGTGGTCAGTTTTGCGCACGCGGAGGACGCCCCCATCGGCTACCGCAGCACGCTCAAAGTGGCTGCCTGAGTAGGGCTGGACGCGCCGCGCACGCCACGCTTATCAACCTCCAGCCTTCGCATGGCGCCTGCGCAATTCGCGCAGGCGAGCGCGCACGTCGGCCGGAGCCGGTGAACCGGTCGCGATCCGGGGGGCCGGAGTGGTGCTTCCCAGCTCTCTCCCTGGTTCCTTGACCCGCACTGCAATGCGCACCAGCGGCCAACCGGCTTTTTGCAACTGGCGCAGCAATAACGGCCCAAAGAGTTTGAGCTTGGCCGCCACCGCAGGCGAGGATGCGGTGAGTGCCCACACCCCGTCGACCCACTTGCCAGGTTGCACGGCACTGGCGAGTTCGGCAGGCAGCGTTGTCTGGAGCATCGCCCACATCTGTTTCGACGTGAGTGCTTGCTCCTTGAGCGAAACCAGGATTTGCGTGCGCTGCATCCACAGGGGCAGCGCGGCCATGCTGGGGCCCGTTGGCGCAGGAGTGACGGATCTGCGGGGTTTGCGCAGTGGGGGGCGTTGGTGGACATGGTGGCGATTTGGCTCCATTGTCCCGCAATGCCCGACAGCATCGTCTTGTGGGAGCGCTGGGTAGAATGCAAGTTTGACTTGCGCTGACAACCGGGGCGTGATGCGCGCCGATTGTTCCACCGTCCAGGGTTTGGCCGCTTTGGCCTGCCCGGCGTGCCGCATCCAAAACGACCCATGCCTGCAACCTTCCTGACCCGTCTCTTTGGCAGCCGCAACGAGCGCCTGCTCCGCCAATATCGCCGCGTTGTGCAGCGCATTAACGCGCTGGAGTCGCAGTTTGAAGGACTCTCCGACGACGAGTTGCGCGCCAAGACAGCTGAGTTCAAGCAGCAGGTCGCGAACGGCCGTTCCCTCGACGAGATCTTGCCAGAAGCCTTTGCCGTGGTCCGCGAAGGTGGCAAGCGAGCGCTCAAAATGCGCCACTTCGACGTGCAACTCATCGGGGGTATGGCGCTGCACGACGGCAAGATCGCCGAAATGCGCACCGGTGAGGGCAAGACTCTAGTGGGCACGCTTCCGGTCTATCTCAACGCGCTGTCCGGCAAGGGTGTGCATGTGGTCACGGTGAATGACTACCTGGCCCAGCGCGACGCGCAATGGATGAGTCGGCTTTACACCTTTCTGGGACTCAGCGTGGGCATCAACCTGCCCAATATGCCGCGGGAGGAAAAGCAGGCGGCGTATGCATCGGATGTGACCTACGGCACGAACAACGAATACGGTTTTGATTATCTGCGTGACAACATGGTTTTCGAGCCCGGTGAGCGCGTGCAGCGCGGGCTGAACTATGCGTTGATTGACGAGGTCGACTCGATCCTGATTGACGAGGCACGCACACCGCTCATCATCTCGGGCCAGGCCGAGGACAACACTGAGCTGTATATCAAGCTTGACAAGGTGGTTCCGCTTCTCGATCGCCAGATCGGCGAGGAAGACCCGATCACAGGCAAGGGCGTGGAAAAGCCCGGTGACTTCACGGTGGACGAAAAGAGTCATCAGGTCTACCTCACCGAATCCGGCCACGAGAAGGCCGAGCGCATTCTGGGCGAGATGGGCTTGATTCCCGAAGGCAGTTCGCTGTATGACGCATCCAACATCGCGCTGATGCATCACCTGTATGCAGCGCTTCGCGCGCATCACCTCTATCACCGCGACCAGCATTACGTGGTCCAGAACGGCGAGGTCATCATCGTCGACGAATTCACCGGTCGCATCATGGTCGGGCGCCGTTGGTCGGATGGGCTTCACCAAGCCGTCGAAGCCAAGGAAGGGGTCGGGATTCAGAACGAGAACCAGACGCTGGCGTCGATCACGTTCCAGAACTATTTCCGCATGTACGGCAAGCTCGCGGGTATGACGGGCACAGCCGACACAGAAGCCTACGAGTTCCAGGAAATCTACAAGCTGGAAACCGTGGTGATCCCCACGAACCGCCCCAGTCAGCGCAAGGACCATCAGGACAAGGTCTACAAGACCGCGCGCGAGCGTGACCTGTCGGTGGTGGCCGATATCAAGGCGTGCTACGAGCGAGGTCAGCCCGTGCTCGTGGGCACGGCCTCCATTGAGGCCAGCGAGCACCTCTCGCTGCTGCTGAACAACGAAAAACTGCCGCACCAGGTGCTGAACGCCAAGCAGCACGCGCGCGAGGCGGAGATCGTTGCGCAGGCCGGACGGCCGAAGATGATCACGATCGCCACCAACATGGCTGGTCGAGGCACCGACATCGTTCTCGGCGGCAATGTGGAGAAGCAGTGCGAGATCATCGAGGCCGACGCCAATCTTGCCGATGAAGACAAGCGCCAACGCGTCGCGCAACTGCGCGAGGAGTGGCAGGCGCTGCACGATCATGTGATCGCCGAGGGCGGCCTGCACATCGTCGGCACCGAGCGCAGCGAGTCGCGTCGGGTGGACAACCAGTTGCGCGGCCGGTCGGGTCGCCAAGGCGACCCGGGCTCGTCGCGCTTTTACCTCTCGCTGGACGATTCACTCATGCGCATTTTTGCCGGTGACCGCGTGCGCGCGATCATGGATCGGCTCAAGATGCCCGAGGGTGAGGCGATCGAGGCTGGCATGGTCACGCGGTCGATCGAATCGGCCCAGCGCAAGGTCGAGGCCCGCAATTTCGACGTGCGCAAGCAGCTCCTGGAATATGACGACGTTGCCAATGAGCAGCGCAAGATTCTCTATGAGCAGCGCAACGCGATTCTTGACAACCAGGATGTGAGTGCGCAAATCGCCGACTTGCGCGAAGGCAGCGTCACGGATCTGGTGCACATGTTTGTGCCGCCGCAGAGCATGGAGGAGCAGTGGGATGTCGCTGGCATGGAGCGCGCGTTGCGCGACGACATGCAGGTCGAGTTGAGCCTGAAGGAGTGGATCGAGGCGGACCAGACCATTACGGATGAAGATGTGCTGGAGCGTGTCCTGGAGGCTGCCAACGCCCACTACAAGGCCAAAGTCGACAGCGTGGGTGCGGCCAACTTTGCTGGCTTCGAGCGCATGGTGTTGCTGCAGTCGCTTGACCAGCACTGGCGCGAGCATCTCTCCGCGCTTGATTACTTGCGTCAGGGTATCCATCTGCGTGGCTATGCCCAAAAGCAGCCCAAGCAGGAATACAAGCGAGAGGCTTTCGAACTGTTCGGGCAAATGCTCGACGCCGTGAAGAACGATGTCACGCGCACCCTCATGACGGTACAGGTGCAGTCTCAGGAACAGGCGGACGCTGCGGCTGAGCAGATTGAGCAGCGAGCGCAGAGTTTGATCAACGTCGTGTATCAGCATCCCGAGGCGGGGAGCGCGGTGCTGGCCGATGGAGGGCTGGAAGGCGCGGATGCAGCGGTGGCCGCGGCTGCCGCAGGCACCGCGGTGATGCAACCGATCGTCAACGCCTTGCCCAAAGTCGGTCGCAACGACCCCTGCCCGTGCGGCAGTGGCAAGAAATACAAGCATTGCCACGGTAAGCTGAGCTGAGTTGCGACGAGCGTACTCGGCGGCATGGTTCTCGCCACCTGGAGTGTGCTTTGGGCGACCGTGCAAACCCGTCTCACCTGATGATCCGATGACCTAGGCCCTGATGGAGTGCGCGCCATGGCTGTGAACCTTCTCCCTCCCGATCCCGCTGCCTTGCATGTTGTGCCGGGAGTGCGCATCGGCGTGTCGCAAGCCGGCATCCGCAAGGCGGGCCGCACCGATCTGACCTTGTTCTTGTTCGACGCGGGCACCCAGGTTGCGGGTGTATTCACGCGCAACCGGTTCTGTGCGGCGCCGGTACAGGTTTGTCGTGAACATCTGGGGCCAGCGCAGTGCGGGCCGGTGCGCGCACTGGTTGTCAATACGGGCTGCGCCAACGCAGGCACCGGGGCCCCAGGCCTGCTTGCCGCACGCCAAAGCTGCGCGGCCGTGGCGGCGCTTGTGGGCGTGCCGGCGCAAGAAGTGCTGCCGTTTTCCACAGGGGTCATTCTGGAGCCGCTTGCGGTGGACAAGCTCGTTGGCGGGCTGCCTGCGGCGCTGGCTGACGCGCGCGCGAATGCATGGGCAGACGCGGCGGTGGCCATTATGACGACCGACACGGTGCCCAAGGCGGCAAGCGCGCGCATCGTCATTGACGGGGTGCCCGTGACGGTCACGGGCATTGCGAAAGGCGCGGGCATGATCCGCCCGAACATGGCCACCATGCTGGGTTTCATTGCAACCGATGCGCCGGTGGATGCCGCTGTTTTGGCGCAGCTCGCGCGTGAGGTGGCCGACGCGTCGTTCAACTGCATCACGGTCGATGGCGACACCTCCACCAACGATTCGCTCATCGTCGCAGCGACGGGCCGAGCAGCGCTTGCCGTCATCAGCGCGGTCGCCAGCCCCCAGGCGCAGTTGTTGCGCCAAGCGCTCACGGCGGTCGCGCTCGAATTGGCGCAGGCCATCGTGCGCGATGGCGAGGGTGCAACCAAATTCATCACCGTCGCGGTACAAGGTGCAAAAACGCGCGATGAGGCGCGCCTGGTCGCGTACGCCGTGGCACACTCACCCTTGGTGAAGACGGCCTTCTTCGCGAGTGACCCGAATCTCGGCCGCATCCTGGCCGCGGTCGGTTATGCGGGAATCGAGGATCTCGACGTGGGCGGGGTTGACCTTTATCTTGACGAGGTCCATGTCGCCACGCTTGGAGGCCGCCACCCACAATACCAGGAGGCTGATGGCAAGCGGGTGATGGCGAAGCCGGAAATTGGCGTACGCATCGTTCTTGGCCGTGGCGACGCGCACGCCACGGTATGGACGTGCGACCTCTCGCACGAGTACGTCTCGATCAACGCCGACTACCGGAGCTGAAAAAACGATGGCCAAGCGCGATGATGCCCACGCCGGTGCGGATCGGGGAGGACAACTATCGGCGCTGCTTGATCAGGCCGAGCGGGTTCTGACCCGTCTGGAGCAGGCTTTCGCGCCTGCTCCGGCTGCCCCGGATTGGGACTCTGCTGCAGCCTTTCGCTGGCGCAAGCGTGGCAACCACACCTGGCTCCAGGCAGTGCGCCACCTCTCCCCGATCGCGCTCGACGACTTGCAGGGCATTGACGAGCAAAAGCGGCGCGTGGAGCGCAACACGGGTCAATTCACAGCAGGTAGGCCTGCGAACAACGTCCTGTTGACGGGTGCCAGGGGTACGGGCAAGTCCTCGCTGGTCAAGGCCTGTTTGAACAAATACGCGCCCAGGGGGTTGCGCCTCATCGAGATGGACAAGACGGATCTCGTCGATCTGCCCGACCTGATGGATCTTCTCATGGACCGCCCCGAGCGTTTCATCGTGTTCGCCGACGATCTGTCGTTCGATGAGGGGGAAGTCGGTTACAAGGCGCTCAAGTCCGTGCTCGATGGCTCCATCGCAGCGCAGGCCGACAACGTGCTGATCTACGCCACGTCCAATCGACGTCACCTGCTGCCCGAGTACATGCACGAAAACCTCACTTACCAGCATACCGAAAGTGGCGAGGTGCACCCAGGCGAGGTGGTGGAGGAAAAGATCAGCCTTTCCGACCGATTTGGCCTGTGGGTGAGCTTTTATCCCTTCGATCAGGATCACTACCTGCGAATCGTCGAGCATTGGCTGCAGGCGTTCGGCGCCACACCCAAACAGGCCAGCAGTGCGCACGCAGAGGCGCTGGTGTGGGCACTCGAGAGGGGTTCACGCTCCGGGCGCATCGCGTGGCAGTTCGCGCGCGATTATGCCGGTCGCAAGGCGCGCTGATGCAGGAGCCTTCGCAGGTCCAGCGTCCGCTCGTGCCCGTCGCGGTCGGCGTGCTGGTGCGGGCAGACGGCAGTTTCCTGTTGGCTAGCAGGCCTGCGGGCAAGCCTTACGCAGGTTATTGGGAATTTCCCGGCGGGAAGATCGAGCAAGGCGAGACGCTTCTGCAGGCGCTGGCACGTGAACTGCGCGAGGAACTCGGCATCACCCATGTCCAGGCGTCTTATTGGCGATCTTGCGTGATGGACTACCCCCACGCCCGGGTCGAACTCCAGTTCTGCAAGGTCACGCAGTGGGAGGGTGATCTGCGGCCTTGTGAGGGGCAAGCTCTTTCTTGGGAACGCCTGCCGGTGCGCGTAACGCCAGTGTTGCCTGGGACCCTCCCCGTGCTGCAATGGCTGGCCGAGGAGCGTGACCAGACGGGTGCTCGGCGTTTGACCCTGGATTGACCCGGGGCTTACCGCGCACTTGTTGACATCCTCCCCGACCTGAAGGATGCGGATTCCTACGGCGCTCATCCCGGCTTCGAGCCGGAATGAGTCGCTTCGGCGGGTTTCTGCTGCTGGCGGCATTGCTGCACCACTCACTTCACAGGCGAACCGGGCGTGTCCCGCCCTTCATGGCAGGATAAATACACAGCATCCAGCGAACCAGCGGCAAGCCTCACAAGGATGCCTGTGGCATCCGCGCTATCCTTCTCCGCCCTGAACGGCGTGGCTTGTCGCGCGCCGGGTCAGTGTTTGGGCGCCTGCTGTGGCTCGGACGCCCGGGCCGATGGATCGTCCGTCTCCTCGCCTGTGACGGGCGTGGTCGCGACACGATACTGCTCACTGGCCCAGGCGCCGAAATCCATGTTTTTGCAGCGTTCGCTGCAAAAGGGGCGCCAGGGATTGTCAACGGCATAACGACTGGCTCCACCGCAAGCCGGGCAGCGCACCGTGCGTATCGTGGGTGATTTCTCAGAGGCACTCATGGACAAAGAGCAATTTCAAAGGCGACGTCCGTTGTCACGGGCTTCAACTTCCAATCAGCGTCCGGCCGCATGTAGCGTACCGACACCATGAGGCGATGACCCGTGGTCTCGGGTACCACGCCTAGCGCTCCGTCCACCCGCAAGCGCATGAGCTGGTACGTGCGTCCCGCCAGATTCTGTTGGTACGTGCCGCCCGCGGCCAGCGTCTTGTGGGGGGTCCCGGAATCCCGAAGAAGGCGAAGAAGCAGTTCAACAGTCATCGCCAGCGGGCTGAAGACCTCCATCCAGCGCGCCATATCCAGCCGTCGCTGGTCTTCCGGCAGATGCTGCCATGCGTAGTACGCGGGCAAGTCGAATTCACAGGTTCCCCCGGGAATGCTGGCGCGGCTGCGGATGGCCATCAGCCACTCGTTCTCGAGCAGCGGCTGACCAGGTTTTCCGAGCTGCTGGCTCAAGCCTTGGAATGCAGCATCAATTTCCGCCAGCACCTCGTCCAGCGCCTGCTCAGACACGGCTGAATTGCCGCGAAAGGCAAGGAATTGCTGCCGTTGACGCTCCAGATCCTTCAACAGATCCGATTTGAGATCCTGACGTGTGGCGACGTCCATGATCTCGAACATCGACAGCAGAGCGTAATGGTGATCAAACGGGTGGGCACGCTGTAGCAGAAAATTCACCCGGCGAAACAGGTATTCGAGGCGCAACAGGGTGCGAACGCGTTCGCTCAGGGGATATTCGTAAAGGATCACGGGCCGGTTGGGGGTTGGATGCGCAGCGATCGGGTGAAACGCCCATGCCACCACGCGCCCTTCAGAGTCAGAAGAAAAAAGGGCAGGCGTCAAGCACGCTCGTTGACATTGTCATGCATGTGGCACGGGAATTCAAATTGCGCTGGCCATCTGCAGATACTGCGCATGAAGCGCGCGCGTGCGCGACCGCAATGCATCGAGGCTGGTACTGTTATCGATCAGGTCGTCGGCCACGTCGCGTCGGGCTTCGCGCGTGGCCTGGGTTGCCATGATGGCGCGCACCTCTTCGGCGCTGAGCCCTGAACGTTGCATCACGCGCGCGACCTGAAGGGCCTGCGGACAGTCGACCACAGCAATGCGGTCCAGGTAAGCGCGCCAGCGCGCGAGGCCCTCAACCAGGAGCGGAACGACGAGAACGAGGTAGTTGCCCTTCACCATGGCTGCCCGTTCGCGCAGCACTTCGCCCACGCGCGGGTGGAGGATGGACTCAAGCTGGTGGCGCAGCGCCGGATCGGCGAATACGGCAGCGCGCATGCGGGCACGGTCAAGTGCGCCTTGTGCAGTAATCATGGCATCACCAAACGCTGCGCGCAGGGGCGCGATGGCGGCGCCGCCAGGGGCGGTGAGTTCATGCGAGATGCGGTCAGCATCCAATACGGCGGCACCCATTTCAGCAAGAAGCTCGGCCACGGCAGATTTGCCCGAGCCGATGCCTCCTGTGAGACCCACCGTGAAACGACGCGGGGTCAGCTCCGGGGACGACGCCACCATGCCTGTACCCGATCAGGCGCCACCGGGCAGCACCCAGGCGATGAGTTGTGCGGGGCCGAGCAAGAGCATGATCAGGCCAGCGGTTGCCAGGAATGGACCAAAGGGGATGGGCTTGCCGCGCTCGGCCAGTCCGCTGAACTGCAGCACAATGCCAATGACGGCGCCGGCGACCGCCGACAGCAAAATGATCGGCAGCAAGGCGACCACGCCGAACCAGGCGCCAAGCGCTGCGAAGAGCTTGAAGTCGCCGTAGCCCATGCCTTCCTTGCCCGTGAGCAGCTTAAACGCCTGATACACAGCCCAAAGGCTGGCATAGCCAACAGCAGCCCCCCACACGGCTTGCGGCAGAAAGCTGGGATCCAGGGTTGCGTGCAGCAGCAGGCCCAGCCACAGGAGTGGCAGCGTGATGCTGTCCGGCAGGAGCGTGGTGTCGTAATCGATGAAGGCCAGGGCAATCAGGGCCCACAGGAGCATCACCAGTCCCAAGGACCAGGGCGACAAGCCGTGCAGCGCAATCACCGAGGCACTCAGGATGCCGGAGAGCAGTTCCACCAACGGATAACGTGCCGCGATGCGTGTGCCACAACCCGAGCAGCGCGCCCGCAGCAGGATCCAGCTCAGGACAGGAACGTTCTCCCACCAGCGGATCGCATGTCCGCAGTGGCCGCAGCGCGAATGCGGATGCAACAGGTTAAAGGGCTCGCCTTTGGATGGCTCGAGTTCCGGGTGCAGGGTGGCTTGGGCGTCACGCTGCCAGGCGTTTTCCAGCATCACCGGAAGCCGGTAGATAACGACGTTCAGAAAGCTGCCCACGGCGAGGCCGGCAACCCCGGCGGCGAACACCCAAAAGCCGGGGGGAACACCCATGAAGATGTGCTGCATGGCTAAGCTTTGGCCCCATGGCTGCTGAAAAATGGTACAGGCACGATGATTACGAAATTGCGGATGAAGTCGCAGTGCAGATGGCGTTCAAACCCTGGTTGAGCGAGGCGATGCCTACCTTCTCGACGCCAGCCGCCCTTATTCGGTTGCGTGGCGGTCCGCCCCGTGCTGCTTGTCCTATGCATGCATGCAATCAAGAAAAGAAGAAGGCGGCGGGGGTCCGCATTGCAGTTGTGGCCATCAACGTTCCGGTTTAAGCCGATCGTCTATTCGTTGGTGACGGCCAACACCTCTTCAAGCGAGGTCAGTCCCTGTTTGACCTTGATCAGACCGGATTCGCGCAGAGTACGCACGCCTTCGCGCTTTGCCTGCTCGGCAATGTCCAACGCGGTTCCGTGGTTGAGAATGATGCGCTGGATTTCCTCGCTGATCGGCATCGCTTGGTAGATGCCCAGGCGACCCTTGTATCCGCTGCCGTTGCATGCGTTGCATTTGCCGGGTTTGTAGGGCTTCCAGGTTCCATCCAGATCGCTCTCCTTGAAACCGGCCTCGAGCAGCGCCGTACTGGGGATGTCGATCAGGGTTTTGCACTGGGGGCAGAGCTTGCGCGCCAAGCGCTGGGCCGTGATGAGAATGACGCTGGAGGCGATGTTGAACGCTGGCACCCCCATGTTCATGAGGCGAGTCAGCGTGGTGGGCGCATCGTTGGTGTGCACGGTGGAGAACACCATGTGGCCAGTCTGGGCTGCCTTGATCGAAATGTCGGCTGTTTCCAGGTCACGGATCTCACCCACCATGATGATGTCTGGATCTTGCCGCAGGAACGCGCGCAGCGCGGTCGCAAAATTCAACCCGGCTTTTTCGTTCACATTGACCTGGTTGACACCGGGCAGGTTGATTTCGGCCGGGTCCTCCGCGGTCGAGATGTTGACCCCCGGTTGGTTGAGAAGGTTCAGGTACGAATAAAGCGATACGGTCTTGCCGCTTCCCGTGGGTCCGGTGACCAGAACCATTCCGTAAGGTCGCTTGATCGCACGCAGGACACGCTCCTTCTCTTCCGGTTCGTAGCCCAGCGATTCGATCCCCATCTTCGCCATCGTGGAATCCAAAATCCGGATGACGATTTTTTCGCCGTGGATGGTGGGCAGCGTGCTCACACGAAAGTCGATGGCGCGATCGGGGCCGAAGCGCAGTTTCATGCGTCCGTCCTGTGGCACACGCCGCTCCGCGATGTCCAGACGCGAAATCACCTTGATGCGCGATGCAAGCTTTTCCTTGATCGCCACGGGCGGCTGCGCGATTTCGCGCAGCTCCCCGTCAACGCGAAACCGGATGCGGTAAAAATTCTCAAAGGGTTCAAAATGAAGGTCAGATGCGCGCATATTGATCGCATCGACCAGCATCTTCTGCAAAAAGCGGACGACAGGCGCGTCGTCGACGTCGGCGCCGAGATCCTTCTCAGCAGCGACGTCGGGGCTGCCGTCGTCCAAGTCGGCAAGATCAAAGTCGTCGCCGATCAGCGCGCTGATCTGGCTGGTGGCTGACTGCGTGCTCTGGTCGATCCACCGCGCAAGCTTGTCGTACTCGACGACCACCAGATCGACAGCCGACTGCGACTGGAACTTGATCTTGTCCTCGGCCTCATGATCCGCCGGGTCGGCGGTAGCCACCACCAGTTTGTTCCCGCGCTTGATCAGGGGAAGAACCTTGTAGGCCTTGACGATTTTCGCATCGATTGCGCCTGCAGGAACCCGCGACGGATCAAAAGCATCCAGATCGAGCATGGGCAGCGCGAAAGTCTTGCTGACCCAATGCGCAAGATCCGATGCACTCATCAATCCGCTTGCCAGCAATGTGGCGATGAAACTCGCGCGCGATTCGAGCGCCCGCTTCTGAATTTGCTCGGCCACAGCGCGCTGCAACTGGTCTGACTGCACCAGCGCATGCGCGAGCCCGGCAAGCTGCGAGGGCCCACGGATCTGCGTTGGTGAGGGTGCAATGACAGTAGACATGGCTCGGAAAGACGGCTATTCAATGATGCGGGCTGAGCGCCACTTTGTAAATCAGGCGACCGGCCCATGAGGGCTCAAAAGGCGAAATATGTCGTAGTTTCGCATTTTTTGGGGTCCGGTTGCCAAGTTCGGCCAAATGCATCCGACGCTATGGCCGACTCTCGCGAACCCGATGCGCCGTGGGGTCAAACACCGGCGAGCGCACTTCCCGGCACAGCGTGCTGGCCGATGCCGCCCAAGCGCGGTTCCTTCGTGGACCATCTGTGCGGAAGGGCGTCGGGGATTCTGGTGGTTTCCCGGTGCTGCATCGCCTCGCAACGCGATCCAGCACCAATCGGGATCGCACATCCGGTGAGCCTCGGGCGATCCGTCGGTCCGGCCGTTGACCACCCATCCAGCTGACGGGCGGTGCTCTGGAATCCAAAGATGATGCACCGACCAAGCCTGCCGATCGGCGCCGCGAATGAACTCTCCCGCCACTAAGCGCCTAACGGCGCTGTAGTGGGGGTTTCGCGGGTCACAGACTTGGACTTGCCACGTTGCCGGGGCAGAGGTTTCGGTCTCGCCGCCACGCCCGTCCCAGGCGTGTGTTGCGTATTGAATGCGTCGATGAGCACCACCAACGCGCTGTTGCGGTCGCGCGGCGCCGTGTGCCCGCACGGGCACACATGCATGCGTTGGCTCAGCGTCTTGGGAACGAGTTCCCAGCACGCCGAGCAGCGTTGCGACGGTTTGATCTGGCGCGTATTGCTCAGATGCAGCCGCGTACCAGCTTCTTCCGCTTTGTACGCGAGCATCGGATGCACCATGCCGAACCCTGCCGAGAGGATCTCCCGGTTGAGTCCGGCCTTTTGCCGCACGCGACGGCCCGGTGCATCCACCGTGCCGCGTGCGCTGCGGCTCATGGTCTTCGGGGCCAATTGCTCGGTCGCCAGGATGGCGCATTGCCGCACCATCCTGGTTGTTTCCTTGTGCACGAAGTCCCGGCGCAGGTTGCCGATACGCTCGTGCAGCCGGGCGATGCGACGCCCGAGCCGTTTGAAGCGCAGCGATCCCTTCTTCCTGGCGCGCTGCCGCTGCAGCGCGGCAAGGCGCGGCAGTTCCTCGCGCAGCCAGCGCGGGTTATCGATGGTCCGTCCATCATCGAACGTCGCCCAGTCGTTGATCCCGAAATCCACCCCGCGGCGCTGATCGCCCGTGCGCCGGCGCGCACAGGCCGACTCGGGCACGCGCAGCGTCACCGACACGAACCACTGACCGTTCCTGCGCGTGAGCGTGATGTCGTTGGGTTTGGCCTCAACCCCGAAGCGGTGCCGGCCGCGCGCCCGGATGGACATCGCAGCCTCGCCAGTGCCGATGCGCAGCGTGGCGCCACTGCCGCCATGCTGCATGAGCCTCCATCCAGCGGAATCGGGATAGGCGAAGCCCGCGAACCGCTTGGCGGCCTTGAACCGCGGGAATCCGGGCGTTTGACCAGCTTTGACCCGGCGAAAGAACAACTGGAAGGCGAGATCCAGCCGCCGCAGCGTCTGCTGCAAGGCGTGGCTGCCGAGTTCGTTGAGCTCGGGCCGATCAGCCTTGATCTGCGGCAGGACGTTCTGCTGGTCGTAGTAAGAGATGGACTTCCGGGCCTTGTGCCAGGCGTCGATGCGCTCCTCGAGCGCCGCGTTGTACAACTCGCAGTGCAGCCGCGTCCACGCCTCAAGCCGCGCGGATTGCGCGGCATTGGGATACAGCTTGAGCGTGACTTTGCGCCGTTGCATGCTGGTATTTTATATGGGCTATCCATTTAGCTCCACAAGGCGGACAATGGTCAGATGTTTGATGTCAGCCCCGTAGCTGGTCGCGACTACCCGAAGACATGGGTGCAATTTGAAGAGTGGTTCGCGACCGAAGACGCGTGTGTTGCCTACCTCGAGAAATTGAGGTGGCCGGGGGGATTTTGCTGCCCTGCATGCGGCGTGATGGACTCACCCGTTCGCGCGAGCCGGCGCCGATTGGTCTGCAGATCCTGTGCGCACCAGAGCAGTGTGACGGCGGGCACCATCTTTGACAAGACCCGCACGCCCCTGCGGGTTTGGTTCGCCGCCGCTTGGCACATCACGAGTCAGAAGCATGGCGTGAGCGCTCTCGGACTGCAGCGGGTGCTTGGCTTGAGCAGCTACCAGACGGCCTGGGCGATGTTGCACCGATTCCGGCGCGCGATGGTCCGCCCGCAACGCGACAAGCTCGCCGGAACGGTTGAAGTTGACGAGGCCTATCTGCCCCTGAGCAGAGGCCCCCGGGTGAAGTCTGGCAAGGCGCGCTCCAAGGCGCACAAAACGTCCCATCTGGTCGCCATTGCGGTGGCCGTTGAAGTACACGATCCCAAGGGCTTTGGCCGCATCCGGATTCACCGCGTGCAGGGTCCAACCATCGGCGCCTTGATCCCGTTCGTGCGCGAAAACGTCATGCCAGGCGCAACGATCCGCACTGACGGATCGGCGATCTACGGGCCACTTCAGGAAGGCGGATTCGCTCATGAACCGCTCGTCCAACTCGGCTCGAAGATCCCTGCGCACGTGTCCTTGCCGGGGGTCCATCGCGTCATTTCGTTGCTCAAACGCTGGTTGCTTGGCACCCATCAGGGAGCCGTCGATCCGCGACACGTGGACTATTACCTCGACGAATTTGCGTTCCGCTTCAACCGACGCTCATCACGATCACGAGGCATGATGTTCTACCGGCTATTGCAGCAATCGGCCGCCACAACGCCAGCGACCTACGTCAACATACGGGACAACGTGCACTCGGAACCGGCCGCCAACCGGTTTGCTCGACCTGTGGAGCTAAATGGATAGCCCATTATTTTATCCAGCCTCGCAAGGAACAACAAGCGAAACCCGCCCGCTTGACCCCCTCCTGCCCGGACGGCTTCGCCTGAGCGACGCTGTGCGTCGGGCCGGGCCAGGAAGGGGAATGCGCGTGCATGTGTTCAATTGCCCTGCGAAGCTTAGCCGCTGACCGGTCGGACGCAGGCCGCAGCCTGTTTCGCACGCTCGCGGGCCTGCTCAACGCTTGCGCCGGCTGCGAGTGCTACGCCCATGCGTCGCTTGACGAAGCTTTCAGGTTTGCCGAAGAGTCGCAGATCCGAGCGTGGGATGGCCAGAGCCTCGGCCACTCCCTCGAAGGCGATGGCCCGACCATCCAGGCCCCCGTAGATCACGGCGGAGGCCCCGGGCTCTCGAAGCGTTGTGTCAACTGGCAGGCCAAGGATCGCGCGCGCATGCAGTTCAAACTCCGACTGGCGCTGCGAACACAGCGTGACCAGACCCGTATCGTGAGGACGGGGGCTGACTTCCGAGAACCATACCGAATCACCCCTTACGAACAGTTCGACACCGAAAATGCCGCGTCCACCCAGAGCCGCCGTCACGCGATGGGCAATGTCCCGCGCGCGCTCGAGGGCCAAGGTCGACATCGGCTGCGGTTGCCAGGACTCGACGTAGTCACCGTGCACCTGCACATGGCCAATGGGCTCGCAATAGAATGTGGCGACTTTGCCCGTGCTCGGATCCACGGCGCGCACGGTCAGAAGTGTGATCTCATAATCAAAGCGAATGAATCCCTCGACAATGACGCGACCATAGTTGATGCGGCTACCGGTCATCGCGTGGTTCCAAGCCGCCGTCACGTCGCCCGCGCCCTGAATGACGGATTGCCCCTTGCCTGACGACGACATCACCGGCTTGACGACACAGGGGTATCCGATGCCGTGATCGATCGCGGATTGCAGGGCTTCCAGCGAATCGGCGAAGGCATATGCAGATGTGGCAAGACCGAGTTCCTCGGCAGCCAGTCGCCGTATCCCTTCACGGTTCATGGTCAGTTGCGCAGCGCGCGCTGTGGGGATGACTTCCGCCAGGCCCTCGGCCTCGATCGCCGCCAGCGCGTCAGTGGCGATGGCTTCAATTTCAGGCACGATCAAATGGGGCCGCTCCGCCTCGATCAACGATCGCAAGGCCTGTGGGTCAGCCATGTTGATGACATGGGCGCGGTGCGCGACTTGATGCCCGGGGGCGTTCGGATAGCGGTCCACCGCGATCACCTCAACGCCCAGACGCTGCAAGGCGATGATGACCTCCTTGCCCAATTCACCGGCGCCGAGCAGCATGACGCGCAGGGCAGAAGCGGTGAGCGGAGTGCCGATACGGTAAGTCGGGGTCATGCATTGGCTCCTGAGCCTAGGTGACGGTGCAAACAGGAAGCATATCGGACTGCAGGTACGCCAGAGGCTACGCCCGCAACCCGCCATGCGGAAACTCCCCGGCCCGCATCGTGCAGGCTCATGACACGACCCTTGATTCCAGGACGATAGCCATGCGACTGCGCAGGGATGCTCACGTCGGCGATCGGTCGTCGCTTGCGACAAACCGAGCGAGCGGCGCGGTGGACACAGGATGGCTTATTGCACCAGAATGGCTCGAAAATCGTTCACATTCGTATAGGTTGGCCCCGTCACGAGCAAGTTCCCACAGGCCTCGAAGAATGCGTAAGCGTCATGCGCTTCAAGCATGACGCGCGCTTTGACACCCGCGATTGCGGCGCGGTGCAGCGTATCGGGCGTGATCCAGGCGCCGGCATTGTTCTCGCTGCCATCGATTCCATCGGTGTCGCCAGCCAGTGCCCAAACCCCGGTCTGGCCTTTGAGGCTGAGTGCGAGTGCCAGCAAAAACTCACTGCCGCGCCCGCCACGGCCAGGCGTGGTGCCCTTGGGCACAGTGACGGTGGTTTCCCCGCCAGAGAGGATCACGCATGGTTTGGCGAAGGGCTGGCCAGTGCGTGCCACGTGCCGCGCCAGCGCCGCGTGCACCAGTGCAACGTCGCGCGACTCTCCCTCGACGTCATCGGCCAGGACGTACGCTCCAATGCCCATTTCCCTGCAGGCCGCGGCCGCCGCCTGCAGCATCTGCTCAGGGGTGGCAATGATCTCCACCCGGTTATGGGCGAACCCTGCGTCGTCCGGCTTGGGCGTCTCCAGTTCGCCGGCCTGCAGTCGTTCCCGAATCCCCGGGGGTACGTCGATCGCATAGCGGTCTAGGACGACCAGTGCATCCGCGCAGGTGGTGGGATCGGGCACGGTGGGCCCACTGGCGATGACGGCAGGGTCGTCGCCGGGCACGTCAGAAATCAACAGGCTGAGCACCGGCGCCGGGGCGCAGGCCGCGGCCAGGCGTCCACCTTTGATGGCGGACAGATGCTTGCGCACGCAGTTCATTTCGGTAATGGTGGCGCCGCTGAGCAAAAGCGCGCGGTTGATCGCCTGTTTGTCCGCCAGACTCAGGCCTGCCGCTGGCAGCGCCAGAAGCGCCGAGCCGCCGCCGGATATCAGGGCAATCACCAGGTCGTCCGGAGTCAGGGAGCGGGTCAATTCGAGCATGCGGGCTGCAGCCGCTTCGCCGGCGGCGTCGGGCACCGGATGTGCGGCTTCCACGACCTCGATGCGCCCACCTTGTGCGCGCAGTTCCGGAGGTGCATAGCCGTAGCGCGTCACAACGAGCCCCGACAGCGGCGCATGCTCCGGCCAGAGCGCATCCAAAGCTGCAGCCATCGCACCCCCAGCCTTGCCGGCACCCAGAACAAGCGTACGGCCCTTGGGGGGCGGGGGCAGGACCGAGGCCATGGCCTGTCGTGGCTGAGCGCGCGCGACGGCCACGTCGAACAGGGCGCGGAGAAAGCGAACAGGCTCGGTGGAGGGATTGGGCAGGGACATGGTCGAAAACGTGGGGATCCACCATTGCAAGGGGGCAAGTCTGCAGCTTGCAACGCGTGCAGTCCGCCCATGGAGTCAAGTCGCGGAGATTCGCACCTCGGCTAATCGTGGCATTTCCATGGCCAATGAACCACCAGTCAAGCGTCAGGAGCGATTGTGTGGTTGCCCATCATCTCAATCGCGCGGCACAAGGCGGAGTGGTCCAGCCCGTCCATGCCGTGGGCAGCGCAGGCCGAGAACAATTGTTGCGCGATGGCGGTGTTGGGCAGCGAAAGCCCGAGTTGCTTGGCACCAGCGAGCGCCAGGTTCAGGTCCTTTTGGTGCAGGTTGATTCGAAAGCCGGGCTGGAAGGTCCGTTTGACCATACGCTCGCCATGTACCTCAAGAATGCGCGACGACGCGAAGCCACCCATCAGTGCCTGGCGCACCTTGGCCGGATCGGCACCGGCGCGGCTTGCAAAAAGCAGGGCTTCGGCCACGGCCTGAATGTTGAGCGCGACGATGATCTGATTGGCGACCTTGCAAGTCTGCCCGTCGCCGTTGCCGCCCACCAGGGTGACGTTTTTGCCCATGAGCTGGAACAGCGGCAGCACCTTCTCAAAGATCTCTTGCTGGCCGCCCACCATGATGGTGAGCGTGGCAGCCTTGGCGCCTACCTCACCGCCTGAAACGGGTGCGTCCAGATATGCGCAGCCCACGGCGTTAATCTGCTTGGCAAATTCTTTCGTCTCCATCGGCGCGATCGAGCTCATGTCCACCACGATCTTGCCCGTGCTCAAGCCTTTGGCCACGCCATCCTCAGCAAACAGTACCTTTTGCACGTCGGGCGTGTCGGGCACCATGATGAAAATGATGTCGGCCTTCTGCGCGACTTCGGTGTTGTTCGCGCAGGGATTCGCGCCCGCATCGAGCAACGCCTGAGGCACCTTGCCGCGCGTGTTGACGTAGAGTTGGTGGCCCGCGGCGAGCAGATGCCCTGCCATTGGTGCGCCCATGATGCCCAGGCCGATAAATCCGAGAGTTGCCATGTCGATCTCCGTATGTGTCGTGTCGCTGTTCAAGGTGCAGCCAGCCAGCCCAGTCCGGCTGTGGTCGTGGTTTTGGGCTTGTATTCGCAGCCGATCCAGCCTTGATAGCCAATGCGGTCGATGTGCTGGAACAGGAAGCGATAATTGATTTCGCCCGTGCCCGGTTCATTGCGTCCCGGGTTGTCGGCCAGCTGAATGTGGGCAATGCGCGGAAGGTTTTTTTCCATCGTCGCGGCCAGTTCGCCCTCCATGCGCTGCATGTGATAGATGTCGTATTGGAGGTAGAGATTCGGGCTGCCGACGTCGTCCATGACGGCGAGCGCTTGCGCTGAGCGGTTGAGGAAAAAACCGGGGATGTCGTGGATGTTGATCGGCTCGATCAGGAGCTTGATGCCGTGTCGCTGCAGTTCACGCGCGGCGTATTGCAGGTTGGCCACCAGCGTGTTGTGCAGATGCTGCGGGTCGGCGCCGGCCGGTGCTTTGCCCGCCAGGCAATTGAGCTGAGGCACCCCCAGTGCCGTGGCATACTCAATCGCACGGCCCACGCCTTCGCGAAATTCACTGACGCGGTCGGGTAAACAGGCAATGCCGCGCTCGCCTGCGTCCCAGTCACCCGCTGGCAGGTTGTGCAGCACGATCTGCACGCCGGCGGCGAGTGCCTTGTCGCGGATGTGTTCGACCGTGTAAGCATAGGGAAACAGGAATTCCACGGCCTTGAAGCCGCCCTGCGAAGCCGCGGCGAAGCGATCGAGAAACGGCAGCTCCGTGTAGAGCATGGTGAGGTTGGCTGCGAACTTGGGCATGGCTTCAGGCCTCCACTGGGGTTAGGTCGAGAATCGGCTCGAACTCGGTGACATTGTCGATTTCGGTGCCCATCGCGATATTGGTGACACGCTCAAGAATCACTTCCACGACCACTGGCACCGCAAACTCGGCCATCCAGGCGCGCGCCTGGGCGATAGCCTCTTGGATCTTGCTCGGGTCGCGCACGCGAATGGCCTTGCAGCCCAAGCCCTCGGCAACTTTCACATGATCGACGCCGTACCCGTCGAGCTCGGGCGCATTGATGTTTTCGAAAGAGAGCTGCACGCAGTAGTCCATGTCAAAATTGCGCTGGCTTTGACGAATCAAGCCAAGGTAGGCGTTGTTGACGACGATGTGGATATACGGCAGCTTGAACTGCGCACCCACGGCGAGCTCCTCAATCAGGAACTGGAAATCGTAATCGCCGGAGAGCGCGACAATTTCGCTCTTGGGATCGGCTGCGCGCACGCCCAGGGCGGCCGGCAACGTCCAGCCCAGCGGGCCGGCCTGGCCGGCGTTGATCCAGTTGCGCGGTTGGCCCACTTTGAGGAATTGGGCTGCAGCGATTTGTGACAGGCCGATCGTCGTCACATAACGCGCTTTGTCACCGAATGCAGCAACCATCTCCTGATAGACGCGTTGCGGCTTGATCGGCACATCGTCGAAGTCGCTCTTGCGCAGCATGGTCTGCTTGCGCTGCAGACACTCCGCGGCCCAGCTGTTGCGGTCTCTCAGGCGGCTGGCGGCCTTGCGTTCGCGAGCAATCTGCACGAACAGTTCGAGCGCCGCCCGGGCGTCGGATGCGATACCCAGGTCAGGCATGAACACGCGTCCGATTTGGGTCGGCTCGATGTCCACGTGCACGAACTTGCGGCCCTTGGTGTAGACGTCGACCGAGCCGGTGTGGCGGTTGGCCCAGCGGTTGCCGATGCCGAGCACGAAGTCCGATGCGAGCATGCTGGCATTGCCGTACCGGTGGCTGGTCTGCAGGCCCACCATGCCGGCCATCAGCGGGTGTTCGTCAGGGATCACGCCCCAAGCCATCAGCGTGGGTACCACCGGCACGCCGGTGATCTCGGCAAACTCCACGAGCAAATCGCACGCATCGGCGTTGATGATGCCGCCACCGGCGACGATCAGCGGCCGCTCGGAAGCCTCAAGCATGTCCAGCGCCCGCTCGATTTGGGCGCGTGTGGCGCGCGGCTTGTGCACGGGCAAAGGCTCATACAAGTCGGGGTCGAACTCGATTTGCGCCACCTGCACATCGAATGGCAGATCGATCAGCACTGGCCCCGGGCGGCCCGACCGCATCAAGTGAAAAGCCTGTTGGAGCACGCCCGGGACCTGCGCCGGCTCGCGCACCGTCACCGACATTTTCGTCACGGGCTTGGCGATGGACTCGATGTCAACCGCCTGGAAGTCTTCCTTGTAAAGCCGCGCACGCGGCGCCTGGCCGGTGATGCACAAAATGGGGATGGAGTCGGCGCTGGCCGAGTACAGACCCGTAATCATGTCGGTTCCCGCCGGCCCGGACGTGCCAATGCACACGCCAATATTGCCGCTGGCAGCCCGCGTGTAGCCCTCTGCCATGTGCGATGCCGCCTCCACGTGGCGCGCCAGCACATGCGCAATGGACGCCCGCTTGCGCAGCGCGTTGTAAAAGGGATTGATTGCGGCACCGGGCACGCCGAAGGCTTGGTGGATACCCTCTTTTTCGAGGATGCAGACGGCGGCTTCGGCCGCGGACATTTTGGGCATGAGTCATCTCCTGAATCTGGGCCGTGCCCGACGGGGCACAGCTTGCGGGCCGGGTCGGCCCGCAAGGCTTGCACGAGACTGTAGTCAGGACCGACGCGCCGAAAAATAGGGGGAAAGGCGAAGGATTACAACCCTGCACGGGGGTAATGTGATGCAGGAGGCGGCTTTCATTGCATGTCCAAGTCAGACTCGATGGCCGCCGCCCCGGCTTTGGCACATTCCTCGTCGGTGTCGCCGGACGGCGCACCGCTCACGCCGATGGCGCCGTAAAGGGTGCCACCGGCGGCAATCGGCACGGCGCCGGCTGAAAAGAGCAAACCCGGCACATGCGCCAAGCTGCTTTGCGCCTGCGCCTTCAATGCCGAGGTTGGAGCGTTGAACGACACAGCGGTGTAAGCCTTGAGTGCACTCACGCGCACGGTGAGGTCCGGCGCGAGCACGTCACGGAGCATCACCTGCGGCTGGCCGCTGCGATCCACCACAGTCACGCCAACCTGGATGCCCTTTGTGCGGCAGGTTTGGATGGCTTTCTGGGCGGCCTTCAGTGCTGTTTCCATCGACAGACGGCTGACCGTGATGGCCATGGGCTCGGCCGCGTGCGCCATGCCAGACGTAACAACAAGGGTTGAGCATAGGCTCAGAAGGAGCTTGTTTGG
This sequence comes from Thiomonas sp. FB-Cd, assembly GCF_000733775.1. Lineage (NCBI taxonomy): Bacteria > Pseudomonadati > Pseudomonadota > Betaproteobacteria > Burkholderiales > Thiomonas > Thiomonas sp. FB-Cd. The sequence goes on along the minus strand of NZ_JPOE01000002.1, from coordinate 2,087,686 downwards.
CATCGGACTTTCCTCGCCTCGACGGTTGAAATGCAGGTTGCGGTTCGCACGGGGCGGCTATCGCCCGACGTGTACAGAGCATATACGCGGAGCATTGTCCCTTGACCGCCTGAGCATTGGAGCAGGCCAGGCAAGAGCGCCAATGCGACGTGGACGGGCATGCGCATGATCCAATCTGGCGGTCGAGCGACGCCTTGTGCTTGCGGAAACGGCAGACGTGCTGTCCATACGGGGCGCACGCAGCACAACACGCTCGACGGGTGTGGCGCCCGCTGGATCAGGTTTGCTCACGGTTTTCCGAAGATGTCGCAGCCTGTACTCAGCAAGATGGTCGCGCCAAAAAGGTCACAACGGCAGGCGGGCGTGTCGAGCCGAGTGGATGCCGCAGGGGGCTGCGAGCGGCCCCTGCGTCCCGTCCGATCGCGCGGTGTCGAGGAGCGTTGTCGCTACAGCTCGGAGGATTTGGTCCAATCGATCAGAGGGGTGATCGGACAGTGGCCACGCCCCCGGGGGACGCATGCAGCTTCGCAGAGAGCGCGCGTGCGAAGCTGCATGCCGGATCTGGCTCAGCCTTGGCGATCGCTCCATAGCTTGCCGCCCGTAGCCCAGTGTGCGCGGGAGACCTCGTTGAGAATGATGTCAACGGCTTCGGGTGAGCACTTGAGGGTGTCGACCACCGCTTGGGTAATGTTCTCCACGAGTTCCCTTTTGATCTCGGGGCTGCGGCCTTCAAACATGTCGATACGGATCGCGGGCATTAAGTCATCTCCTGAAAGCGAGCCGGCACGCTACCGGACTCAAGGGCTCGATTATGACGAGGTGGGCGAGGGCGCGCCAGGCGCATGGCGCGAGCCTTCGCCATTTGGTGTGATCTCGCCCGTTGCGCCTTGTCGTCCTGGGCGCGCCGCTCAAAGACGGCGCGTGCGGACGGCAATCGGTCCACCTCACGCTTGCTTCGCGGGGCGCTCGTCGCGCGCCGCGTCGCTGGACCGCGGTGGAGAGTCGGCGCAATAAAAAAACCCCGCAGGAGCGGTCCTGCAGGGTGTCACGGGATTCAGATTCAGCTCAACAAATTCGCCTCAATGGCGGTCAATCCCCGGGGATCCGAGCCGAGATTGGTTAGTGCATTTCGTCGCGAATGTAGAGTGGGCCTTTCAGGCTGGCCACATATGCGGCAATGTCGTGCAGATCTTGCGAGCTGTATTGCCCCACGATGCCACCCATGATTGGGTTGTTGCGCCCATACAAAGGGGTCTGGCTCTTGGCTTGGTATTGCTGAAGCGCATGGAACAAGTACGACTCGTACTGGCCCGCAATGATGGGATAGTTCGGGGCAATCGGCTTATCCAGTCCGGCGCCGTGGCAGGCGATGCAGCCGCCTTTATTGACCAGGTCTTCGCCCTTCTTGATATCGGCAGCATGCACGGCGCCAGAGAAGGCGACCACCAGGGAAGCAGCGGTCAGTTGTGCGAACAGTCGTTTCATGGATGCGTTCCTCACTTGGCGCTCTGGCCCTTCGGCAGGGCGTAATAGGCGGCGATGTCGGCCATTTCCTTGTCGGTCAGTGAGCTGGCGACAGCTTTCATGGTTGGATTGCGGCGCGCCCCGCTGCGGTAGTCCTGCAGAGCCTGCACGATGTAGCCGGCGCTTTGCCCGTTGAGCATGGGGACGTAGTAGACATCTGGGAAGGAGGCCTTGTAGCCGCCGCCAACGTTGTGACAACCTTCACACATGAAGATTTTGCTTTTGCCAGCGGCCGCATCACCGGTGACGGTTTGGGCTTGTGCGCCGGCAGCAAGCAGGAGCGAGATCGCAAATATCAGCTTTTTCATCGCGGGCTTGACGAAGTCATTGAAGGGAAGGAGACGTGTGGGAGTTCCTGATTATAGGGAGCTCGTTCATGTGCGACACCTTTCGAGCAAGCAGCGATGGAAGATCAGCGCTCAAATTGACCATGCGCAGTGCAATACGCTGAAAACACAGCTGGAAATGCAACAAGATCTGTCGAGGCGATGTCTCGGCGCAACGGGACCGGGCAGCCCGGCCCCGTTGCGTGCGTGTCTCATGTCGATGGGCCGACGCAGCGCCTGCGCGCTGCTGATGGCTGTCCGACGCGTTGCTCCAACGAGACGCGCCAAGAGCTGTGAGCAGGGTGCCGCCGCGCCGTGACCCGCGCCTGCAGGTGTTGGGCCATGCCAATTGCGCACGGTCTCGTCTGGGGCCAAGGTGAGCGGCACGAAATTGGGCCCGAGCCCGCCAGGATCCTGTTGAGACGCGAGGCCATCGCGGCCATCGCAAGGGCGCGACGAATGGGGCGCCAAAACGAGAAAAGCATCGCGGATTGCGCGAAGCTGCAAGAATCCAGTGCAGCGATCAGCCGATCCGCACAAATTTTCTGGAGCATGCATGCATTCGTCGATCTACCTGCTGGCCATGGCTGCGCTGCAAGGCGTGACCGAGCTTTTCCCGATCTCAAGTCTGGGTCACAGCATCTTGGTGCCCGCCTTGCTGCATTGGCCCATCGCGCGCGATGCCGATTGGTTTCTCCCGTTTGTGGTGGTCCTGCATCTGGGCACTGCGGCAGCCTTGCTCCTGTATTTTTGGCGGGACTGGGTGCAGCTCATTTCCGGTTGGCTCAGGGCGCGCGGCGGAACCGGCAATCCCCAAGCCCAGTTGCTGTGGCTGCTGGTCGTGGGCAGCATTCCGGCCGGGCTGTTGGGGCTTGTGTTGGCGCACAAGATCAAGGCACTATTCGGCGGATTTACCTTTGCTGCTGTCGCGCTCATGCTCAACGGGGCGATGCTGATGGTTGGCGATTTCTGGAAAAACCGTCGCGCAAGTGCCGATCTCCCGGCCATGGGCTACGGGCGAGCACTGTTGATCGGCGCAGCGCAAGCCCTTGCCCTGATTCCGGGATTCTCGCGCTCCGGTGCCACGCTCGTCGCAGGGTTGGGCGTAGGGCTCGGGTACGAGGCTGCTGCGCGTTTTTCGTTCCTTTTAGCCACACCCATCATCGCAGCTGCCGGCCTGCTGGAGGTTCCAAAGTTGATGCACGCTGGCATTCCGCAAGGGTTGCTGGGAACAATCCTGGCCGCGGGAGTCCTATCCGGCGTGTGCGCGTGGCTGTCAACGTGGTTTCTGATGCGCTGGTTCCATGGCCACGAAGTCAAGGCCCTGCGGCCTTTTGGGGTCTATTGCCTGGTGTTTGGGGTGATCGCGTTGCTGATTGGCTGATTGCGGCAGGTTTAAACCTGCCGCAACAGGCCACGCAGCACAGGAAGCTGGCGGCGGCTGATGGGTAGGGTCTCGGCGACGCCGCGCACGCGCACCACCCAGTCGGCATTGTCATCGGTCGCTCGCATGGTTGCGGCAGTGACGCGCTCCAGACCGGCGATGGCCTCCACTGCTACCAGGGCGCTGCGGTGGGTCCGCACAAATTGCGCGGCAAAGCGTTCCTCCAAATCGCCAAGAGCCGTGTCGATGAGATGATGGCGTGCAGCCGTGCGCACCAGCGTGTATTTGTTGTCAGACCGAAAGTACAGGACTTCGGCAACAGGCACGCGCAGGAGTGCGCCGCGTTCAATCACGGAAAGTGCCGGGGCAACGATTTTGTTGCGCGCAGTTGCATCCTGCGGCGCCATGCCGTTGAGCAGGAGAGGCCGTACCCGCTCGATCGCCTGTGCCAGGCGTTCCCGACGCACGGGTTTCGTGAGGTAGTCCACTGCAGCGTGGTCGAACGCGGCCAGCGCGTGCTCGTCGTGCGCCGTGACGAACACCACCGCAGGAAGCGCCGCTGGCTGCGGGCGGCGCTGCGCCAGTTCGGCCGCGAGTTCCAGCCCGCTAGCCCCCGGCATCTGAATATCGAGAAGCAACAAGTGGTACGCGCCATGTCGCATCATCCGGCGGGCGGTATCCACGTCGGCTGCCTCATCCACGTGGCACTGTGCACATTGAGGCAGTTCGTCGAGCAGACGGCGCAGGCGGGTGCGGGCTAAAGGCTCGTCGTCGACGATGAGGATGTTCATAGCGGCAGGCGGATGCGAACACGGTAGCGTGGCGGCACCAAGCCATCAACAGGGCCATGGTGAAGGTCAGCGGTGATGTCGTAGAGCAGGTGCAGGCGTTGGGCAATGTTGGACAGGGCCATGCGGGTGCCGCGCCCGTTTGACGCGGCGCTTGGCGAGTAGTCGTTGACGACGCCGAGTTCGACCATGCCGGCGCGTGGCGTCACCCACACGTCGATAAGGCAGGGCCCGGTGCCGGACTCGACCCCGTGGCGTACGGCGTTTTCCACGAGCGGCTGCAGTGTCAGGGAAGGGATGCGCAGATGCTCCAGCCCGGGCTCTACCGCCCATCGTATTTGCATGCGTGCGCCGAAACGCACGGACTCGATGTCCAGGTATCGGCGCGCGAGGTCAACCTCTTCTTGGACCGTGCTTAATGTGCCGGGTCGACTCACGGTCGCCCGAAACAGCTCCGCCAGGTCGTCAAGCACCTGTTCGGCGCGTTGTGGCTGCTCGCGCACGAGGGCGCTTGCCGCGTTCAGCGCGTTGAATAGAAAGTGAGGGCGGATGCGCGCCTGCAACTCATCCAGGCGTGCCTGGACCGTCGCCGGGGTCAGCGCCTGTGCGCGCAGGCTCAGGTAATGCAGGAATCCACCTGCTAGGACGGCGCCCACCAGCGCGCTACGCCAGTCGGGCAGTGCGCTGCCAGCGCCCACGGCGATCACGGAGTCCACAAGGGCCTGTGCGATCCAGCCGGCTGCCGCTCCCGCGCTGATGCCAACACCGACTCGCATGAGGCCACCCAGCTTGCGCCAGGATCGCCGCGACAGACACATCACGCTGAGCCAGATGGCTGCCCCAGGCTCAGCCACGGCAAGTCCTTGCAACAGGAGGCCCCACCACTCGCTTGGTCGCGGGCTAAAGGCGAGAGGGAGCAACAGCACGACCGCGTTCACCAGCACGTAGGCGCGAATGGCTGTGCCCGCGTTACAGGCGTCGGGCATTGGAAGCAGGGGCGGCGCGCTCGTCCCAACGTGCGGTGACTGCGGTTCGCTCAATACAATCTCCAGCCATTGACCGCCATTGCGCTGTACGCAACCATTTCATCTCCCATGAGTTCATCCCTCGACCGTAAGCAGCAGGCCTGGTCGGCCCTTTTTTCCGAGCCGGTCGATGCGTTGGTGCAACGCTACACGGCTTCGGTGGATTTTGACAAGCGCTTGGCCCGATTCGATATCCAGGGCTCGCTGGCGCATGCGCGCATGTTGGCTGCCCAACACATTATTAGCTCCCAAGACCTGGCTGAGATCGAACGCGGCATGGCTCAGATCCAGAAGGATATCGTGGCGGGCAGCTTCGACTGGAAGCTGGAGTTGGAGGATGTGCACCTCAACATCGAGGCACGCCTGACGCAACTGGTGGGTGATGCCGGCAAGCGTCTGCACACGGGGCGCAGTCGCAACGATCAGGTGGCCACGGATATTCGCTTGTGGTTGCGCGATGCCATCGATCGCATTCAGGTTGCACTCGGGACCTTGCGTGTCAGCCTTGTGGATGTGGCCGAGGCCCATGCCGACACGATCATGCCCGGCTTCACGCATTTGCAGGTGGCCCAGCCCGTGACCTTGGGCCACCATCTGCTGGCCTATGTGGAAATGTTTGGGCGCGATGCGGAGCGCCTTGCCGATTGTCGCCGCCGGGTCAACCGCCTTCCTCTGGGTGCCGCGGCGCTTGCCGGCACGAGCTATCCGTTAGACCGCGCGATGGTGGCGCGAGAGCTCGGTTTTGATGGCATCACGGCGAACTCGCTGGATGCCGTGAGCGACCGCGACTTCGCCATTGAGTTTTGCGCTGCGGCCAGCGTGGCGATGGTGCACGTGTCGCGTCTGAGCGAAGAGCTTGTCTTGTGGATGTCGCCAGCCTTTGGCTTCATCGATCTGCCGGACCGCTACTGCACGGGGTCAAGCATCATGCCGCAGAAAAAGAACCCTGACGTGCCTGAGCTTGCGCGCGGAAAGACCGGCCGCGTGGTGGGGCACCTCACTGCACTTCTGGTGCTGATGAAGGGCCAGCCCTTGGCTTACAACAAGGACAATCAGGAAGACAAGGAACCGCTGTTCGACACCGCTGATACCCTGCTCGATACCCTGATCTTGTTTGCCGACATGATCCGGGGCATCCGCGTGAATGCACAGGCGATGCAAAGCGCCGCGCGCAAGGGCTATGCCACGGCGACCGACCTTGCGGATTACCTCGTGAAAAAGGGTTTGCCTTTCCGCGATGCGCATGAGGTGGTGGCGCATGCCGTGCGCGCGTGCATGCAAACAGGGCGAGATCTGGGCGAGATGAGCCTTGCGGAGCTCCAAGCCCTGCACCCGGCGGTGCGGGCCGATGTGGCCGATGTGCTCACGTTGCACGGATCGGTGCAGTCGCGAGCGGTGCCTGGGGGCACCGCTCCGGAGCAGGTTCGCGCGCAAATCGCGAAGCTGCGCGCCGAGTTGCCTGGCTGAGAGGGCGCAGCCGCGGCGTTGTCGCTCAGCAATCGCGGTTGACCTCATCCCCCCCTTGGCCTGCGGCCACCGCTTGCGCGGGAAGGGCGGAGATTCCTACGGCGCTCAGGTGCGGCATTGAACCGTCCCTGAGTCGCTTCGGCGGGTTCCTGCTGCTGGCGGCCTGACTGCTCCACTCACTTCACAGGCGATCCGGGCTGCGCTCTTGCGCCCGGCGCAAGCGTGCGCCGTGTCCTGCCCTTCGTCTCGCAGTATTTCCATCCCGCGAGCAAGGATGTTGAGCGCGCCGACAACATCGGCATGATTCGCGTAGCCACACGCGACGCACTTGAACTGCGCCTGCGTGCGGCGATTGTCGGCCGCGATGTGGCCGCAGCATGGGCAGGTGCGGCTCGTGTTGTGCGGCGGCACAGCGATGAGACAGCCGCCGCTCCACGCCAGCTTGTAGTCCAGTTGCCTGCGGAACTCGGCCCAGCCCTGGTCCAGGATGGACCTGTTCAGGCCGCGCTTGGCCCGAACGTTCCTGCCCGGTCTCTCGGCCGTGCCCGCAGCGCTGCGCGACATGTTCTTCACCTGCAAGTCCTCGATACACACCATCGCGTGGTTTTGGCTGATCGTGGTCGTGGCCTTGTGCAGGGCGTCGCCTCGGGCATTGCCAATCCTCTGGTGGAGCTTTGTGACTTTGGCCTTCGCCTTCCTCCAGTTCTTGCTGAACTTCACCTTGCGGCTCATCGCCCGCTGGTACCGCGCAAGCCGCACCGCGTGCGTCCTGAAACTGTTCAGCGGTGGCAGAAACGCACCGTCGCTGAACGTGGCAAAGCGGGCAATGCCCACGTCGATCCCGATGGCGCGGGTGGCGCTCGGGATGGGCTGCTCAACCTCACGCTCGGTCTGGATCGAGATGAACCACTTGCCGCCGCTGCTGGACACCGTGACATTGCGCACCACACCGAGAACGTCCCGGCTGTTGCAATAGCGCAGCCACCCCAGCTTGGGCAAGAAGATGCGGCTGTTCCCTGCATCGAGCTTGATCTGTTTCGGGTCGGGATAGCGCAAGCTGTCGCCCTGGCCCTTCTTCTTGAATCGCGGAAAGTCCGTGCGCCTGGCGAAGAATTTGGTGTAGGCGCGTTCCAGATCCTTGAGCGCCTGTTGCAACGGATGCACGGGCGCCTCGGCCAGCCAGGGTGCGACGCGCCCCGAAGGCAGCGGCGCCCCCCGTTACGCCATGCCGTGAGTTCCTTGCACAGCCTGGCGTAGCCGCGCTTTTTCTCACCCCGCTCGTGGCGGGCCTTTTGCAACGCCAGCGCCTCATTGAACACGACCCGGCACGAGCCCGCGAAGCGGCGCATCTGGCGCTGCTGCGGGCCGTTCGGACGAAGCTCGAACTTGAACGCCTGGAGTCGCTGCATGACTGGTTTAATGTGCAGCTTATGCGGCGCCACTTCAAGCCAAACAAGGATGCCTGTGGCATCCGCGCTTTGCTTCCCCGCCCTGAACGGCCGGGCTTGTCGCGCATCGGGTCAAGTCCTGGGCAGGGTCACGCCTTGCTGGCCTTGGTATTTGCCTCCGCGGTCTTTGTAGCTCGTTTCGCAGACCTCGTCGCTCTCGAAGAACAGCACCTGCGCGCATCCCTCACCGGCATAGATCTTCGCCGGTAGCGGCGTGGTATTGGAGAATTCCAATGTCACGTAGCCCTCCCATTCGGGCTCAAAGGGCGTGACGTTGACGATGATGCCGCAACGAGCGTAGGTGCTCTTCCCCAGGCAGATGGTGAGCACGTTGCGTGGGATGCGGAAATACTCGACGGTGCGTGCCAGCGCGAAACTGTTCGGCGGGATGATGCACACGTCGGCCTCGATATCAACGAAGCTGCGTTCATCAAAATTCTTGGGGTCCACCACAGTGCTGTGCACGTTGGTGAACACCTTAAATTCCGGGGCGCAGCGGATGTCGTACCCATAGCTGCTTGTGCCATAACTGACGATGCGATGGCCGTCGGCCGCATGCCGAACCTGATGCGGCTCGAACGGCGCGATCATGCCGTGTGCTTCGGCCATGTGGCGGATCCAGCGGTCTGATTTGATGGTCATGCTCGGAGCCTTTACGTTTGATCCAGCTAAAACGAGACGAATTGCGCAGCCAACGATCGGGCGCGCAGATCAGCATTGAAACAGGTGCGGCATGCCTGGTGTGATCTCGCCACGACGCATCAATCGTCACTCGGGTTCGCGATGCGTGCACGCGCGTTCAAGCAGCGGACCCAGTCTGGCAAGCACTTCCTGTGCCGACAGTTGCAGTGCGACCTGTTTGCGACGCGACTTCTCGCCGCGCTTGATGCTCACGTCCCGGCGTGTGAGGTGAAGCGCATGGGCCAGCCAGGCGCACAGGGCAGCATTGCCTCGCCCATCCAGTGCAGGCGCCGCGATGCGCACGCGCAGGGCCCCGTCGTGGAGCCTCACCAGTGCCGTGGTTTTTGCGCCGGGCTGTGCCGCGACCATGAGGGTCACGCCGAATTTGTCTACGCGCAGCCAGCTTGGATAGTCGGAATGCATACAAAAAAAGCCTGGGCGCAAGGCCCAGGCTTTTCAGAATGACCTCACTCTTAGGGCTTGTCGCCCGTCGGGAACGGCCATGCGGCTTGCGGGCTGAGGGCGGTCTTCGCTGCAGGGGCAGGTTCTTTCTTGGCCGGAGCGGCCTTCTTCGCCGGAGCGGCCTTCTTCGCCGGAGCAGCCTTCTTCGCCGGAGCAGCCTTCTTCGCCGGAGCAGCCTTCTTCGCCGGAGCAGCCTTCTTCGCCGGAGCAGCCTTCTTCGCCGGAGCAGCCTTCTTCGCCGGGGCAGCCTTCTTCGCCGGAGCAGCCTTCTTCGCCGGAGCGGCCTTCTTCGCCGGGGCGGCCTTCTTCGCCGGGGCGGCCTTCTTCGCCGGAGCGGCCTTCTTCGCCGGGGCAGCCTTCTTCGCCGGAGCAGCCTTCTTCGCCGGAGCAGCCTTCTTCGCCGGAGCAGCCTTCTTCGCCGGAGCGGCCTTCTTCGCCGGAGCCGCCTTCTTCGCCGGAGCCGCCTTCTTCGCCGCTGGTTTCTTCGTTGCAGTTGCCATTGTGATTCTCCTTGATCAAGTGTTATGAATGCCAATCCGCATCAGCAGCATCCAAAGCTCCTCATGGCCCCGCCTCCCGGCGGTTTCCGATACGGGACATTTGCAGACGCGCTCATGGGCAAAACCCCGGGCCAACCAGCGCTGGTTGGCCAAGAGCCACTCACGAAGCGCGCTATAGGGTTTTGCGCTTCGATGAATGTTGGGACACCCGCGATCCGGATTATGGAGATTCCGAACGTCGCGGGACTTTGAACCATGCCAAGCGCGTATCCCGCAACTGGGATATTCAGGCCTGGATGATCACGATCAGGATGCAAACAAAGGGTAAAACCACCTTTGGACGCGGCCGAAACGGGGGAGCGGAGGCGGCTCCACGGTGCAGATGGAGGTCGGCACGCGTGCATCGATTCGTGGCTTCCGCACTGCTTCAAGAGACGGATCCTGGGAAATTGAAGAACATGTGGTTGGATTTGCCTGTCAATTGCAAATTGAGGATTATTCCCAGGACAGCGACCCGCCCGATTGGTATTCAATCACGCGGGTCTCGAAGAAATTGCGCTCCTTCTTGAGGTCGATCATCTCGCTCATCCAGGGAAATGGATTTTCCTCACTCGGGAAGATCGCATCCAGTCCGATTTGCTGCGCGCGGCGATTGGCAATGAAGCGCAAATATCCTTTGAACATCGAGGCGTTGAGGCCGAGGACGCCTCGGGGCATGGTGTCTTCCGCATAGGCATACTCGAGTTCAACCGCCTTATGGAACAGCGCCGTGATTTCTTCCTTGAACGCGCGGGTCCACAGCTGAGGGTTTTCGAGTTTGATCTGGTTGACGAGATCAATGCCGAAGTTGCAGTGCATGGATTCATCGCGCAGGATGTATTGATACTGTTCAGCCGCGCCCGTCATCTTGTTCTGACGACCCATGGACAGAATCTGGGCAAACCCGACGTAAAAGAACAATCCTTCCATCAGGCATGCGAAAACGATGATCGATCGCAGGAGTTCCTGATCGTTGCGCTCAGTACCGCCGAACGCCGACGTGCGGAATTCGGGATTGGTGAGGGTATCGATGAAGGGAATGAGGAATTCATCCTTGTTCCGAATCGACGGGATTTCGTGGTACGCGTTGAAAATTTCCCCTTCGTCCAAGCCCAGGGACTCGACGATGTATTGGTAGGCGTGGGTGTGGATTGCCTCTTCAAAACCTTGGCGGAGCAAAAACTGTCGGCACTCGGGGTTTGTGATGTGTCTGTAGGTGCCCAGAACGATATTGTTGGCCGCCAACGAATCAGCCGTGACAAAGAAGCCGAGATTGCGTTTGACAATCCGGCGCTCGTCATCGGTCAGACCGCTCGGATCTTTCCACAGCGCGATGTCCCGGGACATATTGATCTCCTGCGGCATCCAGTGGTTTGCGCAGGAAGCCAGATATTTGTCCCAAGCCCACTTGTATTTGAATGGCACGAGCTGGTTCACATCAGCACGGCAATTGATGATGCGCTTGTCTTCGGCATTCACGCGACTGGTGGATGCCGACCGTTGGCTATACGCAGTGGCGACGTCGGGGGCGGGTGACCCATCCAATACTCCCGCCATGGTGTCCGTCTGGCGAACCGTTGATGCGGAAGCTGCGGGATGGAGAAAATCAGAGGGGGAGGTAAAAGACGACGGCGAAAAGCCCGCCGGCTTGCCTGCAGAAGGCGCGCTTGGGTTTACGGTATTTTCTTCCCAACTCAGCATGTCTGTTCCTTCGGTCAATTATCAATTGTTTATGAAGCACATTCAATATGCTGTGCATCAATCATTCGCAAATCGGGAGATCGTGGAACGCACTCTGATGCGCAAAACCAACGATCAACCTTGCAGGCAGGTAAAGGGCCAAGTATCCAGAGGCCTCACATTTATTGGCAGGCCTCACATCCAGGATCGTCGATTGCGCAGAACTTGATGTCGGTTGCAGCCGTGGGCGGTGCAACCGACGGTTGTGCTGCAGCGCCAGCGGACATGGGCGTGCTCCCCGCGGGTTGCTGCACGGCATTGAGTTTTCTGGATTTCACCGTGGATTTTTCTGCGTGCGTCGCACTCATCGTGCGCAGGTAATACGTGGTCTTGAGACCGCGCAGCCAAGCGAGTTTGTAGGTGTCGTCGAGTTTCTTGCCTGAAGCGCCGGCCATGTAGATGTTGAGCGACTGTGCTTGGTCGATCCACTTGCTGCGTCGGGCCGCGGCCTCGATGATCCATTGCGTGTCGACCTCGAATGCGGTGGCGTAGAGGGCCTTCAGATCGGCGGGGATGCGATCGATGGGCTGGACACTGCCGTCGAAGTACTTGAGATCGGCGAGCATGACCTGGTCCCAAAGACCGCGGGCTTTGAGGTCGCGGACCAGGTACTGGTTGACGACGGTGAACTCACCCGACAGGTTGGACTTGACATACAGGTTCTGAAAGGTGGGTTCGATGCAGGCGTCCACGCCAATGATGTTGGAGATCGTGGCAGTCGGCGCAATGGCGACGCAGTTGGAGTTGCGCATGCCATGGGTGCGCACGCGCTCGCGCAGCGCATCCCAGTTCAGGCTCGTGCAAAGATCGACGTCGACGTAGCCACCGCGCTGATCTGCCAGAAGCTTGAGCGTGTCATGCGGCAGGATGCCCTGGTCCCAAAGTGAGCCCGGATAGCTGCTGTAGCGGCCACGCTCCTGCGCCAGTTCCGTGGATGCCCAGTAGGCCTGGTAGCACACCGCTTCCATTGAACGATCGGCAAATTCCACAGCAGCCTGCGACCCATAGGGGATGCGTGCCAGATGGAGGCAATCCTGAAAGCCCATGATGCCCAGGCCGACGGGGCGGTGCTTGAGGTTGGAGTTACGCGCCTTGGCGACGGCGTAGTAATTGATGTCGATGACGTTGTCCAGCATGCGCATGGCCACCGACACAGTGCGCTTGAGTTTGTCGTGGTCCAACACATAGGCACCGTCCCCCTGCTGTTTGAGATGCGCGACGAGGTTGACCGAACCGAGATTGCACACGGCAATTTCCGTGGCGCTGGTATTGAGGGTGATTTCCGTGCAGAGATTGCTTGAGTGCACCACGCCCACGTGTTGCTGCGGGCTACGCACGTTGCAAGCATCCTTGAAGGTAATCCAGGGATGGCCGGTTTCGAACAGCATGGTCAGCATCTTGCGCCAGAGTTGCGCAGCGGGAACGGTCTTGTGCAGCTTGATCTCGCCGTGGGCCGCCCTTTCTTCGTAGCGCAGATAGGCATCTTCGAATGCCTTGCCGAATTTGTCGTGAAGATCGGGCACATCAGATGGTGAAAACAGAGTCCAGTTGCCGCCTTCCATCACGCGCTTCATGAACAGGTCGGGCACCCAGTTGGCCGTGTTCATGTCATGGGTGCGGCGGCGGTCGTCGCCGGTGTTCTTGCGCAGTTCCAGGAACTCTTCGATGTCGAGGTGCCAAGTCTCCAGGTAGGCGCAGACGGCTCCCTTGCGCTTGCCACCTTGATTCACGGCGACTGCAGTGTCATTCACGACTTTCAGGAATGGCACCACACCCTGGCTCTTGCCGTTGGTGCCTTTGATGTGGCTGCCCAGAGCCCGCACCTGGGTCCAGTCGTTGCCCAAGCCGCCTGCGAACTTCGAAAGCAGCGCGTTTTCCTTGATCGCCTCGTAAATCCCGTCGAGGTCATCGGCAACCGTGGTGAGGTAGCAGCTCGACAGTTGTGAGCGGCGTGTTCCCGCGTTGAACAGCGTGGGCGTGCTGGACATGAAGTCGAAGCTCGACAGGATCTCGTAAAACTCGATGGCTCGGGTTTCGCGGTCGATCTCGTTGAGAGCCAGGCCCATGGCCACACGCATGAAAAACGCCTGTGGCAACTCGATGCGCCGGCCATCCTTGTTGTGACGGGTGTCGGCGCGATTGGCCAGGAAGTAACGGTCATACAAGGTCTGCAGGCCAAGGTAATCGAACTGCAAATCGCGCTCCGGCTTGAGCGCGGCGCCCAGGCGTGCCAGATCGTATTGAGCCAATCGATCGTCAAGGAGCTCGAGTTCAACGCCCTCCTTGATGAAATAGGGAAAGTACTGGGGGTAGCGGGTTGCCATTTGCTCCTGCACAACCTCCTCGCCGAGCACGTCCTTGCGAATGGTGTGCAGCAATAGACGCGCAGTGGCCTTGGCATAGCCGGGGTCGCTCTCGATGAGGGTCCGGGCAGCCAGGATGGCAGCCTTGTACACCTCGGCCATCGGGACGCCGTCATAGAGATTGCGCTGGGTCTCGCCGAGAATCGGCTCCGGCTTGACATCGGCCCCGAGGTCTGCGCAACACGAACGCACCAGAGCTTCCAGTGCCACCGCATCCAGCGGCTTGCGCACGCCCTCGTCGGTGACATGCAGAGCATGAGGCGCCGGTGTCGCGGCGTCCTGCTTTTGCTTGGCGCGCTCCTGCGCGCGTCTCTCCCGATACAGCACATAGGCACGCGCCACCTCATGCTGGCCGGCGCGCATGAGCGCAAGCTCTGCATGGTCCTGAATGTCTTCGATGTGGAACGTGCCGCCGCCCGGGCGGCTGCGCATCAGGGCGCGCACCACGGCTTGCGTCAGATCTTCCACCTGCTCGCGCATGCTGGCGGAGACTGCGCTTTGGCCGCCCTGCACGGCGAGGAAGGCCTTGGTCAGCGCAATGTGGATCTTGGCCGGCTCGAAACCCACAACAGCCCCGTTGCGACGGATGATCTTGTAGTCGCCATAGACCTGCGGTTGGGAAGCGTCGGGGCCATGAGCTTGCATGGGCATCGCAGCGGGTGCATCGGCGGCGGTGGGCGTGGAATCGAGGTTCATGCAAGGTCTCCTTGAATCTTGGTCAGGCATCGGGGGCGCTGCCGCATGAACAGGCGGCAGCGGGATGAAGGGGCATGTGAGGCTCGTGCATCGGGGGGCGAAGATCGTGCTGGGTTGTCGGGCGGATGCACAGGTATGTCTCGTGGATCAGGGCCGGGCTCGTCTCGGGGCAGAACGTTGCCGATTCAGCTCCGAAGAGCTGATCGGCCGTCATGCGGGATGCACTCGTTTCGCACTATATCTAGCGTTGGGGAGGATAGCAAGACCCCATAGCTAGTGCACAGCATTTTCACAGCTTGTCCACATCGCCGCCCCCCGCAAAACCGGAAAAATCAGGTTTTGACTAAGGGAAAACCTGTGGAAGCGAGGCCGCTTGCGCGGCGCAGCGCGGCCCAGTCAAAGCAAGGGCCGGGATCGGTCTTACGCCCGGGTGCGACGTCGCTGTGACCCACGATGAAACGGATGGGATAAGCCTCGACCAATGCGGCGACCAGGGCCGCGAGCGTGTCATACTGCGCCGCCTCAAACGGGATGGTGTCGCTGCCTTCAAGCTCAATGCCCAGGCTGTAGTCGTTGCACCGACTGCGGCCTTGAAACGAGGAAGCGCCGGCATGCCAGGCACGCTGCTCGCACCCGACGTATTGCACAAGCGATCCATCGCGCCGCACCAGAAAATGGGCCGATACACGCAGACCCTCCAACGCGGCGAAGCTGGGGTGCGCGCGGCTATCGAGCGTGCCGAGAAACAGAGCATCGATGAAGTCGCCGCCGAACTGCCCTGCGGGCAAGGAGATGTTGTGCAGCACCACCAGATCCAGTGTCGTGCCATAGGGCCGCGCATCGCAATGGGGTGACGGCCGGTGCTGCGCGTGGCGATACCAGCCATGGTCGAACAGCGCCCGGGCACGCGGCTGCGCGCGTGCTGCGGGTTCAGAACGCGTCGGGCCCATCGTCGCGTATGTTCAGGCGCTCCATGCGGTAGCGGATCTGGCGCAGATTCAACCCGAGCAGCTGGCCGGCGGCCGTGCGGTTGAAACGCGTTCGGCGCAGCGCTTCGAGAAGGATGCCGCGCTCGATCCGATCGAGGTAGGTGGACAAATCCAGCGGCAGGACGGGTGCCTGCCAGGTCGGCGGTGCCGCTGCGGGGGAGGGAGGCGCAACCGCAGGCGAGCCGGATCCCGGTGCCGGGAAGTCGACGGCGGGTGCACGGGTCGGCGGGGCGCCGCGTCCAGCAAAAAGATCCTCGGGCGGGGGATCCAGGTCCTGCGGCCCGATGATGTCAGAAGTGGACAGGGCGGTCGCGCGGTGCAGAAGATTCTCCAGTTCGCGCACATTGCCTGGAAAGGCATGCATGCGCAGCTGCAGGAGGGCCTCCGGGCTGAGACGCAGCTCCGGGCGCTCGTGGTCGGAGCGGATGCGTCGAAGCAGTGCGTCGACGAGCAAGGGCAGGTCGTCCAGGCGTTCGCGCAACGGTGGCAGGGCCACCCCGATGACGTTGAGCCGGTAATACAGGTCCTGCCTGAACAGACCCTCTGCCACGCAACGCTGAAGGTCTCGATGGGTGGCGCTGACCAGGCGCACGTCGACCGGCGTTTCGGTGGTTTCGCCCAATGCACGGATCTTGCGTTCCTGCACGGCCCGCAGCAGTTTGGCTTGCATGGACAGGGGAAGTTCGCCGATTTCGTCGAGGAAGAGCGTGCCACCACCGGCAGCGGCGAAAAATCCGTCGTGCGAGGCCATTGCTCCGGTGAACGCCCCCTTGCGGTAGCCAAAGAATTCGGCCTCCAACATCTGCTCGGGAATCGCGCTGCAATTCACCGGCACGAACGGCCCGGCAGCGCGATTGCTCAGTTCATGCACCGCGCGGGCCGCCAACTCCTTTCCAGTTCCCGATTCGCCGTGGATCAACACCGGGGCCATGCCGCGGGCCGAGCGGCGAAGCGTGTCCTTGACGGCCTGCATCGGCGCGGATTCGCCCACCATGGCCTGCAGCGCTGCCGTCTGCTTTTCCGGTGTTCCGGCAACCGCACCCTGAGCGATGGCCGAGCGAACCACTTGACGCAATTGGCGCAAGTCCACGGGTTTGGTGAGGTAGTCGAAGGCGCCCATCTTCAGCGCCTGCACAGCGGTGGAGGCGCTGCCGTAGGCGGTGGCGATGATGATGCGCTCACCGCGCTTGAGAGCGGCCGACCAAGCCAGGATGTCGAGTCCTTCGCCATCGGGCAGCCGCATGTCGACGATGGCGACGTCGAAGCGGTGCTGATTCATGCGCGCGCGCGCCTCAGCGACGCTCTCGGCTTCTTCCACCTGCCAGCCTTCACGCACGAGGGTCAAGGTATAGAGTTCGCGCAAATCAGGTTCATCATCGACGATGAGGATGCGAATCGGGGCTGCTGCTTCGGACATGGATCGGGCTGCTTTGGGTCAGGGCCGGTTTTCAAGTGCGGCAGTGGTAATGATGACGAACTCCCCGAAGGCCTTCGGGTCATGCTCGCGCCTGACGCGGTACTCCAGTCGGGCGCCGTAGCGCGAACACAATTCCTGGGAAATATACAGACCCAGGCCCGTGCCGCGGCTGTCGGTGGTAAAGAAGGGCTCAAACATCTGCGCGCGTTTTTCCGGGGCCACGACCGGGCCGTCATTGGCCACGCTGAGTTCGCGCACTCGTCCAGTGCCGCGCAGCCGCACGCGGATGGCGCCTGCGCGAGTGCTGGCAAAGCGGCGTGCGTTGCCGAGCAGATTCACCAGCACGCGGCGCAGGTGCTGCGGATCAAAATGCAGGGTCGCCGCCTCGTCGTCAGCCAGCAGTGCAACACGTCCCTGCCCGTCGTGGTCGAACTCTGTGGCCAATTCGCGCAGCATGCGCATGGGTTGCAGATCGATGCCTTCGCGCGCGGTGGATCGTCCGAGGTCAAGCACGTCTTCCACGATACGGTTGAGCCGGTCCACGTTCTGTGCAATCAACGCCGACATGCGCTCGCGCTGAACGTCATTCAGTCCGGGCTCGGCCGAGAGCTGGTTCGCCTGGGCAATGGCACCCAAGGGGTTGCGAATCTCGTGCGCGACACCGGCGACAAGGCGCCCCAGCGCCGCAAGTTTGTCCTGCTGGATCTGATGGCTGATCTCCCGGAGATCCTGGACAAACACGACGTACCCTGGCTCGCCCGGCAATTGGCGCAGGAGTTGCACACGCGCCTGCAGGCGCAGTCCGCCAGGCCCCTCGAAAATGACTGGTGCAGGGGGAAGGCCCAATGCAGCGTGCTGGCGTACTGCGTCGGCCAGCACGCGGGCGCCGGGGTGGCCTGTGAGGAGCACAGGCTCCGTCTCAGCGGTGTTGGGGTCGCTCAAGCCCAGCATGCGAACGGCTGCAGGGTTCGCCGTTTCCACCCGCAACGTGGCGTCGAGCACCATCACGCCGTCGGGCTGCTCAAGGAGCACATGGCGGTTGATGGCGAGTTGGCGCTTGGCTCGAATTTCACTCGCACGGGCTCGCTCCTCCTGGCGCACCAGCCGCTGCGATAGCTGCCAGGCCAGCACGCCGATGGCGAAATAGGCGGCGCCGACGAAGCCGGCGCCGAGGAATTGAGGGTCGGCCAGGTTGGTGCCGCCAGTAAACATCCAAAGGGCCTGCGCGAGGAGAATGAGCGACACGGCAGCGGCAGTGGCGAGCGTAAAGCGCAGGGTCCCATACACGCCGGCTGCCAACACGGGTAGCGTGTAGCTGAGGACGAACTCGCGCGAGGGTTGGCCAGCCAAAAGTTGCAGGGTGGCATAACCGGCCAAATCGGTCAGTACGGCTGCCAGAACCTGCCATGCAAAGCCGCGCGAAGTGCTGAGGCTCAACACGAACTGCAGCACAACCACCACGGCGTAACCCAGGGCGATCCACAACCCCAGACGATGGCTCGCATGCGCCGGGCCCATCTCGGTCAGCAAAAACCACCCCAGCAAAATTCCGCCCATCATCAGGCGCGCGGCGCCGAGCAAGCGGAAGGCGCGCAGGCGCTCCCGGCTTGGCGCCACACCCGAGATCATGCGGTCAATCAGGGCGGAGGCGTGGGCGTTGGCTTGGTGTTCAGGTTGGAAGGCAAAGCCGCTGTCGGGCTTGCCTTCAGCGTCGCCGTAGCGCAATTCACCCCAAGCGGGCATGTTCGGTGCAGCAGTAGGGGTTGTCGCCCTTCCACACGCAGCGACTCTGGGGCACGTGCACGCCGCAATGGTGGCAGGCGTACATGTGCTCCGGAGGAGCAGGCTTGCGGGGCTTACGCGCGCCGGGAATCTCGCGGTGCTGGTGGCTCTTCTTCAACAGAGTCAGTCCCACGATGACAACCACGAATACGAGCAGGTATTTCATCGGTGGAGGATGACCTGAAGGACGAAGCGCGAGCCGACATAGCTCAGCAACAGCAGGGCCGAACCGGAGAACAACCAGCGTAATGCCTGCCGCCCGCGCCAGCCCAGCACGCCTCGTCCCAGAAGAAGAACCGCAAACAGCAGCCATGCCGCCACGGCGAACACCGTCTGATGGTTCAGTTCGAAGGCGTGCCCGAACAGTCGTTCGCTGAAGCTGATGGCGAAGAGCAGGGAAGCGGTGAGCAAGGCGAAGCCGAGCGCCGCCAACCGGTAGGTAAGCTTTTCAAGGGTCAGCAGGGGAAGGGCCGGGCCGAGCCCCGCCAGGGTGGGCCGGCGTCGATGCAATGCGCGATCGGCCGACCACAGCATGAACCCATGCAGCACCGCCGCACCAAATAGGCCATAAGCCGCTATGCCCATGGCCCAATGCAATGAAAACGCGATGCCCGCACCCGGTGGAGCCAGGCGGTCACCGGGAAAGAACCAGGTCAATAGCAGGGAGATCGCCGCCAGCAGGCAGATCCATGACCGCAGACCCTGTAACGGGTAATACAGGCTTTCCACCCAGTACACGGCAGCAACCAGCCAGAACGTGAGCGACAGTGCCGGGGCAAACCCGAAATCCGGATCATGCAAACCCTGAAGGACGAGAACAAAACTGCTGGCATGGGCAAGCCACGCGAGCAGCATGGCTACCGTGGCCGCATCACGATAGGAATGCTCACCCGAGGCTTGGGTCGCGCGCGCTCGCCCACCCCGCGGACGGGCAAGAAACGAAGCCAGCAGGTAGAGTACGAAGGCCGAGCCGTTGACTAAAATCCACATGTTTTGAGTTTAACCGAGGGCCTTGCCGATTTTTGCCGCCGTGCGAGGAAGGCCCATTGTCCCGCATCCAGGAACCTGGGGCCCGTCCCGGCTGGATGACACCTCGGCAAGTCCGGTCCGGCGCACCGGCCCGCCATCCGGTTTACACCGTCCGTTGCCCCAGCGCATGGACACGCCAGACTACCGCAGACCACTCTATGCTCAATAACCTGACCCAGCGCCTGTCCCGAGTCGTCAAGACCATGCGAGGCGAGGCACGCATCACCGAGTCCAATATCGCCGACATGATGCGCGAGGTGCGGTTGGCCTTGCTGGAGGCGGACGTCGCGCTGCCTGTGGTGCGCGAGTTCACCGCGCGCGTGAAGGAGAAAGCGCTCGGGCAGGAGGTGGTAGGGTCGCTCTCGCCCGGACAGGCGCTGGTCGCCGTGGTGCACAAAGAGCTGGCGGCCCTGATGGGGCCCGAGGCCGTTGGGCTGAACCTCGCGGTGCAGCCGCCAGCGGTTGTACTCATGGCCGGCCTGCAGGGCGCGGGCAAGACCACGACCACGGCGAAGTTGGCAAAGTGGCTGACGGAGCGTCAAAAGAAAAAGGTACTCACGGTGTCGTGCGACGTGTACCGCCCAGCTGCCATCGCGCAGCTACAGACTGTCACACAACAGGCCGGGGCCGAATTTCTGCCCTCATCTCCCAGCGAAAAGCCGCTGGACATCGCAAAGCGGGCGTTGGATTATGCGCGCGCCCACCACTTCGATGTGCTGCTGGTGGACACCGCCGGCCGCCTGGCGGTGGATGCGGACATGATGCGCGAGATCGCCGAACTGCATGGCGTGCTCAAGCCGATCGAGACGCTTTTCGTGGTCGACGCCATGCAGGGCCAGGATGCGCTTGCCACAGCGCGAGCGTTCCATGATGCGCTGCCACTGACGGGCATTGTGTTGACCAAGCTCGACGGCGACGCGCGCGGCGGCGCGGCGCTTTCCGTCCACCACGTCACGGGTGCTCCCGTGAAGTTCGCTGGCGTGTCGGAAAAAATTGACGGACTGGAAGCCTTCGACCCGTCGCGCATGGCGGATCGAATCCTTGGCATGGGCGACGTGCTGGCCCTGGTGGAGGAGGCGCAGCGCAGCGTTGACATTCAGGCAGCGCAGCAACTCGCACAGAAGGTGAAGTCGGGTGAACAATTCGATCTCAACGACTTCCTCATGCAGTTGCAGCAGATGAACAAGATGGGGGGGCTGCAGGGGCTGATGGACAAACTCCCGGCGGAAATGCAGGCGCGCGCGGGTCAGGCCGACATGGACAAGGCTGCACGCGACGTGCGCCGCATGCAGGGCATCATCTGCGCGATGACCCCGCAGGAACGTCGCAAGCCGGACGTCATCAAGGCATCGCGCAAGCGTCGAATTGCCGCCGGCGCTGGCGTGC
Organism: Thiomonas sp. FB-Cd; assembly: GCF_000733775.1. Lineage (NCBI taxonomy): Bacteria > Pseudomonadati > Pseudomonadota > Betaproteobacteria > Burkholderiales > Thiomonas > Thiomonas sp. FB-Cd. The sequence goes on along the minus strand of NZ_JPOE01000002.1, from coordinate 2,066,640 downwards.
AGGTGCAGGAAGTCAACCGCATGCTCGGCCAGTTCGAGCAAATGCGCGACATGATGAAAAAAATGAAGGGCGGCAAGATGTTCAAGATGATGCAGCGCATGGGTGGCGCCGGATTGATGCGGCGCTGAATGCGGGTCAGCGCGCGCGACTGCGGCTGGCGAACTGTTCGCTTGGGGGATTCACCACCCACTCTCGACGTGCCCCAAGCACTGCATCGGGATAGGCGGCCTGACTGCGCGAGCCGTTGTAGCGTCCCAATGCCATGAAAAGGTCACCATGCTCCTCATTGAGGTAATGGCGCAAGATGACACAGCCGTAGCGCAGGTTCACTTGCATGCGAAACAGGGCCAACTTGTCGCCATTGCCGATCTGCTTGGTCCAGAACGGCATAACTTGCATCAGGCCCATGGCACCGACCGGTGAAATGGCGTATTTCTTGAAGCCGCTTTCCACCTGAATCAACCCGAGCACGAGCGCCGGCTCAAGCCCTGCACGGTGCGCCTCGTACCAGACGGTGCGAAGAAACGCCTCGCGCACAACAGGGTTGGGCATACGCCCGCGCAGCCGGGTCGATTCCGTGGCCAGCCACAGCAGGTAGGTCACAAGGTGATTGGGGTCTCGAAAATCGGGCGTTTGTGGTGTGGAGGCGGCAATTTGGCCGGCGAGCGCCAGGCGTACCGCGTCCGAGAGCTGTTCTTCTTTTTGGTCACCGGCCCAGGCGGGCGCCGCGCTCCTGGCCAGCATGCCCATCAGCATGGCAAACGTGGCGAGGCGGCGCAGCCAACCCGATCGGTGCAGATTCACGGCGCGTATGTCGTGCGTTTGCGGGCGGCGCAGCTCAGGCGGCGCTGCGAGCGCGCAGATGCGTCAGCACCGCATCCAGCGCAATGGGGGTGGCCTGCGCATCGCGTCGGTGCTGGTATTCCAGCGTGCCAGCACTGAGTCCCCGTTCAGAGACCACCAATCGGTGGGGCACTCCGATGAGTTCCCAGTCGGCAAACATCGCCCCCGGGCGCTCGCCGCGGTCGTCGAGGACGACGTCCATATCCGCGTCCAACAGTTGCAGGTACAGCCGGTCTGCCGCCTCACGCACGGCGGCGTTCCGGTCGTAGGCGATCGGGCAGATCACCACGGTGAACGGTGCGATCGCTTCGGGCCATATCATGCCGCGCGCATCGTGATTCTGCTCAATGCAGGCGCCGAGGATGCGGGTGATGCCGATGCCGTAGCAGCCCATTTCCAGCGTTTTGGATTTCCCGTTCTCATCAAGGAACGTTGCGCCCATCGGGGCCGAATACTTGGTGCCGAGGTAGAACACATGGCCCACCTCAATCCCGCGGCAAATGGCAAGTTGACCCTTGCCATCAGGGCTCGGATCGCCAGCGACCACGTTGCGGATGTCAGCAACCTCGGGCTCTGGAAGATCACGGTCCCAATTCACGCCGGTGTAGTGGAAGTCCGTGGCATTGGCGCCAACCACGAAATCGTGCATGGCCGCCACAGTGCGGTCGGCCACGATCCGCACTGCACGTGCAGTCCCGATGGGTCCAAGGTAGCCAGGGCTGCATCCGAAATGTTCGATGATTTCCGCCTCCGTGGCCATGCGTGCGTCCTTCATGCCAGGCAATTTGCTGACCTTGATGTCGTTCACCGCATGGTCGCCACGCACCAGCAGAAGCACGATAGCCGTCGACGCGACGCGGGACTCGCCGAGGGGCGCCTCCACGGCCATGACCACCGACTTGACCGTGTGCTCAAGCGGGATGCCAAGCAGGGCGGCGACGTCCTCGCATTTCGCCGCGCCCGGCGTAGGCGTCTTGCGCAGCGGAGCCATAGGGGCTGCGCGCCGGGCAATCAGCGGCAGCGCCTCGGCCAGTTCCACGTTCGCTGCGAAGTCGGACTGCGGACAGTAGGCAATCGAATCCTCGCCCGTCTCGGCGATGACATGGAACTCGTGGCTCATCGAGCCCCCGATCGCACCGGAGTCCGCCGCCACGGCGCGAAACTCGAATCCAAAACGCTGGAAGATGCGCTGATACGCCGCATACATGGTCTGGTAGCTCTGCTGGGCGCCGGCGTAATCCCGGTCGAAGGAGTAGGCGTCCTTCATCGTGAACTCACGTGCGCGCATCACGCCGAAGCGCGGCCGCCGCTCGTCGCGGAATTTGGTCTGAATATGAAAGAAATTCAAGGGAAGTTGCCGCCAGGAGCGAATCTCGCCGCGCGCGATGTCGGTGACCACCTCCTCGGACGTGGGCTGAACGACGAAGTCACGTTGGTGGCGGTCTTTGATGCGCAGGAGTTCCGCGCCATAGTGTTCCCAGCGTTCGGTTTCCTGCCAGAGTTCGGCCGGTTGCACCACGGGCATCAGCAGTTCGATGGCGCCGGCACGCGTCATTTCCTCGCGCACGATGGCCTCCACCTTGCGGATGCTGCGCAGCCCCAGCGGCATGTAGGTGTACAGGCCAGCTGCGAGCTTTCTGATCATCCCGGCACGCAACATCAGGGCTTGGCTGGCGACTTCGGCATCAGCCGGGGCTTCTTTCTGGGTCGAAATGAAAAAGCGGGAAACGCGCATGAAGGGTTTGCCTGGAGACAGTGGGGAAGGGGATGCTGCAGTGTCCGACCTTGCCGGTCTTGCGGAAAGGGCCAGAGGGGATCGGCAACGCGCAAGCCGGTGCCTATAATCAAATCACGATTCTAAAAGATGAAGGATATTGGCCATGTTGGACCGCGAAGGCTATCGTCCCAACGTCGGCATCATCCTGCTAAACACCAAAAATCAGGTGTTTTGGGGCAAGCGGGTGAGTGCGCATTCCTGGCAATTCCCGCAAGGTGGCATCAACGCCGGAGAAAACCCCGAGCAGGCGATGTACCGCGAACTGTTCGAGGAGGTCGGGCTGAAGCCCTGCCATGTGCATGTGCTGGGGCGCACCCGCAACTGGTTGCGCTATGACGTCCCGCAGCAATACCTGCGGCGCGACAGCCGGGGCATTTACAAAGGCCAGAAGCAGATCTGGTTTCTTCTCAAGCTTACCGGGCGCGATTGTGATGTGTGCCTGCGTGCGACCAGCCACCCGGAGTTTGACGCCTGGCGCTGGAATGACTACTGGATTGCACTGGATAGCGTGATCGAGTTCAAGCGTGACGTCTACCAGCAGGCCCTGTCGGAGCTTTCGCACTTGCTGCCGAGACTGGAGCCGCGTACGCGCTATTTGCGGGCCAATCTACGCCATGGGCGTCCTTTGCATGGCGCCTTCACTCACGAACCGGTTCCCGAATGATCCACTCGTTCCCATTGCGGCAGGCCGCGCGTGCGCTGGCATGCAGCCTGCTGCTGTGCTCGGCAACCAGTCTTGCCTTTGCCCAAGCCTCGGAAAATCAAGAGGGCTTGTTCGGGCCATTGAAGCCCCCTGCAAGCGCCGTCGCCGTTCAATTTCCCAAGGCTCCGCAAGAGGCCGCGCTGCAAAAGGTTTCCGTCACTGGCGGCTCGACGATGGGATTTTTTGTCGATCTGTCCAGTATCAGCGTCGCCAGCGACACCGTGGTGCGTTACGTCCTGGTGGCGCAAAGCGCGGAAGGCGTGCGCAATGTCAGCTATGAGGGCTTGGACTGCGCGCAAAACGCCTGGCATGTTTACGGGGTTTGGAGTGCGGGTGGACAACAGTGGGTTCGGAATCCGCAGACGGATTGGATCGCCGTGAACGTGGGCGGATTCACACGCATCCATGGAGTGCTTGCCTCGGACTACCTTTGCGAGAATGGGCGCGCAGCGGGCTCCGCTGAGACCATCGTGGAAAACCTCAGGCAGGGTTTGCATGGCCCTCAGCCCACGCCTTGACGGCGTGGGCTGAGCGTCCTTCCAGGTGCTCGGCGACAGACCCGGGCCGTGCGGCGTGTGGCTCGGCGCGGCGGTCACCCGGCGGCAAGCTGTGTCAGGACCATGTTGTCGCGGTGAATGAGTTCGGATTCCTCGATGAATCCGAGAATGGGTTCGATCTGCGCGGTTGGAGCGCGCCGGATGAGCCGGGCTTCCGCAGACGCGTAATTGCTCAGTCCCCGTGCAATCTCCCGGCCCTGATCGTCGAGCACGACGATCACATCGCCGCGCTCGAACTCGCCAAGCACATCGACGACCCCCACGGGCAGCAAGCTGGCGCCACCTTCGCGCAGGTGGTGGGCCGCACCGGCGTCCACAACCACGCGTCCGGCAGTCTGCAGGTGATCAAGCATCCATTGCTTGCGCGCAGCCAGTTTCCCGGCACCCGCGCGCAACTGGCTGCCAATGCACTGGCCGCTTGCCAGGCGCAGCAGCACCTCGCGCTCCCGTCCGCTGGCAATGACCGTGTGCGCCCCGCTTTGCGCCGCACGCCGCGCAGCCAAGACCTTGGTCAGCATGCCGCCCTTGCCGATGGCGCTGCCTGCGCCCCCGGCCATGGCGGCGAGCGAAGCATCGTCGGCCCGTGCGTCGGCGATCAGTCGTGCTGAGGGGTCCTTGCGGGGATCGGCCGAGTACAAGCCGCGCTGGTCGGTCAGGATGATGAGCGCGTCGGCTTCCACCAGGTTCGTCACCAGCGCACCAAGCGTATCGTTGTCGCCGACTTTGATTTCATCGGTGACCACCGTGTCGTTTTCGTTGATCACTGGCACGACGCCGTGCGCGAGCAAGGTCACGAGGGTGCTTCGGGCGTTCAGGTAGCGCTGGCGGTTGGCAAGATCGGCGTGCGTCAGCAGGATCTGCGCGCAATGCCGGCCATGCGCGCTGAATGCTGTTTCGTAGGCCTGTGCGAGTCCCATCTGACCGACGGCAGCCGCCGCCTGCAGTTCAGGGATTTCGCTCGGTCGCTTGGCCCAACCCAGACGTTTCATCCCCTCGGCGATGGCGCCACTGGACACCAGGATGACTTCCTTGCCCAGAGCGTGCAGTGCCACAATCTGTTGCGCCCAAAGCGCCACGGCGCCATGGTCGATGCCACGACCTTCATCCGTGACCAGGCTCGAGCCGACCTTGACGACCAACCGGCGTGCCCCGGCGATCACGGATGTGGGAGGCACGGACTCATTGCTCATGTTGGGCGAAGCGGGGATCGGTCGGCGGCTCCGGCTCGGCGGGTGCAGCGGCCCGAACAGCCTCGAATATGTCGCGCAGGAGGGGCTCAAGGCCTTCGCGCGCCAGTGCCGAGATCACATACACGGGCCCCTTATGGCGCAGGCGGCGCACGATGTCTGCGGTGCGCGCCTTGCGTTCCTCGGCCGGAACCATGTCGATCTTGTTGAGTACAAGCCAGCGGGGCTTGGCCGCAAGCTCAGGGTCGTATTTCTTCAACTCAGCAACTACGCTACGCGCATCGCGCACGGGATCGGCTGCGGGGTCGAAAGGAGCCACATCCACGAGGTGCAGCAGCAAACGGGTGCGCTGCAGATGGCGCAGGAACTGGTGCCCGAGGCCAGCACCTTCGGCCGCGCCTTCGATGAGCCCGGGTATGTCAGCAACGACGAAACTCTGGCCTTCGCCCAGACGCACGACGCCTAGTTGCGGGTGCAGGGTCGTGAAGGGGTAATCGGCAATCTTGGGGCGTGCGTTCGACACTGCGGCGATAAATGTGCTCTTGCCTGCGTTGGGCATGCCCAGAAGGCCCACATCGGCAAGCACCTTGAGTTCGAGATGCAGCTTGCGCTGTTCCCCGGGTTGACCCGGCGTGCTTTGACGCGGGGCGCGGTTCGTGCTGGACTTAAAGCGCAGGTTGCCAAGGCCGCCTGCTCCGCCGTGGGCAAGCACAATGCGCTGCCCCGATTGGGTGAGATCCGCCACCACCTCGTCGGTCTCCGCATCCCGAACAAGGGTGCCCACCGGCACACGCAACAGCATGTCCTCGCCAGCCGCCCCGAATTGGTCGGCACCACGACCATGTTCCCCATTGCGTGCCCGGTACAGGCGCTGGTAACGGAAATCAATCAGGGTGTTGAGGTTGGAGTCGGCTTGCACATAGACATGGCCGCCACGCCCGCCATCACCGCCGTCGGGGCCACCGAAGGGGATAAACTTTTCGCGACGAAAGGACATGCAGCCGTTGCCGCCATTGCCGGCAAAGACTTCGATCTGCGCTTCGTCGATGAATTTCACAATTTTTGGACCCGAAAACACAAGCCCCGGTTTGCCACTCTCTGGACGCAATGCCAGGGAGCCGCAAGCCGGGGCTTGAGCACTGCCAGTGAAGGTGCCGGAAGGCTCCGGCACCAGCCAAACTCAGGCCTCGGCCGTGTTCAGCGGGGTGATGTTGACGTACTGGCGGTTGTGCTCGCCCTTACGGCCGAATTGCACTTGCCCGTCGACCAGCGCGAACAGCGTGTGATCCTTGCCCATGCCCACGTTGACGCCTGCATGAAAGCGTGTGCCGCGCTGGCGCACGATGATCGAGCCGGCCGGGATGGCCTCGCCACCGAAGGCCTTGACCCCCAGCCGCTTGGCTTCGGAGTCACGCCCGTTGCGGGTTGAACCGCCACCTTTTTTCTGTGCCATGTTTCTTGCTCCTCAAGCAGCAATGCTTTCGATTTGCAGCTCGGTGTAGTTCTGCCGGTGTCCTTGCCGCTTCTGATAGTGCTTGCGACGGCGCATTTTGAAAATATGCACCTTCTCGCCTCGCCCATGCGCCAAGACTTTGGCCTTCACCGCCGCACCCGCCAATAGCGGGGTGCCGATACGGGTGTCCGCGCCATCAAAGACGGCGAGCACCTGATCGATCACGATGTCTTGGCCAATGTCTGCGGATAACTGTTCTACCTTGATCTTTTCGCCGGCGCAGACTTTGTACTGCTTGCCACCGGTTTTTATGACCGCATACATATGACAACTCCTGAAATTGAATGTGCGTCGTTCAAGTCGTGGCTGTATGGGTTCACCCGCTCGTATCAAGCTACCGAGCGCCTGCGCCCCATGCGCAACTGACTTTTCCGCCAGCACCGCTTATTGACGTCGCTAAACGTCCGTACTTCGAGCACGGGTCCTCACCTGGGCTCGACGAATCAGCGCATGGAGCACGCAAGTCCTCCATTGGCCGATGAACATTGCATCATAGCAGAGCCCAGCGGTTGCGTCATGTTCGCGCTCGCTGCCGTGTGCGGGACCGGCGCGCGACGGTTCGGTACGTGGCATACCTTGCTGCCGTGTGGGTTCAAGCCGGCCTGCTGCCATGGCGAGGCCTATAAAATGCCGCAGGCCTTCTTGGCCATGATCCGCGCCGCCATCAGCGCGAACCCATCCTTAGACCAGCGCACTTCGTGACCTCCTCGCACTCGATTCAGTCGATACTTGCTCCAATAGCTTCGGACATGCTGGAGGTCGATGCGACCATCCGGCACAATCTCACGTCCGAGGTGCAGCTGATCAATGCGATCAGTGCCTACATCGTTTCTGCCGGAGGCAAGCGATTACGCCCGGCGCTGTTGCTGCTCATCGCCAAGGCGCACGGCTATCAGGGACCGCACCATCATCTGCTTGCGGCGGTGGTCGAGTTGATTCACACCGCCACTCTGCTGCACGACGACGTGGTCGACGAGTCCGAATTGCGGCGCGGGCGCAAGACCTCGAATGCCACTTTCGGCAACGCGGCCAGCGTCCTGGCCGGGGATTTTCTGTACTCGCGCGCTTTCCAGATGATGGTGAAAGCTGGCGACATGCGCATTCTGCAAATCCTGGCTGACGCCACCAACGTCATCGCCGAAGGTGAAGTTCTGCAGTTGCTGAACATGCATGACCCGGATATCGGCGACGAGCGTTATCTGCAGGTCATCAATTACAAGACCGCTACCTTGTTCGAGGCTGCCGCTCGCATTGGGGCCGTGCTTGCGGGCACCAGCGCGGAGCATGAGGCGGCGGCCGCCAGCTATGGCCGGTGCATCGGTACAGCCTTCCAATTGATTGACGATGCTTTGGATTACAGCGGCAAGGCCGCCGAGATGGGCAAAAACGTCGGTGATGATTTGCGTGAGGGTAAGCCCACTCTTCCCCTGATTGTCGCCATGAAGCGCTGCTCGCCGCCCGAGCGCAAGGTCATTGAAGACGCCATCCGCGAAGGCCTGTCGGATGAGATGCCCCGAGTTCTGCAAATTGTTCAGAAATGCGGCGCGCTTGACGTCGTCTACGCCAGTGCGCAGACCGAACTCAACCGCGCGCGAAGCCTGATCGAGGGTCTAGCAGTCACTCCTGCTCGTGAGGCTCTGATAAACTTGTGTTCTTACTCTTTGGATCGCAATGCATGATCGGCATGCTGATATGCTGCGAATCCTCATCGGGGTGTAGCTTAGCCTGGTAGAGCGCTACGTTCGGGACGTAGAGGCCGGAGGTTCGAATCCTCTCACCCCGACCATGAATTTCCTGAATTTTCTTCGGAAAATGAAGAACTTGCAAAGGCCGCAGATTCTGCGGCCTTTGTGCTTTCCGGGGCCCGCTGTGCCAAATCGGTGCCAAATCGGCGCGGTTGGTGCCGCGCGCACGGTCTTCTTGGATTTCCAAGGACACTTATGACGACAAGAAGCCACTCGAATCAGGCCTTGGACGATGCGCCGCGGGTGCTTCGGTGGTGCAGACCACCCAGCTCTGCACCTGTCTAGCAAGCAGATTTATCGGCAGGCGGACTGGCCAACTCTTGATGCGCGCAGCTTGTTCATGGGTCCTGATGTGGTTGCGCGGGAGACTGGGCGAGGCTTGGTGACTGCACACTGCATCACCTGTCACCAAGTTCGTCGCCATGCACCTCAGATTCTGCCGCGGCAGCGGGTTGCTCTACCGCTTATCCTTAGTTCCGAGGGCCTCTGCTGGCAACACCCACGGTTACTCACGACACACCTACGTGGGTAGCATTGCGCTCGACGAGTCCTGCTCGAACCGGGCTCGCGTATTGCTCACGCTGCGCATCAAACGGCACGCGTAGCAGCATCTTGGTTGCAGAAAAGAAGGGTGCCGGGTCGTAAGTGTTTGCCACGCCGGACCACAGTTTCGCGCCCTGAGCTCAAGCGTAATCAGAGGTGTCGCTGGTTACCACATCGGCCTCCAGCCCGAAACGCCGGGCACTGACGTGCTCAGCGGGTAAGGCTCATGCTCGATGCCGCTGTACTATAGGTCGTGCATGCGGCGCTCAAGGTCTGCCGTGTCGACAGACTGCGCAAGGTAATCCTCGTTGAGCCCCTCTTGCGACTCGAGGCCTGGAAAAGCTTTGTGCAGAAATCGTATGAACGTGCTCATGATGTTCCTCCCAGGTGAGGAGCCCCTCATTTAGGTGAGGGTCGTCCCCAATCTACCGTAATGGCCATTCGCCAGGATTCAAGAATCCACATCACCTGTGTTGCTTTGCCGTCATCACAGCATCCCGCTGGCGCCATCAGCTCGGATTTCCAGTCTGAATGCTTGGCTCGAAAATTGTGGCTATGCGGCAGTCCGCCGTGCATTTGAGAAGGCTGCGCTGTCAGCTCGGCCGGCCGGGGTGGCCGCGCTTGCCGGAAATCCTGCTGCGGCTGCAGCGCGCAGCCGCCTGCTCCTTGGCGCTGGCACCCGCCGATAGGCATGTGGCACGGCCAGGCGATGCGCCTGTCCTCCAGGGGCTCGCATAGCCACGCCTGCGTGGCGTGCTCGCGACGTTCCAGGCGGGCCCCATCTCCGCGGTCGACGCCATCGCCCTGCGCGTGGCCATGACCCCCCGAGCTACGATGCAATGGTGAGCAACAATATGTTCGGAAACGGTCCCGCCGACGCAGTGGCGGCATGGGAATCTTGAGCGCCTCGCAAAGCGGCGGCGTGCCGCCGGCGCAGGGCTCCGGGGCATTCCCGGCGCTGGCGCTGGTGAGCATGTTGGCGGTGCAGACCCTGGTGTCCATGGTCGCGCTTGCGGTGCCGGCGATCGCTCCGGCGGTGGCTGCGGCCACTGCGCTGCCGCTGAGCGCGGTGGGCGTGTTCAGCGGCGCGCTGTACGTCGGCGCGATGCTTTCAGCGATCAACGTGGGCGGGCCGGTCGTGCGCTACGGCGCGGTGCGCGTGGCGCAGTTCTGTCTCGGACTGAGTGCCTGCGGGTTGGGACTGGTCGCCAGCGGTCGCGTGGCGTTGCTGCTGCCCGGCGCTCTGCTCATCGGCATTGGCTACGGCTCGGCCACACCGGCCAGCTCGCACCTGTTCGCCGACGAGGTGGCGCCTCGCTGGCGCGGCCTCGTGTTTTCCATCAAGCAGACTGGCGTGCCGCTCGGCGGCATGCTCGCCGGGGCCCTGCTGCCCGGCGCCGAGCAGCGCATGGGCTGGCAGGGCGCGCTGCCGCTGCTGGCACTGGCCTGCCTGGTCTGCTCGGGCTTGCTGCAGCCCGTGCGCGAACGTTTCGATGCACGCCGCGAGCCCGCACACCGCTTGGCGCTCGCCGGTTCGCTGCGCACCTTGCGCATGGTGTGGCGCCACCCGGCGGTACGCGAACTCGCCATCTGCACGGTGTTCTTCGCGGCCATGCAGGCGAGCATGGCGACGTACCTGGTCGCGCAGGGGCATGCCGGCGCCGGGCTCACGCCGATACGCGCAGGGCTGCTGCTGGCGACCGCGCAGGCCGCCGGAGTGCTCGGGCGTATCGCGTGGGGCTGGGCCAGCGACCACTGGGTGCGCCCGTCGCGCATGCTGGCACTGCTTGCGGTGGCCATGGGGGGGTGTGCCGTGCTCGCTGGCGGCATGCGCCCGGACTGGCCGCCGCTGGCACTGTTCGCACTGGCACTCGCGTTCGGCGCCACGGCGACCGGCTGGAACGGCGTATACCTCGCAGAGGTCGCGCGCTTGGCCCCTACCGGCATGGCCGGCGTGCTCACGGGCGGGACCCTGTTTTTCACTTTCTGCGGTGCCTTCGCCGGGCCCTTGGCCTTTGCCGGCATGGCCACGTTCACGCACCGCCTGGGCGACGGCTACGTCGCTATTGGCTGCGTGCTCGTCGCGCTCGGCGGCTTGCTGCTGTGGCGCCAGCGGCGCAAGTCCACCTCTGATCGTCGTGCCGGGTAGACGGGCTTCCGTACAAAGAAGTGCTTCTATGGATGGCGCATAGCAGCGGTGAGCGTGCCTGCCGGTGCGCGGCACGCGGTGTGTCGGCCGAAGCCTTCGCCATCGATCGTGGCTCGGCTTTCGTGGTGCCAGCTTGCTCGGGTGTCGGGCACGCGAATCCTCTCGCACGGCAGGCCCGATTCACAAACGGAGGTTGCGCGCAGCAACTCCGGAACGCCTAGGGTACCGACTGCAGCCGCTCGGGACGGGCCGACTCTCGAAAACGTGGCGGGGCGTCGTCCGATGGACCTGCCGTCGCGCATCTTCGGCTGCGGGAAGCGCCGCCCCGCCGCGGTGCTGCATGCGGCGCGCCGCATTTTTATTTCTTCTTGTGCCGATCCGGTACAACCGTGGTGATCGCGGGTTTGACCGCAAGCGGCGAGATCGGCTTTGCGGGGGATTTATCAAGCTTGGGCTTTTTCGCTTCTTTGTTGCTGCGTTGTTGACCTTTGGCCATGATGATTCTCCGATGGGTGGTCCGTTGGGCACAGATAAGAGCGAAGTGTAGGATGCACCTCGTAGTTGTCGCCGAGCCCCTGCCTTTCCCGGGCGCGTTCAGGCGGTTTCGCGAAGCCGGAACCTAGCTGAGCGACTGCCTGTGAGCTGCTGCATGCGTTGCGCGGCAAGGCGCTTGGCCCTTGCCGCGCAACCGGCGGCGGCAAGCCGAGGACGGGCGATGGCAAGCTGGCATGCCGGCCAGAAGCATCCCATTTCCTGGGGCGACGACCCTGGGTTTCGTGCGGTACGCTTGAGCCTTGGCACATTAAGGCGCAATGGCCGGGTGGCGCGCCCAGAATATCTCTTCGAATCGCGTATTGTCGAGCACCAGGGAATGTCCGAGCCGTCTGCCCAGCCCCGTCCAAGCCTGCGCGTTGCGTTGCGGGGCGACATCCTTCACTTTCTCGGCGATCCGGGGTGGGGCGAGGATGGGGGTGACGCTGTGCAGTTCGAGCCGGATGGCTGGTTGCTGGTAGAAGACGGCCGCATTCTGGGGGTGCGTGCTGCCGATGCGCCGCCCGATGCCTCTTGGGTGCGTGAGGACTGGCGAGGGCATCTTGTCCTTCCTGGTTTCATCGATCCGCACGTGCATGCCCCGCAACTTGATGTGATCGCCTCGTTTGGCGCGCCCTTGCTCGACTGGTTGGCACGCTACACGTTTGCGGCCGAGGCGCGTTATGCCGATCCCGAACAATGCCGTCTGGGTGCGGAGCGTTTTCTGCGCGCTTCGCTCTCCCATGGCACCACCGCGGCTGTCGTATTCGCGACGGTGCACCGCAATAGCAGCGAGGCCCTGTTCAGCGTGGCGCAGCGCTTGGGCATGAGGCTTGTCACTGGCAAGGTGCTTATGGACCGCAATTGTCCGGAGGAACTGCGCGACGACGCCACGCAGGCCGAGCGCGACTGTGTCGATTCGATTGAGCGTTGGCACGGCGTGGATCGCTTGGCCTATGCCGTCACGCCGCGCTTTGCCGCGACGAGTAGCCCCGCACAGCTGGCCATGGCTGGAGGGCTGCTGAAGGCTTATGAAAGGTGCGCGGGCGGCTTGTACATGCAGAGTCATTTGGCCGAGAACCGCGACGAAGTGCAGTGGATCGCCGAACTGTTTCCGCAAAGCCGCAGCTACCTCGACGTCTACGCACGGGCCGGGCTGCTCACGAGCCGCAGTATCCTGGCTCATGGAATCTGGGTGGACGATACCGACCGAGCGCTGCTGTCGCAGACCGGGACCAGTATCGCGTTTTCACCTTCATCGAACCTGTTCCTGGGTAGCGGGTTGTTTGACTGGGCGCGCGCACGCGCGGCGGGTGTACAGGTTGTTCCCGCAAGTGATGTAGGTGGCGGCACAAGCCTGTGCCAGCTTCGCACATTGGCCGATGGCTACAAGGTTCTGGCCCTGCAGGGCCAGAGCATGCCTGCCTGGGCTGCGCTCCATGCGGCGACGCGGGGCGCAGCGCGCAGTTTGGAGCTGGATCATGAGATCGGTCATTTCGGCGCCGGCACCATGGCTGACGTGGTGGTGTGGCGCTGGGCTGATGGCGCGGTGCAGCAGCGGCGGCAGGACATGGCACGCAGCTTGCATGAGCGGTTGTTCGCATGGATGACGCTTGCCGACGAACGCAACGTCGCGGCGGTCTATGTGCGAGGATGCAAAATTCCGACTGACGAGCTGTGGCCGGAGGCTGATGTGCATGCGCAGAGTCATGCTTACGGAGACCTCGGTCCTGCGGACTGCTCGTCGCTTTGACCCCCTCACCACCATGACGTGGCGACTCGAACTGCAGGGCATCACCAAGCGCTATCCGGGCGTCGTCGCCAACGACAGCGTGAGCCTGCGCGTGGCGCCGGGGCAGATTCATGCCGTCCTGGGCGAAAACGGCGCGGGTAAATCGACCTTGATGAAGGTGATCTTTGGTGTGGTGCAGCCCGATGCAGGCAGCATCCGTTTCAATGGCGAGGACGTCTCGATGCGCAGCCCCCACGTGGCGCGCGCGCTCGGGGTCGCCATGGTCTTCCAGCACTTTTCCCTGTTCGACACGCTGAGTGTTGCCGAAAACATCTGGTTGGGCCTGCCGCCAGGTCCGAGCTTGGCTGCGGTGACAAAGCGCATTGTTCAGGTGTCAGCTGGTTACGGCCTGGATGTCGCCCCGGACCGCCGGGTACACACCTTGTCTGTGGGCGAGCGCCAGCGCGTGGAAATCATCCGCGCGCTGCTCACGGAACCACAACTGCTGATACTCGATGAGCCGACCTCGGTGCTTGCGCCGCAGGCTGTCGACACGCTGTTTGTCACGCTGCGCCGGTTGGCCGATACGGGTTGCAGCATTCTTTACATCAGCCACAAGCTCGACGAAATCCGCGCCCTGTGCCACCACTGTACGGTGATGCGCGCGGGCAGAGTCGTGGGCGAAGTCGATCCGGCGAAGGAAAGCAACGCGAGTCTTTCGCGGTTGATGATCGGCGCTGACATCACGATGCCACAGCGCCACGCGCGCAAGCCCGGCGAGGTTGCGCTGGAACTGGACAAGCTGAGCCAGCCCGCTGCCGACCCTTTTGGGGTCTCACTCGTCGAGGTCAGCCTGAAAGTGCGTGCAGGCGAGATCCTCGGCATCGCAGGTGTATCGGGAAATGGCCAGCAGGAGCTGCTATCGCTGCTGTCGGGTGAGGACGCGCGTGCGCCGCTCGCCGGACGTGTGCGCTTGTTCGGTCAGGAGCTTGGAGCGAGCCGTCCCGAGGCCAGGCGGCATGCCGGGCTTCGGGTGATCCCCGAGGAGCGCCTCGGCCGAGGCGCCGTGCCCGCCATGACGCTTGCCGAAAACACCCTTCTCACTCACGCCGACGCGCCGGCTGTGCGCAAAGGCTGGATCCGTTGGGGCGTTGTGGCCGCGCAGGCGCGGGGCATCATTGCGCGTTTCGGTGTGCGCGCAACCGGTCCGCAGGCCGTGGCGCAGAGCCTGTCGGGAGGAAATCTGCAAAAGTTCATCGTCGGGCGCGAAATCGCCGGCAACCCCAAAGTGCTGGCGGTGGCGCAGCCGACCTGGGGCGTGGATGTTGGTGCGTCGGCACAGATTCGCGGCGAGCTCCTCGCACTGCGCGATGCAGGCTGCGCGCTGCTGGTTATTTCCGAGGAGCTAGACGAATTGTTCGAAATTTGCGATCGCATCGCAGTCATCGCCCGTGGACGATTGTCACCGGCGGTGCCCACAGGCCAGGCCACGGTGGAGCGCATCGGGCAATGGATGAGTGGCCTTTGGCGTGAGGATGAAGCGTCTGCCGCGCTGTGTGAGACTCCCGCGGAGGGTTCCCATGTTGCAGCTTGAGGCGCGACCGGCGCCTTCGCGCACCATGCTGGTGCTTTCACCGCTCATTGCTCTGGCGGCGACGGTTCTGTTTGGTGCGCTCATGTTTGCGGCGCTGGGCAAAAATCCGCTTGACGGGCTGGCACTGTTCTTTGTCGAACCATTGAAAGGGCTTTACGGCTTGTCCGAACTGGGCCTTAAGGCCACACCCCTCATCCTCTGCGGGTTGGGGCTGGCGGCGTGCTATCGCGCCAATGTGTGGAACATTGGTGCCGAAGGCCAGTTGCTGCTTGGAGCGATCGCGGCAAGTGGTGTGGCGCTGCAGGCGACGGACGACACCACGCGCTGGATTCTGGTGCCGATTCTGGTCGCTGGAGTCCTCGGCGGCATGCTCTGGGCTGCCCTTGTGGCCGTGCTGCGCGATCGTTTCCACGCCAACGAAATCCTCACGAGCCTGATGCTGGTGTATGTGGCTCAAAACCTTTTGGACTATCTCGTGTATGGCCCCTGGAAAGACCCCGAGGGCTACAACTTTCCGCAAACAGCCTTGTTCGCGGCCAGCACCACGCTTCCCAAATTGATTCCGGATACACGGCTGAACATCGGTTTCGCCATCGCGCTGCTGGCCGTGGCAGCCATGAGCCTGTTCATGAGCCGCACGTTGCAGGGGTTTCGGCTGGTCGTGGGTGGGCAGGCCGCAGATGCGGCGCGCTACGCCGGATTCTCGGCGCGCAAGTCGCTGTGGACCGTGCTGCTGCTCTCGGGGGGGCTGAGTGGGCTGGCCGGTGCGCTCGAAGCGGTCGGGCCGCTCGGGCAGCTCACGCCGCATGTTTCGCCGGGCTACGGCTTCGCCGCCATCATCGTGGCTTTTGTTGGTCGGCTCAATTCCATTGGCATTGTGTTTTCGGGCGTGTTGATGGCCATGTTCTATATCGGCGGTGAACTCGCGCAGTCACGCCTGGGTCTGCCCAATGCGATGACCGGCGTGTTCCAGGGCCTGCTGCTGTTTTGCCTGCTTGCGGCCGATACGCTTGTGACGCATCGCGTGAGGATCACGGGCCGCGGGATGCGCCATGCATGAGTACGCACTGCTGTTGGCTTCGGCGCTATCGGCAGGCACGCCGTTGGCGCTGGCTTCTCTTGGACTGCTGATCAACGAGAAATCGGGTGTGGTCAACCTGGGCGCCGAAGGCATGATGTTGATGGCCGCAATCGCTGGCTTTGCCGTGGCCGTTGCCACGGGCAATCAGTGGTTGGCGTTTGGTGCGGGGGCCGTGGTTGGCAGTGTGCTGGCAGCGGCTATTGGCGTGCTCGTGCTGTGGCTGGGCACGAACCAGTATGCCACGGGGCTTGCGATGTCTCTCTTCGGCGCGGGCCTGTCGGCCTTCCTGGGTATGAACGACGTCGGTCGCAACTTGGCACCCTTCGGCCACGTTCACATCCCGTGGCTGTCGGATCTGCCCTTTTTTGGGGCCGCGTTGTTTTCGCACCATCTCATGGTCTACGTGGCGATGCTGCTTGCCTGGGGCATTCACGTGTTTCTGCACCGCACCCGCGCGGGGCTCGTGCTGCGCGCAGTGGGCGAGTCGCCTGAGTCCGCCCATGCATTGGGCTATCCGGTGCGTCGCATCCGGTTGGCAGCCCTGATGGTGGGTGGTGCGTTATGCGGCATTGCAGGGGCTTACCTCTCGGTCATCTACACGCCGATGTGGGTGCAGGGGATGACGGCCGGGCGTGGCTGGATCGCACTTGCACTGACCACTTTTGCAACTTGGAGGCCCGCCCGCGTGCTCCTGGGCGCTTACCTGTTCGGCGGCGTGACCATGCTGCAGTTCTACTTTCAGGGGCGCGGCGTGCAGGTGCCTTCGCAACTGCTGTCGATGCTTCCCTATCTCGCCACCATCGTTGTGCTGGCGCTGATCTCACGCAACCCGACCTGGATTCGGATCAACATGCCGGCGTCTCTTGGTAAGGTGTTCCGTCCGACGGCCTGAGCGTGGTTCGGCGCAGCACCGGCCTGCCCAGGGGAGGCCTGGCAAGCGGGTGTCATTCACCCAGGCACGAAACGTGTATACAGTTTGCTGTCACAACCATCGGAGAACTCGCATCATGCAAAACAGGGATCGGATTCGTTATCTGGGGGCGGCACTTGCTGCTGGTGCTGCCGGGCTGCCCGCACTGGCGCGCAGCGCCAGCCCGCTCAAAGTCGGTTTCATCTACGTCGGCCCCGTGGGCGTCGCCGGTTGGAGCTACGCACATGACCAGGCGCGCAAGGCCATGCAGGCCCATTTTGGCGGCAGGGTTGTGACCCAGTTCGTCGAGAATGTGCCCGAGGGTCCTGATGCGGCGCGCGTCTTGCGCGACTTGGCCCAGCAGGGTAATGAGTTGATCTACGCCACCAGTTTTGGGTTCATGGAATCGGTGTTGCGCGTGGCGCGTGACTTCCCCAAGGTGAAGTTCGAACATGCCACCGGCTACAAAACCGCAGCCAACGTCGGAACCTACGATGCGCGCACCTATGAGGGCGCGTACATGGCAGGCGTGGTGGCGGGCGGGATGAGCAAAACCGGGGTGCTGGGTGTCGTGGGCTCGGTGCCCATTCCGGAGGTGTTGCGCAACATCAATTCCTTTACCTTGGGAGCGCAGTCGGTCAACGCAAAGATCAAGACCAAAGTGGTTTGGGTGAACAAGTGGTTCGATCCGCCGAAGGAAACCGAGGCGGCCACCTCGTTGGTCAACCAGGGCGCCGACGTGCTCTTTCAGAACACCGACTCGCCCGCAGTGCTGGAGACCGCTGAAAAGCTCGGTAAATATGCGTTCGGCTGGGACAGCGATATGGCCAAGTTCGGTCCCAAGGCGCATCTGGCATCGGCCGTCATCAACTGGACCCCGGTGTACGTGGATGAAACGGGCAAAGTGCTTGCCGGGACGTGGAAGCCCGAGCAGATCTGGTGGGGTGTGCGTCACGACGCGATCGACCTGGTTTCGATCAATCCTGCAGTACCCGCTGCCGTTCGCAAACGCGTGGAGATGGTCAAGGCCGGACTCAAAAACGGCAGCTTCCATATTTGGCAAGGTCCGATCCTCGGCCAGAACGGCGCCACAGTGCTGGCGGCGGGTGCCATTGGCGACGACAAGTTCCTGCATGGCATCGACTTCTACGTCAAGGGTGTGGAAGGCCAAGTGCCGGGCAAATAGCGGGGCAGGCGCGCGCGGCGGCTGTGCCGCGCGCGTCCCTGATCCGTGCAATCTGGGATTGCCCACGGGCGAATTGGACGTGCTTAGCGAAGGGGCGCTCGCGCCCGAGCGTGCCTTCGCTTTGGCGCGCCGCAATGGTGTGGCGACGCGTCGCGCAGCACCTGCGCCTTTTCGGCTCCCGAGTTGCTCCTTGGTTGGAGGGGGACTGATCAGGCGCACGCCGAGCATCGGTACGAAAACGCGCGGGCTTGCCCGACACCTGCACCGCACGAATCGGTCCTATGTCATCGGGTGTCCAGGCCACGGCTGCTGCGGATTGCTCCGGTTGCGCGGCCTACTTGGGTACAGGCATGCCCACGGCGCTTTCTACAATAGAGCGTTGAGCCTCAGCGCAGCCGCTCCCTGCCGCTGGCGGCATTCATTTTGGGAGCCATGTTGAGGACAACCATGGTGCAAAACCTCAGTCGCAGGCAGCTTCTCGCTGGCCTGGCAAGCGCCTGCGCTTCCGCACCCTGGGCGCGGGCACAGAACTCCACGCCATCGGTGAGCCGCCCACGGGCCGTCGTGCGCAGTGCCCCATTGCGCGTGGCCTTTGTCTATGTCACCCCGGTGGGCGCAACGGGTTGGACAGCACAGCATGATCGGGGACGGCTCCACATGCAGCGGGTGCTTGGGCGCGCGGTGCATAGCCGCTTTGTCGCCAACGTGCCGGAAGGGCCGGATGCCGAGCGCGTCGTGAGCGAGCTTGCTCATCAAGGCGAGGAGCTGATCTTCACCACCAGCTTTGGCTACATGGAGCCCGTGATGCGCGCGGCCCGCAACTTTCCGCGCACGGTTTTCGAGCAATGTTCGGGCTACAAGCTCGCCGCCAATGTGGGTGCGTACAACGGGCGCTTCTATCAAGGGCGGTACCTGTCAGGCATGGTCGCCGGCCATATGAGTCGCACTGGCGTGGCGGGTATGGTGGCGTCATTTCCGATTCCCGAGGTCATTCAGGGCATCAACGCCTTCACCTTGGGCATGCAGGCGGTGAACCCGCAAGCGCGCATGAAAGTGGTTTGGGTGAATACGTGGTACGACCCGGGGCGCGAGGCGGACGCGGCACGCGCCTTGGTGGGGCAGGGGGCCGACGTGCTCACGCACCACACGAATTCGCCCGCTGCCGTGCAGATCGCCGAGGAGAAAGGTTGCTGGGCCGTCGGCTACTGCAGCGACGAGGCGGCATTCGCTCCACGTGCCCAGTTGACGGCTGTCACTTTGCATTGGGGTGACTTTTATGTGCGCACAGCGCAGGACGTGCTGGCGGGGCGCTGGCGCTCGCAGAGTGTCTGGGATGGCATCGCCCAGGGCTTCGTGAAACTCGCGCCCTTTGGTGTTGCCGTGCCTGAGCGCGTGCGCAGCCAAGTGCGGCGATCCGAGCAGGATATCGTCCGGGGGCGGTTGCATCCCTTCTCGGGGCGCATCCTGGATAACCGCGGGGGTCTGTTCTTCGACGGCGTGCATATGTCCGATGGGCAAATCCAGCGCATGGATCGGTACGTGATGGGTGTCGAGGGCAGTGTTCCTCGACTCTGAGCGGGCAGGCCGCGGCGTTCAGTCGCGCGTGGCGCGTCGGCGCACACACTCCACATAAGCCTCGCCATCGGGCGGCAAGCCGTTTCGTTGCGCGGTCCACAGCATCGCGCCCAGGCATTCCATGATGGCGTGCTGAGCTTCGTGCTCACCGAGTCGCGAGGCCAGCAGCTGGCAGGCCTGCTTGATCCCGGGGGGCTGGTCAATGGAAACCTGTTCGGTGATCGACAGATGCATGGACAGGTGCAAAAAGGGATTGCTTGTGCCCTGCTCCACGCCATACTCCCGCTCCAGGGCATCGGGCGCGGTGAGGTCGTCGTGGTATTCCGGGTGTTGCTCCATCCACTGGACCGCGAGAATTTCCAGCGGCGTGAGGACGCTGTTCGCGCGCCTGCGCCATGCATCGATAAAGAAACGACGGACTTCGTCCTTGCTGGGATTGAACATGGGCAGGTTGCGCGCAGGTGGAATGGTGCCGCTGTTGGACCCGAGGGTCGTGTCGCACGTCCCAGGGGTCAAGCCGATGGGCGTCGGCCATGATGATAGGGATGACGCCCAACTCATGCGATGCCATCGACGATCGACAGGGCCGCCGCCGGGTCAGATCAGCCCAGCGTGGATGATGTCCGCCCGGGCCAGGCTGAGCGCCCGCAAGCGCACAATGGGCCTGCGCCAGGACTCACCGGGGCCGGAACGGTCCGACGTCACGCCCACGGAGACCACGCTCAGCCGCGGCGCTGCGCTCGGGTCGCTGACGTGGAAAACCATGCGACAGCGCCGCCACGCCCGTCCCAGACGTGTCCTGCGTGTTGAATGCGTCGATGAGCACCACCATTGCGCTGTTCTGGTCGCGCGGCGCCGTGTGCCCGCACGGGCACACACACATGCATGCGTTGGCTCAGCGTCTTGGGCGCGATCTCCCAACACGCCGAGCAGCGCTGCGACGGTTTGAGTTGGCGCGTATTGCTCAGATGCAGTCGCGTACCAGCTTCTTCCGCTTTGTACGCGAGCATCGGATGCGCCATGCCGAACGCGGCCGAGAGAATTTCCCGGTTGAGTCCGGCCTTTTGCCGCACGCGACGGCCCGGTGTCTCCACCGTGCCCTTCGCGCTGCGGCTCATGTTCTTGGGTGCGAGTTCTTCGGTCGCCAGCACCGCGCATTGCCGCACCATCCTGGTCGTTTCCTTGTGCACGAAGTCCCGGCGCCGATTGCCGATACGCTCGTGCAGCCGGGCGATGCGGCGCCCGAGCCGTTTGAAGCGCAGCGATCCCTTCTTCTTCCTGGCGCGCTGCCGCTGCAGCGCGGCAAGGCGCGGCAGTTCCTCGCGCACCCAGCGCGGGTTATCGATGGTCCGTCCATCATCGAACGTCGCCCAGTCGGTGATCCCGAAATCCACGCCACGCCGCATGCCGGCGGCGCGCTGCCGCGCACAGGTCGCGTCGGGCACGCGCAGCGTCACCGACACGAACCACCCACCACCTTTGCGCGTGAGCGTGATGTCGTTGGGTTTTGCCTGATCGCCGAAGCGGTGCCGCCCGCGCGCCCGAATGGACATCGCAGCCTCGCCAGTGCCGATGCGCAGCGTGGCACCACTGCCGCCATGCTGCATGAGCTTCCATCCAGCGGAATCGGGATAGGCGAAGCCCGAGAACCGCTTGGCCGCCTTGAACCGCGGGAAGCCGGGTGTCTGTCCCGCTTTGACCCGGCGAAAGAACGACTGGAAGGCGAGATCCAGCCGCCGCAGCGTCTGCTGCAGCGCGTGGCTGCCGAGTTCGTTGAGCTCGGGCCGATCGGCCTTGATCTGCGGCAATGCGTTCTGCTGCGCGTAATAGCGGATGGATTTGCCCGCCTTGCGCCAGGCGTCGATGCGTTCTTCCAGTGCCGCGTTGTACAACTCGCAGTGCAGCCGCGTCCACGCCTCCAGCCGCGCCATCTGCGCGGCATTGGGAGACAGCTTGAGCGTGACTTTGCGCCGTTGCATGCTGGTCTTTTATCCAGCCCGGAGAGGAACAACAAGCGAAACCCGCCCGCTTGACCCCCTCCTGCCCGGTCGGCTTCGCCTGAGCGACGCTGTGCGTCGGGCCGGGCGAGGAAGGGGAATGCGCGGGCACATGTTCAAGCAGGGCTGGGTGAATTGCCTCGGCGGTTGTTAAGCTGGCGGCTGGATTCGGACCAAGTTTTCGGGGAGAACACCATGCCGGTCATCGTCATCGCCAATCCCAAGGGAGGCGTAGGAAAATCCACCATCTCCACGCAGCTCGCCGGATACTGGGCGAGCAAAGGCCACAAAGTGATGCTGGGAGATGCCGATCGACAGC
Organism: Thiomonas sp. FB-Cd; assembly: GCF_000733775.1. NCBI lineage: Bacteria > Pseudomonadati > Pseudomonadota > Betaproteobacteria > Burkholderiales > Thiomonas > Thiomonas sp. FB-Cd. The sequence goes on along the minus strand of NZ_JPOE01000002.1, from coordinate 2,044,698 downwards.
AGTCGTCCCGGCTTTGGCTGTCATTGCGGCCGCAGCAGGCTGCACCGATTGCGACGTGGAAAATCGGCCCGGACTACATCGCCCGGCCGCCCGAAGGGACCAGTCACGTGGTCATCGACACGCCGGCCGGCCTGCACGGCTGGCGCTTCAGCGACGTGCTGCGCTTGGCCGATAAGCTGTTGATTCCCGTGCAGCCCTCCATTTTCGATATCTATGCGGCGCAGGATTTTCTCGACAAACTCGCCGAGGACCGCAAGCTCAAGGACTTACAGATCGGATTGGTGGGCGTGCGGGTCGACGAGCGCACCCGTGCAGCCGATCAGCTGCGCGGCTTTTTCTCGCGACTGCCACAACCGTTGCTCGCGATGTTGCGGCCCACCACCGCATACGCGCACATGGCCGCACACGGATTGACACTGTGGGATGTGAATCCGCACCAAGTGGAAAAGGATCTTCAGCAGTGGGAAGGCATCACCCGCTGGGCCGATTCGGCTTGAAACGGGCGCACGCCCGAAAAGAAAGCCTGTGGCGTGCGCGCGATGCTTCCGCGCAGTCTCAGGCGGCGGCCTTGATTGGAGTGATCAGCGGCTGCAGTGCGCTGCGGTTGATGCGGAACAGACGCGGGCCGACATGCTCAAGGATGCCATCACGTTCAAACTGGGCGATGACACGGCTGGCCGTCTCAAGAGCCACGCCGAGCATTGCGCCCAAGTCGCTGCGCTTCGGAAGCGTGATCGTGTCGTTGAGTTCCGGTTCGGCGAGCTTGAGTAACAGGCGCGCCATGCGGGATGGGATGGTGCCCGAGCCGAGAAGGAGCGCCCAATCGTCGGTTTCGCGCAGGGCGTGGTGCCAGCGCTCGAGAAATTCCTGGCGCAGGTTGGGCACGTGCTCTTCGAGTCGGCGGATCACGTCCACCGGGATGCGGCACACGCGCACGGCACCGATTGCTGAAGCATGATGCATGTAAGGCTGCTGGATGAAGGCTTCCAGCCCGATCAGATCGCCTCGCTTGGCCACGCGTGTGATGCGCCGGGTTCCGTCAGGCAGCACGCGTTCGAGTTTCACGAAGCCGGTCTTGATCGTGTAGAGCCATTCGCCACGCGTGCCCTCGGAAAACAGCAGCTGGCCAGGCGTGAACTGCATATCGTCGATGACCCGGTGGATTTCGTTGAAATCGTCCTCGCCCAATGCGCCAAACAGGGCAATGCGCCGGACGCCGCAATTGCGGCAGTCGGCGGCGCCGCGCCAAGCGTTGATCACCTCGCTGTGGGCGACGCGCTTGCCTAGGGGAAGGGGGCTGTGACTCTTGCGCAGAGCGTCGAGGGGGATTCGGGCGAAGTCGACGGCTGTATCCATGGCATTTCCTTGAAGTTCCTCAATATTAGCGGTCACTGATATACGGTTGTCAATACGGGTTAAGCGCATAGGGATCGGGTCAAACCCGAAGTTTCCGGATGCAGATCTGATCATTGTTGAAATTTCGGCCTGATTTGGATCAAGTTCTCGACGTTCAACGGTGGACACCACCGGTATTTGGGAGGAGGGAAATCCACGCGCAACATCCGCAGGCGCCATGCGTGTGGCGCCGCCGCGGTTCTAAACTGACACCTTTGACCACCAACCGACGCCGCCATGCATGGGTCCAGTCTTGAACAAATTGCCGCGCGCGACGTGCGGCGCGCCCTCGCCGAAGATGTTGGCAGCGGCGATCTCACCGCGGCCCTGATCGACTCACGCGCGCAAGCCCTGGCACGCGTGATCGTGCGCGAGCGCGCCACGTTGTGTGGTCAGCCTTGGGCCGAGCAGGCGGTGCGCCAGGTCGATCCCTCCGCGCGGATCGCCTGGTTGGTCGGGGAGGGCTCGACGATGGAGCCGGACCAGCCGATTCTGGAGCTCAGGGGGCCGGCGCGCGCGGTGCTGACGGCTGAACGCACACTGCTGAATTTCCTGCAGCTGCTCTCGGGAGTTGCCACGCATACGGCCGCTTACGTACTGGCCGTGGCGGGGACCCGGGCCAAAATTGTCGACACACGCAAAACGCTTCCAGGTCTTCGTGCGGCGGAGAAATACGCCGTGCGCGTGGGCGGCGGTCATAACCACCGCATGGGGCTCTATGACGGCATCCTGATCAAGGAAAACCACATTGCAGCTGCGGGCGGCGTCACCGCCGTTCTGGCGCAGGCCATGGCCATCGCCCCGCCAGGGGTGTTCGTGCAGATCGAAGTCGAGACGCTGGCGCAGTTGCGCGAGGCGCTGGATGCTGGCGCGCGCATGGTGCTCCTGGACAACATGAACCTGGACACGTTGCGTGAGGCCGTTGCCCTCAACGCGGGGCGCGCCGAACTGGAAGTCTCGGGCGGGGTTGAACTCTCCACAGTGCGGGCACTTGCGGAAACCGGCGTTGACCGCATCTCCATCGGCAAGCTGACCAAGGATGTCCGGGCGGTGGACTTTTCCATGCGCTTTGCGGGTATTGGAGAGACAGGCGCATGATGCATGCGTGCGCTGCGCACCAAGGGCGTCAACGTCACTCGGCATGCCCTGGTTCATGTTTGTGTTTTTCTCCTGCAATCAGGACTATTCGCCATGGATGCCACAACCTTTGCAATCGCTGTTGAAAGCCCCGTCTCGAGCACGCAAGACGCCTGGGCGCGTGTGCCGCCCGAGCCAAGCGCCGCGCGCCGCGCCGAGCTGATGCGCGAGTGTCGTGAACTGCTGGCTCGGGAAAAGGCCGTGCTCGTCGCACATTACTACGTGCATTCGGACCTGCAGGATCTGGCCCAGGACACCGGAGGGATGGTCGCCGACTCTCTGGAAATGGCCCGTTTTGGGGCGCGCCATGCAGCGTCCACCCTCGTGGTGGCCGGTGTGCGTTTCATGGGTGAGACGGCCAAGATGCTGTCGATGGACAAGCGCGTGCTGATGCCGGATCTGGATGCCACTTGCTCACTCGACATCGGTTGTCCGGCGCCCGCATTCGCCGCCTTTTGCGATGCACACCCGGAACGTACGGTGGTCGTGTACGCGAACACGAGTGCGGCCGTGAAGGCCCGAGCCGATTGGGTGGTCACCTCCAGCTGCGCGCTGGACATCGTGCGTGATCTGCACGCGCGAGGCGAAAAGGTCCTGTGGGCACCTGACAAGCACCTGGGCGCCTATATTCAACGGGAGACCGGAGCGGACATGCTGCTGTGGCAAGGTGCATGCATCGTCCACGATGAATTCAAGGCACTGGAGCTCGATCTGCTCAAGGCCGCGCATCCGGAAGCCCGTGTGCTGGTCCACCCGGAGAGCCCGGCGGCAGTCATTGCCTTGGCCGACGTCGTGGGTTCGACCTCGCAGATCCTGAAGGCGGCGAGGGGCTTGCCGGCGTCAACGTTCATCGTCGCGACCGACGCGGGCATGTTCCACGCCCTGGAGCAACAAAACCCGGGCAAGTGCTTTATTGCCGCGCCCACTGCCGGAGAGGGCGCAACGTGCAAGAGTTGTGCGCACTGCCCATGGATGGCGATGAACAGCCTGGAGGGCCTGGCGCATGCATTGCGCACGGGATCCGGGGAAATTCACCTGGACCCGCGTGTGGCTGAGCGCGCGCGCCTGCCTGTGCAGCGCATGCTGGACTTCACGGCAGCGCACCAGACGGCAAACGCACCCGGTGCGCTGGTGTCAGGGCTGGGTGCTGCCTGAATCCGGCTGACCGCCGCGCTGCGATGGTCTGAGGGCGAAACGGCCGGGCGCCAGCGCGGCAAGCAAGTCGCGCTCGATCGGAGCCGGCTCACCCTCGAGGTGCGTGGCGATGCACTCGGCGGCCAGCGCCTCAAGGATGAGGCCACGCGAGCCCATTGCGATGCTGAGATAAAGCCCCGGTTGCACTGGCCATTCGGCGGGCGGACGCTGTCGCAGCGCGGGGTGGCCTTGCGCAAGTGCAGTCCAGTCGGGCCATGCTCCCACGCACGGCAGGCGGTCCCGAGCGACGGCGCGCACGCCGCCAAATCGCCTTGCCGCCGCCGGCGGCTTATCGGGCAAGGGGCCCACGAGGGGTTGCAGGCCGCGCACGATGTGCGCCCACGCCAAAGCTGCGGGCATGCTCGCCGCGGCCCCCTCCTCATAGGTGGCGCCCAGGAACAACCACGGCGTGCCAGCAGGCAACCCCAGGGACTCGATGGCAGCGCTTGGCAGGGGCAAGGCGTAGCAATCGCCCACCACGCCGTGGCGCAGCGAAGCCAGTGCCGGCACTGCGGCCGCGGGCACGATGAAGCCCTGCCCCGGTTGGGCCCGCATCGGCAAGCAGGTGTCATGCGGCACCAAGCCACTTGCGTCCAGAAGGCGCACGGCGTCAAGCGCCGTGGCGACAATGCACGTGGGCGCCTGCGCCAGGAGGCGACCCTGCGCATCAAGCGCTTGCCATTCGGTGCCCGGCAAGCATGCGCTCGTCGCACGCCCAAGCTTGCACACCTGCAATCCGCGCTGCAGCTGCACGCCGGGGGTGCGTAACCAGGCATCAACGAGGCAGCTCGCCGCAGCCACGCCGCCTGCCGCCCACCAACCACCGCTTGTCAGGGGTATGCCGGCGCGGCTGGAAGCCAAGCCTGCATCCACTACCTCGGCCACCGCTGGAGGCAAGGCAAGGGCTTCAGCGACGCGACTGAGGCTCTCAGCCAGCATGCCATTCGCTTGTGCCAGAAACACGCCGCCGTCGCGCCATAAAGCCGTGGTCGCCATGTGCGACCCCTGGGCGGGGAGGGCATGGCGCAACGCGGCGAGACCGGCGCGCGTCAAGCGGGCGAGCCGGTCGTCATCGGGTGCAAGGCGCACGTGTGCCAGTCCGGCAGGCAGCGTCGAGGCGCCGGTGCGGGCGCTGTCGACGCCCGCCGCGTGCAGAACCTCCACGGCCCAGCCCCTCGCGGCCAGGGCTCGCGCGCATGCCGCACCGGCAAGGCCCGCTCCGATTACCAAGGCGCGACGCGAGTGCTCGGCGCGCGGAGCACTGCGAGGCTCCAGTCGCCGCGTGCGCCAGCGCGGCGCGTAGACGGCTTGTAAGCGCTGCGCCTTGCCTCCGTAGCCCGGCGCGGTGGTGACGTCAAAGCCGGCATCGCGCAAGCCGTCGCACACGCTCCTGGCCACCGTGTAGGTCGCCAGCCGGGCCCCGGGGCGGGCCAGACGGCCCACGGCCTTGAGCAGCGTGCTTTGCCACGGGGCTGCGTTGCGGGCCGGGGCAAAACCGTCGAGGAAAATGGCGTTGGCCCCCAGGTCAAGCTGGGGCACGAGGGACTGGGCGTCACCCAGGGCCAGAGTCAGGCAGATGCGTCCGCCTTGCAGGCGCAGCGGGTGCAGACCGCGCACAGGCGCAGGCCATTGGGCGGCAAGCTCCTGCGCCAATGGCAGCAGCGCCGGATCGGCACAAGCGCTGCGAAGATCCTCAGCGCGCAAAGGGTGCAATTCGACGCCGACGTAATGCAGCGTGTCAGGTCGCGCAGGGTCGTCGAGCCAGGCCTGCCACGTTGCCAGAAAGTTGGTGCCCAGGCCGAAACCAATTTCAAGAATGACGAATTGGCGCTGTGCGCTCCATGCCGCTGGCGTATCCAGCAGGCCGCAACCCGTGAGGAAGACGGCGCGTGCCTGCCCGAGGGCGCCGGACCGGCTGGCATAGATGTCCGCGTAGCGCTCGCTGTAGGGTTGACCCTGGGCGTCGCGGCCCAGCGGCTCCGAGTGGATCGGGACGGGGCGGCTCAAGGCCGGCCCTGCCTGGACGGTGTGGACTCAGTCATCCGTTGCTTATATGGATGCCTCCCGGCGATCAAGAGCAATCGGCGTTGTGCTGTGAAGAGTCGGCTGCCGCCTTATATCCGGCCTCGATCGCGGGTTGTCTGGTTGCCCAGACGCGCCGCCGGCCCCGATGTCATTCGCGGACAAGCGCCTCATCTCCTAGAGCGGACTGTTGAAGTCCGACAACGGATTCAGGTTTGGCTTGCCCCGGTCCGACCGGTTCACATCACGCTGCGTCTTGCTGCCTCATCGCCTACAAAGGCGGTCCATTCCTTTCATCAAGTAAGAGTTGATCCATGGTCACCGTTCGTTCAGGCCGCTTGCGGCCGCACGCTGCGGTGGCCCCTCTGGTAATCCTGTTGTCTGGCCGTGACGGCCCAGATCGTCCGCGCCATCTTGGCCGCCTGGGCCACGATGACCACGTTGGCCGGGCGCCGCTGCCGGATCTGCTCCAACCATGGCCCCGGTTCCTTGGCGTGCGTGAGCACGGATCGCGCGCCGTGGATCAACAGCGTTCGCACGTAGGCGTCGCCGCGTTTGGAGATGCCCTGCAGGCGGATCTTGCCGCCCGTGCCTCGCTGTGCGGGCACCAGGCCCAGCCAGGCGCAGAACTGGCGCGCCGAGCCGAAAGCGCGGGCGTCGCCCATGGTGGCGATCGCCGCTGTGGCGGTGAGCACCCCGACGCCGGGGATCTCGGCAATGCGCCGCATGTCCGGATCCTGGCGGAGTTGCCATGCCAGACGCTTGTCGATGGCGGCGATGTCCTCGCCCAGCGCCTTGATCCTTTGCACCTGCTCGCGCAGACTGTCGGCCACCATCTGCGGCAGCGCCGTCGAGAGTGCCTCCAGCGCCGCCTCGACCTCGCCCAGCATGGCCCGGCTGCCCTTGGCGAAGACGGTGCCGAACTCGTACAGCAATCCGCGCAGCGCGTTGGTCTGCATGACGCGCATCTTCATCAGCAGCTCGCGCTGGCGATGCAGCGTCAGCGTGGCCTGCTGCGCCAGCGACTTGACTCCGACGAACTTGGTGCCCGGCTGCTGCACCGCCAGCCAGATCGCTCGCGCGTCCGTCGCATCGGTCTTGTTGCCCGACACGAACGGCCGCACCGCCCGGGCGTGCAGCAGCCTCACCTCATGGCCCAGCGCGCGCAGCTCGCGCGCCCAGTGGTGCGCCCCGCCGCAGGCCTCGATGCCGACCAGGCACCGCGCCCGGTTGGCGAAGTGCTCCAGCACCTTGGCCCGCTTGATCTGCACATTGGCAATCTCGCCCGTGAACATGTCGACCGTGTGCATCTGAAACACCAGCTTGGCGATGTCCAGCCCCACCACCTGCAGGCCGTCCATCGTGCCGATGATTTGCCCTGCGCTCATGCCTGTCTTACGATTCATGTCGGGTCTCCGAGGGTGTTTGTGAAGACCGTGGTCTATCACGTCCTGGGCACATCGATGCCGTATCCACTCGGGGACCCACCCCGCCACCCTAGCGGCCAGGTCGACTCCGAACGGCCTCGCGTTCATCTCCATACTCCTGTCTCAGTCCCCGCAGGGAGGGAGGCATCCATCACATCTCCGAGAAACCCCGCCGTTTAGGGCGGGGAGGGAAGGAGCGCCGATCGAAGATCGGTGCTGTGTGGACAATTTACACGGAAAAAGCATGGCATGTGAGGCATGCAGGTCAAGCGCGCCTATCGCTTTCGCTTCTACCCGACGCCCGAGCAAGTTGACGCACTGGCTCGAACCTTCGGGTGCGCACGCTTCGCTTACAACCACATGTTGCGACTGCGCAGCGACGCCTGGATGCAGCGCCAGGAGCGCGTGGGCTACCACGAAACCTCCGCCGCGCTGACCATGCTCAAGAAGACGCCCGAGCATGCGTGGCTGAACGAAGTCAGCAGCGTGCCCGTGCAGCAGGCGCTGCGGCACCTGAACACCGCGTTCTCGAACTTCTTCGCCAAGCGAGCCCGGTACCCGTCCTTCAAGCGCAAGGACGGGCCGCAGGCGGCCGAGTACACCACCAGCGCATTCCGGTGGGACGCGGGCCGGCGCGAGTTGCGTCTGGCGAAGATGGACGCGCCGCTGGACATCCGCTGGTCGCGCACCTTGCCACAGGCGGCCAAGCTCACGACCGTGACCATCTCCAGGGATGCGGCCGGTCGGTACTTCGCCTCGATGCTGTGCGACGACGCCGTGGCGAGCAAGCCAGCCGTCGAGTCGCGGGTCGGCATCGACCTGGGGCTCACCCACTTCGCGGTCCTCTCGAATGGCGAGAAGATCGCATCCCCGAAAACCTTTCGCAAGAACGAATCTGGACTTGCGAAATGGCAGCGCCGCATGGCGCGAGCCAAGCTCGGCTCGAAGAACCGGGCGAAGTTGAAGTTGAAAGTTGCAGCGGTGCATGCGCACATCACGGACGCGCGCAGGGACTTCCTGCACAAGCTCTCGACCCGACTGATCAGCGAAAACCAAGTGATCGCCGTCGAGACGCTGTCCGTGTCGAACATGCAGCGCAACCGCAGCCTGGCGAAATCCATCAGCGACGCCAGCTGGGCGGAGTTTGTCAGGCAGCTCGAGTACAAGGCGCAGTGGTACGGGCGCACATTGATCGGCATCGATCGCTGGTATCCATCCAGCAAGCGGTGCTCGGTGTGCGGCCACACCAGGGCCTCGATGCCGCTGTGCGTGCGCACCTGGGCTTGCCCAGAGTGTGGCACGACCCACGACCGCGACATCAACGCCGCGCGCAACGTCTTGGCCGCAGGACTTGCGGTGTCAGCCCATGGAGAGGCTGTAAGTCCCGTCTCGCTGTAAAGCGGCATGGGCTGGACTCTGTGAAGTGGGAATCTCCTCCCTTTAGGGAGGGGAGCAGTCAAGCGTGTTCATTCGGCCGGCTTCCAGCCCAAACGCGCCACTTTCCGTGAGGATCATGTCGAGAAGATGATCGTGTGGTTCGGCCCGCAGATCATCGAGCTCGCAGGCGTCATAGGCCAGGCCGATGGTGAAGACGTCGCCACGTCCTGCCAGATAGCGGTCGTAATAGCCGCCGCCGTAGCCCAGCCGCAAGCCGGCCTCGACAAATCCGACACAAGGCAGCAGTAGCGCGTCGGGCTCCACGCGGCGGCTTTGATCCACCGGTTCGGCGATGCCATACGGCCCGGGCCGTAACGCCTCGCCCGGCGCCCAGGCAACGAAGTGCATGCGCCTGGCTTGCGTGTCCACCACGGGCAAAGCCAAGTGCAATGGAGGCTGGCTGGGGGCAAGCCGGGCAAGCGCGGGCAAGGGGTCGAACTCGCCACGGGTTGCGCAGTACACGCCCAGGCAGGCGGGTTGGACCACCCCCACTGCCCGAATGAGGGCGGCGGCCAGCAACGCGTCCTTGCTCGCCTTGTCCGGCAGTTGCTCGCGTTGCTCAATCAGCATGCGTCGCCATGTGGCGCGATCGTTTCCCGCATCTTTGCGGGGTAAAGATGTCAAAGAATCTGGGCTCACGGTAAGCTTCGGGGTATGGATGTCGCAGAAGTGGTTGTGAGTATTGTGCCCCCGTCCGTGCGCGCACTGCGCCTGCGCCGCTGGCAAGGGTGGAGGCTTGTGCTGGTGTTGACCCTGGGCGTGCTCGCAGTGTGCGGCGCGCCGGTGCGTGCGCAAGGCGTAGCGGGCGTGGTTGATGCGCAAAGCGAGGCCTCCAGGCCTGTGGCCTTCGACGCCGCCGACGCGCTGATCGTGCAGGCTTGGCAAGGGTACAAGCGCGGCGATCCGCAGGCGGCGCAGGACGCGCTGCCGCAGTTGCGCGGCAACCTCCTCGAGCCGTGGGTCGCGTACTGGGCCATCCAGCCCACGTTATCCCGCATGACCGAGGCTGACTTCGATGCGTTCAGCCGCGCCTATCCCTCCACCTACGTGCTTGACCGCCTGCGCGACGACTGGCTGCTGGAGCTCGGTCGCAGGCAGGACTGGGAGGATTTCGCCCAGGTGTATCCAGACTTCATCATGCGTGATGACCCCCAGGTGAAGTGCTACGACCTGCAGCGTCAGTTTGAAACCCAGGGCCTCGACACGAGCAGCGAACTGCTTCCCCTGTGGACTGCGCAAAGGGCCGGCGGCCCGGGTTGCAACAGCGCGGCGCAGAGCCTCCTGGCGGCGGGGAAAATCAGTCAACGCCAGCTCTGGACGCGTGTGCGCCGGTTCTTCGAGGACGAGCAATTCAAGGCTGCGTTGAGCTTTGCACCGAGCCTCCCGGTGGGCGCATGGCACGGCATCCATGCCGCAGCCACGGATCCGCTGCGCCTGGTCCTCGATGCGCAGCGGCAGGGCGTGCCGCGCCAAGGCATGCAGCGCCAGTTCCTGATCCTGGCGCTCCTGCGGCTGGCCGAACAGGATCCGCAGCAAACCATGCGGCTGCTGGGCTCGGGTTTGTCGGGTCTTCCGGGCTCGGACCGGGTGGCGGTTGCGTATCAGGCCGCGCGCAGTGGTGCCGTGCAGTTGCTGCCCGATGCAGCCTTGTGGTTCAGCCAGGCTCGTCGCTTCGACACCAACTACCGTCCCACGGACTCCACTTTGGAGTGGATGGTGCGCGCTGCGCTGCGCGCGCACGATTGGACATTGGTGGATCGGGCCAGCCGCCAGTTCACGGCAGACACGGCCCAGCGTGCCGACTGGACCTACTGGCATGCCACGGCGCAGCGAGAGCTCGGTCATCCCATCGAGGCCGAGGCCCTGTACGCGCAGATCGCGTCACCGTGGAGCTATTACGGCCAGTTGGCCACGGAGGGGCTCGGCATGAAGATCAGTCTTCCCGCAAGCCTGTCCCCACCATCGGCGCAGGACGTGCGCCAACAGGCGGCCACCCCAGGCTTTCAGCGCGCGCTGGCGCTGTTTCGCCTCAATATCTACCAGCCAGCCGTGCGCGAGTGGAATTTTTCCCTGCGCGGGCTGGATAACGACGCGATCCATGCCGCAGCGCAAGTCGCATGCGATCAGCAGGTCTGGCTTCTATGCATCAACACGAGCGAGCGCGTCCGCGGTGGGGTGGACTGGTCGCAGCGCTACGCCATGCCGTACCGCGAAGCCATCAGCCGCGCTGCCAAGTCAAGCGGCGTAGGCGAGGCGTTCCTGTTCGGCCTGATCCGACAGGAGTCGCGTTTCATCGCCGGCATCCGCTCCTGGGTCGGGGCCAACGGCTTAATGCAGCTCATGCCAACGACCGCGCGCTGGGTGGCGCGCAAGATCGGCATGGGCGACTACACGCCCGAGCACATCACGCAGGTGGATACCAATGTGACACTCGGGTCGGCCTATCTGGACATGCTGTTGCAGCGCTTCGACGGGTCGGAGGCGATGGCTGCGGCCGGCTACAACGCAGGCCCTGGCAGACCGGCACGGTGGCGCAACATGGGGGTGCCCGATCGGCCCGATCTGTCGGGAGCCATATTCGCGGAGAACATCCCGATCCCCGAAACGCGCGACTACGTCAAGCACGTGCTGGCGAATGCCACGGTGTACGCTGCCCTCATCACCGGTCAGCCGCAATCCTTAAAATCGCGTCTCGGCACGATCGGGCCGGCCGAACAGCAGCAGGCCAGCGCCGCGCCGCTGCCGTGATGCGCAAGGCTCGTCGTCGGGCAAATGCACGCGGCGCCAACAAGAAGCAGGGAGGACCATGAAGAGCATCGTTGTATTCGGGGGTTCAGGTTTCATCGGCTCGCGGCTCGTCGCGCGTCTGAGCGCTGCTGGTTGCCAGGTCCTGGTGCCCACGCGCAGGCGCGAGCGTGCAAAGCACCTGCTGCCCTTGCCCACTGTCGAGGTCGTGCAGATCGACACCTTCGATACCGCCACGCTCGAGCGCCTGCTGCAGGGCCAACAGGCGGCGGTCAATCTCGTGGGTATCCTGCATGACCGAACGGGGCGCCCTTATGGCCCTGGCTTTGCCCGGGCGCATGTACGGCTGGCGCAAAACCTGGCCGCTGCCTGCGTGGCGTCGGGCGCCAGCCGGCTGGTGCACATGAGCGCGCTGGGCGCTGACAGCAACGCGCCGTCGATGTACCTGCGCTCCAAGGGCGACGGCGAGGCCGCAATTCGCGCCCAACAGGGTTTGCGCTGGACAATCTTGCGCCCTTCGGTGGTGTTCGGCCCCGGAGATGCGTTTCTCAACGCTTTCGCGCGGGTACAGCGTCTGCTGCCCGTGGTGCCGCTGGGCGGCGCTGATGCGCGTTTTGCGCCGGTGTATGTGGGCGATGTGGTGCAGGCTGCCATGCATGCATTGATCGGGCCTCAGGCTGACGCCACGATCGGCCGGACCTACGAACTCACCGGCCCCAAGGTCTACACGCTGGCCGAACTGGTCAAGCTTGCGGGCGCCTGGGCAGGGGTGAATCAGGGACGTGGCCGGCCCATCATCCCCTTGCCAGCGCCAATAGCGCGGCTCGTGGCGCTGGTGATGGAACTCGCGCCGGGCGAACCCTTGATGAGCCGTGACAACCTTGATTCCATGCGCGTGCCGAGCGTGGCTGGCAGCGCGCTGCCCGGGTTCGCGCCCGAGCTCGGCGTGGCGCATCCGTACAGCCTGGAAGTCATCGCGCCGGACTATCTTGCCGGGCGCGATCCTCAGACCCGTTACGACCAGTTCCGCGCCACGGCCGGGCGTTGAAGCGACACGCGGCGCGCTGTCATGCTGACTCTCCTGATCGGTAACAAGAACTATTCATCCTGGTCGATGCGACCGTGGGTGTTGATGCGCCACTTCGAGATTCCCTTTACCGAGCGCACGCTGCGCCTGGGCAGTGCGGAGTTCTATGCCGTTCTGGCGCCAATCACCCCCACGCAGACCGTGCCCGTGCTGATGGATGGCAGCCTCGTGGTGCCGGACAGCCTGGCCATCGCGGAATTCATGGCCGAGTGCGATGGGCAGCATCGCGTCTGGCCGGCGGATGCCACGCAGCGGGCGCGCGCGCGCGTGCTGTGCGCAAGCATTCACGCGGGTTTCCAGACCCTTCGCGAGCATATGCCAATGAACATCGAGGCCAGCCTGCCGGGCATGGGCTGGAGCGTTGCGGTGCAGCGCGACATCGATCGCATCTGCGCGCTTTGGGATGCCGCCCTGCAGTCCAGCGGCGGGCCATTTCTGTTCGGGACGTTTGGTGCGGTTGATGCCTTCTGCGCGCCGATCTGCGCGCGCTTTCGGACGTATGCCCCCAGGCTGCCCGACGCTGCTGCGGCCTATGCGCAGCGCGTGCTTGAGCTGCCTGCCGTACGACAGTGGTGCGACGACGCGCGTGCCGAGCACGATTTCATCGCAGCCGGCGAGCCCTACCGGTTGCAGCCCGACTGGACCTAGCCCGTCTTCCTTGCAATCGCCGCCTTGCGTGGCCGGATATGCCACGCAGGAAGACCTGTTTCTGACGCTTGATGCCCCCCTCTGACCTGACCCCATGCTCAATGCCGCCCAGGACCGTGCCGTTTCGCATTTGAGCGGCCCTTGTCTGGTGATCGCCGGCGCCGGCAGTGGCAAGACGCGGGTGATCACCCACAAGATCGCTCGCTTGCTCAAGGCCGGCTATGCGCCGGGTGAGATCGCCGCGATCACGTTCACCAACAAGGCCGCAGCGGAGATGCGCGAGCGCGCCAGGACTCTGCTCGACGACCGCAAGGCGGCCAAGGACCTGGTGATTGCCACCTTTCACGCCCTGGGCGTGCGCATGCTGCGCGAGGACGGCCAGGCGCTTGGGCTCAAGCCCCAGTTTTCCATTCTGGACATGGACGACGTGGCCAGCCTCATTCGCGAAGCGGGGGGCACCACAGACGCCAAGCTCGCCCGGGCGTGGCAATGGCGGATCAGCCAGTGGAAGAGCGCCCTTCTCGACCCGCAATCCGCCGCAAGCCAGGCCCAGACGCCCGAAGACGCCCAGGCGGCCAAGGTGTGGTTGCGCTATGCGGAGCAACTGGCGGCTTACCAGGCCGTGGATTTCGACGATCTGATGGTGCTGCCGCTGCGCCTGTTGCAGGAGCATCCTGACGTGCGGGGACGCTGGAATGCGCGGCTGCGCTATTTGCTGGTGGATGAATACCAGGACACGAGCGAAGCGCAGTACAAGCTGCTCAAGTTGCTGGCTGGTGAGCAGGGACGGTTCACCGCGGTTGGCGACGACGATCAGAGTATCTATGGCTGGCGCGGCGCCACGCTCGACAACCTGCGCCAGTTGCCTGTGGACTACCCCAAGCTTGAGGTGATCAAGCTTGAGCAGAACTATCGTTCGACCAACGCCATCCTGCGCGCCGCCAATGCGGTGATTGCTGCCAATCCGAAGCTCTACCCGAAGCAGTTATGGAGCGACCACGGCGAGGGTGATGCGGTGGAGGTGCGCGAGGCCGACAGCGACGACGACGAGGCGGAGCGCATTGTGGCGCGCGTCCAGGCGCTGCGTGGCGGACGCGGTGCCAAGCTCTCCGATATTGCCGTGCTCTATCGCGCCAATCACCAGTCACGCCCGATTGAACAGGCGCTGCGGCGCGCCAACATCCCGTATGCGGTCAGCGGCGGGCAGAGCTTTTTTGACCGGGCCGAGATCAAGGATGTATGCGCCTATCTGCGCCTGCTGGCGAACCCGGACGATGATCCCGCTTTTCTGCGCGCTGTGACCACGCCCAAGCGCGGCATCGGTGCGGCCACGCTCAAGAGCCTGGGGGCTTTCGCATCCCAGTGGAAGGTATCGCTCTTCGAGGCCTTGTTTCGCGAGGCGTTGCCGACGGTCGTGGGGCCACGCCATGCCGAGGGCCTTCGCGAGTTCGCACGCCTGATGCACGATATTGAATGGCGCGAACGCACGGAGCCGGCGGGTCCCTTGCTGCGCGAACTCCTGGCCAGCATCGGTTTCGAGGCGCACCTGCGCGAGACAGCCGACAACGAGCGCGAGGCAAGCCAGCGCTGGAGCAATGTAGGTGATTTTTGTGACTGGATCGCGCGCAAAGCTGAAGAAGACGGAGCCAGCTTGAAGCGCATGGCGCAGACGGTGGCACTCATCACCCAGCTGGCCGAGCGTGGCGATCAGCAGGAGGCCGTTGCGCTATCCACGCTGCACGCAGCCAAGGGCCTGGAATGGCAGCATGTCATTTTGGCGGGCTGCGAGGAAGGCCTGCTGCCCTTCTTTACAGAAGATCGACCCCTGACGGACAGCGCTCTGGAGGAGGAGCGTCGCTTGATGTACGTTGGGGTGACCCGTGCACGCCAGACCCTGGTGCTGTCCCACTGCCGCAAGCGCCGCGCAGCTGGCCGCACCAGCCGCAGTCCCGAGCCCAGTCGCTTTCTTGCCGACTTGCGCGCCGAGCTGCCGAAGACCGATGGCCGCGCGGCAGCGTTGGCGCGTATCGCCGCACTGAAGGCACGCAAGACAGACGTGCCGGCGGAAGCCAACTGATCGCGCGCATCCAGAACGCCAAGCGCTGCGAACCGCTGGCGTCGTCACATAGCAGCCCGCGCTGCCAGTGTCCGGTCCCGGGCCTTGTGGTTCTGCGTCCGGGAGACCGGGATCCAGGCCTGTGCGCTCAAGCTTTCGTGCGTTCCCGGTGCACGTCGTGCGTCACGAAGGGCTGGTCGGCGCCCGGTAGGTCGAACCACTTTGGGTGGGCCAAGGTACGTTCCACGATGCGCAAGCCGCTGTTCCAATGCGCTCGCATGCTGCCACGGCCGAATTGAAAATCCTTATCCTGGCCGTCAAAGGGCTTGTCACCGTAGATCAGGTGAATGACGGTATAGCGCTTGTCACGCGCCATCTCTTCCACCTGGGCGCACAGCGCATCATGCTTGCGAACCTCGGGCGGGATGCGCTCCAGAAGACTGCGCAGCACGTTGCGCTGCTCGTGCGCGCGATGCAGCACGTCGGTGACGGCGCGCGTGCGGCTGGAGTACTGGATGTCCTTCACACGGCCACCCACGTCAGCCAAGGTCCGCGGGGGCTCGCCGGCTGCGCTCCACAGGTCGACCTGAAACACGAGGGTGTGCGCGCGCGGGTGCCCCCCCAAGACCTGCGACAGCGGGGTGTTGGAAACGAGCCCGCCATCCCAGTACAGATCGTCACCGATGCGCACAGCAGGAAAGCCCGGTGGCAGTGCTCCGGACGCCATGAAGTGCTCGGGCCCCAGGCGCCGCTCGGTGGTGTCGAAGTACTCGAGGTTGCCCGTGCGCAAGTTGACCGCGCCGACCGAAACGCGCACGGCGCCACTGTTGAGCAGATCGAAATCCACCAATTCCTCAAGCGTCGCCCGCAAGGGCGCCGTGTCGTAGACGCTGGCTTGGTCCGGCCCGACGCCGGGCAGCGGGCGCGGGACGAAAAAGCCCCGTTGTCCCTCGGCCAGCGCGCGCAGGCTTTGCAGCGGGGCCATCCAGGG
Source organism: Thiomonas sp. FB-Cd (assembly GCF_000733775.1). NCBI lineage: Bacteria > Pseudomonadati > Pseudomonadota > Betaproteobacteria > Burkholderiales > Thiomonas > Thiomonas sp. FB-Cd. The sequence continues at coordinate 2,028,559 of NZ_JPOE01000002.1, read as the reverse complement.
CAAAGCCTCTTCGGGCAGCATCGACACCCAGGGTTCCTGCTCCCACAGCGTGGGGGGCAACAAGGGGGGCTGCGTCACCCTGTGCCAGAACTCGCGCAGCCGCTCGGCGCGGCGGTGCGGTGGGTTGCCTGCGATGATGGCGCAGTGGATCGAGCCAATGGAAATGCCGGCCACCCAGGTTGGATGGATGCCCGCGTCCGTCAGCCCTTGCACGACGCCGGCCTGGTAGGCGCCGAGCGCGCCGCCGCCTTGCAAAACCAGGGCGATTTCCTCGTAGGCGGCTACCTGGGAGCGCAAGTCCCCGGGGGCCACGGCCGGCGCGTTGTTGCCGTCGCCATGGGTCTTGCTGGCAGCCGCCCGCGTGGAACCGTGCCCTGACGTTTTGACAGGCGCGGCAGTTCTGGCTGCGGCCACCGTGCGTTTGCGCGCTGTGGTCGTACTCACTGCATGCACCAGCCGTGGCTGACGATGATGGACTGGCCCGTCAGCGCCGCAGTGGGGAAGGCGGCCAGAAACAGCGCGGTTTGCGCCACATCGTCCACCGTGGTGAACTCGCCATCCACCGTGTCCTTGAGCATCACGTTCTTGATCACCTGGTCCTCGGTGATGCCAAGCTCCTTGGCTTGCTCCGGGATCTGCTTGTCGACCAGCGGCGTGCGCACGAAGCCGGGGCAAATCACGTGCGAGCGTACGCCCTTCGGCCCGCCCTCCTTGGCCAGGACCCGCGCCAGGCCCAAGAGACCATGCTTGGCCGCAACGTAAGCGCTCTTGAGCTTGGAGGCCTCATGCGAGTGCACCGAGCCCATGTAGAGGACCACCCCCCCGCGTTGATCCCGATACATGCTTTTGAGCGCCGCCTTGGTTGTGAGGAAGGCCCCGTCAAGATGAATGGCCAGCATCTTTTTCCAGTCGGCGAAGGCGTAGTTCTCGATCGGGTTGACGATCTGGATGCCGGCGTTGGACACCAGAATGTCGATCGGCCCAAGCACAGCCACGGCTTTGTCGAAGCCGGCGTTCACCTGATCTTCGTTGGTGACATCCATGGCAACGCCCACCGCCCGTCCGCCAGCGTCCACAATCTCCTTGGCTGTGGCATCGGCACCGGCCTGGTTCAGGTCAGCCACCGCGACGGCGCAGCCTGCCTTGGCGAACACCAGTGCCATGTTCTTGCCGATGCCGCTGGCGGCACCAGTGATGAGGGCAGTCTTGCCTTGCAGGCTGGTCTGGGTGATTTGCATGGGAATCTCCTGGTTGGGATGGTTCGAGTTCGGCGACTGTTGTTCTTGCACGCGAATCAAAGCATACGCGCGCTATTTGTGCACAGCACCATTTTGCGGCCCCCACGATGCTGCCCTGGGATCGCCGATGGGATAAGCCCGACAGCCCCATTGTGGGCGCTGGGCCTTAAGGTCTTCTGAAAGCCCCCTCTTGGCCTTGGGCGGGAAGCCGGTAACCGCCATGCAATTGCACAGGCATCGTGGCCTCAGGTTCCGGGCTGATCGTCCGTCGTGGTGTGGGCGCGCCGACGAAGACACCGGGCCCAGACAACATTTACGTTCCATTACAGTGACGGCGCGGGCGGGCCTTTGGCGACGCCTGCGGCCGGAACGCAGGCGTGCGGACGCACGGGCCATGCAAATTTGGCGCAAGGCGCCGAGAATGTTGCGTTGCGATGTCCCGTGGCCCAACATCAGGGGCCCTTTCTTTGCAGTCCAGAACACGTTCTCCATGACTTCACATCTGTTTTCTGCTTTTCAACTCGGGCCACTCGCTCTGGCCAATCGAATCATCGTCAGTCCGATGTGTCAGTACAGCGCCGAACATGGCAGCGCAACGCCCTGGCATCGGGTGCATCTGGGGCAAATGGCTCAAAGTGGTGCCGGGTTGCTGATCATCGAGGCCACGGCCGTCGAGGCGGTCGGGCGCATCACGCCGGGTTGCCTCGGCTTGTATTCCGACGCAAACGAACGTGCGTTGCGCGCCGTGCTGGATGATGTGCGCAATTTCAGCGACTTGCCCATTGGCATCCAGCTTTCGCATGCGGGGCGCAAGGCATCGAGCGCAAGGCCCTGGGATGGGGGGCAATTGCTTGCGCCGGAGCAAGGTGGGTGGCCAAGCGTGGCGCCCTCGGCGATCCCGCATGGGCAGGGCGAGGCGCCGCCACTGGCGCTGGACGCCGATGGGCTGGTGCGCATCCGCCAGGCCTTCGTGGACGCGGCCATGCGCGCGGCGCGCCTGGGCTTGCAGGCGGTGGAGTTGCATTGCGCACATGGCTATCTGTTGCACCAGTTTCTGTCGCCCATCGCGAACCGCCGCATGGATGCCTATGGTGGCAATGTCGCCAACCGCATGCGCTATCCACTGGACGTGTTTGACGCCGTGCGCGAAGCGCTGCCGGCGTCGATTCCCCTTGGCGTGCGAGTATCCGCCACGGATTGGGTCGATGGCGGCTGGGATCTGGAGCAGACGACGAGCTTCGCCGAACAACTCAAGCAGCGCGGCTGCGCATGGATCGACGTGTCTTCGGGCGGCATTTCCCCCTTGCAGACCATTCCGATTGGCCCCGGTTACCAGGTTCCGCTGGCGCAAGCCATACGCCGGGCCACCGGTTTGCCGACGATGGCCGTTGGCCTGATCACTGATCCGCATCAGGCCGAGACCATCGTGCAAGAAGGCCACGCCGACATGGTTGCGCTTGCCCGCGCGATGCTTTGGAATCCGCGCTGGCCCTGGCACGCAGCGGCCGTGCTTGGGGCCTCGGTCAAGGTGCCTCCGCAATACTGGCGCAGCGAGCCGCGCGAGGCGCGGGGCGTGTTTGCCGGTGCCAGCATCGGGCAGCGCTGAATCGGATTGCGGATGCAGGGGCCATCCCCGCGCGCGGCGGCCTGGCCTGGCGGCGCACGGCCGCGGCGGCCGGCAGCAGAAAACGGGTCTTTCGTGAACAGGTTCACGAACTGCGCGATTGCTTTGCGCTTTGCGGGCCTTTTCGGGATTTTCTTTGCCAATAATGGGCGCAAGCCTTCACATCGCCGTGCATCCATCCCGGATGTGTCCGATGCGCGGGGCTTGCCGACCCCTATGGACGACCCAGCCACCCTTCCGCTTGTACCCATTGCGCCCTCAGCGGCGCCGCGGGCCCGCAAGCCATCACACCCAAGGGCGCCAACGTTGGCGCACCTGGGCTGGCGCCTGCTGGGAGGCGCGGCGGCACTGTTTGCCGTACTGGTCAGCTTGTGGCTGTGGTCTTCGTGGGAGAACGTGCGGCGCACCCAGCAAGACCGCACCCAGCTCACGGCCACCTTGCTTGCCCTGAACGCGGACACCACGTTTTTGCGGATTCAGGACGATTTGCAGCAGCTCGGCGATGTGCTGCAAAGCCGCGGTGTGCCGAACGATCCCGTGGGCATGGCCGCCGCGCTGGAAAACTTCAAGGAGCACCACCCCGGATTTGGTGGCGCCAGCGTCATCCTGCCCAACGGGCAGATTGTGATGAGCACAGCGGGCTCCAAGGTTGGTGCACTGCCCAACGTGATGGTCAATCCTGCCTATGCCGACTATCGCCAGGATTTTGCGCAGACTCTCGTCTCACAGGGTTTGAGCATCGGCCGGCCGCAATACGGATTGCTGCTCGGACAGTGGTTCATCCCCTTGCGCTACCCGGTACGCACGGCAAGCGGGGACGTGCAGTTCGTGGTCCAGACCAGTTTGCTTCTGAATCATCAACAGGCGCTGTGGCGTGGCTTGTCGCTCAGGCGTGACGTGGCTATGGGCCTGTTGCGCGATGACGGCTGGCTGATCAGCCGCTATCCGGCTCCCGGCGGTGATGGCTCGGTTTACCGCACCCAAACCACGGGCGCATTGATGCAGGCACTCGCGCGCCATGGCGCGACAGGCACGGGTGTGTACACGGGATTGACGGTGGATGGTCAGGAGCGCGAGGGGGCATGGGCGCGGCTGCAGAATTTTCCAATGGTGGCCTTTCTTTCGTACCCGCACTCGGCCATCGTGGCCATGTGGTGGCGCCAGGTCAGGTTGCCTTTCTTGCTCCTCGCCAGTGCAATGGTTCTCCTGCTGGCGCTCTACAACTGGCTGATGCGCCACTTCATGCGGCGCATGCTTCGCATTCGCAAGCAGATGGATTTTGTGCGTGCCGAGGAGCTGCACAGCAGTGGCGTGGCCGAGATTGACGCGCTGCTGCGCAAACTGGTGCGCTCACGTGAACAGGCGCGCCGCCTTGCCCGGAACCGCGAAAAAACCCTGCTGAAGGCCGCGCAGGCCGGCACCTACACCCGCACGGCGCACAACGGCGTGCTCGTGGCGGTCGACTCCAGCTTTGCACGCATGCTGCACCGTCCTGCGCGCAAGCTGATCGGGCGGGAATGGGATGAACTTTTCACCACCGCGGGCGGGCCGCACACCGGTGACGCAAGCGCGACGGAAAGCGGGCGCCGCTTGGTGTGGACCCGTGGCGCGGATGGCGGCACGGTCTGGCTTTCGCTGGCCGAACATGCCGAAATGACAGCCCAGGGTCAAAAGGTGCTTCATGGCTTGGCCATCGACGTGAGTGAGCGCGAGAACCTCCTGCGTGCCGTGGAGCGGCAGTCGCAACGTCTGCAAACGCTGTGGGAGTTGGCTGCGGGGGCGAGCGAGGACCCCCTCCATGCCGATGCGATCGATCCCATTGCCCGCATGCTGGCGCAGGGGCGTGACGCACTCGGCCTTCAAGCAGCCATCATCTGCCTGCGCTTGGACGAGCAGTGCCACATGCTGTACGTGCAGGACGTGCATAACCGCTTCAGGCAGGGCCAGACGCTGTCGTCCAGTCACCCGCTGTGCGCCTGCGACGATGAGTCGGATGGCTCGCTGTGGATCGCCGACACGAGCCGGTACCCCGGTTTGGCGGGCATCTCCGGCGTCGGCTCCGTGATCCGGCTGCCCTTGACCCAGGCGCACCAGACCCTCGGCTGCCTGCTGCTCCTGGGCGATGCACCGCAGGGCGACCACTTCGACCCTGCCGATTGCCAGTACGCGGAACTGCTGGCTGCCTGGTTTGCACGGGTGCTCTATGACCGCAACCAGCGCGACAGCCTGCTCAGCCAGGCCTATACGGACGGGCTCACAGGGCTGCTCAATCGCCGTGCCGCGCAGCTGCGCATGGATGAGGCCCTCCAGGCGATGCGGCGCGGTGGTGCCTCGTTCAGCGTGGCGCTGTGTGATCTGGATCATTTCAAGCTCGTGAATGATGAGTGCGGCCATTCCGCTGGCGACGCCGTGCTGCGCCAGATGGCGACAACCTTGCGGCAGGGTGCGCCGCGCGGCGGCTGGGTGGCGCGTTGGGGCGGCGAGGAATTTCTCATCATGCTGCCAGGGATGAACACGGCAGCTGCGGCAGCGGCGATGGATATCCTGCGCAGCCGCGTGAGCCAGCGGCCATTCCTGGTCTCCGAGCGCAGCCTGCACATCACGCTGAGCATCGGCATTGGCACCTTGCAAGGTCCCCAGGACGAAATCGTGCGCGTCCTGACCGAGGCGGATGACAGCCTTTACGAAGCCAAGCGCCAGGGTCGCAACCGTGTGATCGCGATGCGCTAAGCGCACCCGGACTTCAGCGGCTGCGCCCGGCGGTGTCCGTATCCTGGGCAAGCAGCCAGCGATACAGCGTCTTGCGGTCAGCGTCGAGCATCTCGGCCACTACTGCGGCCGCGCGCGATGCGGGCAGCTCACGCGCCAGGCGCAGCAGCCAACGCTGGGCCCGCGCGTTGACCTCCTCGGCTGTGGTCGCCGGCTGGAGCACCAGCACGAACTCGCCTTGCGCGCGCTTCGGGTCCGCGCGAAGCCAATCGAGCAAGGCGCTCGGCGTATCGGCAACGTACGTTTCAAACTGCTTGGTCAATTCCTTCGCCAGCACGATGCGCGGGGCCGCTGCAAGCGCCAATGCGAGATGCTGCAAATCCTGCAAACTGTCGTCGATGCGGTGAGGGGTTTCGAAACACACGACGACACGCGGGCTCGAGAGTTGTTCGCGCCAGAATGCGATGCGCTGCTGCTGCGTTGCAGGCACGTAGCCCGCAAAGGTGTAACCGAGGTCAAGATCAAGCCCGCAAGCGCTAAGCGCTGCCGTCACGCTGCTGGCGCCGGGCAGCGCGAAGACCGGGTAGCCGGCGGAGCGCGCGTTGCGCACCAGGACTGCACCCGGGTCGTTGACGCCAGGCGTGCCGGCATCGCTCACAAAGGCCACACGTCGCCCGGCTGCCAGGAGGTCGAGCATCTCGCCCGCGGCGGCCTGCTCGCGGTGGCGATCGGCGCGCAGCAGTGGCTTGGAGATCCCATAGGCCTGCAGCAAGCGCTGCGCCATGCGCGTATCTTCGGCCGCGACCACATCGCAGCGCTCGAGCATGGCCAGGGCCCGCAGGGTGATGTCGGCCAGATTGCCGATGGGCGTGGCGACCACAAGAAGGCAGCCGCCCGGTGGCAGTTGCTGGCCCGAGCAAAAGGAGAGCGCGGCAGCCAGCGGGTCACAGGCCGGAGCGGGCGGAGCAGTGGAGGCAGAGGATGACATGGCACGACACTTGGCAAAGCCCGCGGCGCGTCCGTCACCGCGCATGGGGCGCCGCCGGATGGCGCAAGCTGAATTGCGCTGCAGCAGGGGCCGCAAGCGCAGGAGTGCGCCATTATCCGATGAGCCGCGCGACGGTCGCCCTTGCCACGCTGGACAGGGGTTGGAGCGATTGCGCCTTCCGGGGCCGTGTCTGGCGCGATGGCGACCGGGGGCGGGTCTGGCCCCAAAGTCGTGCTCTGCGCGCTGCACGCCTCGGTGCGCCGCGCAGGCGACGGCAGCGGGCCGTTCGCGGCCATGGTCTCAACACCCAGGCGAAGGTCGTCTTTTGCACGCCGTACCCACGCTTGGTGCCGACTGTGCCGACGCGACGCACGGTCGCGCTTGGCACGGCGATGGCGAGCCGGGGAATAATGCAAGTTTTTGCAGGGTCCACCACCATGCTCGAACAACGCATCCAACGGCAGTTTCAAGAAAGCGCCCAGCTTAAGCAGCAGGCCGGCGCGCTGCTGGCCGAGCCCCTGGCACAGGCCGTGGCCTGCATGGCCAATGCGGTAAGCAACGGCGGCAAAATCCTCGCGTGTGGCAATGGCGGTTCGGCCGCGGACGCGCAGCATCTTGCCGCGGAGCTGGTGGGCCGTTTCGAGCGTGAGCGCCCGGAGCTCGCCGCCATCGCGCTCACCACCGACACATCCATCCTCACCGCGATCGCCAACGATTACGGCTTCGAGCAGGTCTTTTCGCGGCAAGTGCGCGCGCTTGGCCAGCCGGGCGACGTCTTGGTGGCCATCTCCACCAGCGGCAATTCGCCCAGCGTGGTGGAGGCCGTGCGCGCGGCGCAGGAGCGCGACATGCTGGTGGTGGGCATGACCGGCAAGGGTGGGGGGCAAATGACCGCACTGCTGCGCGACGTCGATGTGCACCTGTGCGTGCCGCATGACCGTACGGCACGCATTCAGGAGGTGCACCTGCTCATGCTGCACTGCATCTGTGACGGGGTAGACTGGACACTGATGGGCGACCAGGAGGACACTGCATGACACACCGTACCAAAATCTTCCGCACGCATGTGCGGGCCAAATCGCGTTTTTCCCTCCCACGCGTCGGCTTGGTGCTGATGGCGGCGATTGCGGTCACGCAACTGCAGGGTTGCTTTGTGCTCGGCGCGGCTGCGGTGGGCGGCACCGCGATGGTCGCCACCGACCGCCGCACGGCGGGGGCCCAACTCGAAGACCAGACCATTCAAGTCAAGGCAGCCACGCAGATCAGCAACGCCCTGCGTGGCAATGGCAATGTCAGCGTCAACAGCTATAACCAGCAGGTTCTGATTACGGGCCAGGTCCCGACTGAAGCCTACAAGCAGCAGATCCAGCAGATCGTCTCCAGCATCGCCAACGTCAAGGCCGTCGCCAACGAGGTCGTGGTCGGGCCCAACTCGACTCTGGGCGAGGAGGCCAACGACACCTACATCACCTCCAAGGTGCGGGCTTCCTTCATCGACGACAAACAGCTGTACTCGCAGGCGTTCAAGATCACCACCTCAGCGGGCATCGTGTATTTGCAGGGCATCGTCACCCAGGACGAGGCCGACCAGGCCGCTGCAGTGGCAAGCGCCGTGTCCGGCGTGCAGAAAGTCGTCACCCTGTTCGACATCATCACCCCAGACCAATTGCAAGGCATCTACAGCAACACCGCGCAGACCCCCATCACACCCGCGGGTTCTGCCCCGACAACCCCTGCCAAGCCTTGAGGTTTGGTCATGCCCCCGGAATGCGCGCTGGTGAAATCGCCCCGTTTTCTATCCCAACCAAGGTGAGTCTTCCATGAGTTTGCTCCAAGTTCCCGCAGGCAAAGGCCTGCCCGACGACGTCAATGTGATCATCGAGATCCCGGCTGGTGCTGCACCGGTGAAATACGAAGTGGACAAGGTGTCGGGCGCGCTTTTCGTCGACCGTTTCTTGTCCACAGCGATGCACTACCCGTGCAACTACGGGTATATCCCGCAAACGTTGTCGGAGGACGGCGACCCGGTGGACATGCTGGTCGTCACCCCGGTGGCGCTGGTCCATGGCTGCGCCATCCGCTGCCGTCCCGTCGGCGTGCTGCAGATGACGGACGAGGCCGGACCCGACGCCAAGCTCATCGGCGTGCCGGTGGACAAGCTCTGGCCGGGCTACAAGCATATTCAGAAACCCGAGGATCTCGGCGAAACGCTGCTCAAGCAGATCGAGCATTTCTTTCAGCAATACAAAGCGCTGGAAGCCGGCAAGTGGGTCAAGACCAATGGCTGGGCTGGAGTGGACGCCGCGCGTGCCGAGATCACCGCAAGCAGCAAGCGCTACGCCGCGATCGAGTAGCCGGGGCTGCGTTTGAGCTCAGCCATGCGCGCGTTCACCTCAGCGGTCGCGCGCATGGAAACGAATGGTGCATGGCGCGCCCGCGGCCCGCTTCTTTCTGATCGTGCAACGGGTGCGGGGATGCCACGAGGACATGCGTGGAAGACTGGCAGGGAGAGCAGGGCTGTGGCGAGGGCGTGCCCCAACGCAATGACGTCCCGATGAGCGGCTCGCCCCCCCCGAAAATCGAGTCGACGGCTGCCCGTGCAGGGCTGGTGCTGGCGGGCAGTGCGGTGCTCGGACTGGTGTTGATGAACAGCCCGCTGGCTCGCGACTGGGAGAGCGTGCTGCAAGCCGCTTGGGGCGTGCATCTGGGGCCACTGCACCTGGTGGAAAGCAATTTGCTGTGGATCAACGATGCGCTGATGGCGCTGTTTTTCCTGCAAGTTGGAATCGAAATCAAGCGCGAGTGGCTCTTCGGCGCCTTGGCCAATGCGCGTTCGCGCGCTTTGCCCGTGGCGGCGGCCCTGGGTGGCATGGCCGTGCCGGCGATGGTCTTTGTCGCCATCAATGCGGGACACGCCAAGGCGCTTGCCGGCTGGGCCGTGCCCGCTGCAACCGATATCGCGTTCGCGCTGGGTTTCATGGCCTTGCTGGCGCGTGGCTTGCCGCCGCAAGCGCGGATCTTCCTCACGGCGGTGGCCGTACTCGACGACCTGGGTGCGGTCCTGATTATCGCGGCCTTCTACACCGCGCGAATTTCCGGGCCCATGCTCGGGGCTTCGGTTGCGATCGTGCTGCTCATGGTGCTGCTGCAGGGTTTTGGTGTGCGTCGCGCCTGGCCTTACCTGTTCCTGGGCGTCGTGTTGTGGGGGTTCGTGCTCAAGTCGGGTGTGCACGCGACGGTGGCTGGCGTACTCGCCGGGATCCTGCTGCCGCAAACCCGTGAGGGCGGAGCCGGTGTCAATGTCGAGCATGCGCTGGCGCCTTTCGTGTCCTGGCTGATCCTGCCCCTGTTTGCCCTTGCCAATGCGGGCGTGCAGCTGGGTGGGGCGGGCCTTGCCCTGCTCGGCCATGGTGTGACCTGGGGTGTGGCGCTTGGCCTTGTGCTGGGCAAGCCCGTGGGCATCCTGGCCGGGGTGGGCGCGACCGTCATGGTCGTGGGCGGTCTGCCCCCGGGCTATTCGTGGCGACTGATGCTTCCGATCGCCGCATTTTGTGGCGTGGGATTCACCATGTCCTTGTTCATTGCCGGCCTGGCTTTTGGCGGCGATGTGCAGGAGTTCGATGCCGCCAAAATCGGGGTTCTGCTCGGTACGGTGCTGGCTTTGACCGCCGGAACCCTGATCACGCGCCGCCTCTACCCGAATGCCCGGGCGGCGTGATGCGATCGTGAAAACGTCCCTGGAGGCTTCAGGCCTGCTGCAATTCTGGTTCGGCACGGTTTCGCATGATGCCCAGGCCACCTGGGCCATGCAGCGGCAGCGCTGGTTCGGCAAGGATGCAACCCTGGACGCCGAGATCCGCAACCGCTTCAGGGGTCTGTACGATCGGGCGGCAGGCCGCGCGCTGGCTGACTGGGAGCGTACGCCGCACGGACGGCTTGCCCTGATCGTTCTACTTGATCAATGTCCGCGCAACATGTTCCGCGCGACGCGGCAAGCCTTCGCGACCGATGGCCTCGCGCTGGAGCAGGCCCGGGCGATGGTCGACGCCGGAGACGACCGGCGCCTACACGCCATCGAGCGCGTGTTCGTGTACCTGCCCTTCGAGCACGCCGAGGACGGCGCTGCTCAGCAGCGCAGCGTGTCGCTGTTCACGGCCCTGCGCAACGCGGTGCCTGAGAGCGAGCGCGCCCTGTTCGACAACTTTCTCGGCTACGCCGTGCGCCACCGCGACGTCATTGCGTCGTTCGGCCGGTTTCCCCACCGCAACGCCGCGCTCGGGCGTCCCAGTACGCCGCAGGAGGAGGCTTTTTTGCAGCAGCCTGGATCGGGTTTTTGACACGGCGCTGTGGCCGCCGCGCCGCCAAGGTGTGGAATCCCCTGTGCCCAATACGGTCGTCGGCGACGGCCCGTCGCGCGCGGCCTATACTCAAGACCGCTTGTCGGAGTGTCGGGAGCCGCATGTGGCCCGGCTGAGATCGCAACGCTGCGAAATCCGCTGAACCTGATCGGGGTCATCCCCGCGTAGGAAACCAAGTCGCCCCATGCGCTTCGGCAGGCCAACCATCCCAGGAGGCCACCATGTCCGAAGTTCGCCGCGCCGTTGATGCCGAGCGTCTGTCCAGCCGCATCACCCGTACCCCATTTCCGGCCTCGCACAAGGTCTATGCCGAAAGCGCGCAGGGCGTGCGCGTGCCGTGGCGCGAGATCGCGCTCTCGGATACGCTCATCCAGGAGTCGGCCGAGGTCACGCGGCTGCAGAAAAACGCGCCGCTGCGCGTGTATGACACGTCCGGACCCTACACCGACCCGCATGCCGCCATCGATGTGCGTGCGGGTCTGCCGGCGCTGCGCGCGGGCTGGATTGCCGCACGCGGCGACACCGAGCAGCTTGAAGGGCCGAGCAGCGCGTTTGGCCTGCAGCGTGCGCAAGACCCGGCAACGGCCGCGTTGCGCTTTGCCGCGCCGCCGGCTCCGCGGCGCGCCAAGGCGGGCGCCAACGTCAGCCAGATGCACTACGCACGCCGGGGCATCGTCACGCCCGAGATGGAGTTCATCGCGCTGCGCGAGAACCTGTTGCGCGCGCAGCTGCCCGAGGCGCTGGCGCAAAACGGGGGCCAGCATCGTGGAAGCTGGTTTGGCATGCGCCATGCCATCACGGGCGAGTTCGTGCGCGACGAGGTCGCTGCGGGGCGCGCGGTGATTCCCGCGAACATCAATCATCCCGAGATCGAGCCGATGATCATCGGGCGCAACTTCCTCACCAAGGTCAATGCGAACATCGGCAACTCGGCCGTGACCAGCGACATCGAGGACGAGGTGGACAAGATGGTCTGGGCCATCCGCTGGGGCGCCGACACCGTGATGGACCTGTCAACGGGCAAACACATTCATGAAACCCGTGAATGGATCGTGCGCAACGCTCCGGTGCCGATTGGCACCGTGCCCATCTATCAGGCCTTGGAAAAGGTGGGTGGCGTGGCCGAGGATCTGACCTGGGAGCTGTTTCGCGACACGCTCGTCGAACAGGCCGAGCAGGGCGTGGACTACTTCACCATCCACGCAGGCGTCCTGCTGCGCTACGTGCCGCTCACGGCCCAGCGCGTCACGGGCATCGTCTCGCGCGGAGGCTCGATCATGGCCAAATGGTGTCTGGCGCATCACCAGGAGAATTTCCTGTACACGCGCTTTGAGGACATCTGCGAGATCATGAAGGCCTATGACGTCACCTTCTCCCTGGGGGACGGGCTGCGACCCGGTTCGATCGCCGACGCAAACGACGAGGCGCAATTCAGCGAACTCCACACCCTGGGCGAGCTCACGCAGATCGCGTGGAAGCATGACGTGCAGGTGATGATCGAGGGCCCCGGCCATGTGCCGCTGCATATGGTGGCGGTCAATGTCGAGGAGGAGCTCAAGCACTGCTTCGAGGCGCCGTTCTACACCCTGGGGCCGTTGACCACGGATATCGCTCCCGGCTACGACCACATTACCAGCGCGATTGGCGCGGCCAACATCGGATGGGCTGGCACGGCGATGCTGTGCTATGTCACGCCCAAGGAACACTTGGGCCTGCCCGACCGCGAGGACGTCAAGCAAGGCCTGATCGCCTACAAGATCGCGGCGCATGCGGCCGATCTGGCCAAGGGCTACCCGGGTGCGCAAATGTGGGACAACGCCATCTCGCGCGCCCGTTTCGAGTTCCGCTGGGAAGACCAGTTCCGATTGGCGCTCGATCCGGACACGGCACGCGCCTTTCACGACGAAACCCTGCCCAAGGAGGCGGCCAAGACCGCACATTTCTGTTCCATGTGCGGCCCGAAGTTCTGCTCGATGAAAATCAGTCAGGACATTCGCAACGCTGCGCAAAGCCAGGTGGCTGCAGGCGATCTCAAGCAGGAACTGGCACGCAAGGCTGAGGAATTCCGCAAAACCGGCGGCGAGATTTACCTGTGAGCGCGATCGGGGCGGCTGAAGTGTCTTCGCTGCCTCAGCGTTCCTCGCGCGGTTCGCAGGCAGCGCGGCCGCGCATCGGTATTGCCGGTGCGGGCCTGGCAGGGCGGTTGCTGGCGTGGCGGCTTTTGCGCGCCGGCTGCGCGGTGGATCTGTTCGATGCCCACGCGCGCGAGGACCGCAGCAGCGCCGGGCCGACGGCGGCGGCGATGCTCTCGCCCACTGCAGAGCTCGCCGCTGCCGATGCGCAGATTCACGCGTGGGGTGTGGAGTCACTCGCGATCTGGCCGCAATGGCTGCAGGAGTTGCACGAACAGACCGCGCGGGAGGTTTACTTCCGCAAGGAAGGCACGCTGGTGGTTGCGCACGCACCGGACCGCGGTGCACTTCAACACTACGCGGCGCTGCTGCATGCACACCTGCCGCCTGATGCCCAGGGGCAAGCTGCGCAGGCCGTCGACGCCGAGCATATCGCAGCGCTGGAGCCCCTGTTGGCAGGGCGCTTCGCGCAGGGGCTCTTCCTGCCGCAAGAGGGGCAACTCGCCAACGACCAGCTCTATGCCGCGCTGGCCGCGGCGCTGGACGCCGGGTTGGCTGCGGTGGGTGGTGCCTGGCATGAAGGGCTGGCCGTGGATGCGGTCGAGCCGCGTGCTCTGGTTGATGCCCGCGGCCGGCGCCACGCCTTCGACCTGGCGGTGGACTGTCGCGGTGTGGGCGCAAGGGTCAGTCTGCCCGGTCTGCACGGCGTGCGCGGTGAAGTGCTCACCGTGTTTGCGCCCGGTTTGAATCTGCGTCGCCCCGTGCGGTTGATCCATCCGCGCTATGCAATCTACGTGGCGCCGCGCCCGGGTGGGCAGTTCGTCGTGGGGGCCACAGAGCTCGACAGCGACGATGCCGGCGCACCCACGCTGCGCTCCACACTGGAGCTGGGCAGCGCCCTTTACAGCCTGCATCCCGAGTTTGGCGAGGCGCGCGTCATGCGTCTGGCCGCTGCGCTGCGCCCGGCCCTGCCCGACCACCGCCCCGTGGCCGGGCTTGCGCCCGACGGGGTGTGGCGGATCAACGGCCTGTTCCGGCACGGCTACCTCATTGCGCCTGCGTTGGTGCAGCAGGTCGCGGCCGATATCTCCGGCGCCCTGGGCATCGCCGTGCCCCCATCCGACTCCATGTTTCATGCAGCCTGACGACGATCTGCAAGGCCCGATCGCAGGTGCCGCCACAACTGCTTTGCGCAGGCTTGAGCTCAATGGCGCGGAGGTGCACAGCGCAGCGCCCACATTGCAGGCCCTGCTGCTTGAGCGCGGTCTGGACCCGACGCAGCGCGCCTTCGCCTGCGCGCTCAATGGCGTGTTCGTGCCAAGGGCGCAGTGGGCCGCGCAGTCCTTGCGTGGCAACGACCGCATTGACATTGTCGCCCCGGTGGTGGGCGGGTGATCCGGGAGCTATGGGCGATGGAAACTGAAATCACGGCCGTCCCAATGGGCTGGGGTGGGCTGACCCCGATTGAGCACGCCACAGCCGCGCCCCCCCAGGCGACGCTGGGCGTTTCCCGCAGACAGGGTGCATTGATCGGGCAACCCGGCGATGAGGGAGCGTGTTCGGGCAGCGCCTGGAGCGTCTGCGATGCCCGGCTGCAGTCGCGCCTGTTGCTGGGCACGGCGCATTACCCGAGCCCAGAGATCCTGGAGCAGGCGGTGACGGCAAGCAGCGCGCAGGTCCTCACCGTCGGATTGCGCCGTTTGCAACCCGAAACCGGAGGCGGGCAGGCATTCTGGCAGCGCATCAGCCAGCTGGGCTGCCGGCTGCTGCCGAACACCGCCGGGTGCCACGATGCCGAGCAGGCCGTCAGCCTCGCGCTGATGGCTCGTGAATTGTTCGGCACCAACTGGATCAAGCTGGAGGTCGTGGGCGACGACTACACCTTGCAACCCGACCCGTTTGGCACGCTGCAAGCCGCGCAGCGACTGGTGCGCGAGGGTTTTGCCGTGTTCGCCTACACAACCGACGACCTGGTGCTTGCGCGTCGCCTGCTCGAAGCGGGCGTGGCGGCAGTGATGCCGTGGGCGGCCCCGATCGGCTCGGGTCGGGGTCCGCAGAACCTCCATGCGCTGCGCACGCTGCGCGAGCGCCTCCCGGAGGCCGTGCTGATCGTCGATGCCGGCCTGGGCAAGCCCTCGCATGCTGCGCAAGTCATGGAACTTGGCTTCGACGCGGTGCTGCTGAACACGGCTGTGGCCCAGGCTGCGGATCCGGTGGGGATGGCTCGCGCGTTTGCGCATGCGGTGCAGGCCGGGCGCCTGGGCTACGAGGCCGGCGTGATGCCCGAGCGTGATACCGCACAGGCGTCCACGCCCACAGTCGGCATGCCGTTCTGGCACGAAGTCGGCGCGAGCTGAGCGCCGGGTGGGCGCACGCGCCAATGCCGTGCTGCAGGCGTGCCTCAACGTGGTGGCCATGCAGTGTTGCGACACGCGCTCGCAGGCCTTGGCTATGCTTGCGCTCACCGACCGACGCATTGTCATTTCTTCCTCAGCGCCCCTGCGCTTTGACCCATGCCCAGCCTTGATGACATCGGATTGCTCCTGACCATTGCCGGCCACGACCCCACGGGCGGGGCGGGCCTGACCACCGACATGGCTGTGTGGCAGGCCATGGGCCGCAAGGGCGCAAGCGTCTGTACGGCGTTGACGGTGCAAAACGCACACGGCGTGCAGCAGGTGGCGCCGAGCGACCCGGCGGTGGTGCGCGCAGCCCTTGCGGCGCTGTGCGCGGAGGTCGAGCCGGTGGCGGTGAAGGTCGGCATGCTTGGCGACGTGGCGGTGGCTGCCGAGGTGGCTGGCTTCTGCGGCAAGTTTGAGGGCGGCCCGGTGGTGTGGGATCCGGTGCTTGGCGCCAGTGCGGGTGGCGCGCCGCTGACCGCGGCAGACGCCAACGCGCTGCGCAGCATGGCGCGCACGGCAACCGTGATCACGCCCAACCGCGAGGAGGCCGCTGCCTTGCTCGGCCTGCCCGCGTGGGGTGACCTCGGCCCGATCCCCGCGGCGTGGTTGCAGGCGATGCGCGAACAGTGGCTGCGCGAGGGCCGCACCCAGGCGGTCGTGCTCAAGGGCGGGCATGCGCTGGGCGCGCTCAGTGTGGATTGGCTCGTGACGCGCGACAATGCCCAACCCCTCGTCGTGCCCCGCCTGGGCCGCGGCTCGCATGGCACGGGCTGTCTGCACGCCGCAACCATGGCGGCCATGCTGGCTGCGGGGTGGAGTGTGGTGGATGCGGCCGTGGAGGCGCAATGGCGCACCCATGCCGGCATTGCGCAGGCGTGGACACGCGCCGGCGGACGGCCCATGGTCAATGCCAGTGCCTCGCTCGACAGCAGCAGCTTCCCGGCTCGTCCGTTCGGGGGCGTGGCGGGCGGGGTGCCGGCGGATGGCGCTGGAGCGACGCTTGCCGCGTCGCACGTGGCCCCCGGCCCGGCGGCGGAGTCGTTCGCCCCGCTGGCAGCCGCGGTGGGGTTTTACCCCATCGTCCCTGACGTCGACTGGGCGTTGCGTCTGTTGGACTGGGGTGTGCGCACCCTGCAGCTGCGCATCAAGGACCTGCACGGTGCAGCGCTGGAAGCCGCCATCGCGCGCGTCAACAGCGCCGCGCAGCAAGCCGGCGCACAGCTCTTCGTCAACGACCACTGGCGCCAGGCACTGGCCGTGGGCGCGTACGGCGTGCATCTTGGTCAGGAAGACTTGGTTGGCGCCGACTTGGCGGGCCTGCGCGCTGCGGGTTTGCGCCTGGGCGTGAGCACCCACACGCCGGCCGAGCTTGCCCGCGCGCACGCCCTGCAGCCAAGCTATGTCGCACTCGGACCCGTGTTTCCGACCACGCTCAAGGTCATGCCCTATCGGCCCCTGGGCCTGGAGCGGCTGCGTGACTGGGCGGCCCGCTGCAAACCGCGCTATCCGGTGGTGGCCATCGGCGGCATTGGACTGGACCAGGCGGCGGCGGTGATGGCATGCGGCGCAGATGGTTTCGCGGTGGTCAGCGCCGTCACTCAGACCACCGATCCGCAAGCCGCCGTGCGCCGGGGGCTGGCCATCGCCAAGCAGGCGCTGGACTGTCGCAACGCGGCGCGGGCCTAGCGTTCATGGCTTCACCTGGCGAGGCGCCATCGCTGACCCGGTGCGCGACGAGCCTCGCCGTTGAGGGCGGTGAGGGATCGCGCGGATTCCCCAAGCATCCCTGAGCGGCGTGTGCTCGCGCATCCGGTCAAGCCACGCTCGGCGGGTGCTGGTTCGCACCGTCCCCGCGCTGCAGCCTTCTGCCCGGCTTTGCGCGCGCCGCTCGTGGCCGACTGCGGTCTTGCCGTACGAGAGCGCACGCTGATGACCAACGCGCTGCGGCCACGCCTTGTCCATCCGCGGGTGGTCGCGGGCGCACGTTAGGATCGACACCTCGTTCCAATGCCATGATCGGATCTGCGCGCAGCTGGCGGATTCGACAAACAGCCACCCCTTCCTCCATGGCCCGCAGGGCACGTCTTTGCATCCCCCACCTGCCACACCTGCTCAAACTCGTGGCCGTGCCGGGCGCGCGCCCGTTGGCTTGCGACGAGGCACGCGAGCGGTTGCTGGCAACGCTTGTCCAGGGGCTGCAGCGCTTTGCGGTGCGGTTGCACGCCTATTGCCTGCTGCCTGACGCGGTGTACATGCTGGCCACACCCGAGGACGCGCCAGCGCTGTCCGGGTTGATGCAGATGCTCGCGCGCCGTGCAAGCCGGGGATCAGCCCAGGATGAGCGGGTCGCGACGGCTGCGGGGCCGGCCGCGAGAGCTGAGCTCACGCATGGCGAAAGGGCGAACGAGGCCCCTGGGACGCGCGATGAGGCACGCGGGAGCGGGCGCTCGGCGGTGTGGGCCGGGCGGTTTCGCAGCGCCGTCCTGGAGCCGCAGTTGTGGGCGTTGTCGGCCATGGTCTGGGTCGACACGGCGGCGCAGCGCGCGGGGGTGGCCGCGGCGGCGCCGATCTGGGCCTGGAGCAGCGCGGGCGTGCATTGCGGGCAGGCTGGGCCAAGGGGCGGCACGCCGGCGCTGCACCTTCCCGCCGCGTATTGGGCGCTGGGCAACACGCCGTTCGAACGCGAAGCAGCCTATGCGCGGATGGTGCAGGCCGGATTGGGCGCCTCCGAGGGCGTGGCCCTGGAGCGTGCCTTGCGCGCCGGGTTGGCGCTGGGTGATGCCGGGTTCGTCGCCGAACTCGAGCAGGCCGCGGGGCGCCGGCTGCAGCCGGGCGTGCGGGGTCGACCGCGAAAATGACCGAGGCCGGCGGCACGCCTGCATCCCTGGCCCAAGCGGATGCGGGCAGGCGCATGCGTACCCGCGAACGCACGGGCCATGATTTTAAACTGTCCCTATTTTAATTCCGAGATCCTTGCCGGTCTCTAAAAAGAGGGACACGTATCACAATTTTTCTTGCTCCGCGTGTTGCGATGCAGTAAATTGACGCATTGATCTGTTCTTCTGCGCGGAGCCTGCGATGCACACGCCCGATTCTTCTGAAATTTCCGCCCTGACCCAAAACGGGCTGTATTGCCCGAGCAACGAGCACGATGCCTGCGGCGTGGGGTTCGTGGCGCACATCAAGGGCGTCAAGTCGCACGACATCGTGCAAAACGGCCTGCTCATTCTGAAGAACCTGGATCACCGCGGAGCGGTGGGCGCGGACAAGCTGATGGGCGACGGCGCGGGTTTGCTCATCCAGATTCCGGACGCCTTTTACCGCGCTGAGATGGCCGCTCAGGGCGCGGAACTGCCGCCGCCTGGCGAATATGGCGTGGGCATGATCTTTCTGCCGCGCGAGCAGGCATCGCGCCTGGCCTGCGAACAGGAAATCGAGCGGGCCGTGCGCGCCGAAGGCCAGGTGGTTCTGGGCTGGCGCGACGTGCCGGTGGATCGCGACATGCCGATGTCGCCCACGGTGCGCGAGAAGGAGCCCGTGATCCGGCAGATCTTCATTGGGCGGGGGCCGGACGTGATGGTCACCGATGCGCTGGAGCGCAAGCTGTTTGTCATTCGCCGGGTGGCAAGCCACGCGATCCAGCGCCTGAACCTGCGCCACGGCAAGGAGTACTTCGTGCCGTCGATTTCCGCGCGCACGGTCGTGTACAAGGGGCTGCTGCTGGCCGATCAGGTCGGGCAGTATTACAAGGATCTGCAGGATCCGCGCGTGGTGTCGGCCCTGGCGCTGGTGCACCAGCGTTTTTCCACGAACACGTTCCCGGAATGGCCGCTGGCCCACCCGTATCGCATGGTGGCGCACAACGGCGAGATCAACACCGTCAAGGGCAACTACAACTGGATGCGTGCGCGCGAAGGCGCGGTGAGCTCCCCGGTGCTGGGCGATGACCTGAAAAAGCTCTGGCCGCTGATCTACCCGGGCCAAAGCGACACCGCCAGTTTCGACAACTGCCTGGAGCTGCTGGTGATGGCGGGCTACCCGCTGTCGCACGCGATGATGATGATGATTCCCGAGGCGTGGGAGCAGCACACGCTGATGGACGCGCGCCGCCGTGCCTTCTACGAATACCACGCGGCGATGATGGAGCCGTGGGACGGTCCGGCCGCCATCGCCTTCACCGATGGGCGCCAGATCGGGGCCACGCTCGACCGCAATGGATTGCGCCCGGCGCGCTACATCGTGACGGACGACGACCTGGTGATCATGGCCTCGGAGTCGGGTGTGCTGCCGATTCCCGAGAGCCATATCGTGAAGAAATGGCGCTTGCAGCCGGGCAAGATGTTCCTCATCGACATGGAAGCCGGGCGCATCATCGACGACAAGGAAATCAAGGACCAGCTCGCCGCCGCGCGTCCGTACGGACAGTGGATCGAGAACCTGCGCATCCGCATCGACGATCTTGAGCACCTCGGCCACCCCGAGCCCTCCCTGCTGCCGCTGCTGGACCGCCAGCAGGCCTTCGGCTACACGCAGGAGGATCTCAAGTTCCTGATGGCGCCGATGGCGGAGAAGGCCGACGAGGCCGTGGGCTCGATGGGCAATGACGCCGCCCTGGCCGTGCTGTCCAACCGCGCCAAGCCGCTGTACAACTACTTCAAGCAGTTGTTCGCCCAAGTGACCAACCCACCCATCGACTCCATTCGCGAGAACATGGTGATGTCACTGGTGTCCTTTATCGGGCCGCGCCCCAATCTGCTCGACATCAACCAGGTCAACCCGCCCATGCGCCTGGAGGTCAGCCAGCCGGTGCTGGATTACGACGACATGGCGCGCCTGCGCTCGATTGCGCAGCACACGGGCGGCAAGTTCCGCAGCTACGAAATCGACATCTGCTACCCCGTGGCCTGGGGCCACGAGGGCATCGAGGCGCGACTGGCTTCGATTTGCGCCGAGGCGGTCGACGCACTCAAGAGCGGGCACAACATCCTGATCGTCACCGACCGGTTCGTGAGCGCCGATCGGGTGGCCATTCCGGCCCTGCTGGCCATGAGCGCCGTGCACCAGCACCTCATTGCGCTGGGCCTGCGCACGCAGACCGGCCTGGTGGTGGAAACGGGCAGTGCGCGCGAGACCCACCACTTTGCCGTTTTGGCGGGGTATGGTGCCGAAGCGGTGCACCCCTATCTGGCCCTCGACACCATTGCGGAGATGGCGCGTGAGCTGCCAGGTGATCTGGGTGTGGACAAGGCCATCCAGAACTATGTCAAGGCCATTGGCAAGGGCATGCAGAAGGTCATGTCCAAGATGGGGATTTCCACCTACATGAGCTATTGCGGCGCGCAGATCTTCGAAGCCGTGGGCCTGTCGCGCGACCTGGTGGACAAGTACTTCACCGGCACGGTGAGCCAGGTTGGCGGCATTGGCGTGTTCGAAGTGGCACAGGAGACGCTGCGCATGCACCGCGACGCGTTTGGCGACAACCCGGTGCTGGCCACGATGCTCGACGCAGGCGGCGAGTACGCATGGCGCACGCGGGGCGAGGAGCACATGTGGACGCCCGATGCCATTGCCAAGCTTCAGCACTCCACGCGTGCGAACAACTTCAACACCTATAAGGAATACGCGCAGATCATCAATGACCAGTCGCGCCGCCACATGACCCTGCGCGGGTTGTTCGAGTTCAAGCTCGACCCGAGCAAGGCCATTGCCATCGATGAGGTCGAGTCGGCCGCCGAGATCGTCAAACGTTTCGCCACCGGCGCCATGTCGCTGGGCTCCATTTCCACCGAGGCCCATGCCACGCTGGCCGTGGCCATGAACCGCATCGGTGGCAAGAGCAACACCGGCGAGGGCGGCGAGGATCCGTTGCGCTACCGCCCCGAGATGCGCTCCGGCTCCACGGGCATCAAGGATGGGGACACCCTGGGCAGCGTGCTGGGTGCGGAGCGCGTCGTCAGTGACATCGCGCTCAAGGCGGGCGACTCGCTGCGCTCGAAGATCAAGCAGGTGGCTTCCGGGCGTTTCGGCGTCACCGCCGAATACCTGGCCTCGGCCGATCAGATCCAGATCAAGATGGCGCAAGGGGCGAAGCCCGGAGAAGGCGGACAGTTGCCTGGCGGCAAGGTGTCCGAGTACATCGGCATGCTGCGCTACTCGGTGCCGGGTGTGGGTTTGATCTCCCCGCCGCCGCACCACGACATCTATTCGATTGAAGATCTCGCGCAGCTCATTCACGATCTGAAGAATGCCAATGCGCGCGCCTCCATCAGCGTCAAGCTGGTGTCCGAATCGGGGGTGGGCACCGTGGCGACCGGTGTGGCCAAGGCCAAGGCCGATCACGTGGTGATCGCCGGGCACGACGGCGGCACGGGTGCCTCGCCCCTGTCGTCGATCAAGCATGCGGGCTCACCCTGGGAAATCGGCCTGGCCGAAACCCAGCAGACGCTGGTGCTCAACCGCTTGCGCAGCCGCATCCGGGTGCAGGTCGATGGCCAGATCAAGACCGGGCGCGATGTGGTGGTCGGCGCGCTCTTGGGGGCCGACGAGTTCGGCTTCGCCACGGCGCCGCTCGTGGTCGAGGGCTGCATCATGATGCGCAAGTGCCATCTCAACACCTGTCCGGTGGGCGTGGCCACACAGGATCCCGCGCTGCGCAAGAAGTTCTCGGGCAAACCCGAGCATGTGGTGAACTACTTCTTCTTCGTTGCCGAGGAGGTGCGCTCGATCATGGCGCAGCTGGGCGTGCGCAAGTTCGAGGACCTGATCGGACGCGCGGATCTGCTCGACACGCGCCCAGGCATCACGCACTGGAAGGCGCGTGGTCTGGACTTCTCGCGCGTGTTCCACCTGCCCGAGACGCCCGCGGACGTGCCGCGTCGGCAGGTTGAGGAGCAGGATCATGGCCTGACCAAGGCGCTGGATCATGTGCTCATCGAACGCGCCCGCCCGGCCCTGGAGCGTGGCGAGAAGGTGCAGTTCATTCAAAACGTGCGCAACGTCAACCGCACGGTCGGCGCCATGCTTTCGGGCGAAGTGGCAAGGCGCTACGGCCATGAGGGTCTGCCCGACGACACGATGCACATCCAGATGGAAGGCACCGGTGGGCAGAGTTTTGGTGCCTTCCTCGCGCACGGCATCACCCTGTATCTCATCGGGGATGCGAACGACTACACCGGCAAGGGCCTGTCCGGAGGACGGATCGTGGTGCGGCCCACCATCGAGTTCCGTGGTGAAGCGCAGTCCAACATCATCGTCGGCAACACCGTGCTGTACGGAGCGATCGCCGGCGAGGCCTTCTTCCGCGGCGTGGCCGGCGAGCGTTTCGCCGTGCGCAATTCGGGCGCCACGGCAGTGGTGGAGGGCACGGGTGACCACGGCTGCGAGTACATGACGGGCGGCACCGTGGTTGTGCTTGGTGAGACCGGACGCAACTTCGCCGCCGGCATGAGCGGCGGCATGGCCTACGTGTACGACGTCGACGGCCAGTTTGCGCGTCGCTGCAACACGGCGATGGTCGCGCTCGAGAAGGTCCAGCCGGCTGCCGAGCAGAAGGTGCAGATGGCCCAGGGCCTGTGGCATCGGGACCAGACCGATGAAGAGCAGCTGCGCAGGATGCTGCAAGACCACCATCGCTGGACGGGGAGCCTGCGTGCGCGCGAACTGCTCGACAACTGGGAGCTTGCGCGCACACGGTTCGTCAAGGTATTTCCGTATGAGTACAAGCGGGCGTTGGGCGAGATGGCCGCCAAGCGCGAGGCGCAAGCCGCAACCACCAAGGCCAAGGCTCCCGCAGCCAACGCCAGCGTGCCGGCGAAATGACGAACGATGCCGTGCGCACCCGAGGGCTGGCCCGCGCCTGCGCGGCTTCGGCCGCTTCGGATGCACGGTGCAATGACTGCCAATCAGGATTGAGACGATAAGCCCGCACATACCGGGCATCGCAGACCAAGGAAGGACCATGGGAAAAGTCACCGGATTCATGGAATTCGAACGCCAGGAAGAAAGCTACGAGCCGCCTGTCGCACGCCTCAAGCACTGGAAGGAGTTTGTCCACGAGCTGTCGGACGACAAGGCCAAGGTGCAGGCGGCGCGCTGCATGGACTGCGGTATTCCGTTTTGCAACAACGGCTGCCCGGTCAACAACATCATCCCCGACTTCAACGATCTGGTGTGGCAGGGTGACTGGAAGCATGCGCTCGAAGTGCTGCACTCCACCAATAACTTTCCCGAATTCACCGGGCGCATCTGCCCCGCGCCCTGCGAGGCGGCTTGCACACTGGGCATCAACGAGGCGCCGGTGGGCATCAAGTCCATCGAGCACGCCATCATCGACAAGGGCTGGGAGATGGGCTGGGTGGCGCCGCAGCCGCCTGCGCACAAGACGGGCAAGCGCGTCGCCGTGGTCGGCTCAGGTCCTGCGGGCCTGGCGGCCGCGCAGCAGCTTGCGCGTGCCGGGCATGACGTGACGGTGTTCGAGAAGAACGACCGCATCGGCGGCTTGCTGCGCTACGGCATCCCCGACTTCAAGATGGAAAAGCACCACATCGACCGCCGCATCGAGCAGATGCAGGCTGAGGGTGTGCGCTTTGCACCCGGCGTTCTGGTGGGGGACATGCCCAAGGACGGCCCTGGTGCGACGGTCGCCAACTGGGCCCGCGAGCACCGGAGCCCGGAGGCGCTGCTGGCGGAGTTTGACGCCGTGCTGCTCGCTGGGGGGTCGGAGCATCCGCGGGACCTGCCGGTGCCCGGGCGCGAACTCGAAGGCATCCATTTCGCCATGGAATTCCTGCCACAGCAGAACAAGATCAACGCCGGCGACAAGCTCAAGGGCCAGATCTCGGCGGCCGGCAAGCAGGTCGTGGTGATTGGCGGCGGCGATACGGGGTCCGATTGCGTGGGCACCAGCAACCGCCACGGCGCGGCCAGCGTGGCGCAGTTCGAACTGCTGCCCCAGCCGCCGGAAACCGAGAACAAGCCTCTGGTGTGGCCCTACTGGCCGATCAAGCTGCGCACCTCCAGCAGCCACGAAGAGGGTTGCGGGCGCGACTGGTCGGTGGCAACGAAGGCATTTTTGCCCGGCGCCGGGAAAGACAAAAACAAGGTCAAAGCGATTCAGGCCTGCCGCGTCGAGTGGAAGGACGGTCGCATGCAGGAGGTTCCGGGCAGCGAGTTCACGATGCAGGCCGACCTGGTGTTGCTGGCCATGGGTTTCGTGCATCCCCTGGCTCCCGTGCTCGATGCCTTCGGCGTGGAGCGCGATGCACGGGGCAACGCCAAGGCGATCACTGAAGACGATGGCGGGTACGCCACCAACGTGGCCAGGGTGTTTGCTGCCGGCGACATGCGGCGTGGTCAGAGCCTGGTGGTATGGGCCATCCGCGAGGGCCGCCAGGCGGCGCGCGCGATCGACCAGTTCCTGATGGGGCACTCGGAGTTGCCGCGGTGAGGGGCAACAAGCCGAGTCGTGCGTGAGGGCGCTGGGGCGATCGAGATGAGCGCCGATTCAGGCCCGGTCGCATCCATGTTGGAACCCCGTGGCCGGTTTAGGCCATCGTCGGTCACGCACCGCATGATCGAAGGCTGAGCAGGCTTCGTCCATGAGCGAGTGCGACGCATCCATGGCTGGCGAACATCCGGGGCTGCCGCAATTTCCCGGCCGGGATCCACAGGCCATGCTCGAGGCCATTCTGGCGAGCATGCCTGCCGGTGACCTTTGGGTGTTTGGCTATGGCTCGCTGCTGTGGAATCCGGAGATTGCCCACAGCGAGGTCTTGCCCGCGCGGGTGTGGGGCCACAAACGCTGCCTGTGCATGTGGTCGCGCATCAACCGGGGTACCGAACACGAACCCGGTCTGGTGTTCGCGCTGATGGGCGGGGGATCCTGCCAGGGCATCGTGCTGCGCGTGCCGCGCCCGCAGGCTGAGCATGAACTGCGGCTGCTGTGGAAGCGCGAAATGCCGCGCGCCGTCTACGAGCCGCGCTGGCTGCGCTGCCACACCCCGCACGGCGTGGTGCAGGCGCTGGCGTTCACGCTGCCGCGCACCAGCCCGAGCTACACGGGCTCACTGGACGAGGCCCACTTGCTGCACATCCTTCGCCACCGCCGGGGACGCTTCGGCACCACGCTCGAGTACGTGATGCGCACCGCGCATGCGCTGCGCCAGGCGGGGATCCGCGATCGTGCGGTCGAGCGCGTCGTTGCCCTGGCCAAGCGCCACGGGCTTTGACGCGATAGAACGGTGAGGTCGAGGCGATCCCGGCGCGCCGACGCGGTCGTCGTGTGAGTTTCTATACTCGTCCCATGCACACACTGGCCCATTTACGCAAAGACTACACGCGCGCCGAGCTGGACGAGGCGCACGCGCAGGCAGACCCGATGGCGTTGTTTGAACGCTGGATGCACGAAGCCGTGCAGGCGCAGGTGCCGGAGCCGAATGCGATGACGGTGGCCACGGTGGGCGAGGGTGGACGACCATCCACGCGTGTGGTACTGATCAAGGGCTTTGATGCACGCGGCATCGTCTGGTACAGCAACTACCACAGCCGCAAGGGGCGTGAGCTCGCTGCCCACCCCTTTGCCGCCCTGCAATTTCATTGGGTGGAGCTCGAGCGCGTCGTGCGCATCGAGGGCCGCGTGGAGCAGGTAAGCGCGGAGGAGTCCGACGCCTATTTTGCAAGCCGGCCGCTGGCCTCGCGCATTGGCGCCTGGGCGTCCGAGCAGAGCCAGCCCATTGAAGGGCGCAGCGTGCTCATCAAGCGCGCGGCCGAGTTCGGCTTGAAATTCGGCCTCAACCCGCCGCGCCCGCCGCACTGGGGCGGCTATCGTCTGATGCCCGACGCCTGGGAATTCTGGCAGGGTCGTCCGTCACGCCTGCACGACCGACTGGTTTACCAGCGGCGTTCGGACGGCGCATGGCAGTTGCAGCGCCTGGCACCCTGATGGCGCGGGCCACGCAGCGCGAGCGCCTCCACACGATAAAGGAGATGTCGATGCCAAACAACCAGGGCACCCGGTCAATGCGCAGGCATGTCCTGCGCAGTCTGGCCCTGCTGCCGCTCGTGGGGCGGCTGCCGCTGGCGCATGCCGCGCAAAGCACAGGCCAGGCGGACGCCGTATGGTCGCAAATTCACGAGGCCACATGGATCGGTGAAGGCCGGGGCACACGCGTGCTCTACATATTCTTCGACCCCAACTGTCCCTATTGCCACCAGCTCTATGGGATGCTTCGGGCCTTCGTCGGGAAAGCTGATGTGCAGTTGCGGTGGATTGTGCTCGGCATGCTCACGCCAAGCAGCCTGCCCAAGGCGGCAGCCATCTTGCAGGCGGCGAATCCGCTGCAAGCATTCCACACCAATGAAGCCGACTACGATTTTGCCGCGAATGGCCAGCCCGGAGGCGGCATCACGCCGGCCACCACGATCACACCCAAGGCGCGCGAGGAACTGGCGCGAAACCTAGCCATTTACAGGGCCCACAAGCTGTTCGGGGTCCCGGTGCTGTTGTGGCGAACCGCCAGCGGCCGCGCGGCATTGCTGGTCGGGGTGCCATCGGATGCGCAGCTGAAGGACATCATCGAGTCGTGTCGTTGAGGAGGCCGTGGGCGCATGGCGCAATCCCGGCGGTGCCAGGCAGGGCCGGCGCGGCATCCCATCACGCAATGTCCGTGCAGCGGGTTGGCGGAGTCAGGCGCGCAGTTTTTCGGCGAAGCCTTGTCGCAACTTGACCATCTTCGGCGCAATGACGGCTTGGCAGTAGCCCTGATCGGGGTGGCGCTCGAAATAGCGCTGGTGGTATCCCTCGGCCGGCCAGAACACGCGAAGCGGCTCGACCTCCGTGGTGATGGGGGCTCCGCCATAGGCGCCGCCTGCGGCCAAGCGTGCAATGTAGGCGCCCACGGTGGCTTGATGCGCGGGGTTTTCGAAGTAGATGCCGGAACGGTACTGCGGTCCGACGTCGGCGCCTTGACGGTTGGGCGTTGTGGGGTCGTGGATGGTGAAAAACATCGCAAGCACATCGTCCAGGCTTAGCCTCGAAGGATCGAAGCGGATACGCACGGCTTCGGCATGGCCAGTGCGCCCACCGCATACCTGCTCGTAGGTGGGTTGCGGCACCTCACCCTGGGCGTAGCCACTCGTGGCCTCGAGCACGCCGTCGACCGCGTTGTATGCCGCCTCGACACACCAGAAACAGCCTCCCGCGAGAGTAATCGTCTCGGGCTGCACGCTGGCGGCCGTTGCGGCCGGCGCGGCGGGGTTTAGAGCTTGCATCGTGAGTCTCCGGTTGCACTGGCGAACAGGTGCGATTGTCCGCAGTTTTGGCCAGCCGTGGGGCCTTGCGGTCAATGCCAACACGAGCGGGTCGACATGGGTTTGGCACTGCGGCAAGGCTTTACGTCCCATGGCGAGCAACGGGCAACGCGTTCCCGGGGCGGCCCGAGGGGTGGCGTCGCATGCGCTGGCAGCGGCGCGTTTGTGATGTTTTTGCCCTTCCAGGACGAGCCCGCCGAGCCGACGGTGCCCAACCGCTTCATGGCCAATGGCCAAGGCGTCGAACCCGTTCGGCGCAGGCGCGTGGTTGCACCAGGCGAACCGGCAAGCCGATACGCAGAGGGGCCGGAGGGACCGAGGCAGCCAGGCCAACGCCGCAAGCGAGGTAACGTGAGCCGACCGTGCGAAGCCCAATCAACAAAGAAGGCCGCGTGCACTGTGGCATCGCGGCCTTGTTCAGCGAGGCACATGGGTTTGCTGCCACATGCCACACCCCGCATGGATGCAGGGATTCTGGGGGACTCCGGCCCGGGCTCCACCCGGTCCGGCCACCACCGCGGCTGAACCGCAGCGGTGAAGTCAATGTAGGCCTGCAGGTGCAGGCGCGTCAAGCAATCCGATGTTGCGAAGTCGGTTATGGCAGAAACGGCTTCATGCTGGCCTTGCAATTGCTTGAAATGGCGGGCCTTGTCTGGGTATGGGAGCAAAACCGGGGAGGGGTGGCGCACTGGGCCGGGCGCTTTCGTGCTTCAGCGCATGGGCTGCTGGCCAGGGGTCCTGGCCCTCAGGGCAGAGTCAGGGACAGGCTGGCTTGAGGTGTCCAGCTGGCGTCGGGCTTGGTCACGAGGACGGGCGCGGCGATGAACTGGCGCGAGCCGGGCACGCCCAGCGCATCGAGCGCCGTGCGCAGGGCCACGGCACGATCCATGGCCAGTGCTTGCATCCGATCCTCGCCTGCCGGGATGTTCTGCAGCAGCAGCTTTTGCATCTCGGCTTCGGGAATGGTCTTGGGCAGGCCCAGCACGTCGCGTGGCTTGGCAGGCAGCGGGGTGGCGCGGTAGACAGCCGCCAGCACGCGGGCATAGTCGGCCTGCGATACGGTCTGCGCTTTTGCGGCTGCGTAGGCCTCAGCGCGGGGCAGGTCACGCTTCCACAACTTGACCATCTGGGCATTCAGCTTTGCCTCGCGATAGGCATCGCGTTCAGCTGCGGGGTCCACCTCGCCGGTGATGGTGAGGATGAGCTCGGACTTGGCCTTGAGCGCACGGGCAATGTCGGCGAGCTTGGGTTCATCGGCCGGCTTGAGCGTGGCGGTCCCTGGCAGGAAAGCCACGTGGCTGAGTTGCTCAGCCGACACGCCGCCGCCGAGCAGGTGGCCAAGCAGGGTGAACGGCGCGGTGATCGCGCGCGCCAGGAGATGGACGACTGCCTTGGCAATGACCGAGCCCAGGCTGAACTCGGGATCATTGAGCGAGCCGGAGATGGGGATGTTGAGATCGATGTTGCCGTTGCGGTCTTTCAGCAGGTCCACCGCCAGGAGCACCGGAAGCTTGGTGGCGTCGGGGCTTTCCACCCGGCTGCCGAAGGTGAGCTGGTTGAGAATGAGCTGGTTGTCCGCCTTCAGGCGCCCGCCGGGGTCGATGGCGTAATGCACGTTCATCGAAAGCAGGCCACGCTTGATGTTGTAGCCCGCATAGCGCCCCGAGTAAGGCGACAGTGGCGCCAGTTGCAGATCGGTCATCTTGCCCTGCAAGTCGAGTTGCGGGGGGCTCACCAAGGGGTTGACCGTGCCCGACAGCGTCACCGGCGCTGTGTCCTGGGCTATGCCACGCAACGCGACTGTGGCCGGCTTGGGGTTCGCCGTGCCAAAAGGACCAATGGCCCCTTCCACGGCAGACAGGCTTGTGGAGTAGTTCGGGCGGATGAAATGGTCGGTGTAGTCCACCCGTCCGCTTGACAGGCTGATGCCGCCAACGTTCACGACCAGATCCGGGTTGAGGGGCGCCGCTGGGCGCGCCTGCTGGGTGGTCTGACCAATGTCCGAGCCCCATTCGCTCGCATTGTGCCCGGCTGCGCCGGCGCCCGACAGGCTGAGTTCCGCCGGTGCAGTGTGCGTCACGACGGCAGGTGCTGCGCCAGCGGGGGCCGCAGCCGATGCGCCTTGCTCGGGCAGCGGCTTGAAGACCTGTGTGAGATTGAGCTTGGCATCCGCGCTGAGCACCACGCGGGCGTAAAAGTTGCGCAGCGCGATCTGCCCGATATTGATGTCGGTGGCGGGGTGGACACTGGGGTCGTGCGTGATCTGGAGTTTGTCGAGGAGCAGGCTGTTCCAGCCCAACAGGCGCTCATGCGGCTCCACGGTGTCGGCAGCGAAATGCTGGATGCCGGCCTGGCCGTCAAAGCGCAGGCTGGGGCCTTGAGGGCCCATGCGCAGATCCATGTCGCCGGCCACGCTGGTCGGCGCTCGCAGCACCTCGGCATTCACGCGCGGCGGCATGTAGTTGTCGGCGATCTGCGCCGGCAGATCGCGCGCGTCGAGTTTGCCGCGCACGTGCAAGGGGCTGATCGAGACCTGCCCTGTGAACGCAAGCGTGCCCATGCTCGGGATGTCTTCCGCGGTGTCCGCGCCTGCCTCCAGGGGTGCCGTGGACACGCCGAGTGGCAGCGGGGGTCTGACGTGGGATGCATTGGCCGGCGCGGAGGTGGCCTCCGCGGGGGCCGAGGCGGGGGTGGCGGCGGGTTGCGCTGGCGTCGTGACAAGCGGGGCCTGCAACTCGTCGCTGATTTGCGCGGCCAGGGTGACGTCGGTGGGGCGGGTCTGCGGCCAGGTGGCGTTATGCAGGCTCAGGTCGAGCCGGGTGACGGCGACGACCACGGGTTGCCGGGGCATCGTGTCGGCCAGGTAAAAGCGCCCGCCCTGCAGCCGTGCCTGCTGCACCTGCACGCGCCACGGCGCCGAGGGCTTGGCCGCGCGTGCGCGGGTTTTGCCCTTGGGTAGCAAATCGGGCGGCAGCCATTGCATGAAGGACCACTGTCCGTTCGTGTCGCGCGCGATGCTGGCCTGGGGCTGCAGCAGGCGCACGTTGCCGACCTGCACGGTATGCGCTTGCAGATCGATGCGGGCGTTGCTCGCCGCAAGCTGGCTGGCGCGCAGTGCGGCGTTGCGGCCGGCGGCAAGCGCGTTCACCTGCGCTTGGCCCACATTGAGCAACAGGGTCTGCGGATGGGAAGCCCAGCGCAGGTTTGCGTTGCGCACCGTGATGTCGCGTGCCTTGATGCCTCCCGCAGGGCCAAAGCTGAAGCCCGTCCATTGGGCCTCGCTCACGTCGGCCAGCACGCTTGAGGTATCGGCCTGCCAGGTGAACGTGGCGTGCGCGCCAAGAAGCCCGCGCGGCAACTGTATCGCGCCAAGTGCGGGCGCCGCGTAGGGCGTGGCCAGCTGCGGATCGAGGTGAGCGGCGCTCAGTTGCCCTTGGGCGCCTTTGAGGTCGCCTTCGCCCTGGACCTGCACTTGAAGGCCTTGCGGGCCGGTGACCTCGGCTTTGAAGGGTACCGCTTGCGTGAGCGGCCAGGACAGGGGACCGGCGCTCAATGTGGGGGCTGCGAAAGCCCAGTCGACGGCGGGATGAACCGCTGTATCGCGCCATTGAAGGTGGCTGTCGGTCAGCACGACCGCACCCACATGCACCGTCCAGTTTGGCGAGGACGACGCCTGCGGCGGGGTCGCGGCAGGCACTGACACCTTCGTGGTGGCTGCCGGGTCCTGTGGGCCCGAGGTGGACTGCTTCTTCGGCGCCGTGGCGGGTTGGAGTGGGGGGGCGTGGGTGCTCAATCCCTGCAGTCCCTGGGCGGTGCGCGCAAGCTGCGCCGACAGTCCCGTGATGCGCACCGCGTCCACGTTCAGCACGTGCGCCAGAGGTTGCAAGCTTGCGAGCTGAATGTCCAGGCTTTTCCAGCCTGCCAGCTTGGCGTTGCCGACCTGCACCTGGCCATCTTGCACTTGCGCGCTGCCGGCAATGGTCAAGGCGTCCGGGTGCGCGCGCGCCACCCGGGCCTGCAGGCGTATGGAAAGCATCGCCCCTTCCAGACGGATGGGCAGGGTGGCGGGCTGATAGGGGGCAAAGACGGCAAGCTGCAGGCCCTGCAACTGCGCCGCGATGGTCAGCGGCGAGGTGGTCGCAAAGGGTGCGCCACTGACCGTGAGCTGCAGAGGCGCGCCATCAAGCATGGCGCTGGCCTGTGCGCGCATCTGCCCGCTGGATCCGGCCAGCGTGGAGAGCTCGGGCAGGTTCACGTTCAGGCCTGTGAGGCGCGTTGCCACCTGCGCGGCCTGGTCGTCGAACACCACGCTGCCACCCGTGATGCGGGCATCCCGCACCGCAAAGGCCTGGGGGGCCGACGCCGGTGTGGCCGGCTGACGGGCCAGACGTTGCAGGATGTCGTCGAAGTCCATCGCGCCCGACGGCTCGCGCACGATGCGCAACTGCGGCTGCTGGAGAAGCAGCGCGGCGATTTGCGGCTTGCCGCCCCACAGGGTGCGCCAGCTCAATTGCACATCGGCGCGCTGCACGCGCAGCGCGTCAGCGGTGTTTGCAGCGTTGCGCACGCGCAGGTCGTCCACCTGCAGGCGCAGCTTCAGCGGGTTGAAGGCCACCGGCCCGATGCGGGCCTGGCGGCCCAGGCTTTGCGCAATCCACTGCGGCGCCTTGTCCCGCAGCAGCGCAGGCACGCTCCACGGTGTGGTGGCGAACACCAGCACGAGCAACAGCAGCAAACCCAGCAAAACCCAAGCCAGGCGTCGCAGCCAAAGGGAGGCAGTGTGGGGCATACCAAGCATTATCCGCCTCGGCCAGGCCCCGAACAAGCAAAATCAAGTGGGTGTGCCTTCCAGCAGCCTGTCCACCAGGGCTTGCGCGCGCTGCGCTGCCTGCGCGTCGGGCACGATCACGCGACCCCATTCGCGGTGCGTTTCTCCTGGCCATTTGTGGGTGGCGTCCAGCCCCATCTTGCCTCCGAGGCCCGACTCGGGCGAGGCGAAGTCCAGGTAATCGATCGGCGTGTGGTCGATCAGCAGCGTGTCGCGCACCGGATCCATGCGCGTCGTGACAGCCCAGATGACGT
Source organism: Thiomonas sp. FB-Cd (assembly GCF_000733775.1). NCBI lineage: Bacteria > Pseudomonadati > Pseudomonadota > Betaproteobacteria > Burkholderiales > Thiomonas > Thiomonas sp. FB-Cd. Next base: position 1,995,720 of record NZ_JPOE01000002.1, on the reverse strand, counting down.
CGCGCCAGTTGCGGATGTCCACGTCGTCGTCCGTCACGATGATGAACTTGGTGTACATGAACTGGCGCAGGAAACTCCACACGCCGAACATCACGCGCTTGGCATGGCCGGCATATTGCTTGCGCATGGACACCACAGCCAGGCGGTATGAGCAGCCCTCTGGCGGCAGATAAAAATCGGTGATTTCGGGAAACTGCTGCTGCAGCAGCGGCACGAACACCTCATTGAGGGCCACGCCCAGCACTGCCGGCTCATCCGGCGGCTTGCCCGTGTAGGTGGAGTGGTAGATGGCGTCTTCGCGCTGCGTGATGCGCTGCACCTCGAAGACCGGAAACCAGTCTTGCTCGTTGTAGTAGCCCGTGTGGTCGCCGAAGGGGCCCTCCAGCGCATGCAGATAGCCGCCGATCTCCTTGAGATGCACCCCGGTTTCGCTTTCGCCCGCAAACCCCGGGGAAGCCGGCTGGATATGACCCTCGAGCACGATTTCCGCGCGAGCCGGCACCTGCAGATCCAGGCCAACACAGCGGGCAAGCTCCGTGCGCCCGCCACGCAAAAGTCCCGCGAACTGGTATTCGGACAAGCTGTCAGGCACCGGCGTGACTGCGCCAAGGATCGTGGCCGGATCCGCGCCCAAGGCCACGGCGATCGGGAAGGGCTGGCCGGGGTGCGTGGCGGCATGCTCACGAAAGTCCAGCGCGCCTCCGCGGTGCGCCAGCCAGCGCATGATCAGCTGGTTGCGGCCGATGCGCTGTTGGCGGTAGATGCCCAGGTTCTGCCGCGGCTTGAGCGGCCCGCGTGTGACCACCAGACCCCATGTGAGCAAAGGCGCCGCGTCCCCCGGCCAGCAGGTTTGCAAGGGAAGCGTGTTCAGGTCCACGTCGCTGCCTTCGCGCACGATGTGTTGGCAGGGCGGTTTGCGCACTTCCGCGGGGCGCATGTCCCATACGGCGCGCACCAGGTGCAGCAACTCGCCCGCATCCTTGAGGCCTTTGGGCGGCTCCGGCTGTTTCAGGCGCGCCAGCACCTGGCCGATGCGGCGCAATTCGCTCACGTCGCTGGCGCCCATGCCCAGGGCCACCCGTTTGGGGGTGCCGAACAAATTCCCGAGCACCGGCATGGCATAGCCCGAAGGCTTGCGAAAGAGCAGAGCGGGGCCCGCGCGCTGCAGCATCGCGTCGCACACGGCGGTCATTTCCAGACGGGGCGAGACGCTGTCATGCACCTCGATCAGTTCACCCTGGGCTTGCAAGGACCCCATGAAATCCCGGAGATCTTGATATTGCATAGATCTAAAAGTTTGGTTTTGATTGACCGTATAGATTGACAGGATATAAGCAAACCCTAAAATCCATCCTGCTTGAGCACGACAGACCGCCAGCACAGTGCGGCGTGCCAACAAATCGCCCCGAAACAGCCTCCGGCCCGAGACAAGCCGGCCCCGATGCAACGCATCTTAGGCGCGAGGCTCGAATCCCGAGCCCATTTCGGATCTGTGCCCGGCTCCGTGCCTACCCGCTGCGCTTCGTTGCGCAGCGCGCAGTGCAGGCGCTTTTTGACACAGGAGAACCGTATGTCGAATGCCTCGCAGGCCCAACCCCAGCCATTGAGCTGGCGCACCGTTGGCGCCGAAGTCCTGGAGTGGACCCACCACACACTGATGATGGTGGGTTTTTTCGTTGTTGCCGCAGGGGCCTACCTGTATATGCACCCGCAAACGGTGGTGTCGCTTGAAAAGGGCGTCACGCAGTGGGTGGCGGCACGCAAGGCCGCGGTGGAGGAGCTTCAGGCCCTGGGCCAGCAGGCCTCGGCCACTTTGCAGACCGCGCAGACCGCGCAGACCGCGCCGCAGCCCGCGGCAGCCCCGCCCGGCCCGCAGTTGACGCGTGCGCAGATGGTCGTGGCCAACTGGCTGTCGCACCGCTACAGCATTGCGCCCCTGGCCATGCAAGAACTGGTGAGTCGCGCATGGCAGGTGGGCAAGCAGGAGCATCTCGATCCCACATTGATTCTGGCCGTCATGGCCGTGGAGTCGTCCTTCAACCCCTATGCGCAAAGTCCTGTCGGGGCCACTGGGCTAATGCAGGTCATGGCAAGCGTGCACCGGGACAAGTTCGCGCCCTACGGAGGCCCGCGCGCCAGCATCGACCCCATGGCCAACGTGAAGGTGGGGGCGGTGGTGCTCAAAGACGCCATTGCCCGCGGCGGATCGCTGCAAGCCGGTTTGCGGATGTATGTGGGCGCCACGTCGAACGCCACCGAAGGCGGGTACGCCGCCAAGGTGCTCGCTGAGCAGGCCCGCCTTCAGCACGTCGTGGCCGGTGTCAAGGTTCCGGCGGATGCAGCCGTGACAGCTGCGGCCCCTGCGGCCAAGCCTCAACCGCCGGCAGCGAAGGCCGAGCAAACCGCCAGCAGCCAGCCTGAAGCCCCCCAGGCGATCAAGCACAGCGTTTGATCGCCCAGCCTTTTTAAGGCAGGCTTGCCGGGCGTCGGGAATTGGCTGAGCGGCGCTCGCGATGACGGTTTGCTGCTGTACCATTCTGCGTCTGCGCAACTGGCGATAAGACGACGCGGCGGAAGGCTCCGCTTGCGGCCCGTCGAGGTGGACCAACCACCGGGAAGCGCAGGGTTCGCTGCCGTTCGCCTGGGCTCTCCGCACCCATACCCGCTCGAGCGCGAGCGGGTATGCATCCCAATGCAGCCTGCAAGGACCCTTTCGCATGTTCGACCGCACCATCTCCATCGCCCAGACCGATCCGCAACTCTGGGACGCCATCCAGCACGAAAACCGTCGCCAGCACGATCACCTGGAGCTCATCGCTTCGGAGAACTACGCGTCACCGGCGGTGATGCAGGCGCAAGGCACCCAGCTCACCAACAAGTACGCCGAAGGCTACCCGGGCAAGCGCTACTACGGCGGCTGCGAATATGTGGACGTGGCCGAAACGCTGGCCATCGAGCGTGTCAAGCAGTTGTTTGGCGCCGAGGCCGCCAACGTGCAGCCCCATTCGGGGGCGCAGGCCAACGAGGCCGTGTTCCTCGCCTTTCTCAAACCCGGCGACACCATCATGGGGATGAGCCTGGCCGAAGGCGGCCACCTCACCCACGGCATGGCGCTGAACATGAGTGGCAAGTGGTTCAACATCGTGCCTTACGGTCTGAACGCCCAGGAAGAGATCGACTATGACCGCATGGAAGCGCTGGCCCACCAGCACAAGCCCAAGCTGATCATCGCCGGGGCCTCGGCGTACAGCCTGCGCATCGATTTTGCGCGCTTCGCCAAGGTTGCCAAGGACGTCGGGGCCATCTTCATGGTGGACATGGCGCATTACGCCGGGCTCATCGCCGCCGGTGTGTATCCCAACCCGGTGCCGCATGCCGACGTCGTCACCTCCACCACCCACAAGACCCTGCGCGGACCGCGCGGCGGCATCATCCTCAGCCGTGCGGAGCACGAGAAGGCCATCAATTCGGCCATCTTTCCAGGACTTCAGGGCGGGCCGCTGATGCACGTCATCGCCGCGAAGGCCGTGGCCTTCAAGGAGGCCCTGGAGCCGGAGTTCAAGGTCTACCAGCAACAGGTCCTGACCAATGCGCAGACCATGGCGCAGGCGTTGCAGCAGCGCGGGCTGCGGATCGTCTCGGGTCGCACCGAAAGCCATCTGATGCTGGTCGACCTCAGGGCCAAGGGCATCACTGGCAAGGAGGCCGAAGCATTGCTTGGGCAGGCCCACATCACGGTGAACAAGAACGCAATCCCGAACGATCCGCAAAAGCCGATGGTCACCTCCGGCATTCGCGTGGGCACGCCGGCGATGACGACGCGCGGCTTCAAGCAAGCGCAGGTGGTGCAGACCGCCAACCTCATCGCCGACATGCTCGACGCACCGCAAGACGCGGCCGTTCTGACACGCGTGCAAGCAGCGGTCAAGGTTCTGGCGGACACGCATCCGGTGTACTCGGGCGAACAGGCCTGACTTCGGCGGAGGCGGCAGGCTGCGGTTTTTGGCCGCGGCCAGCCCCAAGCCGCCCGCGGATTTGGGGGTGGGATGCGCTCCCCTTCCTGCCGCCAGCGACCCGCGTCGATTGCGGCGTGCTGACTCTGGGTGTTTCCGATTTGTGGGTGGGAACAAGGGCGGGAAGGAAGTCTCAGCCGTTTTGCATATTGCCAGGGCTGTTCCGCTGACCGCGCTTGTTTCTTCGACTCCGTTGGCGCAGGCCGAACGCGCCTGTCGACCTCGGCGCGAGGGCAGGCACGCCCACCATGCCGACGTTGCACCATGTTGGTTGTTTGCCTGCACGAAGCTGCGGCTCAGCTTGAGTTGCATCATGGTGGCATGTGAAGCATCATGTAACTGCACGTGCAACCAATGGAGGGCATCGTGCCATCAACCCACGAATCGACGGACAAGGTAGCGCGTCACCGCGCGCGCATGCGTCTGCGGGGCTGCGGCCTGTCCAGTTTTGGGTGCCGGACACCCGCTCGCCTGAGTTCGTGACGCAGGTGCGCCAGCAGTGCCAAAGCCTCAAGGGCGACCCGGCAGAAGCCGACGTTTCGCGCTTCACCGAAGAGGCGGCAACCCACGTTGAGGGTTGGGAATGACGCAACGAGCCGACCTGGTCATGGTTTTTCTGCAAGGCGACCATGGCAAACCGTGACCCGCATTGGCCGATGAACGCACTTGCTCAGGCAGTTAACCGCAACGCCAGCGAGCCTTGGCCGACGCCAGCATTGGGCAGGTTGGCGCACCCAAGCAAGCCTCAAGGTCCGTGCGCGGTTGGTCACCAGCGATTTAGGCTCCGTACCCTTGCGGATTGCCCTGCTGCCAGCGCCAGCCGTCGGCGCAAATCGCATCCAGTCCGCGCCTGGCTTTCCACCCAAGCAGCTGTTGCGCCGCTGTTGGATCCGCCCAGCATTCGGCGATGTCGCCAGGCCGGCGCGCCACGATTTCATAGGGCAACGCGCGCCCGATGCTGTGGCCGAAGCTCTGCACCATTTGCAGCACCGAATAGCCTTGCCCAGTGCCCAGGTTGACGGTAAACATGCCCGGATGGTCCAGCAGATGCCGAAGGGCAGCCACATGTCCTTCGGCTAGATCCATCACGTGGATGTAATCACGCACGCCGGTGCCATCCGGCGTCGGCCAGTCACCCCCAAAAATGCGCAATTTCTCCAGTCGACCAATGGCCACTTGCGTGACGTAGGGCATCAGATTGTTGGGAATGCCGCGCGGGTCCTCGCCGATGAGCCCGCTTTCGTGCGCCCCCACCGGGTTGAAATAACGCAGACGGGCGATGCGCCATTGCGGCTCGGCGCGGTACAAGTCACCAAGGATTTCCTCGATCATCAGCTTGCTGCGGCCATAGGCGTTGGTGGCACTCAGGGGAAAATCTTCCCGAATGGGCACAGAGGCCGGATCGCCATACACCGTGGCCGACGATGAAAAAATGATGTTGTGCACCTTTGTCCGCTGCATGGCCTGCAGCAGCGCAAGTGTGCCGCCCACGTTGTTATCGAAGTACGCCAGAGGCATCTTCACCGACTCACCCACCGCCTTGAGCCCGGCGAAGTGAATGACCGCTTTCACGCTGTGCTGCGTGAATGCAGCGTCCAGCGCAGTGCCATCGCGAACATCGGCTCGGATGAATACGGGTCTGACCCCCGTGATGCGCTCGACACGCGCCAGCGATTCGGCGCTGCTATTGCACAGGTTGTCGTACACGACCGGCGTGTAGCCGGCCTGGATGAGAGCCACGCAGGTATGCGAGCCGATGTAGCCGGCCCCCCGGTGACGAAGATGGGAACGGTCGCAGTCAACTGGGTCTCCTGGTGGGTGACAAGGTGTCTAACAACGGGCTCTGGCGCCATCCATGTCGCGCTCCGAAAGCGAAGGCGACGGCTGCCGAATGAGGTTTACTCATTCACATGCTTGATTAAAGCACACCGTCACTCCATCCATCAAAAACCATCAACCGCTTGGATATTAATCAAGGCGATCAAGCTGCTGCCATCACCCGAAAGCATGCTGAACTATCCAAGCGCCGGTGTGGCCTTATCCGCGTTGCCTGCCTCTTGATTGACGAATGCGCACGGACAAGCCAATTGCCGTCATCTCCATCAGAAGCAGGGCTGCGTGCGGGCCCTTGGCGAATGGGCCATCACGATGGAATAAAAAACCATTGTTCAAATCGACGATGCGAATAATAAAGTGCGACTGATCATCAAAACCAGAGCGATGGTTCCTGGCAAGCGAACTCCGTCGAGTCTTCGAGTCCGATGCATCGCTCTTGATGCTTGTGCGCCTGTATAACCGGTCACTCGCGGCAGCGCTCTTCACGCATTCCATGCGTCTTAATCGGAACACATGTCGAATAATCATTCAGCCGCCCAACGGGAGGCCGAGACTTGAACATAAGCGACGAATGTGCGGGATCAAATCGGGGTAGCCAGTTCTGCTTCGTCAATGCCAAAGCCTCCGCCAAGAGAGGTCTTTGGGGGCTCGCCACAGGATTTCGCATGTTGAATCGTGGCACGCAAGATCACTCCGATGGAGTGATCGAATCCACCTTGCAAATAACAGTATCAGGCCAAGGTTCAGACAGGTTGAATGCCTTACCACGCGCCAGCCAGAGGCGAGCGACGCCGATTGGCGCAAACACGCCTGACCCATTGGCCACGTTCCTTTCAAAGCCGGTACAAGTATTGTGGACCCCAGCGATCGCGGATCCTTTTCGAAACAGACGTGACGCCTACGGGATTGGCATCCAGGTTAATCGGTGCGCGACTTCCAAAGGAATGGAACTCCCGGACTAGGGGGATGGCATAATCACCGCCGCTGCCTCTTAACCGGCATGATCGGTTCATCGCGTATGCTCGAGGCTGAGCTGGATGCGGGCGCGAGCAGGCCGGATGATCTGCGGGAGCAGCTGGATCAGCTGCATGGCAGCGCCTGGCAAACGGAGAGGTTTGGAAAATCAGTGTTTGTCCGTTGTCATATCAACAAGAGACACCAAGATATCCCCTACCTTTAGCAATGGAAGCGATTTTCCTAAGAAGGAGTCAGCCGATGCCTACGAATTCTTCGCCAAGTGAGAGGGCCAGTGCGCCAACACCCATTGAACCGGGGGCCAAGGCCCAAAGCGAGACGGCCTCCCCAATGTCTGCGTGCGGGTTCTGGGAGCCCGGCCTTTTCTATGCGTTCGATTTGCCCTCAAAGCATCTTCAAATGGCGGCATTCGATTTGGACAAGGCTGCTGGCATCGGGCCCGCGATCAAGCGGACCACGAAAATCGCCAACTTGGACACGCGGCGCGCAGTCTGGCGCTCCTGTCATGAATGGGTTGCCAAAGTGAACCCTGCGATGGGGCTACCGATAACCGCTACCTTTGCCGTGAAGTTATTCCTCCATAAAGCGGAGGGTGGACAATACACGCGGTCGACCTATTTACGCTACCGCACCGCCCTGCTCGCAGAGTTGGGGGTCTGGATCGACCGGTGCGCTGATTAGACGGTAAAAGACGATTGCATTCAGGCGTGTGCTCTTTTGATCGAGCCGGACCCTCAAATTCAACAGATCGCTCCGGAGGAGTGGGATCTATTCACGCTGATTAACCACGCTGAAAAAAAGATTGGCCGCCACGATCTGAGCTTATTGCAAGAGGCACTTGACCAACGCAAGGCGGCGGGCCGAAGAGTCCTTTGCTTTGTGAACGCGACGCTGGCGACGGGATTGCGCCCAGTCGAATGGAATGAAGCTTGGCTGGATGCGGAAAACAAACTCCATGTCAAGCGGGCCAAAGTGCATCAAAAAATCCCTGCATTCCAACGTACTCAGCTGGCTTCAAAACTCGTCGGGCGGAGGGTTGCAACCGTCCAAGCAGCCGACGGCCTCCTCCGTGACGCGAATGTCGAAATACCCGATCTCGAACTCGGGGAAATGCGCGTCCAAACGATTGCACCCAGCGATGTCGCCTTTGTCTCCGAGCATCTCGCGAATGTCGCTGCCGCCAAGGCCAAATCCGATCGGGGCTTTGAGAAATTTCAACATGCCTGTACCAAATACCTCAATAGGGTCTGCACTGAAATCTGGAACGGTGAGCGATCTTATTCCTTTTATTCATTTCGGCATCAGTTCGCGGCGAACTCAAAGCGCGTCATGCCGCTGGATCAAGTGGAGGTCGTTCTTGGAAGCCACTCCGCCACCAAATATGCGAAGAGGGCTCTGTCGTGGCGAGGCCTCGCGGGGGCTGGGGACTATCACGCCGAGAGGCGCGAGCACCGGAGTTCGACAGCCCGAGCCCGAAACCTGCTGAAAACGCCCACCCCAGCCTAGACGGAACAAGGGGTTAGGTGCTAGCACCTGACCTTCACTTCGTCGGCCCTGATTTATTCATTTTCAAGCGGCGGCCAGTCGCAGCGCTGGGCCGTTGAGCGCAAGGCAGGCGAGTTCGCGCAGCATCTGATGCTAGTTCGCCCGAGTTCGTAAAGATTCGGTGATGACCAGTAGTGTCCGGTTAAATTTCGAACAGATTCAATTGGTTAGCGACCGAGGCGAGTTCGGGTTGGGTACGATCGGGCTGCAAGGCGCATGAAAGCTGGGTTTTCTCGAAAACCGAGACCGACAGAATCTGTAGACATGTGTAGAGCGAGGCATCGAGGTGAAGCTCCTTTTTGATGATGGCAATCAGCACGTCGGTGGCGATGGCGCACCAGATTTGCGTTTTCACCGCGTTCTCGCTGGTGCCCAGAAAACGCTTGATCCGCAGATGCTGCTTGATCCATTTGAAGAAGAGTTCGACCTGCCAGCGGCTCTTGTAGAGTGCGGCGATCGTCAAGGCTGGCAGGCTCGTGTTGTTCGTCAGGAAGATCAGCGTCCTGCCCGATTCGGGGTCTTTGAAACGAATGCGGCGCAGATGCTCGGGATAGTCCCGGCTCGCGTAAAAGCCGTTGAAGCGGATGCTCTGATCGCAGATCACCCCCATGCTGCGGTCGGTGGCAGCCGAGTACACCCGCCGCGCGTCCATGCCCTTCTTGGCTCGCGTGATGAAGAAGGCGCCGGCCTGATGCAGTGCATACAGCCGCGCGAAATCCACGTAGCCCCGGTCCATCACGTAGAACGCTCCAGCCTCCACGCGCAGGATGTCGAGCACGTTGACATCGTGCAGTTTGCCGTCGCTGATGTGAATGAAGGCGGGAATCGCCCCACGCAAGTCCAAGAGCGTGTGCAGCTTGATGGCGGGCTTGGTGGAGCGAAACGGGGCCCAGTCGAACAGGCTCAGGCACAGATGAATGGTGGTGGAGTCCAGGGCGTAAACCGTGGCGTCGAGCCCCAAGTCCGAAGGCTCCTGCGCATACAGCGCCCGGGCTCGCGCGATCAAGCGTTGCGCCAGCGCGTGACAGATGCGCCAATCGCGCTGAGTCAACGCATCGGACAGCGTGGAGCGCGCCGGCGACACTTTTATCCCCATGCCGATGGCTTTGTCCGTCAAACGGTCAATTCAAAGACGCGGCCAGCTGGTACCGTACCGAGCGCATCGCCCGGTCCTCGTGCTCGGCCTGAAGCAGGTGCTCAATGAGCCAGCGAGCTGTATCGAGGCCGCGGGGGGGGGCGTTGGGGCTCATGGCCTGGCGTTTGCTCACGAAGCCGCGTCGCTGGCGGCATCGGCAACGCCTTTCGCGCGCGAAAGGAAAAAAGCCTGGCGATAGGCCTCGCCCAGGGTTTGCTGGAACCGTGGGTCCAGGGCGATTTCGCCGCGTTGCCAAGCATTCGCCAAACGATCCATCTTGCCTGCCCAGGCCAAGTGCGCGGCGTAGTCGGGGCCGTGCTGGCTCCATGCTGCGAGCGCGGAGTCGATCTCGCAGTAGGCGTGCACTTCGGCGACATCGTGGAGGCGAGCAAACCTGTACTGCGAGCGTCCCTGACGGTAGGAACGCGCACAGAAGTCATTGAAGCTCAGGGCGCGGATCATCACCGCATGCGCGCGAGGCTGGTAGATGACGCGCAGGCCCCGCGACGCCAGCCGCCAGCCGAGCTCAATGTCCTCGCAGCCGAACTGGAAGTCGGGTTGAAATATTCCGTGCTGTACCAGCAGGCTGCGCTTGCATGAACTGCGCCCACCCCAGAAGGCTTTGTAATCCAGGAACTGGCCGGGCTTCATCCAGCCGTAGGAAAAAAGCTGACATCCGACCTGGGTCACGTGATGCATGACTGGCAGCGCGCCGATTTCCGGGGCAAGGGTCGTATAGCCGAGGACGGCCACCGCTGGATCGGGGTTCGCCAGATGGGTAGCAAGATGCGCGAGCAGCAAATCAGGCTCGGCCACGTCATCGTCGTCGAGAAAAACGATGATCGGCGCACGTGCGACGAACAACCCGAGATTCTTTGCCGCGGCAAGTCCGGCATGCTGCTGGCGCACGATGCGCAGCGGCAGCCGGTCCTGCCAAGCGGAAAGCACCTGCGGAGTTGTGTCCGATGACCCGTCGTCGATCGCGACGATCTCGAAGCGTGAGATCGATAACCGCTGCTCGGCAAGGCCCTGCAGGACGCGCGGCAGTAGATGCGCGCGGTTGTATGTCGTCAGCAGGGCGGAGATCTCCGGCATCATGCGTAAGCATCCAGGATGGTGAACGCCTCGTCCAACCCGAGATGCGCGTGCCGAGCCAGTGTCCAACACATGTTCTGGCTCGCCTCGCCGCCGTCATAGGCGGCAGTGGGGGGGCGCAAGCGGTGCGCCACGGGGGCTGCATCGACTATGCCAAGACGCAGTCCGGCGCGTTCCAGGCGCACCGGCCAGACCAGATCAAGGCCCCAGCCCATGCCACAATCTTCAGGGAAGGGTAGCAGCAGGGGAATGGCATCGCGGCGCAGGCAGACGACAGGGCCAATTTCGACGAAACGCGTCCGCCGAGCCTTCAGGCCTGGCATCACCTGCACGATCGGGTGGTCGATGAAGCTGTCTGCGGTGCGCGCCGGCTGCGCCACGGCGAAGTCATATTTCCCAGCCAGTTCGATGAACCAGTCTAGAAATCCTTCCGAGACCTCGACATCGTCGTCGCAGAGCAATAACCAGTCGAAATCGAGGGCGTCGTTCGCCAGTTGATTGAGAATAGTGAACTTCGGCGTCCTTTCGGTGAGTACCATCTTGGTCCATGGCAGGTCGAAGCGACCCCGCTGCCCCGGGGCGATTGCCGCCCAGCGCTGGACCACTGTATGTGCGACGCTGGACTGGAGTTCGTACATCAGATGCACGGCGGTATTGGGCCGATTAGCAAGGTACACGCCGACGACAAGGATCTTAGCCACGGAGCAAGGCCCCCAAGCGTTCCCGCACAGCGTCCACCGAATAGTTTTTCTCAATATGTTCGCGGCCGGCGACCGCGAGGCGCGTCCACAGCTGGTCATCGCGCAGCAGCCGCAGCACTTGCGCGACAAAAGCGCTTTCGCCCTCGGCGATCAGCACCTGAACCTCTGTCTCCAGGCCCATGCCCTCCGCGCCGACGGGGGTCGCAACTACGGGCAGCCCGTAAGCCATGCTTTGTCCCACCTTGCCCTTCATGCCCGCTCCGTAGCGCAGCGGTGCGACAAATGCACGGTGGCAACGATATAGGGGTTCCAGATCTTCGACGAAGCCGAGAACCTCGACGCCGGTGATTTTGCCCAGCGCGAGGACGTCCGCGCCGGCATTGGCTCCAGCAATACGGAGAACGAGATCCGGAATTGCCTTGCGTAACTCGGGAAAAATACGTTCGACAAACCAGAACACCGCGTCGTTGTTCGGGGCGTGCCAGAAGCCTCCAACGAAAAAAAGGCCACTCCGGCCTTCGGGACTTGCCAGGCCGCGCGGCGGCAGTTCAAACACATTCGGCAACACTTCTACCACCGCCTCCGGTGCGAGCGCCAGCAACGCGCCCCTTTCCTCTTCGGTCACAGCGAGGGTGAGGTCAGCCGCTTCCGCGCAAGCCACTTCCACGGCCTGCTGCTGCAGCGCCTTTTCCCGGATTGCCTCATCATTGCGCAGTTCAGCCTCGCGGCGGAGGCGTAAGCCGTGGAAGTCGACCATGTCGTAGATCACGCGCGTCGCCGGGGAATGGCTGCGCAGCACCGGCAGGAAGCGCGCGGCGATCTGCGGGAATGACAGGAAGGCCCAAGCGAGCGAGTTCTCCGAGGTCGTGATGAAACGGTCGATGGCATCGATGCCGTAGAGAATTTCGACGACACCAGCGCAGCGCAGTGCTTCTTCGTAGCGTTGACGACCTTGTGCCGAGGCGAGGATGCCGGGCTGAGCATCGAGCGCAGCGAATGAACCGAACACCATGCGGTAACCGGATTGGCCCATTATGCCGATCAGGGTTTTCAGGCGCAGGCCGCCGCTGCACTGATCAAAAAGCGGCAGCAAGTCGGCAACGATCAGAACCCGGCCAGGAGTCTGAGTAAGGCGTGCCACTCCGAGCACCGGGCGGAAGCCGGAAGGCCGGCGGAGCGCAGCGGCGCGCGGCGCGGCCATGGTGGCTCGTCGCAAAGCGGCGATCACCTGCCCGTGGGCCGATACTTCTTGACGCCGCCGCTCGGCGAGCCGCTGGCGCAATTTCATGGTCAGTGTCCACCAGACCATCTTGGCCGCACCCCGGGCGAGTCGCCGGACCGGCGGCGGCAGGTGGGATGCCGCGCGTTGGATCGGCAACGTGGCCTTCCATGCGGCTGACGAGAGCACCGCCCCGAGTTCCACGGCCAGCCGTTGCTTCTCGGCTAACGCGGCGCTCAGTTCGGCGCTCAGTTCGGCGCTGTGAACGCTCTGCTGTTCGTTTTGCGCCGTCAGCCGCTCAACCGTCTCAGTCAGCTCAACAGCCAGCCGTTGCTTCTCGGCTAACGCGGCGCTCAGTTCGGCGAGCTCTTGTTCCGGCTGGCTGACCTCGGTCCTGGTGTAAGGAAATGCGCTGTATGGATCGCCTTCATTGCTCGAGGCGCGCGCAACGGCCTCCAAGCGCGGAATAATGGTCCTACGCGCCGCGTACGAGCGCACGATGCAGCGATAGTCCGCCAGCTCTTCTGCGCTCGCCGACAGGCGGTGGCGACGGTGGAGGATCAGGGCGTTAGAAAGAAAATTCTCCGGGTGCACGCGAGCGAGCGGCAGCACAACCGGCTTGGAGTATTGCACCAAGCGATCAGCTGCCGCTGATCCATTCCTGGCGAAGAGCAGTGCATTCTGGGCGTACCACCAATCGACGTCTGGATGGTTCCAGATCTCCTCGCGGAGGCAGTCGTAGCATGAGTAGCCATGTGCGCGGAACAATATTGCCCAGAATTCAGGCCACTGCTCGTTGATATGGTTTACGCCGTACTGATATGGCAGCGCTGCAGAGAACAGGATTGTGTCCGCCGTTGCCGTGAGGTCGTCGACGAGAGATGCCGCGCGCTCGAATGGCAGATGTTCAGCTACCTCTAGGCAAATCGTTAGGTCGAACGTTTGGCGCGTCCTGCGGGCGAGGATACTGCCAAGGCGCTCATTGGCTATGTCAGCGGCTTGGAAATAGATCGGATTGATCTGAAGCATCGAGCGATCAACGTAATCCCCGTCGATGCACAGAATGTCCTGCGCACCAAGTTCAGACGCAGCCAGTAACCAAGTGCCGACGCCGCCACCAACGTCAAGCACGCACTTGGCATCAGGGTTGAGCATCGGAAAAACCCTGCCGAGGATCACTCGCGCCGAGCTCAAACTTCGATCCTGCTGCGCCTGATAGAAAGAGTCGTTATATGGATTCTCTTCGTTACGTTCGTTTTTCATAGGACGGTCGGTTTCAAGTGCGAAGCGCAACACCCTGCGGATTATTGAGTGAGGTCCTGGTCGGTGCGGTTGGCCAGGACCTATCCTGCAGGCTGACGTTCTCGGCTTCCCAGATCTCGCCGCGCATGCGCTCTTCGGATTGCAGCTGTCGGTGTGTCGTTCTTGTCATTCACGGCACCTTACCGGATGGTTTTGAGGCCGCCCGAAACGTCGATCCTGCTGCCGCGGCAGCTGCAAATCCCCCAGCCCGCGCTTCTCGATCTCGTCCAGGGCGTGCTCTTTCGCCTGGATGTAGGCTTGGTGCAACGCAAGGTGCCGCCGCAGACGGTCCTTCGCCCTTATCGGCGTATAGAATATGCTCGTCGTTTTTTGTAGGTAGACGAATCGATTCCGATAGCCGTAGCGTAACCAGAGATTCCAGTCCTCTAGCTGGTCAAGTTCGCGCGCGAAGCCGCCGTAATCGCGAAACAGTTCGCGCTTGAAAAGGATCGACTGGATCGGAATGAAGTTGTGGTCGAGGAGAACATCGTAGTCCCAAGGCTGCCGGAAAATGCTTGGCGTGCTGAAAGCACCGTCGACGCGTGCGCCACCATCGTCTGCCACACGCACTTCGAACGATAGCGCGTAGGCGGCGGTCGCGCCCGCTTCCTTCTCCAATGCGACATATAACGACTCAACGTGGTCCGCATACAGCAGATCGTCGTCGTCAAGGAACATACAGAAAGCGCCCGTCGCCTGCTTAAGCGCCTCGTTCCCGGCGTGCGATCGGCCCTCGGGTGGGCACTCTATGAAACGCGTGTGCAGCCACGGAGCACGGGCCGCCACGCGCTCGACCACGCCGCGCGCGCTCGACCCCGGGCCGTCTTGGACGACTAGCCACTCGATGTCCGGATACGTCTGGTTGGCGACGCTGGAGCCGCACTGGGCGAGCAACATCGCTCGATCAGCCGTTTCGTAGGTGCGCGTGATGACGGTCACGCGTTGGATCTCGCTAGGGATCTCGCACCGGCATGCCGCCCCCTCGCGTCGCAGTTCGAAATCGAAGGCCCTGAATGGAAAATGCGCGGGCGCGGTGCCGCGCCCGCGCTTGAAATATGCGATATGCCGCAGGGCGTACGCGAGGTTGCGCACCAAGACGCGGCGCACGCCAGGGAACGGCTGTCGCAGCCGGAAAAGCAGTCCGAGGTAGAGCATGAACCCGATCAATACATCCCTGACCGTGCCGTAGCGTAGACGGATCAGCAAATTGGCGAGTGTGCTACCGGTGTACTGCAGCGCTTTGAGCAGGGTCGCCTCGTCGGCATAGCTGTGATGGATGACGGCCGCGGACGGCACGTAGCGGAGCGTGTAACCGTACGAACGCAGGCGATACGACAACTCGACATCTTCGCCGTACATGAAGATCTTCGGCTCGTATCCGCCGACGCGTAGGTACGCGTCGCGCCGCATCAGCACGCAGGCATGGGACTGCCAGTTCGTCTCAAGGGTCACCGGATCGTAATGCTTGGGATGCTCGAACGGCAGTTGTCGCAATTCCCATGCGGCGACATGGTCCGCGTCGGCACGCGCTACGGCGATCACCCGGCTCAGGCTGTCCGCGCGGAATTCGAGGTCGACGTTGGAAATCAGTATCAAATCTGATTTCGAGGCGCGCACCGCGTGGTCGTGACCCGCGCCGAAGCCCTTGTTTTCCTGCTGCAGCAGCGTGAACCCGGCGAAACGTGCGCGAAAGCGCTCTTGCATGCTGCGCAAGATGTCCACGGTGCCATCGTGCGATCCGTGGTCAACGAACATCAAGTTCATGCGGGACGTGGGATAGTCCTGTGCGAGCAACGACGTCATAAACGCAGCAATCCAGCGTTCGCTGTTGTAGGTCACGACCGAAACGTCGATGGTGTCGGCTTCGCGTGGCGCATGGGTTCGTTCGGCATTTCGCGATCGGTTGCGGGCAAGTGCATCCAGTGCCGGGCGATTGCCAGATGACCCTGCGACAAAGTCACTCCACGACTGACTAACCGCATGAAGAAGACGTGTTTGCGCCATGCGCATCCTGACAAAGGCTGGAACGCGCTGATAGATCGCACGCCGCAAGGCGCGGCGGTCCCTGCGAACCAGGAACAAGGCCCTGTGTGCCGTTTTCAGCACCTTGCGCGTAACGCGGTGGAGAAGATCTCGCGCGTGGTTCTCGTTTTGCATGCCTAACTCAGAAGTGGGGCGAACAAGAACAATCGCGCAAAAGTTTGAACCACAATTGGAGCAAGCTGATCAGATGCATAAGGGTGTACTTGAACCGCCGGTGGCTGCTCCGTTGCGTCTGATGCACAACCCGCGCGCCATTGACACGCTGGATGCCCCACCCCTCGTCGCGCACTCGCAAGCCAAGGTCGATGTCTTCGCAATACAGACGGAATCGCTCATCAAAGCCATCGAGCGACGCGAACACATCGGCGCGAACCATCATGAAAGCGCCAACAAGCCAAGACGGCTCAGCTGGAGGTCGCCACCCTGGGAGGCGACGACGAATCAATTCCAGCGGAGTGACAACGCCACGATTTGGCTCTGCATGCAACGTCCCCGGTTGGAGCAAGACTGGCGCTACAGCCCCGAGGCGTGGCTCTGCCGCAACGGCGCCGAACAGAACTGGAAATGGATTGTCGAAGTGAAAGTCGATGTCCGGATTCAACACCGCGAACCAAGGCGTAGCGCAATGGGCGAAGGCACGGTTGTGGTTGGCGGAAAACCCAAGCGGCTTCTCGTTGTGCATCTGTAGCAACTCAAATTCCGCGTGCTGTGGCCTTGGAAGCTCGTCGTCCGGCAGGTTGTGTACGACGACCACACGCCCGATATCGGAATCGTGCAAGTCTGCGAGTTGCGCAAGCAGCGAAGCCACCAAGCTGCGCTGGCCGTGCGACACCACGGACACGGTGACGCGAGGAGCGCTTGCCTGTTGCCCCAAATCGAGCACCGCGGACAAAGGCGCCATCAGCTCGCGCCCTTGGGGTTTAGATCGCTGACGCGCATGGACTGTTCATAGGCGCTCAGCACCTCATCGACACCACCAAGCATGCGCAACTTGCCGCGTTCCATCCACAGCACCTTGCTGCATGTCTTGCGAATGACCTCGGCCGTGTGGATCGCAAGTACGACGATTTCTGCACGATTGTGGAGGTCCAGCAGCCGTCGGTTGGCCTTCTCTTGGAAGCTCGCATCGCCCACCCCAAGAACCTCGTCAAGCAAAAGGATCTCTGCCTCAACCGCAGTCGAGACGGCGAACGCCAGTCGCACCCGCATGCCGGAGGAATAGGTGCGCAATGGAAGATCAAGGTAGTCCCCGAGTTCCGTGAAGTCGATGATCTCCTCGGTCTTGCGCCTGATCTCGGCGTCGTTCATGCCGAGCAGCAGACCTCGCAACCTGATGTTCTGACGGCCGGTGGACTGGTCGTCCATCCCCAGCGCGATGTCCAGCAGAGGAACAATCTTCCCATGCACATCGACAGAGCCGGCTGTCGGCGGATAGATCCCCGCCATGACGCGCAGCAGCGTGCTCTTGCCCGCGCCGTTGTGGCCGATTAATCCGAGGCGATCCCCGCTCTCGAGCGCTAGGCTGAGGCCATCAATCGCCTTGACGATCACCACGCCAGTGTTGTCCTCAGCGATGCGATTGCGTCGCCCCAAGCGCATAACCCGCTTTTTCAGCGACTGCGCCGAGACGTCGAAGATCGGCAGGTCCAGGTGAACATCGGTCAGGGTCAGGCGAGAAGACATTGGCGAACCGTATGAAGTCAGACCCAGTACGGGATGCGCTTGTGAAATCGGCCCGTAAGGGCAAGTGCCAAGACCCAGCCAAGCGCAGCCATCCCGCCAGTTACGACCCAGGTCGTCGCCGACGGCGCCTGCCCCAACAAGGGTTCGCGCACGGCGTCGATCAGATAGGACAGGGGATTGAACGCGACAATCCAGTGGTGTTTGCCAGCCAGCATGGTTCCGCTGAACAAGATCGGCGTCACGTAGAAGGCAACCTGCAGTAACGCCGCCACGATCTGCGGCAAATCGCGAAAACGCGCCGACAGCAGGCCAGCGAACGCAGCCATCCACAAAGCGTTGAGCACCAGCAGGGCGATCCCTGGAACGAACAGTGGCAGCACCGCCCAAGACTTGACCCCGAGGATCGCCAGAACGAGCAGTACGATGGCGAAGTTGTGCGCGAAGATCACGCAATTGCGCCAACCCGCCTGCAGCACGTAGAGCAAGCGCGGCGTTCGGACCTGGCGGATGTAGTTCGCGCTGGAGATGTAGGCCATGCTCCCCTCGTTGACGATGGTCGAGAACAGGGTCCAGACCACCAGCCCGACAGCCACCATCGGTAAATAGTCGCCCAACTTCTGCCCGAACAGGGTGCCGTACACCACGCCCAGCGTGCCGATCATGACTCCCATGCTGATGGTCAGCCACAATGGCCCCAGCTTGGAACGCGAATAGCGCTGCCGGATCTCCAGCCAGCCGAGCAAGGACCAGAGACGCCAAGCCCTCAGGCTTTCAAACAAATCGTTGATCGCACAATCAAGAACAGCCAACTCATTCCCCTCTTGAGCCTGAATCCGTGCTCGACGCTAGACAGACCTTCAGCCTCTCAGCCACGGCTTCGGTAATCCACGTGTTCCGCGAGATACTGCCGGCTCGACACGAGCGCTCGGCGTCGATGGCTTCGATCACCTCCGAGGGGATGCGCAGGTTGATGCGCACCATTGAGCGGAGGCGTGATTCTTTGCGCGCATTTTTCATGATTGAGCCATTATGGTGTCATTGTGGCTCCGGCGCAAGGTTTCTTTTGGCATTGTCGCGTGAGTCCTAAGACGTGCGACGCGCGGCGGCCTGGGTCACAAAAGGCGCGTTGATTACCCTTGAGTCGTGAGAAGTGCAACCGCCTTCTTGTCGAAGGAAACAAAGGTCTCCCCGCCAAGCCAATTGGCCTCGTAGGCAATAACGCCATCGGCAAAATCTCCGCCCGCGTCGAGCACCAGCAAGCCTGCCTCGACCGCGGGCCGGTTCACTTCCACGTTCGCTGCGGCAAGTAATGCCCGGATCGCGCTGGCGGCGTCGGCTTGCTGGAAGCCGTAGACCCGGAGCAGCACCCAAACAAATTCGCACAGACACGGCGTTGCTACCGCGATCAACTTGGCGTCGGTCAAGACCATGGCGGCAATCCTCGCTTGCGCGGGATCGTCACCCACAACAGCACGCACAAGAACATTGGTATCGACGACGACCTTCATTTCTTGCCTGCCCATCCTTGCGCAGCCGCTTCGTTGATTTCTTCGATGGTGGCAACCTTCTGCGTCCTGCCAGCCAGCAGGCCGACGAAGCTGGATATCGTCCCAGAGGGCCGCGCCGCCTTGAGTACGCCCCGACCATCTGGTAGTAAATCGAGCTCGATCTTGTCGCCTGGCCTGATGCCGAGGTGTTGCAGGACGTCCTTCCGAAACGTCACTTGTCCCCGTGCGGTAACAGTCAATGTGGTCATGGTGCTGTGTCCTTGCAAATTTGCAGGTCGACGTTAGCACAATAATGCAAAAGTGCCTTACTTTCGATATCCGTCAAGCCGTGTCATTTCCAGAAGCTGACTGCACCAGTTCACGGGGCTGGCCGCCCGGCGGGCATAGGACTTCTGATAGGGGCGGGTCAGGAGGCGCCTGAAAGAAACGCCGTGAGGGATCGGAATTGCTCAGAACTCCCGTGCACGGCGCTGCACGCCGGAATCCCACAAATTTCCGCCACTAACCAAATTGCCGAAATACACCAACTAGCAAGGCCACGAGTACGCCCATGCTGATGGTGAGCCAGAATGGACCGAGTTTGGAGCGGGCGTAGCGCTGGCGAATTTCAAGCCAGCCGAGAAGGCTCCACAAGCGCCATGATTTCAAGCTGGCCAGTAGATCGAGGGAGGCGATGCGCAGTGCGGGCATGAAAGGGTTGGCTTGAATATCAGTGCTGACCGGATGCGGCATCTTAAACGCGGTGATTGACTGTCCCCGAAAGCTGGATGTGGGTCACAAAAGGAAAGGCCGCAAGCATTCGATGTTTCGTGTGCTTGCGGCCCTTGCTCAACGTATATTGGTGGGGGCACAGGGACTCGAACCCAGGACCTACTGATTAAGAGTCAGCTGCTCTACCAACTGAGCTATACCCCCGTAGAACCAACAATCATAGCGTACTTTTGCCCACGCGCGTGTCGGTTCGCGATCCTTTTTGCGAAGCGCTGCTCGGAGCGAGACCATCCCATTTGCCTTTGTGGCGTCTGGCATCTGCATGGCAGCGCCGCGGTGCGAGGCCGGCGAGCGTGCAAAGCGCACGCTCCGCTTCGCGTCCACCCAAACGTCGGGTGCGTTTGCCGGTGACTGCTGCTTACTTCGCGCGATGGAGCGAAGGCTGTGACCGGAACAACGACGGGTTGCCAGATCGTGCCAACCTCGGCTTTGGCAGGCTGGTGCAACTGTTTGGCATTGACACGACCAGTGAGCTATCCTTGGTCCCATTGCGTTCACTCCAGGAGAGCAAGATGGGCCTGTTCGACGATGCATTGGGCGCTCTCAGCGGGGCCTCGGGAAGTAGCGGGAACCCCATGGTCAGCGAAGTCATGAATCTGATCCAGAACCAACCAGGCGGCTTGGCTGGTTTGGTTGAGAAGTTCAAGAGTGGCGGCTTGGGCGATCTGGTGCAATCGTGGGTCGGCACCGGACAGAATCAATCCATCTCGGCGGAGCAGATTCAGCAAGTCCTTGGCAGCGACACGGTCCAGGCCCTCGCATCAAAGGTCGGGGTGGATCCTTCTCAGGCTGCAGCCACCCTGTCACAAATGCTGCCGCAACTGGTGGACAAGCTGACGCCAAACGGGCAGGTTCCCGAGGGTAATCTGCTGGAGGAAGGTCTCGGATTACTTAAGGGAAAGCTCTTTGGTTGACATCAAACGCGCCCCTGCCCGGCGTGAGCGCGACGAAAAAAGCCCGTGATTGCCGAACGCAATCACGGGCTTTCACATTTGGTGGGTCGTGCGCGACTCGAACGCGCGACCAACGGATTAAAAGTCCGCTGCTCTACCGACTGAGCTAACGACCCAAAACGCGCAATCATAGCAAACTGGAATGCGTGCCCTTTACACCTGAGTGCTGGCAGGGACCGCGTCCGGATGCCGGCGTTTGCGCGTCGGTCGACCCGCGCGGATTGACGCATCCAGCGCGAGACTGGCTGCGACCATGCCGAATGTCGCGGTGACCATCACGCTCGAGCCGTAGCCCGCGCAGTTCAGACCCTGGTGTGTTTGCTCGATGTCGCAACTGATCTGCAGGGAACTGCGCACGGGCTCGGCGGAGCACACGCAGGGCAGCTGCATGGTGCCGCTACGCGGCGCGCCAAAGGCGCGGCGCAGGCGGTAGCGTACCTTCGCCAGGAGGGGGTCATGGCGCACCTCAGACAGATCCAGCACCTGAACCTGCTGCGGATGGCGCTTGCCACCGGCGGCGCCAGCCAGCACGACGGGCACGCCGGCGCGCTGCGCGTGCGCGGCAATGGCAGCTTTGGTCCGAGCCTGGTCGCAGCAGTCCAGAATGGTCTGCGCGGTGGCGGGGAGAAGGTCTGCGACGTTCTCCGGGCTGGCGAACTCTTCCACCTCATGCACCACGCAATGGGGATTGATATCGGCGATGCGCAGCGCTAGGGCGCGCACCTTGGCCATGCCGAGGGTCGAACCCAGCGCCTGGCTTTGGCGATTGATGTTGGATTCCGCGACATGGTCGAGGTCGATGAGCGTGAGATGCCCGACGCCGCTGCGCGCCAGCGCCTCGGCCGCCCAGGACCCGACACCGCCGACACCGACCACGACGACGTGCGCAGCAGTGATGCGCTCGGCGGCATCAGCCCCGTAAAGCCGCGTCACGCCACCGAAGCGACGCTCGAGATCAGGTGCCGGCTCACTGCTAAGCAGGCCAGACACGACCAGGGCGTCAGCCTGCACGATCAAGTCTCCAGGCCTGATATTTCACGCCGAGCACCGCGCCGGCGATGATCGATGCCAGTGCAATCCAGCTCGTGATGGACAGTGTGGAGACACCGGTGATCCCCTGGCCGATCGTGCACCCCATGGCAGTGACGCCGCCGATTCCCATGAAGAGACCGCCCGTCATGTGGTTGGCAGTATCTTCCAACCCTGCCAGACCCTCCCAGCGAAAACGCCGGGTTGCAAGCGCGTGCAGCGCCGCACCTGCGATGACGCCGAACACCGAGACAATGCCGATGTTGAGCACATTGCTGGCGTCGCTGTACATCAGGAACCAGTACAGCGTGTAGGCCACTGGCGCAACGAACGTGAACGACTCCATGCTGTTGCCGACGCTGCCAACGTAGGCGTGCTGCAGGGTCTGCGGGTCTTCCGCGACAAAGCCGACATGCCCGGATACCCACCACAGCGCAACCACCATCGCGCCGATGCCGAAGCCGCCCAGCAGATGCCGCGGGGTCCTCGCTTCGCGGGGCCACAATGCCCATGCGCCAATCGCCAGCGAAGCGCCGATGCCCAACACCAGAAGCCATGCGGAGCGGGTGATGGACGTGTGGCGCGCCAGCAGCGAGGGCAGATCCTGCGGGCCGGAAAGCGGCACGGCCACGCGGTCAAGAAGGTACACCCGCGGCTCGGCCGTGATGCCGCGCAGCGTGGCGTAGGCGCCGATGCCCAGCATCACGAACACCACCAAGGCCTTGAGGCTGCCAGAGCCAAGGCGCACCAGGGTCTTGCTGCCGCAGCCCGAGGCCAGAACCATGCCGAAGCCAAACATGGCGCCTCCCACGAGCGCCGACAGCCACAACACGCGGTTGCTGGTGTAAATGGTCTGGTCGGTGTTGATGAGGCCCAGCGCCGCGAAGATGCTGGTCCCGAGCAGGGCAGTCGCGATGGCAAGGGCCCACATGCGCATGCGAGTCCAGTCGCCGAAGTTGATGATGTCGGCAACCGACCCCATGGTGCAGAACTGGGTGCGGTGCATCACGGCGCCGAACACAGCGCTCAGCGCAAAGGTCCACCACAGCACCGTGGTGTTGAGGGCGGAAACAGAAAGATCCTGCAAGATGGTAAGGAGCCGATGAAGGTTGCGAGAGCGGGAGGCGCGCACCATTGTCGGATTGCGCGCGCCATGTGCCCGTGAATGAGGCATTGTCCCACGCGCACGGCGCTGTGGCACGCCCACGCAACGCTCGAGGATAAACAAAATCCCGACCGAAGGAATCCGGGGCGCGCACGCGCCGGGCCCGCACCTGCGGTTTTAGGCGCCTGGCTGGTAACGCGTCGAATCCGCCAAACCGGCTTCGGCGAAGCCCGCAGCACGGATGCGGCAGGAATCGCAGCGGCCGCAGGCGCGGCCTTGGTTGTCGGCCTGGTAACAACTCACCGTGAGGGCGAAATCCACGCCAAGGCGCAGACCCTCGCGAATGATCTCGGCCTTGCTCATGTCGATGATGGGCGCGTGAACGTGAATGTTGCCCTGTTCGACGCCGGCCTTCGTCGCGAGATTGGCCAGGCGCTCGAAGGCTTCGACGAACGCTGGCCGGCAGTCCGGGTAGCCCGAGTAGTCAACCGCATTGGCGCCGTAGAAAAGATCGCGCGCGCCCAGCGCTTCCGCCCAGGAAAGGGCCAGCGCCAGCATCACGGTGTTGCGCGCGGGAACGTAGGTCACCGGGATGCCGGCCTGCTGGCCGGCGGTGGGAACGGCCAGCGCACGGTCGGTCAGGGCCGAGCCGCCGAAGCGCGCCAGGTCGAGATCGATGATCTCGTGTCGCACGGCGCCGAGCGCTTGGGCGATGCGGCGCGCTGCGTCGAGTTCTGCGCTGTGCCGCTGGCCGTAGTTCAGCGACAGCGCATGGCAGGCAAAGCCCATCTCACGCGCTTGCGCCAACACCGTGGCGGAGTCGAGCCCACCGGAAAGCAGAACGACGGCTGCTGGATTCGCAGCCGCTTTCGCAAATCCCTGCAACATCAGACCGTCAACGCAGCTTGGCCAGCCTGTCCTTGGCGGCCTGCGCAGCCTCAGACTGCGGGTAATCGTGCATCAGCTTGCGCAGGGTGACTCTCGCCGCCTGTACCTCGCGCATCTCCACCTGGCAATTGGCCAGGCCGAGCAGCGACTCGGGAATGCGGGTGCTATTGGGGTAGCCGTTGATCAGTGCCTTGAATGCGGCGATGGCATCCTTGTATTGTTTTTGCGCGTACAAGGAGTTGGCCAGCCAGTATTGCGCCTCAGGCGCGTAGGCGCTGGATGGGTATTGGCCCAGGAAGGCCTTGAACTGGGTGCTCGCACCGGCAAAATCCGAATTGCGGAAGGCGCCGAGCGCCTGATCGTAGGCTGCCTTTTCAGGCGGCTGCACGGTGTAGGCCTTGCCGCCAATTTGCACCGTGACCGGCTCCAGCGGGGCCATGCGCTGGGTCAGGTCCTTCTGACTTGCCGCAACCTTTGCAATGGTGTCGTTGAGCTGTTGCGTGGTCGTATCTTGCTGGCCGCGCAACTGCGCAATCTCGCTCTTGAGTTGCTCGATCTGGTTGGACAGGTCGAGCAAGGAGCTGCGGATCTGCTGGATCTGCTGCCCTTGCTGGGTCAATTGAGCCTGGTTGCTCTGCTGATTTTGCGCGATCTGGCCGCGCAGGTCGAGAATGGCCCGACGCGCTTCGTTGTCCGGGAACATGTCGGCCCGGGCCTGCGACGCCCAACCCAGGCCCAGCCCGAGGCTGAGCAGGAGGGTCGGGGCCGCGCGGCGCAGCCTGGAAAGCCCTGCAAGGCAGGGCATGTCAGTGGCGGTTTGCTGCATCATTTCTGATAAACGATGTCCACACGGCGGTTTTCAGCGTAATCGGCCTCGGTCGTGCCCAGGGCCTTGGGCTTTTCCTTGCCGAAGCTGATGGCCTCCATCTGGCTGGGTTTGGCGCCCAGCAGTTCCATGCCCTTCATCACAGCGTCAGCGCGTTTTTGGCCAAGCGCCAGGTTGTACTCGCGGCTGCCACGAGCATCCGTGTTGCCCTGAAGCTGCACATGCGCGGCCGGGTGCGTGCTCAGATACTGCGCGTTGTTCTCGAGCACGGGGCGGTATTTGCCGTCCACGACGTAGCTGTTGAAGGCAAAGTACACGCTCTTGGGCACGTCGGGGCCGGGACCTGCATTGGTTTCCGCCGGAGCCTGCACTGCGGCGACCTGGCTTTGGCCGGCGCCTTGCGCGTTCGCGCCGTTGGCATTGGCCGGCTCGGCCGTCTTGGATCCGACCGGGGCCTTGTTCATCTTGACGCCCGAGGCGCAGCCGCCCAGGGTAAGCGCCGCGGCGAGTGCGGTCAGCAAAAGGGCAGAGCGGTGGTTCATCGTGGTTCTCCGAAAGTCAGGGGTTGGATGTGAAGGAAAGGGGGAAAGGGGTTTGACCCATCAAAAAACAAGCAAAAGCTCAACCATGAATGATGCAGGCGGATGATGACATTGCGAAGCCCCCGCGTGTAACAACTTGCGTTTGTGCACGCGGTTAGTTGCCTGGCGTCCACGGGCCCCACGAGGGCTCGCGCACCTGCAGGCCGGCGGCGGCCAGCGTGGTGCGCACACTGCCGTCGAGTGACACGGTTTTCAGGACCTCGGAGCCACCTTCACGCGCCGAGTACAGCAGGATCTGCCCGTTTGGGGCGAAGCTCGGATGACCATCGTCGGTGCCATTCCCCAAGGCGCGGGTGTTGCCGGATTGCAGATCCTGCACCCAGAGCTCAAAGTTGTTGCCCTGCTGCGAGATGTAGGCGAGATTCTTGCCGTCGGCGCTGATCGCAGGACTGACGTTGTAGCTTCCCGAAAAGGTCAGGCGCCGCACGCCACCGCCGTTGATGCCCACAACGTAGATTTGCGGGGAGCCGTCGCGGTCACTGACAAAATAAAGGCTCTTGCCGTCGGGCGCGAACACGGGCTCGGTGTCGATGGAGCCGCTGTGCATGAGCTGGCGTGGCTGACCACCTGTGCGCGGCAGCACATAGATTTGCGAGCGCCCAGCGAGTGTGAGCACGACCGCCATGGTGTGGCCGTCCGGCGAAAAGGCCGGTGCGCTGTTGCTGCCTCGGAAGTTGGCGACGGCACGGCGCGCGCCATTGCGAATGTCCTGGATGAACACGACAGGCTTGCCGGTTTCGAAGGAGACGTAGGCCAGGCTGCCGCCGTCGGGCGCCCACACCGGTGACAGCAGGGGCTCGCGGCTGCGCAGCGCGGCGCGTGCGTTCTCGCCGTCGCTATCGGCCACCACGAGGCCAAAGTTGTGCTGGCCTGCCTTGCTGATGTAAGCAATGCGCGTGGCAAACACCCCTCGTTGACCCGTGAGCTTCTGGTAGATGAAGTCCGCAATGCGGTGCGCTGCCAGGCGCAAGTCACCGGTGACGACCTGGTAGACCTCACCGCCCATGTCGGCTTGCTTGACGGCGTCCCACAGTCGGAAACGGATCATCCACCGGCCAGGTCCTTGCGACGCGACGCTTCCGCCGGCAACCGCTTCCAGCGCTTGGGTGCGCCACGCCGCGTAATTGGGCGGCCCCTGCTCGGTGAGCGCAGCGCCACCCAGGTTGGAGGTACGAAACTGGCCACTGCGTGTGAGGTCGGCCCGGATGATGTCGGCGATCGGCTGACCACATGCTTCCTGTCCCTTGAACGGGGCAATGGCCACCGGAATTTGTGTGGCGCCAATGCCCGAGACGTCGATCTTGAACTGGGCACGGGCCAAGGTGGGAATGGCGAACGAGGCCGCAGCAGCGCCAACAGGACGCAGCCAGGGACTGGCAAGGCTATTGAGCAGAAAGTGGCGTCGTTTCATGAGAGAGGGTCAAAGAGGCGCAGGCCTCGGGGCCATGAAGGCGTCATGGACAATGCGATCGGCACATGTCCCAACGTGGTCGATCAAGAATCAAAAATTCTACGCAGGGGCACGGACCGGATCGGTTAAGGAATGCTACGTGACAAGCAAGACGCGCGGGTCGGACGGCACCTCCATCCGGCTTCGAGCCGCAACGCACGCCGAGGTTACTCCAATCGTCATCACGCGCACGTGATGGATGGACCGTGGCACCTTGACGGTGTTCAGCGGCGTTCGGTCCGAGGTGCTGCATCCAGGGTGTCCTTTAACAGGTTTTCGTGGGGTCGGTGCCAGAGCTTGACGTAACGATACCAAGTCTCGTGCGCAATGGAGCAGGCGAGCACGTACCCGAGGCGGCCATCCAAAAAACCCAGACGCAGAATGTAGGCGCGGATGAAGGCCCAGCGGCTGTGCAGCCACGCCGAGAGCAGATTGCTCGAGCGGCCCCGGGCGGCGGCCTTGCTCGCGCCGGCCGTGGAATAGTGGTTCATCTTGTCCAGCACATCTTCGAAGCTGCGGTAGCTGATGTGCAGAAGGTCTTCCCGAAGTCGGCCAACACGCCCATGGGTCTGGACCGATTCATGGACGATGTCATCAGAAAAGCGTGCCGTGCCGCGCTTGAAAAGCCGCACGACGCGGTCTGGATACCAGCCGCCATGACGCATGAACTGTCCGCAATAGCTGGACAGGCGCGCAATGGCATAGGCGTTGCAGGGGTCTGCACCGGCGATGGTCGCGCGAATTTCCGCGGCAAGCTCTGGGGTCACGCGCTCGTCGGCATCGACGGATAGCACCCAGTCGCAGCGGGCGAGTTCGAGTACGCGGTTTTTTTGCGGGCCGAAACCCGGCCAGTCGCTGCTTGTCTGGACCCGAGCGCCCGCGCGGCGGGCGATCTCGACGGTTTCGTCCGTGCTGCCGCTGTCGAGCACCACGATCTCGTCGCACCATGCCAGACCCGCGAGGCAAGCGGGCAGGTTATGGGCTTCGTTGCGCGTGATGAGGATTGCGGAAACTGCGGTCGCAGTGTTGGTGCTCACGACGTTTTCGGCTGCGTGCTGCGCAGGAGTCCCTCAATCATGCTCTTTGGAGAAGTGCAATCCAGGAGCCGCATCCCAGGCGCGAATGTCACCCAGCGGAAAATCGCCACTCAGGCCATAGACCGCGCGCTTAAATCGGCCAAGTCTCGTGCTCTGTGGAAACGCGGGCGCATTTCCAGATGGATTTCCCGATTGCTCGAGAAACATTTTCTTAAACTCGCCTTGTGTAATGCCCCATTTGGTGACGAAGGTGCGGGCTCCTTTATTCTTTCGAACACGCCCGGTGCTGCGGCAGGAGAAATGGTAAACCCGACTCTTGCCCAGAACCTTGAATGTGCGACATCCCGCCACCCAGAATTTCATCAATAAATCGTCATCGGAACTCATGCCCGGGCTAAACTCAAGACTGTATCCTCCGACCATATGCCACCAACGCTTGCTGACCAGGGTCGGTTGTGAACCATGCCCCAATAAATCGGGGCGGTCCATATTCATGTAATCCTTCAGAAGTCGATCCTCGTCGAAATTGTCCGGCGAGGTGCCAAAATCCCCCACGATCACAACCGGATTCTTGGTGTCCGTTGGTTCAATGAGCGTCGACGACAGAAAAATCAAATCCGTGTCGGATGCATCAATGGCATTGGCAAATGCCGTATCCCAGCCTGGACAGCAGATCATGTCATCGTTCATATAAACGAGCCATGGTTGTGTGGCCATACCCGCGAGGCCATTCACGGTCAGGCAGATGCCCGCATTATGCGTGGAGTGGGTATGCCGGAGACCTTCACTCTTGACCCACTCCAATGTCCCGTCGCCTCCGTCATTGACGTGCACCAGGATCTCGTGCGGGAATGCCGAGTTCTTTCGTATGCTGGCCACACATAATTGAAGAAACTCCAGATTGTTCCAAGTCGGAATGAGGATGCTAAACATATTGATGTTCACTACGAATTATTTTCATTGTGAGTTGACGCGAGCAAAATCGCCGTCGTGAGCGCATAAAAAGCAGCCGTCATGGTTAAGTCAAAGGTCTCGACACTTAACCCATACACGAAAAAGACGCCAATCAAGACCATTCCCATCTGGGCGCTTCGGATCCGGAAGGCAGAGCCCCTGAATGGGCGCCGAGCGAACATCAGGGCGGGCAGCGCATACACGCTGACAATGGCAGCCAACCCCAAAATGCCGAGTTGACAGAGCCTTGACAGCATTTCACTATGCACCTCTCCTTCCCCGAGCGCGGCTGCAAGTGGAGTGAGCACGCCGGCCTTTTGCATCGCCGGCATGAGCGCCTTGAAACCACCCATCCCAACGCCCAGCCATGGGTGCTGCTCGAAAATCAAGAGTGCCGCCCGCCACAGTTGAAAGCGGATCCCGAGTGAGGTGTTGTCCTGGCCGCCTTGATACGCAGCGAGGTTTGCCTCAATCATGTCGATCCGGTGGTGCACCTCCGGAAGCAACAGGTAGCTGGCGATGGCCAGCACGCATGCAGCGGCGGCGTACCAGGCCAGCCTGGATGGCGGCAGGCTTTTTCTCTGAAACCAAAGCCATAGCGCCACAAACAGGGGTATGGCCGCCCAGCCGCCACGCGCCCCGGTTTTCATGGACGCATACAGGCCGGCCAAAAGGGCGCAAATTTTCAATGCCCGCATCCAATGTGTGTCACGGGTGCCCCAGTCGATGCTAAAGGCTGCCAGCATGCCAAGGGTCAAGGCCAGATCGCCAAAGTGGATCGGATT
The DNA here is from genome assembly GCF_000733775.1 of Thiomonas sp. FB-Cd. NCBI lineage: Bacteria > Pseudomonadati > Pseudomonadota > Betaproteobacteria > Burkholderiales > Thiomonas > Thiomonas sp. FB-Cd. Next base: position 1,966,265 of record NZ_JPOE01000002.1, on the reverse strand, counting down.
GAGAAAACTGGTGCCCAAACGCCCATTGCCCCAGTCCCTCGCTATGTACGTGATGGCAAAAGCCGCGACAAGGGCGCCGGCGATCAAGCCGTATTGGAGTGGGCGCAGGTATTTGGGAGCGACGCGGCGAAGCGCAAAGAAGACCGGAACGGAGAACAGGAAGCGTGATGCCGCGTCGTAATAGGGCCACCCCCAACGCTGATTCGCAACCTGACTGAGAAAAATCGAAACCGGCAATGCAAGCATGGCCAAGCTGAATGCCCAGCCCCAAGTCGCTGGGAGTGAGGCGCGCCGCGCATCGGCGGCGACCTCTCTGCCACTGCCGTGGCGCCACCCCGAAGCCAAGATCCCAAGGCTCAGCACCAAGAGAAGCGCAAAGGCTGTATTGACCGCGCCGGGCACAACCAGCATAAGGGTTGGATAAGCCATTAAAAGAGCCGCGATGGTCCACCCAAGCCAACGCGCCGTGACGGCCTCGCTCAGCGGGCTCCCGTTAGGGGCTAGGATGCGCGCGGTGGGCCCACCCGTTGCGCCGCGAGGCGCACGGATGGGCGAATGGGCTTCAGCGTTTTCGGTCTCAGTCAATTGACAACTTCCCCAAATCAGTCGAACACAGCGGGATCGCGCCAGCTTTTGTGGCAACTTTTCCTGGCCAACCCCCGCAATCGCGCGGCTGCGCTGCTCATCGTGCTTTTCGCGGCCATTGTGGCCGCCACCGAACCCGTGCTGCCAGCGCTGATGAAGCACGTGCTGGATGTTGGATTCACGCCCAAGCGCGACTTCCCGCTATGGGCGGTCCCTGCCGTCCTGCTTGGGCTGTTCACGGCACGCGGGCTGGCGTGGCTGGGGTCGCAGTTTCTCACACAATGGCTCACGCAAAACGTGTTGGCGCGGGTGCGCTCGCTGGTCTATAGCCAGATTGTGCATGCGCAGCTCGCTGCGCTGCAGCGCGAAAGCGCCAGCAGCCTCATCGGTGCCGCCGTGTACGAGGCGCAACTGGCTTTGGGGATGATCTTCCCCGGGCTGCTCACCCTGGTACGCGACAGTTTCACACTGGTGGCCTTGTTTGGCTACCTGCTGTGGCTGAACTGGAGTCTCACGCTGCTGACCCTGGCCATTCTGATGCCCCTGCTGTTCACCATGCGGCTCATCAGTCGGCGCGCGAAGCGGCTGAATGCGCAGATGCAAAAGGCTGCGGAGGAGACCGCCTATGCGCTGGAAGAAGGGATGCTCGCCGCGCCGGTGATTCGCGTGCACAACGCGCAGAGCGGGTTTGCCGCCCGATTCGATGCCATCAATCAGTATCTGCGCCGCACCACGGTGAAGACGCTGGTGTCCGGATCGTCCACCACGCCGGTTTCGCAGTGGCTTTCAGCCTTGGCCGTGTCGGTGGTGATGGTCTACGCCCTGCACCAGAGCGATCTTTCCGGCCATCACAGCGTGGGCGGTTTCGTGTCGTTCATCACCGCCATGCTGATGACGCTGTCGCCTCTGCGCCGCGTGTCGGACATCGTGCAGCCGATGATGCGTGCGCTCAGTTCCCTGGAGCGCTTGCGCGGCATCGTGGATACGCCTGCAGAGCTCGATACCGGGACCTTCGAGACGGGGCGCGTGCGTGGTGACCTGGTCTTCGACAACGTGACGGTTCGCATTGGCGCGCTCGATCGCCCGGTGCTCGACGGCGTGAGCCTGCACGTGCGTGCGGGCGAGAGCCTGGCTCTGGTGGGTCCCTCGGGAGCCGGCAAGACGACGTTGATGCGTCTGGTGCCGCGCCTTCTCGAGCCCACGTCCGGTCGCCTGTTACTTGACGGGATACCTCTGCGTGACTGGCGTCTGCACAGCCTGCGTCAGCAGATCGCCTACGTTGGACAGGACGTGATGCTGCTCAACGACAGCGTTGCCGCCAACGTGAGCTTCGGGGAGCCGGTCGACGAAGCACGTGCCTGGGCGGCGCTGGAGGCCGCCGCCCTGTCCGATTTCGTGCGCGGCCTGCCGGGAGGGATGAACGCCGAGGTTGGCCACAATGGCTCGAAACTCTCCGGTGGGCAGCGCCAGCGCCTGTCGATTGCTCGCGCGCTGTATCGTGATGCACCGCTCCTGATCCTCGACGAGGCCACCAGTGCGCTCGATGCCGAGAGCGAGCGGCTGGTGCAGCAGGCGGTCGATCGGCTGATGCAGGGCCGCACGACCATTGTGATCGCGCACCGTCTGGCGACCATCGCCCACTGTGATCGCATTGCGGTGCTCGATCAGGGGCGCCTGGTGGAACTGGGCTCGCAGTCGGAGTTGCTGGCGCAGGGCGGCTTGTACGCGCAACTGCACCGCATGCAATTCGCCGGCCAGCAAGCGCGTGAGTGGGCTGGCGGGAACTGAGCGCCCGGTTCAGGCCTCTGCGCGCTGCAAAATTTCGCGCGGACGATCCATCCACCGCCCGCACTGCTGCCTGACAACTTCCGGCAAATGCTTTTCCCGCGCGAACGTCTCGCGGATCCACTGCGCGTCGTTGCCACGCGCGCTCACATCGGCCAGGAGTTCGCGCAAGGCCGTGTCGGACTTGAGCACTACCGCGTGATCTTCGAGCTTGACCAGCGTGCGCACCAGATCTTCGCGCAGGGTGCGGTGCTCACGCGTGGCCGGGTCGACAAACGTGCCATCGAAGCCGAAGCGGCAGGCCTGGAAACGGTTGAACGTGTAAACGAGGTAATCATCATCCTGCGGCGTGTAGGGGCGCTCGATCTGGATGAAACGGCCCAGCGTCTGGATATAGGCCGCAATGCGCGCCGCCTTGGAGATCGTCAGCGGCGTATCCATCACCCGGACCTCGATCGTGCCGTACTCGGGCTTGGGGCGGATGTCCCAGTAGAAATCCTTCATGCTTTTGACCACGCCGGTGGCGGTCATTTTTTCGAAGTAGCGCTCGAAGTCGTCCCAGGTCAGCACGAAAGGCGCACGACCCGACAGCGGAAAGGCAAATACCGAGTTCAGGCGGGCCGAGTGAAACCCCGTGTCCTCACCCTGCACGTAGGGCGAGGATGCTGACAGCGCAATGAAGTGGGGAATGAAGCGCGACATGCAGTGCAGCGTGTAGAGCGCGTCGTCCGCGCTCGGGCAGCCCAGGTGCACGTGCTGGCCGAATACGGTGAACTGTTTGCTCAGATACCCATAAAGCTCCGAGAGCTGCAAAAAGCGCGGCTTGTCAAAGATGCGTTGCTGCGCCCAGTGCTGGAAGGGGTGCGTGCCGCCACCAGCCAGTCCCACGTCAAGCCGGCTGGCCGCTTCCACGAGGGCGCCTTGAATCTCCCCCAGTTGGGCCAGCGCATCCTCATAGCCCGTGCAGATGCCGGTGGAGAGTTCGATCATGCTTTCGGTCATCTCCGGGGTCACCAGCCCAGGAAGCTTGCGGCCCTCAAGCAAGCGCAGCAGGTCGGGTGCGCAGGGCATGAGGTCGTAATTGTGGCGGCTGACGATCTGCAGCTCCAGCTCAATCCCGATGGACAGAGCGTCCGACTGCGAAAACGGTCCCAGACTCATCGCGTCCTCCTCAGGGTGCCTTGCGTACGGCGGCAATATCGCCCGAGCGGCCCAGCGCCCAGCGTGCCAGCAGCGTGCCCCCCAGCTCCAGGACGACAATGGCCGCAAAGGCCGAGGCGATCAGGGCATGCGGAAAATCCGGCACGGCCTGCGCCAGGTTCAACAGCAGCACGAAGCTCACGCCGGCTGCGGGGTTCAGCGTCAATCCCAGCGCGGTGGATTGCCTCCAGCTCAAGCCTGATGGGCGGCCGAGCAGGACGGGCACCCCGAGCTTGGCGAGCGCGCGCACGGCAGCCAGCAGCAAACCCGCGATCATGCCGCTGGCCAGCGCTGCCCAGTTCAGGCTCAGGCCCAGGATCAGAAACAGCAGCACAACCAGAACTCCCCCTGCGGTGCCGAAGTGCCGGGGCCACACGCGTGGGCGCTGACTGCGCGCGCGCAGCAGCAGACCGGCCAGCACGGGCGTGAGCAGGGTGGACCATTGCATCATGCGCGTGATGGACAGCACCAGCAGGATCAGCCCTACCAACAGCAGCGCGGCGCCTTCGTCGGCGAAATCGAAATGGCGCTCCACCCAGTGCACGGCCCAGGCCAGAACGCCGGCTGCCAGCACCGCACCACCGATTGCATAGGCCTGTTGCAGCAATGCGTTCCACCAATGGGCGCTGGCTTGCGCGCCCAGCCAGCCGGTGAGCACGCCCACGGCGAGGATGGACAGGATGGTGCCCAGGGCCGAAACGAGAAGCAGGCGTTCGGTGACCTGGCCCTTGGCGTTGAACTCGCCACTCAGGCGCAGCGCCACGGCGGGCGCCGTGCAGGCGAGGGCTGCAGCCGTGGCCAGGCCATGCAGCCCACCAAGACCGAGCAGACCCAGCACAGCCCACATCGCCGCGAGTGCCAGCGTCCATTCGCCCAAGCTGATGAACATCAACCACCGATTGGTGAGGAGCCAGCGCAGATTCACGCGGTGCCCGATCTCGAACAGCAGCACGGCCAGAGCGGCGTCCACGATCGCACGAGCGCCGGGCTGCAAGGCCATGGCCTGCAGGCCACCCCCGCCTGCAGCAATGACCAGTCCAGCCGCCGTGTAGCCGATGAGCCGTGGCCAGCGCAGGAAGCGGAACACCGATTCGCCCATGAGCGTGGCCAGCACCAACGCGAGGCCCACCCACAGAACGCCGTCGGCATGCAGGGAAATCGCGGGCAGGGCGTGAAAGTCGGGCATCGGTTCTTGGGGCCTGCTGGTGGTGTCAGAACGGTGGCCAGGTGCTTCCTGGCTACCACGTCGCGGCGGGCACTGCCCGCGCAGGACGCGAGAAAACTTCGGGCGCCACGCGTGCTCGGCACGTGCCAGCTCGAGGCGTGTGGGTCGGGCACGACCGCGCAGTGAAGCTCAAACGATTATAGGCAGGCGAGTATCGGTGCAGGAGCAGCCCTTGCATTCATGAAAGTCGATGAAAATCAACGCTCTAGAACGAAGTTGGAATTCGCGCCAAGAGCGCACGGGTGTTTGTCAAGGGCTTCAGCCAACCCCTGGCTTCCTACAATGCAGGCATGTCTTACGTCCACCTGCGCACCCATACCGAGTTCTCCATCGTCGACGGCAGCCTGCGGGTCGAGGCGGCCGTTGCGACAGCCCGGGCGGATGGCCAGGGGGCGCTCGCGATCACCGATCTGAACAACCTCTTTGCTGCGGTGCGCTTCTACACCGAGGCACGAGAGGCCGGCGTCAAGCCGATCATCGGCTGCGACGTGCGGGTGGCGCCTGACGACACCGCGCGCCTGGCAGGCGCAACCGGACTGCTGCTGCTGGCGACGAACCGCCAGGGCTACCTCAACCTGTGCACCTTGCTGAGTCGGGCGTGGCTCGAAGGTCAGCGCAACGGCCAGGCGGAAATTCAGTGGGCGTGGCTGGAGCAGGAGGGGTTGGGCGAGGGGCTGATCGCGCTGTGCGGTGCGCGCGGCGGCGCCATCGGGCAGGCGCTTTTGGCAGGGGATCAGGCGCGTGCGCGGAGCCTGGCGCAGCGCCATGCCGCGGTGTTTCCCAGCCGTTTTTATCTCGAATTGCAGCGCAGCGGCCATGCCGAATGTGCACGCCATGTTGTTGCGACGGTGCGACTCGCTGCCGAACTCGGCCTTCCGGTGGTGGCTACGCACCCCGTGCAATTTCTGGAGGCCGCGGACTTCGAGGCGCACGAGGCGCGTGTGTGTATCGCCGAGGGTGAGACCTTGGGCAACCCGCGCCGCCAGCGGCATTTCACGCCTGACCAATATTTCAAGACCCAGGCCGAAATGCACGACTTGTTCGCCGATATCCCATCGGCGCTCGCCAATACGGTGCAAATTGCCAAGCGCTGCAACCTGACTCTCACGCTGGGCAAGCCGCAGCTGCCCGATTTCCCCACGCCGCAGGGCATGGCCATGGCGGAGTTTTTCCGCGCGCAGTCCTATGAGGGCCTGGAGCGGCGCCTGCAACAACTCTATCCGGATGCCGCCCGGCGCGAAGCCCAGCGCGCGCGCTACGTTGAGCGACTGGAGTTCGAGCTCGGCACGATTGCCAAGATGGGCTTCGAGGGCTACTTTCTCATCGTGGCCGACTTCATCAACTGGGCCAAGGACAACGGCTGTCCCGTGGGCCCGGGGCGTGGTTCGGGCGCCGGCTCACTGGTCGCATACAGCCTGCGCATCACCGATCTCGATCCGCTGGCGTACAACCTTCTTTTCGAGCGATTCCTGAACCCGGAACGGGTGTCCATGCCCGACTTCGACATTGACTTCTGTCAGGAGAACCGCGATCGGGTGATCGATTACGTCAAGCACAAGTACGGGGTCGATGCCGTCTCGCAGATCGCCACGTTCGGCACGCTGGCCGCACGCGCGGCCCTGCGTGATGTTGGTCGGGTGCAGGAGCTGGGCTACACCTTCTGCGACCAGCTCGCCAAGCTCATTCCCAACAAGCCCGGGCAGCACATCACCATTGCCCAGGCCATCGATGTGGAGCCCCAACTGAAGGAGCGCATGGAGCAGGAGGAGGAAGTGCGCCACCTGCTGACCCTGGCTCAGCAGCTCGAAGGCCTGCCCCGCAACGTGGGCATGCACGCGGGCGGCGTGCTCATCGCGCCGGGCAAGCTCACCGATTTCTGCCCGCTTTACGCACAACCCGGGAGCACGGACGCGGTCTCGCAGTTCGACAAGGACGACGTGGAGGCCATCGGCCTGGTGAAGTTTGACTTTCTGGGCCTGGCCACGCTCACCATCCTGGAGCTCGCCGCCCAGCATATCCGCCGCAACCACCCGGATCGTGCGCAGTTCACGCTGGACGACATCCCGCTGGACGACCCGGCCACGTACAAACTCATGGCGCGCGGCGACACGGTGGCCGTCTTCCAGCTCGAATCGCGAGGCATGCAGGGCATGTTGCGCGAGGCCAGGCCCGACCGCTTCGAGGACATCATTGCCCTTGTGGCTTTGTACCGTCCCGGCCCGATGGATCTGATCCCCAGCTTTTGCCAGCGCAAGGCGGGCAACGAGCCCATTGTCTACCCGGACCCGCGCATGGCCTCCGTGCTGCAGGAGACGTACGGCATCATGGTCTACCAGGAGCAGGTCATGCAGGTGGCACAGGTCATCGGCGGCTACTCCCTCGGCGGCGCCGACCTGCTGCGGCGCGCGATGGGCAAGAAAAAGCCCGAGGAGATGGCCAAGCATCGCGGCATCTTCGCTGAAGGGGCGGGAAAAAACGGCATTGCCGCCGACAAGGCGAACGAGATCTTCGACTTGATGGAGAAATTCGCCGGCTATGGTTTCAACAAATCGCACGCAGCCGCCTACGCCCTGCTGGCGGTGCAAACGGCTTGGCTCAAGGCGCACTTCCCAGCGGAATTCATGGCCGCCAACATGAGCGTTGCGCTGGACGACACCGACAAGCTGAAGGTGCTGGTGGACGATGCCCGTGTTATGGGCTTGAAGCTCCTGCCCCCGGATGTGAACCTTGGCTCCTGGCGCTTTGACCCCGTGGATGCGCACACCATCCGCTATGCGCTGGGAGCGATCAAGGGGACGGGGCGGGCGGCCATCGAAGCGGTCGTGGACGCACGTGGCGACGCGCCGTTTGCGTCGTTGATGGACTTTGCTGCGCGCGTGGACCGCACCCGGATCAACCGCCGCGTGCTTGAGGCGCTGATTCGCTCGGGCGCCTTTGACTCCCTCGACCCCAATCGCGCCACGCTCATGGGCGCCGTGGGCATGGCCCTGGAGCATGCCGCCCAACGCGCCGAGCATGCAAGCCAGGCGGGCTTGTTCGACAGTTTGTTCAACGAGTCGGGTGGGGCGGTTGCGAGCAGTCCCGAGCCTGAGCCGCATCCGCCCTGGGATTTGCGCAAGCGCCTGTCCGAGGAAAAGCTCGCCATCGGCTTCGTGCTCAGCGGCCACTTGTTCGACGCCCATGCCACCGAGGTGCGCCGTTTTGCGCCGCGTTCGCTGGCTGAACTGGCCGATGCGCGCGAGCCGCAGATCGTCGCCGGGATTGTCGCCGCGGTGCGCGTGGTGCAGGGCCAGCGCGGACGGGTGGCCATCGTCACCCTCGAGGACCGCTCCGGCATGCTGGAAACCGTGGTGAACGAGCGCCTGCTCGACACCGTGCGCACCCTGCTACGCGACGACGAACTGCTGGTGATGCAGGGGCGGGCGCAGAACGACCGCTTCAGCGGTGGCCTGCGCTTCAACGTCGACGCCGTCTGGACCCTGGAGCAGGCCCGCGCGCGCCTTGGGCGACGCATCCGCATGCGCATCAACGGTTTGGCCGATGCCGCGCCGCTGATTGATCTGACGCGCGCGCATGCCGCGGGCGACGACGGTGGCCTGCCCCTGGACATCGAGGTCGAACGCGGTGGCGCCGAAGCCCTGCTGCGGCTCGATCGCGTGCGTCTGCGCCCGGGCGACGATGTGCTCGCGGCGCTCGCCAGCCTGGCGCTGGACGCAAGCGTGCATGTGGTCTACGACAGCGCCGACGGCGCAGCAGCCATGCGCATGCAGCACTAGAGCCGACCGCGCGCGGTGTGCGGTTCTGTTGAACGCCGGCGGGCGAGGCCGGGCTGCGCGGTCTTCGACCAGCTGCGACATCCGCAGTGGGGCGCTGCGCCAAACGCGTCGCCCTTAGCCTTCGTCGCGTGGCCCAGCCTTGATTTCCATGGGCGTGTACCACCGCCCATTGCTGTCGGCGGGGAAGCGGCCCACGCGCTGGATGGCGCGCAGCACGGCTTGGTCCCAACTCGGCACGCCGCTTGAGCGTTTGATGCTCGTGCCCAGGACCTCGCCCGAGTTGGGATCCAGCGTGACGGTGATGATCACCTTGGGGTCGCCCTGGATCTGGTCGATCTGCGGGAAGATGACGTTCTGTCGCACCAGCGTCGCCAGCCGCGCCGCGTATTTGCCGGACGGCCCCGAACTGACGGCGGCCGTGCCGGTACTGGTGGAGGGCCCCGTGCCGGCCTGGGACATGAGGTTTTTCATGTAATCCGAACGCGCCTGCTGCTGCAGCTTGGCAAGCTGCTGTTCTGCCTTGCGCTGTTTCTCCGCCTTGAGTTCCTGCTGTTTTTGCAGCTCGGCTTGCTTGCGTTGCTCGGCAATCTTCTCCTGCTCCAGCCGCTGCTTTTCTTCGCGCGCCTGTTCGCGCTGCTGCTCCCGCGCGAGTTTTTCAGCCGCAAGTTTGGCGGTCAATCGCTTTTCCGCTTGCTGCTGGGCGAGCAAGGCCGCTTGGCGCTGTTCTTCCTGCTGCTTGAGCCGGCGTGCTTTTTCCAGCGCAATCTCGGCGTTGTCCGGGGCCGGTGGCGTCTTGGCCACCGGGGGCGCTGGCGGTGGTGGTGCGGGTTGCGGCTTGACCTCGGGCGGCACCGGCTGCGGCGTGACCTTCGGCGGGCGCGGGGCGGCCAGATGCGCCGTGGGAGCCCACAACTCGGCCTCGACCGCCTCGGGCGGATGGCTTTTCCAGTGCACGCCAAGGGCGATGACCAGGATCAGCATCACATGCATGAGCGCGGCGAACAGCAGCGCGCGGCCAATGCCCTTTTCCGGTGGCGGGCGCAGTTTGTCGGCTGGCGGGTTGTAGGTGTTCATCGCAAAATCGAACGAACGGCCGGCTTTATGGTTGACCCGTGGCCTGCACGGCCAGACCGACGCGCTGCACGCCGCCGAGCTTGAGGCGATTGAGCACCTTGATCACGTCGTTGTACTTGACGTCCTTGTCGGCGGCAATCAACACCGGCATGGCCGCCAGCGTTGACCCGCTTTGCTGGGCGAGTTGGGCCACGGTGGCTTGCAGGTCAGCCATCGTCACCGTCTGGGGTTGAAGGCCGCTCTGCCCAGCCTTGGCATTGGGGTCGCGCAGCCGCACGCTCAGGGTCTGGTCGGCCTTGATGTCCACCTCCACCACCGTATCTGGCGCGCGCGTGGCCTGCCCCACACTGGGCAGTTTCACTGCGCTGGGAGTGATGAGCGGCGCGGTGACCATGAAAATGATCAGCAGGACCAGCATCACGTCGATGTAGGGGACGACGTTGATCTCGGCAAGCGCGCGGCGCCGGTGGCCGCCCGAGCGTTGTTGGATCGCGGCCATTCAATGCCCCCCGGAGTCGGCCATCATTGGCCGTGTCAGGGGGCCCGAAGGCTGGGCCGCAGCGCCCTGGGGGTGGGGTGCCACCTGACGCTGAAGGATGTTCGAGAACTCTTCCGTGAACGACTCAAAGCGGATCGCCAGGCGGTCGATGTCGCGGGCAAAGAAGTTGTAGGCGATCACGGCTGGAATGGCGGCAAACAGGCCGATGGCCGTGGCCACCAATGCCTCGGCAATGCCGGGCGCGACGGTGGCCAGGGTGACCTGCTGCAGGTTGGACAAGCCCACGAAGGCATGCATGATGCCCCACACCGTCCCGAACAGACCGACGTAAGGCGACACGGACGCGACGGAGGCGAGGAAGGAGAGGTTGGCCTCGATCACGTCCATCTCGCGCTGGAAGGCGGCGCGCATGGCCCGGCGCGATCCGTCGACCAGGGTGGAGGTGTCGAGTCGCCGCTCGCGCAGCTTGAGGAACTCGCGCATGCCGGAGGCAAAAATGCGCTGCAGGGGGCTGCCCTGGCGCGCGCTGTTGATCGCTGCCTGGTAAAGGTCGTTGAGACTGGTGCCCGACCAGAACTCCTGCTCGAAGTCATCGGTCTTCAGGCGTGCGCTCTTGATGGCGAAATATTTTCGGAAGATCACCGTCCAGCTCGCCAGCGACACGGCCATCAACAGTGCCAGAACGAACTGGACCACGGTGCTGGCGCCAAGTACGAGGGAAATGATGGAAAAGTTTTGGTCCATGCAATGTCCAGGCAGAAGGTGATGCAAGGCAACGGGTGCCATGCAGGCAAGGCCGGCAGGCGTTGCAGGACCCCCATGGGGGTCCATGCCATGCCCTGAAGGTCGCTATTTTGCACTGCCGCAAGGCGCGGATGCACAACGGCTCGATGCACCCAGCCGTGCGCACTACTGCACGGCCCTCAGCACCGCGCCCGGTAGCCGCACGGGTTTGAAGCTGCCGGTTCGCACGCAAGCCACGCGCACCTGCACGCTGGCGACCAGGGTGGGCGGGATGGCCGTGGTCCCTGAGCCCTGCGGGCCATGCTCGTGGGCGCATCGGCGTACCTCCTGCAAGAGCTCCAGGCTGGCGCCTCCCGCATGCACCACGGCAACGCTCACCGTGAGCTGGTCGTCCAGTCGGGCGGGCGCCGCATAGCGCACCTGCGCGCTACTGACCACGAACAGCACGCCATCGCGCTCAGCCATGGCCTGCTGATCGAAGCCCAGGCCGCGCAACCATTCCGTGCGGGCACGCTCGCAGAATTTCAGGTAATTGGCGTAATACACCACGCCGCCGGCGTCGGTGTCTTCCCAGTACACGCGCACCGGCCATGTGAACGGCGCCGCTGGGGTCAAGGAGTCATGTGCAGCCATGGGCCGAGTCTAACGCCCGCCGGCACGACGTGGCATGTGCCGAAACGCGCGTGTGCGGCTATGCTGATCGATTCCGAACCTCACCAACTCCGCATCATGTTCACAGGACTCGTCACGGCCGTAGGCCGCATCGCGCACGTGCAAGAGCTGCACGCAGGAAGCAACGCCGGCTTGCGCGTGGTCGTGCAGGCCCCGCCCGAGTGGTTGCAAGGGGTGGCCCTGGGTGACAGCATCTGCATCAGCGGCGCTTGCATGACCGTGGTGGAACTCAGCCCGCCGAGCTTCGCCTTCGATGTATCGAGCGAAAGCCTGGCGCGCACGACCGGCATCGACGTTGCGGGTGCAGGGGTGAACCTGGAGCAGTCGTTGACCCTGGCCACCAAGCTGGGGGGCCATCTGGTCACCGGACATGTCGATGGGATTGGCCGGGTGGAGGAGTTTGAGCCCGTCGGCGAATCCTGGCATCTGGCCGTGCACGTACCAGCCGAACTGGCGAAGTTTTTTGCGTACAAGGGGTCGATCGCGATCAATGGCGTGAGCTTGACCGTCAACCGCGTCGTCGATGAGGCGGACGGCAGCGCTGTCGTGCACATCAACCTCATTCCCCATACGCTGGAACACACCAATCTGCACACGTTGCAGGCGGGGCGTGCGGTGAATCTGGAGGTGGATCTGATTGCGCGCTACGTGCAGCGCATGCTGGGTGAACCGCCCGGTCGTGAGGCCCAATGCCTCTGATTGGCTGTCGCTGGTTTGCATCGCTGGCGCCTGTGGAACAGTTCGGACTTTCGTTGCGATCATGGCAGGCGGTGCCGGTGCGCCAGGCAGACCGGCACCGCGCGGCTAGGGCAGGCCTTCGCCATCGCCGCGGACGGGCGGGTGCCCTCAAGCGCTGTTGTGCGTTCGCAGCCCTTATTCGTTCGGGCGCCCGGAGCACGATGTGGACAGCGTGCCTGCTGGCGCTCGGCGCGGCGTCGTGCGTGGCGATGGCGGCGCCGGTGCCGAGCGCAAGCGCAGCATCGTCGCCGCCGCAAGCCCTCCGGGCGCGGCCGGCGGCTGCAGCATCGGCCGCGGCGGCCGTGCAACCCCGCTATGTGGTGCAGATCGAGGCACCACAGGACGTGCAAGGGATGCTGGCACAGTACCTGGACATCGAGCGCTGGCGGTCCTTTCCGGACATGAGCCCCGAACAGCTGCGCGGGCTGGTGGACAAGGTGCCGAGCCAGGCGGGCGATCTGCTTGCGGCGCAGGGCTACTTCTCGGCGCACATTGCGGTCCACCTGGACGATACGCAGCCTGTGCCCGTGGTTGCCATTGCGGTGCAGCCGGGCGAGCCCACACGCGTGCAAAGCGTGGATCTGCAAGTCCAGGGTCCGGATGGCCATCCCGATGCCGCGCTGGCCGCCGCCTTGCGCAAGAACTGGCGCTTGGCGCCCGGGCAGGTGTTCCGAAGCGCCGCGTGGGAGACCGCCAAGAGCAACGCGTTGCTGGAGTTGTTGACCAAGCGCTATCCGGCTGCGCGGATCGCCCGCAGCGAGGCGCTGGTGGACCCCGAGACGCGCGCGGCGAGCCTCACGCTGGAACTCGACACCGGGCCGGGCTACACATTCGGCCCGATCCATGTCGAAGGTCTGCAGCGCTACCCGGCGTCCATCGTGCAGCGCCTGTCGCCGCTGCAGCCCGGCGAGCCGTACGCCCAGGACAAGCTCCTGGAGTGGCAGGCGCGGCTGCAAAGCAGCAGCTACTTTCGCACGGCCCTCGTGGCCGCGCCCCTGGCCGATGCGCAGGGGACCAGCTTGCCCGTGCTCGTCCAGGTCGCCGAGCAAAAGACGCAACGGCTTGGCGCGGGGCTGGGCTACAGCAGCAACACGGGCGCGCGGACCCAGCTCGACTATGAAAATCTCAATATCGGCGGGCGCGCGTGGCGTTTGACAAGCGCCATCAAACTCGAGACCGTTCAACAGTCGCTTTCCGCCGGGCTGGCCTTTCCGCGCACCGAAAACGGCTCGCGCTACAGCGTGGGTGCCGATGTGCAGCACAGCAATATCCAGGGCCTGACAACGCGCAGTCAAGTCCTCTCCGCACAGCGCCAGCGCGTGGACGGCCCGATCGAGACGGTGCAGTCCCTGCAATTCATCAACGAGCGCCAGGACGTGGCCGGCAGTGGCAGCACCAGCACGATGGCTCTGGTTCCCGGTTTTTCCTGGACCCGCCGCGATCTGGACAACCCGATTGATCCCCGCAACGGCACGCTGATCAACGCGCAGATCGGCGGGGCAAGCAAGGCTGTGCTGTCGGACCAGAACTTCATCCGACTGCTGCTGCGCGGCGTCGACCTCATCGCCTTGGGTGCCCGCAACCAGCTCATCGTGCGCGGCGTCGTGGGCAGCGTCATCAGTCCTTCAGCCGAGGGCATTCCGCAGCAGGAGCTGTTCCGTGCCGGCGGCATTGGTTCGGTGCGCGGCTATGCCTACCAGAGCCTGGGGGTTGTGCAGGGCAATGCGGTCGTCGGCGGGCGCGCGCTGCTCACCGCCAGCGTGGAGGCGGTGCATTGGCTGACCCCCAAGTGGGGCGCCGCGGTCTTTTACGACCGCGGGGGGGCCGCGGACAGTTTTGGCGCGCTGAAGACCGTGGCCGGATACGGCGTGGGGGCGCGCTGGCGCAGCCCGGCGGGCCTGATCAGCGTGGATTTGGCCTACGGCCAGGCCACACAGGCCGTGCGGCTGCAGTTCAACGCCGGGGTGAATTTCTGAGATGCAAGACACACCGGCTTCCTCCCCCCCGGGCGGGCCACAGCCAAGCGCTAGCCCCGCAGCTGTGCCCCGGGCTGGCGCTTGGCGCTGGGTTTGGCGTGGGTTTCTGGCGTTGTTGCTGCTTGCCGCGGTTTTGACGGGCCTGATGGCGTGGCTGACCAGCGGCGCGGGGTTGCGCTGGTTGAGCGAGCAGCCGCTGCAGTTCGGCGCCACACATGTTGAATTGGAGGACGTGAGGGGCAGCTTGTGGGGGGACTTGCGCATTGCGCGGCTGCAGGTTCAAAGCCCGAAGGCCGATGTGGATGCGCGCGAGCTGCACCTGCGATGGAGCCCCCTGGCCCTGCTGCGAGGCTCCAGGCGTGTGGAGATTCAGCAATTGTCCTTCGCGCGGCTGGATGTCACGCTGCCACCCGGAGCGTCGCCCGGCCCGCCGGTCTTGCCGCAAAGCCTGACCCTGCCTGTGGCGCTGCGCGTGGCGCAACTGGACATTGGGCGCTTGCGCGTCGGCGCGCCGGGAGCGCTGCAGGATTTCGGCGCACTGCGCGCCAGCCTTGATGCCGACGGGGGCACAGCGCGCGTGCAGCTTCATGCAACAACGCCCTGGGGCCAGGCGCAGGCTGGCATCACGCTGGGCCTGCGGAGTCCATTCAGCGTGGGCGGCGCGCTGCAGGCCACGCTGCGCTTGCACAAGGACACATTGAGTCTTGCGGCCCAGCCCTCGGGAAGCCTGCAGGCGCTGCGGTTGCAAGGCACCGCCAGCGCCCTGCACACGCAAGCCCGTTTCGACGCACATCTCGCGCCATTCTCGGCGTTGCCCCTGCGCTCAGCGCGTGTGCGCGCCACCGGTGTGGACCCGGCGCGCTTCGCCGCGGGGTTGCCTGCGGCTGCAATTGATGCGCAACTCGACCTCCAGCCGTCCAGCGCGCAAGACGTGCGTGGAACCCTGCGCTTGCAAAACGCGCGCCCAGGGCCAGTGAACGCCGGCCTTGTGCCCCTTCGCAGCGTGCAGGCCGCGCTGCGCCTGCAGCGGGGAAGCCTGCGCGTTGACCAGCTGCGCGCTGTGCTTGCAGGCAACGGGGAGTTGACCGGTCGCGCAAGCTGGCAAGAGGAGCCGTTGCCCAGCAACCCCGCTGCCCGAGGCCAGGGTCAGCCGGGTGGGGCGTTCATGGTCGATTTGCAGGCCAGCCAGGTGAACCTGCGCGCGCTCGACGCAAGGCTGCTTCCCACACGGCTGAGCGGTCCCCTGCAGGCGCGTGGAACGCTCCAAAGCCAGGAGCTGCAGTTTCGCCTTGCCCAACCGGGCTGGCTGGCCGAGTTGCGCGCCAAGCATGCGGGCCAACGCATCACGATCACCCGCATGCATCTTCAGGCCCAAGGCGGCCGGCTGGACGCAACCGGTGTGCTGTCCACCAGCGCCCCACAGCGCTTTGACCTGACCGGCACGCTCGACCACTTCGACCCCAGCCGTTTTGGCGCGTACCCCGTGGCCGACCTGAACCTGCACGCGCATGTGCAGGGCGACGCTCGCGCGCGCAGCGCGCAGGTGGCCGTGCAGGTGTACCCGAGCCATTGGCGCGGCTACGTGTTTTCGGGGCAGGCGCGCGGCATGGCTTCGCCTGCCGGGGTGCGTGGGTTGCAGGCAGCGGTGCTGCTGGGGCGCAATCGTCTGGATGCACAGGGCGACTTCGGTCGCGCCGGTGACACCCTGCGCTGGCGCCTGGACGCGCCCGAGCTTGCGCAGATTGGCCCCGGGTTTGATGGGCAGGTGCAAGGCAGTGGAACGCTGTCGGGCACGCTTGCCCAGCCCTCGGGGCGCTTCGACCTTCACGGCAGCGGCCTTGTCGTGCCAGGTGCGATGCGGGTCGACGCGCTCGAAGCCCGCGGCAGCCTGAGCGCCGGATTGCAAGGCCCGATGCGTCTGCAGATCGACGGACGTGGCATCCGGGCGGGGACGCTGGCCTTGCAGCAGGTCCAGGTTCAAGCCGGCGGTCGACTGGATGCCCAGCGCATCACCCTGCGTTTGCGCAGCGCTGACCTGGATCTGAGCGCGCAGCTTGACGGCGGCTACACGCCCGCTCAGGGTTGGCGCGGCAGCATTGAGCAACTCACCAACACGGGCCGCTACGCCATGCATCTGCTTGCGCCAGCGCAGCTCGTGCTGGCCCCGGGCGCTGTGGACGTGCATCATGCGCGGTTGCAAAGCGAAGGGGGTCTGCTCAATCTGCGGCAGGCCGCGTGGAAAGCGGGCGCACTGGTCACCAGCGGCGCGGCCAGCGGAGTCGACCCTGCATACTGGCTGCACCTGGCTGGTGCGGACATGCAGGGCGTGCGCTCGACCTTGCGGCTCGACGCCGACTGGGCGATCACCCTGGGGCAAACCGTATCAGGCCACGTGGACATCGTGCGCACAACGGGGGACGTGACTCTGCCGACCGATTCGCGCCTGAGCCTTGGACTGTCAGCCTTGGACCTGCACGTGCTGGCCAGGGACGACGCCGTGTCCGTCAGCGCCGATGCGGTGGGTCGTCTGCTTGGCACTGTGCACGGCACGGTGCAAAGCCGCATCGCCCGCCGTGGTGCGGCCTGGGGGCTGGAGGGGATGGCGCCCCTGGCCGGGAGCCTGAGCGCGGACCTGCCCAGTCTTGCCTGGGCTGGGGCCATGCTCGGCCCGACTGCAAGAGTGGGCGGTAGCCTGTTGCTGGACATGCGCGCGGGCGGCACGGTGGGCGACCCGCAGCTCTCGGGGCAACTGACCGGCAAGGGCCTGGCGCTGGCGTTGCCCGAGCAGGGCCTGGATCTGCACGGTGGCGTGCTCGACGCGAGCTTTTCGGGGGATCGGCTGCAACTCACGCGCTTCAGCGCGCAAGGGGGGCAAGGCGAGCTGACCGCCAGTGGCAGCGCGCAGCTCGCGGGCGGCAAGCCCACGGCTGCATTTGCGTTCACCGCCCACGCTTTGCACATCCTCGATCGACCTGATCGCCAAGCGGTGGTCAGCGGCAATGGCACGCTGACGCTTCGCGGGCGCAGCGCGCATCTCGATGGCAAGCTCGCCGTGGACAGTGCCACCATCGAGCTGCCGCGTGGCAGTGCACCGAAGCTTGCCAGCGATGTGGTGATCAAGGGGCGCACGCAATCCGCAGCGGCCAAACCGCGTGGCCTTGGCTATGCCGTGACCGCTGTGGTGCAGGTGGACCTGGGTCGCAAGGTGCATGTCAGTGGGTACGGGCTGGACGCCGATCTCGGGGGCCAGCTTGCCCTGCGCGCGGCAAGCGGTGAGCCCCTTGCGGCATCAGGCAGCATCGAGGTGCGCAAGGGCACCTATAGCGCATACGGCCAGACGCTTGCGCTGGTCAAGGGAGGCGCCGTGAATTTCTCCGGCCCCATCGACAATCCGGGACTCAATTTCGCCGCGCAGCGCTCGGGGTTGCCGGTGGTTGTGGGTGTGCAGGTCACGGGGACGTTGCGCGCGCCGCAGGTCGCGCTGACGTCCACGCCGGCGATGCCCGACAGCGAAATCCTGTCCTGGCTGGTCCTGGGCCAGGACCTCAGCACCGCCAGCCCGAACAACCTGGCGCTCTTGCAGACCGCAGCGGGTGCGCTCCTGGCCTCGGGGCAGGGTGCGCCGGTGACGAGCCGCGTGGCCAGCGCTCTGGGCTTGAGCCAACTCTCGCTCGCCGGCCAGGGCGGGCTGCAAAACAGCATCGTCACGCTGGGCAAGCGCATCACCTCCAAGCTGTCGATTGGCGTGGAACAGGGGCTGGGCACGACCGGAAGCCTGTTCAACATCCGGTATGACTTCACGCATCGCCTGTCGTTGCGGCTGCAATCCGGTGCGGATAGCGCGGTGGACGTCTTCTACACGTTTCGCTTCGATTAGGCTTCGTCCCTGCGATGACGCGCGCCCCGTCGGGCTTCTACAATGCCGGTTTGTTTCCAGCGCACCACTTGCCAGGGTGCGGCACGCGCATGCCCTTATCCCCCATCCCCGAAATCGTCGCTGAAATGCAGGCTGGCCGCATGGTCATCCTCGTGGACGAAGAAGACCGCGAAAACGAGGGGGACCTCGTACTCGCCGCGCAGCATGTCACGCCTGAGGCCATCAATTTCATGGCCACGCACGCGCGCGGGCTGATCTGCCTGACCCTGACCCGCACGCGCTGCGAGCAGATCGGGCTCAGGCCCATGGTTCAGCACAACGGATCCTCCCACGGGACGGCCTTCACCGTGTCGATCGAGGCAGCCAGCGGCGTGACCACGGGGATTTCCGCCGCGGACCGCGCACACACCACGCGTGTGGCCGTGGCACCGAACGCCAAACCCGCTGACATCGTGCAGCCCGGCCACGTGTTTCCGCTGATGGCCGAGGAGGGTGGGGTGCTCATGCGCGCGGGCCACACCGAGGCGGGCTGCGACCTCGCCGGACTGGCGGGGCTGGAGCCGGCTGCAGTGATCTGCGAAATCATGAACGACGACGGCACCATGGCCCGCCTGCCCGACCTGGAGCGTTTCGCCGCCCATCACGGACTGAAGATCGGCGCCATTGCCGACCTCATTGAATACCGCAGCCGTACCGAAAGTCTGATTGAGCGCATGGATGCCCGGCCGATGCAAACGGCCTTTGGCACGCTGCAGGCCACGCTCTACCGCGATCGCGCTGGCAGCGGCGTGCATCTGGCGCTCGTGCATGGCGAACCGCAGAGCGCGCGCGAGCCGGTTGTGGTACGGGTGCACGAGCCGCTGTCGGCACTGGACCTTCTTGATGCCCAAGCCACCACCCATTCGTGGAACCTGCAGCAGGCGCTCGCACGCATTGCGCAGGCCGAAGCGGGTGTGGCCGTGCTGCTCAACGCAGGCGAGAGCGCAGCAGCGTTTGCGCGGCATTTCGTGGCGCTGCACAGGCCGGCGGCCCCACGTGGAGCGGCTGCGGCGCTGCGCACCTACGGTGTGGGTGCCCAGATCCTGCGCGATCTGGGCGTGCGCCGCATGCGTCTTCTCGCGGCGCCCCGCAAAATGCCGAGCATGACCGGTTTTGGACTGGAAGTGGAGGGTTTCGAGCCGCCCCCCGCTGCTGCCGGCACGGGCCACTGAACGGTT
This sequence comes from Thiomonas sp. FB-Cd, assembly GCF_000733775.1. Lineage (NCBI taxonomy): Bacteria > Pseudomonadati > Pseudomonadota > Betaproteobacteria > Burkholderiales > Thiomonas > Thiomonas sp. FB-Cd. Next base: position 1,946,897 of record NZ_JPOE01000002.1, on the reverse strand, counting down.
GACCCGGCGCCCCCTTCGACTTCGATTCCGTTTCTCCCCAAACCCATGCAACACGCCCAACAACGCGACAACCCAGCCTTGCTCATCGGTGCCAAACTCAGCGTTGGCATTGTGCAGGCACGCTTCAATGCGGATCTGACGGACCGCATGGCCGAAGGTTGTGTGGCGGAGCTTCATGCCCTGGGTGTTAAGCCGGACGCGATTCGACACATCACGGTGCCAGGCGCACTGGAGATTCCGCTGGCGTTGGCGGCGCTTGCCGAGAACGACGACTTTGATGCGCTCATCGCGCTGGGCTGCGTGATCCGCGGCGACACCTACCACTTCGAGCTCGTCTGCAACACGTCCGCTGCGGGTGTGCAGCAGGTGGCGCTCGAATTTGGCCTGCCCGTGGCCAACGGCATCATCACGGTCGACACGGAAGCGCAGGCCCATGCGCGCATCGACAAGGGCCGCGAGTGTGCGCGGGTGGCGGTGGAAATGGCCAATCTTCTGGTGGAGATCGGCGACTGACGCGCCGGGTAGCGAGCCATGAATTTCACCAATCCCAAGAGCGCCAGGCGCAAGTCGCGCGAGCTGGCCCTGCAGGGCGTATTCGAATGGCTGGTGTCCGGGAGTGACGCAGGCGCCATCGAAGCATTTCTCCACGAACGCTACCCGACGATCAAGCTGGATACCGAACATTTCCAGAGTGTCCTGCACGGCTGCATCCGCGAGGCCGCCCAGCTCGACGCGGACATCCAGCCGTATCTGGACCGGCCGACGCGGGAGCTCTCGCCTGTCGAGCACGCCCTGCTGCTGCTGGGCACGTATGAACTCCGGTTCATGCTGGAAGTGCCCTACAAGGTCATCATCAACGAGGCTGTGGACCTGGCCAAGGTCTACGGTGGTACCGACGGTTTCAAGTACGTCAACGGCGTGCTTGACCGCCTGGCCGTCATCCTGCGTCCGGACGAAACCACGGGCCGGCTCGTCCCGCAGCCCTACCAGCACCAGCCGGGGGGCATGCCCGCCAATCCGGCGGCCAAGGTGCCCGTGAGCTTCAAAGCCAGGACGCCCGTGCGATCCGATGCCAAGCCTGCAGCGCGCCACGCCGGCACCGATGCGTCCAGTTCACCGGGCGACCCCTGGGCTCAGCGCAAGCCTTCGGCACGCCGCAAACCCCAGGGGGACTGAATTCCATGCAACTCGCCAGCCGCATTCAACAAATTGAGCCGTTTTACGTAATGGACGTGGTGCGCGCCGCCTGGGAGCAGGAGGCCGAGTGGCGCCCCCAGGGACGCAACATGATCCATCTGAGCGTGGGCGAGCCTGACTTCACCGCGCCGCCCCCGGTGGTGGAGGCGGGCGTGCGCGCTTTGCGCGAAGGCCGTACGGGCTACACGCTGGCCCCGGGCCTGCCGGCGCTGCGTCAGGCCATCGCGAGCCACTATGCGGCCAAGCACGGCGTGGAGGTGGCGCCCGAGCGGGTTTTCATCACGGCGGGCGCATCCGGCGCACTCACCCTGGCGTGCCTGCTCCTCGTGGAGCCGGGCTCGGAAGTTCTGATGCCCGATCCAACCTACCCCTGCAACAAGAATTTCGTTGCCGCCGCTGGCGGCACCGCGCGCCTGCTGCCGACCTCGGCAGCCTCGCGCTTTCAGCCGACCGCGCAGCAGATCGATGCGGCCTGGGGCCCGGCCACGCGCGGCGTGCTGCTCGCATCGCCATCGAATCCCACCGGCACGTCCATTGCTCCGGATGAACTGGCGCGTATTGCGGCCGTGGTGCGCAAGCGCGGGGGATTCTTGATGATCGACGAGATCTATCTTGAACTGGGGTTCGACGCCGCCTACGGGCGCACGGCCCTTGCGCTGGATGACTCGGTCATCAGTATCAACAGTTTCTCCAAGTATTTCCAGATGACAGGCTGGCGGCTGGGCTGGATGGTGGTTCCCGAGGCTCTCATCGAACCGCTGTCGCGGCTGGCCGGCAACCTGTTCATTTGTCCCAGCAGCCCGGCTCAGCATGCCGCACTGGCTTGTTTCGAGGCCGACACGCTGCTCGAAACCGAGCGCCGGCGCGCTGAATTTGAGCGCCGCCGCGATGTCATCGTGCCAGCCCTTCGGGACTTGGGGTTGGATGTGCCGGTGCTGCCCGACGGGGCGTTTTATGTGTGGGCCGATTGTTCGCGCCATAGTGCAGACAGTTGGACCTTCTGCTTTGATGTGATGCGCGAAACCGGTGTGGTGCTTGTGCCCGGCAAAGACTTCGCCACCTACCAGCCCGAGCGCTGGTTTCGGCTGAGCTACGCCAACAGCGTGGACAATCTGCGTGAGGCGGCCCGCCGCCTGGGTGCCTATCTGGAGCGGCGAAACCCGCGCCTGGCGCGGGCCTGACGCCTTCAGGACGCCATTATGTCTCTGATGCACAATCGTGCAAGAACAACAGGTTGGTGACGCCGTGAAGCGGATCGCGGCTATCTTTGTCCTTTGTTGATGACTACCAGGGTCTGTCAACTACGGACGAACGCCAGCCGCAATTCATAGTCACCCTGGTCTGCCGCTCGCAGGGTGGCCAAGTACCGGTCCCGCACGTTGCTGGCGGCGACCAGGTTGCCGCCACCGCCCCAAGAGAACACTGGTTGGCCAAGGCCGCGCAAAAGCGCGTCGGCCATCATGCGAGAGTGCCTCCCGTTCCCGTTGGGAAACGGATGAACATATGCCCGCGCATTCCGCTTCCTCGCCCGGCCTGACGCACAGCGTCGCTCAGGCGAAGCCGACCGGGCAGGACGGGGTCAAGCGGGCGGTTTTCGCTTGTTGTTCCTCTCCAGGCTGGATAAAATACCAGTATGCAACGCCGCAAGGTCACGCTCAAGCTGTATCCCATTGCCGCGCAAGCTGCGCGGCTTGAGGACTGGACGCGGCTGCACTGCGAGTTGTACAACGCGGCGCTGGAAGAGCGCATCGACGCCTGGCGCAAGGAGGGCAAATCGATCAGCTCCTTCGACCAGCAGAACGTCCTGCCGCAGATCAAGGCCGATCGGCCCGAGTTCATCGCGCTTGGCAGTCATGCCTTGCAGCAGACGCTGCGGCGGCTCGATCTGGCCTTTGCCGCATTCTTTCGTCGCGTCAAGGCGGGGCAGACGCCCGGATTCCCGCGATTCAAATCCAGCATGCGGTTCTCCGGCTTCGCCTATCCCGATCCGGCGGGGTGGAAGCTCATGCAGCACGGCGGCCGTGGTGCCACGCTGCGCATTGGCAGTGGAGACACGGCCCTGTCCATTCGGGCGCGCGGCCGTCACCGCTTCGGGCCGGATGCCAAGCCCAATGACATCACGCTGACGCGCCGCAACGGTCAGTGGTTCGTGTCGGTGACGCTGCGCGTGCCCGACGCGACCTGTGCGCGCCAGCGCACGGGCGATCAGCGCCGCGGGGTGGATTTCGGGATCAACGACTGGGCGACGTTCGACGATGGACGGACCATCGATAACCCGCGCTGGCTGCGCGAGGAACTGCCGCGCCTTGCCGCGCTGCAGCGGCAGCGCGCCAGGAAGAAGAACGGATCGTTGCGCTTCAAACGGCTCGGGCGTCGCATCGCCCGGCTGCACGAGCGTATCGGCAATCGGCGCCGGGACTTCGTGCACAAGGAAACGACCAGGATGGTGCGGCAATGCGCCGTCCTGGCGACTGAGCAACTGGCCCCGAAGACCATGAGCCGCAGCGCGAAGGGCACGGTGGATGCACCGGGCCGTCGCGTGCGGCAGAAAGCCGGACTCAACCGGGAGATCCTCTCGGCAGGGTTCGGCATGGTGCATCCGATGCTGGCGTACAAAGCGGAAGAAGCTGGTACGCGGCTGCATCTGAGCAATACGCGCCAGATCAAACCGTCGCAACGCTGCTCGGCGTGCTGGGAACTCGTTCCCAAGACGCTGAGCCAACGCATGCATGTGTGCCCGTGCGGGCACACGGCGCCGCGCGACCAGAACAGCGCAATGGTGGTGCTCATCGACGCATTCAACACGCAGGACACGTCTGGGACGGGCGTGGCGGCGAGACCGAAACCTCTGACCCGGCAACGTGGCAAGTCCAAGCCTGTGACCCGCGAAACCCCCACTACAGCGCCGTCAGGCGCTTAGTGGCGGGAGAGTTCATACGTATTTCGCTGCATCATGATGCAGCGAAATACTCTTGGCTTGGCCACGTCAGCATTCTGCCGAGGTCAATTGTCATCCAGCTATTGAGGCCAAGCCATGCCCTCAGCATCAATGTGCATCAGAGACATGATGGCGCCTTCAGGATCCCCTGGCTTTAGCCATGGGGAGCGTCAGACCCGTCACCCAAGCCGCGCGCGAACGCGCCAGTCCGCGCCAATGGGCTCCACGCGCATGTCGTGCAGCGCGATGCCGTCGGCCACTGCCTGAAGCGGCCCGAAGGGTGCAAGGCCGGCGCCCTGGCCTAGCAGTGTGGGTGCCAGATACAGCAGCAGTTCGTCCACCAGCCCCGCAGTCAGAAGGGAGGCGTTCAAGCGCGCGCCGGCTTCCACATGCAGCTCGCCGATTTCGCGCGCGGCAAGCTCGTGCATGAGCGCCGCGAGGTCGGTTTTCCCGGGTTTGTCGGCATCGGTGGGCAGCGCGATGACTTCAACCCCCTGCGCCCGCAGGACCTGCGCGCGCGCCTCGGCTTCCTGCGGCGGCAGCGCGTGCGCTACCCAGACCTTGTCTGGCTCGACTTGGAGCATGCGCGCGGTCGGGGGCAGTTCCAGCCGGCTGTCGACGACGACGCGCACGGGCTGGCGCGGCGTTTGCACATGACGCACCGTGAGCTGTGGGTCGTCTTCGCGCACGGTGCCGATGCCGGTGAGTACGGCGCAGGCGTGCGCGCGCCAGTGGTGGGCGTCGGCGCGTGCGGCAAGTCCCGTGATCCACTGGCTGCGCCCGTTCGGCAGGGCCGTGACGCCATCCAGCGAGGCCGCCGCTTTCAGACGCACCCACGGCCTGCCCCGCTCGAAGCGCGAGAAAAATCCCAGGTTCAGCGCGCGGGCGGCGTTTTCAAGAAGCCCGCTCTCAGCCCGTATGCCCGCAGCGCGAAGCCGGTCCAAGCCGCTGCCGTCCACACGCGGGTTCGGGTCGCGCCCGGCGGCGACGACACGGGCCACGCCCGCCTGCACCAGCGCATCGGCGCAAGGCGGGGTGCGGCCATGGTGCGCGCACGGCTCCAGAGTGACGTAAACCGTGGCGCCGCGCGGATCGGCGCCGTGCGCGCGCGCGGCATCCAGCGCCACGATTTCCGCATGCCGCTGCCCGGCGGCTTCAGTGGCTCCTTCGCCGATGACACGGTCGTCCTGCACGATCACGCAGCCGACCCGGGGGTTGGGGCTGGTGAGATAGAGCACGCTTTGGGCAAGCGCCAGAGCCCGGCGCATGTAGGTCGCATCGGTTGCATCAAACATGGTTGTGGTTGCCATCGGAAGCTCAGGGTTTACGGCGGCGGGGGGCACGCGGGGCACGAAGGGGCTTGCCGCTGCGCGCCATTTCTTCAAGGATCTGGACGAACTGCGCCGGATCCTTGAAACTGCGGTAGACGGATGCGAATCGCACATACGCTACGTCGTCCAGGCGTTTGAGTTCGTCCATGACCCATTCGCCGATCTGTGCCGAGTCCAGTTCCCGCGCGCCGGTCTGAAGCAGCCGCTCTTCGATGCGACTGATGGCGGCGTCGACATCCTCGGCGCGCACGGGGCGCTTGCGCAGCGCGAGTTGCAATGACGCGGCAAGCTTGTCGCGCGAGTAGTCCACGCGCCGGCCGTCTTTTTTCACGACCGCCGGGAAGCTCACTTCGGCCCGCTCGTAGGTCGTGAACCGCTTGTCGCAACCCGCGCAGCGCCGCCGGCGCCGCAGCGCCGTGCCATCTTCAACCTCGCGGGTTTCCACCACCTGGGTGTCAGGGTGCTGGCAAAAGGGGCATTTCATCCGTTGCTTATATGGATGCCTCCCGGCGATCAAGAGCAATCGGCGTTGTGCTGTGAAGAGTCGGCTGCCGCCTTATATCCGGCCTCGATCGCGGGTTGTCTGGTTGCCCAGACGCGCCGCCGGCCCCGATGTCATTCGCGGACAAGCGCCTCATCTCCTAGAGCGGACTGTTGAAGTCCGACAACGGATTCAGGTTTGGCTTGCCCCGGTCCGACCGGTTCACATCACGCTGCGTCTTGCTGCCTCATCGCCTACAAAGGCGGTCCATTCCTTTCATCAAGTAAGAGTTGATCCATGGTCACCGTTCGTTCAGGCCGCTTGCGGCCGCACGCTGCGGTGGCCCCTCTGGTAATCCTGTTGTCTGGCCGTGACGGCCCAGATCGTCCGCGCCATCTTGGCCGCCTGGGCCACGATGACCACGTTGGCCGGGCGCCGCTGCCGGATCTGCTCCAACCATGGCCCCGGTTCCTTGGCGTGCGTGAGCACGGATCGCGCGCCGTGGATCAACAGCGTTCGCACGTAGGCGTCGCCGCGTTTGGAGATGCCCTGCAGGCGGATCTTGCCGCCCGTGCCTCGCTGTGCGGGCACCAGGCCCAGCCAGGCGCAGAACTGGCGCGCCGAGCCGAAAGCGCGGGCGTCGCCCATGGTGGCGATCGCCGCTGTGGCGGTGAGCACCCCGACGCCGGGGATCTCGGCAATGCGCCGCATGTCCGGATCCTGGCGGAGTTGCCATGCCAGACGCTTGTCGATGGCGGCGATGTCCTCGCCCAGCGCCTTGATCCTTTGCACCTGCTCGCGCAGACTGTCGGCCACCATCTGCGGCAGCGCCGTCGAGAGTGCCTCCAGCGCCGCCTCGACCTCGCCCAGCATGGCCCGGCTGCCCTTGGCGAAGACGGTGCCGAACTCGTACAGCAATCCGCGCAGCGCGTTGGTCTGCATGACGCGCATCTTCATCAGCAGCTCGCGCTGGCGATGCAGCGTCAGCGTGGCCTGCTGCGCCAGCGACTTGACTCCGACGAACTTGGTGCCCGGCTGCTGCACCGCCAGCCAGATCGCTCGCGCGTCCGTCGCATCGGTCTTGTTGCCCGACACGAACGGCCGCACCGCCCGGGCGTGCAGCAGCCTCACCTCATGGCCCAGCGCGCGCAGCTCGCGCGCCCAGTGGTGCGCCCCGCCGCAGGCCTCGATGCCGACCAGGCACCGCGCCCGGTTGGCGAAGTGCTCCAGCACCTTGGCCCGCTTGATCTGCACATTGGCAATCTCGCCCGTGAACATGTCGACCGTGTGCATCTGAAACACCAGCTTGGCGATGTCCAGCCCCACCACCTGCAGGCCGTCCATCGTGCCGATGATTTGCCCTGCGCTCATGCCTGTCTTACGATTCATGTCGGGTCTCCGAGGGTGTTTGTGAAGACCGTGGTCTATCACGTCCTGGGCACATCGATGCCGTATCCACTCGGGGACCCACCCCGCCACCCTGGCGGCCAGGTCGACTCCGAACGGCCTCGCGTTCATCTCCATACTCCTGTCTCAGTCCCCGCAGGGAGGGAGGCATCCATCACATCTCCGAGAAACCCCGGCGTTCGGGCTGGGGCAGTAACTAACAAAGAAGACAAGCGCCAATCGTTGGCGGCGGGTGCAGGCATTGTGCAGCCGGCATTATTGTCCGCGCCGACCGTGCGCTCCTGGCGACGGGCCTGATGGGCTGTGCCCGTTGGGCAGGCGGGGCAGGGAGCTGGCACCGCGCTGCCGAGGCGCGTGCACCCCACCCCCCAAGCTACACTGCGAGGATGCAACCAGCGCGCCTTCCCTCGATCGTCATTCTCATCTCCGGGCGGGGCTCCAACATGGAAGCCATCGTGCGCGCTTGCGCGGCCGAACAGTGGCCCGCGCGCGTGGCGGCGGTCATCAGCAACCGGCCCGACGCGCCTGGCTTGAGGTTTGCGCAGCAGCAGGGCATTGCCACCGCGGTGGTTGATCATCGCCTCGCCACAAGCCGTGAAGCGTTTGAGGCCGAGCTTGCCGCGTGCATCGATGCCTTTGAGCCATCGGCCGTCGCGCTGGCCGGTTTCATGCGTGTGCTCACACCGGGTTTCGTGCGGCACTATGCGGGCCGGCTGATCAACATTCATCCCTCGCTACTACCTGCCTTTCCGGGGTTGGGCACGCACCGCCGCGCACTCGACAGCGGCGTGAAATGGCACGGTGCAACCGTGCATCTGGTCACGCCCGACGTTGATCACGGCCCCATCGTCGCGCAAGCCCCCGTGCCTGTGCATGACGACGACACCGAGGCCATGCTCACGGCACGCGTGCTTGAGGAGGAGCATCGGATCTATCCCGCTGCGGTGCGCGCGCTTGTGGAGCGGCGACTGCAGGTGCAGGGGCTGCGCGTGCGCGTGCTTGCCGCCTCGCCCGTTCAGGCCGGTGAGGTGGTCCGATGAAGCCGCGCGCCTTGGTCACCAGCGCACGCGAGCTGCTGCGCCAGGTGCTTCGCTTCGAGTTGCCAGCCGATGTCGTCGTCTCGCGTTATTTCCGCGCGCATCCCGAGCTCGGCCAGCATGACCGCCACGTGATTGCCGAGAGCATCTACCAGATCGTGCGCCATCTGCGCCTGTATCGGCACTGGGCCGAGGCGGCCGGCGGTGCCCTTGACCTGCACCTGCTGGCATTGGGATGGCAGGCGGATGCGGCCACTCTTGCCTTGGCGTTTCCCGCTGAGCTCGTGGCCTGGCGCGACAAGACGCTGCGTCAGGATGTGTCCGCGCTGGCGCCGGCCCTGCGCTACAGCCTGCCCGACTGGATGGCGCTGGCGTTGCAGGCTCGTGGCGATTTGCCGGGTGTCGAATTCGACCACCTGGCCCGCAGCCTTCTGCAGCCCGCGCCTCTGGATCTGCGCGTGAACCTGCTGAAGACCACGCGGGAAGCGGCACTTGCCGAATTGCGGCAGCTTGGCATCGATGCAGCCCCCATGCGCTATTCCCCTTGGGGGCTGCGCGTGCAGGGCAAGCCTGCGCTGAATCGCTCGGCGCTGTTTCTGGATGGCGCGATCGAGGTGCAAGACGAGGGCAGTCAGCTGTTGGCGCTTCTGCTTGCGCCCCGGCGTGGCGAGATGGTGGCGGATTTTTGTGCTGGCGCCGGAGGCAAGACCCTGGCGCTCGGGGCCATGATGCGCAACACAGGGCGCCTGTATGCGTTTGACGTGGCCGAACACCGGCTGCACAAACTGCGGCCTCGACTGGCACGTAGTGGCTTGTCAAACGTCTACCCGGTGGTCATCAGCCACGAGCGCGACGATCGGGTGCAGCGATTGGCCGGCAAACTCGACCGCGTGCTCGTTGACGCTCCTTGCACCGGCACCGGCACCCTGCGCCGCAACCCGGACCTGAAATGGAGACTGCAGGAGGCCGATGTGCTGAAGCTTGCCGCGCAACAGACGTCAATTCTGAACGCCGCGGCAACGCTGCTCAAACCCGGTGGCCGCCTGGTGTACGCCACCTGCAGCTTGCTGCCTGCCGAGAACCGGCAGATTGTCGAGCAGTTTTTGCAGGAACGACCGGATTTCGCATTGCAGGGGGCTGCCGAGGCGCTGGCTCACCAGCAGGTGAATCTGGATGGCGGCACCGGCAATCCGATGCTGGAACTCTTTCCCCATCGGCATGGCACTGACGGTTTTTTTGCCGCAGTGATGCAGCGCGGCGCCGCCCGACGCACCTGAACGGGGCGCGGGACGAGGGCGCATGTCCTTGCGCCAAGTCGGTTATCCCAAGCACCTACAATGGGACTGGGCTTCGGCGCTTGAATGCGGCGATCGAGGGCTGTAAGCTGGGTCATCACGTTTGAGGTTTGACAGGTTGAAACAAAGATGTTGAATGGTTTCCTGAATTGGGCTGCCCATGGCGTGGCCCACGCTTCGGTTTGGCACATTGTGGTATACACGTTGGTGCTGACCCATGTCACCATCGTGGCAGTCACGGTGTTCTTGCATCGCTCGCAAGCGCACCGATCACTGGACCTGCACCCGGCCGTGATGCATTTTTTCCGGTTTTGGCTGTGGCTGACCACTGGCATGGTCACCAAGGAATGGGTTGCGATCCACCGCAAGCACCACGCCAAGTGTGAAACCGTGGACGACCCCCACAGTCCGGTGACCAAAGGGATTTCCACAGTGCTGTTGCGTGGCTCGGAGTTGTACCGCGCCGAGTCGAAAAACCAGGAAACACTGGCCAAATTTGGCCACGGTACGCCCGACGACTGGCTGGAGCGCAAGGTGTATTCGCGTTTCATGTGGCAGGGCGTGGGGCTGATGCTCATCACCGACGTGTTGCTGTTCGGTGCCATCGGCGCCACGGTCTGGGCCATCCAGATGCTGTGGATTCCCATCTGGGCCGCGGGGGTGATCAACGGCCTGGGGCACTGGTGGGGTTACCGCAACTACGCCAGCCGCGATACGAGCCACAACGTTTTTCCCTGGGGCCTGATCATCGGTGGGGAAGAGTTGCACAACAACCACCACACCTACCCCACCTCGGCCAAGCTTTCGCTGAAGTGGTGGGAGTTCGACATCGGCTGGGCCTATATCCGCGTGCTGTCCTGGCTCGGCCTGGCCAAACCGCGCAAGCTGCCACCCAAGGCCCGGATTGGGGCGGTGCGCCCACAGGTTGACGTGGCTTTGTTGCAGACCGTGATTGCCAACCGCTACGACCTGATGGCGCGTTATGCGCGCGAGATGCGCCGCGCGCTGCGTGCGGAGTTGAATCGACTCAGCCTCGCGGCGCCGCAGGGTGGGGCGGCGAGCCCGAGCCAGGTTCTTCGCGCGGCGCGTCACCTCATCACCCGCGAGCGTGAGACACTGGATGCGCAGTCGCTCGCCGTCGTGGACGCCGCCGCCCAGAACAGCCCGGTGATAGGCAAGTTGCTGCAAATGCGAGAGGATCTCAAGGCCGTCTGGGAGCACTCGTCCGCTTCGGCCGAGCAGCTGCGCCAGCATCTGCAGGACTGGTGCCAGCGCGCCGAGCACAGCGGCATCGGGGCACTGCAGAACATGTCGTTGCGCCTGCGCAGCTACCAGGTCTGAGTAGCCGCGACGGTGGGGCGCGGCCGATCACGGTGCGCGCGCGGATCCACAAAGAAAAAAGCCGCTTTCCGCGGCTTTTTTTCGTGCAGCGCGCGCGTTCACTTCAATTGCTGCTCCAGGACCTTGAGGATGCTTTGTGCCGATTGGGCGCTGTCAGCCCCGGCTTTGACCGGTTGCACCGTGACGCGCGAGACGCTGCCCACGGGTTGGACCACAATGCGGAAATCCTCGGGCTTGACCTCGGTCTTGCTGCCGCCGAAGAGCTTGCTCAGGAAGCCGCCTTTGTTTTCCTCGGCCTTCATCGCCTCCACCGGGTTGACGTAACGGATGTCGTAGGTGCCGGTCGCCCGGTTGCGGTCAGTCACGGTGAACCCTGCAGTGTTGATGGCCAGGCCAACGCGGCGCCACGCCTCGTCGAACCCGTCGACCACCTGAATGGCGCGGCCGTCATCGATGAGAGTCGCGCGCAGGGCGGTCTTGGGCGTCGTGACATCAGCCACGGCCGCCTTGGCCTGCTCCTCGTTCATGCCCAGGCGCACCATCAGCTTGCGCAGGAACACAGTGTCCAGCGTGGGGTCGGGGGTGCCGGGCTGCCAGGTGGTCTGCGTCTTGTCCTGGTTCGTGTACACCTCCACCATGGTCTGGTGCGTGATGAAGACTTCCGTGCCCTTGCCGTCCGGTGTGCGTTCGAACACGGTGCGGAAGCGGTCGCGCTCACCGGTGTCGTAAAGGCTGTCGAAGACCTTGCCGAGGTATTTGCGAATGATGTCCTGCGGCAGCTTGGCGCGATTCTCCGCCCAGTCGGTTTCCATCTCGCCGGTCGCCGCATCGGCCTTTGTGAGATAGAACCCGTTTTGTTGCCAGAACGCCTTCACGGTGTCCCACAGCTTGTCAGGCGCTGCGTCCACGACCAGCCAGCGCTGGCCGCCTGCCTGTTCAATGCGCATGCCGGGGTATTGCGGCAGCACCGCGTTGCTTGCCGCCTGCTGGGCGGCCTGGGCGTTCACAGTCTGGTATTCAAGCGCACTCACCGGGCCGCTCTTCGTGCCTTCGGGCATGGCGTAGCGTTGCTCGCGGGCGAGCTGAGTGAGGTCAGGCGGGATGTCGAGCGAGGGGCCGGCCTTGGCGCTTTCATAGTCGACGCTCTTGCCCTGCACCACGCTGTCGAGTGAGGAGCAGCCACCCATGGCGCCGAGGGTGGCCAGAGCCAGGGCCAAGGCTGAAAGGCGAGGAAGGGGACGTGCAGGTGCAGGGATGCGGCGCATGGGTATGGTTTTAGTGAAGGACGGGAATGCCGAGGTCGGCCAGGGCAGCCCGCAACTCGTCGTGATGGCTGGACAGAGGTGTGAGCGGCAGGCGGATCGCGCCGCCCATTTTGCCCATGGCGGCGAGGGCCCATTTCACCGGGATGGGATTGGGTTCGACGAAAAGCAGACGGTTCAGGTCCATGAGCTTGAAATGCAACTGCGCCGCATCCTGCGCGCGCCCCGCAATGGCTGCGACACACAGATCATGCATCAGGCGCGGGACGACATTGGCCGTCACGCTCACGTTGCCGTGACCGCCCAGCAGCATGGTGGCCACGGCGCTTGGATCGTCGCCCGAGTACACGGCGAAACCCTTGGGTGCGCGACGCAGGATTTGCGCGGAACGGTCGATATGGCCGCTTGCTTCCTTGATGCCCACGATGTTGGGCACTTCGGCAAGCCGCAGCGCCGTCTCCGGCAGCATATCGGCCACCGTACGCCCCGGCACGTTGTACAGGACCATGGGAATATCCACGCTTTCGGCGATGGCGCGGAAGTGGCGGTAAATGCCTTCCTGGGTCGGCTTGTTGTAGTACGGCACCACCTGCAGCGTACAGTCGGCACCGACCTCTTTGCAAAAGTGTGACAACTCGATGGCCTCGGCCGTGGAGTTGGCACCGGCACCCGCCATGACGGGCACGCGCCCTGCGGCCTGTTCGACCGCCACCCGGATGATGTCGCCGTGTTCCTTGACGTTGACGGTGGGCGATTCACCCGTGGTGCCAACCACACCGATGCAATCGGTGCCTTCGGCGATATGCCAATCGATGAGCCTGCGAAGGCTGTCGAAATCGACGCTGCCGTCGTCAAGCATGGGTGTGACCAAGGCCACGATGCTGCCGGTAATGGGGTTCATTCCAAGCGCTTGTCAAAAATCACAGATTGTACTTGGCAGGGGGGCTTTCGGCGATTGCGACGGGCGCCTGTGCCGGCATGCGCTCGCGCACCGCGCAGATCCGCTGCACGTAGGCGGGCTTGGGCGTCCGCAGGAAGCCATCTTCATAGGCAACCACGCGAAGCGCAGGACGCGCGGCATCCAGCAATTCCCCCGGGCGCAGCAAGAAATCGGGGTTGCGCGGTTTGCCGACCGTCTCGTTGCCAAGGGCGAAGGTCTCGTAGATCAGCACGCCTGCGGTTGCCACGGCACGCACGATGTGCGGCAGCAGGGGTCGCCACAGATAGTTGGTGACAACCACGCCGCCAAAGGTCTGTGTGCCAAAGGGCCACGGCCCCGTTTCCAGGTCCGTCACAAGAACCTTCGCGATGCCGCGCAGCGGCTCCAGCGCCTGGGCGTCACGATCCACCGCATGCATTGCATGGCCGCGCGCAGCGAGCGCGCGTACATGGCGGCCGCTGCCGCATGCCAGGTCAAGAACCGATGCGCCGGGTGCCAACAGCGGGGCGAATCGCATGACCCAGGCTGAGGGCTGCGGCAGTTCTTCGGAAGGGTCGTGAACAGGCGGGGTCATGGGCAATGCGCATTGGCTTCTCATCCTAGCGGCTCGAGCGGCGGGTGTTGCGCCGATTCGGGGTGTCGGGCTTCTAGAATGGCCCTTGTCGGCGGTCCTTTAAGCATGGCTGGCTCGCATTTGTCAAGCCATGTTGAGGGTTTCGCGATGCGCGTTTGCTGCCGCATTTTTGTGCAAACCCAAGCCGGCCCGCATGGAATCTGAATTCCCGCACTCCTGACTGGCACTCTATCCCCATCCTGTGGGGATAAGTTTTCGGGCCAGGGGCTGGCGTTCATGCGCTGCGGATCTTGTCCACAATTCAGCTGTCTTATCCACAATCTCCCTATGGCAACCCGAACCCCCCAGCGTACAGCGAGGCCTCCATCCGCGTGCTCAAGGGCCTGGAGCCTGTGCAGCAACGCCCGGGCATGTACACGTCCACGGTCAATCCGCTGCATGTCATCCAGGAGGTCATCGACAACAGCGCCGACGAGGCGCTTGCCGGACATGCGCGTCGCATCGCCGTGACGCTGCACGCCGACGGCAGCGTGAGCGTGCAGGACGATGGGCGCGGCATCCCTATCGGCGTGCATCCGGACGAGGGGGTGCCTGTCGTGGAACTCGTGTTCACCCAGCTGCATGCCGGCGGCAAATTCGACAAGCTCGACGCCGGCGCCGCCTACCGCTTCTCCGGTGGCCTGCATGGAGTCGGGGTGAGCGTGACGAATGCGCTGGCCGCACGCCTGGAGGTGGAGGTGCACCGCGATGGCCAGGCTGCGAGCCTGGCGTTCAAGGGTGGGGCGCCTGTGCAGGCCCTGCAGACCCGGGCGCTGGGGCGTGGTGAATGGAAGCTTGGCACCCGGGTGCGAGCTTGGCCCGACGCGAAATACTTCGACAGCGTTCAACTGCCCCATGCGGAGTTGGTGCATCTGTTGCGCAGCAAGGCCGTGCTGTTGCCGGGGCTGGAGGTGACGCTTGTCGTGGAAAAAACGGGCGAGACCCACTCCTGGCGCTATGACCAGGGGTTGCGTGGTTATCTGGGTGAGGCTTTGGGCGATACGGTGGTGCTGGTCGAATTCGAGGGCGAAGGCCAAGCCGGCAGCCAAAGCGAGGGGTTTGCGGTGGGTGAGGGCGCGGCGTGGTGCGTGGCCTTCAGCGCCGAGGGCAGCGTGCTGCGGGAATCCTATGTCAACCTGATCCCGACACCTGCCGGCGGCACGCACGAAGCGGGCCTGCGCGAGGGCATGTTCCAAGCGGTCAAGGGCTTCATCGAATTGCACAGCTTGTTGCCCAAGGGCGTGAAACTGCTGCCGGAGGACGTCTTCTCGCGAGCGTCCTTCGTGCTGTCGGCCAAGGTGCTCGACCCGCAGTTCCAGGGCCAGATGAAGGAACGCCTCAACAGTCGCGACGCGGTGCGCCTCGTCGCCGGCTTTGTGCGCCCGGCCCTGGAGCTGTGGATGAGCCAGCACGTCGAGCAGGGCAAGGCCCTGGCTGAGCTCGTCATTGCCCAAGCACAAAGCCGCCAGCGCGCGGCCCAAAAGGTTGAAAAGCGCAAGGGCTCCGGCATGGCCGTGCTTCCAGGCAAGCTCACGGACTGCGAAAGCCGCGACACCGCGCGTAACGAGCTGTTCCTCGTGGAGGGTGACTCCGCCGGTGGCTCGGCCAAGATGGGGCGCGACAAGGAGTACCAGGCCGTGCTGCCGTTGCGGGGCAAGGTGCTCAATTCGTGGGAGGTCGATCGCGACCGCCTGTTCGCCAACCAGGAAATCCATGACATGGCGGTGGCCATCGGGCTGGACCCGCATGGCTTGGCCGACGCCGTGGACTTTGGCCAGCTCCGCTACGGCAAGATCTGCATCCTGAGCGATGCGGACGTGGATGGCTCGCACATCCAGGTTCTGCTGCTGACTCTTTTTTTCCGCCATTTTCCGCAGCTTGTCGCACGTGGCCATGTGTATGTGGCTCGCCCGCCTCTTTTCCGTGTGGATGCGCCGGCCCGCGGGAAAAAGCCGGCTGCAAAGCTTTACGCGCTGGACGACGGCGAACTGCAGGCGATCCTCGACCGCTTGCGCAAGGATGGGGTGAAAGAGGCCGGCTGGAGCGTGTCCCGCTTCAAGGGCTTGGGCGAGATGAGTGCCGAGCAGTTGTGGGAGACCACACTCAACCCGGACACTCGCCGCCTGCTGCCCGTGCAACTGGGGCGCGCAGGCGAAGCGGCAACCACCGCGCTGTTCGTGCAGCTCATGGGCAAGGGCGAAGCCCAGGCCCGGCGCGAACTGATGGAGGCGTTTGGCGACCGCGTCGAGGTGGACGTTTGAGAGCCCGCGAAGAGTGCCGACCTTCCCGTTCCTGACCCAGGCACAGCGGGCGCCCGCACGCGGCGACGAAGGCGATTGCAACGTGCGCGGTGGACAAACCCGGCCAGCGCCATGATTGATTCTTGATTCACATTGACCCATGACTTCGATTCCCGGACCATCCGACCCGACTCCCGATCTGTTCGCCGTCTCATCCGCACAGGAGCCGCCCTCACCGGATCTCTCTGACAGCGACAGCCTGTCGCTGGCGGACTACGCGCGGCAGGCTTATCTCGACTACGCCATCTCCGTGGTCAAGGGCCGCGCGCTGCCGGATGTCTGCGACGGGCTCAAGCCCGTGCAGCGACGCATCCTGTACGCGATGGACCGCATGGGCCTTGCTTCGGGCGCCAAGCCGGTGAAGTCTGCCCGCGTGGTGGGCGACGTGCTGGGCAAATACCATCCGCATGGCGACCAGGCTGCCTATGACGCGCTGGTGCGCCTGGCACAGGACTTCGCCCAACGCTATCCGCTGATTGACGGCCAGGGAAACTTTGGCAGCCGCGACGGTGACGGGGCCGCAGCCATGCGCTACACCGAAGCGCGGCTCACACCCGTCGCCCGCCTCCTGCTGGATGAGGTGGATATGGGCACGGTGGACTTCGCGCCGAACTACGACGGCTCCACCACCGAGCCACGGCTGTTGCCGGCGCGGCTCCCCTTTGTGCTGCTCAATGGCGCATCGGGCATCGCGGTGGGCATGGCCACGGAGATTCCGGCGCATAACCTGCGCGAGGTGGCGGCAGCTTGCGTGGCCGTGCTGCGCAAGCCGACAGTCTCGATCGACGAGATCCTGGCGCTGACGCCGGGGCCGGACTTTGCCACCGCAGGCCAGATCATCAGTGGCCCGGACGATATCCGGGACGCCTATGTCAGCGGACGCGGCAGCCTGAAGGTGCGCGCGCGCTGGACCGTGGAAGATCTCGCTCGTGGTCAGTGGCAGCTCGTTGTCACGGAGTTGCCACCTGCGACCAGCGCGCAGCGCGTGCTGCAGGAACTCGAGGAGATCACCGACCCCAAGCCGAAGGCCGGCAAGAAGACCATCAGCGCCGAGCAGCAACAGCTCAAGCAAACGGTGCTTGCCGTTCTGGACGGCGTGCGTGATGAAGCCGGGCGCGATGCTGCCGTGCGCCTCGTGTTCGAACCCAAGAGTTCGCGCGTGCCCGTGGAAGAGCTGGTGTCCGTGCTGCTGTCCACCACCAGCCTTGAACAGAGCGTGCCGCTCAACCTGGTGATGGTCGGGGCCGATGGCAAGCCGAGACAGAAGGGACTGCTCGACATCCTGCGCGAATGGACGGCATTCCGGCAAGCTACCGTGCGGCGCCGCAGCAGCCACCGGTTGCAGCAGGTTGACGATCGCCTGCACATTCTGGAAGGGCGGCGCATCGTCCTGCTGAACATCGACGAAGTCATTCGCATCATCCGGGAATCCGACGAGCCCAAGTCTGCGCTGATGCAGCATTTCGGGCTCACCGACCGCCAGGCCGAAGACATCCTGGAAATCCGGCTGCGTCAGCTCGCGCGGCTTGAAGCGATCAAGATCGAGCAGGAGATCGACAAGCTCACCGGCGAGCAGGGCGAGCTGCAAAAGTTGCTTTCGGATGACAAGGCCCTGACGCGTCGGGTAATCAAGGAAATTGAGGCGGACGCCAAGCAGTTCGGTGATGACCGCCGCACATTGATCCAGGCCCAAAGCCGCGCCACTCTGGAGGTGCGCGTGGCGGACGAACCCGTGACGGTCATCGTGTCCGAAAAGGGTTGGCTGCGCACGCAAAAGGGCCACGGTCTTGGAGTTGCAAACCTCAGTTTCAAGCCGGGTGATGCGCTACGCGCCACGTTCGAGACCCGCTCCACGGGCCAGCTGTGGGTCCTGGGCAGCGATGGCCGCGCCTACAGCATTGCCATCGCGCAGCTGCCAGGCGGGCGCGGTGACGGACAGCCGGTGACGAGCTTCATCGACCTGGCTCCTGGCGCCAGCCCAGCTCACTACTGGGCTGGCCCGGCCGGCATGCCCTTGCTGTTTGCGTCGAGCGCCAGTTACGGATTTGTCGCCCGTGCGGAAAATCTGTCGAGCCGCCAACGGGCCGGCAAGACCTTCGTTCCGATCGAAGGTGGGGAGTCCCTCCTGCCGCCGCAGCCGCTGCAGCGCGTGGCGGGTGAGCAAGGTGAGGTGCAAGCGGCCGACCGCGTTGCCGTGCTGTCGAGCGGGGGGCGATTGCTGATCTTTGGCGTCGACGAATTGCGCGAACTGCCGCGCGGCGGGCGCGGCGTGCTGCTGATGGCCCTGGATCCCAAGGAAACGGTGCGAGCCACCTGCGCTTTGGCCCCTGGCGAGACGCTGGAGGTTGCAGGAAGCGGGCGCGGGGGTGTTGCCAAGGTTCAGACGCTCACACCGCGGACCCAGAACGACTACGTGGCCAAGCGCGCGCGCAAGGGCAAGGCGGTGGGCACGGCCGGCTTCAAGCCCGTGGCCTTGCGCGCGATCTAGACCGTCGCGGGCATCGATGGAACGATGTCGCGCGAAGGCGGAATCAGTCGAGTTCGGCGATCAGCTCGATCTCCACTGCTGCGCCCATGGGCAGCTGGGCTACACCAAAGGCGCTGCGCGCGTGGCGACCAAGGTCGCCAAATGCCTGCCCAAGCAGTTCGGAGGCGCCGTTGATCACCAGGTGCTGCTCAGTGAAAACCGGCGTGGAGTTCACCAGGCCCAGGAGTTTGACGATGCGGCGCACGCGATGCAGGTCGCCGCAGGCTGCATGCAGCGTGCCCATCAGATCGACGGCCACAAGCCGCGCAGCCGCCTGGCCTTGTGCTGTGGTGAGGTCGCGTCCGAGCTGTCCGGCCAGGACCTGGCCATCTTTCTTGCTGATGTGGCCGGAAAGGAACAACAGCTTGCCGGTTTGCACGAACGGGAGGTATGCGGCTGCCGGGGCGGAAGCCTGAGGCAGGGTGATGCCGAGATTTTGGAGATTGGTATAGATGGACATGGCAGCTCGGGCTCGTTTGTGGAAAACCCCATAGCATAAGCAAGGCCAGGCGCATGTGCGCCGATGCCGTTCCCTGTTTTTTCGCCCTTCACGCCGCGCCCATGTCCATGCCATCGCCTCCGTCGCCCGCAGTCCCCATACGCGCACCCACCAGCACCGCCTCGCGTCCAGGAGCGTTGCGAGCGGGCCTGCTGCTGGCCTCGGCCGGAGCGATTGCATTTTCGGGCAAGGCGATCCTCGCCAAGCTGATCTACGAATGGCCGATCGACGCGGTCACGCTCATTTTTTACCGCATGCTGTTCGCCCTGCCGTTGTTCGCAGTCATGGCGTGGTGGGCCGGGCGCGGCAAGGCAAGTCTCACCGCGTCGCAGGCGCGCATCGTGCTCGTGCTGGGGTTCACGGGGTATTACGCCGCCAGCATGCTCGACTTCATGGGTCTGGAGGACATCACGGCCAGCCTCGAGCGGCTCATTTTGTACCTCAACCCGAGCTTCGTGCTGCTGCTCGGGGCCATGGTCTTTGGCCGGCGCGTGGGATGGCGCCATGTTGCAGCCATCGCATTGAGCTACGCGGGCGTGCTGGTGGTGTTCGCCCAGGAAATCGGCCTGCAGGGCGCGCACGCGGTGCTGGGCGCCTTGCTGGTGCTGGGTAGTGCGCTGTCGTATGCGGTGTATCTCCTGATGAGCGGCAAGCTTGTGGGGGAACTGGGGTCGCTGCGCCTGGCCGGGTGGGCGGGTGTTGTGGCCAGTTTTTTTTGCATTGCCCAGTTCGCGCTGATCAAGCCCTGGCAGGCGGTGTGGGTGCCCATGCCGGTGGTGTGGCTATCCCTGCTCAACGCGACCGTGTGCACCGTGGCGCCGATTCTGATGGTGATGATGGCGATCGAGCGCATCGGCCCGGCACTCACGGCGCAGACGGGAATGCTCGGTCCGCTGTCGACCATCGCACTGAGCGTCTGGCTGCTGCATGAGCCGTTTACGCCTTGGCTGCTCCTTGGCACGGCTCTCGTGCTGGCGGGCATTTACGCGCTGACGCGGGCGCGGCTTTGAGCAATTCGACCGCGCATCCCGCGACGACAGCGCGTGGCGCTTAGTCGCGGGAGCATTCACATGCGGCGTCTGATGCATAGCGCAAACTGCGGCAATCCCTGCTATAGTGTGCCTCTGCGGTGTGCTGCCCAGTTCTGCACACCCTGTCAATCTGACCTCCTGCCGGAATGTTCCGGCTCAGCCTTGCAACAAGCTGGTGTTCGTCCTCCCGGTCGAGCGGTTGCCAGGCACCTGCCGCCAAGCCTTGTGGCACGCGGCTTCGAAAGACTCCATGAACTTTGATCAACTCGGACTTGCCGAGCCTATCCTGCGTGCCGTGTCGGCGCAGGGCTACACCACCCCCACCCCCATTCAGGCGCAGGCCATTCCGGCAGTCCTTGCCGGTGGCGATCTGCTGGCTGCGGCGCAAACCGGAACGGGTAAGACGGCCGCCTTCACGTTGCCCATCCTGCATCGCCTGAGCCAGAGCGAGCAGGCGCGTGACGCGCAGGGACGCGTCATTCCGCGCGTGCTCGTGTTGGTTCCCACGCGCGAGCTTGCTGCCCAGGTGGCGGAAAGCGTGCGCGATTACGGCCGGCAGTTGCAGCTGCGCAGTATGGTGATGTACGGCGGCGTGGGCATGCAGCCGCAGATCGACGCCCTCAAGCGCGGCGTGGATATCGTCGTGGCGACACCCGGACGCATGCTTGACCACCACGGCCAGCGTACGCTCAACCTCTCCGGCATCAATACCCTGGTGCTCGACGAGGCGGATCGCATGCTGGACATGGGTTTCATCCATGACATCAAACGCGTGCTCTCGCTGCTGCCCAAGCAACGCCAGAACCTGCTGTTTTCGGCGACCTTCTCAGACGAGATCAAGACCCTGGCCAACGGCTTGTTGAACAAGCCGGCGGTGATCGAGGTGGCGCGTCGCAATGCGACCGCGGCGACCGTGCGACAGTCCGTGCATCCGGTGGGGCGCGAGCGCAAGCGTGAACTGCTGTCGCACCTGATTCGCGAGAGCAACTGGTACCAGGTCCTGGTCTTCATGCGCACCAAGCATGGTGCCAACAGACTGGCTGAACAGCTCAACACGGACGGCATCGGCGCCGACGCCATCCACGGCAACAAGAGTCAAGGTGCGCGGACCCGTGCGCTGGCCTCATTCAAGAGTGGCAAGCTGCAGGTGCTGGTGGCCACGGACATCGCAGCTCGCGGGATCGACATCGACCAATTGCCGATGGTCGTGAACTACGAGTTGCCCAATGTGCCGGAAGACTACGTGCATCGGATTGGACGCACCGGGCGCGCGGGGGCCGAAGGCCAGGCGATCTCCCTGGTTTGCGTGGATGAGTTGCGCTTTCTTCGCGACATCGAAAACCTCATCGGTCGCCCGATTGACCGTCACGTGATCGCTGGGTTCGAACCGGATCCCAAGGAGCGCGCGCAGCCCATTCGCGTCGGCCGTACGACCATCGGCGGTGGAAAGCCCTCGGGTGGCGGTGCACGCCGCGGCGAGTCTCCGAGCCGGGCCTTGGCAGGCCATGGTCACGGGCGCAGCGATGCCACCGGTCATGCACATGGCAGTGGACGCCGTGATGGTGCCGCCGCACCTCGGCGCGATGCCGGCCGCCGCGGCACCTCGGGTGCGCCACGACGCGATGGCGGTCGCTGAGCTGCACCACCCCTGAGCCCACCGGCTGTGCGCATGGCGCGCCGCCGGTGGGGTATCGAAAGGCATGAAGGGCGGGGGCTGCAACGGCAGCCCCCGCCCTTCATGCCTTTGGGCGCTCAGAGCGCCAGGGTGAATTTCAGACCGATGACGAAGGCATTTCCAATCGCGGACGTTCGAAACGGCTCGGCCTGCTGGTCTGGATGCACGATGTATTGCACGTTGGGTGAGAGGCGAATGCCGGGACTGAGCTGATAGCCGTAAGCGAGCTCCATCATGATTTCGTTGTCGGGTACCGGCGTCGTGACGCCCACCGAGGCAAGCGCCACTTGGATGTTTTGCAGCGCCAGACTGGAAAAGCGCTGCTGGTTGATCACAAAGCCCAGCGTGTCATGCTCCCGCGATGCGAAGGGTCCCTGCATTACCGCGCCGAGTTCAAGAAAATTGCTCTCGTTGACCCGCCCTGCAAGCTTGGTCATGGCCACGCCGAACACGGTCAGGCCCCGCTTGGTATTCATGTCCGGGCGCCACACCATCTGATTGAAGCGTACATAGGCCCCTGAACGGTTACGGTCGGTGCGGTAGGGCAGGCCGGTGAGGACCGCATCATTGCCGTTGGCATCGAGGAGCGGATCGGCGTAGTCGGAGCGGTCAAACCAGCCACCAATCTCATAGTTCCGCGGGTGGTTGTCGTTGGCGAAGGTGGTCGCGTAGCCCAGGGACCAGGGCACGATCACCCCTGTGGCGTCACCCGTGCTCCAGTTGATGCCATGGTCGCTCGCCCGTTTGTCGTTCGGGTTGACTTCGTAGGCGCCGGCCTTTGCATAAAGCTTGTCCGTCAGCCAGCCCTTGGCGTAGCCGCCCCAGCTGGATGCAGGAAAGTAGGTGAAGTTGCTGTCCTTGAACACGAATGTCGGGTTGCCGCACGCCGAGTTGCTTTGAAAGTTGCAATACAGCGGCGAGTTGAGGAAGTCGATGTTGGCGACGGTGCGGCCACCTTGCAGTTCGAGACGGCCGCCGAACAGTTTTTTCTCAATCGTGAAATAGGCCAAATGCAGGTTCTGGGTGCCGTAAATTTCCTGGACCGAGGTGTTGTTGCCGATCGCCTCGGACGCCAGGCTTTGGCCGTGGCGTTGGGTCACGGCGATGTGCACGCTCGTGGCATTCCAGCCCAGCATTTTGTGCAGGTCCAGATCGGCACCCAGGAACAGCTGGCCGGCATAGGCCGAACCCCGGCGGATCCCGCCGCTGGTGTTGGCCGCAGCCTCGCCGGTGTAGTTTGCCGAAAGGGTCAGCCCGTCGCCCAAGGCGTATTGACCGGGCGTCGGATCAGCCGCGTGTGCCAGGCCTGTCACCAGTGCTAGCGCTGCTGCGCCGATTGTGGCGCGCGCCAGGTTCTTGCGATGGTTCATTGTGGTCTCCTCGTCGAAATGGGTCGCGTCGTCAGCCGACGCTCTTTTTGAACAAGCCCAGCAGCGCCGCACTGACCGCCGTACCAGCGGCGAGTGCGACCACATACAGGCCCAGATGGGTGACGGCGTTGGGGATGGGAAGGACGAACACGCCGCCGTGTGGCACCCGGAGCTGAGCGCCTGCAACCATGGAGATTGCCCCGGCCACAGCCGAGCCGACCATGTTGGCAGGAATCACCCGCAGCGGGTCGCGCGCGGCGTAGGGAATGGCGCCTTCGGTGATGAAGGACAGCCCGAGCAACGCCGTCGCCCCGCCCGCCTCACGTTCCTCAAGCGTGAATCGCCGTGGAAACAGCCAGGAGGCAAGCGCCACCGCAAGCGGCGGGGTCATGCCAGCGACCATGACGGCCGCCATCGGCGTGAAGACCTGGCTGGCAAGCAGGCCCGTGGCAAACGTATAGGCGGCCTTGTTCACCGGGCCACCCATGTCGAACGCCATCATGGCGCCCAGCAGCATGCCGAGCACGACAGCGCTGGCCCCCTGCATGCCCTTGAGCCACTCCGTGAGAAAGGCCAGGGCGTGCGCCACTGGGGTGCCCACCACGTAGATCATCAGCAAACCCGTGAGCAGGGTGCCCAGCAGCGGCAGGATGAGCACGGGCTTCAGGCCCTCGACGCTGCGGTGCAGGCGCAGGTGGCGATTGAACCAGTCGGTGCCGTAGCCGGCAATAAAGCCGGCGACGATGCCGCCAAGGAAGCCTGCCCCCAGATTGGCCGCAATCAGCCCGCCGATCATGCCCGGAGCGATGCCGGGACGATCGGCGATTGAGTAGGCAATGTAACCAGCCAGCGCCGGCACGATGAGCACGAAAGCCGACTTGGCACCGATCTGGAACAGCGCATAAGCGAGTGTGCCGCTGTGCTGGTAGGCGTAGATGCCACCGAACGCAAATGCCAGGGCGATAAGCAATCCACCGGCCGTGATGAAGGGCAGCATGAACGACACCCCGGTCATCAGATGTTTGTAGGGGCCGGTGCGCGCTTTGGCCGTAGCTGCCGGTTTGGAAGCAGCCGACGTGTCCCCCCGCGCTTGGCCCTGTTCCTGCACCTGCGCCTCTGCCAGGGCGCGCCGGATGAGGGCTTTGCCATCGTTGATGGCCGGTTTTGTGCCGCTCAAGAGCATGCGTTTGCCGGCGAAGCGGCCCAGTTCGACCTGCCGGTCAGCGGCAACGATGACGACATCGGCTGCAGCAATCTCGGCATCGGTGAGCGCGTCCTGGGCGCCGACGGAGCCCTGCGTTTCCACACGCATCGCGATGCCGAGTTCCTTGGCGGCTTGTTGCAGCCCTTCGGCGGCCATGAAGGTGTGGGCGATGCCGGTTGGGCAGGACGTAATGGCCACGATGCGTTGGGGTTTCGGCGCCGGTGCATCGGCCGCAGGCGGTTGGCTGTGCAGTGCCTGCGCCAGCGCCGCGTGGGGGTCGGCGAGGACCTGGTCAAGTCCGGTTGGGATGATGTGCAGTCCGGCAAACTTGGGATCTGCGGTGTTGACCGCACCCACGGCGAGCAGTGTGCCGCCGGAGGCCATTTGCGAGCGCACCAGCGGGTTGAGCACACCCTCCGTTGTCGAGACTTCGATGTCGATTGCCGTGCCCTTGGCTGTGGCAGCGTGCCGCAGCGCCTCGGCGGCGAGCACGCCGGCGACCGTGCGGTCTGCGGCTGCGATGGATGCGAACAATGGACCCATGATGTGTCTCCTGTTTGAGGTGGGAGCAGCTTTAGTTCAGTCGTTCGATGGCCACATGGGCAGCATGGCTGCGCACTTGTGCGGCGTCACCGAGATTGGCGCCGATCTGGCCGAGCTTGGTGTGTGCGAAGGCCGTGGCCAGGCGGGCGACGTCTTCGACGGATGCTCCACTGCTGATGCCGGCAACGATGCCGGCGACCATGGCGTCGCCGGCGCCCACGGTGCTGGTGGGGCGCATCGCGGGGAGCCGTGCGTGCAGCGCCGCGTCACGCGTGACGAAGATGGCGCCTTCGCTGCCGAGCGAAACGGTGACCAGCTCCACGCCGCGAGCCAGCAGATCGCGTGCCGCCGACATCAAGTCGGCGTGCGTCGGCAAGGGGCGTTCAGCCCAGGCCTCAAGTTCGGTGCGGTTGGGTTTGATGGCATGGGGCAGGGCCCCGCTGCAGCCTGGAGCGCCGCAGCCAGCGGTGGACCCGAGGTATCGAGCACCACGCGCACCTGGCGCGCGGTGAGTTTGGCGATGCAATGGGCGTACGTATCGTCGGGAAAGTCGGCAGGCAGACTGCCGGCGAGGACGACGATGGTGCCGCTGCTGGCCAGGTCGAGTACCGCATCGAGTCCCCTCTGCAGCTGTTCGGGCGCGAGGTCGGCTCCCGGCAGGTTGATGTCCGTCGTGTCTCGAGGATCGACGAGTTTGACGTTGACCCGGGTGAGACCCGAGAACCGGCAAAAGCGGTCCTCAATGCCCTTGGCGGCGAAGAGTTCGGTAAATGGCGCGTCATTGTCCTTGCCGAGAAGGCCGGTGGCCACCACGCGCTGGCCCCAGTCGGCGAGGCAACCGGCGACGATCACGCCCTTGCCCCCGGGTCGAAGCGCACGGCTCGCGCCCGATGCACGGTTCCCGGGCGCAACGCATCCAAGGTGATGGTTTCGTCGATTGCGGGGTTGAAGGTGACGGTAACGACTGGAGGCTGCGGGGCGTTCATGGGGCTTCCTGGTCCAGCGCGCGCACGGCCTGTGCGGATTGAGCAGCCAGCGCCCGGGCGGCGAGCTCCTCGAGGGATCGGCGGTTGCTTGCGCGCATGCGCGCCTTCACGCCGGGGATGTCGCGCGGCGTCATGGACAATTCGTGCACGCCCAGGCCCGCGAGCAAGGTCGCGCCGAATGGGTCGCCGGCGATGCCGCCGCACACACCGACCCATCGGCCGTGGCGGCTCGCGCCTTCGACCGTGCTGCGGATGAGGCGCAGGACCGCCGGATGAAGACTGTCGGCCTGTGGCGCAAGCTCCGGGTTCTGGCGATCCATGGCCAAGGTGTACTGGGTCAGGTCATTGGTTCCGATGGAGAAGAAGTCCACGTGGGCGGCCAGAAGATCGGCCTGGATCGCCGCGGCCGGAACTTCGATCATGATGCCGATGGGCACCTGAGGCGCGCCGAGTTCGGACCGAACCAATTCGCATGCGGCGCGCAGTGCGCGGACTTCATCTTCGCTGGTCACCATGGGAAACATGATGGACAGATCGCCACCGCCTTTGGCTGCCCGGTAGAGCGCGCGCAACTGGGGTTGCAGCAGGTCTGGGCGGCGAAGGAGCAAGCGTGCCCCGCGCACGCCCAGGAACGGGTTGGCCTCCTGCGGCAGTTGCAGATGGGCGACCTGCTTGTCGCCGCCGATATCGAGCGCACGCACGATCAGGGGCCGGCCATCGAGTGCATCGATCATGCCGCGGTACACGGCGAACTGGGCGTCTTCGTCGGGCGTTTCGCCGCGCTCCAGAAAAAGAAACTCCGTGCGCATCAACCCGACGCCTTCAGCGCCTTCATGCAACGCAAGCGGCACCTGGTCGGGAAGGTTCACATTGGCGCCGATGGCCACCGTGTGCCCGTCGCTTGTGCGGGCCGGCTTGCCGCGCTCGGCTTTTTCCTCGGCGCGCCGCGTGCTTTCGCGCGCGATCCAGTCGCGCGCCGACGCAAGGTCCGGCTCGCGGGGTTCAAGGTAAAGCTTGCCCCCCGCTCCGTCGATGATGGCGTGTGTGCCGCTGTGCAGCGCCATCAACGCAGCGCCGGCGCCAACGATGGCAGGCAGTCCCAGCGTGCGGGCCAGGATGGCCGTGTGCGATGTTGGCCCGCCCTGCGCGATGGCAAGGCCCACGACACGCCGCATGTCAATGGCTGCGGTATCGGATGGCGAAAGGTCGTCCGCGACCACGATGCAGGGCGTGTCGGGCAGATCCGAGAGGCTCCCAAGCTGGATGGACGGTTCCAGTCGTGCCAGCACGCGCCGCCCCACGTCGCGCAAATCGGAGGCACGGCCTGCCAGCACAGGGTTGCCGAGCGCAGCGAGCCGGCAGGCCATGCGCTCCACGGCCTGGTTCCATGACCACGCGACGCCGTGCCCCTCGACCATGATCTGGCATGCCAGGGTGATGAGATCGCTGTCCTTGAGCAGCTCACGCTGCGCGCGAAAGATGCCTGCTTCGGCTGCACCGAGACGTCGTGCGGTATCGTCGGCCAGTGCGGTGAGCTGCTCTTGCGTGGCGACGATGGCGGCGTTGAGCCGATCGGCGCCCTGATCGAGCGTGCCCGGAAGGTCGGGGACCTGAGGCTGAGCCGCCGCGAGGATATGCAGGGTGCCCATGGCGAGGCCGGGACTTGCCGCAATGCCGGGGACCACGGCGAGCCTGCCGGGAGGCGACCAGGCCGAGGCGAGCACGGGTGCGGCCGCTTTCGCTGCATCGGCTTGTTCCTGGGGAGTGAGCGCGTCGATCAAGGCGCGGAAGGCCTCGAGCGCGGCTCGCGCGCCTTCGCCTTCGGCCGAGAGGACGACCGTCTGCCCATAGCGCAGGCCCAGGCCCAGCAAGCCCACGAGATTGCGCGCATCGGCCACTTCACCGCCATGGCGGGCCTGCATGCGAACACCGGATTTGCGTGCCGCCTCGACCCACACGGATGCCGGTCGCGCATGCAGTCCGGCGGGGTAGCGCACCATCCATTCGATGCGTTCAGCCAGATCCGAGGCCACCTGCGTGGGCGCGGGCGGTGCATCGTCGCCCAGCGCGGCAAGGAGATCGGCCGTGTGGGGGGTTGTGAACAAGGACTGCAGGCGCTGCTCATCCTGGATCAGGCGGGTGAGGCGACGCAGGATGGCGATGTGGTTGTCCGACTGCGCGGCGATCGCCACCACCAGATGCGCGCTCTGCCCTGGGTTCCACTCCACCCCTTGCGGAATCTGAAGAATGGCCAGTCCGTCGCGCAGGACCTGATTGCGGTCTTTCCCCAAGCCGTGGGGAATGGCCACGCCGTGACCGAGATACGTATTCGCAACATCCTCGCGGGCCATCACGCTGGCCTCGAAACCCGGGGCCACGCAGCCACTGGCGATGAGCAATTGGGTGGCTTCGGCAATCGCAGCCCCTTTGTCCCGAGGGTGCGACGCCAACCTGATACGTGCTTCGGAAAGCAGCTCGGCAGGGGAAGCAGCTACCATGATTGTCTCCTTTTGATGTTTTGAAATGATAACGTTTACATTCAAGCAATCAAGCCGAAACTCTTGGTGTTTACCCTGAAGTTTGGCAAGAAATTCTAGATTCCGGTTCGTCCTGCAGGAACGAACTGTCATTTTTGTGATATCGTTTACACATGAGCTCAAGTATCAAGGATGTCGCCCGGGTTGCTGGGGTGTCGGTCGCCACCGTGTCGCGCGCGCTCAGCGGTGTGGCAGCGGTCAGCCCCAAGCTGATGGCGCGTATCGAAGCCGCAATCCATGAAACCGGCTATCGCCCCAATCTCTCCGCACGGCGGCTGCGCTCGCGCCACTCCGGCACCATCGGGCTGATCCTTGCCGACTTGCGCAATCCGTTTTTCACGGCCGTGAGCCGCGCGGTGGAGGACGTCGCGTATCAGCACGGCCTGCGCGTCATCTTGTGCAACACGGACGAAAACCCGGATAAGGAGGCGATCTACCTCAAGTTGATGGAAGAGGAGCGTGTCACCGGTGTGATCTTCGCGCCGACACGACAGACCGCTCAGACCCTCGATCAGCGCGACATCGGGTTTCCGCTGGTGTTGATCGATCGTGTCAGTCCGCACGGGCAGCAGGATGCGGTTGTGTTGGACAACAGCGCCGCCAGCGCGATGCTCATGGAGCATCTGCACGCCCAGGGGTACCGCCGAATCGCCGGAATTTTTGGCAATGCCAGCAGCAGCGGGATCGAGCGCCACGACGGTTTCGTCGCAGCCGCTCAGCGCCTCGGCCTGCAGATTCAGACAGCGTTCGTGCCGCCCCAGATCGAGGCCGCGCAGACCGAGGTTCGCCGTCTTCTTGATTGCAGCGAGCGCCCGCAGGCGGTGATCGCAAGTAACGGACTGCTGCTCATGGGGGTCGTGCGTGCAGTGCGTGCAGCCGGTTTGACGATACCCGACGACGTGGCCGTGGCTGGTTTCGACAACGAGAGCTGGACTGAACTCGTCGGTCCGGGCTTGACGGTTATTGAGCAGCCTCTGGAGGCCATCGGCCGCACCGCCATGTCGATTCTGCTCGAGCGCCTGGACAATCCGGCGCTGCCGCCGCGCAAAGTCCTTCTCGGCGGGCGCTGCGTGGTGCGCGGGTCAACGGCAGCGCTTGTGCTGCACGCGCAAGCGCACGCCCGGGTGAAGCCCGCCGCAGACTCAATCCCGCATCAAGCCTTCTAGAGCAGCCCACGCCGTCTCGGGCAGGATGCCGCGCAAACAATTGAGGTGTCCAAGCGGGCAGGCACGCGCGAAACATGGGCTGCACGGCAAATGCAGCCACAGCGTGGCACTGTGGTGGGCTGCGGGCGGCGTGTGGCGAGGGTCGGTGGAGCCATAGATGCCAAGCGTGGGGCGGCTCAGCGCAGCCGCAATGTGCATCAGCCCCGAGTCGTTGCTGACCACACCGCTGGCCGCGGCGAGGAGCGCGATGGCCTCATCCAGTCGTGTGTGCCCGCACAGATTCATCGCGTGCGGGGCTAGGCGCGCAATGGCCTCTCCAGCCGGCGCGTCCGAGGGCGCGCCGAGAACGGCGACCGCGTAACCATCGCGTTGTGCTCGCAGGGCAAGCGCACCATAGTGCTCCACGGGCCATTGTTTGGCGGGGCCATATTCGGCGCCTGGGCATACCGCGATCCAGCGCGCGGGCAGTCCAAAGCGCGCGCGCACGCTGGCCGCAATGTCCGGGGCAACATCCAAGGTCGGCTCCGCGAGCGCTGCGCGGGCGTCGGCTTCGGCCAGTTGCGCGTAATGCTTGCGCATGTCGGCTCGGCTGGAGCTGCTTTGCGCGTGATGTTTGGAGGTGAGCAGCAGCCCCGCGGCTTCCCCCGCATAGCCGATGCGCTCGGGAATTCTCGCCAGCCATGGCACCAAGCGCGATTTGACGTTGTTGCCCAGGATGTAGGCGCGCGCATACCCACGTGAGCGCAGCGCCGTGGCGATGTGCCAGCGGGCCGCAAAGTCCAGGCGGCCGTGGCGGAAGGGCGCCTCGATGACTTCGGTGACGCCGGGCATCGCCCGCAATACCGGCGCGATCGCGGGCAACGCAAGAGCTGCGACGTGTTCGCCGCGCGCGGCCAGCACTGCCACCAGCGGTTGCGCCATCACTGCGTCGCCGATCCACTGAGGGGCGATCAGGAGGGCGCGGGGCATGGCGCGCTGTACGCGGGTTCGTGGAACGCGCGGCGGGCGTGGGCGAGGTGAAGGGCTTTGGACCGGCTCAATGCCCGTGCGCCGCTTCGCCCGCAGCCAGGCGATAGCGCGTGCCGCAATACGGGCAGGCGGCTTCGCCATGGGTGATGTCGATGAACACGCGGGGGTGGCTGCTCCAGATGGGCATGTTCGGGTTGGGGCAGTGGGCGGGAAGATCCTTGGCCTTGAGTTCGACCACGGGCATGTCGGGTTTGGGAATGGCACTCATGGGGTTGCGCTCGAGAGGAGGGTGTGAGGCAGCTTCACACTTGGGTTAGCCACGGCGCATACTTGGCGTTGCGCCCGCCGACGATGTCAAAAAATGCATTCTGGATGCGCTCGGTAATGGGGCCGCGTTGGCCGGGCCCGATGGTCACGCCGTCGAGCTCCCGGATTGGCGTGACTTCAGCCGCGGTACCGGTGAAGAACGCTTCGTCAGCGATGTAAACCTCATCGCGCGTGATGCGCTTTTCCTTGATCGTCAGGCCCAGATCTTCGCAAATCGCGAACACGGTCTTGCGCGTGATGCCATTGAGCGCGCCGGACGACAGGTCGGGCGTGTACAGCACGCCTTCACGGACCACAAAAATGTTCTCACCAGCGCCCTCGCTGACGAAGCCCTGAGGATCCAGGAGCAGTGCCTCATCGTAGCCGTCTGCGGTCACCTCCAGGTTGGCCAGGATGGAGTTTGTGTAGTTGCTCACAGCCTTGGCGTTGCACATGGTGATATTCACGTGGTGGCGTGTGTAGCTGGAGGTCTTGACCCGAATGCCTTTTTTCAGGCCCTCTTCGCCGAGATAGGCGCCCCAAGGCCAAGCGGCGATCATCAGGTGGATGGTGTTTCCACGGGGCGAGACGCCGAGCTTTTTGTCGCCGATCCATGTCAGGGGCCGGATATAGCAGGAGTCGAAGCCATTGACGCGCACCACATCGATTTGTGCCTGCATCACCTGCTCGGGGGTGAAGGGAATCTGCATGCGCAAAATCTTGGCGCTGTTGAACAGCCGCTCAGTGTGATCGCGCAGGCGGAAAATGGCCGTCCCGGTATCGGTCTTGTACGCGCGTACGCCTTCGAACGCGCCGCAGCCATAGTGCAGGGTATGGGTCAGCACGTGAATTTTGGCGTCGCGCCATTCGACGAGCTGGCCGTCCATCCAGATTTTGCCGTCGCGGTCGGACATGGATGTGGGCAGGGCCATGATTGCAAGGTCTCCAGGGTGTGGTCAGGATCAGCGTTCCATTCTAGGAGTGTGCGTATGGCGACGGGCGCAACGCCGCCGGCGCGGGCGCGACAGCACACATTCCAGGCCGGCAGGCTGGATCCCGGTGCCTCTTGACATCGACAAGAGCCCGCTTGTCCCGTATCAGGCGCGCGCCGGCCCTGCAAACGGGTCGGCGCAGCAGTTCTGGGACCAGAAATACGTGCCAAAGCGGATGCGGCAGGTGGCGCCGCTGCGGTGGAGATCGGCATCGTAGCGACGGGTGGCCTCGGCGATCATCGCGCTGCGCGCATCCGCCCAAAGTTTGCGCGCCAGCGCACCCAGCGCCTCGGCCGACTCCGCCGTGATGCCCTCGGCGAACACGCTTTGCTCCAGGCGCGGCCCCTGCCCCCGCAGGTTGCCCACCGCCGCCCAGGCGTGGTCCGCCAGATTGGCGCTGAACAGCTCCAGAATCTCGCGCGACCCCGGCGGTGGCACGAAACCGTCGCGATGCGGCACGACCATTTCCTGGCCCTTGACCACCTGCACCTGCACGAGCCCCAGCCGCAGCAGATCGCTCAGCACGCTGTACGGGTGCACGTCGCGCGTGACGCTGCGCGCCAGCGTGTCGAACGACGGCTGCGGCCCAAGCCGCAGCCTTGGCGCTGAGCCTCAGTGCTTGTGGCGGGGGTGGTGGAGGAACCAAATCGGGCGGAACGGCAAGCTTTGCCTTGACGGATGCTCCGATTTGCGCCGGTCTCAGGAGTGTCTTTGTGACAGTCACAGGCATTCAGTTGATCGGTCCATCGGGGACCTATGCCCTCTCCATGACAACGCCGATGCAGGTCGATCTGGCCACGCTGACCAACGGCCAAACATTGGCGCTGGGCAACATCAGCGTGCCGGCCGGCACCTATCAGCAGGTGCGCCTGATCCTGGCGTCGAACAATGGAAATGGACCCAACCTTGCCAATTACGTCATCGATTCAGCGGACATTCCGCACCCCTTGACGACGCCGAGCGCGCAGCAAAGTGGCTACAAGATCAACGGGCAGTTCACGGTCGCTGCGAATGGCCAGGCCAATCTGGTGGTGGACTTCAATGCGTGTCGTTCGGTCGTGATGGCCGGTAACAGTGGCAAGTACATCCTCAAGCCCGTGCTCAATCTGGTCGATGATGAGCAGGCCGGGTCCATCACGGGCTTTCTGCCGGCGGTCGACGTGGGCGCCGTGGTCATGGCCGAGGATAGCCAGGGCCACATTCTCAAGACGACCTTTGCCGCACCGGGCGCAACCGCTGGGGACCCGTGGACGTTCACGCTGGCGCCGCTGCCGGCCAGCAGCACCGGTTACAACGTGGTGATCGCGCCGCCGTCGACCCTTGTGTCTGCGTCCACGACGCTGAGCCCCAACTTTGCTCCAGACGTCATCCTGAATGTCCCGGTGGCGGCCGGCGCGCCGGCGACAGTGCTGGGCACGCAGGCGCAGCCCCTGCAGGTTTTCGATTCGAACGCGATCGATCAAACGTACACGGGATCAGTGACGCTGAGTGCCGAGGCCGACACCTTGTTTGTTGCCCAGGAAACACTCCCTGGCGGAGGCCCGGTGATCAGCATTGCCCAAATCAATGGCGTTGAAAATGACTCCAAACCACTGACCGACTCCTACACGCTGACGGTGCCGACGGTAGCGCCCTATGTGGGGACATTTGGCAGTTCGATCACCCTCCAGCAATTGGCATCGGCACCGCAGGTCACCATTCAGTCCTATGCCTCGGATGGTGAGTACGGTTCCACAAATCAGTACGGTTCCATGTCGCAGCCCGCGACCATTACGATTTCGGGAACAAGCGACACGACCTTTGAACACATGCTCGCGCATTCCCCTTCCTCGCCCGGCCCGACGCACAGCGTCGCATAGGCGAAGCCGTCCGGGCAGGAGGGGGTCAAGCGGGCGGTTTTCGCTTGTTGTTCCTCGCCATGCTGGATAAAATACCAGCATGCAACGGCGCAAAGTCACGCTCAAGCTGTATCCCAATGCCGCGCAGATGGCGCGGCTGGAGGCGTGGACGCGGCTGCACTGCGAGTTGTACAACGCGGCGCTCGAAGAGCGCATCGACGCCTGGCGCAAGGCGGGCAAGTCGATCAGCTACTTCGACCAGCAGAACGTCCTGCCTCAGATCAAGGCCGATCGGCCCGAGTTCATCGCGCTTGGCAGCCACGCCTTGCAGCAGACGCTGCGGCGGCTGGATCTCGCATTCCAGTCGTTCTTTCGCCGCGTCAAGGCGGGGCAGACGCCCGGCTTTCCGCGCTTCAAATCCGCCAAGCGGTTCTCGGGTTTTGCCTATCCCGATCCGGCTGGGTGGAAGCTGATGGAGCACGGCGGCCGTGGCGCAACCCTGCGCATCGGCAGCGGCGATGCCGCCCTGTCCATCCGGGCGCGTGGGCAGCATCGTTTTGGGATTGATGCCAAACCCAACGACATCGCCCTGACACGCCGCAACGGTCAGTGGTTTGTGTCGGTGACGCTGCGCGTGCCCGATGCGGCCTGTGCGCGCGAGCGCACCGCCGACATGCGGCGTGGCGTGGATTTCGGCATCACGGACTGGGCCACATTTGACGCGGGTCCGCCCATCGCGAACCCGCGCTGGGTGCGCGAGGCGCTGCCGCGCCTTGCAGTGCTGCAGCGCCAGCGTGCACGCAAACGCAAAGGCTCCGTGCGATACAAGCGATTGAGCCGCGGCATCGCGGTGCTGCATGATCGCATCGGCAACCTGCGCCGGGACTTCGTGCACAAGGAAACAACCAAGATGGTGCAGCAATGCGCCGTCCTGGCCACGGAGCAACTGGCTCCGAAGACCATGAGCCGCAGCGCGAAGGGCACGGTGGATGCGCCGGGCCGTCGCGTGCGGCAGAAGGCCGGACTCAACCGCGAGATCCTCTCGGCGGGGTTCGGCATGGCGCATCAGATGCTGGCGTACAAAGCGGAAGAAGCTGGTACGCGACTGCATCTGAGCAACACGCGCCAACTCAAACCGTCGCAGCGCTGCGCGGCGTGCTGGGAACGCGTTCCCAAGACGTTGGCGCAGCGTGTGCATGTGTGCCCGCACTGCGGGCACACGGCCCCGCGCGACCGCAACAGCGCGTTGGTGGTGCTCATCGACGCGCACAACACGCAAGACACGCCTGGGACGGGCGTGGCGGCGAGACCCAAACCTCTGCCCCGGCAACGGGGCAAGTCCAGGTCCGTGACCCGCGAAACCCCCACTACAGCGCCGTCAGGCGCTTAGTGGCGGGAGAGTTCATATGGATCATTGATCGGGGTCCATTGCTGCCGACGGTTGACCATGGGGAGTGGGCTGCGTCTTGACCCGCTCCCCGCTGCCGGTTCAATGCCTACCTCTGCGTGGGCGGCGGATTGCGGCGTTGCTCGCGGCCACGCAGGGCGCGTCCCACGCGCACCCAGGCCAAGGCGGATTTCGTCCGCGGTCGGATCACGATTGGCTGGAGCGTCAAGACGCTTTGGCTCGCGGATTGTGCGCATGCCACCGCCTGGCGCCAAAGGCCCGTCGTGGTTGTCAGCGCGCACGCCGTCCTGGCCGTGAGCAGGTCTGCCGGGCCGACCCGAGAAACGCCGACTGACGTTGGCGCGCCGCGACTGCGTTCAGCACGTCGCGCTGCCCGCGTCGGTGCGGCACTAAAGTCATTGCCATGGGAGTGCAATGGCTGCGTCTCAAGCGCGCAGGCGGCCCGGTTGAGTTCGTGCGCCGGTCGTGGTTTTCCCCGCATTCAGTCTCGACTAAGAGCTCGTGGCTATGCTGTGGGCACGATGTTCCGTTCATGCGCCAAATGAGCGCCTGTCTGCTCGGCCCGAGCGTCGAGATTTCCATCCTTTCGTCCTGCCGCCATGCCACCCATGTCCGACACCAAAGCGCCACCCTACCGATTTTCCGTGCGGCATTTCATCCAGCTCGCCAGGCCCTATTGGGTCTCGGAGGACAAGAAGAAGGGTTGGGCCCTGCTGTTCGTGATCCTCGCGATGAATCTGGCCATCGTCTGGGTCAACGTGCGCTTGAATTACTGGAATAACGACTTCTACAACTCGCTGCAGGCGCGCAAGTTTGCCGTGTTCAAGCACCTGCTGCTGGTGTTCACTGGCTACGCCTTTGCATACATCGTGCTGGCCGTGTACTCGCAGTACTTTTTGCAGATGCTGCAAATCCGCTGGCGGCGTTGGGTGACGGAGGTTTTTCTCAAGGATTGGCTGGTGGGAGGCGCGCACTACCGCATGTCGCTTCGCCAGGGCAACACGGACAACCCCGATCAGCGGATCGCCGATGACGTGCGCAGTTTTGTCAATGACTCCTTGAGCCTTTTCTTCGGTTTCATTTCGTCGCTGGTGACGCTCGTGTCGTTCCTGACGATCCTCTGGACCCTCTCGGGCGCACTCAAACTCTGGGGTCTGAATATTCCCGGCTATATGGTGTGGGTCGCCGTGGCCTACGCCGGGATTGGCAGCTATGTCGCGCACAAGGTCGGCAAGCCGCTGATCAAGCTCAATTTCAACCAGCAGCGCTACGAGGCGGATTTTCGCTTTGGATTGGCGCGCACGCGCGAACACAACGAGGGTATTGCGCTGTATCACGGTGAGGAGCGCGAACTCGAAGGCCACGCCAGTCGCTTCGCCAATGTCTGGAGCAACTGGTGGGGCATCATGAAGCGGCAAAAGCTGTTCACCTGGTACAGCTCCTTTTATGGGCAGCTCGCCATCATCTTCCCCATCCTGGTGGCCGCTCCGCGCTATTTCGCCGGGCAGATCCAGCTCGGCGGCCTCACGCAAACAGCCAGCGCGTTCGGCCAGGTGCAAGGCGCCTTGTCGTGGTTCATCGACGCGTACGGACGGATCGTGGATTGGCGCGCAACCCAGGAACGTTTGTACACCTTTGTGCTGTCGGTTGAAGCGGTGCGGCATGTGCCGGTGGGCGAGCTTCTGGATGGCGCCGAAGTGGCGCATGCCGCAGCGGCGGATGCCTCACCGGGAGCTGCCGCGGGCCCGCAGGTTGGGCGGGCCATCGATCTGGGCGACCTTCGCATCGCCACGCCAGACGGCCGGCCGCTGCTTCAGGCGGCGGGTGAGCGCATCGCCCCAGCCCAGCACACCTTGTTTGTCGGGCCCTCGGGCCTGGGCAAAAGCACTCTGGTGCGGTGGCTGGCGGGGATCTGGCCGTATGCCGAGGGCACCCACTACCGGCTGCCCGAGGGCAGTACCCTGTTTCTGCCGCAAAAGCCATACCTGCCCATGGGTACGCTGCGCCAAGCGTTGACCTACCCGCTGCCGCCGGCAAATTTCGACGACGCGCGTCTGCGCGACGTGCTCACCCTGGCGCGCGTGCCCTATCTGCTTGCTGCGTTGGATCAAACCGATACCTGGATGCAGCGACTGTCCCCGGGGGAGCAACAGC
Source organism: Thiomonas sp. FB-Cd (assembly GCF_000733775.1). NCBI lineage: Bacteria > Pseudomonadati > Pseudomonadota > Betaproteobacteria > Burkholderiales > Thiomonas > Thiomonas sp. FB-Cd. Next base: position 1,909,550 of record NZ_JPOE01000002.1, on the reverse strand, counting down.
GCCTGGCCATTGCGCGCGCGCTCTTGGTCGCCCCGGACTGGTTGTTCCTTGATGAAGCCACCAGCGCACTGGACGCACCCACGGAGGCCTCCATGTACGAGCTGCTGCAGCGTGAGCTGCCGCACACGACTTTGGTGAGCGTGGCGCATCGGCTCGGCGTCATCCGTTTCCACCGGCAGATCTTGGCGGTGCAGCCAGGAACGAATGAGGAGCCGGCGCGCCTGGTGCCTCGTCCCGCGGACCCGGACGAGCCGGAACGCGCCGGCGAGTCGGGTCACTGGGCGCTGGCCGGGGCTTGAGGTGTGCGCCAAAGGCCAACGCGCATCAGTCGCGCATTGGCCTTCGTCTGTGAGCCTCCGCGCCCGATGTCGAGTGCGTGGCCCGGCGATGGCGTGACCCCGCCCGTCAGAGTCGCTTGCCCTTGGGAAGCAGGGCAGGTTCCACGCTAAAACGGCATCAGTTCGCGAATCCGCCCGAGCGGCTCCGCCGCCGGCTTCGCAGCAGCTGATCGACGGCGAGCGTGCCGCCACCACGGACCGCATAGTGGATCAGCCCGCCCACCATGGCCACTTCGGCGTACATCACGATCATTCCCATGTGCCCTTCAGGCGGCAGCACGAAGATCGCGATGGCCGCAATCGAAAACAACGCCAACGCAGCCGCCATGAACCGCGTATACAGGCCGAGCGCGAAGGCCAGTCCGCCACCCAGTTCAAGCAGAATGACCAGCGGCAGCACTGCCCCCGGCACGCCATGCGACTGCATGAACGCTGCAGTGTGGGCATAGGTGTCGATCTTCGACAGGCCAGCATGCACGAAGATCGCAGCCATCAGCACGCGGCCCAGGGCAAGAAGCAAGGCGGTCAGGACGTCCTTCACGGCAGACTCCGGGAATTGATGCGGTGAATCAGTGTAGGCGAGGGCGCGGGCGTGTTCGGCCGCCTTGATGGTTGCACCCCAATCGCACTCCCTCCAGCACACCATCCGCCGCGCGGCCACAGCCTTTGTTTTGCGCCCCATTCCCGGTACCCATCCCCCGGATCGCACGCGTTGACACGAAACCGGGCGAGCGCCTGAGCGGTGGGAAGCGGTGCCTGGTCGGGCCTGCAGCACCGTGGTGCCCCGCGCAAGGCGGTTGGGGGCTGGCGGGGTTGGGTTGGCGCGAAGGTGGCCGAGCGCAACCGGCGAGCGGTGCAATGTGGGGCTCAGCCCTGCAAGCTGCGCACGATGTCCAGCGCTTCGTCGATCCGGTGCACGGGATGCAGCGCGAGCCCTTCGAATCGCGAGCCTGCATTCTTGGGTGCGTTGGCCGCAGGAATGATGGCGGCGGAGAATCCGAGTTTGGCCGCCTCACGAAGGCGCTCCTGGCCGCGTGGGGCCGGGCGGATTTCCCCGGCCAACCCCACTTCGCCAAAGGCGAGCAGTCCGCGCGGCAGCGGGCGGTTCTTGAGCGATGACTGAATGGCTAACAGGACGGCCAGGTCGGCAGCAGGCTCGGTGATGCGCACGCCACCCACCGCGTTGACAAAGACGTCCTGGTCGCCACAGGCGATGCCGGCGTGGCGGTGCAGCACGGCAAGCAACATGGCCAGACGAGCGGGTTCCAGACCCACGCTGAGGCGTCGCGGGCTCGGAGCGGCCGCCGTGTCGGCCAGAGCTTGCACTTCCACCAAAAGTGGCCGTGTACCCTCCAGCGTGGCCAGCACGCAGGAGCCGGCCACCGGCGCACCATGGTGCGAGAGAAACAAGGCCGAGGGGTTCGACACGCCCTTGAGCCCGCGTTCGGTCATCGCGAACACGCCGAGTTCATTCACGGCCCCGAAGCGATTCTTGATGGCCCGAATAAGCCGGTAGCTGCTGTGGGTGTCGCCTTCGAAGTACAGCACCGTGTCCACCATGTGTTCGAGCACCCGCGGTCCGGCAAGCGCTCCTTCCTTGGTGACGTGACCCACCAGCACGATGCAGGTGCCGCCCGATTTGGCCATCCGCGTGAGTTGGGCTGCGCATTCCCGAACCTGCGCCACGGAGCCAGGCGCCGAGGTGAGCATTTCCGTGTAGACGGTCTGGATGGAATCGATGACGCACACGTCGGGCTGCTCAGCGCCCAAGGCGTCAATGATGCGTTCGAGCTGGATTTCCGCCATCAGCCGCACGTCATTGTCCTTCAGTCCCAGGCGCTGCGCGCGCAGCGCCACCTGCGCGGCGGATTCCTCGCCACTGACGTAAAGCACCTTTTCCCGCTGTCCCCCGGCCTCGTGCGAGGGCCCAAGGGCCGGCGCGTGGGCGCTTGCCGCGGCATGCTGCATCGCCGTCGCACCCGGGGTACTCAAATGGGCCAGCACTTGCAAAAGCAGCGTGGACTTGCCAATGCCGGGGTCACCCCCGATGAGCACGACGCTGCCGGCCACCAGCCCGCCGCCAAGCACGCGGTCGAGTTCGGCGATCCCTGTGGGCAGGTGCGGCTGGGTTTTGGCGGGCACCGTGCGCAGGCTCTGCACGGTCGAGGCCGGCGCAAGCGCTGCGTGTCTTGTCGATGTTGCGCCCGTTCCCGTGCGCACACCGGCGCGTGGAGCGGCGGCCGCCACAGTTTCAATCAGACTATTCCAGGCGCCGCACTGCGGGCAGCGGCCGAGCCATTTGGCCGATTGGCCACCGCAGTCGCTACAGACAAACACGGATTTGACCGCGGCCATTACTCCACCTGCACCGGCACGCGTTGTGCGAGTGCGCACATCAACTCGTAGCCCACCGTGCCGCAGGCCTCGGCCACCACGTCGATCGGCAGTTCCGCGCCGTTGTGGTGGCCCCAGCACAGCACCGCACTGCCCACGTCGGCGGCTCGGCCGGCGGCGCGTACGGGGTCCAGATCCACCGTGACCATGTCCATGGAGATGCGCCCGACGACACGGGTGCGCACTCCGTCCACGACAATCGGCGTGCCTGTGGGGGCATGGCGGGGGTAGCCGTCGGCGTAGCCCACGGCCGCCACGCCAATGCGCATGGGTTGCGGTGCGGTAAAGGAAGCCCCATAGCCCACGCTTGCACCTGCCGGAATGTTCTGTACGCCGATGATGCGGGTGAGCAGGCTCATCGCAGGGCGCAGATCCCAGTGCTCCGCATCCGGTGCCAAGCCTGTGGGTGAGCCGCCGTACAGCATGATGCCGGGGCGTACCCAATCGCCCAGGATCTCGGCTGCCGCGTTGCGCTGTGTTTGCCGGTGTTCGCCGAGCGCCGCCGGTGGCGCGAGGCTCGGACGCGGCTGACGCCTCGGCGTGGCTGGCGCCGTGCCTGCGTGGACGGCAGCGATTGGAAGGACCGCGGGCGCGTGCGTGACGTCATTGGGCTGGCGGTTGCCGTGCCGCAGCAGCGCAGCGGAGTTGCACAGACTGCGCTCACCGGGCAACAGTGCGGTGGTGCGCTGGAACAGGTCGAATGCGTCGGCGGTCCCCAGGGGACCGTCGGCGGTGGCAAAGTGAGTCATGTGGGTGATCTCGCCCACGGCCGGGCATTGCTGCAGGCGTTCCCAAGCCGAGCGGTATTGCTCCGGGGCAAATCCCAAGCGGTTCATGCCGGTGTTCATCTTGAGGAACACGCGGTGGGCGCGGGGCTTGCGGCGAGCGGCAAGCCAGTTCAGTTGGGCAACATCATGCACCACGTGCCACAGATTGAGCCGCTCGCAGAGTTGAAGGTCATCCGGGCTGAAGCATCCCTCGAGCAGCAGGATGGGTCCGCCCCAGCCCAGCGCGCGCAGCGTTTCAGCTTCGGCCAGGTCGAGCAAGGCGAAGCCGTCTGCCGCGCGCAGCGCAGGAAAGACGCGGTCGACCCCGTGGCCATAGGCATTGGCCTTGACGACGGCCCACACCTTGGCATCTGCCGCGGCACGGCGCGCGCGCGCAAGGTTGTGGGTGAGGGCGCTTTGGTGAATGGTGGCTCGGATGGGGCGCGGCATGGGTTTTGCGAGGTGATGGCGCAGTGTAGTTCGCCGCAAATAGTCGTCCCCGCCCTGTGCTATAAAGCCGCAGCCCGTCGGCGGCACGCGTCATCCGCAGCCGGTGGACGCGCGCGTGTCGCGGCAGCCCGAGCACGAGGCGTCCATCGGGCTTGGGCGAACATGGGCCGGGTGGTGGCCGAGCGCCTGTTGCGCCTTCCGATTCTCCATTCCGATACCCGCCCAGACCGCAGCCGCTGAGGAACGACAAAGCGATGAAAAGAGGCTTTTACTGGATCATGGCCGCGCAATTTTTTTCGTCGCTGGCCGACAACGCGCTTCTCATCGCATCCATTGCGCTGCTGGTGCAACTTCAGGCGCCAGGCTGGATGACGCCGCTATTGAAGTTTTTCTTCACTGTCTCCTATGTCCTGTTGGCACCCTTCGTGGGGGCTTTTGCGGATTCGCTCCAGAAGGGCCGGGTGATGTTCGTCACCAACATCGTCAAGCTGGTGGGGCTCATGCTCATGCTCGTGAGCGTGCACCCGCTGCTGGCCTATGGTGTGGTCGGGCTTGGGGCCGCCGCCTACTCGCCCGCCAAATACGGCATCCTCACCGAGCTGCTGCCGCCGCAGCAGCTCGTGGCAGCCAACGGCTGGATCGAGGGCACCACCGTGGGCTCGATCATTCTCGGCACCGTCCTGGGTGGCTTTCTCGTCAGCCAGGCTGCCGGTGATTTTTTGCTCAAGTTGCCGTTGCTGTCGCATCTGGGCATTACGACGGTTGCCGAGGGCGCGCTGGCGGTGATCGCGTTCGTCTACGTCATTGCTGCGCTGTGCAATTTGAAGATTCCCGACACCGGCGCGCGCTACCCGCACCAGACAGCCCACCCGGGCAAGCAACTGGTCGAGTTTCTTCACTGCACCAAGGTCCTGTGGACCGACAAGCTTGGCCAGATCTCCATGGCCGTCACTACGCTGTTCTGGGGCGCTGGCGCCACGCTGCAATTCATCGTCATCAAATGGGCCGAGTACGCGTTAGGCCTTGATCTGAGCAAGGCGGCGACGCTGCAGGCCACCGTCGCATTTGGCGTTGCGGCGGGCGCCATGTGGGCCGCAACCCGGGTTCCGCTGAAAAAGAGCCTGAACGTGTTGCCGGTTGGCATGGGCATGGGCATCCTGTGCATGGTGCTGTCGCTGTATACGCGCAATGAGGTCCCCGACATGCAGCTAGCCATCGGCCAGCTGCATCTGCCTCTGTACCTGTTGCTGGCTGGGGTATTCATGGTGGCCATTGGTGCCATGGCCGGATATTTCGTGGTGCCGATGAACGCGCTGCTGCAGCACCGTGGCTATGTGCTGCTGTCCGCAGGGCACTCCATTGCCGTTCAGAACTTCAACGAAAACGTGAGCGTGCTGGCCTTGCTCTCGATGTACGCGCTGCTCATCAAGTTTGACCTGTCGATCCAGTGGATCATCGGTCTGTTTGGAGCGTTCGTGGTCGCAAATATGTGGCTGGTGATGCGTTGGAACGCACGCAACATGCGTGAGCGTGACTGGACCCAGATCATCGGCGAGCCACGGCACGAAGCGGGACGCTGAGTCGCATGCAAGCAACGATGGACGCCCTGCGTCTCGGGCCTTTGGTGCTGCCTTGGGGTCCGATTGTGCTGGTGTTGGGGTACACGGTGGCGGTGTACGTCGCCGCCATGGCGCAGCGGCACGGCCGGGGCAACGCGGAGCCTGCACTGTTACCGCTCCTGGTGCTCGCGCTCGCGGCAGCGCGAACGGCCTTCGTGCTTAGGCACCGGGCCGACTACCGCGATCTGCTGTCCATGCTGGATGTGCGTGACGGCGGCTTTGATTCATGGCCCGGTTGGGCCGCGGGGCTATGCGCAGTGGCCATCGTGGCTTGGCGCAGGCCGCGTTTTCGGCGCAGTTTGCCCGTGAGCAGCGCAGCTGGTGCCGCCGTGGTGCTGGCGGCGTTCGGTGTGCTGCGCCTGCTCCAGCCCCCAAGCCTCCCGCTGCCGGCCATCAGCCTGCCGCGGCTGGGCGGCGGGGTCGTGGCGCTGCAAAGCCTGCGGGGCCAGCCCCTCGTGGTCAACCTTTGGGCGACGTGGTGCCCGCCCTGCAGGCGCGAGTTGCCCATGCTCGTGCAGGCTGCGGCAAACCCACGTGGCGTGCGCATCGTGCTGGTCAATGAGGGAGAGGCTGCACAGACTGTGAGCGCCTATCTGCAAGCCGCGCATTTGCACCCACCAGAGGTGCTGCTTGACGCGAATCAGGCGTTGATGGCCCATTACCGGTCGCCGGGCTTTCCCACCACGCTCTTCATTGGCGCTGATGGGCGCCTGAGGGCAATGCACATTGGCGAGCTCTCGGCCGCCACGCTGGGCCAGGGCATTGCGGCAATGCGCCAAGCACCTGGTCACTGAGTCGGCATGCACAGCTCGCGCCAAACCCTGATTGCCATCGCCGGGCTCATGCTCAATGCGCTGGTTTGGGGCGTCTCATGGTGGCCGTTTCGCCACCTGCATGCGCTCGGGCTCAACCCGCTGTGGGCGACCGCGCTGATCTATGGCGTCAGCAGCGTCGCCATCCTGGCATGGCGACCGCAGGCACTCGGGCAGTTGCTACGTAAGCCGCCGCTGTGGCTGATTTTGCTGGCGTCGGGGTCCACCAACGCAGCCTTCAACTGGGCCGTGACGCAGGGTGATGTCGTGCGTGTTGTGCTTCTCTTTTACCTGATGCCCGTCTGGGCAACCCTGCTCGCGCGCTGGCTCCTGGGCGAGCGTCTGACGAAACTGGTGAGTGTGCGCTTGACGCTTGCACTCGTGGGGGCGATGGTTGTGCTGTGGCCGCCGGGCGGAGGACTCCCGCTGCCGCGGCAGTTGGCGGATTGGCTCGGCGTGGCCGGTGGATTTTTCTTTGCACTCAACAATGTGCTGCTGCGCAAGTACGCGCAGACGCCGCCGGAGGCTCGCGGATTGGCTATGTTCGCCGGGGGCACGATCGTGGCGGGCGCCCTGGCGGCCGCGTTCGCCGCAAGCGGGTTGGGCAGCCCCCTGCCTGCGCCCAGCGCGCAATGGCTGGTGCCCGTCGCAGCGTTGTCGCTGGCCTTTCTTGTCGCCAATCTGGGCTTGCAGTACGGCGCTGAGCGATTGCCCTCAAGCCTCACGGCCGTGGTGATGACGGTGGAAGTCGTATTCGCCAGCGGCAGCGCCGTCGTTCTGGGAGCCGAACAACTCAGCCGCCAGGCGCTGATTGGTGGTAGCCTTATTTTGCTGGCCATCTTGCTTGCGGCGGTGCGCCCCCGGCGCCCGGCATTGCCAGTGCACCCGCCTCGGGAGACACCGACTTGAAAGCCGTTGATCCGCATCCCGCCCAGCCCGTGCCTGCCGTTCACGGTGCATTCGAGTTTTCGGCGACCGACATTCTTGGTCGCGCGCAACCCCTGGCACAATGGCGCGGCAAGGTGCTGCTCATTGTCAATACCGCGAGCGAGTGCGGCTTTACGCCGCAGTATGCGGGCTTGCAGGCGCTGTACCACGCCTACCGCGATCGCGGCTTTGAAGTGCTTGCCTTCCCCTGTAACCAGTTCGGCGGCCAGGAACCCGGTAGCGCGGAGCAGATCGCCCGATTTTGCAGTGCCAATTATGGCGTGGAGTTTCCCGTGTTCGAGAAGATCGACGTCAATGGCTCGCACACCCATCCGTTATGGCGATGGCTCAAGGACGAGGCCAGCGGCATGCTTGGCACCGAGATGATCAAGTGGAACTTCACCAAGTTTCTCATTGGCCGCGACGGCCAGGTCATTCGCCGCTACGCCCCTCAAACGCAGCCGGATGCGCTGCGCGCCGACATCGAAATGGCGCTGGATGCGCCGGTGCCGGCAACCGGGGATGAAGTCCTGCGGGGGTGAGCTTGCAGCGCGCCGGGCATCGGTCGTCGCATCGAACAACCGTCGGGCCCGCGTCTGGCGTGGCAAGCAAGCCGTGCCTGCGCAATGGCCAAGCGCAGGGGGCGCTGCTCTTCAGCGTGACGGTTCCGATGGCACCGGGTTTTTGCGCCTGAGCGCGATCAGCGGTTCGACCGCTGGTGCTCGCAGTTGGGGTCGCTCGGGCTCGGCGGCGCGCAGTGGCGCGACTTCACGAAGGCTTTGCAGGCAGCGCCGGGTTAGGTCCTGGTAGGTGCGCGTGCCCTCGAGCTTCCAGGCGATTTCTTCCGGCTTGAGTTCGCGACGGATGGTCGCCGGCATGCCGGCGACGAGCGTCCGCGGCGGGACAATCATGCCGGCGGGAACGAAGGCACAGGCCGCGACAATCGATTGTTCGCCGATCTCGGCATCATCCATGACGACAGCGTTCATGCCGACCATCGCATCGCGCCGCACCATGCAGCTGTGCAGGATGGCACCGTGGCCGATGTGGCCATTGCGCTCCACGACGGTGTCGTGCCCCGGAAAGCCGTGCATGACACAGCTGTCCTGCACGTTGGCCCCTTCGTCCAGCACGATGCGGCCGAAATCCCCGCGCAGACTGGCGCAGGGTCCGACGTAGCAGCCGGGACCCACGATGACGTCGCCAATGAGCACGGCACTGGGGTGCACATAGGCCGTAGGGTCGACGACCGGAATGACGCCGTCAATGGCGTAGCAGGGCATGGATCTCTCCTCGGGTTTGTCCGGATGATTGTTTGACTTGCATCAAACATTTGGCAAGCTTAAGATTAACCGACCGGTTGGTCAATATTGTTTTCGCCCGACGCGGCCGCACCCTTCCACCTCCGCCCTCAAAAACTTTGCGATGGATCAAGACCCTGCATCCAGCTTGCTCGTTGAGCGTCAAGGCGCTGTTCTGGGTCTCAAACTGAATCGCGCGCAAGCGCTCAATAGTCTGAACGCAGACCTGACGGCGGCATTGCTGGCTGCATTGGACGCTGCCGCGCGCGACACCAGTGTGCGCTGCGTGGTGCTCGGTGGGCAAGGGCGTGCGTTTTGTGCCGGGCAGGACCTGAAGGACCCGGAAGTGGCCAACGAAGCGGGCAAGCCCAAGGATCTCGGCGACGTGGTTGAACGCCACTACAAGCCTTTGATGCTGCGACTGCGGTCGATGCCCGTGCCAACGCTCGCGGCGGTCGGGGGCGTTGCGGCAGGGGCGGGCGCGTCGCTGGCGCTTTTGTGCGATGTGGTCGTGGCCAAGCGCAGTGCCGTCTTCATCCAGGCATTTTCGTCGATTGGCCTCGTGCCTGACAGTGGCGCGACGTGGGTGCTTCCACGCCTGGTTGGGCGCGCGCAGGCGCTGGGCATGGCGATGCTGGGCGACAAGCTTCCGGCAGAGCGCGCCGAGCAGATCGGACTGATCTGGAAATGTGTTCAGGATGAGGCTTTCGAAGCCGAGGTGCGGGCTCTGGCCGAGCGTCTTTGCCGCTTGCCCACGCACGCCCTGGTGAAGACGCGGGCCCTGCTCGATCAGGGGCTGACAGGCTCGCTCGAGCATGCACTCGATGCGGAGGCGCGGACGCAGCGTGAACTCGGTTTTGCGCATGATTTCGCCGAAGGTGTCGCGGCGTTCGCGCAAAAGCGAACAGCCCGCTTTACGGATCGCTGAGCCCATGCAGATCCTGGCTGCCTTCGACGGTCGGCGCCGCGGCGCCTCAGGCGAGCACGCCGAGCCTTCGCGCGCGATGCGTACCCGGGTCGCGCAGTGCCTGGCGCACGCGCCGGGATCGAGCCGTCGCGCTAGCGAGGGGTCGAGACCCGCTGCGGCACAGGAAGAAACAGCCGGATCGGCGCAAGCCCTGCGCAGCCGGCTGTCGCCAAACCCGATGCACACCTCGAGACAGTCTTTGGTGGCGTCGGGCCCAATCCACGCATGCACGTCATACAGGAGGCATTGCGATGCTTGAACCCCGTCACGTTGCGGCGGCTGCGGCCGAGCCGTTGGCGCAGCGCACAGCCGAGCGTGTGCGCGATCACATGCTCATGCAAGACCATGCCGCGCGAGCCCTTGGCATGGAAATCGTCACCGTGGGGCCTGGCAGAAGCCGGGTCCGCATGCCGGTGCGGCAGGACATGATGAACGGTTTTGCCATGTGTCACGGTGGGCTCATTGCGACGCTCGCGGACACTGCTTTCGCCTATGCGTGCAATGCCTACAACGAGGTTACCGTGGCGTCCGGGTTGAGCATCGACTTCATCGCTCCGGCCAAGCTTGGGGACGTGCTGGAGGCCACCTGCGTGGAGCAGGCGCTGAGCGGGCGCACGGGTGTGTACGACGTGGTTGTGAGCAACCAGCGCGCGGAGCGCGTGGCACTGTTCCGGGGGCGCTCTTACCGCATCAAGGGCAGACCGGTCGTCGAAGCCGTGGGTTCTGCAGCGGCAGACGATCAGACATAGGAGGAGGAAACTGTCATGCTGAGCCCCAATCGATCCGCGCTCGATCCCATCGAAACGGCAAGCCGGGATGAAATCACCGCACTGCAGATCAAGCGGCTGCAGTGGACCCTGCACCATGCTTACGAAAACGTGCCTCACTACAGGCGCGCCTTTGACGCGCACGGGGTGCATCCCGATGATCTGCATGGCCTGCAGGACCTGGCCAAATTCCCTTTCACGGGCAAGTCCGACCTGCGCGATCACTACCCCTTCGGCATGTTCGCCGTGCCGCGCGAGCAGATTGTGCGGGTGCACGCCTCATCGGGCACAACCGGCAAGCCGACCGTTGTGGGCTATACGAAGCGCGACATCGACACCTGGGCCAGCCTGGTTGCACGATCCATCGTCGCCGCGGGCGGAAAACCCGGCGACATGGTGCACGTGGCGTACGGCTATGGCCTGTTCACCGGTGGCCTTGGGGCCCATTATGGCGCTGAGCGCCTGGGCTGCACGGTGATCCCGATGTCGGGAGGGCAAACGGAGAAGCAGGTGCAGATCATCCGTGATTTCAGACCCGACATCATCATGGTCACGCCAAGCTACATGCAGGTGATCATCGAGGAATTCGCGCGCCAGGGTCTTGATGCGCGCGACTGTGCGTTGCGCATCGGCATTTTCGGGGCGGAACCCTGGACCGAGGCGATGCGGCGGGAGATTGAGTCGAAGACCAGTCTGAAGGCCATGGATATTTATGGTCTGAGCGAAGTCATGGGGCCGGGGGTTGCCTGCGAATGCGTGGAAACGCAAGACGGGCCAGTGATCTGGGAGGACCACTTCTACCCGGAGATCATCGATCCGGTCACAGGCGCAGTCCTGCCCGACGGCAGTGATGGCGAGCTGGTCTTCACCACACTGACGAAGGAGGGGCTTCCGATCGTTCGGTACCGGACCCGCGACCTGACAAGCCTCATGCCGCCGACCGCGCGCGCCTTTCGTCGCATGGGCAAGATCGTCGGGCGCAGCGACGACATGCTCATCGTCCGCGGAGTCAACATGTTTCCGACGCAAATCGAGGAAATCGTGCTGGCGCATGACAAACTCTCGGGCCAGTACCAGATCCATCTCAGTCGCGACGGCCACCTTGACAAGGTCGAGGTGCATTGCGAGTTGCAGCCGTCCATCGGGTACGTCTCGGAGGCTGAGCGCCAGAAAATCGCGGACTGGGTCACGCACCGCATCAAGACGCTGGTGGGCATCAGCACGCATGTCAATGTGTTGCCGCCCGACTCGATCGAGCGCACGCTCGTGGGCAAGGCCCGGCGTGTGATCGACCACCGCCGCAAGACCAGCTGAGCGGGGCCACGGACGAGGACCGCAGTTCGAGCATCAAGGAGTCGCACCATGTACACCCAAGCGATGGATCTCATGCCCAAGGGTTCGGATGAGCCTGGCGCAGCGCGCTCGGCCACCGAGCAGCAGTTGCTCGAGCGCTTCGACGCCCGCATCGACGACGGCGGATTTATCGAGCCCAAGGACTGGATGCCCGAGCATTACCGCAAGACGCTCATCCGCCAGATCAGCCAGCACGCGCATTCGGAGATCGTGGGCATGCTTCCCGAGGGTAACTGGATCACACGCGCGCCTACGCTCAAGCGCAAGGCCATCTTGCTGGCCAAGGTGCAGGATGAAGGCGGGCACGGCCTGTATCTGTACGCTGCTGCCGAAACGCTCGGCATTTCGCGCGACGAGATGATTGCCGCCCTTCACACAGGCAAGGCCAAATACAGTTCCATCTTCAACTATCCGACGCTCACCTGGGCAGACATTGGCGTGATCGGATGGCTCGTGGACGGAGCCGCCATCATGAATCAGGTGCCGCTTTGCCGCTGTTCGTACGCGCCATACGCGCGGGCGATGATTCGAGTTTGCCGGGAGGAGAGCTTCCACCAGCGCCAGGGCTTCGATGCGTTGCTGACCATGATGCGGGACGGCACCCAGGCGCAGCGCGAGATGGTGCAGGACGCGGTCAACCGATGGTGGTGGCCCAGCCTGATGATGTTCGGCCCGCCGGACGATGCAAGCACGCACACCGCGCAGAGCATGCGCTGGGGCATCAAGCGCATGTCCAACGATGACCTGCGGCAGAAGTTCATCGACGCCACGGTCGAGCAGGCGAAGGTGCTCGGCGTGAGCATGCCCGACCCCCACCTGCGCTGGAATGATGAGCGCAAGCACTATGACTTCGGTGCGATCGATTGGGACGAATTCTGGCGCGTCATCGGCGGCGATGGTCCCTGCAACCGCGAGCGCATGCGCTCGCGAATCCAGGCCTGGGAGGATGGCGCCTGGGTGCGCGAAGCAGCCATGGCCCACGCGGCCAAACGTGAAATGGCCCAATCCCGGGCCGCCTGAGAGCCTGATTCCGGAGACGCATGATGAGCGACACGCAAGGCACGTCAGAAAATGCCAGCAGAAACGAAACCCGCAGCGCAGCCAGCGAGTGGCCATTGTGGGAAGTCTTCGTGCGCAGCAAGGCTGGACTGGACCACAAGCACAGCGGCAGTCTGCACGCGCCGGATGCCAAGATGGCGCTGGAAATGGCGCGCGATGTCTACACGCGCAGGCAGGAGGGAACGAGCATCTGGGTGGTGCGATCGGACCAGATTGTCGCCAGTGATCCCGGCGACAAGGCGATGTTTTTTGATCCGATGGAAGACAAGGTCTACCGTCACCCGACCTTCTACAAGCTGCCCGATGAAGTCGACCACATGTGAGGTGCAGGCCATGCAAGCATCGATTCCCGTCAGCGCCGATCCATCCGTGCAATATCTGCTGCGACTTGGCGACACCTGCCTCATCCATGCGCAGCGCCTGTCGGAATGGTGTGGTCACGCGCCGATTCTCGAAGAGGATATCGCGCTGGCCAACATTGCGCTCGATCTCCTCGGCCAGGCGCGTGGCGTGCTGACCCGAGCCGGCCAACTCGACGGGCAGAACTACGATGAAGACCAGCTCGCCTTCTTGCGCAATGAGCGCGACTATCACCATCCAACACTGGTGGAGCTGCCGCGTGGCGACTTTGCAGTCACGACGGTACGCAATCTCATCGTGTCGGCTTTGCTTGAGCGGGTTTGGGGCGAGCTCCAGGCATCACAGGATCCGGAGATCGCTGCAGTGGCAGGCAAGGCCGTGAAGGAGGTGCGGTATCACCATGTCCACGCTGCCGATTGGCTGGAGCGCCTGGGCGACGGCACTGCTGAGTCACGCAGGCGCGTTGCGCAAGCGCTTGAGCTGTTGTGGCCGTACACCCGCGAGCTGTTCACCCCCGACGCGGTGGACGATGCTGCGGCCGCGTGCGGACTGGGCCCGCGATGGGCGGATTTGCACGATGCGTGGCTGCGCGACGTGACAGCTGCGCTCGATGGGGCCGGCCTCGCTGTGCCCGCCGACACAGCCTTTGTCAGCACCGGGCGGCTGGGCATCCACAGTGAGCATATGGGCTACATCCTTGCCGAAATGCAGCATATGCAGCGCAGTTTTCCCGGAGGCGCGTGGTGAGCACGGTGCTTTCTGCAACCGCGTTGGAAGCGCGCACGGCCCGCGCCTGGGCCGTGCTGCAGACAGTGGCTGACCCGGAAATCCCCGTCCTTTCACTCTGTGATCTGGGCATCGTTCGCGACGTGCGACACGCCGGCGACGGTGTGCTCGACGTGGTGCTCACGCCGACGTACTCGGGGTGCCCAGCCACGGAACTGATCGCGCGCAGCGTGGCCGAAGCGCTTGAGTCCGAAGGGCTCGGGCCCGTGCGCATCAGCCAGCAGCGTGCGCCCGCGTGGAGCAGCGACTGGATTAGCGCCGAGGGGCTGGAAAAGATGCGCAAATACGGCATTGCGCCGCCTGCCGGAGGCGCCACGGCAGCGCACGCGACGGCCGTGCCCGTGCGTGTGCATCGTTCGCGCCCTCAGCCACTGAGCTGCCCGCGTTGTGCAAGCGCCGATACGCAGCAGCTTTCAGCCTTTGGATCCACCGCGTGCAAGGCCCTGTGGCGGTGCCGCGCATGTGGTGAGCCCTTCGAATACTTCAAACCCATTTGAGCAGCAAGGCATGGACACCCATTTCTACCCCTTGCGCGTACGCGCCGTCGAGCCCGATACGGATGAAGCCATGATTGTCAGCTTCGACGTGCCCGAGGAATTCGCAGACCGGTTTGCATTCACGCAAGGTCAGTACCTCAATGTGCGCGCGAGGATCGATGGAGCCGAGGTGCGCCGTTCCTATTCGGTGTGCGCCGGTGTGGACGACGGGGTGCTGCGCATTGGCGTGCGCAGGGTGCGCGGAGGCGTGTTCTCGAACTGGATTGCCGAGCATCTGCATGCCGGTGACAGCATTGAGATCATGCCCCCACAGGGCAGGTTTTATGTGGCCATCGACCCGGCGGCCAAGCGTCATTATCTTGGTATCGCGGGCGGTAGCGGCATCACGCCGGTCCTGTCGATCATGAAGACCGTATTGGCGCGTGAACCCCGAAGCCGCTTCACTCTGCTCTATGGCAACCGAAGCCTCAAGTCCACGATGTTCAAGGAAGAGCTTGAGGATCTGAAAAACCGCTATCTGACACGCGTGGTGCTGCATCATGTGTTTTCCGAGGAGTCGGCCGATTCCCCGCTGCACCATGGCATGCTTGACGGTGCACGGATTGCGCAATTCCTGGCGCGGGTCGTCCAGCCAGACGCCATCGACCACGCCTTTGTCTGCGGTCCGTACCAGATGAATGATGAAGCCGAGGCAGCGCTGCGCGAAGCCGGGGTCGGGGCCGAGCGCATCCACGTGGAGCGGTTTGGTCTGCCTCAGGGTCAGGCTGCCGCCGGCGCTGTCATGCACAGCGCCCAGGCCCAGGACGCTGCGCAGAGCAAGGTGAGCATCGTGCGCGATGGCCAACGGCGCGACGTCAACTTTCGCAAGGGTGACCCGAGCATCCTGGATGTGGCCATTGCCTCAGGGATGGACCTGCCATTTTCGTGCACGTCCGGTGTGTGCGGGACCTGTCGCGCTCGTCTCTTGCAGGGTCAGGTGCGCATGGACCGCAACTTTGCGCTGGAAAAGACGGATTTGGAAGCCGGGTTCATTCTTTGCTGCCAGGCGCATCCTCTGACCGAGCAGGTCGAGATTTCCTTCGACGACCGCTGACATGGCACGTGGACGCGCCGCCGGCTATGACGATCAACGCGCCGCAATCCTGGCTGAGGCCGCGCGCCTGTTCGCGCGCCAAGGCTACGTGGCCACATCGATGAACCAGGTGGCCGACGCCTGTGGCCTGTCCAAGGCCTCGCTGTACCACTACTTCCGCGACAAGTATGCCCTGCTCACCCATATCGCCGAGGGACACGTGCGGCGGCTGCTCGCACTTGTGCGGGAGGTGGAGGCCGAATGCGCAGATCCCGTTCGACGCCTGCCGATCCTCATCACGCGTTTCGTCGACGAATATGCAAGCGCCCAGGACGCTCACCGGGTCCTGACCGAAGACGTACGCTTTCTGGTTGAACAGGACCGGGAGCGCATCCTCGGCGTCGAGCGCGAGGTCGTTGCCCATTTTTCGCAATGCATCGCCGCCGCGCGCCCTGATCTTGGCCTGCAGGCATTGGACAAGCCGCTGGCCATGCTGTTGTTCGGGATGATGAACTGGCTGTTTACATGGTTCAAGGCCGGCCAGCCACTCGATTATCCGGATCTTGCTCCGCTCGTGGCGGAGCTGTTTCTCAACGGCGTGTGCGGATTGCAAGCGCCTGCCTCCAGGCTGTCTTCCGCGATGCCCGCCCATGCTGCATGACTTAAGGGCTGAGTTGGCGACGAAGACGACAGGCCTTTGGGTCGCGGCGACGGGTGCTGCCCGTGATTCGCGCGATTCGCTCCGGCGAGCTCCGTTGCACTGCAATCGACGGGGCCAATGGCGCCCCCACTGTGATCTCCCTCCACCTTTGGATGAATGCAAGTAACCATGGACATCCCCGTTCTGCAGAGCTACCTCGCTGATCAGTGGTTCGGCCGTGAGCCGCTCGAGGTGCTGTTGGATGCGTCAAGCGGCGTTGCGGCCGCAAGCACACACGCCGAGAAACCCGACTTTGCCGCAGCCTTGCACCATGCGCGCGGGCAAGGGGTGCGCGGGTTGTTGGCGCTGGATTTTCAGGAGCGCGCGCAGCGCCTCAAACAGCTGGGCAAGTACCTGAGCGAGCACAAGGAAGAACTGTATGCCTGGTCGACGCACACGGGGGCGACACGACCGGATGGGTGGATCGACATCGAAGGCGGCATTGCCACGCTGTCTGCCTATGCCGGCCTTGGCAGCAATGAATTGCCCAGCGGCAATGTGCTCCACGAGGGGCCTGTCGTGCCGCTTGGCCGAAAGGGCCATTTCGTCGGCAGCCACATCCTGGTGCCGCGCGAAGGCGTGGCTGTGCATATTGACGCATTCAATTTTCCGGTCTGGGGACTATTGGAGAAGTTCGCGCCGAGCTTTCTGGCCGGGATGCCTTGCATCGCCAAGCCGGCCACCAGCACGTCATACCTGACTTGGGCGCTGGTGCGCCGCATGCTGCAATGGGGTGGGCTGCCCGCCGGAAGTCTGCAACTTGTGATTGGCTCGACAGGAGATCTTCTCGATCGCCTGGATGGCCAGGACATCGTGACCTTTACCGGATCGGCGGCTACCGCGGCGAAATTGCGCGCAAATCCCAACCTTCTTTCTCGTGGCGTGCCATTCAACGCCGAGGCTGATTCCCTCAACAGCGCCATTCTTGCCCCGGACGTGAAGCCGCAGGATGCCGAGTTTGAGTTGTTCGCCGAGGAGATCGTGCGCGAAATGCGCGTCAAGGCGGGGCAGAAATGCACGGCGATCCGGCGCATCCTGGTCCCGCGCAAGCAACTCGAGGCGCTGTCGCAACGCCTGCGCGAGAAGCTGTCCAGGATTGCCGTCGGCGATCCGCGATCGAGCGACGTGCAAATGGGACCACTGGCCAGCAAGGCTCAACAAACCGACGTGCTCGCGCAATTGCAGCGCTTGCGTAAGGACTGCGCAACGGTCTACGACGGTGGTGAGCACCCGTTTGCGCCTGGAGCGCATGCGCAGACGGGGGCGTTCGTCGGCCCGACTTTGTTGCTTTGCGAGCGTCCGAACGAGGTGGCAGAGGTTCACGACGTGGAAGTCTTTGGCCCCGTGAGCACCTTGCTGCCGTATGACGACATGGATGAAGCCCTTGAGCTTGCCGCGCGCGGGCAGGGCAGTCTGGTGGCGACGATTGCAACACGCGATGCCGCAACGGCGTCGCATGCCGTGCGCCGCGCAGCGGTGCATCATGGCCGAGTTCTCGTCCTCGATGCGCAGGCTGCGCAAGAATCCACGGGGCATGGGGCTCCGCTGCCCATGCTCAAGCACGGCGGGCCGGGGCGTGCCGGAGGTGGCGAGGAACTCGGGGGACTGCGCGCCGTCACGCATTACCTGCAGCGCACGGCTGTCCAGGGTTCACCGAG
The DNA here is from genome assembly GCF_000733775.1 of Thiomonas sp. FB-Cd. Taxonomy (NCBI): domain Bacteria; kingdom Pseudomonadati; phylum Pseudomonadota; class Betaproteobacteria; order Burkholderiales; genus Thiomonas; species Thiomonas sp. FB-Cd. The sequence continues at coordinate 1,891,723 of NZ_JPOE01000002.1, read as the reverse complement.
CATGGTTGCAGCTGTGGTGGGGGAGTACATACGGGGCGCAGCGCGCATCGAATCCGATGTCCATCCGTTCCGCCGCCACTTTGAGGATCTGCAGATCGGCGAGTCGTTGTTGACCCATCGACGCACCGTCACCGAGGCCGATATCGTTGCCTTCGGCGGCATTTCAGGTGACTATTTCTATATGCACTTTGACGAGATTGCGGCGCGTCAGTCGCCTTTTGGCCAGCGTATCGCGCATGGATATTTCGTGCTCTCGGCCGCTGCGGGACTGTTTGTGTCTCCGGCGCCTGGGCCCGTGCTTGCCAACTATGGGCTTGACACGCTGCGTTTCATCAAGCCCGTGCGCATTGGCGACACGATCCGGGCGCGTTTGACTTGCAAACGCAAGATTGACCGGCGCAAGACGGACGCGCAGGGGCGTGGCCAAGGGGTGGTGGCCTGGGACGTCGAGGTGCGCAACCAGGACGAGGAGCTGGTGGCAAGCTACGATATTCTGACCTTGGTGGCCAAACGCAATCCTGACTGATCCGCCGGTGCCCTGCATGGATCGTGCCCCGGGTTGCGAATGATCCGCGCTGGACAACGCCACTGCATGCAAGCGGTGTGCGCCGTGGCGCATTCATTTACTCCCGCAGGGCCTCATCCAGAAATTCCAGCCAGTGCTGCACCGGCATCGTGGTGCCGGCCTGTAGATGCTGGATGCAGCCAATATTCGCGCTCAAAATGCGCTCCGGTGCCAAGTGCGCGAGATTTTTGAGCTTGCGCTCGCGAAGCTGCTTGGACAGGCTGCCCTGCAGCACGGAGTACGTTCCGGCCGAACCACAGCACAGATGGCTCTCGGCTGGCAAGCTGACTGTGAATCCCAAGCTGCGTAGCAACGTTTCCACCTGGCCACCGAGCCGCTGGCCGTGCTGCAGTGTGCAGGGTGGATGCCACGCCAGGCTTTCGGCCGGTTTGCGCTGGAGCCGGGCTGCGATTTGCGGACCCTGCTCCGCCAGAAATTCGATGGGATCGCGCGCGAACTCGGAGATGCGTTTCGCGCGCTCGGCATAAACAGGATCGTGCGCCAGCTCGCGACCGTAGTCCTTCACTTGCACCCCGCAGCCCGAGGCATTGATGACGATGGCCTCCACGGCGCCGCGTTCCACCAGCGGCCACCAGGCATCGATATTGCGACGCATGTCGGCCAGCGCCCCGTCGTGGTCGGATAGATGCTGGCGGATCGCGCCGCAGCAGCCAGCGCCATCGGCCAGCAAGACCTGTACCTCGAGGGCGTCGAGAACGCGGGCGGTGGCGGTGTTGATGTTGGGTGCCATGGAGGGCTGCACGCACCCGGCCAGCATAAGGACGCGGCGGGCGTGCTCACGGGTCGGCCACGAGCCGGCTGGCTTGGGTTGCGGCACCTTGTCCTTCAGCCCCGTGGGCACGAGCGGCTTGAGGATCTGGCCCAGCTTCATCGCCGGGCCAAACAGCGGCGAAGTCAGGCCTTCCTTGAGCGCCCATCGCTTGGCACGTTCGCCAGCAGGACGGGGAACCTTCGCGTCGACGACGCGGCGGCCAATGTCCAGAAGCTGACCATAGGCCACGCCCGAGGGGCAGGTCGTCTCGCAGTTGCGACAGGTCAGGCAGCGATCGAGATGGAGCTGGGTGCTGCGGGTGGGCGCCTCGCCTTCGAGGACCTGCTTGATCTGGTAGATGCGCCCACGTGGGCCGTCCAGTTCGTCGCCAAGCAACTGGTAGGTGGGGCAGGTGGCGGTGCAAAAGCCGCAATGCACGCAGGCGCGCAGAATGCTTTCCGCCTCTTGGCCTTCAGCGGTGCCGGCGAATTCGGGAGACAGTCGTGTTTCCATGATGAGAATACTTGGCGGCTTTGACCGGGGTCTCAGTGATCGGGGAACATCGCGGGGAATACACCGTGCGGATCAAATGCGCGCTTGATGTCGTGATGAATGCGCTCAAGCGGGTGTGCAGGCGGGGTGAACACCGGGGTGGCGCTGTCGCCACCGCGAAACCGCGTGGCATGCCCCCCGGCTTCGGTCGCCGCCTCGCGCATCACTGCAGCGGGCAACTCGCTCTTGATCCAGCGCTGCGCGCCGCCCCATTCAATGAGCAGGGAACCCTGCAGCTTCAGTGGTGGCGTGGTGGGCGGCACGCCCAGCCGCCACAGGCATTCGCCCGCTGCACCGGGCTGTGCCCAAGTCGGAGCGAACCAGGGCAGAGTCTGCTCGCGCAGTCCCTGCCAAAGCTTTTGGGCGGCATCGTCGTCGAGGCGCGTGCCACCCAGCCGACTGCACGCTGCCGCCACGGCCGCGCGTGCCCCGCGCAACCGCACGTGAAGCACATCGGTGCCCGCGTCATCGCTCCACCAGGCGCTTGAGGCGATGGGGATTGGTTGCCCACCCCACGCGTTGATTTGTTCCAGGGCGCGCTGCTTGCCCAACTCGAAAACGAGCGTGGCCTCGGCCGGCGCAACGGGCAATACCTTGAGCGAGACCTCGACGATGGCACCGAGGGATCCCATGGACCCGACGAGCAGGCGTGACACGTCAAAGCCGGCGACATTTTTCATGACCTGTCCGCCGAAATGCAGGACCGCGCCGCGACCATCGAGCAGGGCGGCGCCCAGCACGTAGTCGCGCACCGCGCCTGCGCCCTGACGCCCTGGGCCGGAGAGCCCAGCTGCAACCATACCGCCCACGGTGGCTTGCGCTCCAGTGTGGGCATAGTGCGGTGGCTCGAACGGAAGGCATTGACCGTGCGCGGCTAAAGCGGCTTCGAGTTCGGCCAGTGGCGTACCGGCTCGCGCGGTCACGACGAGTTCAGTGGGTTCGTAGCTGATGATGCCGGCGTAGGTGCGCATGTCCAGCGCACGCTGCTCGCGCGCGGGGCCCGCAGGCAGGCTCAGCCAAGCCTTGCTGCCGCCGCCACGCACAATGAGCGATGCGTGTTCCGCTGCAGCTTGCCGCACCTGCTCCTGCAGGGCGGCCAGGGAATCGGAGGGGTTCACAAACAGTCTCGGTTAAAGGTGAAGGATCGTGAGGATTCGCGTCGCATTGCGTGCACCATGGCCGGGGATGATCCGACCGGCAACGGTCGGATCATCCCCGGAGATCAGCGCAAAGAGGCAACGTGGGTGTCAGAAGCGAGGCAGATCCGGAAAGGGCGTGCGCACGCCGCGCACATGCATCTTTCCGTACTCGGCGCAGCGCGCATGGCTGGGAATGTTCTTGCCCGGGTTGAGCAGCTCAGCCGGATCGAAGGCGCGCCGGAAGGCGCGGAACTGCTCAAGCTCTTCGGGGCTGAACTGCACGCACATGGAATTGATTTTCTCCAGACCCACACCATGTTCGCCGGTGATCGAGCCGCCCATTTCCACGCAGGTCTCCAGAATCTTGGCACCGAAGGCCTCGGCGCGCTCCAACTCCCCTGCTTGGTTGGCATCGAACAAGATGAGCGGATGAAGATTGCCATCGCCGGCGTGGAACACGTTGACGCAGCGCAGGGAGAACTCGCGCTCCATGTCCTTGATCGACAACAGCATGTCGGCTACCCGCTTGCGCGGAATGGTTCCATCCATGCAGTAGTAGTCGGGGGAGATGCGGCCGGAGGCAGGGAAGGCGTTTTTGCGCCCGCTCCAAAAACGCAGCCGCTCAGCCTCTGACTGGCTCACGGCGATGGCGGTGGCGCCACAGCCTTGCAGCACGGCACTCATGCGGCCGATTTCCTCTTCGACTTCCTCTGCGGTGCCGTCCGACTCACACAGCAGGATGGCCTCGGCGTCGAGGTCATAGCCGGCATGGACAAACGCTTCGGCAGCAACGGTCATGGGCTTGTCCATCATCTCCAGCCCTGCGGGGATGATGCCGGCGGCGATCAGGCTGGCCACGGCATCGCCCGCCTTGCGCAGGTCATCAAAGCTGGCCATGATGCAGCGTGCCAGGTGTGGCTTGGGAATGAGTTTGACCGTGACCTCGGTCACGACCATCAGCATCCCCTCGCTGCCGATCACGGCGGCAAGCAGGTCTGGCCCGGGGCAGTCGCCTGCCAGATTTCCGATGGTGAGGGGCTCGCCCTCCACCGTGTAGCCCCGCACCTGCAGCACGTTGTGCACGGTCAGCCCATATTTCAGGCAGTGCACGCCGCCTGAATTCTCGGCCACATTGCCGCCGATGGTGCAGGCGATCTGGCTCGAAGGATCGGGTGCGTAATACAAACCATGCGGCGCAGCAGCTTCGGAGATGGCCAGGTTGCGCACACCGCACTCCACCGTTGCGGTGCGTGCCGCAACGTCGATGGTCTTGATCCGGTTGAAGCGCGACAGCGCGAGCAGCACGCCGTCCACGTGCGGCAACGCGCCGCCGGAAAGTCCCGTGCCGGCGCCTCGTGCTACCACGGGAACCGTCAGATGGTGACATATCCGCAGCACGGCGGCAACCTGCGATTCTGTCTCCGGCAGGGCAACGACCAGCGGCCTTTGCCGGTACGCCGCCAGCCCGTCGCACTCATAGGCCGTCACGTCCTCACGCTGCCAGAGCAGGCACGAAGCCGGAAGCACATCCGACAGCGCGGCGACGACCTGCGCCTGCCGCTGAGCGCGCGTGGCGATATCTTGGGGGATGGGGGCATTCATGGTTGCGGGGCTGCGAACGGAAGTTTTAGGTATTGTCGCAAACCATAACGTGCCCAATGTTGCGCTGCATCAGGGTCTATCCTGACGAAGCGGGGTCCACAAGGTGAAACACTGCTGACATTTTTGAGCATACGGCTTTGCCTGTTTCCTTGCAGGCCGTCATGCCGGTTTGGCGATCAGGCCCCCGTGTCGGCGCAAATGGCCGCTGCCAATGCGTGCTTGGAGCCCGCTCGCGTGGCGCAAACAGGCGTTGCAGCGGTAACGCCATGTGAGCCTGCATTGACCGGATGGCAGGGTGAGCCTAGGGTTCGGCATGGTGCATTCCACGAGGACAGGTCCCATGCAATCGCGTCTTTCGGTTCATCCCGCCCTGCGGCATATCGGCCGTGCCGCCTTGTTCACCGCTTTGTGCGCGGCTGCAGGGTTCGCCATCCCAGGAGCGCAAGCAGCGCCCGCTGCGCGGGCGCCGGTCTACGTGCACATGAATGGGGCGAATATGTTTCTGGAGAACGTTGTGGTCGTTCGACCGGGTCAGCCGGTGGTATTCGTCGATGAAGACACGGGCGCGCACACCATCATCGGCTACAACCCAGCCACCGGAGCCACGAGCAAGACCTTTGAGGGGGCCGTGCAGGGTACTCCTGGTCCAGGCCACGCCGTGCACACCTACACCATCACATTCCGTCATCCGGGACTGAAGTATTACTACTGCTCGGTCCACGCCGAACTGGTGAAGGAGCCGGGCGGCAGGACCGTCCCGAAGAAGCGGCCCACCGTGCACGGCTTCGGCGACCCGATGGCGGGTCTCATCATCGTCACCGATGATCCGCATTTGCTCGCGGACAACCCCAAGACCGCGCGCTCAAAAATCCTTCCGAGCTACTTTGGCGGCTAGGCGCGCGGGGCATTCGCCAGTTGGCCAAGCCCCTCGCTGCAAACCAGGCCGGCCCTTTGGGGTGCAGCTCAGGCGAAAATCTTTCCGGGATTGAGGATGCCTTTCGGATCCAGCGCGTTCTTGATGGCGCGCATGGTGTCCAGGGCATCGTCGCCGACCTCCTCGCGCAGGAACCCCTGCTTGTGCAGACCGATGCCGTGTTCCCCTGTGCAGGTTCCGCCCAGGGCGAGGGCTCGGCGCACCAGCTGCGCGTTGAGGCGCTCGGCGAGCTCGCGCTCCGCGGGTTGGGCGGGATCGATCAGGTACCCCACATGGAAATTGCCGTCGCCCACATGACCCACGATGAAATAGGGCAGACCGGCCGCGTCGGCCTCGGCAACAGTCAGATTGATGCTTTCCGCGAGCTTGGAGATGGGCACGCAGGTGTCGGTGGTCACGCTGCGGCAGCCCGGGCGCATTTGCAGCGCAGAGAAATACGCGTGATGGCGGGCCTTCCACAAGCGGTTCCGCTCCTCGGGGTATCGGCCCACGCGAAATGCGATCCACCATGGTCCATTGCGATGGCCTGAACGGACTCGGCCTGCTCGCGCACGGACGCCGGCGAGCCGTGGAATTCCATCAGCAGCAAGGGTTGTTCCGGCAGACCCAGGCGGTCATGCGCGTTGACCGCACGTACGGCGTGCGCATCCATCAGTTCGCAGCGTGCAATCGGGATGCCGGCTTGAACCGTCGCGATGGTGCAGTCCACGGCACTCGCAACATCGGGAAATGAACACACGGCCGCGGCCACCGCTTCGGGTTGCGGGTAGAGCTTCAATGTGACCTCGGTGGCAATCGCGAGCGTTCCCTCGCTGCCGACGATCAGGCGCGTGAGATCGTAGCCCGCGCTGCTCTTACGCGCATGCGTGCCTGTGCGCACGATGCGTCCGTCTGCAAGCACGGCGGTCAGCGCAAGCACGTTCTCGCGCATCGTTCCATAGCGCACCGCGTTCGTCCCCGAGGCGCGAGTGGCCATCATGCCGCCGATGGTCGCATCCGCGCCGGGGTCGATCGGGAAAAACAGCCCGCTATGGCGCAACTCCTCGTTCAATTGCAGCCGGGTGACACCCGCCTCGACGGTGGCGCTCATATCCTCGGCAGCAATTGCCAGAACCCGATTCATGCGGCCGAGGTCAAGGCTGATACCGCCGCGTACCGCAAGAAGCTGGCCTTCAAGCGAAGAACCCGCGCCAAAGGCGATCACCGGCGTGTCGTGCGCGGCGCAGAGCTTGACCGCATTGGCCACATCGTCGGTCGACGTGCAAAAGACCACGCCAGCGGGTGGCGGGACGTCAAAGGGCGATTCGTCGCGGCCGTGCTGCTGGCGGATGGCGAGGGCGGTGGTGAAGTGCGCGCCAAAGCGCTGTGCCAACGCGTCGAGCAGGGCAGGCGAGACCGCACGTTGCAGGATCTGGGGGTGGAGCGAGGCGTTCATTGCAGTCTCCTGTGTTTCTTGGGGGTGATGCGCTTGGGTAAGAATACGCGTGTTGCCCCTTGCCATGGCGTGCGCGCTCGGCAGGGCTGTCCTCCCGACTTTTAAAGGACCCAATCATGGGACATCGGCTCACGGCCATCACCACGCGTACCGGCGACGCCGGTACGACCGGCTTGGGCGATGGCTCACGTTGCTCCAAAGGCGCGGCCCGCATCCACGCGCTGGGCGAGGTGGACGAGTTGAATTCGCACATCGGGCTGCTGCTGACCGAGCCCATGGCAAACACCGTTCGCGAGCTTTTGCTGCAGGTGCAGCATGACCTGTTCGACCTCGGCGGTCAGCTCGCTGTGCCAGGCATGACGATCATGCACGACGCGCATGTGCAGCGACTGGATGCCGCGCTTGCCGAGTACAACCCCAAACTGCCGCCACTCAAAGAGTTCATTCTTCCCGGCGGCACGCGCGCGGCCAGCCTCGCCCATGTGTGCCGCACGGTGGCGCGCCGAGCCGAGCGCGCGGTGGTTGCCGTGGCAGGCGAAGCCGTGACCGGGCCAAGTGGCCAGATGCACACCACCGGTGGCAACACCAGCGCGCCGACGCCAGCTCAGGCTGAACTCGCCCACCCGCTTCAATATCTGAATCGGCTTTCGGACCTTCTTTTCGTGCTCGCGCGAACACTCAACCGTGCAGGTGCGGAAGGCAGCACCGAGGTGTACTGGAGGCACGAGCGCAAGGCCAGGGGCATTGAGCCGTGAGCGATGGCTTTCCGACGCGCTCTGATGCGCACCGGGGCCGGGCCGTCAGGCAGGGCACTACCGTGCCGGCAGAACGACGATCGGGGCGCGTTGCCTTTCAAATGCCGGGCCCGAGGGCCCGACGACTGGTTGCAGCAATACTTCGACACGTAAGCCACACTTCGGCTTCATGCGGCTCTGGCATGCTCAACGCCTGCGTCGTCGCGCCGCGACGCGGCTCTGGCATGCCCCAAAAAACCGACGTGGGCGGGCGTGGTCGGAGAATGTGCCTGAGTTTCGCCTGACCCCACGCAATCGTCATTCCTTCCCGAGCAGCCTCCATCCATGACTTCATCCGGCCTTGGCCCCCATTCCACTCCGACTTCTGTCATGCCTTCAGCGGCGCGTCGCGGGCGTTGGTTGCTTGCGTTGGCGGCAACGGTCGTGGGTCTGTTTCTTTGGTGGCGGCTGGGCGAGGTCAGTCATGCGCAGAAAGGCCCCGCGGGTCTGGTGGGCAAGCAGCCTGCGCAACCGGTGACGGCCTCTGTTGCTCGTGCGCAGCCGCTGCCGGTGTGGCTGAGCGCCCTGGGTACCGTCACGCCGCGCAGCCTGGTCAACGTGATGCCGCGCGTGAGCGGCTTGCTCCAAAGCGTGGATTACAAGCAGGGGCAGATGGTCAAGGCCGGGCAATTGCTCGCGCAGATCGATCCGCGACCGTTCCAGATCGCCGTGGAGCAGGCCAAAGCGCAGATGGAGCAGACGGCGGCGCAACTCGCTGGGGCCGAGGGGGACCTCGCCCGCTACGAGATCCTGCTCAAGCAGGATTCGATCGCTGCGCAGCAGGTGTCGGATCAGCGTGCAGCCGTGGCCCAATACAAGGCCACGCTGGATGTGAACAAGGCGGCCTTGGATAATGCGCGGCTGCAACTCGCCTGGACGCGCATCACCGCTCCCGTGGCAGGCCTGGCGGGTCTACGCCCGGTGGACGCGGGCAATATGGTGACCACCTCTGGCGCGGTTGGCTCTGGCAATGTTTCCGGTACGACGAGCGGCAGCGCCACGCCGATTGCCACCATCGCCCAGGTCCAGCCGGTCGATGTGACGTTCGCTGTGCCGCAGCAGGCGATTGGTGAGGTGGTCGGCCAGCTCATGAGGGGAGCGTCGCTGACGGCTGAGGCCTGGGACGCGCGTAACACGAAAGTTTTGGCAAGCGGGAAACTGGTGGCAGCGGACAACCAGATCAACACTGCAACCGGTACCTTGAATCTGCGCGCCGAGTTCGACAATAAGGACATGGCGCTGTATCCCAACCAGTTCGTCAACGTGCGCCTGCTGGTGCGGACCATTGCCCATGCGGTGGTGGTGCCAACGACGGCGGTGGCGGTCGGCGCTCCCGGGACCTATGTGTACGTGATCGGCTCCGGGGACAAAGTGGCCTTGCGCAAAGTGAGCACGGGCGCCACCGACGGCAACCTCACCCAGATTCTCTCCGGCCTTCAGCCCGGAGAGCGCGTCGTGACGGATGGTCTGGACCGCTTGCGCGATGGCCGCGAGGTCAAGGTGGTGCAGGCGCAGGCGAGCGCCCCCGGCGGCAGCGCGTCGCGGCCGCAAAAAGCCGTCAGTCGAGCCGGTGAGCGGGCAAGGTCGGCTGCGGCCAGCGGAGCACGGTGAGCATGAGCGAGGTGGCCCAAGACGACGAGTCCTCGTCGCACCAGGAGCCGGCAGACCCCAACGCAGGGCGTCGAGGCCCTTCGCGCCTGTTTATCCTGCGACCCATCGCCACCACGCTTTTGATGATCGCGGTGCTTGTGGCAGGCTTTGTTGGCTACAGGCTCCTGCCGCAGGCGGCACTGCCCGAGGTCGACTACCCGACGATCCAGGTCACCACGCTTTACCCCGGTGCCAGCCCGGATGTGATGACATCGTCGGTCACCTCGCCGCTGGAGCGCCAATTCGGGCAGATGCCAGGCCTGGCGCAGATGTGGTCCGTGAGTTCGGGCGGTGCATCGGTCATCACGCTGCGCTTCGAACTTGCCCTCTCGCTTGACGTGGCTGAGCAAGAGGTGCAAGCGGCCATCAATGCTGCCAGCAGCCTCTTGCCAACGGATTTGCCGCAGCCGCCGATCTACGCGAAGGTCAACCCTGCCGACGCTCCCGTCATTACGCTGGGGCTGACCTCTGGCTCGCTACCCCTGACCACGCTGTATGACTTGGCCGATACGCGACTGAGCCAGAAGCTTTCGCAGGTCTCGGGTGTTGGTCTGGTTACGCTGTCTGGCGGTCATAAGCCCGCGGTGCGCGTGAGCGTGAATGCGCAGGCGCTTGCCGCCCTCGGGCTAAGTCTGGACAGCATCCGTAGCGCCATTGCCGGGGCCAATGTCAATACGCCCAAGGGCAGCATCGATGGGCTGCAGCAGTCGTTCACGATCGACGCCAACGACCAATTGCAAACGCCTGAACAGTATCGGCAGACCATCATCGCGTACAAGGCAGGGTCTCCCGTGCGCCTGGGCGATGTGGCAACGATCGACACGGGCCCGCAAAACGCCTGGCAGGCGGCGATGGTGAATGGCAAGCCGGGCATCGTCATCAACGTGCAGCGTCAGCCTGGAGCCAACGTCATCCAGGTGGTGGACAGCATCCACAAGCTGATACCCAGCCTGCAGCAGCAGTTGCCGGCCGCAGCCCAGTTGTCGGTGCTGTCGGACCGCACCGTGACCATACGCGCAGCCATTTCCGACGTGAGCTTCGAGCTCCTGCTATCGGTGCTGCTCGTGGTGGCCGTGATCTTCATATTCCTGCGCAGCGGGCGTGCCACGTTTATCCCGGCCACTGCAGTGCCTTTGGCACTGGTGGGCACGTTCGGCGCGATGTACCTGTTCGGATTTTCCATCAACACGCTCACACTGATGGCGCTGACCATCGCCACCGGTTTCGTGGTCGATGACGCCATTGTGATGATCGAGAACATCGCCCGGTACATCGAGGCTGGTGAGCCGCCGCTTCAGGCCGCGCTCAAGGGCGCCGCGCAGATCGGGTTCACCATCATCTCGCTGACGTTCTCCCTGATCGCCGTGCTCATTCCACTGCTGTTCATGGGCGACGTCGTGGGCCGGCTGTTTCGCGAATTCGCCATCACGCTGGCGGTGGCGATCGTGATTTCGGCGGCGGTGTCCCTGACCTTCACGCCGATGCTGTCAGCGCGGCTTTTGCGTCATGTGCCGGAAAACAAGCAGGGGCGCCTGTTTCGCGCCAGTGGCCGGGCGTTTGACCGATTGGCCGACGGTTACGCGCGCGCGCTTTCGTGGGTTCTCGGCCACCAGGCTCTCATCTTGCTCCTGGCGGTGGGCACGCTGTTGCTGACCGTGGCCCTGTACATCACGATCCCGAAGGGCTTCTTCCCGGTGCAGGACACCGGGTTGATCCAGGCAACCACGGTCGCGCCGCAGGATGCTTCCTTCAACGCCATGACGAGGCGTCAGCAGGCACTGGTGGATGCGCTTTTGCACGATCCTGCGGTGGCGAGCATTTCCTCGGTGGTCGGTATCGATGGCGTCAACACCACAATGAACACAGGCCGCCTGCTCATCAATCTCAAGCCGCTGAATGAGCGTGTGCTGCGAGTGGCGCCGATCATCCAGCGGCTGACGGATCGCGCTGCCAACGTGGAAGGCATTCGCACCTACATGCAGCCTGTGCAGGATCTGACCATCGACGACATTCCTAGTCGCTATCCGTACCAGTTCAGCCTGTCGGCGACCAGCCAGACCCAGCTTGCAGAGGCTAACGCGTCGCTCTTGAAGCGCTTGCGTGGTCTGCCCCAGCTCGCGGGGCTGACCAGCGATTTGCAGGACCAGGGTCTGCAGGCCTTCGTGGACGTGGATCGCGCAGCCGCCGCGCGATTGGGTGTCACCATGAGCGCTGTCGACAGCGCCCTGTACAACGCCTTCGGGCAACGCCTGGTGTCGACCATCTTCACCCAGTCGGCACAATACCGCGTCGTGCTGGGCATGGACAAGACTGGCGCGGGCGGCCTAGCGGCGTTGGACGGTGTGTATCTGACGTCAAGCAGCGGCCAGGCGGTCCCGCTGCTGAGCATTGCCCACGTTGAGCAACGCGCAACGCCCCTGGCGGTGGACCATCTTGGACAGTTTCCAGCGGCGCTGATCTCGTTCCAGCTGGCATCAGGCGCCTCGCTCGGTGAGGCGGTCAGCGCGATTGAAAGCGCTGCGCGCGATGCGCAGTTGCCCCCGTCGGTGGCCATCGCCTTTCAGGGCGCGGCCAGCGCGTTCCAGGCGGCGCTGTCCAACGAATTGTGGTTGCTGCTGGCGGCGGTTGCCACGATGTACATCGTGCTCGGGGTCCTCTATGAAAGCTACATTCATCCCGTCACGATCCTGTCCACCCTGCCCTCGGCCGGAATCGGGGCCTTGCTGGCCCTCATGGCCACGGGGCACAATCTGACGGTGATCGCCATCATTGGCATCATTCTTCTCATCGGCATCGTGCAGAAGAACGCGATCCTGATGGTGGACTTCGCGCTTGACGCGCAGCGCAATCAGGGGATGGCGCCCGAGGCCGCAATGGTGCAAGCCGCGCACCTGCGGCTGAGGCCCATCCTGATGACCACCTTCGCCGCGCTGTTTGGCGCCGTACCGCTTGTGGTGGGCGGCGGCATGGGGGCGGAGTTGCGCCAGCCGCTGGGTATCACGCTGGTGGGTGGTTTGCTGCTTTCGCAATTGCTCACCCTGTTCACCACCCCGGTGATCTATCTCGCATTTGACCGCATGGCCCGGCGCACGGCGGCTTGGAAAGCGCGGCATTTTGGCGCGCCCGGTGAAGCTGCCGAGGAGGGCGGGGCGTGAACCTCTCGGCCCCGTTCATTCGGCGCTCCGTCGGTACCAGCCTGCTGGCGCTTGCGGTGCTCCTGGCTGGCATCATCGCTTTTCGGCTGCTGCCGGTGGCGCCGCTGCCGCAGGTGGACTTCCCGACAATCACGGTTCAGGCCAATATGGCCGGGGCCAGCCCGGAGGTCATGGCGGCAACGGTGGCCACGCCGCTGGAGCGCTCACTCGGGACGATCGCCGGCATCGCACAGATGACGTCGAGCAGCACGCTGGGCTCCACGCGGGTCATCCTGCAGTTTGATCTGTCAAAGGACATCAACAGCGCAGCCAGGCAAGTGCAGGCAGCCATCAATGCAGCGTTGCCACTGCTGCCCACGGGACTGACGGGAAACCCGACGTACCGCAAGGTCAACCCGGCCGATGCGCCGATCATGATCATCTCGCTCACGTCCAAGAACCTGACGCGGGGCCAGATGTACGACGCCGCCTCGACGATCCTGGCGCAGAAGATCTCGCAACTTTCGGGCATCGGTCAGGTCAACGTTGGCGGTTCGGCGTTGCCAGCTGTGCGTGTGGAGTTGGATCTGCCTCGCATCAACGGCATGGGCTTGGGGCTGGAGCAGATCCGCCAAGCCATCGCGGCTGCCAATGTGGACACGCCCAAGGGCGCAGTCGATAGCGCCAACCACCGGTGGCAGATCGGCACCAACGATCAGATCAGCCTTCCTGCGCAGTACCAGCGCATCGTTGTTGGCTATAAGAACGGCGCACCCATTCGACTCGATGACGTGGCGCAGGTTGCCGAAGGTCTGCAAAACAACCAGAACATGGGTCTGGCCAATGGTGAGCAAGCCGTGTTGCTCATCATTTTCCGCCAGCCAGGAGCCAACATCATCAGCGCCGTGGAGGGCGTGAAGGCGGCCTTGCCGCAGCTCGAAGCATCCATTCCCGCCGGTATCGATGTGCGCATCATGTCCGACCGCACCACCACCATTCGGGCATCGCTCGGCGAAGTCGAGAATACCCTTCTGCTCGGCGTGCTCCTGGTTGTGGGCGTGGTCTGGTTGTTCCTGCGTGACTGGCGCGCCACGCTGATCCCAGCGCTTGCGGTCCCGTTGTCGCTCGTGGGCACGTTCGCTGCGATGTGGCTGCTTGATTACTCGCTCGACAACCTGTCCTTGATGGCGCTGATCGTTGCCACAGGCTTCGTGGTGGATGACGCTATCGTTGTGCTGGAGAACATCATGCGCCATGTCGAGGCCGGGATGCGCCCCCTCGACGCGGCCTTGAAGGGCGCGCGCGAGGTGGGCTTCACGGTGCTGTCGATGAGTCTTTCGCTCATTGCCGTATTCCTGCCGGTGCTGTTCATGGGTGGGATCGTGGGGCGCCTGTTCCACGAATTCGCCGTCACGCTGTCAGTCGCCATCGGGATCTCGCTTCTCGTTTCACTGACGGTGACGCCCATGCTGGCCTCGCGCTGGCTGCGCCCGCATCGTGGAGGCGGCGGCACGGTCGGCCAGCAATCAGGACGCCTGGCGCGCAGCTGGGATGCGGTTCATCGCGGATACGCGCACAGCTTGCAGCGGGCGCTTGCGCATCCGAGGATCATGCTCCTGGTGTTCTTTTCCACGATTGGCCTGAGCATCTATCTCTATGCCGTGGTGCCCAAAGGATTTTTTCCGATTCAGGACACGGGGCTTCTGGTGGGTTCGGTGCAGGCCGACCAATCGATTTCCTTCCAGGACATGAGCAAGAAACTCGAAAAGATCGTGGGCATCGTGCGCAGGAATGCGGGGGTTCAAAACGTCCTGGCTTTCACGGGCGGTGGGACGACCAACAGCGGTTTCATGTTCATGCAGCTCAAGCCGATCGATCAACGCCAGGGCGTGCAGGCGATCATCGTCGAACTGCGCAAGGCGCTGGCGAATGTGCCCGGCGCGCAGACGTTCATGTTCCCGGTGCAGGACATCCGCGCCGGTGGCAGGCCGTCGGCGGCTTTGTACGAATACACGCTGCAGGCGTCCGACTTGAATACCCTGCGCGAGTGGGAGCCCAAGGTGCTGGCTGCGTTCAAGCGCATCCCGGGCATGAATGACGTCAATACGGATCAGCTGGCCAGCGGCCTGCAGCTCAGACTGGTCCTCGACCGCGCCGCAGCCGCGCGGTCCGGAATTCCCATCGCCACCATCGACCAGACGTTAAACGACGCGTTCGGCCAACGCCTTGTGTCCACCATCTACGCCCCGCTGAACCAGTACCGTGTGGTCATGGAGGCGGCGCAGCAGTACCAGCAAAGCGCATCCGCGCTTCAAGACATCTACGTGGTGGGCAGCAACGGCAATCGTGTGCCGTTATCGGCCTTGGCGCATTTCGAACTCTCCAACACACCGCTTGCGGTCAACCACCAGGGCCTGTTTGTCTCGTCAACCATCTCCTTCAACCTGGACAAGGGCATTGCACTCAGCCAGATCCAGGGCAAGATCGACCAGGCGATGGCGGAAATCAGCCTTCCGTCGGACATTCACGGCGGCTTTCAAGGAACGGCCCAGTTGTTTTCCGACACGTTGAAGAATCAGCCGCTGTTCATCATGGCGGCGATCTTCGCCATCTACATCGTGCTGGGTATTCTGTACGAAAGCACGTTGCATCCGCTGACAATCCTGTCCACCCTGCCGCCTGCCGGTGTGGGTGCCGTGCTGGCGCTCATGCTGTTTCATACCGAGTTTTCCATCATCGCGCTGATTGGAGTATTCCTGCTCATCGGCATCGTGAAAAAGAATGCCATCCTGATGGTCGACTTTGCCTTGCAGGTGGAGCGCGAGCAGGGCGCGGAGCCCCGTGACGCCATTTTTCAGGCCGCCACGCTGCGCCTGCGCCCGATTCTGATGACCACGCTCGCCGCATTGGGCACCGCGTTGCCACTGGCATTCATCACGGGCAACGGCGCTGAGCTACGCCAGCCGCTAGGCATCGCCATTGCCGGCGGCTTGCTCGTGAGTCAAGCGCTGACGCTGTACACCACGCCGGTCATCTACCTCGAACTCGACAGTCTGCGCCGCTGGACCCTGCGCCGCTTTGGGCGAAGTGGCCATCCGATGCCGATCGACACGCCGATCTGACCACCATGCCCATCACCTGTATTCCTAATCGCTTGCCCTGTTCCCGAAGCCCGGCGGAGGCGCCGTGCCGCTCGGGGCACGGTGATCCGGCTGCACACGTTGACCGATCACGGCTCGTTGTCTGTGCGCTGGGGTTCTTGTTGCTGTCCGCCTGCGCCGCAACTCCGCCCGAACCACCCGCCAAGGTGGCGATGCCCATGGGCTATGCCCAGGCGCGAGGCGACTGGCAACCGGCGCAACACCTGGCGGCAGCGCCGCGGGGTCCCTGGTGGGAGGTGTTCGGAGACCCGGTGCTGAACAAGCTCGAAGCGCAAGTCGCGCAGCGCAACCAGAGCCTGGCGGCGCAATTGGCCGCGTACGACCAGGCCCGTGCCGCCATCGCTCAGGCGCAGGCTGCTTACTACCCGACGCTTTCCGCTGGGGCGGCCGCCACCCGCTCCAAATTCGCGAGCAGCAGCACCAGCGTTGCGGTGCCCGGGCGTATCAGCAACGCGGTCAGTGCCTCGGCCACAGCGAGTTGGGAGCCGGATCTGTGGGGCAAGGTCCGCCTTCAGGTGCAGGCGAGCCAGGCCAGCGCCGAAGCCAGCGCGGCCACCTTGCGCAACACCATGCTGAGCCTGCAAGGCAGTCTGGCTCAGAGCTATCTGCAACTGCGCACGGTGGATGCGCAGTTGGGCTTGGCGCAAAACACCGCCGAGGCGTACGCGCGCGCCTTGCGCCTTACGGAGAATCGCTACAAGGCGGGGGTGGACACGGCCGCTGACGTGGCTTCTGCAAAGACTCAATTGCTGCAGGCGCAGACCAGTCTTACGGACTTTGGCGTGGCCCGCGCACAGTTGCAAAATGCGGTGGCTGTTCTCGTCGGCACGCCGCCGAGTGATTTTGCGCTGCCGGCAGACGGCGCCATGCCCGATGTGCCCGTCATCCCGCCGGGCATTCCCGCGCAATTGCTGCAGCGCCGGCCTGATCTGGCTGCTGCGCAGGCACAAGTCGAGGCGGCCAATGCGCAAATCGGCGTCGCACAGACCGCCTGGTTCCCCAACCTGACGCTGTCGGCACAATCTGGCAGCCAGGCCACGCGCGTTGCCGACCTGTTCTCGGTGCCATCGCTCTTCTGGTCCCTGGGGCCGAGTCTTGCAGCAACGCTGTTCGACGGTGGGCTTCGCCGCGCGCAGGTGGCGTCCAGCCAGGCGGCGTACCGCCAGACGGTTGCCAACTACCGACAGGATGTACTGACCGCGTTACAACAAGTGGAAGACAACCTGGCCGCCCAGCGCATCCTCGCACAGGAGGCGCAGCAGCAGGCGCTGGTGGTACAGGCAGCCGACGTGTCGTTGCGGCTGGCCGAGAATCAATACAAGGCCGGTACGGCGCCATACCTCAATGTCATTACCGCGCAGACCACAGCAACCAGCGCACGCAATGCCCAGATCGTCCTGCTGAATCGTCGCTACACCGCAACGGTTGCGCTGATTCAGTCCCTTGGCGGCGGCTGGGGCACGACATACGGCGAGGCTCTGGGTTCTTTGCCGGCCGGGGCGCCCGCCGTTGTGAAGCGCGCCCGCTGAGGGTGGGCGAAGAAGCGCGGTTCGCGCTACGCTTGCTGGCGCGAGGACCCGGCTCGCCGCAAGCCAACGCCGCAAGGCGACTGTCGCACAAGCCCGGGGATCGTTAAACAGGTGATTGCATGATTGAGTGCCGTGCCCTGATGCTGTGTTTGCGGCTCCCACGTCGCCCCCGCGCCCCATCGCTTCGCCCTGGGCGTCGTCAATGGCGTGGTGCCACGGAGCAAAACCGCCTGCGGATTGTGGTGCACGGTGCCCCGGTGTGCAATTCAGGGCGCGCAAGCTGGGCTGCTGGCACGGCACCATGTGCGGGGCCGGCACCACACCGTATGGGCGCATCGCAAGCCGGGCCCACGGCGCTGCCGCTGCCGTGACCATGTCAAGCACGCACCACTCTCACCTGGCGCCACAGCCCCTTTGTTGCGATGAGTCCTCCCGATTCCGCTGAGCCCCTGCCCGGCGTCTCGCCGCTCGAACCCGGATCCTCGAGTACGACCGAGCCAGCCGTGCCCTGGAGCCGCTTCGTGCAATTGTTCACGGCGGTCATGCTGCCGATTTTCCTGGCGGCGGTGGACCAGACCCTTCTGGCAACCGCGACCCCGGCGATCGCGCGCGACCTCGGCGACTTGCGCGACACAGCGTGGATTGCAGTGGGCTATCTGCTGTCGTCCACCATCATGGCCCCCCTTTATGGCCGCTTGGGTGACCGCTATGGGCGCCGCGATGCGCTGGTTGCGGCGCTCGGGCTGTTCGCTGTTGGCTCGACTGCCTGCATGGCGAGCCAGGGCATGTGGTGGCTGATTGCCTCGCGCATGCTTCAGGGCTTGGGCGGGGGTGGGCTGATGGTGATGAGCCAGGCCCTGATTGGGGAGGTGGTGCCGCCCCGCCAGCGCCCCCGATTCCAGGCGTATTTCGGCGTGGTGTTCGTGCTCGCCAGCGTTGCGGGTCCGGTCGTGGGTGGGCTTGTCGTCAGCCGGTTCAGCTGGCGCTGGCTTTTCGCCGTGAACCTGCCGCTTGCGGCCATCGCGGCTTGGCGTGTATTGCGATTGCCGAGGAGTCCGCGTCACGCGGTTCCAGGTCAAGGCCACGATGCGCTCGGCGTTGTGCTCTTCGCCGGCATGGCCGGGCTCGCCTTGCTGTGGCTGACGCTGGCAGGTCACCGCTTCCCGTGGGTTTCCGCGCCGAGCCTGGCGATGGCCGGGGTGGCCGTCCTCCTGGGTGCGCTTCTGGCTCGGCGCGAACGCAGCCAAACCCATCCCTTTCTGCCGCTGGAGCTGCTGCGCATACCTGCCATCGCCTGGACGAGCCTAACGGTCACGTTGTTCGCAGCCAGCATGTTCGCACTGGTATTTTTTCTGCCGGTCTATCTGCAACTTGGCAAGCATGGCAACGCCGCGCACGCAGGGCTGCTCTTGTTGCCGCTCACAGCGGGGCTGGTCCTTGGATCCAACCTCACCGGGCGGCTCGTGGCGTATACGGGCCGGCCAGACCAGCCGCCACGTTTCGGACTTGTCCTGGCCGCGTTGGCCCTGCTTGTGCTGGGTTGGCTTCCGGGCGGAAGCTGGACTGTGGGCGTCCTTGGTGTGGTTGCCGGTCTTGGATTCGGCACCGTCATGCCCACTTCGCAGCTCGTGATCCAGACTGTGGCGGGACGCGCCCGACTCGGGGCAGCGGCAGCCACGGTCTCCCTGGCCAGGTCGGTTGGGGCTTCGGTGGGCACGGCCGTGTTCGGCGCGTTGGTTTTCGGTCTCGCCTCGACGGCCGAGTTGCAGGCGGCTCTGCGCGGCACCAGTGAGCAGGCCACGCTGCAAGTGATCCACGCGTTTCATCTCACCTTCATGGCGGCTGGCGCGCTCACGCTGGTCGCCGCATGGTCGTCGACGCGGGTGCCTCGGATTGAGCTCTGAACGCATCTGAACCGCCGCCTGAACACACCCGGGATGCAGGTGCGCGCGCACAGGCTTGCCGCTGCACGCAACGTGAACACGTGCCCGTGCATTCCCCTTCCTCACCTGGCCCGACGCGCGGCGTCGCTCAGACGAAGCCGTCCGGGCAGGAGGGGGCAAGCCTTGGCCCTTGGTCCGCGAAATCCCCAATACAGCCGCGAAGGCGGCTTAGCGGCGGGAGAGTTCATCGCCACAACGCTTGCGCATGGCCATGCCGATTCCGGGCCACCGGCGACCACCACCGGAATGGCGTGCGGGGTCCTGCTGGCAGAATGGCGCTGCTTTCAAGCCACACCTCGCCACAATGCAAGACCTCGCCGCGCTCCAAGCCTTTGCCATTCCGGGTCAGTTGACCTTTCGCAGCGGCCCCGGTGGATTGATTTTCGCCGACATCGAGAATCCGGGCGGCGTGGCCAGCGTGTGCATGCAGGGAGCGCACTGCACGACCTTTCGCCCCAGGGCCCAGAGCGAACCCGTGGTGTGGTTGTCTGAATCCGCCCGCTTTGCCTCGGGTCGTTCGATTCGCGGCGGAGTGCCCGTATGCTGGCCCTGGTTCGGAGCACACCCCACTGAAGAGACGTTCCCGGCACACGGATTTGCCCGTGCCCTATCGTGGGATGTGGTCGACAGCGCCGGGGGGCAGGGCGCGACCGAACTTTGTCTTCGGCTGCCGCCCGGCGCCACCACACGGGCGCAATGGCCGCACGACACACCGGTTGAACTGCGCATTCGCGTTGCCGATACGCTGGAAATCGCGCTGACCACCCGCAACGCGACGGCCATCCCGCTATCAGTGGGAGAGGCCCTTCATGCCTATTTTTATGTTCGGGACCTCGCCGAAGTCGAGTTGGACGGGCTGGAAGGCTGTACCTATCTAGACAAGACCGAGGGCTTTGCGCGCAAACGGCAAGACGCGCCGCTGCGCTTCGATGGCGAGATCGATCGGGTTTACGTGCATGCGTGGGGCGAGTGCGCCATTGTCGACGCGCGCCTGCGCCGTCGCATCCGCATCGCCAAGCAAGGATCGGCCTCCACGGTCGTTTGGAATCCTGGGCACGACAAGGCCGCGGCCCTGGGGGATTTCACCCCCACAGGCTGGCGCAACATGCTGTGCGTGGAATCCGCGAACGCAGCCGATGACGTGCTCACGCTCAAACCTGGGCAGACGCATACCCTGGCGGTGCGCTACAGCGCCGAGGCAGCGTAGACGGGTCCGCTCACTCTGTCTCCTGCTGCACCCACCGCGCCGCCTTCTCGGCAATCATCAGTGTCGGACTGTTGATGTTGCCGCTGGGAATGGTTGGCATCACCCCCGCATCGATGACCCGCAACCCGAGGATGTGGCCACCGCGCCCGTCGCGTACGCGCAGGCGTGTATCGACAACAGCCTGTGCATCGTCCGCACGCCCCATACGCGTTGTGCCTGCGGGGTGGAAGATCGTCGTGGCAATATCTCCGGCCAGATGGGCGAGTTCTTCGTCGGTCTGAAACTGCAGCCCGGGCTTGAACTCCTGCGGGTGAAACGGGGCCAGCGCCGGCTGCTCGACAATGCGACGCGTCAGCCGCAGGCTGTCCGCGGCCACCTTGCGGTCTTCGTCAGTGCTCAGGTAGTTCGGGGAAATCGCCGGCGCGTCCTGAAAGCGCGGACTTCGGATGCGCACGCTGCCGCGGCTGCTGGGGTTGAGATTGCACACACTGGCGGTAAATGCGTCGAATCGGTGAAGCGGCTCGCCAAAGGCGTCAAGACTAAGCGGCTGAACGTGATACTGGATATTGGGATGCAGGTATTGCGTGCTGCTGCGCGTGAAGACGCCAAGTTGGCTGGGCGCCATGCTCATCGGGCCCGTGCGCCTCAGCGCGTACTCCAACCCGATCATCGCCTTGCCCCAAACGCTCGCAGCCCGTGTATTCAAGGTGCGCGTGCCTTGTACCTTGAATACCGCCCGGATTTGCAGATGATCCTGGAGGTTGGCCCCCACGCCATTCAGATCCACCAGAGGAACGATGCCATGCTGTTGCAGCAGTTCGCCCGGCCCGATGCCCGACAGCTGCAGGATTTGCGGTGAACCAATGCTGCCCGCGCTGAGAATGACCCCGGCGCGCGCGCGTGCAGTGACCATCTCTTGACCGGTCCACACTTGCACCCCGCTGCAGCGTCGTTGGCCGTCGGGGAGCGTGTCGAAAAGCAAACGCGCAACCTGCGCGGAAGTCCAGAGCTCAAAGTTGGGGCGACCGAAGCAGGCTGGGCGCAAGAACGCTTTGGCACTATTCCAGCGCCATCCATTTTTCTGATTGACCTCAAAGTAGCTCACGCCCTCATTGCTGCCGCTGTTGAAGTCATCGGTCGGGGGTATGCCGGCTTGCTGGGCGGCTTGGGCGAAGGCGTCGAGAACGTCCCAGCGCAGGCGTTGCTTGTCCACACGCCATTCCCCGCCGTGTCCATGAAGGGCTGCAAAGGCTGGATCGCTTTGTGTATCGAGCCGGTAGTGGTCTTCGTGCGCTTTGAAATCGGGTAAGCAGTTGTCCCAGCGCCAGGAATCGTCTCCAGTGAGATCCGCCCATTGCTCGTAATCACGCGCCTGGCCCCGCATATAGATCATGCCGTTGATGCTGCTGCAACCGCCGAGAACCTTGCCGCGCGGGTAACGCAGGGTGCGACCATTCAGCCCTGGATCGGATTCGGTCTGGTACAGCCAGTCGGTGCGTGGGTTTCCGATGCAGTACAGGTAGCCCACCGGGATGTGAATCCAGTGGTAATCGTCCTTGCCGCCGGCCTCAATCAGCAGCACGGTTTTGCTGCCATTTGCGCTGAGGCGGTTAGCCAGCAAGCTGCCCGCAGTGCCGGCGCCGATAATGATGTGATCGAAAGTGGTGTCAGGCATGACGCAAGCGCGGTATGCCGTGCCTGCATCGGCATGGCGCGCGCCCACGCTGCGGGGCGCGCGCCATGTGGTCGGCGGCGCGGCGGGGCTGGAGTTACTTCGACGTGGGCATGGCGAACTCTGCGCCTTTCGGCGTGCTTTGGGGCCAGCGCTGCATCACGCTCTTTTGCTTGGTGTAAAAGCGCACGCCTTCCTCGCCGTAGGTGTGCGTGTCGCCGAACAGACTGGCCTTCCAGCCTCCGAAACCGTGCCACGCCATGGGCACTGGAATCGGTACGTTGATTCCCACCATGCCTGCCTGCACGCGGCGCGAAAACTCGCGTGCGACATGGCCGTCCCGGGTGAAGCAGGCCGTGCCGTTGCCATAGGCGTGGGTGTTGACCAACTCGAGTGCAGCGGCGAAGTCGGGCACGCGCACGCAGCTCAGAACCGGGCCGAAAATTTCTTCCTGATAGATGCTCATGGAGGGCGTCACGTTGTCGAACAGCGTGCCGCCAAGCCAGAATCCAGCCTCATACCCGTGCACGCGGTGGCTGCGACCATCGACAAGCAAGCTGGCACCCTGTGCCAAACCGGACTCGACATAGGCGGAAATGCGCTGCAGGGCTGCGGCGCTGACGATCGGACCCATCTCGGCATCGGCCTCCATGCCGTTTTTGATTTTGAGGGCACGCGTGCGTTCGACGAGCCGCGGCATGATGGCGTCTGCAGCGTCTCCCACCAACACCGCCACCGAAATGGCCATGCAGCGTTCACCGGCTGAGCCGAAGGCCGCACCCACAAGCGCGTCCACAGCCTGATCGATGTCGGCGTCAGGCATGACCACCATATGGTTCTTCGCTCCTCCCAGGGCCTGCACACGCTTGCCGTGGTGTGCTGCTTCCTGGGCAATGTGGTGCGCCACTGGGGTGGAGCCAACAAAGCTGACGGCTTTGACGTCGGGGTGTGAGAGCAGGGCGTCAACGGCGACCTTGTCACCCTGCACGACGTTGAAGACCCCATCGGGAAGTCCTGCCTGCGTCAGCAGCTCGGCCATGAACAGGCTTGGCGATGGGTCGATCGGGCTGGGCTTGAGCACGAACGTGTTGCCCGCAGCCAGCGCGACTGGAAACATCCAGCAGGGCACCATGCAAGGGAAGTTGAAAGGCGTGATCCCGGCCACGACGCCCAGGGGCTGCCTCATGGTCCAGTTATCAATCCCCGTGGACACCTGCTCGGTGTAGTCCCCCTTGAGGAGTTGCGGTATGCCGCAGGCGAACTCGATGATCTCGATGCCCCGCGTGACCTCGCCTTGCGCATCGGAGAAAACCTTGCCGTGTTCGGCGGTAATCATGGCAGCGATGGTGTCCCGATGTTGGTTCATCAAATCCAGAAACCGCAACAGGACCCGCGCGCGGCGCACCGGGGGCGTGTCCGCCCATTTCGGGAACGCAGCCTGCGCGGCGTGCACCGCAGCGCGCACGTCGGCATCATCGGCCAGTAAGACCTGACGGGCCACCGTTCCGGTGGCCGGGTTGAAGACAGGCTGCGTGCGTGAGGCCGTGCCCTGCACGGGCCGGCCGTTAATGTGGTGCGCCACGGTGGCCGTGGCGGTGAAGGCTTCGGGTGCGCCCATGCGAATCTCCAAGTCCAAATTGCGAATGACATGAAGTCTAGGACTTGCGCCGATGCTTGAATAGAGCATTTACCTGACGACATTGTTCATTGTGATGAACAATAAGACCAGGTTGCATAACCTCAGACATTGCCAGGGAGCCCATCCATGACCAACAGCGTTCCTCCGCGCGACGATTCGCTTTGGCAGCAGGTGCATTGGTTAGGTGTGATCGCCGCCACGGGCAGCCTGACCGCGGCGGCGCAGCGCCTGGGCGTGTCCAAGGCAGCTGTGAGCCAGCAACTCGCTCAACTTGAGCGCCGCATCGGTGTGCCCCTGGTCCGCAGAACCACGCGCGTGCTGCGCCTGACCGATGCTGGCCAGCGACTGGTTGACGAAACGGCACCGGCCTTTGCGCAGATTGCGCACAGTGTGTCGGCCGTTCATGACCTTGCGGCTGCTCCGCGAGGTCTGGTGCGCGTCACGGCACCGGTCGCGCTCGGTCGGCAGCATGTCACGCCGCACCTGTTGCAGTTCCTGCGTCGCTATCCCGACATTCGCGCTGAACTTGAACTGTCGGACCGGCTGACCAATTTGCCGCAGGAAGGATTCGATCTGGCGATCCGACATGTGGCGGCGCCACCCGAAAACCACGTGGCGTGGGAGTTGTGTCGCTCGCGTTCGCTGTTGGTGGCAAGCAGTGCCTATTTGCGCCGCCGCGGCATGCCCATGCACCCATCTGAGCTCGGCGGGCACGAGTGCCTCACCTATCTGCGCTCGGGTGCGGCGTCGTGGATGTTCGAACGCGGAGGGCAAGGTGACGATGGCGCCGATACCGAGCGTGTCCGGGTGGCTGTCCAGGGCCCGCTGCGCGCCAACACCAGCGAGGTCCTGCGGGAGGCGGTGCTCGCGGGGTTGGGCATTGCGCTGGTGCCCGACTTCAGTATTGACACCGCGGCCTGCCGGGGGCGTTTGCGTCTGATCCTGCCGGAGTGGAGGCCCGTGGGTTTCTTCGGGGAATCAATTTACGCGATTCGTCCCTGGAGTCCCACGACGCCTCGCGCAGTGCAGCTTCTGGTGGACCATCTGAGGTCGGCCCTCGCGGGGGGATTTGCCCCTGCTGTGGCAGCCTGATCGACGATGCATCATCTGCAGGGGCGCAGACATTGACGGCGACACGGGTCGCCTTGCGGTGGCGCGCCCCATGGCACCGTTTACGCAGCGGTTTGCCGGCACTCGATCGCGAAGCGCAGTCTTCGGTGCCAAGAACGTGGGGTGCGCAGCACGCCAAGGCACGTTGCACTGCAGCGGCGGCTTTGGCGCAACGCGGGGAAGATGCCAAAGGGGCTCCACGGGCTGGCGCGACACGACGCCACGCCACAAGGTCTGCGGTCGCAAGCCGATGGCATCGGTCATCAGTGACTTATCTCGATTTGTTGCATGCGCGCCACACATCATCCTATTCGGCGAGGTGAGAAGTCGCCAATATGTCTGCATATCAATAAGCTTTACGAGGGTTAGGCCCTATCAGAGCACTTAATCCAGCAAATTAATACAACCAGTTACGTTTAGTCTTAGGCTGCCGCGACAACCCAGCGTCGCTGGGTCGCTTCGCTCGTGGTTTTTTACCTTATCCAACATTAATTTAAATGCGATGAATAAAAAATTAC
Source organism: Thiomonas sp. FB-Cd (assembly GCF_000733775.1). Taxonomy (NCBI): domain Bacteria; kingdom Pseudomonadati; phylum Pseudomonadota; class Betaproteobacteria; order Burkholderiales; genus Thiomonas; species Thiomonas sp. FB-Cd. The sequence goes on along the minus strand of NZ_JPOE01000002.1, from coordinate 1,866,367 downwards.
TTGCAGGACTCGTTTTCGCCGCGCTAGCCCTTTCAGCTTGCGGCGGTGGTGGAGGTGGCACCACCACCACCAGCACCAGCACCAGCAGCACCGCCACAACCAGCACCAGCACAGCCCAATCTGCCTATGCAGCCTGCTCAATGAGTCAGACGAGTCCCTTGGTGGCGGTTTCATTGACTGGGCAGATTGGCAGCGCACAATTTACGCAAGGCGGCTCGCAACTGGTTTACTCGAGCTACGCGTCTAGCTTCCAGAACAACGCGCTGAGCGGTACCTTGAGCCTTGTCGCCGACCCGAGCCATCCGGGTGTGTGCATGGACGCCGGTTCTACGAACAATTCGATGCGTACCGCGATGCAAAGCAACGGGGTTTTGGGCATCTCGCATGCCATCGTCAACGGCGTCGACGAGCCGGTGATTTTGATGGCACAGAGCGCACTTGTACCCAACACAACCATCTCGTCACTTGCCGGCACCTATGTGCTCCTACGCTACCAGGCGGATAGCACTAACGGTGGCCAGACCCGATCGTCGTACGTCACGACCACCATCGACGGCACAGGCAACTGGAGTATGTGCAAAAACTCCCCGAGCTGTACCACGCCAACCGCCAGCGGGACCTACGCGCCGGTTTCGGGGAACAACTATGAGTTTGCTTTTTCTTCTGCAGGACTGGTGCGCGGGGACACTTTCATCGTCAATGATGGCGGGGCCTATATCTTGGTTAACGGCGAGCACGACACCGGTAGCGGCCTGGTACAAGGCCTGCATTTCGGCACGCCACAAAGCCCATGGTCCCCTCTCACCGGAACTTATGTCAGCAACAGCACCGACGACACCGCTGCATTATTTAACCTTGGAAGCAATATGCTGACAGCTGTTCCTAGTGGTAAATCTGTAGCGATTAATGCAGATAATCCAGTGCAGGGCTTGGCCAGTGCGACCGCGGCCGATGGCGTAACCATCGACTATTTGCTGGCGTCTCCAGGCGGTCTGTGGGTTGACGCTAGCAATACCAACAACAACTTCACCAGCGGACCTGGTTATTTTGCTTTCGGCATCACGCATTGAACGCTCCGGTGCTTGGCCAATCCAACCATGTCCTTTCTTTCGGTTATTTGTCTGATCTGTATTAGTACCGTTTTTGAGATGTGATGCAACCGAGAAGGCCAAGACTGCGCATCAACGGGCAGGCTTGGCTCTCTCATAATCCGGTCTCGATTGTGGCGAGCTCTTGATGTAATGCTTGGTGAAATTGGAGAGGCCGAGCACGTGACCGGCTGTGTCATTCTGGCCGATCACAAGACATAGGCTGTCCGGGCTACGAGGCGCCGACTACATATTCCCGAGTCAAATGCAGCCATCCCCACACCTCGGAACTCGGCAATATGCTCTTATTGAGTCGGCGTTGAACAATCTTCAAGGCCTTGATTTTGTTTGTAAAAGATGGTGAGGCTGGTGATCGGAATTGCAGGCTGGAGCGTTAAACACCGAGATTTCCTGCAAATTTCGACGAGGTTTGGTGCATGGGTCCGCATTCCCCGCAGTCGCCGCCGCCGGATCTGTTCCGGGCGCGGTTGGATGAACAAATCAACATGAAGCATCCGCTGGTGCGCCTGGCCGGTTTGATCGACTGGGACGAGATCCATCGCACGTTTGCCGGGCACTTCAACTCGGGCCGTGGCCGCCCGGCGCTGTCTCCCCGGCTGGTGGCGGGGCTGCTGTACCTGCAGCACGCGTTTGACGCCTCCGATGACGCGGTGGTGAACACCTGGGTGGAGAACCCCTACTGGCAGTTCTTCACGGGGGAGACGTACCTGCAGACCGAAGCGCCCGTGGATCCCTCGAGCCTGACGCGCTGGAGAAAGCGCATTGGCGAGGCCGGCGTTGAGACGCTGCTGGCGCTGACGATCGAGGCGGCGCGCAAGGCCGGGATGATCAGCAAGACGAGCGTAGAGCGCGTCATCGTGGACACGACCGTGATGCCCAAGGCCATTGCCCATCCGACCGACAGCCGGCTGCTGGAGCGGAGCCGCCAGCATCTGGTCAGGCTGGCCGACGAAGGCGGCATCGAGCTTCGCCAGAACTACAACCGCGAGGCCCCACGCCTGGCGGCGCAGATCGGGCGCTACGCGCACGCCAAACAGTTCAAACGGATGAAGAAGGCCTTGCGTACCCTGCGCAGCCGCGTCGGGCGGGTGCACCGCGAGGTCGGGCACAAGCTGCACGCGCTGCCCGAAGCCCAGCGGGACAAAGCCCAGGATCTGCTGCAGCGTGCCGGGCGCATTCTGACGCAGAAGACCAAGGACAAGAACAAGCTGTACGCGCTGCATGCCCCCGAGGTCGAGTGCATCTCGAAAGGCAAGGCCAGGACGCCCTACGAGTTCGGCGTGAAGGTCACGATCGCCACCACGCTCAAGGAGGGCCTGGTCGTGGGCATGCGCTCGATGCCGGGCAACCCTTGGGATGGCCACACGCTGGCTGAAACCCTGGAACAAGTGGAGATCCTGGCCGACGCCAAGCCGAAGATCGCCATTGTCGACAAAGGCTACCAGGGGGTGAAGGTCGACGGCGTGCGCATCTTGCGCTCAGGCCAGAAACGCGGTCTCACACGAACGCTGCACGCAATGGTCAAGCGGCGCAGCGCAATCGAACCCGCCATCGGCCACATGAAATCCGACGGCCGACTCGCCCGCAATCCGCTCAAAGGCGCACTCGGAGATGCCTTGCATGCCGTGATGTGCGGCGCCGGCCACAACATCCGTCTGCTGCTGAAGAAGCTGAGGCTTCTTTGCGCCCGCATTGCCGACGCCGTACACGCATGGCTGGCGGCGAACGCGCCGCCAGGATCTATCCCCGTGGGCTCGGTCAGCTGAAAACGCCATTGTTCAGCGCCGACTATTGATGAACTCTCCCGCCGCTAAACGCATGGCGTTGTAGCGGGGGTTTCGCGGGTCACCGACCTGGACTTGCCACGTTGCCGTGGCAGAGGTTTGGGTCTCGCCGCCAAGCCCGTCCCAGGCGTGTCCTGCGTGTTGTGCGGGTCGATGAGAACCACCATTGCGCTGTTGCGGTCGCGCGGCATGACGTGCCCGCAGGGCGGGCAGATGTGCATGCCTTGGCTCAGCGTCTTGGGCACGATCTCCCAACACGCCGAGCAGCGCTGCGACGGTTTGAGCTGGCGCGTGTTGCTCAGATGCAGTCGCGTACCAGCTTCTTCCGCTTTGTACGCCAGCATCGGATGCGCCATGCCGAATCCCGCCGAGAGGATCTCCCGGTTGAGTCCGGCCTTTTGCCGCACGGGACGGCCCGGTGTCTCCACCGTGCCGCGTGCGCTGCGGCTCATGGTCTTCGGGGCCAGTTGCTCAGTCGCCAGGACGGCGCAGGACTGGACCATGCACCTGGTTTTCTTGTGCACGAAGTCCCGGCGCAGATTGGCAATCCGGTCGTGCAGCCGCGCGATGTCATGGCCAAGCCGCTTGTGCCGCACGGATCCTTTGCGCTTCCTGGCGCGCTGCCGCTGCAGCGCCGCCAGCTTCGGTCGATCGACGCGCACCCAGCGCGGGTTGTCGATGGTCCGTCCGTCGTCGAACGCGGCCCAGTCGGTGATGCCGAAATCCATCCCGCGGCGCATGTCGGCAGTGCGCTGCCGCACGCATGCCGACTCTGGCACGCGGAGCGTCACCGACACAAACGACTGCCCGTTCCTGCGCATGATCGTGATGTCGTTGGGCTTTGCCTCCGCCCCGAAGCGGTGCCGCCCGCGTGCCCGGATGGACAGGGCGGCATCGCCACTGCCCAACCGAAGCGTGGCACCACGGCCGCCATGCTGCATCAGCTTCCACCCCGCCGGATCGGGATAGGCAAAGCCCGAGAATCGCTTCGCGGATTTGAACCGCGGGAAGCCGGGCGTCTGCCCAGCCTTGACCCGGCGAAAGAACGACTGGAATGCGCGATCCAGCCGCCGCAGCGTCTGCTGCAAGGCATGACCGCCGAGCTCCACGAACTCGGGCCGATAAGCCTTGATCTGTGGCAGCGCGTTTTGCTGGTCGTAGTAACTGATCGCTTCTTGGCCTTGCGCCAGGCGTCGATGCGATCTTCCAGCGCGCCACGTTGTATAGCTCGCAGTGCAGTCGCGTCCACGACCGTGATAGGCGCTCTGGTGGGTGGTCGCAGATCAGGTCCGCAGGACCGGGCGACGCCCGGAGCCTCGCAAGGCGGTATCCTGCCTTCCCATGGCTGAAGGTCGGCATCTCGCGGAGAACTTGATGAAAAAATGGGCACTCATTACGGGCGCGTCGGGCGGCATCGGTCTGGAAATTGCGCGCGTACTGGCCGAGAAGGGCTATGCGCTGGTATTGACAGCGCGGGACGAAGACGCTCTCGAGCGACTGGCGCAGGCGTTAGAAGGGGAGCACGGGGCGCACTGTTTGACTGTCGCGCTGGATCTCGGCGTGCCGGGCGGTGTCGATGCGCTGGTGCGTTTTGTCGCTGAAGCCGGTGTGCAACCGAGTGTGCTGGTGAACAACGCCGGGATGGGTGTGTACGGGCGTTTCGCCGATGTCGATCCCGTGCGCATCCAAGCCATGGTCGATCTCAACGTCGGCGCGCTCACCCGATTGACCGCTTTGCTGCTGCCCGCAATGTTGAAGCATGGCGGGGGACGCATTTTGAACGTGGCGAGTACTGCGGCCTTCCAGCCAGGGCCGGGCATGGCCGTGTACTTCGCCAGCAAAGCCTATGTGCTGTCGCTGAGTGAGGCGCTGGATGTGGAACTGCGGCCTTTGGGCATCACTGTCACGGTTCTTTGTCCTGGCGCGACGGACACGGGCTTTATGTCCAGTGCCCGAGCCGAGCATTCGGCCTTGTTCAAGGGCCGTCTCGCCAAGGCCAGGGATGTGGCGCAATACGGCGTGGCGGCAATGGAGCGCGGCCAGCGCATTGCCGTTCATGGCCAGATCAACCGCATCATGGCCCTTGGCGTGCGTTTCACGCCAAGGCGCCTGGCGGCAGCGATGGCCGGGTGGATGGTGCGCGAAGTTTGAATTCCGCCGCTGCGGGGCTAGTCCCGAGCTGCGGGACGGGGATCGCTGGAACCTGAAGCCGGCCCGCCGGGCGGTGCGGAGGTCGCAGCGTCCCCGCAGACAGGGCACTGCGGGTTTCGGGCGATGCCAATGGTTTGAATGTCCATATCCAGCGCATCGACAAGCATGAGTCGCCCGGCCAGACTTTGACCTGCACCCGCTATGAGCTTGAGTGCTTCGGCCGCCTGCAAGCTACCGATGATGCCCACCAAGGGCGCGAATACGCCCATCACCGCACACCGGACTTCTTCGACCGCCGCATCAGGCGGAAAAAGGCAGGCGTAACAGGGGCCGCGCTCACCATGGGGGGAGGAACGTGCATCGAACACACTGACTTGGCCATCGAACCGGATCGCCGCGCCGCTGACGAGCGGAATCCCCTGGTGCACGCAAGCGGCGTTGAGGGCGTGGCGAGTGGCGAAGTTGTCACTGCAATCGATCGCCACGGTGGCGTGCGCGACCAGATTGGCCAGCAAGGCGGCATCGGCGCGCGCTGACACAACGTCGACCCGGGCGTGCGGGTTGATGGCATGCATGGCGGCGCGGGCCGATTCCACCTTGGGTTCACCCACGCGCGCCATCGTGTGTGCGATCTGGCGCTGCAGATTCGTGAGATCGACGGTGTCGTCGTCCACGAGGGTGATGCGCCCAACACCTGAACTTGCCAAGTACAGCACGACCGGGGAGCCCAGCCCACCTGCTCCGATGACGAGCGCGTGGCTCGCAGCGATCCGCTCCTGCCCCTCGACACCGATGTCATCGAGCAGGATGTGGCGCGAGTAACGCAACAGATCGAAATCGTTCATGCGGTCAGCTATCCAGCCATCCACCGGCTTGTGCACACGGCGGCGCCGTACGGAGCTTGCACCAGTCCCCGCGACACAGGGAAAGGCCAATTCGTCTTTCGCTTCTTTTCTTATTTGACGGTGGGTTTTGTTGTGGAGGTGGCGGCAGGCGGTTTGGCTGGTGAAGCCGCAGCGGAACTGCTCGTGGCAGCCTTGCCAGTCTTCTCCGTTGCTTCGGCCACGAGCTTGGCGGTTGCCACCGGTTTGCCCTGCAGGTAGTTCAAGGCTTGTTCCAACTGCCAGTCCTGTTTGCTGCCGTACTCGGGCAGTTTGGGGAACTTGTCCGGGTCCTTCTCGATTTGCGCCTCGAGCAGGCGGCGCGCCTCCTCCTGTTTGCGCAGTTCTTCCTTCACGCCCGCTGAGTCGGCGGCACCGGCCCCGGTGCCAATCTGGTTCTTGTAGTCCACTTCGCGCATGCGCAGCGCCGCATAGGGGTCACCAGTGGGCAGTGGGTCGACAAAATAGTTTGGTGTGATGCCCTTTGCCTGGATGGATTCGCCATTGGGCGTGTAGTAGCGCGCCGTTGTCAGCTTGAGCGCCGTGTCCGGGCCAAGCGGCAAGACGGTCTGCACAGAACCCTTGCCAAAGGTTTGCGTGCCCATGACGACGGCGCGCTTGTAGTCCTTGAGCGCGCCTGTGACGATTTCCGAGGCCGAGGCCGAACCGCCGTTGACCAACACCACGAGCGGCACCTGCTTGACCATGGCCGGCAAACTGGCCAGCGGATTCTCGCCTGCGGTGCGTGAATAGTCGCTTGGCGTGTTGCGGTAGCTCACATTCGCTTCGGGAATCTGGCCACGGGTCGAGACGATCACGGAGTCTTGGGGGAGGAACACCGAGGCCACGCCCACGGCGCTCTCGAGCAGGCCGCCTGGGTCGTTGCGCAGGTCGAGCACGATGCCCTTGAGCTTGGGGTCTTCCTTGTGGATTTCGTCAATTTTCTTCACGAAATCCGACAAAGTGTCGGACTGGAACTGGGTGATGCGCACCCAGGCATAGCCCGGCGCAACGATCTTGCCCCGCACGCTTTGCACATGGATTTCCTCGCGCGTCACCGTCACGCTGAACGTGCGGCTTTCGCTCTTGCGCAGGATGGTCAGCGTCACCTTGGTGCCAGGCTTGCCGCGCATGAGCTTGACGGCCTGATTCAGGGTCATGCCCTTCACCGGTGTGTCGTTGATACGGGTGATGAGATCGCCCGCGAGAATGCCGGCGCGCGCCGCAGGTGAGCCTTCAATGGGCGACACCACCTTCACAAGCCCGTTCTCGGCGGCAATTTCGATGCCCACGCCGACGAACTTGCCGCTTGTGCTTTCCCGGAATTCCTTGAAATTCTTTTGGTCGAGATATTCCGAATGTGGATCAAGGCTGCTGACCATGCCCGTAATGGCATCGTTGACCAGTTTCTTGCCATCCACGGGCTCAAAATAGTCAGCCTTGATGAGGCCGTACACTGCGGCAAACTGCTGAAGCTCTTCCAGCGGAAGAGGCGACACAGCGCCCCGCGCCATGGCCTGCAACTGGAGTGTTGCCAAGGCGCCGGTGAGTACACCGGCCGTAATCCAAGCCGCGATTTTCAGTTTGCCAGCCATGCGTGATTCCTCGAAGACGCAACAGTATAGAGTGCGGAAATCAGCCGGATTTGCGCATGGGAAAGCACGCGCGGCGGCTTGCGCCTGGAGCCTCGAGCACCAACTCGTGCAGCGGACTCAGCGCGCAACTGCCGGCGCTTCGAGGTAATAGCGACGGATGGGTTTGAGCGCCGCATCCAGTTCGTACACCAGGGGTATGCCGTTGGGAATGTTCAGGCCGACGATATCCGCGTCAGAGATGCCGTCGAGATGCTTGACGATGGCGCGCATGGAATTGCCATGCGACACGGCCAGAATGCGCTTGCCGGAGCGGATGGCCGGGGCGAGTGATTCTTCCCAGAGCGGCAGCACGCGACGAACCGTGTCCTTCAGACACTCGGCCAGAGGGAGATCCATCGGGTTGGCGCGCGCATAGCGGGGATCGGCCGCCAATTCGTGACGGTGCTTTTCGTCCATGGATGGCGGTGGCGTGTCATAGCTGCGGCGCCACATGTGTACCTGCTCATCGCCATATTTGGCGGCCGTCTCGGCCTTGTTCAGCCCCTGCAGGGCGCCGTAATGCCGCTCGTTCAGCCGCCAGCTGTGCACGGTGGGCAACCACATGCGATCCATCTCATCGAGCGTCAGCCACAGCGTGCGGATCGCGCGCTTGAGCACGGAGGTGTACGTGATGTCGAAATCCAGCCCATGCGCTTTGAGCAAACGCCCCGCTTCCCGTGCTTCGTTCTGCCCCTTCTCCGTGAGATCCACGTCCACCCAGCCGGTGAAGCGGTTTTCTTGATTCCAGGTGGATTCGCCGTGGCGTATCAGGACGAGTTTGTACATGGTCTGAGGGGAGGTGCGCTTGAAGTGAGCCGGAAATCTGGGTGGTGATCCTCCATGGTAGTGGAGCCTTGGGGTGCATCCGGCGCACTGCGGCAACGACAGGCCCATTTTGATGCGTCGCAATAATCCCGCCTGCCAGGCTGGTGATCGGCCGCGGCTGTATGCGCTCGGGCTGATGTTCCTAAAATGACGGTTTTCCTCGATTTGGAGTCGGCATTTTGAAATTCGTCATCGACAATCTCGCGCTGATCGCCATTGCCTTGGTCTCGGGTGGCATGCTGCTGTGGTCCACGTTCTCGCGAGGCACGGGCGGCGGCGTGACGCCGGCCGAGGCGGTTCGTCTGGTCAATCGCGAAAAGGGTGTGCTGATCGACGTGTGTGAGCCGGCCGAACACTCGGGCGGGCATTGCCCCGGCTCGCGCAACATCCCCCTGGGGCAAATCGAGCAGCGCCAGTCGGATCTGCCCAAGAACAAGGAAACGCCAGTTCTGGTGATGTGCCAAAGCGGCGCGCGTGCCAGCCGCGCGGCCATGACCCTGCGCAAACTTGGCTACGTGCGGGCAAGTGCTGTGGCGGGCGGGTTGCGTGCTTGGCGTGAAGCCGGGTTGCCCGTGGAAAAGAGCTGATCGTCCATTTGCGCGTCTTGTCTTCCCACTTTGCTTGGACCCCAATCGCCTTTGCGCCCAGCGCGCATCATTGGCCGTCGCGCCATTCGGAGGCACCACGTGGCCGCAAGGCCATTGCCCTGCCGACGGCCCGTCCGGCGCCATTTTTGGAGCACTCATGACCCAGGTTCGCATGTACACCACCGCTGTTTGCCCGTATTGCCTTCGCGCCAAGGCGTTGTTGCACAAGCGTGGCGTGCAGGAGATTGAGGAAATCCGGATTGATCTGGACCACCACGCGCAAAAGCAGATGATGGAAATGACGGGGCGGCGCACGGTGCCGCAGATTTTCATCGGCGCCACGCACGTCGGCGGTTGCGACGACCTGTACGCGCTTGACGCGCGCGGCGGATTGGAGCCGCTGCTTCAGGCACCGAAGGACTGAGCACGCCGATGGTCCTGGGGCGCGTGGCGCGCGACTCCTACAATCGCACGTTTCCCTTCCATCCGCCGTAAGCGGCGGGCCCACTTTCTGGAGCCTTCTTGCATGAGCACACCCACCAACACCGCAGCTGCTGAACAGCAACCGGTTTTCATGCTGCAGCGCTGCTATCTGAAGGACTTGTCGCTGGAGCAGCCCAACGCGCCGAAGATCCTTCTGGAGCAGGCCCAGCCGACCGTGGACGTGCAGATGAACGTGGAGTCCCAAGCTGTCGTGGAGGGCATTTTTGAGGTGGCCATCACCGCCACGATCACGGCGCGTGTCAATGACCAGACCCTGTTCCTCGTCGAGGGCAAGCAGGCTGGCATTTTCGAGTTGCGAAACATTCCGCAGGAGCATGCCGACCTGCTCCTTGGCATCGCTTGCCCGCAGACGGTCTATCCCTACCTTCGCGCCAACTTGGCTGACGCCATCACGCGCGCCGGTTTTCCGCCGGTGCATTTGGCCGAGATCAATTTCCAGGCGATGTATGAGAGCCAGCAGGCCCAGAAGGCCGGCCAGGCCCCCAGCGGTCTGGTCGCGCCTGATGGCTCGGCCCTGAACTGAGTTGGGCGAGTCCGCCGGCATCCGGCGGACTGATCTCGCACGGCATGCGCCCGACTCGCCCGATCTAACCCGCATGCCCTGGCTTTGCTCGGACTGAAGCAGGCTCGCATGAACATTTCCATTCTTGGCGCAGGCGCTTGGGGTACGGCTCTGGCCTGTCAAATCGCCATGCGTCACGCCGTGCAGCTCTGGGGGCGTGACGCGGCGCAGATGCAACTTCTGCGGGGACGTGGCGAGAACACGCGGTACCTGCCCGGTGCGCTCCTTCCTGAGTCGATGGATACCACGTCAGATCTCAGAGGGGCGCTCGCGCACGCAGGGCGCGATGGTTTGCTCGTCTTGGCGGTTCCCGTCGCCGGGCTGCGTGAGGTGGCCCAGGCCATTCGCGCCTACGGCAGCCAAGGTTCGTCGCCTCCGCAGCACGTGCTCATTCTGGCCAAGGGCTTTGAGCGTGGCAGCCGGCTGCTGCCGCACGAAGTCCTCGAAGCCGTCTTCGACGGGTGGAGTGCGCGCCCGGCGGTGGGCGTGCTTTCGGGGCCGAGTTTTGCGCAGGAGGTGGCGCGTGGCCTGCCCGTGGCCTTAACGTTGGCCAGCAGTGACGAGGCGCTGATCCGGCATGGCGTGCAAGCCCTGCACGGTGGCAGCATGCGTGTGTATGCCAGCGCCGACCTGCTTGGCGTGGAAGTAGGAGGGGCTGTGAAAAACGTGCTCGCCATCGCTTGCGGTGTGAGCGATGGTCTGGAGCAAGGCCACAATGCCCGGGCGGCGTTGATTACCCGAGGATTGGCGGAAATGGCACGTTTGGGGCTGGCGCTTGGTGCGCGCATGGAGACCTTCATGGGCCTGAGTGGCGTGGGGGATCTGGTGCTCACCTGCACCGGCGAGCTGTCACGCAATCGGCGCGTCGGGCTGCAACTGGCAGCGGGCAAGCCGCTGGCCCATATCGTGGCCGAACTCGGTCATGTCGCCGAGGGCGTGTACACCGCGCAAACGGTGCTTGAGCTGTCGCGCGATCGCAGGGTGGACATGCCCATCGCGAGCTCGGTGGCGGACCTGCTGGCTGGCCATCGCAGCGCGCGGGACGCGCTGCATGCGCTGCTGGCGCGTGAGCCGCAGCCGGAGGTTGCGCGTGGCGGAGCTCTGCGGTGATCCGCCTCATCGTCGGTCTGGGCAATCCAGGGCCCGAGCATGCGCAACAGCGCCACAACGCGGGATTCTGGTGGGTGGACCAGATCGTGCAGCGCGAGAGCGTGAGCCTGCGGGCAGAGCGTGGTTTTTTCGGTGACGTGGCGCGGCTGCGGGGGCCGCAGGGCGACGTTTGGCTCTTGGAGCCAAGCACTTACATGAACCGCTCAGGCCAGGCTGTGGCGGCGCTGGCGCGCTTCTACAAATTCGCCCCTGAGCAAATCCTGGTTGCGCACGACGAGCTTGATCTGCAGCCCGGGCAGATCAAGTTCAAGCTCGGTGGTGGTCATGCCGGCCACAATGGCCTGCGCGACATCGCGGCGCAGTTGGGCACGTCACAGTTCTGGCGCCTGCGCATCGGCATCGGGCATCCTGGCGACCGGGCCGCCGTGATCGGTTTTGTCCTCGGCCGGCCGCCCCGCAGCGAACTCGAGCGCATCGAGGAAGCGATGCAGCGAGGCCTTGACGAATTGCCGAGAATCATGCGTGGCGAATTCGAGGCGGCGATGATGCATTTGCATCGGGGCAATCCCGCAATGCCGGGTGCTGCGAAGTCGCCGCCAAAGGATGAGTCTGCCTGATCGGTTTGCCCCCAATGCGACGGGTCCCGCGCATTGGGCGTCTAGGGCCTTTCATCGATGCGCCATGCGCGGGGCTGCCGGCGAGGGGGCAGGCTGGCCATTTTTCCAACATCCACCACGCGGCTGTCGGTCCTGCCAGCTCGCCAGTCTTCGGGCCCCGTAGCGTGCCCGTGGCCCCCTAAGTACAAGTGCTGCGGGCCGGCTGCAAGGCGGACACGGTTGATGCGTCGGCATCCAAGCCAACGAGACGGCGGTAGCGGGCCATGAGCGTGTCATGGTCTTCCACGCGATCCGGGCGCACGGGGATGCAGCTCACTGGGCACACCTGCACGCACTGTGGCTGGTCAAAATGGCCCACGCATTCCGTGCAGCGGTCGGGGTCGATTTCGTAGATCTCCGGCCCCATGGAAATGGCCTGATTCGGGCATTCGGGCTCGCACACATCGCAATTGATACATTCGTCGGTGATCCACAGCGCCATCGTGTCTCTCCTCTAGTGCGGCACATGTCCGGCAAGCTTGGTGGCCAAGCGTTCTGTCACCAAGGGAACCACGAATTTGCTGACATCGCCACCGAGCAGGGCAATTTCCCGCACGAACGTCCCGGATACGAACTGGTATTGATCGCCCGGCGTCATGAAAATCGTCTCAACTTCGGGCATGAGCTGGCGATTCATGCCGGCCATCTGAAACTCGTATTCGAAGTCGCTGACCGCGCGCAAGCCACGAATGATCACCGCCGCCTCGCGCTCCAGCACGAAATCACGCAGCAGTCCGCTGAATCCCTCGACTTTCACGTTCTTGTAGGGAGCCAGGATGCTCCGAGCCAAGTCCAGGCGCTCATGCATCCCGAACAAGGGGTTCTTGTGATGCCCGCCCGCTACGGCAACGATGAGCCTGTCACAGAGCTTGGCCGCCCGCCGGACCAAGTCTTCATGGCCGCGGGTGAATGGGTCGAAGGTGCCTGGATAGACAGCGGTCAGCATGGTGGGCTCCGCGTTTTTTTGTGCAATGCGGCAGTTTAGTGCGAGGGGGTGGAGTCTGGCTGGCGCTGCAGCAGCGCGTAATGCACGCCGCCGGCGCGCGCCTGACGCCGAATGTTCCAGGCGGGATTGCTTGCGCAAGCGCCGAGAAGCCCGGCTTCGGGTGCTTCCAGATAGACGAGTCCGCCCGTTGGCACCAGGCGTTGGGCCGCAGCAAGAGCGCGCTCGTGCAGGCCTGCTTCGGCCTCGGCGAACGGTGGATCGATGAACACGACGTCAAAGCTCTCCGCCGCACAGCGTTCAGCGAATTGCAAGGCATCCTGCACATGCACGGTGACCTGGCTTGTGTTGAGGCGGGTGCAGGCATCGGCCAGCAGCTTGGCCAGCCTGGCGTCGCGTTCGACCATGTCAACGCGCGCCGCGCCGCGCGAAGCCGCTTCCAGCCCCAGCGCTCCGCTGCCGGCAAACAGGTCAAGGCAGCGCAGGCCCGTGAGATCCTGGCCCAGCCAATTGAACAGCGTCTCGCGCACGCGATCGGGTGTGGGGCGAAGACCGGGGTGATCGGCGACGGTCAGCTTGCTGCGTTTAAGGTGTCCGCCGATGATGCGCACCTCACCCGGGGCTCGCGTGGCCCGGTGGGCAGGCTTGGCGATCGAACCTGGTTTGGGTGGCATAAGCAGTGTGGGAAAAGGCGGCAAGATGGGTGGTGCGCCGTGAAAGCATAGCCGCTCGCCCCAGCGCCGGTGATGCAAGACGCGCGGGCGGGCGACAATATGCGCCTGCGCATGCATCGGCGTGCCATCCATCCTGTTCCTGTTTCCATGTTCCGATTTTTCAAGCGTAAGCCTGTTGCCTCTCCATCCGCCGAGCCCGTCCTGCCGGAGCTGGAGGGCGCAATGGAGCCGTCCATTGCTGCCTCGGTTGGCGCCGAAACGATACCCGACCGCTCAACGGAGCGATTGCCACAGAAGTCTGCCAATGCGCCTTCGGCAACGGCGGCGTCGGGTTGGTTTTCCCGATTGCGGCAGGGCTTGCGCAAGAGCGGTGCAGGCATTTCGGGGCTGTTCGGGGGCAGTCGTGTCGATGAATCGCTGTACGAGGAGCTGGAATCCGCGCTGATCCAGGCCGATGCGGGCATGCCGGCGACGCAGTATGTGCTCGAGCGGCTTCGCAAGGCAGTGCGCGCCGCGCGCGCCGAGACGCCGCAACAGGTTAAGGAGTTGCTGCGCGACGTGCTAGCCGAGTTGCTCGCCCCGCTGGAAAAGCCGCTGGACATTGGGCTTACGGCGCCGACAGTCATCATGATGGTGGGGGTCAATGGCGCGGGCAAGACCACCAGCATCGGCAAGCTCACGCGCTACCTGCAGCTGGCGGGCTGCAAGGTCCTGTTGGCGGCTGGCGATACGTTTCGCGCCGCCGCGCGCGAGCAGCTTGCGGCGTGGGGCGAGCGAAATGCGGTTCAGGTCATCGCGCAGCAGGGCGGGGATCCGGCGGCGGTCGCCTTTGACGCAGTGACGGCGGGGCGTGCGCGTGGCATGGACGTCGTGATTGTGGATACGGCGGGGCGCTTGCCGACGCAGCAGCACCTGATGGACGAGTTGGCCAAGGTCAAGCGTGTTGTGGGCAAGGCGATGGAGGGCGCCCCGCACGAATCCATCCTGGTCATCGACGCCACCAACGGCCAGAATGCGCTGGCTCAACTTCGCGCTTTTGATGACACCTTGAAGCTGACGGGAATCATCCTCACGAAGCTTGACGGCAGCGCCAAGGGTGGCGTCATTGCCGCCATCGCACGCGAGCGGCCGGTGCCGATCTATTTCATCGGTGTGGGCGAGTCGCTTGAAGACTTGCAGACCTTCGATGCCCGCGCCTTCGCGCAGGCGCTTGTGGGCTGAGGGCATCGCGGATCGACTGCGCCGGAGTCAATGTATGCAGCCACCTTGGCCATCGCAAGAGCCGCCGCTCGGCACGGCCTTGCCCGGGTGGGCGCCGCCGCCCGTGCCGAGCCATACCGTGCTGCTCGGCAAGTATGCTCGCTTGGAGGCCCTGCGGCCTGGCCATTGTGCTGCGCTGTACCGTGCTTTTGCTGCGGATGTTGCCGGGCGCATGTGGGCTTACCTGCCCTATGGACCTTTTGAGAGCGTCAGGGCCTATCAGGCCTGGGTCGAGGAGCAATGCGGCGGGGTTGACCCGCTGTTCTTCGCGATTGTCGAGCGCAGCAGTGGCCAGCCGTGCGGTGTGGCGGCCTATTTGCGGATCGACGCGAAGAACGGCTGCATCGAGATCGGTCACTTGGCATTCGCGCCCAGCCTTCAGCGCACAGTTGCCGCAACGGAGGCGCTGTTTCTGCTGCTCGACAATGCCTTTGGTCTGGGATACCGACGTGTGGAGTGGAAGTGCAACGCGTTGAACGCCGCGTCTCGGCGCGCTGCGCAGCGCCTGGGTTTCAGCTTCGAGGGGTTGTTCCGCCAGGCGGCGGTTGTCAAAGGGCGCAACCGAGACACAGCGTGGTACGCCGTGCTCGATCAAGAATGGTCCACTTTGCGCTCTGCACACCTGCAATGGTTGGCTGCGGAGAACTTCGACGCGACGGGCCGGCAGCGCCTTGCTTTGGCCGATCTCACGCGGCCGCACCTTGTTGCACATGGTTGAGATCTCAAAGGGGCAGGTTCGCGCCAGGCCACATCGCTGATCCTGCGCGACAGCCGCTCGGGCGTCAACAAGTTGGGTGAGACCAGTGTCGATGCCTGAGGCCTCGTCCGTCAGCGGCACGGGCATCACGACCGCGTTGACCAGAACGCTGCGTGTTACCGTGCCACCCGCGTCGCGTGTCGGTCAGGCTCGTCACCTTGGCCTCGTCGCGCAGCGGGCGGCTGCAGCACAGAGCCAGGGGCGTGTCGTGCTTGGACAGCGTGAAGCGCGAACACTTCGCGCGCCCGCCAAAGAAATTGGCGATGCCACTGGTCAGGCGGCGCAGGCTCTGCTCGCCGCGCTCTTATGACCGGCTGGATAAGCCGCTCGTGACCGGGCTCCGCGCGGTGGGCAGTCGCGTTGGGGCGCCCCCAAGTCAGCCGCCGTGGGTTCCCGGGAGCCCAGTTTGCCGGCCGGCCGAGGGCTCGCTCGGCGATGGTCCGATTTGCGTCGCGAATGCTGGTGCGAGCCACGGTTGCGGTGGTCTGCTTCGGCCCGAGGACTCGAGCGGCGACTGCGGCGGAGAAGCTATGGGTCCCAGGGCTACACTGACCTGTCCATGAGCCTGCTGTTGTTCAAGATCGTCATCACGCCGTTGTTAATTGGTGGGGCCACGTTACTTCAGCGCCGTTTCGGCGGTGCCGTCGGGGGACTGGTCACGGGCTTGCCAGTGACCTCGGCACCGTTGTCGGTTTTTCTCGCGCTGCAGAACGGTTCGGTGTTTGCGGCCAAGGCGGCAGTCGGAACTCTGCTCGGTCTTATCGCCATGGCCGGATTCTGTGCTACTTACGCTCGTGCTGCGCGTGGCAAGCGATGGCTGCCAGCGATGGCCTTGGCGACGGTGGCGTGCGCGGCCCTGTTCACCGTACTCGCGCGCGTGCCCCAGCGCCCGGGCTTGGCGGCCGCGATGGTCTTTCCAGTTCTTCTGGGTCTAGTCTTACTTGTTGGCCGCCAAGTGCCAGGGGCCCCAGTACCGCACCCATGGTGGGATCTGCCCGCTCGGATGATGTTCGCACTCGCTGCGGTGATCGGCATCACCGCAGCGAGTGCGAACCTTGGACCGACTTGGAGCGGCATGCTGGCCACATTACCGGTCTTGTCGGCCATTATGGGCGGCTTTACCCACCGCCAGGCAGGGCCAGAGCCGGCAAAGACGCTGCTCCGCGGCATCATCGTGGGTTCCCTGGGCGCGGCGGCTTTCAATCTTGTCGTCGCCATGGAACTGCGGCATGCCGGTGTTGCTTCGGCCTATTGCGCCGCATTGCTTGCAGCGCTCTGCGTGGCCGCGCTTGGTCACGCGTTACTCGGGTCACGCATGCGACTGCGCGAGATGAATGGTTGACAACCTCCCCGCCCTTGGCTTTCGCCACCGCTTGCGCGGGAAGGACCGGGATTCCTGCGGCGCTACGCATGAGTGACCTCGTGCGCAGTCGCTTCGGTGGGTTCCTGCTTCGCCGAGGGGCCCGAATGCACCACCTCTTCACGGGCTGCAACGCGGTGTCCCCGCGCCAAAATATTCATCGCGCCGACCACATCGGCATGATTCGCATAGCCACGCGCCACGCACTTTGAACTGCGCCTGCGTGCGGCGATTGTCGGCCGACACATGGCCACAGTCTGGGCAGGTGCGGCTGGTGTTGTGCGGTGGCACGGCCACCAGCCAGCCGCCGTTCCACGCCAGCTTGTACTCAAGCTGGCGACGAAACTCGCCCCAGCCCTGATCCAGGATCGACTTGTTCAGGCCGCTCTTGGCCCGAACGTTGCTTCCCGGCTTCTCGGCGTTGCCCCTGGCTGAGCGCGACATGGTCCTCACCTGCAAGGCCTCTCAACGTCGTGCCGCGCTTCAGCGAGCAAAACCGCCAGGCCAACGCGGGGCTGGTCGATGTTCTCGTGCATCTCGCGTCGGCCAAGGGCGTGACACGCGCGCAGATTGCAATCGCCTGGCTTCTGGCGCAAAGGCCCTGGATCGTGCCGATTCCGGGCACGACCAAGCTGCATCGCCTCGAGGAGAACGTGGGGGCAGTTGCCGTCGATCTCACAGCGCAGGATCTTTCGGCGATCGAAGCGGGGCTGCAACAGGTCACCATCGTCGGCGACCGCTATCCGGCCCATTTGCAACAGCGGGTCGATCGTTGATGCCTTGCCCGCGCGCACCTTGCGTGCGGTGAAAGCTCAATTGCGCGATAGCGGAAATGGACTGCTGCCACCGACCCGGGCGTGCGTTTGAGCACATTGGCCATGGCCGACAGATCATGGATGGGAGCGGCCTTCCTGTTTCCGGATTCGTCGAGCCGATCCCAACCGGTGCGGAGGAACATGCGCTCTTACGCGGGCACGTGAAGCGCACATGCATGCTGGACGGTTCCCTGCTCGACCTGCAGCGTTGAGTGGCCGATGGAGAAGCGCGTACGGAGGTCGTTGGCGATGCCGTCGAGCACGGCATCGCCTGGATAGCCGGCCGGCATCACCAGATGCGCCGTCAGAGCGCTCTCCGTCGTGCTCATGCCCCAGATGTGCAGATCATGCACATCGGCTACGCCGGGCTGGCTGCGCAGGAACTCCGACACCGCGCCGGCGTCGATGCCTGCGGGCACGGCAGAGAGGATCAAGACGACGGATTCGCGCAGCAGCCCCCAGGTGCCTGCGACGATCATGCCCACGATCGCCAAGCTGACCAGCGGGTCGAGCCAGTACCAGCCGGTTGCCATGATGGACAAGCCGGCGACGACGACACCCAGCGATACGGCCGCGTCGGCTGCCATGTGGAGGTAGGCGCCCCGGACGTTGATGTCGGTTTTGCTGCCGCGCACGAACAGCCAGGCGGAAAACCCGTTAACGAGGATGCCCGCAGCCGACACCAGCGTGATGGTCAGGCCGGCGACGGGAGGAGGCACAAGCACGCGCAGGGCGGCTTCCCAGACGATCGCGCCGCATGCGAGCAATAGCAGCACGGCGTTGGCCAGCGCCGCGAGGATTGACATGCTGCGCAGCCCGTAGGTGTAGCGGGGCGTGGGCGCACGCTTGCCCAGGATCGAAGCGGTCAAAGCCAGCCCCAATCCGAGGACGTCGGAGAGATTGTGGCCGGCATCAGCCATCAGGGCCGTCGAGTTCGCCGCCAACCCGAACCCGAACTGTGCGACGACGAACAGCGAGTTGAGCACTATGGCGATTCGGAAGGCTGACGCCTGTTTGTCCGGATCGCCATGGTGATGATGATCCCCACCATGCCCGCAGGCATGGGGGTCACGATCGTGGTGGTCGTGGTCGTGAGCCATTATTCGACGTCCGAATGGGGTTCGGCAATGTGCTCGATCATGTCCTGAAGCATGTCCGAGACGTGGCGGTCAGCGGCGGAGTACAGCACGTGCCTTCCCTGTCGCTCGAACTTCACCAGACGCGCCGCACGCAGCAGGCGCAAGTGGTGGCTAACCAGCGTGGGCGTCAGGGCCAATGCCGCGGCTAGATCGCCGACGGCGATAGGTCCCTGAAGGCACGTGACGATGATGCGCAGCCGTGTGGTGTCCCCCAGCAGGTGGAACAGGTCGGCCAGCTGTGGAAGATGGGCATCCGGAGGTGATGTGTGCATTGGATAACATATGAATAGCTGTTCATATGTTATATGATTGCCCGGGGTGTGGCCACGTCACGAGCGCGGCGCAAGAGCGTCACCGTGGGGATGATCCGGTGCATGGAAAGCGGAGCCTGATGCGTCCTGGGGTTCTCTCGGCTCGGGGTGCTGGTGTCCTTTTTGGGGCTGGAGCGTCGCTGGCCAAACGCCGGCTGCTTGGCATCGACCCTTGGAGCCTGGCTGGCTTGCTCTACGTTGGATCGGGTCTCGGCCTGCACTCTTGGCGCTTGGTCACCCGTGCGCCCGCCCGCGCGGAGATGCCTGGTTCGCCGCTGCGGTGGGTTATTGGCGAGGGTGACGCCTGGGGACGTGAACCGTACGCCGCAGAACCATGGCGCGCATCTCAGGGGGCATTCGCCGCGCGTTCCAGCGCGGCAAGATCGAGTTTTTTCATGCCCAACAGTGCCTGCATGACTCGCTCGGAGCGGGTCGCATCGGCGTCTGAGAGCAGTTCTGGCAGGCGGTCGGGAATAATCTGCCAGGACAGGCCGAAGCGATCCTGCAGCCAGCTGCACTGCTGCGCCCCGGGTTCGCCGCCGGCGCTGAGCAACTCCCAGTAGTGGTCGATCTCGTCCTGATTGCGGCAGTGCACGGCGAAGGAGACAGCCGGTGTGAAGCAGAAGGACGGTCCGCCGTTGAGCGCGGTAAATCGCTGGCGGTTGAGTTCAAAGGCCACCGTCATCACGCTGCCCGGTAGCCTGCCATGCTGCTCATGCCCGGCATCACCATAGCGCGTCAGCGCAAGAATGCGAGAGTTGGGGAAGACGCCCACGTAGAACGCGGCAGCCGCTTCGGCCGCGTCATCGAACCAGAGAAATGGCGCAATCGGGTGCATAGTCCGCTCCTTCCAACGACGTCTGAGGATGAGTTATCCGGCCCTGCCTCCGTCACGATGCAGGAGGAAGTGCGTGGCCTGCTCGCCCGCGGTGGGGGCCGAGCAGCGGTAACCGAGCGCCGGCAGGTCCAGGCCGGCGAACAACGGCTCGCCCTGGCCGAGCAGAACCGGGCTGAGGGCGAGGTGTATCTCGTCGATCAGGCGCGCGGCGAGGTACTGACGGACAACCGCCACGCCGCCACCTAGCCGCACGTCCTTCCCGCCGGCGGCGTCAAAAGCGTGGTTCAGCGCCTCATCGACGCCGCCGGTGACGAAGTGAAAGGTCGTGCCGCCCTGCATCTCAATAGGTTCGCGGGGATGGTGGGTGAGCACGAACACCGGCACGTGGTAAGGTGGGCTCTCGCCCCACCAGCCGCGCCACTGCGCGTCGGGCCAGGGGCCGCGGATCGGGCCGAACATGTTGCGGCCGAGGATCCATGCGCCAACGTTGGCGAAACTGCGCGCGGCGAAGTCCTCGTCCACGCCCGTGCTGCCTCCATCCTTGCCGTGCATCCGGCGGAAGCTGCGGGTGGCGAAGGCCCAGCGGTGGAGTTCCATGCCGCCAACGCCAAGCGGATGCTCCAGGCTCTGCCGCGGACCCGCGCCCAAGCCGTCGAGCGAAATGGAGAAGGCGGCGACACGAAGCTGTGGCATGGAAGGTCTCCCTTGAAAGGAACTCGAAAAGCAAACGCGACGGAGGAGGCGAAGCCGTATTTTTTGCCCGATGCGTGGAACTCGGGGGGTGTTTAGCACTCTTACGTGGCGAGTGCTAAAATGTTCTTATGGTTAGACAGAGGAGTATGCAAATGGCTCAATCTAGCGCCTTAACCTTGCGACATACGGCAAGCTTGCCGTCGGCAGGGGCAGGGACATTTGCGGTGACCTTTCCAGCCCAAGTACCGAGTCTAGGCAACTTGGAGTCTTATATTTCAGCGGTCAACCGCATGCCCATGCTGAGCGCCGAGGAAGAGCGCGATCTTGCCATTGCGTGGCGTGAGCGCGAGGACCGCGATGCTGCTGGGAAGTTGGTGCTGTCGCATTTGCGTGTGGTCGTGTCGGTCGCCCGGCATTACCTCGGCTACGGCCTTCCCCATGCAGACCTGATCCAGGAAGGCAATATTGGGCTGATGAAGGCGGTGCGCCGATTCGACCCGGGTCAGGGCGTGCGCCTGGTGAGTTACGCGTTGCACTGGATCAAGGCCGAAATCCACGAATACATTTTGCGGAACTGGCGCCTGGTCAAGGTCGCCACCACAAAGGCGCAGCGCAAGCTGTTCTTCAATCTTCGTTCCATGAAGCAGGGTTTCGAGAGCTTTCACGACGCGGAGATTGACGCCGTGGCGAAGGAGTTGCAGGTCAAGCGTTCCGATGTGATCGAGATGGAGCAGCGCATGGGAGGCTCCGATGTGTCGCTCCAACCGATTGGCGATGATGGCGAAGAAGTCTTCGGCCCTGTGGCCTATCTGTCCGATCGGGGCAACGAGCCGGATGCCGTGCTTGAGGCGCGTGGCCGTGAACGCCTTCAGGTGCAGGGCCTGAAGCAGGCACTTGACGCCCTCGATGCGCGTAGCCGTCGCATCGTCGAGCAGCGCTGGCTCAATGTGAATGACGACGGGTCGGGTGGCAAGACGTTGCACGACTTGGCCAGTGAATACGGCGTGTCGGCCGAGCGGATTCGTCAAATTGAGGTCCAGGCTATGAAAAAGATGCGACAGTCGTTGGCCGTCTACGCCTGACCCGATGCACGACAAGCCCTCCGACCTTCAAGGTCGGGAAGGCTGGCGCGGATGCCACAGGCATCCGACTGGGGGTTTAACCTCGGCTTGGATGGTGCTGTCGCGTTGAACATGCGCTCGCGCATTCCCCTTCCTAGCCCGCCCTGGCGCGCAGCGTCACTTAGGCGCAGCGGACCGGACAGGAGGGGGTCAAGCGGGCGGTTTTCGCTTGTGGACTTCCTGTTGGCTGGAAAAATCACAGCATGCAACGCCGCAAGGTCACGCTCAAGCTGTATCCCAATGCCGCTCAAGCCCAAAAGCTTGAGGCGTGGACACAGTGCACTGCGACTTGTACAACGCGGCACTGGAAGAGCGCATCGACGCCTGGCGCAAGGCCGGCAAGTCGATCAGCGACTTCGACCAGCAAAACGTCCTGCCGCAGATCAAGGCCGCGCGGCCTGAGTTCGTGGAGCTCGGCAGCCACGCCTTGCAGCAGACGCTGCGGCGGCTGGATCTCGCCTTCCAGTCGTTCTTTCGCCGGGTCAAAGCTGGTCAAACGCCTGGATTCCCGCGGTTCAAGGCCGCGAAGCGGTTCTCGGGCTTTACCTATCCCGATCCGGCTGGCTGGAAGCTCATGCAGCATGGCGGCCGTGGTGCCACGCTGCGCTTGGGAAGCGGCGATGCGGCGATGTCCATTCGGTGCGCGGCCGGCACCGCTTCGGCGATAGGCAAAACCCAATGACATCACGCTCACGCGCAGGAACGATCAGTGGTTCGTGTCGGTGACGCTGCGCGTGCCCGATGCGGCCTGTGCGCGTGAGCGCACCGCTGATTTTCGACGTGGCGTGGATTTCGGGATCAACGACTGGGCGACGTTCGACGAGGGTCCGCCCATCGCGAACCCGCGCTGGCTGCGCGAGGAACTGCCGCACCTTGCCGCGCTGCAGCGCCAGCGCGACAGCAACAGCAACAGCAACAGCAACAGCAACAGCAACAGCAACAGCAACAGCGCGTTGGTGGTGTTCGTCGACGCATTCAACACGCAGGACGCGCCTGGGACGGGCGTGGCGGCGAGACCCAAACCTCGGCCCCGGCAATGGGGTAAGTCCAGGTCTGTGACCCGCGAAACCCCCACGACAACCGCACAAGCGGTTTAGTGGTGGGAGAGTTCATCCTGCATGGAAGGGGATCCGCCCGGGACCTCGACGATATGCACACTTTCGCGATGCCGCCCCGTCCGGGGTACTCATCCCCACTCGGCTCCAGGGTCACCGCAGAAATCTCGATCCCTGGCGCGCACGCGGTGGCCGCAGGTCAAGGGCGTGTGGAAGGTGGCCCGACTCCCCACTTGGGCCAGCGCGTTGAGCGAGAAAGCGACGTTTTGACGCCAGCGCCAAAGGCACTTGTGGGCTATTCGCGTAAATCCTCAGTGGCAGCCGCCGCGATGCCATGCATACTCCTCAACGGTGAATCAACGATCGACACCAAGGCACCAACAGCTTGGGGTCGCGACCATTGGAGGAGTCAGCATGGGTGTACAAGTCGACCTGCCGTTTTTCATCAACGCGTCAGCCATTGCCGTGATGATTGTGGGGCTGTTCATGGTGCTAGGGTTGCGCAGCAAGATTCGCGGCGGATCTGTTGGCAATGCGTGGAAAATTCTCACGGGGCTTGTCGTTCTGTTCACGCTTGGTTATCTGGCCACGCCCTTCTTCGGGTTGCTACCCGCGGATTCCGTGCGCAGCGTGTTTGCGCTCATCTTTCTCTTCGGGGCCATCTATGTTGTGGTCACGGTGCGCCTCGTGCATCGCATCATCGACGAGTTAGCCTGACCCGCGACCGCATTGCCGCAGGCACCGTCGATGCAGCCAGACTGGATTCTGGAAAAAACGGCCGCGGGCCGCGAAGCACTTGTCAGCCGCGCCCACCACCTTCCGGCGGTGGCACGTGGGGTACTGGTGTTAATCAATGGCCAGCGTACCGTAGGCGCCTTGCTGGATTGCGCAACCGACAAACTGCGCTGGCAGGAGGCCCTCATCCTGCTGTTGGAGCAAGGCTACGTATCGTCCAGCAGCGGGGCTTCCGAGCCGACGCCTTCTGCGAGGGCGCAGGGCTTTGGGGCCTCACCGCTTCCGGCAAGCGATCTGCGGGCAGAGCTGTCACGACTGGTCACGCAGATGTTCGCCCAAGGCGCTGACAAGCTGTTGCAAAAGCTGCAAGCTGCTGACAACGCCCCGAAGTCCCAAATGGCTGCCGTGGAAAGCTGTACTAAGTACATCAGACTTTTCATTGATGAGAAAAAAGCCAATGAATTCCGCGATAAAGCGCAAACCCTGATTGACGGAAGGCGGGGAGTATCCTGAAATGATGGTCGCTGGCGATCGAGGCATCGCCGGTGCGGGCCGCCCGGATCCGCCACCATCACGAGGAGATCACACCCATGCATTTATCCATCACGACCACCCGCAAGACCCTTATTCGCCTGGCGCTTGCCGCGACATTCGGCTCGACGGCTTGGGCTGCGCAAGCAGCCGATCCGGTGCTGATGTCACCCCAATGGACGGCCAATTTCTGCCAAGCCTGGAACCAGACGCCGCAACTCACAGAGGGCCTGGCCGGCGAGTGGCTGCACGACGACAAAGGGCGTGGCTACAAAGTGGTGGAGATGTACCGCACGGATTGTGGCAAGGGCTCCATGGTCGAACTCAAGATCGTGCCCAAGGATGGCAAGGCGTTCTGCGCGTACGGTGGTGCGCCCAGCACAGCTGCCAATTTCGGCGTGGATTTTCTGATGCATGCAAGCACCAAGAATTGGGAGTCCATGGGTAAAGGTGACCCGGGACCGGTCTGGGCCATGATGAGCGGGAAGCTTGAATTCCAAGGCCCCAAAATGGTGGCCATGCGCGCGATCAAGCCCTTCGAGAGTTTCTTGCTGCTCGTCGGCAAGGCGCCTTATCAGGCCAATACCTGCCCTGCGGGCGTAACCGAGACGAGCTCCGCCAAGTAAGCAGGTTCCGGTCTGTGCCGTCAACGAGGCCCGCCGTGCGCGGGCCTCGTGCATACCGAATGCCTAACGCGGGATCTTGTTTTTGATCCGCGGGCCCGGTCCAATGGGGTATCGTGTTCCACGCCACACCACATCATGCCCGAACGTATCAGCCGTTTTCCCGTTCCCGAACTTGCCGCGCTCCCGGAGGACGTCCGCAACCGCATTCTTGCGGTGCAAGAGCGCAGCGGTTTCGTACCCAATGTCTTCCTTGCCTTGGCGCACCGGCCAGACGAGTTCCGGGCGTTCTTTGCCTACCACGACGCACTGATGCTCAAACCCTCGGGGCTGAGCAAGGGGGAGCGCGAAATGATTGTGGTGGCCACAAGCGCGGCCAACCACTGCTTGTACTGTGTGGTGGCGCATGGGGCGATCTTGCGTATCTATGAGAAAGACGCCCTCATTGCCGATCAGCTTGCCACGGACTGGTCCAAGGCTTCCATCACGGCTCGCCAGCGCGCCATGTTGGCCTTCGCGCTGCGCGTGGCGCAAAGCGCTCACAGCGTGGACGAGTCGGACTATGAAGCGTTGAGCGCAGTCGGATTCAGCCGCGAAGACGTGTGGGACATTGGTGCCATTGCGGCGTT
The DNA here is from genome assembly GCF_000733775.1 of Thiomonas sp. FB-Cd. Taxonomy (NCBI): domain Bacteria; kingdom Pseudomonadati; phylum Pseudomonadota; class Betaproteobacteria; order Burkholderiales; genus Thiomonas; species Thiomonas sp. FB-Cd. The sequence goes on along the minus strand of NZ_JPOE01000002.1, from coordinate 1,841,080 downwards.
TTTCGCGCTGTCCAATCGCATGGCTGGACTGGTGGGCATGATGCCCAACGCGGAGTTCTATGCACTGGGACGGATACCCAAGCCCAAATGACACGCCTACAGCAGCACGATGTCAAACTGATGCTGCACATAGGCCGGATCCACTTGTAGCGCAATGGGTTTGCCGATGAAATCCGACAACTCGGCAAGGTGAGCGCTTTCTTCCTCGAGGAAGAGGTCGACTACGGCGTTGGAGGCGACGATGCGGAACTCACGCGGATTGAACTGTTTGGCCTCGCGCAGAATTTCACGCAAAATTTCATAGCAGGCCGTACGTGCGGTCTTGACTTGGCCTTGACCGCCGCAAGTCGGGCAGGGTTCGCACAGCAGATGCGCAAGGGATTCGCGCGTGCGTTTGCGCGTCATTTCGACCAAGCCGAGTTGCGAGAACCCATTGACCGAGACCTTCACGCGGTCGCGTGACAGCGATTTTTTAACTCATCCAGGACGGCGGCCCGGTGCTGCGTGCTGCCCATGTCGATAAAGTCGATCAGGATGATGCCCCCCAGGTTGCGCAGGCGCAGCTGCCGGGCAATGGACTGGGCCGCTTCAAGATTGGTCTTGAAAATGGTGTCGTCGAAGTTCCGGGCACCGACGAAACCGCCGGTGTTCACGTCCACGGTGGTCATGGCCTCGGTCTGATCGATGATGAGGTAGCCGCCGGATTTGAGATCCACTCGGCGGCCCAGCGCTTTCTCGATTTCCGCGTCCACGTTGTACAACTCGAAAAGTGGGCGCTCGCCACGATAGAGTTGCAGGCGCTCAGCCACGCTGGGCATGTACTCCGTGGCAAAGCCGCGAAGACGCTCGTAGTTCTCGTGCGAATCGACCTGGATGCTGCGCGTGGCATCAGTCACCAAATCGCGCAGCACGCGCTGCGCCAAGCTCAGCTCCTGGTAGAGCAGGGCAGGGGCCTGCGACAGGCGCATGCGTGAATCGATCGCGCTCCATGTCTTGCGGAGGTAGGCAATGTCGTCGAGTAACTCGGCGTCGCTCGCATCCTCGGCGTTGGTGCGGACAATGAAGCCCATGCTTGCTTCGCGGTCGTGCTGCAGTGCAAGTTGGGCGAGGCGCTGGCGCAGGCTGTCGCGCAGCTCTGGATCATCGATCTTTTGGGAGACGCCAATATGGCTATCCTGCGGAAGATGCACCAACAGGCGCCCGGCCAGGCTGATCTGCGTGGACAGTCGCGCGCCCTTCGCCCCAATGGGATCCTTGATCACCTGGACGAGCAGCGATTGACCCTCGAACACGAGTTTTTCGATTGACAAGGGGGGTGGCGCGGCGGTCTTGCCATCACCATTGCTCAGCATGCGTTGCCAAAGATCAGCCACGTGCAGAAAGGCCGCCCGCTCCAAGCCGATGTCGACGAAGGCCGACTGCATGCCGGGCAGCACCCTGACGACACGGCCCAGATACACGTTGCCTGCGAGGCCACGCTCCAATGTGCGCTCAATGTGTATTTCCTGCACCGAGGCCTGGGCTATCACCGCCACCCGGGTTTCCTGCGGCGTGATGTTGATGAGCAGGTCTTCCTGCAGCGTCGAGGTGTTCATGCGCACACCCCTGCCTGCTCCAGCAGTTGTGCGGTCTCGAACAGCGGCAGCCCCATAACGCTGGAGTAGCTGCCGTCGATGCGCGCGATGAAGGCAGCTGCACGCCCCTGCACACCATAGCCGCCCGCCTTGCCATAGGGCTCGTTGCTGGCGACGTAGGCGTCGATCTGAGCGTCCGTCAAGGGCGCCATGCGCACCCGGGTGGTGTTCAGCGCCATAGCCGTTCTGGGGCCCCGGGCACCATGCCAGGCCAGTCCCACAGCCGTCAGCACCCGGTGTGTCCGATTGGCGAGCCGTCGAAGCATCGCATGCGCGTCCTCGGCGTTCGCCGGTTTGCCCAGCATGCGGTGGCCGAGCGCCACCGTGGTGTCGGCACACATGATCGGGGCTGCAGGCAGGGCTCGGCGCGCCAGGCGCGCCACTGCCGCTTCCAGTTTCAGGCGCGTCACGCGCACTACATAATCGGCAGGTGGCTCGGCTGGCAGTGCAGCTTCCAGGGCTTCGGCATCCTCCTCCGCGTCAGGGGCGAGCAGGGTGAAATCCACCCCGATCTGGTGCAGTAATTCTTGGCGCCGCGGGCTGGCCGAGGCAAGGTAGAGCAATGGATTGGAGCGCATGGCGGGAAGTGCTGGATCAACGGCCGATCATACCGGGCTGCTCGGCGCGCACATCGCGGTGGCACAATGCCCTCGCGTTTGGCATCCCGCCAAGTTACCCCAGCATCCATGGCCGTTCTCTCCATCTCCGACCTCAGTTTGGCCTACGGCCATGTCCCTTTGCTCGATCACGCCGCAATGGCCATGGAGGCCGGCGAGCGTATCGGTCTGATCGGACGCAACGGTACGGGCAAATCGTCGCTGCTGAAGATCATCGCCGGTCTTGAGGCGCCCGACAGTGGCTTGGTGCAAGTGCAGCAGGGGTTGCGTCTGGTGTATGTAGCCCAAGAGGCGCAGTTTCCAGCTGACAGCACGGTGTTCGAACAGGTGAGTCAGGGCGTTGCCGAGGCGCGTGATCTGCGTGCGCGTTACGAGGCGCACGCTCCTGGGGATGACCTGGACGCGCTGCAGACCCGCATTGAGCTGTTGAATGGATGGAATTGGGAGCAGCGCGTTGAACAAACGCTGCAACGTTTGCAACTGCCGGCCGACGCCCGCATCGGGGATCTCTCCGGCGGGATGCAAAAGCGCGTGGCGCTCGCGCAGGCGCTGGTGGCGGCGCCCGATGTGCTGCTGCTCGACGAACCCACGAACCATTTGGATCTGGATGCCATCATGTGGCTCGAAAGCCTCCTGATCGGCTTTCGGGGCAGTGTGATGCTTGTCACGCACGACCGCGCCTTTCTCGACGCTGTGGCCACGCGCATCGTCGAACTTGACCGCGGCGTTCTGCGAAGCTACCCGGGAAATTTTGCCGCCTACGAGGCCCGCAAGACGCAGGAGCTCGCCGACGAGCTTGTCGCCAGCGCCCGTGCCGACAAGCTGCTTGCGCAAGAAGAGGTGTGGATACGAAAGGGCGTCGAGGCCAGGCGCACGCGCAGCGTCAGCCGCATCCAGCGCCTGGAGGCGCTGCGAGCCCAGCGTCAGGCGCGGCGCGAGACCCTGGGTCGCGTGAAGCTCGAGGTGGATGGGGGGCAGGCCAGTGGCCGCATCGTGGCGGACCTGCAGCACGTGAGCAAGCGCTATGGCGAACGCATCATCGTGGAGGATTTTTCCGCGACGATCCTGCGCGGCGACAAGGTCGGCATCATCGGTCCGAACGGTGCTGGCAAGACCACCCTGCTCAAGATGATTCTGGGCGAACTCGCGCCCGACAGCGGAACCGTGCGTTTGGGTACGCGCTTGCAAGTGGCCTATTTTGACCAAATGCGCAGCGCGCTTGATCCGGATGCGACGCTGGCGGACACCATAAGCCCGGGGAGTGAATGGGTGGAAATTGCCGGGAACCGCAAGCATGTGATGAGCTACCTTGGCGACTTTCTGTTCGCGCCGGCACGAGCCAATTCACCGGTCAAATCGCTCTCAGGCGGCGAGCGCAACCGCCTCTTGCTCGCACGCCTGTTCGCCCGTCCCGCCAATGTCCTGGTGCTGGACGAGCCGACCAATGACCTCGACATTGACACGCTTGATCTGCTCGAGCAACTCTTGCAGGACTTCACTGGGACCGTATTCCTGGTCAGTCATGACCGGCGCTTTCTCGACAATGTGGTCACGAGCACCATTGTGTCCGAGGCCGCGCCTGGCCATCCGGGCCGCTGGCGCGAATACGAAGGCGGCGTGAGCGATTGGCTCGTGCAGGCGCAACGCGCGCGCAGCTTGGTCTTAGCTGCTTCAGCCGCCGCGGCAGGCCCGCCAGTGGCGCGCAAGCCGGATGCAGCACCCGCTGTAGCCAAGCCCCCGCAGGCTCGGCGTAAGCTCAGCTACAAAGAGCAGCGCGAGCTGCAGGAACTGCCCGACCGCATTGCGGCGCTCGAGGCCGAGCAAAAGGTCCTGGGTGAGCGCCTGGCGGACCCGGCGCTGTACAAGACGGCTCCGCAGGCCGCTATCGAGATGCAGGCGCGGTTCGCGCAGATCGAGCAGGCCCTCCTTGAGGCTCTGGAACGCTGGGAATCCCTGGAAGGTGCCTGATGCCAAGCGATGCGAAGGGACTTGGGGTCGAGCCCGGGCAGGAAATCGTCAGCGACCTGCGCACAGACACGCGCGCCTGCGCCTACGTGAAACATGAAGTGGTGGAGGTGTGTTTTGCCCGTGCGCCGGGAACCGTTCTTAGTCGCGAAGGCCCGAACCGTTATCGCGAGGGCGATGCGATTCTGACCGGATCGACGGGTGATCGCTGGAGTGTGTCCCGTCAGCGATTTGAGGCTCGCTACCGTGCGCTCTCGGGGACACCGCCTGGGGCGGACGGACGCTATGTCAGCCAGCGCATTCCCGTGCTTGCACGTCAAATGGCACACGATTTCACCGTCGCGCGCAGCGCAGGCGGCGATCTACTGCGAGGGCTGGCGAACGACTGGCTGTTGCAATACGCACCTGGCGATTATGGCGTGGTCGAAAATGCACGTTTCGCGCGTGTCTACCGGCGTGCGGATCCGCAACCTGGTGTGGATTGATCCGCACCGAGCGTTCGCGGCGCGTGCCGGGAGGCCTTGCGCTTAGGGTTGTGTCCGGATCGCTTCATGGCGAAGCCGACGCTTGCGCAATCGAGACGCTCCCAAGGTGCGGGCTCGGAGGTGGAATTGGCGCTGCTATACCCGGTGATAAGGATGCCCGGCCAACAAGGTATGTGCCCGGTAAATCTGCTCGGCCAGCAGGACGCGCGCCAAGCCATGCGGAAGCGTGAAGTCCGACAAGCGCAGCAGCATGTCGGCACGCTGCTTGATGCGGGGCGCCAAGCCGTCGGCTCCGCCGATCAAAAGCGCCACATCGCGTCCATCCTGGCGCCAACGTTGCATCTCTGCAGCGAGCGCCGTCGTCGTGAGTCGCTGACCGGTTTCATCCAGCACCACGAGCCGGCAACCCGGCGGTATGGCGGCGTCGATGCGCACCGCCTCCCGCTCCATGGCTGCATCGGAGCTGATGCTGGAGCGGCGTGCCTCGGCCCGGATTTCCTTGAGCTGCAATGGCATTTCGGACGGTAGGCGTTTGGCGTAGTCGGCGTAGGCTTCATCGACCCAGTTTGGCATGCGTTGCCCAACAGTCAGGAGCCAGAGCCTCATGGCGGGTGCTCGCGAACGGTCCAGCAGGCGACGCCCTGTGTCCCTGTGTTTCAGGCCGCGGGCTTCTTCGCCGCCACCCGGCGCTTGGGAGAAGAAGTCGCCGAGCGTGCAGTCGAGGGTTGGGCGGCTTTGGTGGCTGCGCTCTTGGCCGCGGCACGTTTGCCCGGGACGGAAGCCGTTGCGGGTTTCGCAGGCGCTTTGGTCCGCGGCTTGCTTGCACTCGCGGCCCGTTTGACCGCTTTGGCTGCGGGCTTGGGTGCGCCACGCTGGCCGGTCTTCTCCGCTTGTCCGGCCCGGGTTTTCGTTCCAGGCATTGCCGATGATGCGTCACCTTGACGCAAGCGGCTGCCCTTCGAGGCCGCATCGGCCTGCTGCCGAGCCTTGAGGTGCACGCTCTTGCCGCCCCAAATGTCCTCGAGCTTGTAGTACGCGCGAATCACCGGTTGCATGATGTGCACCACGGCGTCGCCGCAATCCACCAGGACCCACTCCCCGCTGCCCTCGCCCTCGGGGTTCTTTACCGTGCCGCCTGCGGCCCGGACCTTATCGCGCACACTGGCGGCCAGGGCGCGGGTTTGCCGGTTCGATGTGCCGCTGGCCACGATGACCCGGTCGAACAGGCTGGTGAGATGTTCTGTGTTGAACACCTGAATGTCCTGTGCCTTGACGTCTTCCAGAGCGTCGACGATGGTGCGCTGCAGTTTACGAATGTCCATGCAATGTGGGGGTGGAGTAGAGCCGATGGTGTTCAATATAGCGCGCTACCGTCTTGGGCACGAGTTCGCCGAGCGGCATGCCTGAAGCGATGCGCTCGCGCACACGCGTCGCCGACAGATCGATCGGTTCCATTGCCAGGCGGTGAAGGCGGTGCCCCCCTTGGGCAAGCGCGTCGAGCAGTTCGGGTGGCGCGGTGTCGGCGTGGCCGGGTCTGGCGGCCACAGCCAGGTCGACACGGGCGGTGATCTCCTTCCAGCCGCGCCAGGTGGGCAAATTGCGCAGTTGGTCGGAGCCGAGGATAAACGTGAACGTCACGTCCGGATGTGCATCCTGCAATTCACGCACCGTGTCGATCGTGTAGCTCGGTCCCGCTCGACGCAGTTCGATGTCGCATGCCTTCAGACCGCGTCGCCTGGCAATGGCGAGTTTGACCATATCCCAGCGCTGCGCAGGACTTGCGGCAAGCGGATCGCGCTGCCAAGGCTGACCCGCCGGGATGAGCCACACTGCGTCCAGTCCAAGTTCGGCGCATGCACTGTGCGCGAGGCGCAGGTGGGCACGATGGATCGGGTCGAAACTGCCGCCGAGCAATCCGATGCGCAACCCGGCGTGGGGGGCGGCCTCCGTCACGCGGATGCCCAATCGCGAGGCTTGAGGAAAATCTCATACAGGCGCGCTTCCGGCGTGCCTGGGGCAGGGTGCCAGTCGTAGCGCCACTTAACAACGGGCGGCATGGACATGAGAATCGATTCCGTGCGCCCTCCCGATTGAAGGCCGAAAAGCGTGCCGCGGTCCCATACAAGGTTGAATTCCACGTAGCGCCCACGCCGCAATGCCTGGAATTCGCGCTCGCGTTCCCCGAATGGCAAGTCGCGGCGCCGTTGGACGATGGGCAGATAAGCCTCGAGGAACGCATCGCCCACCGCGCGCATGAGTGCAAAACCGTGGGCAAAGCCGCCATCGGCGAAGTCGTCGAAAAACACGCCACCCACGCCTCGCGGTTCGCCTCGGTGTTTGAGAAAGAAATAGTCGTCGCACCAAGTCTTGAAGCGCGGAAAATATGCCGTATCCAGCCCGTCCAGCGCCTGTTTACAGGTGCGGTGAAAATGCACTGCATCCTCCTCAAAGCCGTAATAGGGCGTGAGATCCATGCCGCCGCCGAACCATGCAACGTCGGGTCGGCCTTCGGGCTTTGCCACGAGCATGCGTACATTCATGTGGACCGTGGGCACGTACGGATTGCGCGGATGCAGGACAAGGGATACGCCAATTGCCTCAAACGGTGCTCCGGCCAGCTCTGGCCGATGCTGCGTGGCTGACGGCGGCAGCTTGGTGCCGCGCACATGGGAGAAGTTGCAACCGCCGCGCTCAAACAGATTGCCATCCTCGATCAGGCTGGTTGCACCATCCCCCTCCAGCTGGCCGCCAGTCGGGCGCGTCCAGCCATCACGCAAGAACGACTTGCCGTCGGCGTCTTCCAAAGCGCGGAGAATGCGGTCTTGCAGGCTGAGCAGGTAGGGGCGGACTTCGGTGTGCATGGGACGTCGGGAACCGGGCCGGGATCGATATGCCCCGGACAAGCATGAATTGTCGCGCAGCCGGGTCCGGTTGCGCCGTGAGCGAGGATTTCGGGATGCGTTGGCAGTTCTGGATTGATCGTGGTGGAACATTTACCGACATCGTGGCGCGCGCGCCGGACGGCCGGCTGCTCACGCATAAGCTTCTGTCGGAAAATCCCCAGCGATACCGTGATGCGGCGCTGGCAGGTATGCGCGAATTGATGGGTCTGGCGCCTGACGTGCACATCACCCCGCAGCAGGTGGAATGTGTGAAGATGGGCACCACAGTGGCCACGAACGCCTTGCTTGAACGCAAGGGCGAGCCTGTGGTTCTGGTGACCACTCGCGGGTTTCGCGATGCCCTGCGCATCGCTTACCAGAACCGCCCGCGGCTTTTCGACCGGCGAATCGTCCTGCCCGAGTTGCTGTACGCCCGGGTGATTGAGGCCGACGAGCGCGTGGGCGCTGACGGCGCCGTGGAGACGGACCTGGACGAAGCTGCGCTGCGCGAGCAGTTGCACGCCGCGTTCGGCGACGGGTTGCGCGCAGTGGCCATCGTGTTCCTGCATGGCTGGTCCTATGCCGCCCATGAACAGGCGGCCGCGCGCATCGCGCGCGAGGTCGGGTTCACGCAAGTCAGCAGCTCCCACGCCACGAGCCCATTGATCAAATTCGTTTCACGCGGCGATACGACGGTCGTCGACGCCTATCTCTCCCCCATCCTGCGGCGCTATGTCGAGCAAGTGGCGGCGGAGATGCCGGGTGTTCGACTGCTCTTCATGCAGTCGAACGGCGGGCTGGCCGAGGCGCACGCGTTTGCCGGCAAGGATGCAATCCTGTCGGGCCCTGCGGGTGGGATCGTCGGCATGGCTCGCACAGCGGAGCAGGCGGGGCACGCACGCGTGATTGGCTTTGACATGGGTGGAACGTCCACCGACGTCTCGCACTATGCGGGCGCGTTCGAGCGAGCGTTCGAAACGGAAGTGGCCGGGGTACGGGTGCGTGCACCGATGTTGTCCATCCACACGGTGGCGGCCGGCGGTGGCTCGATTTTGCACTTCGACGGCGCGCGCATGCGCGTGGGGCCGGATTCGGCTGGCGCCGATCCGGGGCCAGCCTGCTATCGGCGCGGCGGACCCCTTGCGATCACCGACGCACACGTCATGCTTGGACGCGTGCGCCCCGCATATTTCCCGGCCGTTTTCGGACCCGACGCCGACGAGCCGATCGACCCCGACGTGGTTCGGAGCAAGTTCGCCGAACTGGCCCAGCGCATCGCGCGCGAATCCGCGGCACCACAAACTCCGGAGGGAGTGGCTGAGGGCTATATTGAGATCGCGGTACAGGCGATGGCTGGGGCCATCAAGCGGATTTCAGTGGCGCGCGGCCACGACGTGACGCGCTATACGCTGCAGTGCTTCGGCGGCGCGGGTGCCCAGCATGCCTGCCGTGTTGCCGACGCGCTGGGCATGGAGCGGGTGTTTATCCATGCGCTTGCCGGTGTGCTGTCGGCCTATGGCATGGGTCTGGCGCAACAGACAGCCATGCGCCAGCACGGCGTGGAGTTCGAGATGGACACGCACAGTCACGCGCGCCTTGACCCTTTGTTTGAGCGGTTGAGCGCATCGGCGCGACAGGAACTGATTCACCACGGCGTGGACCCTTCCGCCGTGCATGTTGCGCGCCAGGTGCATCTGCGGTTTGCGGGAACCGACACGGCTCTCGCCGTGGATTACGCGCCGGTTCCGGTCATGCGCCGGGACTTTGAGGTGCAATACGCCCGGCGGTTTGCACACGCCATGCCCGAGCGGGCGGTGGTGGTGGAGGCTGTATCGGTGGAAGCGAGCGGCGGCGGGGAGTATGCCGACGCCCCGGCAGTGGAAACTCCCATGGAGGGCGATGCTCCGATTGCCGAATATGTGCCGGTGTATTTGAGCGGTGCGTGGCAGGCGGCGGCATTGGTTTTGCGCAGCGCATGTCGGCCAGGGCAGGGTGTCATGGGACCTGCAATCCTGGTGGCCGACACGACCACCGTGGTGATCGAACCTGAATGGCGCGGGCAGATCACCGCGCAGGGGAACCTGGAACTTGCGAGGGTGCGGCCGCGCCGCGCCGCTTTGCGGCACGGCACAACAGCGGACCCGATGTTGCTGGAGGTATTCAACAACCTGTTCATGAATATCGCCGAGCAGATGGGATCCCAACTGCAGAACACGGCGGTATCGGTCAATATCAAGGAGCGCCTGGATTACTCATGTGCGCTGTTCGATGGACAGGGCAATCTCATTGCAAACGCACCGCACATGCCTGTGCATTTGGGATCGATGGGCGAAAGTGTTCGCACCGTGATCGAGCGCAATGCGGGCAACCTCCGGCATGGGGATGTCTTCGCGCTCAACGACCCGTATCACGGCGGTACGCATCTTCCCGACATCACGGTCATTACTCCGGTGTTTGACACGACCGGCAGTGACATCCTGTTTTTCGTCGGCTCGCGTGGTCACCATGCCGACATTGGCGGGGTGACGCCAGGGTCGATGCCGCCGTTCTCGCGCACGATCTCCGAGGAAGGCGTCGTGCTGGACAATTTCAGGCTCGTCGCCGATGGGCAGTTTCGCGAAGCCGAGATTCTGGCATTGCTGGAAAGCGCGAGGTACCCAGCGCGCAATCCGCGTCAAAATCTAGCCGACCTGCGCGCGCAGGTCGCGGCCAACACGCGGGGCGCTCAGGAGTTGCAAAAGCTGGTGTCCGATTATGGCCTGCGTGTGGTGCAGGCCTACATGCGCCATGTTCAGGATAACGCCGAGGCTGCGGTACGCCGCGTGATCCCGGCTTTGCGCGATGGGCACTTTGCGCTTGCGCTGGACAACGGTGCGAGCATCCGTGTGGCCATCCGTGTGGATCACGCCGCGCGCAGCGCGGTGATTGACTTTACCGGCACATCGCCACAGCAGCCCAACAACTTCAATGCGCCGCGGGCTGTCACCGTAGCCGCCGTGCTCTACGTGTTTCGCTGTCTGGTTGATGACGACATTCCCCTCAATGCTGGCTGTCTGACTCCCTTGCGCATCATCATTCCGCAGGGGACCATGCTCGACGCACTTGCACCGGCCGCGGTGGTTGCCGGCAATGTGGAAACCTCCATGTGCATCACCAACGCGCTGTTTGGCGCCTTGGGCGTTCAAGCCGCCAGCCAGTGCACGATGAACAATTTCACATTTGGCAATGCCCGTCACCAGTATTACGAGACGATCGCCGGCGGCTCAGGGGCCGGTGGGTTGTTTGACGCACAAGGTCGCCTCATGGGCGGGTTCGACGGCACCGACGTGGTGCAAACCCATATGACAAATTCGCGCCTGACGGATCCCGAGGTACTCGAATTCCGTTACCCGGTGCGGATGGAGAGTTTCGCGCTACGACGGGGTTCGGGGGGGCTTGGGCGATGGAAGGGTGGCGACGGCGGTGTGCGGCGCATGCGTTTTCTGGAGCCGATGACCGCGAGCATTCTGTCAAACGGACGCATCGTGCCAGCCTTTGGCTTGGCCGGTGGCGAGCCAGGAGCATTGGGTGCCAACCGCGTGGAGCGAGCCAATGGGGCTGTCGAACTGCTGGGGGGCGCGGCCAGTGTCGACATGCGACCCGGGGATGTGTTTGTCATCGAAACCCCCGGAGGAGGGGGCTTCGGAACCGAATTGCATGACGCCGAGAGGGCAGTCCCAGACTGACGGTGGCGCGGGCGCTGGAATGCACGGGATGGCCCGACCGATCGCTGCAGCCGTTTGGCCAGCGCACGAGTCCCTCGGCATGCGATCAGGGAAACGCCGGGATATCCGCTTCGACGCCTTCGGGTTTTGCTTCAGGATGGTGGCCGTGGATCAGTGCCACCGTCTCATCGACGCGCTCGGCGTCCACGTCGACCATCATCAGCAACTGGCCCGCCTGGATGGCTTGCTCAAAGGGCTTCAAGCGCGGGCTATCGATGCTCATGCCGACCATGCTGCTGAGCCACGCGCCCATTGCGCTTCCCGCAAATGCCAGGGCGACCACGAGCGCTCCGGCCGAGACGACGGCGGCGCCGGGGATGGCAATCACCAAAAGCCCCGCCAGCATGCCGGTGGCGCCTCCGTAGCTAAGTCCCCGCTCGATGGCGGGGATGAGGTCCGTTCGTTGCGCCAGCCCGGCTTCAGGAAGCTCACCTAACGGCGTATCCTCGCGCGCAATGACGTGGATATGTCGCTCGAGAACGCGTGCCAGCAGAAGATCGTCGACGATTTTCTTGGCGGTGGGAACATCGGGAATTAAAAAATATAGACGACGCATGGCGTTCTCCTTGCTCGTTGCACGTGGAAAAGCTTGGGTTGGACGGGACGATGCTCATTGGACAGGTGCAGTTGGCACGAGTGTTGTCCCCGCCCGGTTTTGTTCTGGGTTGCGGACGACGCGCCGGCCGCTCTTTTTTGGGGATGCCGAGAACCCAGGTATTCGAGGAACTCCAGTGCGCGTTGCGGATCGTTTCGGGTGGCTGCCTTTGCGTCGCACGCATGGCCTCGAAGGCCTGAATCGTGAAGCCGAGGCTCGAGCGCCGCCCCGTCCCGATAGGAGCGACGCACGCGCAATGCTGGCCCCGTCCGCCTTCCATCGCCTTCGCACAATGGCGGCATCCGCGGCGAGGCCTGAGGCAGCACGGTATGCATCGCATCGGTTGCCCTGCGGCAGGGTTCGCCGAGACATCGCGTCTTGAATCGGGGCGGGCGCCTGGATCTGTTGAGCGGGTCCGAAGCCATGCCCAGCGCGGAATCCCGTTGCCGATTCCATGGCGCCCATGTCTGCATGCTGGTGCCCATTGACTGTGTCCACTTGAAACTGCATCGTGATTGGGACATGGTGCTACGCGACGGGAGGAACTTTCTTGACCTACATCACGTTCGCCACGGTTAAGGAAACGTTTGCCGAGCTATGCGCGATTGTCCCGCCCTCACGGGTTTGGATCATCAGCGCGGCGTCCGGGAGGCAAGTTCTCGGCGCGGCCGCATGGCAAACCATCTCGACTCGGCGCTGACGAGGCGTCGAGGCTCGTCAATTTCGGGCTCGTTGCCGGGAAATGCAGGGGCCTGCTCGACGATGAGCCAACTGCCGCCCGCAGCTCTTGGCGTGGGACCTCTCTGGGGGCGGCGGATCTGATGACAGGCCCCCGGGGCAGAAGGCCTGCCTAGACGACTGGACCGGTATGCGAGCCGGCCGCTCGCGGCCCGGCCAGACCGGGCCCGTTAGGTGCGCACTTCAGCGTTGCGCCACCCGCACGCCGCGCCGATACGATGGGTGCATCGTGTAGCGTAGTGAATGCTTGTAGGCATGCGCAAATTGGCGCCGGTCCGCAATACGCACGGTGCGTTTGCGATCACGTTTTGCGATGAGATCTTCATGCTGCCTGAACACGGGGCGGCGTGAATAGACGACGATGACCGAGTGGGGGCGGAAGCGCCCTCGCTCGGCGATGTGGTTCCAGCCGGCGACCTCGGCCGGACTCAGCCCATAGCGGTGTGCCACGGTGAAGGGCGTGTCGTATCGGCCTGCGATCAGGCGCTGCAGGCGGCCCTGCGGGACGTCCGGTGCAAGAGCCAGCACCGCATTTTCGACAGCGTGCTTGGTCACGTTCTGATCGTCCTGGGGTGGCTTCGGAACGAGAAGCGTGGAGCCGGCTTTCACGAGCGTACGCACGGGGATGTTGTTCACATCGCGCAGGACGGCCTCGGTCAAGTGCAGGTTGCGTGCAAGTTGTAGGGGGCTGGATGTGGCGTGCACCACATAGGTTGTCCATGTGGACAGTGGCCCCTGGTAGGTCGCCACAGACTGCTCAAAGGCGGTTGCGTTGTCGTAGGGGAGCAGGATCTTGGGCTTGGTGGCTGCCAGAATGACGGGCTTGTTGAACGCGGGATTCAGCGACCTGAATTCCTTGATCGTGATGCCGGCAAGCTTGGCAGCCAAGGCCACATCAATATCCTGCGTGATGGTGACCGGCTTGAAGTAGGGGTGATCGGGGACGTCGGGTAGCGCGATGCCGTACTTGGACGGATCAGCGATGATGTCCTTCACCGCCTGTAGCTTGGGGTAGTAATTGCGGGTCTCAGCTGGCATATTCAAAGCGCCGTAGCTGATCGGAAGACCCTTGGCTTGATTGGCGGCGATCGCGCGTTGCACGCCACCTTCGCCCCAGTTGTAGGCAGCCAGGGCCAGCTGCCAGTTGCCAAACATGTCATGCAGTTTGGTGAGGTAATCAAGGGCGGCCTTTGTCGACGCCATCACGTCGCGCCGGTCATCCTGGAACATGTTCTGCTTCAGGTTGAAATGCTTGCCTGTGGATGGAATGAACTGCCACATTCCCGAGGCGCGTGCTGAGGACATCGCATCGGGATTGAAGGCGCTTTCGACGAATGGAAGCAGGGCCAGTTCGGTGGGCAGGTTGCGACGCTGGACTTCCTCAAGGATGTAGTAGAGGTACTTGCGTGAACGCTCGGTCATGCGCGCGATGTACTCAGGCTTGGTGCTGTACCACTGCACCGCCTGCTGGACATAGGGCACCATGGCCGGGCCGTCCATGTTCGGGATGGCAAAGCCTGCCCGGATGCGCTGCCAAATATTGCTGTAGGGCACATCGGAGTGGTCGGCGGCGTCCTCGGCCGCCCGCATTTCCATCGCATCGTCGCGCGCGACTTGCGCAGCATCCGGTGGCGCCGCCACTGCAGTTTGTCCGTTCGCCGTGGCGTCGCGCGCATTGGCTGCCGTGTCTGAAGGGAATGAAGAAGATGCCGAGGTGGGGGATGATGGTGGGACGGCGGCGCAACCGGCTGCCATCACAACCACGGCAGCCAGGGCCCAGAATTTCAGTCGTCGCAATCGGTGCATCCCGTCATCCTCAGTCTTAGAAATCGTCTTTCCACTGCCGCAAAAGCGCAAATGCATCAGCTCGGCTGGTCGGTTCGCGCCCGGTGTGTTCGGTGAGGCGCACAAGCACGTCGATTTCGTCCACGCGCAGGAACGGATTGACACGCAATTCCTGTTCCAGGGTGCTGGGCAGTGTGGGCAGACCTTCGGCACGCTTGCCTTCACACCATTGCCTGTACGTCTGGATCGCTTGGTTGCCTGGCTCGACGAACTGCGCGAATTGTAAGTTGCTCAGCGTGTATTCATGTGTGCAGAACACGCGCGTGTCCCGGGGCAAGGCGGCGAGGCGGTCAAGCGAATGCAACATTTGTTCGGGCGTGCCTTCGAACAAGCGCCCGCAACCCGCCGAAAACAAGGTGTCTCCGCAGAACACAAAGCGATTGCCGAAGCCTCCGTCAGCGTAGAAGGCGATATGACCGAGCGTGTGGCCCGGAACATGAATGACGTCGAATCCCAGATCGATGCCGCGCGGGGCAACGTGGTCGCCGTCACGCAAGGGCTGCGACATGCCGGGTATGTCTTCGGTTGCGGGCCCCCATACCGGCACTTGGGCGTGCCTCAGCAGGTCGTGGATGCCCCCGGTGTGGTCCGCGTGGTGGTGGGTGACTAGAATGCCCGCGATCGCCAGCCCCTGCGCTTTGCACGCCGTCAGCACCGGGCCGGCGTCCCCCGGATCCACCACCAGCGCGTGACGCGTGTCGTGGATCATCCATATGTAGTTATCCCGAAAGGCGTGCAGCGCGACGATATGCATGTGAGCCCCGAAGTCAGCGCGAGTATAAGTCTCGACCGGTGGTTGCAAACCCCGAGCGGGGGCTATGTGCTGGGCTGGGAGCAGGCGCAGCTGGACCACATCGTGGCCGACGTTTTTGGCTTTCATGCGCTGCAACTGGGGCTTGCACCACTGCTGGCTCTGCGGCATAACCGCATGCCGCACCGCTGGTTGGCCCAAGGCGCGCCCGTCGACGAGGGCCCCGGGCCTGCCAGGCGGCTGCTTTGCCAGAGTTTTGCGCCACCCGAGTTTTCGCCCATCTACACGGATCCCCAGATCCTCATGACCGACGGCGCAAGCGACGGCGCTCCCCCATGCGCGGCCGCAAAGGCGCCCCCATCCGCATCGGGCATTCAATCCCACGCCGTGGTTTGCGACTTCACCGACCTGCCTTTCGCAACCCAAAGCCTTGATCTGGTGGTGCTGCCGCATGCGCTGGAGTCGGCATCCGATCCGCACGCCTGCCTACGCGAAGTGGACCGTGTGCTGGTGGCCGGAGGTCAGGTGGTCATCACGGGCTTCAATGCCCTGAGTCTGTGGGGCGCGCGCCAGGCCATTGGCCGTCTGGGCGGACCACTCTATTTGCCGCAGCGCGGCGAGCTCATTTCGCCTCGTCGTGTGCGAGACTGGTTGCGCCTGCTCAGTTTCGAGGTCACTGCAGGTCGCTACGGCTGCTACCGACCAGCCGCCTGCAGTCAGTCGTGGCTGGATCGCTGGCGCTTCATGGACAAGGCAGGCGACCGCTGGTGGCCCATGCTGGGTGCGGCGTACGTCCTTGTGGCGACCAAGCGTGTGCGCTCCATGCGCCTGGTTGGCAAGGCTTGGCAGCAAAAGGCAGCCAAGTCCTCCGTCGCGCGCCCCGTGGCCCACGGCCGTAACGTTTCCCGAAGCGCCAATCGCTAACCCTGGACAATGAACACACAGACGACAACACACGTGCATGCCTACACGGACGGCGCATGCAAGGGCAATCCGGGTCCCGGAGGCTGGGGGGTGCTGCTTCGGGCAGGCCACGTCCGCAAGGAGCTGTTCGGCGGCGAGGCCCAGACCACCAATAACCGCATGGAGCTCATGGCCGCCATCATGGCTTTGGAATCGTTGCGCAAGTCTTGCCAGGTGCAGCTCTTCACCGATTCGCAATACGTGCTCAAGGGAATCACGGAGTGGTTGCCTGCTTGGAAGGCGCGGGGCTGGAAGACCGCCGATCGCAAACCGGTCAAGAATGTTGATCTCTGGCAGCGCCTCGAGCGGGCACTTGCGCCGCACCATGTGGAATGGGTGTGGGTTCGTGGCCACACCGGAGATGCGGGCAATGAGGCCGCGGACGCATTGGCCAATCGCGGCGTGGATAGTGTGCTGAACACGGCCTGAGATCGCCCGCCTCACTCTTTCGCTTTCCAATTCCATTCCCATGACACGACAGATCATCCTCGATACCGAAACCACGGGACTGAATCCGGCTGCTGGTGACCGCATCATCGAAGTGGCTGCGGTGGAACTGCTCAAGCGAAGGCCGTCCGGCTCGCACTTCCAGCGCTATGTCAATCCGCAGCGCTCAAGCCACCCCGACGCGCTGCGTGTGCATGGCCTGACGGACGAGTTCCTGTCGGACAAGCCACTGTTTGGGCAGATCGTCGGGGATCTGCTGGACTTTGTGCGCGATGCCGAGGTGATCATCCACAACGCTGCCTTCGACGTGGCCTTCCTGGACGCCGAACTCGAGCGTTTGGGTTTGCCGCCGTTCAGCCAGCAGTGCGCCAGCATCACCGATTCCCTGACGATCGCACGCGAGCAGTTTCCGGGCAAATTCAACAGTCTGGATGCCCTGTGCAAGCGTTTCGGGGTGGACAATACAAGGCGCACCTTGCATGGTGCGTTGCTTGATGCGGAGCTTTTGGCTGAAGTCTATGTCTGGCTCACGCGCGGCCAGGACAGTCTGGTCATCGAACTCGATGGCCCGCAGGAGGACACGAGCGCCGAGCCGGTGGATCTTCGAGGCATCGAGCTGCCGCTGATTTTTGCCGACGCAGCCGAGGTGCAAGCCCATGAAGGCATCCTCCAAGCCCTTGAGAAGGCGTCAGCGAAGGGATCCGTATGGAAGCCAGGCTGAGAATTTCAGGCCGAGCGTGTCGGTATGGCATAATTTGGGGTTTGGGTGGTTAGCTCAGCGGTAGAGCACTGCCTTCACACGGCAGGGGCCACAGGTTCGATCCCTGTACCACCCACCAAAAATCGACGGCCACCACAGATCGTGGCCGTTTTTATGCGCGTAAGATTCGTGCGTGCTGCCGCTGGATGCGAACGGGGAATTCACTTCAATTGGATATGGCAACCGATTGATCTTGCGCATTTTTCGATGACTTGTTAGGCTTCGGCATACGATTTGACGACGAAGACCATGCTCCCGAATCCACGAATCACCCGGCCACAGATGGGCGCGCTGTCTTTGATTTTGGCCATTGCGATGGCAGTCTTCGGCATAGCTGACGCGCAGGCGGCGAGCGCGCAAGGAGCAACGACCGAACAGGCATCCGCAGGTGCGGTCAAGGTGCGAAAGCACGTCCGACGCCATGTCGTGCATCCCAAACGCAAGCTGCAAAAGAAAGCGGTGCCGGTTCGGCGGCCACGGCACGTGGCGAGCAAAAGGATGGCCCGAGGAACGCGGATCCACGCGGATTTCGCGGCCACCGGGCTGCGTGCGAAGCGGCAAATCGAGGCTGTGAAGAGACCGGGCATGGACGAGCGGCCGGTTCGGTTGGCGGATGCGGAGGTCCCGGCAGTCGGGGATCCGGTGGCACTTCGCTCCGGGTCGGCCCTGGTGATCGACGACAAGACAAACGAGGTGCTGTTAAGCAAGAACGCTAGCGACGTGCGTCCCATCGCGTCGCTGACAAAGCTGATGACGGCAGCCGTGGTTCTCGATGCGCATGTGCCGATGGACCAGATGATCGAGATCACGAGTGACGATATCGATACGTTGAAGTGGAGCAGTTCGCGACTGCGCCCAGGCATGAAACTCAGTCGCGAGGAGTTGCTCAAGCTGGCGCTGATGTCGTCGGAAAACCGCGCGGCGCACGCATTGGCGAGAACAACATACCCGGGCGGAATCGACGCCTTCATGCAAGCGATGAATCGCAAGGCCCAGCAGCTCGGCATGACGCGGACCCGGTACATCGATCCGACAGGACTATCGCCGCAGAACGAGTCCACGGCGCACGATTTGGCGCTGCTGGTGAAGGCGGTGTACGCCTACCCGCTGATTCGGGAGTTTTCCACCCACCAAAAGAGCACGGTCGACGTTGGTAATCGCGAATTGCAGTATCGCAACACCGATCATCTGGTTTTCAATCGCGGCTGGGACATCTTGTTGCAAAAGACCGGCTACATCAATGAAGCAGGGCACTGTCTGGTCCTCAACGCGGTCGTTCAGGGGCGCAATGTGATCGTGGTGCTGCTTGACGCTTGGGGCAAATATTCCCATTTCGCTGATGCCGAGCGCATCCGAACCTGGATGGAAACCACAGGTCGCGTCATGCTGTCGCGCACCGATGCCATTCCTGCCGATGCGTCGGCGCGGTTGGTACGCACGTCGCTCAGCGAGTGACGTCGCGTTCGCTCGCGTCTCAGCGCATCGATCGCGTCGCTGGCTTGTCCGCGCGATAGCCAAGCGCCGCCGAAATTGCCGCTGCCGTGTCAATCACCTTGCTGAGCCAATCTTCCTGCAGGCGGTCTGCTGGTGCCGATAGCGAAAGGCCTGCGATCAGCTGGCCGGAATCGTCGTAGATGCCGGCAGCCATGCAGCGCACCCCCAGTTCCAGTTCCTCGTTGTCGCGCGCATAGCCGAGTTGGCGCACGCGCACCAACTCCCCCTCAAGCTGGGCGGCATTCGTGATGCTGTTGCGCGTGTGCCCGACTAACCCTGTGCGCATCGCGTAGGCCCTCACCCGTTGCGGATCCTCGCCAGCGAGGAACAGTTTGCCCACCGAGGTGAGATGCAAGGGCGCATGGCCACCGACCGTGCGCACGACCTGCATGCCCGAGCGCTCACTGTAGGTTCGCTCGATGTAGACAATTTCATCGCCCTGGCGCATGCTCAGGTTCACGGGTTGATGGGTCAGCCGGTGCAGTTCGCGCATGGGACCCAGCGCCACGTCGCGCACATTCAACCGAGCCTTCACCAAGTTGCCCAGCTCAAGCAAGCGCATGCCAAGCTGGTAGACGCCCGGCTCGCAGCGATCGATGACACGGCCAGTCGCCAAGTCGTTAAGGATGCGGTGTGCGGTGGACGTATGCAAGCCGGTGCGCTCAGCGATGGTCTTCAGCGCCATGGGCTCCGAGTTGGCAGCCAGCACATCCAGAATCGCGAACATGCGCTCAACAACCTGAATGGCGGGTTGTTCGCGTGGATTGTGGTCGGACGATTTCATGATGTTCTATTTTATATCGTGAAATCAACCGCTGTCATCCGGAATGGCGCCGCCGTGCGCATTGCGCAGCAAGTGGGCCGCGGGCGCTTGGAATTTGGCTCCCTCGTGATGCGCGCAACGAGCGGCGCTAAAGCTCCCGCGTGCCAGGGGTCTCCGGCAAAAGCTCAATATGCGTAGCGAAAGAATAGGAAGCCAACGTTGCCGTTATTCGGCGACCCGTTGAAGCGCGGCAGGAATGCGCCATACATCGTGAGATTGCCATAACCCACCGAGGCCATCGGCAAGACGATGGGAATCGGGAAATTCTTCGCGATATCGGCGCGTGAGGTGATGCCGGCCGTGTAGCCTGCACCGAGCTTGAAACGCCCGTCGAAAGGCCGCCAGAGCCATTGCTTGGCATAGCCAACGACGGGTTCGGCATTCCAGTGCGAGTCGGAGAAGATCAGTGCATACACGAGCTCGTCGTTGCCATTGGCGTCCACGAGGTGCTTGCCCCAACCCAAGCCCCAGGCGCGTGCGTTGAGCACCGAGCGCTTGGCTTCCGTGTAGGTGCTTGGATCGTGCCATGTGTAGCCGGTCACGTAGAGGTCCGGCGACCCATTGTTGTAGATGTTCAGGAGGTTTTGCGAGGCGCTGTGAGCCCAACTCTGCACACCGGAGAGGCCGAATGCCTGGCAGGAAAGTGGCATAACGAGTCCGGTGCCGAGCAGCGCGGCGAGAAAGGCATGGCGCATGGGATGGGGGATCAGTGCAACGTCAGCCGAGGGATTCTATCCAGTGGCCATCCTTGAAGATTTCATGGGGTCGAAAGCGGGATTTGTAGGCCATCTTCTCGCTGGCGGCGATCCAATACCCGAGATAGGCATGGGGCAGTTGCATCGCGCGTGCCTGCATGATCTGCCACATCACGTTGTAAGTGCCATAGCTGGCTCCCGGATCGCCGGGCTCGTAGAACGTGTAGACCGCAGAAAGACCATCCGAAAGCAGATCGATGATGGAAACCATCTTCAGTGCGCCAGGTTCACCATGCGTTTGCGCCGGCTCTCGAAACTCCACGAGCCGTGTGTTGACCCGACTTTGCAGGAGAAACTGTGTGTACTGGTCAATGCTGTCCTGATCCATGCCGCCGCCAGCATGCCGGCGTGCCTGGTAACGCAGGTAGAGTTGATAGTGCTCAGGCACGAATCCCAATTTCAGCACGGTGGCCTCCAGCATGCCATGCCGCGCCCACACCCGGCGTTGGGTGCGGCTGGGCGTGAAGCGCTGCGCCATCACGCGCAGCGGAATGCAGGCGCGGCAGCTGTCGCATTGGGGTCGGTAGGTGAATAGGCCGCTGCGGCGAAAGCCGGCCTGCACCAAAGTCGTATAGACATCGGCGTTGATCAGGTGATTGGGCGTGGCCACCTGGGAGCGCGCTTGCCAGCCGTGCAGGTAACTGCAGGGGTAGGCCGCAGTCGAGTAGAACTGCAGCTCGGTGAACGGAAGTTCCTTGGGATGGGTCACAGCCAGGGCGCGCAATCGTGTTGAAATTGCGACCAATCATACTGCCAGCGTTCAGGTCCTGCGATCGTCAGTCGTTGCCGCAGCGTCTGCAGGAATTCGGATCTGGGGCGCGGTTGCGCGCCCATGCGGGCAAGGTGCGCGGTTTGCTGCTGACAGTCGATCGGGCCAAGCCCGTGCCGCAGGCAAAACCCGCACAGCGCCATCAGCAATACCTTGGAGCCGTCCGCCACGCGGGTGAACATGGACTCGCCAAACACCATGCCGCCCAGCGCCACGCAGTACAGCCCCGCTGCAAGCTCGCCGCCGTGCCAAAGCTCGAAACTATGCGCCAGCCCTTCGGCATGCAAGCCGCAGTAGGCATCGATGACGGCCGGGACGATCCATGTTTCAGCGGTATCTCGCCTCGGCGCCGCGCACTCCTGCATGACGCCCCGGAACTCGCGGTCCACATGCAGTTCAAAATCGGCATGCACGAGAAAGCGCCGGGCCGATTGCCGCAGCGAACGCCGCACGGCAAGCGCACCCGGCTCAAGCACCATGCGCGGATCGGGGCTCCACCACAGCGGCGGCTCGCCCGGGCCGAACCAGGGGAAAATTCCACGCGTGTAGGCTGCCTTTAGGGTGGCCGCGTCGAGACGCCCGCCTACTGCCAACAGGCCGGGATAGGGCGCGTGTGCAGGCAGGGCCCATTCAGGATCAGGAAATGGCGCACCCGGGAGCAGGCGCGTGAGTGTCCAGCTCATGAGGGAGGCCAACGACCACGGTGTGGTCGGATGCGACGGATGCTCATGTCGGAGCTGCTCATGCGGTATTCTCCCTTCATCGGGGTTCCATCCCGCGCACTACGCTCAATGCCCATGCTGATTTATCGTCTGGACGGTGTCACACCGGAAGTCTCTGCAGAAGTCTTTATTGCCGATACGGCGCGCGTGATCGGACGTGTGAGCTTGGGCGCCCGTGCGAGCGTCTGGTTCGGAGCGGTCTTGCGCGGGGATAATGAGCCCATTGTCGTGGGCGAGGACAGTAACGTTCAAGAAGGCGCGGTGCTACACACCGACCCTGGCTTTCCGCTGCGCGTCGGATCGGGCGTGACAATCGGTCATCAGGCCATGTTGCATGGCTGCACGGTGGGTGATGGCAGCCTGATCGGCATCCAGGCCGTGGTGCTCAACGGAGCACGCATCGGGCGCAATTGCCTGGTGGGCGCCGGCGCCTTGGTGACGGAGGGCAAGGAATTCCCGGATGGCTCGCTGATCATCGGTTCGCCGGCGCGCGCGGTGCGCGAACTCACGCCCGAGCAGATTGCTCGCTTAAGGGCTAACGCGCAAATCTACGTGGAAAAGGCACGGCTTTACCGCACGTCGCTGCAAGGCGTCGGCACCACGCCATGACGGACACCTTGCTCAAGTTCATGCTTGGCGCCGGCCACGTGCGTGGCGTGGTGGTGCGGCTGGAATCCGTTTGGCGGGAAATGCGCAAACGCCGTCAGCACGATGCGCTGGTGCAGAATCTTCTGGGCGAAATGACCGCGGCTGCGGCCTTGCTTGCCGGTAGTCTGAAGTTCGACGGTTCGCTTGTCCTGCAGATCCAGGGCGATGGGCCTTTACGCCTGGCCGTCGCGGAGTGTCAGCCTGATTTTGGGCTTCGGGCAACCGCCAAGGCCGATGTGCATGCGGTGGGCAGCTTGTCCGAGCTGGCCAATGCGCATGGCATGGGGCGTTGCGTCATTACGCTTGATCCACGGACCAAGGACCAGGGCCAGCAACCGTATCAGGGTATCGTGTCGCTGGCCGACGCCAGTGGGCAGTCACTGAGCGACTTGGGCGCGGTGTTGCAGCAGTACCTCGCCCAGTCGGAGCAGATTCCGTCGTGGCTCATGCTCGCGGCGGGCGAGCAAGCCGCCTGCGGCCTGTTGTTGCAGCGCATGCCTGATTCCGGTGGGACGGCAGGAGCGGCCGGGCGCGACGCGGAGGCCGACGAGGACTTTTCCCGCGCCGTACATCTTGCATCTACGCTGGGTCGCGACGAATTGTTGCAGAGTCAGCCGGAGGATCTGCTGCGTAAGTTGTTCTGGCAGGAGGAGCCCCGGGTGTTCAGCCCCCAGTCCCCGCATTTCCACTGCACGTGCGGCAAGAAGCGCGTGGCCGATATGCTGCGAATGCTGGGCCAGGACGAGGTGGAGTCGGTGCTCAAGGAGCAGGGTGAGGTGGACGTGACTTGCGAGTTTTGTGGCGCGCGCTACGCATTCGACCTTGTGGACGCTGCACGGCTGTTCCGCCCGGACGTCAACCAACCCCCCGCCCCGCCCCATCCCCAATAATTCGCGCTCCCGTCGGCTGGTTCCCGGCAGCGCATCACCATGTTGTGGGCAAAGCCGGTGGACTGCGCCCGTTGCGGGCACGCAGTCGAGCCAGAGCCAGGCGCTCCGCTGATGGCGTGGGAGACAGCCCGAGCCGGAACGGTCCATCGCGCGAATCACGGTTACTCAACCCACACCTGAACATATGCCACCTGGTCCTTGACCGGGGCGTGCGGTGGCCACGGCGCTGAGCGGGCGCATTGCTCGCTCCCGTTTAAGCCCTGTCGCGTCCAGTCCCGATCGCGCGTGTGCGCGATCAGCGCTGTGCGCGGGGGTGGGGTGTGCTTTTGCGGGTTGGGGCGGCCGGTGCGCTTGTCACGGCAGCGGGCGGAAGGGGGCTGGAGGCAGGCAGGATCTGCACAAAGATTTCATCGGGTTTGACCATGCCCATCTCGCGCCGTGCGCGGTCCTGTACAGCCTGTTTGCCGTGCCGAAGGTCGTGTGCTTCATCTTCCAGGCGCTGGTTTTGTAAACGTGCCTGCTCGTTGGCCTGATACTGGGCCGCGAGATTGGCGCGCAACTGGCGCACGCGTGGCCAGCTGCGTTCGCCAAACCACAGCGGCCATTGCAGAAGCAACAGCACGGCAAGCAACACAAGGGTGACCCAGCGCATGGCCCTCACGTCATGGATCCGCAGGTGCTTGCCGCCTCGCGGTTCAGCGCAGGTTGTAGAAGGTCGCTCGGCCAGCGAAGCGTGCTACATCGCCAAGATTCTCCTCGATGCGTAGCAACTGGTTGTACTTGGCGATGCGATCCGAGCGCGACAAGGAGCCGGTCTTGATCTGCCCGGCGTTGGTTGCCACGGCAATGTCGGCAATGGTTGTGTCCTCGGTCTCACCCGAGCGATGGGAGATGACAGCCGTGTACCCCGCGCGCTTGGCCATCTCGATGGCTGCGAAGGTTTCAGTAAGCGTGCCAATCTGGTTGACCTTGATCAGGATGGAGTTGGCGATGCCTTGTTCGATCCCGCGCTTGAGGATTTCGGTGTTGGTGACGAAGATGTCGTCGCCCACCAGTTGGATCTTCTTTCCGAGCTCTGCGGTGAGGTGTTTCCAACCATCCCAATCCTGCTCGGCCAAACCGTCTTCAATGGAGACGATGGGGTATTTGCCAATCCAGCTCGCATACAACGCAACGAGTTCCTCGCTGGAGAGCACCAGACCCTCGCCCGCGAGGTGGTATTTGCCATCCTTGTAAAACTCGCTGGAGGCCGGGTCCAGGGCAATGGCCACTTGTTCGCCTGGTTTGTAGCCCGCTTTCTCGATGGCCTCGACGATGAGCTGCAGCGCTGCTTCATGGCTGGCAACGCTTGGGGCAAAGCCCCCTTCATCACCGACGGTGGTGGGCATGCCGCGATCGTCGATCAGTTTTTTGAGCGCGTGAAACACTTCGGCCCCATAGCGCAGGGCCTCGCGGAAGTTTGGCGCGCCTACAGGCATGATCATGAATTCCTGCATATCCAGGGAATTGTTGGCGTGTGCGCCGCCGTTGATCACATTCATCATAGGCACGGGCAACTCGCACGCCGCGAAGCCCCCCAAATACTGGTAAAGAGGGACTCCGGCCTCCTCGGCAGCGGCCTTGGCTACGGCCATGCTCACCGCCAGCAGGGCATTGGCCCCGAGACGGGACTTGTTTGGGCTGCCATCCAGTTCGAGAAGCGTGCGGTCGAGAAACGCCTGCTCCGAGGCGTCCAAGCCCATCACGGCCTCCGTGATTTCGGTATTGATATGTTCCACTGCCCTCAGCACGCCCTTGCCGCCATAGCGCTGGGTATTGCCGTCACGAAGTTCGACCGCCTCGCGGGTTCCGGTGGAGGCGCCCGAAGGCACAGCAGCCCGACCCAGGAAACCGGTCTCGAGCACCACGTCACATTCCACGGTGGGGTTGCCGCGGCTGTCGAGGATTTCACGGGCATTGAGGTCGACGATTGCACTCATGGGTTCTCCAGTGTTGGTCTGTTTTTTGGGGGATCAACGAACAATTCAGGCGCTATCTTGCACGGGCAGCAAGGGCATCACCAGGCCGGCGTCACGCAGTGACCACCTGATGACCCTCGGGGCAGTCCTTGCCCAAGCCATCAAGCGCCCCGTCGGGGCGGTGGGGACGCCAGGGGCAGCCGGTTCTGGGCCTTCAATTAAATTGCGGCGCACCAGTGCCACCGCCGGACGTCGGCGACTCCGCGTTGAAGCGACAAGGCGATCGGCCTTGTATCGGGTGCGATTGGTGCGTTCAAGGGCTGCGGAAAGGTGGGCGGCCATGGAGCGTATCACCGCAACTTGTCTTCCAGATAGCCTTGACGCTTGACGACAGCATCGAGATCCTTAAGGCTTTCGAGCAGGGTTCGCATGTGGTGAAGCGGTACCGCATTGGGGCCATCGGACAGCGCATGCTCGGGGTCCGGATGCGTCTCGGCAAACAGCCCCGAAATGCCTGCAGCCACGGCCGCGCGCGCCAACACGGGCACAAACTCGCGCTGTCCGCCGGACTTTTCGCCCAAACCACCAGGCTGCTGCACCGAATGCGTGGCGTCGAAGACCACGGGGCAACCCGTGTCGCGCATGATCGCCAATGCGCGCATATCCGACACCAGCGTGTTGTAGCCGAAACTGACGCCGCGCTCACACGCCATGATTTGGGAGTTCCCCACGGCGCGCGCTTTGTCGACCACGTTTTGCATATCCCAGGGCGCGAGAAATTGGCCCTTCTTGATATTCACCGGCTTGCCCAAGCGGGCGACACTCTGGATGAAGTTGGTCTGCCTGCACAAAAAAGCTGGAGTCTGCAGCACATCGACAACGTCGGCGACCTCGACTAGCGGCGTGTCCTCGTGCACATCCGTAAGCACCGGAACGCCGATCTGGCGCTTGACCTCGGACAGGATGCGCAGACCCTCTTCAAGTCCCAGGCCGCGGAATGACTTTGCGGACGACCGGTTGGCCTTGTCGAATGAAGACTTGAAAATAAAGGGAATGCCGAGCTCGGCGCAGATGGCTTTCAATGCGCCGGCGGTGTCGAGGGCAAGCTGCTCGCTCTCGATCACGCAGGGCCCGGCGATGAGGAAAAGCGGCTGATCGGGGCCGACTTCGAATCCGCAGAGATGCATGGTTCGGCGCGCCCTCAGACGTTGACGGCCGGCTCGAGACCGGCTCGCGAGTGCTGGCCGTGACGTGCGAGCGCTGCCTGGATGTATGCCGAAAACAGCGGGTGGCCGTCACGCGGGGTGGACTTGAACTCGGGGTGGAACTGCACACCCAGGTACCAGGGATGCACGCTTTGGGGCAATTCCACAATTTCGGTGAGATGCTCGCGGGTCGTGTACGCCGAGATGACAAGGCCTGCTTTCTGCAGGGTTTCGAGGTAGGCCACATTCGCCTCATACCGATGCCGGTGCCGCTCGTTGACAAGGTCACCGTAGATGGAATGGGCCAATGTTGCGGCCTGCACACGGGCCTCCTGCGCGCCCAAGCGCATCGTGCCGCCGAGATCGGAATCCGCGCTACGCGCATGCACGGCGCCAGTCTTGTCCTTCCATTCCGTGATTAACGCGATCACGGGATGTGGCGTGTGGGGGTCAAACTCCGTGCTGTTGGCGCCGTCAAGACCTGCCATATGGCGGGCATACTCGATGGTGGCCACCTGCATGCCGAGGCATATGCCCAGATAGGGGATGCGCTGCTCGCGAGCGTACTGCGCGGCGAGAATTTTCCCTTCGACCCCGCGCTTGCCGAAGCCGCCTGGCACCAGGATCGCGTCAAACGCCGCAAGCTGGCCGATGTTGCCCGGCTCGAGGGTTTCCGAGTCAAGATAGGTGATGTCGACTTTCGCCGCGTTCTTGATGCCCGCATGGCGTAGGGCCTCATTCAGCGATTTGTATGAATCGGAGAGGTCGGTGTATTTGCCCACCATGGCGATGCGCAGGGCATGGCGTGGATGGGCCTCGGAAGCGACCAGGGCGTCCCAGGCGGATAGGTCAGCAGGTCCCCCCACAAGCTTGAGCTTGTCGCAGATCAGCGCATCCAGGCCCTGCTCGTGCAGCATGCGCGGAATCTTGTAGATGCTGTCGCTGTCCCAAACCGAGATCACGGCTTCCTGGGGCAGGTTCGCAAATAGCGAGATTTTCTCGCGCTCGTCATCCGGAATCGGCCGGTCCGCTCGGCACAGCAGGGCGTCAGCCGTAATGCCAATCTCGCGCAACTTCTGCACGCTGTGCTGTGTCGGCTTGGTTTTGAGTTCGCCGGCGGCGGGGATGAACGGCACCAGGGTCAGGTGCACGAACGCGCTGTGGTGGCGCGGCATGCGCAGGCTCATTTGCCGCACGGCTTCAAGAAAGGGCAGGGACTCGATGTCACCCACCGTGCCGCCGATCTCGACGATCGCGACGTCGGCCTCGTCGGCAGTACCCTCTCCAGCGCCCCGGCGGATGAATTCCTGGATTTCGTTGGTGATATGCGGAATCACCTGAACGGTCTTGCCAAGATACTCGCCGCGCCGTTCCTTGCGGATGACGCTGTCGTAGATCTGCCCGGTCGTGAAATTGTTGGTTCGGCGCATCGAGCGACGGATGAAGCGCTCGTAGTGACCGAGGTCCAGATCGGTCTCGGCCCCGTCGTCGGTGACGAACACTTCGCCGTGCTGAAATGGCGACATGGTTCCAGGGTCGACGTTAATGTAGGGGTCGAGCTTAATGAGGGTGACGTTGATGCCGCGAGACTCGAGAATCGCAGCGAGGGAGGCGGCTGCGATACCCTTGCCGAGGCTGGACACCACACCACCGGTGACGAAAACGTATTGGGTCATGACGCCGTATCAGGCCGGTAAACGTGCATTATAGAAACTGGCATCCGACAATTTGCGGACGCGTGGCCAATGTTGCTGGCGCAGCGCTCAATCGCGCACAAGTTCGTGGACCATGGCCATGATGGCCTCGGCAGTGAGTTGGGGCTGCTCGAAAGGAAAGAGATGGCTACCTCCAGCGATCCAGCGCAAATGCGCACCGACGAGGCGACGGGTGGCCGCCATGCCCGCCATGCGCAGCTCACGCGACGCCGTGCCGCCAATGAAGCCCACGGGCACGTCGCCGGGCGGGCGAGTCAAGCGGCCCAAGCGATGGGGAAGTGTGGCGTAAATGCGGGCTTCAACGTCGCGGTCGAAGGCAAGAACACGTTTGTTCCCGCGTTGAACGGTGCCGGCCTCGGCATAGTCAGCAAGCATCTCAGGGTCCCAACGGGCGAAGGCGGCTTTCCTGGCAAAGTGCGCGATCACCGCCTGCACATCTGGCCATTCTTGCTTGCGCCGCAGTGCAGGGGCGACCGGATCGAGTCGTCGAATCACCCCGGTGCGCTTCGCCCACCACAGGGCCCCGGCGCGCCAGCCGGCGATCACCGGAGAGTCAAGCAAGACCACGCAGCGCGCGAGCTCCGGGTGCGCGCGAGCCAACATCAGACTCAGAAAGCCGCCAAGCGAATGCCCAACCAGCACGACCTTGCGGCCGTGGGCGTGATGCAGCACAAAACCCAGCAACTCGCGTTGCAATTGCGGCCATCCGTCGCTCACAGGGTGTGCGGGGTCATGTCCGAACTGGGGCGGAGCCAGCACCTGGAAATGCGGGTCCAGCATGACGAAGAGCTTGTGGTAGCTGCCCGCGGGAAAGCCATTGGCGTGGGCGAAAATCAGCAACGGGCGCGCATCGGCGCCGGACATCAGGGGTTGGGGCGCGGAAGTGGGAGACATTGGACGCAGGGAGTTCAAGGCAGACCGGATCCGCTCGCTCACAGGGGCACGTCCTCACGCGCAGCGACGTGCAGGGTATAGAGCAGATCGAGCGCGTCGCGCGGGCTCAAGGCATCCGGGTCAATCGCTGCGAGCTGCGCCCGCAGCGGATCAGGAGCGGTGTGCGGCACGGCCGACTCGTCTTCATGCAGGTTCCCCGTTTGCGCAAAAAGGTCAAGCTGCGCGAGTTGCGCGCTTTGGGCCTGTTCAAGGGTTTCCAGGCGGCGACGCGCATCGCGGATCACCGCTGTCGGCATGCCTGCCAACTGCGCGACGTGCACGCCGTAGCTTCGGCTGGCCGGGCCCGGCTTGACCTCGTGCAGGAACACGATCGTGTCGCCATGCTCGGCCGCGCTCACGTGCAGATTGATGCTTTCGGGGTGGTGCGCGGGAAAGTCGGTGAGTTCGAAATAATGGGTCGCAAAAAGGGTGAAGGCGCGGTTTTTTTCATGAAGATGGGTCGCAATGGCCAGCGCGAGCGCCAAGCCGTCAAATGTCGAGGTTCCGCGACCGACCTCGTCCATCAGGACGAGGCTTTGCGGGGAGGCCGTGCGCAAAATTGCTGCCGCTTCGGTCATCTCCACCATGAATGTGGAACGTCCCCCGGCCAGGTCATCACCAGCACCGATGCGCGTATGGATGGCGTCCAGCGGGCCAATGCGCGCGCTTGCCGCCGGGACGAAGCTGCCCATGCAGGCAAGCAACGCAATCAGCGCCACTTGGCGCATATAGGTCGACTTCCCGCCCATGTTCGGCCCCGTGATGACGTGCGTTCGGCTTTGCTGCAGCAGCAAGGAATCGTTGGGGACAAAGCGATCGACCTGCGCCTGGACCACCGGATGGCGCCCGGCGCGAATCTCGATCCCCGGCAACGGGGAGAGTTCCGGGCACACCCAATTCCAGGTGCGCGCCCGCTCGGCAAGCGTACCCAGCACGTCGACCTGGGCCAAGGCGCGCGCCGCACGCTGCCATGCAGGCACAGCCGGCTGCAAGTCGTCCACCAGTTTCGCGAAAAGCAACTTTTCGCGTGCCAGCGCTCGATCCTGCGCCGAAAGAGCCTTGTCTTCGAAGATCTTGAGCTCCGCAGTGACGTAGCGCTCGGCGCCCTTGAGGGTCTGGCGGCGCTGGTAGTCGGGTGGCACCTTGTCAGCTTGGCCGTGGGTGACCTCAATGGCGAAGCCGTGGACCTTGTTGTACAGCACCCGCAAATTGCCAATGCCGGTGCGCGCCCGCTCGCGCGCCTCCATATCCAGCAAAAAGGCGCTGCAGTCCTGACCGATGGCTCGCAGCTCGTCGAGTTCGGCATCAAACCCGGCGGCGATCACGCCGCCGTCACGCAAATTGAGCGCAGGCGGATCGGCCAAAGCGCGTTGCAGGAGCGCCAAAGGCGCCGCGTCCAGCAGGAGTGCACTGCACTGCACGCTCAGCAGCGGATCCTCGAAGTGCTCCAGCACTGCGCAGATCTCCGGTAGCTTGGCCAAGGTCTCGCGCGCGCCGGCCAGTTCCCGCGGGCGCACCTGCTGCAGGGCGAGGCGCGCGGCAATGCGTTCCAGATCAGCCAGTCCCTTGAGGGCATTGCGCAGTTCGCCCCAGGGACCGGCCAGGAGTGCGGCGATTGCGGCGTGGCGCTGCCGTGCCAGCTCTTGAGCGCGCGGAGGCGCAGCCAGCCACTGGCGAATCAAGCGGCTCCCAGCCGCCGTTTGGCATTGGTCGAGAAGCGATAGCAGGGTCGGGGAAGTCTCGCCACGCAGCGTGACGAACAGCTCCAGGTTGCGCCGCGCATTGGCATCGAGGAGCAATGTATCGTCGCTGCGTTCAATCTGCAGGTCCGTGACGTGGGCCAACCCCCGCCCCTGTGTTTGCTCGGCATAGCCCATGAGTGCGGCGGCGGCGGCCTGGGCTCGGGGCAAATCGTGGGCGCCGAAGGCGTCAAGCGCGGCTACGCCAAGCTGGCGGCAGAGCTTCTCAACGCCCACCGAAGAGTCGAACTGCCAAGGCGCACGCACGTTGATGGTGCAGCCTGAGAGTTCGGGCGGCTGCGGCACGTCCTGCGGCCATAGCACTTCAGCCGGCTGAATGCGCGCCAGCCACGTTTCAAGCTCCGAGGGCGCGCACTCTGCCAACCGCAAGGCGCCGCTTGACAGCACCAGCCACGCCAGCCCGAGCGTTGCATTGCGCCGGGACTTGTCCGCCGCAATGGCGAGGAGGGCGCAGTCGGCGCGATCGTCGAGCAATCCATCGTCCAGTCGCGTCCCTGGTGTGACGATGCGCTCCACGCGCCGCTCCATCGGCCCTTTGCTGGTGGGGTCGCCGACTTGCTCGCAGATGGCGACCGACTCACCCAGGCGCACCAACCGTGCCAGATACTGATCCAACGCCTGCGCCGGGACCCCCGCCATGACGATGGGTTGTCCCGCGGATTGCCCGCGGCGCGTGAGGGTCAGATCAAGCAGTCGCGCGGCCTTCTCGGCGTCCGCGTAGAAGAGCTCGTAAAAGTCGCCCATGCGGTACAGCACCAGAACGTCTGGATGTTCGGCCTTGATGCGCAGGTACTGGGCCATCATCGGTGTGTGGCCACCCAAGGCGAGCGCGTTCGTCTCGGCGGCCACCGCGGACCTAGGCCCGGTGCTGGAAATGCCGGCCATTGCCTTGAACCGTTTCAGAATGGAGCGCTATCGTCCGCCGCCTGTTCGGCCTGGGCCGAAGTCGGTCGCTTGGGACTGGCGGTTGGCACTGCGCGGTCGCCATGGGCGTAAGGCTTGAGCAAAGCAACGAGCTGAGCGTAGATTCGCGGGCTTCCCGCAACCAGTTCACCGCGGTGCAGGAAATCCGAGTCACCGGTGTAGTTGCCGACGAGTCCCCCGGCTTCGGTGATCAACAGCGAGCCCGCCGCCACGTCCCACGGTTTGAGGCCGGTTTCGAAAAAGCCGTCGTAGCGGCCGGCAGCCAGATAGGCGAGGTCAATGGCTGCGGCGCCCGGGCGCCGCAGCCCCACGCAGCGCTCGGCGACCTTCTTGAACATCTCCAAATAGGTGTCCAGGTCGTCGCCCTTGCGGAACGGAAAGCCAGTGCCGATGAGTGCGTCTTCCAGCCTTGTGCGTTTGGATACGCGCAGGCGCCGGTTGTTGAGAAAGGATCCACCCCCGCGGCTGGCGGTGAAGAGCTCGTCGCGCGATGGGTCGTACACCACCCCGTGCTGCACAACGCCCTGATGGGCAAGCGCGATGGACACGGCGTAGACCGGCATGCCGTGAATGAAATTCGTGGTGCCATCCAGCGGGTCAATGATCCACTGGTACTCCGAGTCGGCCCGTCCGTGGGTGGTGCCAGTTTCTTCGCCCAGGATGCCATGCTGGGGAAATGCCTTGAGCAAGATGTCGATGATGGCCTGCTCACTGGCTCGGTCCACCTCCGTGACGAAGTCGCGCGCGGACTTTTGCGTCACGCGTAGCAAGTCCAGGTCGAGGCTGGCGCGATTGATAATTTTGCCGGCTTCGCGGGCTGCGCGAACGGCGACGTTGATCATGGGATGCATGGTGGGTGCCGAGACGCGACAATGTCGCCTCGAGGAGGACGTGCGGGTGGATGTGAAAGAGCGGATGACTAAGCGTGATTCTATCGAAGGGGGCATCGAGCCCGCTGGCCTGACGCCCGAGGGGCCTGAAGCGCCGCTGTTTGTGCTCATGCACACGAGCCATCCGGGAAATGTGGGTGCTGCAGCGCGAGCGATCAAGACCATGGGTTTCGCGCATTTGGCCTTGGTGGCGCCTCGACATGCGGACGTGCGTGAGCAGCCCGATGCGCTGGCTTTTGCCAGTGGGGCCGGCGACGTGCTGCGTGCGGCGCGTCAGGCGGACACATTGGCGCAGGCAGCAGGTGATTGCGGCATGCTGGTCGCCCTGTCGTCAAGGGTTCGCGATTTTGGCCCGCCCCTGCATGGGCCCGACTGGCTGCCCGAGTTGGCGCAACAGGCTGCCGAGCAGGGACGGCGGGTCGGCTTCGTATTCGGGAGCGAGCGTTATGGGCTGGATAACGACACCGTGTATCGTTGCAACGCGTTGCTCAGCCTGCCCGCCTATTCCGCATATGCCTCTCTCAACCTGGCGCAGGCCGTGCAAATCGTGGCTTGGGAATGGCGCCGTGCGCTGGGCGCCTTCAGGCTACCGTCCGGCCCGCCGCCTGAGGTCGCTGCCACCCAGGCCGAGCTGCAGGGCCTGCTTGATCATGCGGAGCAGGCATTGGTCGCGCTGGGCTATCTGGATCCGGAAGCGCCGAAAAAGCTCATGCCCCGCCTGTCCCGCTTGGCCGCACGGGCCGCGCTCACCCGGCAGGAGGTGCACATTTTGCGCGGCATCTGCAAAATGGGGCTGGAGCGACTGGGCGATGCGCATGCAGCCTCGCCATCGAGCGGCAGTCCGGCGCCTGCAAAACAGTCGACGGGCAGTGCGCGCGCTCCGCGCAAGGCCGTTTAGGCGCAGCCCTGCGTGTGCCGCAAGGCTCCAATACACTCGATCCACTCTGAGCGTCCCATTCGAACCGTCCATGCTCCAGCACTTGCGCGAAGATATCCAGGTCATCCTCGAACGCGATCCTGCGGCTCGATCGCGCTGGGAGGTGCTGACGTGCTACCCCGGCCTGCACGCGCTCGTTCTGCACCGCCTGGCACATGGATTGTGGCGGCGGGGCTGGCATTGGCTGGCGCGGTGGATCTCGCACTGGGCACGGTTTTTCACCGGCATCGAGATTCACCCTGGGGCCACCATTGGACGGCGGGTATTCATTGACCACGGCATGGGGGTCGTGATCGGCGAAACGGCCGAACTCGGCGACGACTGCACCATTTATCAGGGTGTCACGCTGGGCGGCACGACCTTGTACAAGGGTACGAAGCGACACCCGACGCTTGAGGCCGGTGTGGTGGTGGGCGCTGGCGCGCAGGTGCTCGGCGGCTTTACCGTCGGCGCCGGAGCGCGCATCGGGTCCAACGCTGTGGTCGTCAAGGCTGTGCCGGCCGGAGCAACGGCTGTGGGCAACCCCGCGCGGATTATCCAGAAGGAGTCGGAAAAGGAGCGCGAGGCGACTGCCGCGCGCATGGGCTTTTCGGCCTATGCCGTTATGCAAAACGGGGACGACCCGCAAAGCAAGGCCATTCTGGGGCTCATCGACCATGCAGCCCAATTCGAGCACCAGATTGCCCTACTGTGGCGCGAGCTCGAGCGGCAAGGGGTCTGCACCCGGGAAAGCTGTCCTCCCGAAGCCCTGCGCGAGGAACACTTTGACAAAGGTCAGCTCGAGAAGCTGGTGAAGTGAATCCGCCCGTGCCAAGGCACGCCACAGCGCAGCGTCAAACCAGTTGTTGACGATGCACGGCAAGAGCGCCGGGGCCCTGATCCAGCCACAGCACCTGAGCGCGATGCGCAACGCTGTGGACAGGCGCGTCCAAATCCCAGTCGGACAAAACCTGGCGCAGGCGACCTCCTTCCCAGTGGTCGCAGGGGCGATGGGTGTGGCCGTGGATCATCCAGGGGCTTGCCGCTTGGCTGAGCCAGCGGGAGGCTTCCGCGGGGTCGGCATCGCTCGAGGTTTCCATGCGACTTTGTGCCGCGCGACTCTGGGCGCGTAGTGCGGCGGCTTGCTGGCGCCGTGCGGCAAGCGGCTGGGCCAAAACCTGCCGCTGCCACACGGGATCGCGGCAGCGTGCGCGCCAATGCTGGTAGTCGATGTCGGCCGTGCACAGGGCGTCGCCATGAGTGAGCAGGATGCGCTCGCCGGCGAAGCGCAAGACGCTCGGGTCAGCCAGGAGCTGCACGTGGGTGCGCTGAACAAACCCGGAACCGAGCAGGAAATCCCGGTTGCCGTGCATGACCCCGAGGAAACGATCCGTCGACGCAAAGGAAGCCAGCGCGGTGCAAACCTCGTGATGGACGTCGGCTGGATCGGCGTCGAGCAGGTCATCACCGATCCAAGCCTCGAACAGGTCACCAAGAATGAATAGTGCGTCGGCTTGCAGAGCATCGGCCTGCAACCATTGGAGAAAGCGCGCCGTCGTCAGCGGCGCATCAGGTCCGAGGTGGAGGTCGGAGATGAACGCCAGCCGGCGCCAGTGCGCGCGTGCCTCGATTTCGGGGGCGTGTTCAGACTTCAACGGCTTTCAAAATCACCACGTCTTCAACAGGCACGTCCTGGTGGAATCCTTTGGTTCCTGTTTTCACGCCCTTGATGGCATCCACCACGTCCTGGCCATCCACCACGTGGCCGAACACGGCATAGCCCCAACCTTGCGCCGTGGGAGCGCTGTGGTCAAGAAAAGTGTTGTCTGCCACATTGATAAAAAACTGGGCAGTGGCCGAGTGGGGATCGTTCGTGCGTGCCATGGCGAGTGTGTAGCGCTTGTTCTTGAGCCCGTTATTCGCCTCATTCGGGATGGGCGCTTGGGTGGGCTTTTGCTTCATGCCAGGCTCGAAGCCGCCGCCTTGGATCATGAAACCGTCGATCACGCGGTGGAAGATGGTGCCGTCGAAATGGCCACTTTTGACGTAAGCGAGGAAATTTGCGGCTGACTTCGGAGCTTTCTCCGTGTCAAGCTCAATGCGAATGACGCCCTTGTTCGTGTGTAGTTCAACCATGATGGTCCTTTACTTGAGAAAAATGGCTTGTTGGATGATCACGGGCGTGACCGGTACGTTTTGATAGGGGCCCGTGCTCTGGGTGGCGACTTTCGCGATGCGGTCGACCACGTCCATGCCAGCGATCACTTGGCCGAATACGGCATAGCCCTGACCATCTGGCTGAGGATAATCGAGCGAAGGGTTGTCCGCCAAATTGATGAAGAACTGCGACGTCGCGGAGTTCGGATCCGACGTTCGCGCCATGGCGATGGTGCCGCGCAGATTCTTCAGGCCGTTTTTGCTCTCCAGGGCAATGGGCGCACGGGTCGACTTTTGCTGCATGTCCACGGTGAAGCCGCCGCCTTGAATCATGAATCCCGGAATCACGCGGTGGAAGATCGTGCCCGCGTAGAAGCCGTCCTTGACATACTGCACGAAATTTGCCACGGTCTTCGGGGCGCGTTGCGGGTCGAGTTGAACCTCGATCGTGCCCAGCGTCGTGACCAGTTTCACGCGGGGCGGTGCTTCGGCATGCGCGGGATGGATCGCTGGAAGACAATTGCCAAGCAAAATGGCAGCGCCCAGCATGAACAGGCGGCGTCTGCCGCCCGCCGGTGGCTGTGCGGTTTCGCGGCAGTCTGAGAGGGGATCGATCGTGTTTCGGAGCATGGTGGCTGCAATGGATAGGTGAGACTGTTGATCACTGTTGGGTGGGCCATGGCAGCACTCGATATTGCGGCCAGGGCTGCCCGAGATGCTCAGCGGTGGGAGTGATGGAGGAGCGCGGTGGTGCAGAGGAAAGTGGCAGCCTCAGGCGACTGCGTTTGGGCAACAATTGCGTGCCGGACCAGCCAATGCGACTGCGCATGCGGCAGGCGCAAGGCATTGGGCATCGGAGCGGCTCAAACGCGTCGGCACCAACGGCGGCACGGGTTTGATGCGTGCCGCGGTGTTGTCGTGCCGCAAGTCCAGTGCCGCGCCGGTGAGGTTTTTGCGGGACGCAGCCGGCGACGGCTGCGCGACGAGTTTGGGGGCGGATGCGGGCCGGGCCGCGATGGCTGGTGTGATCGGACGACGCGCCGCTGCCGCATCCGAGTTCGCGTGCGCCAACGCATGGGGTGCCTCCGTGGGTGTCGCCGACGAGTGTGGCTCAGGGCGATTGCTCAGCAGCTGGCGTATGAGTGCAAGTTTTGCGCGTGTGGCATCGCCCTTGTTGCCGTTGAGCTGCAAAGCCTTCTGGTAGGACTGGCTCGCCAGCTTTGCATACACGTCGCCCAGGTTCTCATAGGCCGTGGCGTAGTTCGGGTTGGTGCGGATCGCCATGTCCAATGCCGCGCGCGCCTTCTCGTAATCGCCCCGCTGGGCATACAAAACAGCCAGATTGTTGTAAGGCTCAGGCAGCTCGGGGTACTGCTCCGTGAGCTGGGTGAATACCTCAATGGCCTCTTGCGTCTTGCGCTGGTCAGCAAGGATGATGCCGCGCACGAAGCGGTATTGGGGGTCCTTGGGGTTTGACGTGATCAACGCGTTGACTTCGGTCAATGCGTCCTGCAGCTTGCCTGCCCGGATCAGCTGCTGCACGGCGCCCAGCTCATCGGCATGGGCTGGCATGGGGATCACGCCGAGCGCAAGCACCGTTGAAAGCGCCACACCTGCGAGCAGGCGCAAAATTCCGCATGGACGCGGCCTGACGCGGGGGAGGTGGGCGGGGGGCATGAGTTCTGGGTCGCGCGGTCTGTGCTAAGTTTTTGATTTTATCCGGGCCTGCCGGCCCGTTCCTTCCATTCGATTCTTGCAGCTAGCCGGCGCGACGGGCCGCCATACAGTTCATGACCTTGCAGATCTTTGACACGTTGTCGCGCCAGAAGCAGCCGCTTGCCCCCATCGAAGCGGGCCATGTGCGCATGTACGTTTGCGGCATGACCGTATACGATTACTGCCACCTCGGCCATGCCCGGGTGATGGCCGTCTTCGACCTCGTGCAACGTTGGCTGAGGGCGCGCGGGCTGCAAGTCACCTACGTGCGCAACATCACCGATGTGGATGACAAGATCATCCGCCGCGCGGTGGAACAAGGTGTGAGCGTGCGTGCGCTCACCGACCGTTTTATTGCCGCCATGCATGAGGACACCGATGCCTTGGGCATTGAGCGGCCCACGCACGAGCCGCGCGCGACCGACTACATCCCGCAAATGCAGGAACTCATTGCGCGCTTGTTCGATAAGCGCCTGGCGTATCAGGATGAGGCGGGCGACGTGGACTACGCGGTACGCGCGTTCCCAGGCTATGGGAAGCTGTCGGGCAAGGCACTGGACCAGTTGCACGCCGGTGAGCGTGTGGAAGTGGACACGGCCAAGCGTGACCCGCTGGACTTCGTACTGTGGAAGCGTGCCAAGCCCGAGGAACCAGCCGAGGTGCGTTGGACGTCACCGTGGGGCGAGGGCAGGCCTGGCTGGCACATCGAATGCTCGGCCATGAGCTGCGCCTTGCTGGGGGAGCACTTCGACATCCATGGTGGCGGCGCAGATCTGCAGTTTCCCCATCACGAAAACGAAATCGCCCAAAGCGAAGGGGCAAGCGGCAAGCCCTTCGTGAACATCTGGATGCACAACGGTTTCGTGCGCGTTGACGAAGAAAAAATGTCCAAATCACTTGGAAATTTCTTCACCATTCGCGATGTGCTGAAATTGTTCGACGCCGAGACGGTGCGGTTTTTCATCATCCGCGCGCATTACCGCAGCCCGCTCAATTACAGCGAAGACAACCTGCGGGACGCGCGCCATGCGCTGACACGGTTGTACACCGCGCTGCAGGACTTTCCCGAGGTGGCAGCCGTGCAGGACTGGTCCCATCCCATCGCCCAACGATTCAGTGCGGCGATGGATGATGATTTCAACACCCCCGAGGCTCTCGCCGTGCTGTTTGACCTTGCCGGCGAAGTCAACCGGACCCGTACGGCCGAACTTGCCGGGCTGCTCAAGGGACTGGGTGCCACACTCGGCCTGCTGCAACAGTCTCCGCAGAGCTTCTTGCAAGGGGGGGCCTCAAGCGCCAAGACCGATGTCGCCTGGATCGACGAGCGGCTGAGCGCACGTACCGAGGCAAAAAAGGCCCGTGATTTCGCGCGTGCTGATCAAATCCGCGCCGAGTTGCTGGAGCAAGGCATCGTGCTGGAAGACAAGCCGGGCGGTGTCACCGTGTGGCGCCGGGCGTAGCGTCGTGGCCGAGAATCCCAGCGTGGTGCGCCCCCCGTATTGGGATGACGCGTGCGCGCAGCTCATGCGCGCGGACCGTGTGATGCGCAAGCTCATCCCCGAGCATGGGCAGGCCCAGCTGCAGAGCCGCGGCGACGCCTTCCAAACCTTGGCGCGCTCGGTGGTCGGTCAGCAGATTTCGGTCAAGGCGGCGCAATCGGTCTGGGATCGCCTGCTTGTGCTCGTGGGACAAGCCACACCTGAGCGCCTGCTGCAGCATAAGCCGCAGGCGCTCAGGCAGGCTGGCCTTTCTCAGCGCAAATGCGAGTACCTGCAAGACTTGGCGGCAAAATTCGAAGCGGGCCAGGTGCATCCGCGACAGTGGGATAGCATGCCTGACGAGGCCATCATTGCTGAACTCGTGGCCATCCGCGGCATCGGCCGGTGGACGGCCGAGATGTTCTTGATCTTCTACCTCATGCGCCCCGACGTCTTGCCACTGGACGATCTCGGTCTGCAACGGGGGATCAGCCTGCGCTATTTCTCGGGCGAAGCGGTCAGCCGCAGCGATCTTCGTGAGGTGGCCGCCGCTTGGGCGCCTTGGCGCTCGGTCGGCACTTGGTATATTTGGCGAAGCCTCGACCCGGTGGCGGTTGAGTACTGATCACCATTCCGATACGCCAGATGTGCTGAGGCAAACGACGAAGCATTGCCACGCACCATGATTGGCGCACGCACCGCTCGCATTGCGGGCGTACCTTGCGGGGACCTACAACCATGATCAAAAAAGTTTTTCTCGATTTCGAACAGCCGGTGGCTGAGCTGGAAACCAAGATCGAAGAGCTGCGCTATGTGCAGGATGAATCGGCCGTGGACATTTCAGAGGAAATCGCACGCCTGCAGAAGAAAAGCCAGCAACTCACCAAGGACATCTACGCCAAGCTCACACCGTGGCAGGTGACGCAGATTGCCCGCCATGCGCAGCGTCCTTACACCTTGGATTATGTGGCGCAACTGTTCACCGATTTTCACGAACTGCATGGCGACCGGCATTTTGCGGATGACTTGTCGATTGTTGGGGGGTTGGCCCGATTCAATGGTCAATCGTGCATGGTGATTGGCCACCAGAAAGGGCGTGACACGAAAGAGCGGGGCCTGCGCAACTTTGGCATGACCAAGCCGGAGGGCTATCGCAAGGCACTGCGGCTGATGAAGTTGGCGGAGAAATTCGCGCTGCCCCTTTTCACCTTCGTCGACACGCCTGGTGCGTATCCCGGCATTGATGCAGAGGAGCGGAACCAATCGGAGGCGATTGGCCGCAACATTTTCGAAATGTCGCAATTGCGGGTGCCCATCGTCTCGACCATC
This sequence comes from Thiomonas sp. FB-Cd, assembly GCF_000733775.1. Lineage (NCBI taxonomy): Bacteria > Pseudomonadati > Pseudomonadota > Betaproteobacteria > Burkholderiales > Thiomonas > Thiomonas sp. FB-Cd. Next base: position 1,800,552 of record NZ_JPOE01000002.1, on the reverse strand, counting down.
ATTGGCGAGGGGGGCTCGGGCGGAGCATTGGCCATCGCCGTGGCCGACCACGTGCTCATGCTCCAGTACGCGGTGTATTCGGTGATTTCCCCCGAGGGCTGCGCGTCGATTTTGTGGAAAAGCGCGGAGCGCGCACCGGAGGCCGCTGAGGCGCTGGGTCTGACCGCGCATCGGCTCAAGGCGCTGGGCCTGATCGATAAAATCGTCAGTGAGCCTGTCGGCGGAGCCCACCGCGACCCGCCTGCGATGGCGGCGAGCTTGAAGCGCGCTCTGTCTGAGAGTCTGCGTCAATTCCAGGACACCAAGCCTGCTGATCTTGTCAAGCAGCGCTACGAACGCCTTTGCGCATTTGGCAAGTTCCAGGACACCAAGGTTTCGCGTTAAGGCCTTTGCGGTCCCGATGCCGGCAAACCCGTCGGCTTTCTGAGCACATCGCTGCTGTTCCATGGTCCTAGCTGGCTCAGCCGCCCCGCCCCACTGGGCTGTCTTGAAGGCAGACCCGGCCCTGTCGGCCTTACGCCTTTTTGCCGGTGCGCGGCTCGATCCGCAAGCCAATGCGGTTCCGTTGGCCATCGCCTTTAGCGGGGGTGCGGATTCGACCGCGCTGCTTTTGGCGGCCTTGCACCTGTGGGGCCCGCAGCGCCTGCACGCGCTGCATGTGCATCATGGATTGCAAACCGATGCCGACCGATTTGCCGAGCATGCGCGCGGCCTGTGCGCTTCGTGGGGCGTGCCGTGCAGCGTGCTGCGCGTGCAAATCCCGGCGCGGCCCGGAGAAAGTCTGGAGGATGCCGCACGGGGCGCGCGTTACACAGCATTGACGAATGCAGCAGGCAAGCTGGGCTCGCGCTGGTTGCTTTTGGGCCACCAAGCCGACGACCAAGCGGAGTCGTTGCTCCTCGCCCTTCTGCGCGGGGCGGGTCCAAAGGGCTTGGCGGGCATGCCTGCTGTGGCATCGCGCGCGGGGCTCTGGTTGGGCCGTCCCTTGCTGTCCTGTGCAGCGGACTCCTTGAGGCACATGCTCGACGTGCAGGGTGTGCCCTACGTGCGCGATGCCATGAATCTCGATCCGGCGTTTCGACGAAGTCGCATCCGCCATGAGCTTTTGCCCGTCCTTGCGCGCTTGGAGCCATCGTGGCGTGCCACGCTGACGCGTGCGGCCAGCCTTTGCGCACAGGCCTCAGCTGGAATCGAAGAGCTGGCGCAACAGGATCTGGCTCGGTGTGAGGGCCCCGAAGGCCTTCGACTGGCTGCGCTTCGTGCCCTGCCCGAGGCGCGTTTGAGTGAGGTTCTGCGCCTTTGGCTGCGGCAGAGCGGGTTGCGCAGCAACCACGGACAGATCGTCAACCTTTGTCGACAGGTTCGGGCCACAGCGCGGGGAGCCGTGGCTTTGCAGGTCAGACTCGGGCAGGGATTGGTTGAGCGCCGTGGCCCCTGGCTGGCGCTGAGTGCCGGCACTTATGTGTCGGGCCATTGCGGGCTGCACGATGCACACGAGGGGAGCGGCTGCCTATAATTTCAGGTTTTCCTGAAACGGCAGCGCCAGGAGCGCGCATGCGCCGTGTCCATCCAACGCAATCATGGCGCTTATCGTCCAGAAATACGGCGGCACCTCAGTCGGGTCCGTCGAACGCATTAAGAACGTGGCCCGCCGCGCCATCAAATGGGCAGATGCCGGACACAAGGTCGTGGTGGTGGTATCGGCCATGTCCGGGGAGACCAACCGACTCATTGCGCTGGCTCGTGAAATCCAGCCCGACCCTGATCCGCGCGAACTCGACGTGGTGGCATCCACGGGCGAGCAGGTCACCGTCGGTTTGCTGGCCATGGCGCTCAAGTCCTTTGGGCGTGAGGCACGTAGCTACACGGGCCACCAGGTTGGTATTCACACCAACAGCGCTTTCACCAAGGCGCGTATCGAGTCCATCGATCAACAGCGCATACGAGCCGACCTGGACCGCGGCTTGATCGTCGTTGTGGCCGGTTTTCAGGGTGTGGACATTGAGGGCAATATCACCACACTTGGCCGTGGGGGATCCGATACATCCGGTGTGGCCCTGGCAGCCGCGCTCGATGCGGATGAATGCCAGATCTTCACGGACGTGGACGGCGTCTACACGACGGACCCGCGCGTCGTGCCTGAGGCAAGCAAGCTCTCCACCATTACGTTCGAGGAAATGCTTGAAATGGCAAGCCTCGGATCGAAGGTGCTGCAGATTCGTTCTGTTGAATTTGCCGGGAAATACCGCGTGCGCCTGCGCGTGCTGTCAAGCCTTACGCCCTGGGATATTCCGCTGGAGCAGGAAATGCGCAGCGGCACACTCATTACCTTCGAGGAAGACCAGAACATGGAACGAGCCGTCGTATCAGGCATCGCCTTCGCGCGCGATGAAGCCAAGATCACTGTGGTGGGTGTGCCAGACCGTCCGGGCATTGCCTATCAGATCCTGAGCGCGGTGGGTGGCGCGAACATTGATGTCGACATGATTGTGCAAAACCAGAGCGTGGCGGGTTTCACCGATTTTTCGTTCACCGTGGGACGTGGAGACTACGCACGCACGCTGGACATCCTCAAGACCAGCATTCAATCCCATATCGGCGCCAAGGAGATCATCGGCGACCCGAAGGCCTGCAAGGTGTCCGTCGTCGGTGTTGGAATGCGCTCCCATGCCGGCGTAGCCAGCAAGATGTTCCGGACATTGGCTGAGGAAGGCATCAACATTCAGATGATCTCAACCTCGGAGATCAAGGTCTCGGTGCTGATCGAGGAGAAATATCTCGAGCTGGCCGTGCGAGCCCTGCACAAGGCATTCGATTTGGACGAACAGGCGTCCTGACGCAATCGCGCCGGAGCCCTCAGCTTGCGTGGGATTGCGCCGCGCTGAGCGAAGTGAGCGTTGCAGCTGGTGCAGGGAAGGCGACCCGTGCACGCAGGCCCCGAGCGGGGAATCCAGGAGCGTGAGTTGCGCACCACTGCGCTCGGCCACACTCTTGACGATGGCCAGCCCCAGCCCACTGCCCCCGGGCGGGGCGTTCTCCCGCCGGTAAAAGCGGTCAAACACGCGCGGCCGGTCTTCCGGCGGAATGCCCGGGCCGGAGTCGTCCACCTCCAGCACTGCGTGGCTGCCTTCGCGCCGTACGCGCACGTCGACGCGCCCGCCGGCAGGCGTGTAGCGAAGGGCATTGTCAACCAAGTTGCGAATGAGCATGCGCAGACCGTTGGGCGGCGCGTCCACGAGAATGTCGTCGGCCTGCTCCAGCCCGGCGTCGACGCCGCGTGTTTGCGCCAGCTCCAGAGTGTCGGAAAGGGCCAGCCGGGCAATGTCGGTCAGTGATGTGGGGACCGTGGCGTCCTGGCCGTCGGCATCAGCACGGGCCAGCGCTAGCAGCTGTTCGACGAGATGCGTGGCGCGGTCAAGGCCGGAGCCCAGGCGCTGCAGCGCAAGCTGGCGTGTTGCTTCGTCCTGTGCGCGACCGAGCATCTGAATTTGCACCTTGAGCGCAGCAAGGGGCGAGCGCAGTTCGTGCGCAGCGTCCGCGACAAACATTTGCTGGGCATCGAAAGCCTGACGGGTACGGGCGAAGAGCCCGTTCATGGCGCGCACCACCGGCTGCATCTCGAGAATCACGGCCTTCGGCTCCAGTGGATCGAATGAGGTGGCTGCGCGGCTTTCCAGCTCCTGCGACAGGGCGCGCAGCGGCCTCAGCGATCGGCGCACCACCCAGGCGACGGCGAGCAGCAGCAGCGGCGCAATCAGCAACATGGGCCAAACCGAGTTGAAGGCGAAGGTCAGGGCCAGTGCGCGGCGGCTCAAGAGCGGCTGCGCAACTTGGATGGTGCGACCGCCAGCCTGCATGGAGAACACCCGCCATTGCTGGGTTCCCACATTCACGTTCGCATAGCCCAGAACGGCCTGGTCGGGCAGTTCCACCCGCGGACGCGAGACGTAGATGCGCTGACCATCAGGCGACCAGACTTGCACCACGTAGTCCACGTCGTCACGCGCCCGGCCTTCGGGGCCGAACCCAGGGAGGCCGAGGTCGCCGCTGGCCAACGACAGGGCGAGCTGCTGGAGGTGATAATCAAACACGGCATCCGCCTCGCGCATGGCGTTGTTGAACACAACCACGGCCTGTACGAGGGCCGCCAACAGCACGGCTGCCGTGAGCAGGATCAGCAGTTGGGCGCGAAGGGATTTCATGCTTCAGATCCTGCGTCGGCGGGTGCAGGACCTGGCGCATCGCGCGCGATCACATACCCCATGCCGCGGATGTTGCGAATGAAGTCCGCGCCCAGCTTCTTTCGCAGGCTGTGCACATACACTTCGACCGCATTGCTGGAGATCTCATCCTTCCAGCTGTAGAGTTTCTCTTCGAGTTGGGTGCGCGAGAGGATGACGCCGGGGCGCGCAATCAACGCCTCCAGGACCGCCCACTCGCGCTGTGAGAGCTGCACCGGCTGGCCTTCGAACGTGGCCTCGTGGGTGACCGGGTTCAGCCTCACGGGCCCATGCTCGAACACAGGCTCCGCACGACCGGCCGCTCGACGCAAAAGGGCTCGGATCCGCGCTTGCAGCTCATCCAGATCATAGGGCTTCAGCACGTAATCATCGGCTCCTGCATCCAACCCCCGAATGCGATCGTTGACCGCATCACGCGCCGTGGCGATGAGCACTGGGGTTCGGTCACGCCGCGCGCGGGCCTTCTTGAGCACCTGCAGTCCATCAAGTCGGGGCAGGCCGAGGTCGAGCAGCACCAAGTCGTAATGCTCGGTGCTCCAGGCCGCATCCGCCATATGCCCGTCGCGCACCCAGTCCACTGCGTAGCCCTCCCCGCGGAGGGCGTCGAGCACGGACTCGCCGATCATGACATCGTCTTCTACCAGCAACAGGCGCATGTGGGTATGTGGGTGGCGGCCAGCGGCATTGTGCATCACAAGCGTGATGCGCTGAAGTATGGTGCCTGGGCCTTAGACTGTGCTTAATCGCTCAAGTTGACACCACTCATCGGACGATGCAAAAGCCCCTGAACACCACTGCTGAAGTGCCCGCTCGCATGCCCCGCACAGTCTGGCTACTCGGCTGGGTGAGCCTGTTCATGGACATGTCATCCGAACTGATCCACGCCGTGCTGCCCGTGTACATGACCACGACATTGGGCCTGAGCATGCTCACCGTGGGGCTGGTTGAGGGCATCGCCGAGGCGACGGCCTCGGTGCTAAAGGCCTTCTCAGGGGCTCTTTCGGACCGGCTTGGCAAGCGCAAAGTGCTGGCAGTTCTGGGCTACGGGCTGTCTGCCATTACCAAGCCCTTGTTCCCGTTGGCATCCGGTGCAACCGAGGTCATCGCAGCGCGCTTCATCGATCGCATCGGCAAGGGCATTCGTGGCGCACCGCGCGACGCCTTGCTGGCTGATGCGACTCCCGAGGCGTTGCGCAATGCCGCCTATGGCCTGCGTCAGAGCATGGATACCGTCGGCGCGTTTCTCGGTCCGCTGGCCGCAATTGCCCTGTTGTGGTGGCTGCATGACCGCCTGCGTCTGCTGCTGTGGTTCGGCGTCGTGCCGGCTTTGATCGCCGTTGGCATTCTCGCTTTCGGAGTCCAGGAGCCCGCACATTCGCGCGAGCCTGATCGGGCCCACAGGCGCGCTGAAGCCGGCAGATTGCCCCGTTTTGCGGCAGCGCGTGGCTTGCCGAGCGCGTACTGGGGCGTGGTGGCTGTCGCCAGCGTATTCACGGTCGCGCGGCTCTCTGAGGCGTTCTTGGTGCTGCGCGGTCAGCAGCAGGGCGTAAAGCTGCTCTGGATACCGCTCGTGACCCTGGCATTTAGCTTGGTTTACGCGCTCAGTGCCTATCCCGCCGGCGTGCTGGCACAGCGCTTCGGACGGCGCGCGTTGCTGCTGTGGGGAGCGGCAGCATTGTTCGCATCCATGGTGCTTCTCGCGCTGCCGGGCATGCTGACGCTGTGGCTTGGCGCGTGCTTGTACGGCCTGCACCTGGGCCTGACGCAGGGCGTGTTTGCGGCAGCCGTGGCCGCCACTGCGCCCGAAGCGCTGCGCGGTACAGCCTTCGGTGTCTACTATCTGATCATCGGGCTGTTGCAGTTGCTGGGCAGCCTGGGCGCGGGGTGGTTGTGGCAGCACTTCGGTGCGCAATATGCCTTTGGCGCAGGCGCCGCACTCACTGCGGCGGCCATGCTTCTGGCCACGTTGAGGGCACGCTCGCTGAGCTGGCTGCGCTCCCGGTGAGGCAACCGGGGGACGCTGCAGATTTGGCTCGTCCTCGGCACAATAGCAAGTTCACGACATTTTCCCGGGAGACGACCATGAACACGACACACGCCATCCGCATCGAACGCACCGGCGGACCCGAAGTGCTGCAATGGCAGGAAGTGCCACTTGGTGACCCAGGGCCGGGTGAAGTGCGCGTGCGCCATGGCGCCGTCGGGGTGAATTTCATCGACGTGTACCACCGCACGGGGCTGTACCCCTTGCAGTTGCCTGCCGGGATCGGGCTGGAGGCGGCAGGTACGATCGAGGCCGTGGGCGAGGGTGTCGGGGGTTTTGCACCGGGCGACCGCGTGGCCTATTGCAACGGTCCCACCGGTGCTTACGCTCAGGCGCGGGTGATGCCGGCACGGGTCTTGGTGAAACTGCCTGATGCCATTGCCTTCGATACCGCATCGAGCATGATGCTCAAAGGTCTGACGGCACAATTTCTACTCCGTCGCACGCGCAAGCTGCAGGCCGGTGACGTCGCAGTATTTCACGCAGCCGCAGGCGGCGTCGGGTTGATCGCGGGACAATGGGCGCGTGCCTTGGGCGTGCAGCTTATAGGAACGGCCGGCAGCGATGAGAAATGTGCGCTTGCGCTGGCCAACGGATACGCGCATTGCATCAATCACCGGACAGAGGATCTGGTATCCCGGGTCAAGGAGATCACGGACGGCAAGGGCGTCGCTGTGGTGTATGACTCCGTGGGCCGCGACACCTGGGAGCGATCGCTGGCCTGCTTGCAGCCCTTTGGCCTGATGGTCAGTTTCGGCAACTCCTCGGGTCCTGTGCCGCCCGTTCTGTTGACCGATCTCGCCGCCAAAGGCTCGCTGTATGTCACGCGCCCCACGCTGATGACCCACATTGGCGATCGAGCCACGCTTGAGCAGATGGCCGCGGAACTGTTCGGCGTCGTGCTTGCGGGTCAAGTCACGCCCACCATCGGTCGACGCTTCGCACTGCGCGATGCCGCGCGGGCCCATATGGCGCTGGAAAGCCGGGAGACCACAGGCAGCATCGTGTTAGAGCCCTGATGGACCCGATGCTCGGGCGGCCGCCGTGGGGCGCGCCGTCTCATCCGGTTTGAGAGGGGTACACGCGCAGGCTGCCTGATTGGCGCCGCGGCGTATCGCAATGCCTTCGTCAAGACTTCAGGCGTGAGGCATGACCCTTGGCCGTGAGTGCAGTTCGGTCAGCGATCGGTCTGCAAGGGCGTGAGACTCGACAGGTTTTGCGGACACACGATGCCGCGATAGGCGTGCCAACTCGAATGTCCGATCAGGGGCCAAGCCACGAGCAGCCCGAAGCCCAAGGGGAGCATGGCGAGCAGGGTGATTACCGCCACGAGCATCGCCCACCACAGCATCACCGCAGGGTGCTCCAGGCATGCGCGCAAGCTGGTGATGGCAGCAGTGATGGCGTCGGCGGCGGGTCGGTCAAGCATCAACGGGAGCGACACTGCGCTCATGCCGAAGGCCAGCAGCGCAAACCCGGCGCTGGCACAGCCATAGGCGAGCATGAAGGCTCGGTTCGCCCCGTCCAGCAGCATGGAGAGCACGTTCGTATTCGGCACCAGATTGTCGGAAAACAGCGCAAAGACAAGCAAGGATGTGCGCGCCCACAACAATTCGATCACCAGCAGGAGACCGGCAAATAGGGCCATACTGCCCTTTGCCTGCCACCAGCACACAAGGCAGGGGCGCAACTTCGCCTCGGCGCCGATGGAACAACTGCGACTGGCCTGGATCAGTCCCATCGCGAGTGCTGGCCCCATCAGCAAGACGGTGCTTGCCAACATGAGCGTGTACTCGGGGCTGCGCACAGCGCTCAACCGGAACGCCCAGGCGACCAGGGTGAACATCAGTCCATAGCTCAGGCTCACCGCCGGGCAGCGCACGACGTCGGCCCAGCCCGCGCGAAGCCAAAGCAGCGGGTCACGCCAGGTCAGCGTGCACACAGAAACGGGCTGTCGGCGATCCCTTGCAAGGGGTTGGCGCTGCGCTTCCTCTGGTGTCATGGGCATCTCCTCCTCTGGGGTCTTGGAAAACCCTCAAGAGGAAGAGGCTATGTCGGGGTCGTTCCCAAAGCAAGTGGGGAAAATCTCAGGATCGACCCGAGTCGCGCTTGCGCTTGCGCGACTCGCGCCACTCGTCCAGGAGCAGCAGCCCCGCGCCGATCGTGATGGCGCTGTCGGCCACGTTGAATGCAGGCCAGTGCCATTGCTTGGCGCCCATGGTCACATAGAAATCAAGAAAGTCCGTGACGTGTCCCCACACGACACGGTCGGCGACGTTACCCAACGCGCCGCCGAGAATGAGCGCGAGGGCCAAGCTGAACAGCATGCGGTTGCGGTGGCGCGACAGCAGCCAGACGATCAGCGCGGACGCCCCAAGCCCTAACCCGGTGAACAGCCAGCGCTGCCAGCCAGCGGCCGCGGCAAGAAACGAAAAGGCCGCGCCGGGATTCTCGATGTGCACAATGTTGAAGAACCCGGTGACGGCGTGGCTGGCGTCAAGCGGCAGATCACGCTGCACGATCCATTTGCTGCATTGATCAAGCACCAATACGCAGGCGGCGACGATGAGCCATGGCCAAGCGCTGGCAGGCTCTGCACCTGCGTGGACAGGCGCGTGCTGAGGAATGGGGCGAGTGGGCGTGGTCGGCATCGGCTTTGGCACCATGGATTCTCAAGCGTGGCGGCGGGTTTCGCCCGACCCGCCAAGGTTGTCCGCGCAGCGCGCACAAATGCCCGGATACGCTGGATCGACGCCGATGTCCACTTCCCAATGCCAGCAGCGTTCGCACTTGGCTGCGCCGGCGGCATCGGCTGGCTGCGCCTGCACCGAAAACTCGCTGCCAGCACGCAGTGTGGCGCGCGACGTGATGAAGGCGAAGGGGAGTTCATCCCCAAGGCTGGCGAGCAGGCCGTGGTCCGGTTCGGGCGCAGTGATGTCCACCCAAGCCTGCAGCGACGAGCCGAGGCGGCCTTCGGTGCGCACAGTCTCCACGGCCTGATTCACCAAGTCGCGCACGGCGCGCAGACGGGCCCATTTGTCGAGAAGGTCGAGGGCGTCTGCGGGTTCGGGGACTGCGTGGTACGTTTCGACGAAGATGGTGCCGGAAGCCTGCGCCTGTTGCGGCGCAAAGCGGCTCCAGGCTTCTTCAGCCGTGAAGCTGAGGAATGGTGCAATCCAACGCAGCATGGCATGCGTCAGATGCCACAAGGCCGTTTGCGCGCTGCGCCGCGGCAGGCTTCGCGCGGGTGTGGTGTAGAGCCTGTCCTTCAGCACGTCGAGGTAGAAGCCGCCCAGATCCTCAGAACAGAAAGTCAGCAGGCGCGCGACGACCGGGTGGAACTCGTAGCGGTCGTAGTAAGCCAGAATGTCGCGCTGCAGGGCCGCGGTATGCGCCAACATCCAGCGATCGAGTTCGACCATATCGGCCAAGGGCACGCTTTGCGTTGTCGGGTCGAAATCGGCGACGTTGGCGAGCAGAAAGCGCAGTGTGTTGCGCACGCGCCGGTAATTCTCAACCACCTGTTTGAGTATGGCGTCGGAGATGGCGAGATCGCCCGAGTAATCCGTGCTGGCGATCCATAGGCGGAGGATCTCCGCGCCAAGCTTCTCGCTGACAACCTGTGGCGCGATGACGTTGCCTTGCGACTTGCTCATCTTGCGCCCGTTCCCATCCACGGTGAATCCATGGGTGAGCAGCGCCTTGTACGGCGCGCGGTCGAACATTGCGCAGGATGTCAGCAGGGAGGAATGGAACCAACCGCGGTGCTGGTCGTGACCTTCCAGGTACAGGTCGGCGGGCCACTGCAGTTGCGAAGCGTGGCTGCGCATGAGCACGTGGAAATGCGTGGTGCCCGAGTCGAACCACACCTCGACGATATCCGTCGACTTCTCATACTGCTCTGCCTCACTGCCCAGCCAGTCGCGCAGGTCAAGTTTGGCCCAGGCTTCCACGCCTCCTTGCTGAACAAGATCAGCGGCGCGGTCCATCAGCGCGAGCGTTTCAGGGTGCAGTTCGCCGGTACTCCTGTGCAGCAGGAAGGGCAGGGGTACGCCCCAGGCGCGCTGGCGCGAAATACACCAGTCCGGTCTGCCCGCGATCATGTCGCGCAACCTTGCCTTGCCGTTGGCGGGGTAGAAAGCTGTGTGCTCGATGGCGTCCAGGGCCGAGCTTCGCAAGCTGCGCGGCGCCTTGTCGACGGTGCAGACGCCGCCGCCCTCATCCATGCGCACGAACCATTGGCTGGCAGCGCGGTAGATCACCGGAGTCTTGTGGCGCCAGCAATGCGGATAGCTGTGTTGGATGTCCAGGGTGGCGAACAACCGGTCGGCTTGGCGAAGGCTCTCGACGATGATGGGCGCAGCCTTCCAGATTTGCATGCCCCCGAACAGCGGCAGCTCAGGCGCATAGCTGCCCTCGGCCTGCACCGGATTGAGAATGTCCTCGATGCGCATCCCATGCGCGATACAGGAGTTGAAATCGTCGACCCCGTAGGCTGGGGAGGAATGCACGATGCCCGTGCCTTCCTCGGCCGTCGCGTACTCAGCGAGATAAACGGGGCTGGTCCGGTCATACCCGGCATCGACGGCGGCAAGCGGATGTTTGAAGTTGATGCCGGCGAGGGCGCTGCCCTTGGCGGTCGCAACGATGTGGCCATCCATCCCGTAGCGCTGCAGGCAATCCTGAACCCGGGCGCACGCCAGCAGCAGGAGGCCGCGCGTGGTCTCGACCAAGCAATAGTCCAGATCGGGGTTGAGATTCAGCGCCTGATTGGCAGGGATGGTCCAGGCCGTGGTGGTCCAGATCACGGCGAAACTGGGCTTATCCAGTCGGGTCAGCCCAAAGGCAGCGGCAAGCTTGTCGGGTTCGGCGCACGCAAAACCGACGTCGAGGGTCTGGGACTTCTTGTCGGCATACTCGATTTCGAACTCTGCAAGCGACGAGTGGCAGTCAAAACACCAATGGACCGGCTTAAGCCCGCGATAGACGAAACCGCGTTCCATCACGTGTTTCAGGGCCCGAATTTCATCCGCTTCATTGCCAAAATCCATCGTGCGGTAGGCATGCTCCCAGTCACCCAACACGCCCAATCGCTTGAAATCCGCCATCTGTCCGGCGATCTGCTCGGCGGCATAGGCGCGGCTCCTGGCCTGGATCTCGTCGCGGCTCAGATTGCGGCCGTAAAGCTTCTCGATCTGGTTCTCGATTGGCAACCCATGGCAATCCCAGCCGGGCACGTACACCGCATCGAACCCCGCAAGCTGGCGGGCTTTGACAATCATGTCCTTGAGGATTTTGTTGACGGCGTGGCCCACGTGGATTTGCCCATTGGCATAGGGAGGGCCATCGTGCAACACGAATTTCGGGCGACCGCTGCGGGCTGCGCGCAGGCGCTGATATACCCCCTTCGCATCCCACTCGGTGATCCAGGCGGGCTCGCGCTTAGGCAGGTCCCCGCGCATTGGAAAATCGGTATCCGGAAGATTGAGCGTGGAGCGGTAATCGGGCTTTTTCTTGGGCGCTGTCGAGTCGGTCATGGCAAGGGATGCGCCGGGGTGCGCGTGGACGAATGAATGTTGGGATGCAGTGTCGATGAGGGCTCGCCGTCGAGGCAGCGCGAGGCGCGCAGCGCTGGAACGGCGTGCGCGTCAAATTCGGGATGCGCTGAGCTGGGATTGATTCGCTGCGAACCAGGCGCGCGCCTGCCGCACATCGCTTGCGATGGCCTTGGTCAAGGCTTGCAGGGTGTCATAGCGCGCCTCGTCGCGCAGTTTGTGCAGCAGATCCACGCGCACGAGTTTACCGTAGGCATCCCCATTCCAATCGAACACGTGAGTCTCCAGGAGCATTTGCCCCGTGTCATCCACAGTTGGACGCTGGCCGAGGCTCGCCACACCGTCCAGAGGCTGGCCTTGCAAACCGTGCACACGCGCCGCGAACACGCCCTGCGCGGCAGGCCGGGCATGACCGAAGCGCAGATTGAGGGTGGCAAAGCCCAAATTGCGCCCGAGCTTGCGTCCGTGCTGCACATGACCCGAGATGGCGTAGGGACGGTCGAGCAGACTCTCAGCAAGTCGCATGTCGCCAGCTGCCAGTGCCTTGCGCACAGCCGAACTGGACACGCGCTGAGCGTGCACTTCGTAGGCGTTCATGCGCGCCACGTCGAAACCCAAGCGCCCGCCTTGTGCATCGAGCAAAGCGTAGTCCCCGCCTCGGCGTGCGCCAAAACGAAAGTCATCCCCCACCAGCACGTACCGCGCGTGCAGGCCGTCCAGCAGCACGCGCTCAATAAATTCCTGCGCAGGCATCGCCGCCAGATGTTCGTCAAAGCGCAACACAACGGCGCGGTCCACGCCGCAGCGCGCCAGCTCCGCCAACTTGTCACGCAGGGGAGCAACGCGGGCTGGCGCCGTCTCGGGCCTGCCTTGCAACGCGGCGAAATAGTCGCGCGGATGGGGTTCAAAAGTCAGTACGCAGGACACCAGATTGCGGTGTCGGGCTTCGTTCACAAGCAAGGCAAGCATGGCCTGATGCCCGCGGTGAACACCGTCAAAATTTCCGATGCTTACGGCACTGGGCGTCGTCAAGGCAGCGTGATGAAAGCCGCGAAATAGCTGCATGAATTGCGTTGGAGAATGTGGGGCAGATCCGCCTTGTGGCACCAAGGCAACGGTGCCCAGATGGTCTGGCGGCGATTTGGCGCATGCCTTGCATAGAACACTTGCAAACGCGCCATTCGGTGTATAGTAAGCCCTGCAGTCGCTTCAAGACGGGCAGATTCTGCCTACAGTTAGGGTTAATTGGATCTCGATAAACCGGCTGGGCTTGTTGAAGATTTGCATTCTTCTTAATGTTCAAGATTTGAAAGGATGATTATGCCCACCGGCATCGTGAAATGGTTCAATGAAAGCAAGGGTTTTGGTTTCATCAAGCCCGACGAAGGCGGCGAAGATCTGTTCGCTCACTTCAGCGAAATCCAATCCAAGGGTTTCCGGACCCTGCAAGAAAATCAGCGCGTGGAATTCACCGTGAAGGCCGGCCCCAAGGGACCACAGGCGTCACAAATCCGCCCCATCTGAGTCTCTCCAGCTGTTTTTCTGCTTGCGGCCATGATGGAAGCATAAAGTTTCCGTCATGGCGTCAAGCGATGAAGAGCCGGCCTTCTGGGCCGGCTTTTTTTATGCGCCTCACGCTCGGGCTGGGTGGCAACACGTGGCGTAGGGCGCACATGAGGGAGGCCGCATGGTGGAACAGTTCATCCACGACTGGGGCTATGTGGCAGTTGCCCTGGGTGCCTTCGCGGAGGGTGAAACCGTGTTGCTGGCGGCCGGGTACGCGGCGCACCGTGGCTTGCTGGACTTCGGCTGGGTGGTGGCGATTGCCTGCGCGTCTGCCAGCGCCGGGGATCAGTTGTTCTATTGGATCGGGCGTCAGTGGGGCAGGCGCCTGATTGTGCGCGTTCCCCGTTTGGCCGCCCAGTTCCCTCGGGTCGGACGCTTGCTGCAGCGCTACCCCCACTGGGCCATTGTGGGGGTGCGTTTCCTGTATGGATTGCGCATCGCCGGGCCCATCACGATCGGCGCTGCAGGCGTGCCACCGCTGCGGTTCTTCGTGTTCAACGTCATCGGTGCGATGCTGTGGGCGCCGATGATCGCGGGCCTGGGATGGCTGTTTGGGCAGGCGTTGGCCAGCCTGTCGGGCCGGCTTCAGCACGTCGAAGCCGGGTTGCTGCTGCTTGTGGCGTTGATTGGCGCGATCTGGATGGTCGCGCGACGCCGCGCCGTACGCAGAGCGGCCTTGCGAGGCCCGGCATCGCGCGGAGACCGCTCTTAACGCAGGCCCATGGCCTCGCGTACGCCACGCATCGTTTCGCGCGCCGTGATGCGTGCCTTGTCACAACCGGCGTCCAAAATGTCGCGCACAAGCGATGGTTGGTCGAGGTAAGGCTGCGCACGCTCCAGCATGGGTTGCTGTTCGCGCAGGATCGCGTCAATGACCGGCTGCTTGCATTCGAGGCAACCGATTGCGGCGGTCGTGCAGCCGCGTTGCACCCAGTCGTGCGTGTCCGTGTCCGTGTAGGCCAAGTGGAATTGCCAGACTGGGCATCGCTCGGGATTGCCAGGATCCGTACGCCTGACTCGTGCAGGGTCCGTTGGCATGCGCTTGACCTTGTGCTCGACGACAGCGCGTTCTTCGCGGATGGCGATCGCGTTGCCATAACTCTTTGACATCTTGCGCCCGTCCAGACCCGGCAATTTGGATTCCGGTGTAAGCAGCGCCTCGGGTTCCCGAAGGATTGTGCGCCGCCCACCATCGATCTGGGCGCGCAATGCATCCTTTTCGGCGCGTGACAGCGGGCTGGCTGCGACCAAGGCGCGTGCCTCGTCGCGTTTTTCAATCAGGCCGTCCTGATCGGCGGCGCGGCGCAGCTGTTGCAACTGCTCGCGCGTCGCAGCGGGCAACTTGGCGGCGGCAAGACGCGCCTTCGCTTCAGTTTCGGGATCTTTGCCATACAACGCATTGAAGCGGCGGGCAATCTCGCGGCTCATTTCGATGTGCGGGATCTGATCAGCACCAACCGGCACCCAACGCGCTTGGTAGATAAGGATGTCAGCTGCCTGCAGCAGCGGGTAGCCAAGAAAGCCGTAGGTGAGCAGGTCCTTGTCCTTCAGATTCTCGATCTGGTCCTTGTACGTTGGCACGCGCTCGAGCCACGCCAGCGGTGTGCCCATGCCGAGCAGGAGAAAGAGTTCCGCATGTTCAAGGACCCGGCTTTGCACGAACAGGGTGGCCTTGTCCGGATCGACTCCCGCGGCGAGCCAGTCGATGACCATGTCATTGCTGTTGGCCGCGACCACCTCGGGCGATTCGTAATGCGTAGTCAGCGCATGCCAATCGGCCACGAAAAAAAAGCAGGTATGAGCATGCTGCAGTCGGGCCCAGTTTTTGAGCGCACCATGGTAGTGGCCCAGATGCAGTGCACCCGTTGGGCGCATGCCGGACAGAACACGCCCGTCCGGGTTCACAGAAGGGCTCGACGATTCAGAGGAAGCCATAGCTTAAGCGCAGTTGGATGTAGTCCTGCCCTGGGTTGGGGCGTTTGATCTCGGCGTTGGAGTAATGCGTCAGCCGCACGCCCAGAGTCCACGGTGTGTGATTGAAATGATGGAACGCTCCAATGGAGTCACCGAATTGATAGGCGGTCGAGATCCTCTTGCTGCCGAGGTGGGTGCCCGAAAACGCATTCGCACCGATCCCGAATTCCACTCCCGATTGCGGCGTGAGCCACCAGCGCACAAATGGCGTGAGCCCGACATGCCAGAGCGAGTGGTCGGGCGTACCGGAGGGCGCAGTGACTTGGCCGCCCGACGCTTCCAGAGTCAAGTCCAGCCTGCTGTGGCTGAAGTCGTGCGCCCAAAAAGGACTGGTCTGGTAGGCAATCGTGGTGTTGTGATAACCCTTGTACGCACCCCAAAGTGCCGAAAGCTCAGCGGCCTGTGCGGTTTGCACGCAGGCGCCTGCAATCAGGATGGAAGCAAGGAATGGCCGGACAGGAAATGTGCAGGAATGATCTCGAATGCTTGAGCGCATAAAAGGACGTTGGAGCGTTGTGTTCTGATGGAGATGAAGCGGACAGTTAGAGCAAGACCCGGAAGGGCGTCAACAGCAGGCTAAGCACGGCTTGGGTCAGCCCCATGAGCGGGATCAACCACACCGTGGTCACAACGCCGGTGAGAACCAGGGCCATCACGATGAAAAAACCATACGGCTCGATGCGTGATAGCGCGATGGCCTGACGCACCGGTAGCAGGCCAACCAGCACGCGGCCGCCGTCGAGCGGGGGGATGGGAAAAAGGTTGAACACGAACATCACGATATTGACCAGGACTCCGGCTCGGGCCACATCGTAGAAGTAGATTTCGCTGTCCCCGAGAGCGTGCAGGACGATGAGCGCCAAACCCCACAGGAACGCTTGGACGAAGTTGGAAGCGGGTCCCGCGAGGGCCACCCAGATCATGTCGCGCTTGGGGTTGCGCAGGGCGCCGAAATTCACAGGAACCGGTTTGGCGTAACCGAACAAAAAGTTTCCGCCGGTTGCGAAGTAAAGCACCAGTGGTACGAGAATGGTGCCAATGGGATCGATGTGCTTTGCCGGATTGAGCGAAACCCGGCCCATCATGTAGGCCGTGTTGTCGCCGAAGTGGCGCGCCGCGTAGCCGTGTGCGGCTTCATGCAGGGTGATGGCAAACAGCACCGGTAAAGCAAAGACCGTTACGGCCTGGATAAGTTGGTCCATGAATCGAGTTGTTGGGGCTTGAGGCCTATGCGGGGTGTGGAGCGGCAGGGTGCAAGGGGAAGATGTGGCGGGGATGTTGGCCTTAGATTTCCGCGCTTAGCCCCAGTGGGGCTAGTGCGCCGCGTCCCAGTCGCACGACGACGGGCGTATCCCCGGTCAGGTCGATCACGGTCGTGGGCTGATGCGGGCAGGGTCCAGCGTCCAGCACAAGCTCCACATGTTTTTCCAGGACGGCTCGGATCTCCTCGGGATCGTTCAGGGGGTCTTGGTGTGCGGGCATGATGAGGGTGGTGGCCAGAAGGGGCTGGCCGAGTTCGGCGAGCAGAGCATGGGTCACGGCATGCTCGGGTACGCGCACACCGATCGTCCTGCGCGAGGGGTGTGACACCCGTCGTGGGACTTCCTTGGTGGCCTCGAGGATGAACGTGTAGGGGCCGGGAGTGCCAGCACGCAGCAGGCGGAATTGGCGGTTGTCCACCACGGCGTAGGTCCCGAGTTCAGAAAGGTCACTGCAAAGCAGCGTGAGGTGGTGCTTTTCGTCGACTTGCCGGATGCGGCGCAGGCGTTCAGCCGCCGCTTTGTCGTCCAGGTGGCAGACCAGGGCATAAGACGAGTCGGTTGGAATGGCTGCGATCCCGCCACCATGGAGGATGGCCGCAGCCTGCTTGATGAGCCGTGCTTGTGGATTGTCGGGATGGATATGGAAATATTGCGCCATGGATGCAAGATAAGGGTGTGCGCGACTGGGTCGAGTTGTCGCCGCTAGTGCAGCAGTTCCCAGATGGGGGGCAGATCAGCCGGTAGCGCGGGCAGTTGGCCCAGATCACAGCGGCTTTCTCTGGCACTGTGGAAATCTGATCCGCGCGATGCACGCAGGTTGAATGCCAGCGCCAAGCTGGCATACTTGCGAAAGTCCGATGCCGTGTGGCTGCCGGTCATGACTTCCACGCCAGCGCCTCCCATTTCCTTGAAGCTCGAAAACAGCGCCCATTCCTCCGTGGGCGTGAATCGATAACGGCCCGGATGCGCGATGACGGCCTGGCCGCCAGCTGCGCGAATCCACTCGACAGCGTCCTGCAACGTTGCCCAAGTGTGTTCAACGTAGCCGGGCTTGCCTGGAGTGAGAAACCGGCCGAAGACCTCATGTGTGGTGCCACAGACGCCCTGCTCGACAAGGTAGCGCGCGAAATGGGTGCGCGAAATGAGCGCGGGGTTCCCCGCGTAACGGCTGACGCCTTCGTACACGCCGCTTATGGCGGTATGCTGTTCCAGCGCCTTGGCCATCAGGTGCGCGCGCGCATCGCGCCCGGCGCGCACCTGGGCCAGCCCGCCAAGCAATAGCGGGTTGGAGGGGTCGATTCCGAGGCCCACGATATGCACAGTTTGGTCGCCGACCGAAACGGAAATTTCAACTCCGGGCACGAAATGCAGGCCCAGTGCCTGCGCTGCCTGCGCTGCTTCATGCAGGCCGCCGGTTTCGTCATGGTCCGTGAGGGCCCAGATCTGCACTCCATTGGCGTGCGCGCGGCGCGCCAGTGCCGCCGGTGCGAGCGTGCCGTCAGACACGGTCGAGTGGCAGTGCAGGTCGGCATTGGCTGGTACGAGCATGGTGCCGATTCTAGGCTGCCGCGCAGGCTCGGCTTGGGGTATGGGTTTGGCCCCGGCGACGCCCGGCTTGGCAGATTGCACCCAGCCTGCTGCAATGGAGCCAATCCCCCGCATGACCAACGATCCTCATGAGCACAAACCGGCGCCCCACTGAGACCCCCGCCACGAATTGGCTGCGCACAAAGAAGGTTGCATTCACCTTGCATCCGTACGAGTATGTGGATCACGGCGGCGCAGCTTGGGGGGCCGAATGCCTGGGGCTGGACTTGCACGCTGTCATCAAGACTCTTGTCATGCAAAACGAGCAGGCCAAGCCTTTGGTGGTGCTGATGCACGGGGACTGCCAAGTTTCGACAAAGAACCTGGCCCGGGCGATCGGTGCAAAGAGTGTTCAGCCCTGCACTCCAGAAGTGGCGCAGCGGCATAGCGGATATCAAGTCGGTGGCACGTCCCCCTTTGCGTTGCGCAAACCCATGGACATTTACGTGCAGGCCAGCGTGTTGTCATTGGCGCGCATTTACATCAATGGCGGGCGCCGCGGGCTGCTTCTGGGCATCCAGCCTTCAGTGCTGCGTGACTTGCTGCAGGCCCAATCCGTGGAGTGTGCTCTGCCGCTGACTTGATGAGGCATGCCAGGTCCCGCAATCGCAGTTGGCGTCGCGCAAAAGGGCTGGCGGCTTGTCATGAACGCTCCCGCCGCGCAACGCATGGCGTTGTCGCACGAGGGGGCACTTGAACGCGGCCTGCGTAGGCCGGGTGTCAGGGCGAAGGTGGCAGCACGCGGCATCGTCCTGGACGTCGAATACGCGTTGACCGAGCCTGAGGCTGCGCGCAGGATCGCGGCATTGAGGCCGGATGTGGCGCACGCAAAGTCCCATCTGTTTGCCGTGCTTGGATCCAGAGCAGCAGGAATCAACAGGCGCAGACCTCCCGCTGGGCCACCTCCTGCCCGGACGGCTTCGCCGATGTGACCCTGGGCGTCGGATCGGGCTTGGAAGGGGCATGCGCGAGCATATGTTCAATAGAATCGCTGCGCATGACGATCCTCACAGCCCTACTTGCCGCGTTGGCCTCCTATCTCCTTGGTTCCATCGCCTTCGCCGTGGTTGTGAGTCGAGGCATGGGATTGCCGGATCCACGCAGTTTTGGCTCGGGCAATCCGGGTGCGACGAACGTGCTGCGTACAGGGAGCAAACCGGCTGCAGCGCTGACCTTGGCACTGGATGCGTTGAAGGGCTGGCTGCCTGTATGGCTGGCCTATCAGGGCCAGCACGTTGGCTTTCTCGACCATGCCGCCGTACCGCTCGTGGCCATCGCAGTCTTTCTTGGACACCTTTATCCCATTTTCTTCCAGTTCAAGGGTGGCAAAGGTGTGGCCACGGCTGCTGGCGTCCTCATGGCCGTCAACCCGTGGCTTGGGTTGGCCACAATGGCGACTTGGCTGATCGTCGCGATGTTCAGTCGGTATTCGTCGGTCGCTGCGCTAGCGGCAGCGCTGTTTGCGCCGTTTTACGATTGGTTCGGAAGCGGTCTGGTGTGGCAAGCCGACCCAGCCATGCTGGTGGCCGTGACCGTCATTGCGGCCTTGGTCGTATGGCGACACCGTCAGAACATTCGCAATCTTTTGGACGGCAAGGAGCGCCGCATTGGCGCGAAGCGCCCATAACGGCCGATCCGACAGGGGGCTGTGCGTGGCAGGCTGGCGAGGTCGATCAGCGATGCAATCGCGTCAGGGTTCCTCGGGCATTTTGAGCACAAGGCGCCGCGGTACGGGCGCAAAGTGATTGGCACGGACTGTCGCGGAAACACATGCTGCAGCGGACACCGGCCTCGAGTTTGGCGGCTGCCCAAAGCGAGGCGCCTTTGCCGCGATGGGAGTGCGATGACGACAGCTGGACGCGTCAGTCGCGAAAATTGCTGAACGACAACGGAGCGTCGGTGATGGCCTTGCCTAACATGGCAATGGCCGCTTGCAGATCATCGCGCTTGCCACCGGAAATGCGCACCACTTCGCCTTGAATCGACGATTGCAGTTTGAGCTTGGAATCCTTGACGGCCGTGGTGATGCGTTTGGCAAGCTCCTGCGGGATGCCGGACTTGACGGTTATTGACTGCTTGACCTTGTCGCCGCCAATTTTCTCGGTCTTGCCCATATCGAGAAAACGGACGTCGACATGGCGCTTGGCCATCTTGCCCAGCAAGATGTCACGCACCTGTCCAAGCTGAAACTCGGTGTCGGCCCAGGCGGTAATCGTCTTGTCCGCGAGCTCCACCTTTGCCGAGCTGCCTTTGAAGTCAAAACGGGTGGCGGTTTCCTTGCCGGTCTGATCCACGGCGTTGCGGATTTCGATCAGATTGGGTTCGAGGACGGCATCAAAGGAAGGCATGGCGCGTGACCTGACGAGGATAATGGACGTTTGATCAAAAACACATTGTATGGACCTGCAACTTGAAACCCATGTGCCCTTGGTCGCCATGAATACGTTTGGCGTGGCGGCGCATGCGGAGCGTTTGGTGCGCGTGCATAGCGCACGCGATGTGCGCCTCGTGGTGGACCACCCGCAATGGGGGGCGCTGCCGAAACTCGTGCTGGGCGGCGGTAGCAATATTCTGATTACCCACGATCCAAAGCAACTGGTCGTGAAGGTGGAGATTGGCGGCATGCGCGTGCTGCGCGACGATGTCGACGCGGCCATCATCGAAGCCGGAGCGGGGGTCCAGTGGCATGAGCTCGTGCGCTGGAGCCTGGATATCGGCTTGCCGGGCCTGGAGAATCTGGCCCTCATTCCCGGCACGGTCGGTGCCGCACCGGTGCAAAACATCGGGGCCTACGGGATGGAGCTGGCCGACCGTTTCGACTCACTCGACGCGGTCGACCTGACCACTGGGCGCATGGTTACGCTGGATGCGCGGGCTTGTCGCTTCGGCTACCGGGACAGTCTGTTCAAGCGCGAGCTGGCGGGCAAATCCCTCATCACCCAGGTGCGCCTGCGCCTTCCCAAGCCGTGGCAACCCGTATTGGGGTATGCCGACCTGTCGCGGCATTTTGGCAAACTTGGTCATCCCGAACCCGACGCACGGCAAATTTTCGACGCGGTGTGCGCCATTCGTCGTGCCAAGTTGCCGGATCCGGCCTTGTTGGGCAATGCCGGAAGTTTTTTCAAGAATCCGGTGGTGAATCGCACGATCCGCAACGAGATTCTGCAGGATTTTCCCGAGATTGTGAGCTACCCGTTGGATGATGGCACCTTCAAGCTGGCCGCTGCGTGGATGATCGACGCCAGCGGCTGGAAGGGCAAGAGCATGGGGCGCGCCGCTGTGGATGCGCGCCACGCCTTGGTGTTGGTTAACAAAGGCGGCGCTAGCGGTGAGGAGATCAAGGCCCTTGCATGCGCCGTACAGCGTGCCGTTGCCCAAAAGTTCGGCATCACGCTCGAATTTGAGCCCGTGGTGATCTGATCCACGCGCCGACAAGCCGCGGCCGCAACGGCACGACGAAAAAAAGGAGGCGCCAAGGCGCCTCCTTTTCCGTGCCTACCCAAATCCTGCCGCCCGATGGACGGCAAGACGTCAGGTGAACTTTTACTGTTGCAGACCGATGGTGGGGTTACCCAGATTGGTCCACTCGATCATGGAGCCGGCGTAGAGCTTGGAGTTCTTGTTGCCCAGGATTTCGTGGGTCACGAACCAAGCGCCTGAAGCCAAGTGGCCCGTATTGCAGTAGGTCACCGTCGGCACGTTGGGCTGGATGTTGAACTCGGCGTAGATCTTCTTGTAGTCTTCAGCCGTCATGAACTCGTGAGCAGCGCCCACGGGCTTGACGATGGCATCCGTCGGAAATGAGCGGGCGCCGGGAAGATGCCCTGCGGTCTTGTTGATCGGCTTCTTCACAATACCGAGAAATTGGGCCGTGGGACGTGCGTCGACGAACTGCTCTGAGCCCTTCTGCAGACCCTCTTTGACTTGCTGCATCGAGGCCAGGATTGCCTTGTCCTCAGGACCAGCGGTCCAGTTGCCTTTGGTCGCGGTGACTTTATCCGTGCTCACCGGGAAGCCAGCCTGCAGCCAAGCGTTAACGCCGCCATTGAGGATCGCGACCTTGTCGCGCGGTTCACCGAAGTAGCGCAGTTGGAAATACAGGCGGGTAGCCATATCCATCGAGTCCACGCTTTCACCCGTGGGAACGATGACGAGGGGCTTGTCGGTCTTGTTCAGGCCGAAGTCATCCATCACTTTCGTGAAGTACTCGGCCGTCGGAAGCTGGGCCTTGATCTTCACGCCGTCGACGGTGCGCTCTTCCCGAATCTTGTTGAAGTCCACGGAGATTGCGCCTGCGATATGTCCGCCGGTCTCCACCAGATCTTTCTTGCCCGTCTTCTTGTCGACTTCGAATTTGGGCTCTGCACTGAAGGTCTTCATGTCGTCGCGAATATCGACGATGGTGACCTCGTTCAGGTGCTCATGCAGCCACTGCGGGGTGACCAGCGGCCCCGGCAGGGTGCCTGCAGCCGAGGCAATCTGGGCAGCCGCTCCCAGAATGCCAACACCGATCCATTTCACTAGTTTCATACTCTTCTCCTCGTTGAACAAAAAAATGCCGAATCGGGATCGAATTTCAGCCGACTCCGGCGCCCTCCAAAAACTGAAATTGTTTTGCCAGGTCAACGCGACACTGACTCAGGATATGACTGCGCCGGTCCTCAAATAGCCGTTCGAGGTCGGCATGGCCTGCCTTGCTGGCCATGCGGTGGTCGCGGTGCCGGACGATGGCGGCAATTTGCACGCCAAAAAGGTGCACAACGCCTTGTACCCAGCGCGCCGCACGCACAGGTCTTGCTCGACGCAGATCGAGCTTGTGCATCGAGCGGATCACGCTAGCAGCCGGCAGCCACTGCTCGGCCGTGACCCATCTGTTGGTGGTGAACAGGCGCATCGGAAAGCCGCGCTCATCCACGGATATGCCCACAATGTGGGTGTAGTCTGCGTCGGGCTTGGCGGTTGCATGGTTGCGGCGCCGTGAAATTGGCGCCGGGCCGAAAACGTGGAAATGGCCATGTTCACCGCGCACGCGCTCACGCGCCGCATGCGCATGGTAGTAAAAGCGATAGCCGCTGTGGGTATCGACGGCATCGTGTTCGGGGTAATGGGCCCATTCCTCAAAATGCGTGTGCTTGCCGAGTACATCGGCAAGCACACTGGTGCTACGTCTCGAATAGGCGCGGACGCAACGCAGCACATCTTCCGCCGCTTCGAGCATTTGCTCTTTGCGGGCACGCGGCTCGGCGCGCAACAGGTCCTCCAATTCGGAGTCGCCGATTCGGCATTGTGATGACTGCTCAGACCAATCGTTCGACATGGAAAACCTGTGCGCCTGGAGTCTCAATCAGATGCGACGTGACTCGGCGCAACCTGTTCGTGTCAGGCCTAAATTACTTTGAAGGCGCGCAGGGGTTGCTCGACTTGTGCTGCGTCTTGCTCGGAGCGCAAGGATTGCCAGCCTTTTTCTCCATCTTCTTGTCCGCCTTCTTGGCCGAGGGCGCACAAGGGTTGCTTGGAGCGCAGGGATTGGCCGCAGCTTGGGCCACGGTCGTGGCGGAAAGGCTGCTCAGCGCTTGGGGCATCGGAGCAACGACGGCGGCGGCAAGAGCCAGCGCGGGCAAAGCGTGGGACAGCTTAAGGCGGCGGGACGTGGCCATTGATAAATCTCCAGGTTGTGGAATGGAAAAGAAAAGGTGCGATACGCAGCCAGAAGCAAGCCTGGCTCGTTTGGGTTCAACGAATACGACGCCGATTGGTGTACATTCAGCGCGCGATTGTTGACGCGGCGACGGCGGATCCATGCAGACACACTGCATGGATCCGCCGGGCAAAGTTTAAGACTGTTGAGCCGTTGCCATATTCGACGGGGAACGCGCCGCCGAAGCCGATCGGTTCTGCATCTTGTTGCGGGTGAGATAGCCAACCACCACCAACACAGCCAACAGGAGGCCCCACACGGCCCACACCGGCATGTGCAGGAGTTGCGGAAGCGTCAGGGAATCGGGACCGACTTGCTTCCAGGCCCAGGATTCAATCGAGCCGGAGAAGGCGTTGAAGACGAGCGTGCCCAATCCGAGTCCAAGCAGGAAGACCAGCCCATCAAGCTTGCCGGAGAACAGGGCGACCATTGAGGTGCCCGGGCAATAGCCGCCGACCGCCATACCCACACCGATCAAGACGCCGCCAAACGTACTACCCCAGATGAACACGGAGGGGACAAACATGTCGTTGACGACATTGACGAAGCCCAAGCCTTGCAAGAGGTAAAGACCGCCGGATGCGACCACGATGGAGGTGAACATGACCTTGAACACGGCCCAGTCCTGGAAGCGAAGTTGGGCCGTCAGCTTGCAGCCGCTGCCAAATCCGGCGTTTTCCAGCACGTAGCCGAAAATGATGCCGAGAATGATGCCCGAAAGTGGGCCCGTAAAGCCGAGGGGGAGGCTCATTTCCAAAGTCCTTTCGTCAATTGACCGAACACGGCTCCGGCGATGAAGAAGCCAATCAGGAACAAAAACCCGGCGGCTGCCAGTGTGGCGGAACCGGATAGGCCCATGCCGCTGGTGCAACCCAGGGCGAGGCGAGCACCAAAACCCGCGGCGGTCCCGCCGATCAGCGCGAGAACCAGGCGCAAGGTCCGTCCCGCCTGAGTGGGGCCGTCGATCTGAAACTTGAATCGTCCGGCAAGTACGCTGCCAAGCAGCGCACCAATGGACAACCCGAGGACTTCCCACACGATCCAGCGGTTCAGGCCAGCATCGAACAGGCCGTGAAAATAGGTGTGGGGGGCGACGAGACTCGGGGCAAGATGACCGGCTGCCGACGCCGTGATCAGGGTCGTTGCGCCGGTAACGCCATAGCCGTTGCCGGTCACGATGAATGTGGCGAGCAATCCCAAGCCGAGGATGACTCCCGCGACGTAAGGATTCCAAAGGGGTCGTGGGATTCGCATGATGGTGTCTTCCTCCTCGTGTACTGGTGACAATAGCGTTTAATTACATTCCCATTGATTGTGGATCGTTCTTGGGGAACTGTGGCGAGTATAGAGAGATTTCCACGATGCTTCCCGGGGTATTAGGGTTTGTCTAGGGTAGGACAAACACGGATGCCCGCGTGTATTCGATTGACCGATGTCAAACCGCTGCTCCATACTGCGCTATCGGGTAGCCCGGCTGGTGGGTGTAGTGGGTATGCTTCACGAGCCTCAAAGATCGCTCGTCCCGGAAACGATCGGGAATGGCCTGCAGCGGATGGTTGCAGCATTGCCGCGTCGGGTGCGAAACAACAAAAAGGGCGAGGGCACACGGGTGGGGCGCGCGCAAGGCGTGGGGCTTCACGCAACTGGGTCGTTACGGAGGAAAGAAACGATGGCACATATCGTCATTTTGGGCGCAGGCATCGGTGGCATGCCTGCCGCTTACGAGGCGCGGGATCTACTCGGCAAGGAACACAAGATTACGGTGATCAACACCGTGGACTATTTTCAGTTCGTGCCGTCGAACCCGTGGGTGGCCGTGGGCTGGCGCACACGCGAGGAGGTGGTTTTTCCGATTCGCCCCTATGTCGAGCGAAAGGGCATCGAGTTCATCGCGCAGGCAGCCACGGACATTGATGCCGCCAACAACACCATCACGCTGCAAAATGGCGACAAGGTCAACTATGACTTCCTCGTCATCACCACGGGCCCCAAGCTTGCGTTCGACGAGGTCGAAGGGGCGGGGCCGCATGGCGGATTTACGCAGTCCATCTGCACCATCGATCATGCGGAGAAGTGCTACGAAGACTTTCAGAAGCTGTGCGAAAACCCCGGCCCGGTCATCATCGGCGCCATGCCGGGAGCGAGTTGCTTCGGCCCCGCATACGAGTACACGATGATTCTCGATGCTGCGCTACGCAAGAAAAGGCTGCGCAGCAAGGTGCCGATTACATTCGTGACGGCGGAGCCTTACATTGGACACTTGGGCCTGGATGGCGTCGGCGACTCCAAGGGGGTCATGGAGCACGAATTTCGTGATCATGACATCCGTTGGGTCACGAACGCGAAGACAACCAAGGTGGAAGATGGCAAGATGTATGTCGACGAACTCGACATGCACGGCAACGTGCTGAAGAAGCATGAACTGCCCTTCAAGCATGCGATGATGCTGCCAGCTTTCAAAGGCGTCGATGCAGTCGCCAAGGTTGAGGGCCTGTGCAACCCGCGTGGTTTTGTAACCGTTGATGCGTTCCAGCGCAATCAGAAATACAACAACATCTATTCAGCCGGTGTGTGCATCGCCATTCCGCCGGTCGGGCCGACCCCCGTGGCTTGCGGCGTGCCCAAGACCGGCTACATGATCGAGTCCATGATCACGGCCATTGTGCACAACATCCAGGAGGAACTCGCAGGCCAGAAGCCCACGCACAAAGGGACCTGGCAGGCGATTTGCCTAGCCGATTTCGGAACGACGGGAGCCGCATTCGTCGCCATTCCGCAAATCCCCCCGCGTGATGTGAACTGGTTCGGCTCCGGCAAGTGGGTGCATCTGGCGAAGATTGCATTCGAGAAATATTTCATTCGCAAGATGAAGAAGGGCAATTCGGAGCCCATCTACGAAAAGTACGTCATGAAGCTCGTCGGTTTCAAGCGTCTTCAGGATAAGGTGATGCACCCCCATCACCACAGTTGACACGACTGGCTTGACCGCCGTGAAGGGGGCGCGCCCCCTTCACGGCACAACGTTCAGGCCCCCGGACATCAGCCGAAATGGCAGATGTAGTGATAAGGCTCTGCGCCCACCTGAATCTCGAATGCCGTGTTCGCTGGCACCGCGAATCGTTGGCCTTCAGCACTCGTTTGCCAGGCAGCGCTGCCCTGGAGCCGCCACTGACATGAACCACCCACACATTCCATGATCTCGGGCGCCTGCGTCGTGAAGGTGAGCGTGCTTGCAGGCAGAATGACGCCCACGCTCTTGCGCGTGCCGTCGGCGAGTTGGAGGTTGTGGCTGACACAGCGGCCGTCAAAATAAACGTTGGCCCGCGGTGTGACTTGCGCTTGCAGGATCGTTGCGTTCGTCATGATGGTTGTCAATGGGGCTCGGAGACGGCCTTGGCGCGCTTGCCCAGACCGGATTTGGTGGTGGAAGATGCCTTCTTGCTGCTGGTGGAGTTGCCAGCTGATTTGACTGCTGGCTTCGCGCTGCCTCGAGACTTGGCCGCGCGCTTGGCCTTGGCGTTGGCCGCGATGCGCAGTCGAAGCGCGTTGAGTTTGATGAACCCTGCTGCATCGGCCTGGTTGTAAGCGCCGCGGTCATCGTCAAAGGTCGAGATCTGAGGGTCAAACAGGCTGTCAGTTGCCGATTCGCGCCCCACGCACATGATTGTGCCCTTGTAGAGCTTTAACCGCACCTTGCCGTTCACCGTCGCCTGCGAGGCGTCGATCAGCCCTTGTAGCAGTACGCGCTCGGGTGCAAACCAGTAGCCGTTGTAGATCATGCGGGCATAACGCGGCATGAGGTCATCCTTAAGCGCCTGCACCTCGCGGTCCAGGGTGATGCTCTCGATGGCACGATGCCCGGCCAGCATGATGGTACCGCCCGGAGTTTCGTAGCAACCGCGGCTTTTCATGCCGACATAGCGATTTTCCACCTTGTCCAGTCGCCCGATTCCGTGGCGCCCGCCGATGCCATTGAGCGTCGTGAGAACTTGCGCTGGCGATAGTGGCTTGCCGTCGATGGCGACGATATCGCCAGCTGCATAGGTCAATTCAACAATCTGCGGCTTGTTGGGCGCCTTCTCGGGCGACACGGTGAGGCGCCACATCTTGTCGTCAGGCGCGTAGTTCGGATCTTCCAGTACGCCGCCTTCGTAGCTGATGTGCAGCAAGTTGGCGTCCATCGAGTAGGGCGCACCGCCGCCTTTGCGCTTTTTGAAGTCCACGGGGATGCCATGCTTGTCAGCGTAAGCCAGCAGCTTCTCGCGAGACAGTAGATCCCATTCTCGCCAAGGAGCGATGACCTTCACACCCGGCATGAGCGCGTAGGCGGTGAGCTCGAAGCGCACCTGATCATTGCCCTTGCCCGTGGCACCGTGCGAGATGGCATCGGCTCGCGTCTTACGCGCGATTTCAATCAAGCGCTTGCCGATCAGCGGGCGTGCGATTGACGTGCCAAGCAGGTATTCGCCCTCGTACAGCGCATTCGCACGGAACATCGGGAACACGAAGTCGCGCACAAACTCCTCGCGCAGGTCCTCGATGTAGATGTTCTCGGGCTTGATACCCATTTTCAGGGCCTTGGCGCGCGCCGGCTCCACTTCCTCACCTTGGCCGATGTCGGCCGTGAAGGTGACGACCTCGCATTGGTATTGGTCCTGAAGCCATTTGAGAATGACTGAGGTGTCCAGCCCGCCCGAGTAGGCGAGAACTACTTTTTTGATGGCTGACATGATGTTGGATTTGCCTATTTGATGAAACCTGAACCAGCAGTCCATTCTAGACATCATGGTCGCCGCGTGAAGGGCGGATGGCCGGTCCCCAACATCGTAGGTTGCGCGCCGAGGCGCGTAGAGCTACATGCTGTGGCATGGGCCATCAGCAAACAGGAGACCGACCATGGAAAAGGGTACCAAGATTCATGTGGGTTTGGACGTCCACAAGGACAGCATCACGGTGGCTGCGGCCGAGCCCGGGCGAGACAAAGCTTGCTTGGTGGGCAAGGTCGCGCATGACGTTCCCAAGCTGTTGAAGGTGCTGGCCAAGCTGGGCACGGTCGATGGACTGCACATCGTCTACGAGGCCGGTCCGACGGGCTACGGGCTGCAGCGGGCATTGGCTGCGAGGGGCTATGCGTGCGAAGTCATTGCGCCGTCGAAGACGCCTCGGCAGTCGGGTCAGCGGGTCAAGACCGACGCCCGCGACAGCCTGGAGCTGGCCGAGTACTCGCGTGCCGGGGCGCTGACACCCGTGTGGATTCCCGATCCGGCAGACGAGGCGATCCGCGATCTGTCACGGGCGCGCGAGGACGCCGTCAACAACCGCACGCAGGTGCGTCAACAGCTTAAGGGCTTCCTGCTGCGTCACGACCGGCGTTATGGCGGGAAGACCTCCTGGTGCGGTGCGCACGATCAGTGGCTGGCCAGGCAGAGCTTCGACTCGGCTGCCACGCAGACGGCCTTCACCGAGTACTGGCAAGCGGTGAAAGCGGCCGACGAACGCGTGGCGCGGCTGACGAAGGCGCTGCAGGCGTCGATCGCAGGTTGGCGCTTCGAGCCGGTGGTTGAAGCCTTGCAGGCGTTGCGTGGGGTGGCTGCGGTCACCGCGATCGGCTTGGTTGCGGAGATCGGTGACCTCAGTCGCTTCGAGCACCCGCGCAAGCTCATGGGTTACCTGGGCCTGGTGCCCTCGGAGCACTCCAGCGGTGAACGCACGAGCCGAGGCAGTATCACCAAGACGGGCAACGGCCATGCGCGCAGGCTTTTGGTCGAGGCGGCTTGGCACGACCAATTCAAGGCCAGAGTCGGCAAAGAGATCCATGCACGCCAGCAGGGGCTTTCCGAGGCAATCCGCATGATCGCCTGGAAGGCACAGCTACGACTGACCGCCCGCTACGCCGCCCTGCACAAGCGCGGCGTTCAGGCCAACAAGGTCTGCGTGGCCGTGGCCCGCGAACTGGCGGGTTTCGTCTGGGCGCTCGGCATGCACGCACAACGCGAAAGGGGGATCACCTGAACACCGACCCGGGATCGATCGGGCGATGCCACACGAGCACCGACAGGGCAATCCTCGAAGCTCCTACCAGGGCACCGCAAGGCTGATCCCCGACTCTAGAGCGAGGCAGGCCCGCGACGAATCGATGAAGTGCTGGTAACCAATCCGCGGATATGAGTCTGATTCATCGTCGCTGCAACGCTCGTGTCGCATCACCCGATCGATCCTGAACCCCCTCACCGGCCATCACCCATGCGCTGACGCGATTGACAGCGGCGACCATATGAGGAGCCCCTCCGGCCGGAGCGTGAGTCCACGGCACAGGGTGCGGGTGTTTGCTGGGTTGCCGTCGCGTTGACGCATCGCGCGCTCGGGGGGGCGCCGCGCAGGCTCCGACAGCGCGCGTTCAAGGGCGCAGCGCAAGAGGCGCCCAAACTTGATCTTGGTCAAGCGCCGGCATGCGCCCGGCCTTTATGTTACGAAAGACGACATCCGCTGATTCCCATATCGAGAGTTCTACTCAGGAGAATGCCATGACATCCACAAAACCGCTGCTGACTGCAATCGCCGCAAGCTTGGTGCTAGCAACCGCTGGCTTAAGCACCACACCTGTCTTTGCCCAAACGCAGAGGCAGGAGACGATTTACGGGAGTCAATTGATGACCCGGCAGGAGCGCAACGAGTACAGGGCGAGGTTGCGCGAAGCAAAGACCGTGCGGGAGCGCGAACACTTGCGGGCCGAACATCACAAGCAGATGCAGGAGCGAGCGAGGGAGCGCGGTGTGACGCTGCCCGACAACCCGCCGGCTCAGCGTATGCACCAAGGTTTGAGTCCTGGCGCCGGCATGGGGCCGGGGGCCGGCAGGGGCCCTGGCGGTGGCAAGCCCTGAGACCATTTCAACCTCCCCAGCTCCTCGTCGATTTCTGGGTTTAAGCCAGAAGGCAGCGATCTGGGGCTGGCGTGTGTGGGGGCGCGAAGCCCCCAAAGCCTAATCGGCCAAAGTTGGATAGTCGGTGTATCCACGCTCGCCGCCTCCATAAAACGTCGTGGCGTCCGGTTTGTTCAAGGCTGCGCCGCGGCGCAGGCGCTCCACAAGATCCGGATTGGCGATGAAGGGGCGGCCGAATGCCACAGCGTCAGCCAAGCCCTCGCCGATGCGGGCCTCGGCGCTGTCAGCCGTGTAGTTGCCACAGACGATGAGACGCCCCCGATAGGACTGGCGCAACTGCTTGCGGAAGTCAGTGGTCAGTGACGGGCCGCCCGCCCAGTCCGGTTCGGCGACGTGGATATAGGCCACACCGCGGCGTTCAAACTCCCGCGCCAGATAAAGGTGAATGGCCTCGGTCTCGGTATCGACAATGTCGTGCCGGGTGAAATGCGGTGAGATGCGCACGCCCACGCGCTGGCTGCCGGCCACGGCGATGATGGCGTCCATGACCTCCAGGACGAGGCGGGCCCGATTCTCCAGGCTGCCACCGTAGGCATCGGTGCGTTGGTTGGTGTTCGTGGCGAGAAATTGCTGCAGCAAGTAGCCGTTGGCGCTGTGGAGCTCCAGCATGTCGAAGCCGGAGCGAAGGGCACGCTGCGCGGCGTGCGCATAGTCCTCTACGATGCCTGCGAGTTCTTCGGTTTCCAACGCACGCGGCATGTCGCAAGGAACGCGCTTGGGGCCTTCGGGCAGCACAACGAAGGACTCGCCGGATTCGCTGCGTAGGGCCGACGGTGCAACCGGGGGCTGGCCACCCTCCTGCAAGAGGTGGTGAGAGATGCGCCCGACATGCCACAGTTGCAGCGCGAGGCGTCCGCCAGCCGCATGCACTGCGTCGGTCACGATATGCCAGCCACGCTCTTGTGCATCGGTGTAGATGCCAGGCGTGAATGCATAGCCTTGGCCCTGGCGACTGATCTGCGTGGCTTCGCTCACGATCAGGCCAGCTGCGGCGCGCTGGGCGTAATAGCGAGCGTTCATTTCGTTCGGCACATCGCCGGGTTGACTGGCACGCGAGCGCGTGAGTGGCGCCATGACGACGCGGTTTGGCAGTTCGAGTGCGCCCATGCGGAGCGGGCTGAACAGGTTCTTGTGCATGATTGGAATTCCTGGGTAGGGCAGAGGCCAGATTCGATCATCGGCCTCCGCGAACGTTGCTCAAATGTGCAACTTGGCATCGTAGGGACTCAGCGCAAGGCCTGCAGAGCCCGCGCCCTGACAGGTTTGTGTGTCTCGTGCTAATGCCATGGGACGGTTCCATCGAAAAAGCTGTTGATCGTCAGCGAAACATTGCGTTGGAATTCATAGACCGTCGGGCCTACGGTTTAGCCTCCGCTCCGAGCAATCCAAACATCCCATGGCCTGGATCACCGACCGTATCAACCGAGTGTTCTCCAACGGCACGCCGCTGCATGACCCCATCGCGAAGCCGCAAGGCGAGACCCAGGTCAAGTCCACCACCTGCTATATGTGTGCCTGCCGCTGTGGGATCCACGTGCATGTGCGGGACGGCGAAGTGCGGTTCATCGAAGGTAACCCCAACCACCCGCTCAATCATGGCGTGATCTGCGCCAAGGGGTCAGCTGGCATCATGAAGCAGGTCTCGCCCGCCCGTCTGACGCAGCCGCTGCGCCGGAAGCTGGGCAGCGAGCGTGGTGCCGGCGATTTCGAGCCGATTTCGTGGGACGAGGCCTTTGCCATGCTTGAAAACCGGTTGCGCCACATCCGCGCCACCGACCCCAAGCAGTTCGCGCTGTTCACCGGACGTGATCAGATGCAGGCACTCACCGGTCTTTTCGCACGCGAGTTTGGCACGCCGAACTATGCCGCTCACGGTGGCTTCTGTTCGGTGAATATGGCTGCAGGCATGATCTACACCACAGGCGGCAGTTTCTGGGAGTTCGGTGGCCCGGACCTGAAGCAGTCCAAACTGTTCGTCATGATCGGCACGGCTGAGGATCACCACAGCAATCCGCTGAAGATGGCGCTGTCGGACTTCAAACGCAGGGGAGGGCGCTTCATCTCCATCAACCCGGTGCGCAGCGGCTATTCGGCTGTCGCCGACGAGTGGATCCCCATCCGTCCCGGCACCGACGGTGCGCTGTTCATGGCGCTGCTGCATGAACTGTTGCGCAGCGGGCGCTTCGATTCCGCCTACGCCGCGCGTTACACCAACGCCGCGCAACTGGTGAGGGTGCAGCCCGGCCACCCGGACGACGGCATGATGCTGCGCAACCCCGATGGTGAAGTGGGCGACCCCGCGTCGCCGCGCAACGCCTGGTGGTGGGACGCGCCGACACAAAAACCCGTGCCAGCGTGGAGCGACGACGCCACGCCCGCCCTGTTCGGTCGCTACCAGATGCCCGATGGCACCCCGGTGGCCACCGCGCTGCAGCTACTGCGCGATCAGGTGGCCACAAGCACGCCGCAGTGGGCAGCGGCCATCACTGGGATCAGTGCTGCGCGCATCACACAGCTGGCCGAGGAGATGGCTGTAGCCGCCATCGACCAGGCTTTTGACGTGCCGCAGGCGTGGACCGACGCGTGGGGCCGTGAGCACAGCTATGTCACCGCCCGCCCGCTGGCGTTCCATGCCATGCGCGGGCTGGCAGCACATTCCAATGGATTTCAGACCATCCGCGCTCTTGCTGTGCTCATGAGCCTGCTTGGCACCATCGATGCTCCCGGCGGCTTCCGCCACAAGCCGCCATACCCCAAGCAGACGCCGCCGGGGGTGCGAACCCCGCGCTCGTGGGACGATGTCAAGCCCAACACGCCCCTGAACGGTGCGCCACTGGGCTGGCCAGTCGGGCCTGAGGACCTGATGGTGGACGAGGCTGGCAAGCCCATGCGCATCGACAAGGCGTTTTCCTGGGAGTATCCGCTGGCGGTGCATGGGTTGATGCACAACGTCATCACCAACGCTTGGCGCGGCGACCCTTACCCTATCGACACTCTACTGATTTTCATGTCCAACATGGCGTGGAATTCGGCCATGAACACGCAGCGCGTGCGTCGCATGCTCACCGATAAACGTGCCGACGGCGAGCACAAGATTCCTTTCCTGGTGGTGTGCGATGCCTTCCAGTCCGAGATGGTGGCTTTCGCCGATCTCGTGCTGCCTGACACCAGCTATCTGGAGCGGTTCGATGCGATGTCCATGCTCGACCGCCCGATTTCGGAATTCGACGGCGCGATGGACTCGGTGCGCGTGCCCGTGGTGCCGGCCCTGGGCGCTTGCCGGCCGTTCCAGGAGGTGCTGATCGAGCTGGCCTCGCGTCTGGGCTTTCCGGCATTCACCGCCGCCGACGGCACTCCAAAGTACAAGGGATACACCGACTTCATCGTCCGCTACGAAACGGCACCTGGCTCCGGCGTGGGCTTCCTCTCGGGCTGGCGCGGCAAGGATGGCAGCAAGTCGCTCAAGGGCGAGCCCAACCCCGAGCAGTGGGAGCGCTACGCCGAGAACGATTGCGTGCACTACACCCCGCTGCCCGAGAACCTGCGCTACATGCGCGGTGTCAACCGTGACTACCTGAGCTACGCGAAGGACATGGGCTGGCGCCGGCGCGATGATCCGGTGGTCATTGCCATCTATTCCGAGGTGTTGCAGAAGTTTCGCCTGGCGGCGAGCGACCGTGCCGAGGAGGCGACTGCGGCGAGTACGGCGGGCCAGGGCCGGCAGCCGCCTGAGCATTTGCGCGCGCGCATCGCCCACCATTTCGACCCCTTGCCATTCTGGGAGCCGCCGCTGGAGCAGGCGCAGACCGACGCTGCCACCTTTCCGCTGGCGGCGGTGACGCAGCGCCCAATGGCCATGTACCACGCCTGGGATGCGCAAAACGCTTGGCTACGGCAGATTCACGGCCATAACCCCTTGTTCGTGCACCCGCAAACCGCTCGCGCCGCCGGGGTCGATGATGGTGCTTGGCTGTGGGTTGAGTCTGCCTGGGGCAGGGTGCGCTGCGTCGCGCAATATTCCGAGGCGGTGGAGCCCGGCACGGTGTGGACCTGGAACGCCATCGGCAAGGCCAGCGGCGCTTGGGGCCTGCGGCCGGGCGCGGCCGAGTCGCACCGTGGCTTCCTGCTCAACCACCTGATCACGGACGAGCTGCCGGGCGCCAATGGTCCGTCGTCCAACAGCGATCCGATCACTGGCCAAGCCGGCTGGTACGACGTGCGGGTGCGCCTGCGCCCGGCCGGCGCTCCCGAGATGGCTGCCGGCGACGATGCGTACGCGGAGGTTCACGGCGCGCCCCTGCCGGCAGGGACCGACGTGTTGCACGCTGTCGATGCAAACGCCAGCTGGCCTCGCCACGCTGCGCAGCCGCGCACCCCCGGCCAGCACGCCGGGCTGCAATCGCAGGCGCAGGTGCTGCAGTACCACGCAGGGCGCATGCACAAAAACAAACCCACGACTTCTCAACCGAAGACCCGCTCATGACCCAACTCGCGCTAGTCATCGACCTGGATGTCTGCGTCGGCTGTCACGCCTGTGTCACGTCCTGCAAACAATGGAACACGTCGGGCGCTGCCGGCCCCTTGAGCGACATCGATCCTTACGGCAGTGACACCTCGGGAGTCTTCTTCAACCGGGTACAGACCTTTGAGGTCGGTCAGTTTCCAAACACGCAGGTGGTGCATTTCCCCAAGAGCTGCCTGCACTGCGAGGAGCCCCCCTGCGTGCCAGTGTGTCCGACGGGCGCCTCCTACAAGCGCAAGGAGGACGGCATCGTGCTGGTGGATGCTGACAAATGCATTGGATGCAAATACTGCGCCTGGGCCTGCCCCTACGGCGCGCGCGAGTTCGATGAGGACCGCGGCATCATGACCAAATGCACCCTGTGCGTGGATCGCATTTACGATGAAACCACGCCGCCCGAGCGCCGCAACCCCGCGTGTGTCAACGCCTGCCCGACCCATGCGCGGCTGTTCGGCGATGTGCACGACCCCGAGTCCGAGGTGTCGCGTGCCATCCGCAGTAGAGGTGGCTACGCTCTGATGCCCGAACTCGGCACCCGCCCTGCCAACCAATACCTGCCGCGCCGGGCAATGGTGGCCGCTGGACTGCAGGACGGGCCGGTTGGCGAATCGATTGCTGGCCAGCCCCATGCGCAATCGCAAGCCGGCATGCAGTCTGTAGTGACCGACATGGGCACGTGTGCCGCCGCCAACGAGCTGGTTCGTGAAAGTGAAAGCCTGCTGTCACGCATCTTTGGGCGGATGACAGGCGGCGTGACCAGCAGGCGCACATCGGCCACACGGGGCAGTGCAGCCAGCGCGTGTGGCGCCGGGCAGTGCGGCTGTGGCGGCGTGAAGGCCGCGGGCCCCGAACTTGGCACCCCGCCCCAACGTCGCGTGACTACGGCAGGATTGGCGTCATCCAACCCTTTGGTCGGGGGCTGAGCATGCGTCCGGCTTGGTCTGTGCTGCTTCTCACCACGCTGATCGGTTGTGCCCAGGGTCTCGCCGTGGCCTTGGCGCTGGCCGTTCTGGGGCTCTTCGGAGGTCCAGTCGCGGCCTTGGCCGCCGGGCGGGCTGGGCTAGCGGTGGTTCTGGCCCTCGGGGCGGTTGCGCTCATCGCATCGTTTCTGCACCTCGGCCGGCCAGAGCGTGCCTGGCGCGCGGCGGCGATGTGGCGCACCTCCTGGCTTTCGCGCGAGGTCATCGCGTTGCCGGCTTTTCTCGGTATCACCGCTTTCACCTTGGTATGGATGGGGCTGATGCATGCGTGGCCGTCCTGGCTGGCGCTGACGCTGCTGCTGGCATGCGGTGCCCTGTGGCTGTGCACGGCGATGATCTACGCCTGCGTGCGCTTTATCCGCGAATGGGCCACGCCGCTGACTCTGCTGAATTTCGTTCTCATGGGTTTGGCGTCCGGATTCATCCTGGCGGCCGCGCTGTTTGCGTCCCTGGGCCTCGCTGTCGGAGAGATCGCCAGCTGGGCGTTGGGTTTGACATTTCTGGCCTTCGTCGGGCGCATGGCTGCGCTTTTGCGTACGGCGCGACTGGTGCTGGCTGGCAGCGTGCAGTCGGCCATCGGTGTGCGCAGCAACCACATCGTGCAGATTTCCCGCGGCTTTACGGCCGGCAGCTTCAACCTGCGCGAGTTCTTCCATGGCCAGGGGGATACGGTCTTGCGCAGCGTTCAGGGTGGCTTCGTGCTCATGGGTTTTCTGGTCCCTCTGGGCCTGATCGGTGCAGGGATTGGCGCAAACGAGCCGCTGGCTTGGTTCGTCGTGGCCTGGTTGACTCAGATGACTGGACTCATTGCCGAGCGCTGGCATTTTTTTGCCCAAGTCAGTCACTCGCAAAACCGCTACTACGCCGCCGCCCATTGATCGAAGGCTCGACGCGCATGTACGAGGCAGGTGAATGACCTTGGGGATGCTTGGTCATTGCCTGCTTTCGGCGGCGCCTGCGCGCGAATGATGCCGATTGGCCAATGGCACCTTAGGTGCACACGAGCCTCCCCAACCGGAGGAACACGTGTGCCAGCGCATCCGGCAGCAGCAAGGCGAAGCCGAGTGCCACTCGCCTCGCTAAGGCCCGCCGCGGCGCCAGGCCACCTGGCGTCTGCTCAGCGCCTGGCGCCCAGGGCCGCTCAGCGGTCAATCGCGCCAAGACAGAGATATTTCATTTCAACGTATTCGTCGATGCCGTGGTGCGAGCCCTCCCGGCCCAGACCCGATTGCTTCACGCCGCCAAAGGGTGCAACCTCGTTGGAAATCAAACCGGTGTTGACGCCCACCATGCCGTATTCCAGGGCCTCGCCGACCCGGAAGATGCGGCCCACGTCGCGACTGAAGAAATAGGCTGCCAGTCCGAACTCGGTGGCGTTGGCGGCCGCAATCGCCTCCTCCTCGGTTTTGAAGCGGAACACGGGCGCCACGGGCCCAAATGTCTCTTCTCGTGCACACAACATGCCGGCGTTGGCGTCGGCAAGTACCGTTGGCGCGTAGAAGCGGCCGCCGGACCCCACGTTCAGGACCGTGCCGCCAGTGAGCATGCGGGCGCCCTTGGCCAAGGCGTCGTCCACATGCCGCTGCACCTTTGACAGGGCCTGCTCATCGATCAGCGGCCCGACTTGCACCCCTTCGTCAAAACCGGCGCCGACCTTCATCCCGGCTACTCGCGCGGAGAGCTTTTCGACGAAGCTCTCATAGATGCCGTCCTGCACGTACAGGCGGTTGGCGCAAACGCACGTCTGCCCGGCGTTACGGTACTTGCTCTGCATCGCACCATCCACCGCGGCATCCACGTCAGCGTCATCAAAAACAATGAACGGTGCATTGCCACCGAGCTCCAGACCGAGTTTCTTGATGCTGGGTGCCGATTGCGCCATGAGGATGCGTCCGACTTCGGTAGAGCCGGTGAACGACAGGTGGCGCACGATGGGACTACCGCACAGGACCTTGCCGATGTCCACCGAACCCGCAGCATCGCTCGTCAGCAGGTTAAGCACCCCACGCGGCATGCCGGCGCGCTGCGCGAGTTCAGCCGCGGCGAGCGCCGTCAGTGGCGTCTGCTCGGCGGGCTTGATGACCACGGGGCAGCCGGCGGCCAAGGCCGGGGCGACTTTGCGGGTGATCATGGCCAAGGGGAAATTCCACGGTGTAATGGCTGCGCACACGCCGACCGGTTGGCGAATGACGAGCAGCCGTTTGGTCGGATCCGGGCTGGGAATCGTCTCGCCGTACACGCGCTTGGCCTCCTCGGCGAACCACTCGACAAAGCTTGCGCCGTACGTGACTTCGCCCTTGGCCTCGGCCAAGGGCTTGCCCTGCTCGGCGGTCATGATGCGCGCCAGATCGTCAGCATGCTGCATCAGCAGCTCGAACCAGCGGCGCATCACCGCAGCACGCTGTTTGGCCGTCTGGGCGCGCCAGGCGGGCCACGCCCGTTCGGCCGCGGCGACAGCCGTCTCGGCTTCGCCTGCACCGAGCCTGGGCACGTGCGCAAGCACGCGGCCTGTGGCCGGGTCATGGATCGGCACGGTATTCACAGAATCGATCCATTGGCCGTCAATCAGTGCCTGGGTCTTGAGTAAAGAAGGGTCATGCAGAAGGGCGAGGGGTGAGGTCGCGGTATCCATGGCAGTCTTTCTGGTGTTTGAAGGAAGTCAGCCACCAATTTAGCCTCACCGGAGCGCATTTGCACAGCACCACCTTGGGGTCGCCGGGGCAACCACTGGGCGGCAGGTCTGGTATACCGTCTCGTGCCATCGAAGGGGTGGCGCCTAAAATCGCGGATTTGCCACGGTTTGATCGCATTTGCCGCGCGAGCCAGCCCGGCCTCTTCCAGGTGCCTTGATGAACGTTTCCGACATCCGCGAGAAGTTTCTCGCCTACTTCGCGTCCCAGGGTCATGCCCGCGTGCCTTCGTCGCCTTTGGTGCCAGGCAACGATCCCACATTGCTGTTTACCAACTCGGGCATGGTCCAGTTCAAGGATGTGTTCCTCGGTCAGGACCGCCGTCCGTACACGCGCGCCACCACGGCGCAGCGTTGTGTGCGCGCCGGGGGCAAACACAACGATCTGGAGAACGTCGGCTACACGGCGCGTCACCACACCTTCTTTGAAATGCTGGGCAACTTCAGTTTCGGCGACTATTTCAAGCGTGACGCCATCCGTTATGCGTGGGAACTGCTGACCTCGGTGTACAAGCTGCCAGTCGACAAGCTGTGGGTCACCGTGTATCAGGAGGACGATGAGGCGTACGCCATCTGGGCCGGGGAGATGAAGGTCCCCCCCGAGCGCATCGTGCGCATTGGCGATAACAAGGGTGCAAGGTACGCATCCGACAATTTTTGGCAAATGGCCGATACGGGGCCTTGCGGGCCATGCAGTGAAATCTTCTATGACCATGGTCCCGACGTATGGGGCGGCCCCCCGGATCCCCTGAGGGCGACGGCGACCGCTATATCGAAATCTGGAACCTAGTGTTCATGCAGTTCGAGCGCAGCGTGGCCGAGGAACGCACCTTCCCCAGCGAGGTTGAAGCTCAGGCGGCGAAGGCGGAGATCGAGCGCAAGGGCGGCATTGCGCTTGTCGCACGCCAAGGGGACGTCTGGAAATGCACCACGTACGCGCAGAAACCATTGCCGCGGCCTTGCGTGGACACCGGCATGGGCCTGGAACGCATTGCGGCGGTGCTGCAACATGTGCACAGCAATTACGAGATTGATCTGTTCCAAAAGCTGATCAAGGCGGCCGCGCGCGAGACCGGTTGCGCAGACCTCGGTCATGCGTCGCTGAAAGTCATTGCCGACCACATTCGCGCGTGCGCATTTCTCATCGTGGATGGTGTGATCCCGGGCAACGAGGGCCGTGGCTACGTGCTGCGCCGTATCGCCCGCCGCGCGCTGCGCCATGGCTACAAGCTGGGCCAACACCAACCCTTCTTTCACAAGCTGGTGCCCGATCTCGTTGCGGAGATGGGAGCTGCCTATCCCGAACTGGCGCAGGCCTCGAGGCGTATCCGGGAGGTCATCGAGGCTGAGGAGAAGCGGTTCGTTGAAACGCTGGAGAATGGCATGCGCATCCTCGACGCGGAGCTGGAAACGCTGCGCGAGCACGCAGGCGCCACGCTCTCCGGCGAGGTGGCCTTCACGTTATACGACACCTACGGTTTTCCATTGGATCTCACCGCCGACGTGTGCCGTGAGCGCAGTGTTGCCGTGGACGAGGCTGGATTCGATGCGGCGATGGACCGTCAGCGCGAACAGGCGCGAGCTGCGGGCAAGTTCAAGATGGCGGGCAATCTTGACTACAGCGGTCAGGCCACGCGTTTTGAGGGCTATGCGCACTTTCAGCTGGACACCTGCAAGATCCTCGCGCTTTACGTGGGGGGCATCTCGGTGCCGCACATGGAGACGGGCCAGGCCGGTGTCGTTGTCCTGGACCGCACGCCGTTTTACGCGGAGTCTGGCGGTCAGGTTGGCGATAGCGGGGTTCTCTTCGAGGGCGACGACTGCGGGCTGCATTTCAGCGTGAATGACACGCAGAAGATCCAGAATGACGTGTTTGGCCACCATGGTGTGGTTGACTCGGGACGCCTGAGGGTTGGCGAGAGCGTTGCCGCACGCGTTGACATCGAGCGCCGGCTGGCGACAATGCGCAATCACAGCGCCACGCACCTGCTCCACAAGGCGCTGCGTCTCGTGCTCGGCGAGCACGTGCAGCAAAAGGGTTCCTTGGTGGATGCTGAGAAGACCCGGTTCGACTTTGCTCATGACGCGCCAATCTCCGTCGACGAGATCGAGCGGATCGAACGCTGGGTGAATGCGCAGATCCTGCTCAATACCGCAACCGAGGCGCGCGTGCTTTCAATCGAGGACGCCAAGCAGACGGGTGCGATGATGTTGTTTGGCGAGAAATATGGTGACGAAGTCCGCGTACTCGACATCGGAGAAAGCCGTGAGCTTTGCGGCGGCACGCACGTGGCGCGTACCGGTGATATCGGTTGCCTGCGCATCGTCTCGCAAGGCGCGGTGGCAGCGGGCGTGCGGCGGGTGGAAGCCACCACCGGCTTGAATGCACTGGTCCTGGCGCAGCGGCAGAGCGCTGAACTGGGCGCCCTGGCCGCACTGCTCAAGACACCCGAGAACGAATTGGACAAGCGTGCAGCACAATTGCTTGAACAACTGCGCGGGATGGAAAAGGAGTTGGCTGCGCTCAAGGCCCATCAGGCGGCAGCGCGCGGCGTGGAATTGGTCGCACAGGCCCAGGAGATGGGTGGGGCCAAGCTCCTGGTGGCGCGCCTGGATGGTGCCGATGCGAGTGCGTTGCGTAGCGTGGTCGACCAGCTCAAGAGCAAGCTCAAATCGGCCGTCATCCTGCTGGTGAGTGTGGACGGCGACAAGGTGCAACTCGCCGCTGGCGTGACGCCAGACCTCACCGCTCGCATCAAGGCTGGGGAGTTGGTGAATATCGCCGCGCAGGCGGTGGGCGGCAAGGGAGGTGGCCGGCCGGATTTCGCCATGGCGGGAGGCACTCAGCCTCAGGCGACCGATGCTGCGCTAGCCGCCGGGCGCGACTTCGTCACGCAGCGCTTGATTGCGCAGTCGGCCTAAGCCATGGATAGCTTGCAGACCCGCCACATTGTGCTTGGTGTAAGCGGTGGCGTTGCCGCCTACAAGGCGTGTGAACTGACCCGCCTGCTGGTCAAGGCGGGGTATACCACCCAAGTCGTGATGACTGCGGCGGCAACGCGTTTTGTCGGGCCTGCGACGCTCCAGGCGCTTTCGGGCCGGCCGGTAGCAACCGACCAGTGGCAACC
Source organism: Thiomonas sp. FB-Cd (assembly GCF_000733775.1). Classification (NCBI taxonomy): domain Bacteria; kingdom Pseudomonadati; phylum Pseudomonadota; class Betaproteobacteria; order Burkholderiales; genus Thiomonas; species Thiomonas sp. FB-Cd. Next base: position 1,758,365 of record NZ_JPOE01000002.1, on the reverse strand, counting down.
GCTTGCGGCCAATGGGATGGACCACATCGAGCTTGTGCGTGCCGCAGATGCTCTGGTTGTTGCCCCCGCCAGTGCGGATTGCATAGGCAAGGCCGCGAACGGCTTGGGCGACGATCTGCTTTCGACGCTTCTGCTTGCCCGTGACACCATCCCCACCCTGCTTGCGCCAGCGATGAACCGGGCGATGTGGGCCAACGCGTCGGTGCAGCGCAACGTCCAGCGCCTTCGCATGGATGGTGTGGGAATCGCTGGGCCCGCCAGCGGGGAGCAGGCTTGTGGCGAGGTTGGCGAAGGCCGGATGCTCGAGCCCGAGAGCATCCTGCTCGAAATTGAGGCACTATTCCAACCCAAGCGGCTCGCTGGGCGGCGCGTGTTGATCACCGCCGGTCCCACGTTCGAACCTTGGGACGCAGTGCGTGGCCTGACGAACCGATCCAGTGGCAAGATGGGTTGGGCGTTGGCACGCGCAGCTTGGGAGCAGGGCGCAGAGGTCACCCTGGTGGCCGGTCCCACGGCGCAGGCAACTCCCTATGGGGTGAGCACCATCGAGGTGGAAACAGCGCGGGAGATGCGCGATGCAGTCCAAGCAGAGCTGAAGGGTGTGGATGTGTTCATTGCCGCCGCCGCCGTCGCTGACTGGCGACCCGCGCGCGTTGAGGCTGGCAAGCTCAAGAAGCAAGGCGATGCCCGACCACCAGTACTCGAACTCGACCCGAACCCTGACATCCTTGCCGAAGTCGCCGCCCAACCCGAGGCGCCGTTCTGCGTGGGCTTCGCCGCCGAAGCGGATGACCTCATCGCCAACGCGCAGGCCAAGCGTGTGCGCAAGGGTGTGCCGCTGTTGGTGGGCAACCTTGGCCCGCAGACCTTCGGCCGCGACGATAACGCCTGTGTTTTGATCGATGCGCAAGGAGTGCTCGAGCTGCCGCGTGGCGCCAAACTCGACCTGGCGCGGCGCATTTTGGTCGAAATCGTATCCCGCATGCCATCCCAGCAATCATGAACCTGCCTATTGAGATTCTTGTGCTCGACCCCAGGCTGCGTGAGCAACTGCCTGCCTATGCCACGCCGGGCGCAGCGGGTATGGATCTGCGAGCATGCATCGACGAGCCGCTTGTGCTGGCGCCCGGTCAAGCCGAACTGATCAGTACGGGCCTGTCCATCCACGTTGCGGACAGCGGTCATGCTGCGATGATTCTGCCGCGTTCGGGGCTTGGCCATAAGCACGGGATCGTCCTGGGCAATCTCGTTGGCCTCATCGACTCGGACTACCAGGGCCCGCTGATGGTGAGCTGCTGGAACCGTGGCTTGCAGCACTACACGGTTCAGCCCTTTGAGCGCATCGCGCAATTGGTGATTGTTCCGGTGGTCCAGGCGCAATGGCGGGTCGTCGAGGCCTTCACGCCAAGCGCGCGAGGCGAAGGTGGATTTGGTTCCACCGGCCGAACGTAGCGGGGCCGCAGGATGGCGCGCAGGCTCAGCCGGGCGATTGCCGCACGCTTTGACACAATGCGTGATTACCCAGTATTGCGCCCCTTTGCCGCGCACATGAGTCACCCCGCGCTGTGGAGCCTGCATCGGCGCAGCGTGGCCCTTGGTGTTGCTGTGGGTCTTTTTGCCGGTCTCATTCCGGGGCCGTTGCAGATGTTGGGGGCTGGCGTTCTGGCGGTGACGCTGCGATGCAACTTTCCGATTGCTCTCGTCACCACCTTGTATTCGAATCCGCTGACGATCGTGCCGCTGTACCTGGTTGCCTATCATTTGGGCAGCTGGGTCACGGGCGTCAATGGGCGGGACAGGCTCGCTGCTGTGCCGCAGTTGGACTGGACTCACCTCGGCGCGTCAATAAAGGCGCTTGTGCATTGGTCCATGGGACTGGGTGAGCCGCTGCTCGTTGGATTGCCGATCCTGGCTCTGGTGCTGGCCGTTCTGGGGTATGTGTTGGTGCGGCTTGGTTGGAGCTGTTCCATTCGCCGGCAATGGCAGCGCCGGTGCGCTGCACGTGCGGGTTTGAATGGCACCTGACAGGCCCGGGTCCCGGCATGGCCAAGCCCGGGCCAAGAGCTCGGGGCCAAGCGTGCGGACGCGTCGAATTCAGCAAGAGACAATGTCCCGCGCACGCCCCATGCTGCGGCCGCAATTTTTAATCAATCCCGAGGACCGATGCTGTGGTCGCGCGGCGGGCTTCGCGCCGCAGATCGTCACGCCCGCGGGCGGGCGCAACGTGGCTTGGCTCTTGGCGCCAGTGCCGCTGGATGGGCAAGGCACTCCGCTCTGCCGCTTTTGGCCAAGCATTGGTGTCCTTGCGGCTCCGTGCCAGTTTCGACTCCCGGTTCAGGCGTGCATCCGCAGCATGTATGCACCTCGGTTGTCGGCTCTGGCGAGCTGGCGATGTGCGAGACAGCGCACAGCGCTGTGTCTGTCCTGGTCACGCTCGGCCCACGCCAGAAAGGGCCTAAGCGCTGCCGCGCGGTGTGCCCGTGAAAAACATCCCGCTGTCCACATCATCCAGATGTGCGCTTTGCGCCTCGCGCTCGTCTGGGTCCGGCTCGCGGATATCCAAAATCGTGTAGCGAACCCGCAGAGCCATCCCGGCTAAGGGATGGTTACCGTCGAGGATGACCTTGTTGTCGGCGATGTCGGTGACCGTAAAAAGGGTCCCAGGCGCGGCCGACGCGCAACCGGCGGGCAGCTGTTCAAACTGCAGCCCGGGTTCGAGCACATCGGGAAAGAGGCGACGCTCCTCCACACGCAGAAGCTCCGGGTCATAGTCGCCAAAGGCGTCGTGGGGTTCGATCTGCAGCTGCCCGCTTTCGCCCACGCGCTTGCCCAGAAGGTCCTGTGTAATGACCGGCAGGAGGTCGGCACCGCCGACGTAGAAATCCGTGCCTTCCTCATCATCGGCAATGGGTTCGTCTTGTGCGTCAGTGAGGTGCCAGGACAGCGTCACGACGGTATCGGGTGTGGCTTGCATAGGAGAGACATCGCAATGGACGGAATGAAAATGGCGGCACGCGCGGACTGCAGCGCGACGCAGCGCCTGCGTGCAGTTGGAAGCTTAGCGCCTCAGGCATGCGAAGCTAGACTTCATTGCAGTGCGCGGGCATGCAATGCGTGCGCGGCGCTTGCGCAACCACTGGAACGGACACGTCGCGTTGCAAGTGCCGAAGCGGCCGCGACATGGCCTGCCGATGCGCGTAAATTCTCACCCGCACAATGCATCCTGCTCCATTTGCCATCAAGACCCTATGAGACGATCTTCAGAGAAGGCGGCCTGGCCCCTGCAAGGCATCAGCCACGCGCATTTCCTGCAACGCCATTGGCAGCGCCGGCCGCTCCTGCTGCGTCAGGCAATCCCGGGATTCCAACCCTTGCTGACGCGCGCCGAGCTGTTCGCATTGGCGGGCGAGGATGATGCGGAGTCTCGCCTCGTGCAGCGTCAGGCCGGCCGCTGGATGCTCAGGCATGGCCCCTTCGCCCAGCGCTCGCTTCCCGCTCTGCGCAAGTGCGATTGGACGCTGCTCTTGCAAGGCGCCAATCTTCTGCACGACGGCGTAGCGGCGTTCCTGGAGCGCTTTCGCTTTCTCCCCGATGCGCGATTGGACGACGTGATGATTTCCTGGGCGAGCGACGGCGGCGGGGTGGGACCTCATGTCGATGCTTATGACGTGTTTCTGGTCCAGGCCGAGGGGCAGCGGCGATGGCGCATCGGACCGGTCAAAGTGCCCCATTTCGAGCCCGAGCAGCCGTTGAGGATTCTCACGAATTTCGAGCCTGACGCCGAATTCGTGCTCGACCCCGGCGATGTGCTCTACCTGCCGCCCGGCTGGGGCCACGACGGTGTCGCCGTCGGCGCGTGCATGACCTATTCCGTTGGCTTCCGTGCCCCGCCGCAGGGCGAGCTTTTGCAGCAGTTGCTGTGGAAATTGGCCGAGGACCTTGCGCCTGGTGAGCGTTACAGCGACCGCGGTCGCGTTGATACCGCCGTGGCTGGGCACCCGGCGAAGTTGCCACAGGACTTGGTGCACTTCCTCCAAGCAGCTTTCTCGCGCCTGAACCCCGCATCTCGGGACTTCGAAGCTGCCTTGGGTGAACTGCTCACGGAGCCCAAACAGCAGGTGTGGTTCGAGGCGGCATCGCGCAAGCGTGCCCAGTTGCTGAAAGCCTGCGCCGCTGCAGGCCTGCGCTTGGATCGGCGAAGCCGGATGCTGTACACATCCAGGGACGTGATGATCAACGGCGAGCGCGTCGCGCCGGGGCTTGCGCGCTCCAGATTGCTGCGCCGGCTCGCCGACCGGCATGCCATTGGGGCCGATGACTGGAAGGCCGCGCGTCCCGAAGAAATCCAAGCCTTGCTGCAGTGGTGCGTGCAGGGCTGGGCTCATCCAGATCGCGAAGGAGATTGGTCGTGAACACGCGTGCAGGGGAGGCCGAGGCGGTGGATTTGCAGGTGCAGGGGCGAGTGGCTTGGCGGCACGCTATTCGGAGTTTGCTGGCCCAGCCACGCGGTTCAATTCGCATGTATAGCCCCGACTATGCGGATTGGGGGTTGGGAGCCCCGGACGTCATTGCGGGCTTGGACGCTTGGGCCATAGGGCGCAGCCAGACCAGTGTGCGCATGCTGGGCCAGCGGTTTGAAGGCCTGCAGCGCGATGATCCGCGGTTTGTCCAGTGGCGCATACGCTTTGCCCATGTCATTGCGTGTCATGCCTTGCCCGAGGAATGTGGTGGCCTGCAAGAATGTTTGTTGCTGCCCGAGATAGGGTTGCTGGTCATCCCCAGCGAGAAATCACGGCTAGCCATCTACTGTTCGGGTGCGCGCCTCCACGCCGCGGTTCACGCGTTTGATCAGTCTTGGGAGCATTCGACGCCGATGTTTCCAGCGCATACACTCGGATTGTGAACAATTTGCAACACTGATCGCGTAGTTATGTCGAGCCCCCGGGGAAAACCCGGGCTGGCGCTATACTTCTGTACTGAACTTTGCATGGCCGCTGAGGCATGAGGGTTCGTGATTGAAAAACTTCCCGGAATCGCCCGATTTCCATTGCCCGTTTGATTTGTCTGACGCTTTGAGGATACAAATGAAAAAGTCCCTTCTGTTGGCTTCCATGATCGCTGCCCTGGCCCTGGCTGCCTGCGGTAAGAAAGAAGAAGCAGCTCCTGCTGCCTCGGCCCCTGCTTCGGCCGCTGCGCCTGCTGCTGCTTCCGCCGCCGCTCCCGCTGCCGCTTCGGCCGCTGCTCCTGCGTCTGCACCTGCTGCTGCTTCGGCTCCCGCCAGCGCCGCCAGCAAGTAAGCATATCGAGGCGCGTTTCGCGCCGAGTATGTCAAAGCCAGCGCAAGCTGGCTTTTTTTATGCGCGATCGGGTGGCTACGAATATGCGCGGGCGCAATACCCGTGGTTTGGGGCTTGAGAGGGCAACATCAACGGCCTTTGCATTGGGGGCATGCAACTCCCGCGACCATGCTTGGCGCGTCGAGCGGCTAGTGTGGTCCAGTAAGGAGCATTCGCTCGGCAGGCACTGCCGAGTGCGAGCGACATGAGCCTCTTGCACGGCACGCTGCGGGAGTGTGTTCGCAGACGATCTCCAAAGCTGTGGGGAGTCGGCAAGTGTCGAGAAGGCCCGAACATGCTGAAGGCGTTTCGATATCGCTGGTACGAGGGCGGAACGCACACACGATGGATCCATCCATCACCGCGACGTCGATCCGGTGCGCGCCCTAGCGGCTCAACCGACGATTCGAATCCGATCGTCAGCCGCGTGTTCCCGTCGCAGCAATGTTCTGCTCGGAGGAGGCGAGGCCGCTTGAGGCCGGGGTGGAGGCGGGAAGGGCGCAAAAAAAGCCCGCTGCGTGACGGCGGGCTCTTTCATCGGCGATCAATGCCGCCTCAAGACCTTACTTGATCTTGGTTTCCTTATAGGAAACATGTTTGCGTGCCACCGGATCGAATTTCATGATTTCCATCTTATCCGGTTGAATCCGCTTGTTCTTCGTGGTGGTGTAGAAGTGGCCGGTCCCCGCAGTGGATTCCAGCTTGATTTTTTCACGTCCGCCTTTGGCCATGGTGTTTCGCTCCTGTGCTGTTCAGTGCTCAAACTTCGCCGCGGGCACGCAGGTCGACCAATACCGCGTCAATGCCGACCTTATCGATCAGGCGCAGACCGGCATTCGAGATGCGCAGACGTACGAAACGGTTCTCGCTTTCGACCCAGATTCTGCGGTATTGCAGGTTGGGCAGAAAACGACGCTTGGTTTTGTTGTTGGCGTGGGAAACGTTGTTGCCCACCATCGGCGCTTTGCCGGTTACTTGACAGACCCGTGCCATGGAGCACTCCACCTAGGTTTGATGAAAATGAACAAAACATTGTACAACGTTCGACGCATGCGTCATACACAGCAGCCCAGCACCGTACGTCATGCAAGCAAACAGTCTACGAGCGAAATGCGTTCGCGCAACGGTACACGCCCCCGCTAACCCCCTCCTGGCTTGCAGCCTAGGAAGGGGAATGCGCGGGGATTTTGTTCAAAACGGCATGGGTTCGAGTTGACGGGGGCAAGGTTGGCTGTGGATCTGTAGCCACCGCTGGCCTGGGCGTGGCAACGGAACTGCGCTCAGGCTGCCGCCCCACAGGCACCCGCTATCGAGGCATAGGGCGTTATCCGCCCAATGAAGGCCAAGCGTCGACCAGTGGCCGAAGGCGATCGGGACCCCTTGCGTTTGTCGACCGGGCACGCCAAACCAGGGGACCAGTCCTTGGGGCGCTCGATCCGCCTCTTTTTTACAGTGAAAGTCGATGCGCCCCCCATCGGCGCCATTCGTATCGATGAAGCGCAAGCGTGTGAGGGCGTTGACTGTGATTCGCCAGCGCTCGGGACCCTGCAGATGATCGTTCCAGCGGTCAGGATCGTTGCCGAACAAGTCCTGTAGGAAGGCCGGAAGATCAGCGCTGCGCAACTGTTCCTGGACTTCGGCTGCCAGTTGCAATGTCTTTTCGACGGTCCACTGTGGCAGTACACCTGCGTGGACCAACAGCCAGCCTTGTTCAAAAAGAGCGAGGGGGCGGTTTCGCACCCAGTCAAGAAGGGCTTCCCGATCGGTAGCCTGCAGGATCGGCTGGAGCGTGTCGCTGCGATGCATCTTGCGCACACCATGCGCGACCGCCAGAAGATGCAGGTCGTGGTTTCCAAGGAGGCATTGCGCCGCATCTCCCAGAGCCATCAGGCGTCGCAACGCCGTCAGCGAGTCTGGTCCGCGATTGACTGCATCACCAAGCACGATGAGCCGGTCATGGGCTGGATCGAAGGCGATCACGTCAAGCATGCGTGCGAAGGCTGCATCACAGCCTTGCAGGTCGCCAATCAAGTAAGTGGTCATGAGTTTCTAGAATAGCGCAGGACGCTCGCGGCGCTTCGGTTGCGACGCTCTTCATCCTGTCAATCAGATGGCGATCCGGTTTCTTCAGGACGCCTTCATCAAACCATCAAGGCTAGAAACCACCCCATGGCGCAACTTGACCCGACCTTGTTCAAGGCCTACGACATTCGCGGTGTTGTTGGGCGCAGCCTGACCGTCGCCGCTTGCGAGCACATCGGGCGAGCCTACGGCACCCTTGCTCGCGAGCGCGGTCAGACGTCCGTCAACATAAGCCGCGACGGGCGCCTGTCAGGCCCGGAGCTCGCTGAAGCATTGAGTGCGGGGCTTCGAGGGGCGGGCTTGAATGTCATTGACCTCGGCATGAACGCAACCCCGATGCTGTACTACGCCTGCGCTACCACCGGGGTACCCAACGGCATCCAGATCACTGGCAGCCACAATCCGCCGGATTACAACGGATTGAAGATGGTGCTGGGCGGCGATGCGCTTCACGGGCAGGACATCGAGCGCCTGCGTGAGCTGACGCAATCGGAGCATTACGCAAGCGGTGCCGGTAGTCAGCATCGTGCGAACGTAGTGGAGCCTTACTTGCAGCGTATCGTGCAAGACGTAAGGCTGGCGCGCCCGATGAAGGTGGTGGTGGATTGCGGCAACGGCGTATCGGGAGCGTTCGCGCCGCGTCTGTTGCGCATGCTGGGCTGTGACGTCGTCGAGCTATTTTGTGAGGTTGATGGTACCTTCCCCAACCATCACCCAGATCCCGCCGATCCTCACAATTTGCAGGATCTGCAGCGTGTATTGCGCGAGACTGACGCCGAAATTGGCTTGGCCTTTGATGGAGATGGCGACCGTCTGGGCGTGGTCACCAAGCACGGCCACGTCATCTGGCCAGACCGCCAGCTCATGCTGTACGCGGCCGACGTGCTGACGAGACACCCCGGCGCACCCATCATTTTCGATGTGAAATGCACCGCTAACCTCGGGCCATGGGTGCGCAGGCATGGAGGCGATCCAATGATGTGGCGCACCGGGCATTCGCTGATTAAGTCGCGCATGAAAGAAGTCGGTGCGCCCCTGGCCGGAGAGATGAGCGGGCACATCTTTTTCAAGGATCGTTGGTTCGGCTTTGATGACGCCCAATATGGCGCCGCTCGGTTGCTCGAACTCCTCTCCCGTGTGTCCGATTCAGAGGCACATCTACTGGCGCTGCCCGATTCGGTGTCCACTCCAGAGCTCAAAATTGAAACGCCCGAGGGTGCCAACTTTGCGTTGTGTGAGCGTTTGCAGCGTGAGGCGACTTTCCCCCGGGCCACGCAGATCTACACAATGGATGGTGTGCGCGCCGAGTATGCGGATGGATTTGGTCTGGCACGCCCATCGAACACGACGCCTTGCGTGGTGCTGCGGTTTGAAGGCACGAGCCTTCAAGCGTTGACGCGCATCCAGGGTGAGTTTCGCGCTGCGCTGCTTGCGCTCGACCCGGCACTGAAGCTGCCCTTTTAGCCCCCCGCAATGCGTGTGCTGCTCGTCAAGACCAGTTCAATGGGCGATATCGTGCATGCGCTCCCCGTCGTTGCTGACCTGCATGCGGCCTTCCCTGGGATTCATATCGAGTGGCTGGTCGAAGAGGCCTACATGCCCATCGTTCAGGCACATCCTGGTGTGGAGAACGTCATTCCGATTGCGCTGCGGCGCTGGCGCAAAAACCTGCTCCATCCCGAAACGCGCAACCAGTGGCGAGCCTTCGTGCACGCTCTGCGTGCACGGCCGTTCGATGCCATCATTGACTTGCAAGGACTGGTCAAAAGCGCCGTCATCGCGCGCTTGGCCCGAGGCCCTCACCTGGGTCTTTCTTGGGCTTCGTCGCGAGAAGCGCTGGCTTCGATGTTCTATGACCGGCGCATGCAAACCCCTCTGGGGCGCACCGAGGCTGCCGTGCAGCGCTACCGTCAACTCGCTTCCTGGGCGCTGGGATACACGTCTTCGGCTCCACCGATTTTCGGGCTCCAGGTGCGTGCGAACCGGCCAGGCTGGCTGCATGGTCGTCGTCCTTATGTCGTGTTGCTTTCCGCGACAGCGAAGGAGCGCAAACTCTGGGCGGAGGAGCGCTGGGTTGCGTTGGCTGGATGGTTGCGTGAGCAGGGCTTGGTCAGCGTGTTCGCTTGGGGAAACGCCAGCGAACGCGCGCGGGCTGAGCGACTCGCTTCGGGCGTCAGTGCTCAGGCCGGCGAAGACGCGGAGGGTCTTGCCCACGTAGCGCCTGAAGCCTTTGGCCTCGATGTTTGGATGGGTGTGCTCAAGGCTGCGCATTTGGTGGTCGGTGTCGATACCGGTTTGTTGTATCTCGGTGCAGCCGTGGGTACCCCCGCTGTCGCCATCTACGCGGGGTCGTCACCGCACAGCGTCGAGTTCGAATCAAGCGGCCCCTGGCGCAGCTTGGGCGATGACGGTAAGCCGCCGGACGTGCACGCGGTGATGCAGGCCGTGGGCAGTGTGTTGGGATGGGCCGTGCTGCCCGCTGCAGTGCCCGTGCACGGCCCGGCGCCCTGAGCATGTTGGCAAACAACGCCGGTTGCGCATGTCAGTGACCCCAGGGGACGGTTCGTCCCGCAAGATGGCTTGGGCTTTGCGTCTGTACACCCTTGCGTGGTGGGTTCTGCTGCCGTTTGCCGTGTGTCGCCTGTTTTGGCGCGCGCGCCGCGAGCCGCTGTACCGCACGCATCTGGGCGAACGCTTTGGCTTGTATGGGGCGTTGCCAGGCAAACACGCGCTGCGCAACGGAAGTCGTCCCCTGCTGTGGATGCACGTGGTGTCGCTCGGCGAAACACGCGCAGCCGAGCCTCTGCTGGAATCACTGCGTCGTGCACATCCGGACCTTGCCGTGCTGCTTACGCACATGACGGCGACGGGGCGCGATGCCGGGCGACTGCTGCTCAGGGATGGCGACCTGCAGTGCTGGTTGCCTTATGACCTGCCGGGTTTCATACGTCGTTTTCTCCTGCACTATCGGCCCACTGCGGGCGTCCTGATGGAAACGGAGGTTTGGCCTAATCTGGCGCAGAGTTGTGCACAGCTCGGCGTGCCCCTCTTGCTGGCCAATGCACGGCTGTCCGCGCGCAGCGCTGTGCGCTGGGCGCGGTGGACGGCACTCGCCAGACCTGCATTTGAGGCGATCACGGCCGCCACGGCCCAGAGCGAGGCCGATGCGCTGCGGCTGCAAGGACTGGGCCTCCACGATGTGACCGTCTCGGGAAACCTCAAGTTCGACCGCGCGAGCGATCCCGCTCTGCGAGAACGTGGGCTGAATTGGAAGTCCGTGGTTGACCGCCCGGTGCTGCTCCTGGCATCGACCCGCGAGCATCAGGGCTTGGCCGAGGAGTCGCTGCTGCTTGATGCCTTGCCTGCCCACGTGCTTCAGCGCGCTTTGCTCGTCGTGGTGCCGCGCCATCCCCAGCGCATGGATGCGGTCTATGCGCTGCTATGCGACCGTGGCTTGCGCGTGGTGCGCCGCAGCCAGGCGCTGCCGGAGCGCGACACCCAGGTCTGGCTTGGCGACAGCGTGGGCGAAATGCCCGCCTATTACGCCATGGCTCATGCCGCCTTCGTCGGGGGCAGCCTTCTTGCGCTGGGTGGGCAGAATCTCATTGAGGCCTGCGCCGAGGGCTGCCCGGTCGTCATGGGTCCGCACACGTTCAACTTTACCGAGGCGGTGGAGCAGGGTATCGCTGCCGGGGCGGTCGTTCAGGTCGGGGACGCGGCGGCGGTGTGGGCCTGCTTTGGCGCATGGCTGGATGACGCGTCCAGCCACAAGCAGGCAAGCGAAGCAGCCCTTCGTTTCGCAGCGAGGCACCGCGGGGCTGCGGCCAAACAGGCTGACTGGATTGGCCGTTACCTCATGGGGTCACGCACAGGCCCCAGTTCGTCAATACGTGGGCACGGAGGGATCGACCTCGCGTGACCACGCGGTGATCCCACCTTGCAGGTTGTAGACGTTGCTGAAACCGCTTTGCGACAGAAAATTGGCAACCTGCATGCTGCGGCCACCGGTTCGGCACATCACCAAGATGCGTTTGGATTTGTCCAGATCCTGAAGGCGCAGCGGTATGGTTGCCATGGGAATGTGGGTGTGCCTGAGATGCTTGTGCTTGATCGAGGCGCGTTCCACTTCCCAAGGCTCACGTACGTCGACGACCTGCCAGGAAGCAAATTGCTCGTGCTTTTCGTCGAGCAGCGCGCGTAATTCGCCCACGGTCATTTGTTCGATCATCGAAGCGATCCTCAAAAGCGGAAACGGGGGGATTCAGGAAAACCGTGCAGCCGCGGCGCGACGGTGTCGAAAAGGTCGACGACCTTGGATTCCTTCGGGCCGGTGCGCGTGAGCAACTGAGCGCGCATCATGGGGGCATCGCCGACGATGGTCAGAAGGCGCCCACCCGGTTTGAGGCGTGCAACCAGCGCCTCGGGGATCTGCGCAACCGAACCCGACAGCATGATGGCGTCGAATTCGCCAGGAGGCAGTTCCTTCGACGCATCCATGCATCGCACGGTAACGTTCATCACGGCGGCTTGGCGCAGCTTGTGTTGTGCCATTTCGGCCAATTCGGGGTGGATCTCCAAGCTCACCGCATGGGCGCAGCGGTGCCCAAGCAGCGCGGTGCCGTAGCCGCTTCCGGTGCCGACCTCGAGCACCCATTCGTGCTTGCGCACAGCCAGTTCCTGCAGCATCCGGGCTTCCAGTTTGGGTGACAACATGCTCTCACCGCATGGCAGGGGAATGTCCATGTCCGTGAAAGCGAGGCTGCGGTAGGCCGTGGGCACGAAATCCTCGCGCTTGACGGCACCCAGCAGGTCCAACACGTCCTGGTCCAGCACGTCCCAGGGTCGGATTTGCTGCTCGATCATGTTGAAACGGGCACGTTCGAAGTCCATGGCTCGATAGTTTCAGGCGAAAACCGACATTTTAGGGTGGAGCGGCGGCGCCGTGCGAGAAAGACGCCGTCTGCGCTTTGCGCGGCCTTCAATTCCAGGAGTGAGCGTACAGGCGATTGCGCCTGGCGATGATGCGCGGAAGGCGTTGGCGAACTGTGGGATACGTGGCGGTCTTGGCTTGCTTGGCTCAAGTGGGGTCGCGGTGGCGACCGCGGTAACGGAAGGTAAGACAAATCGCCAAACAATCAAGAACGATTATCATTTGCGGGGACGACACTCCGATACTCCTCCAGGATCCGTATGAGCACCCCGCAGGCGGCCAGTCCGCAATGTCATCGACCTACAGCGCGCTGGACAATATTCTTTGCCGTCCTGGGCCCCGGCTTGGTGGTGATGCTGGCCGACACGGATGTGGGCAGCATACTGACCGCAGCGCAAAGCGGCGCCCAATGGGGCTATCAGCTGCTCAGCCTTCAACTTTTGCTCATTCCCATTCTGTACGTGGTCCAGGAGCTCACGGTTCGCCTGGGGATCTTCACCGGCAAAGGCCATGGCGAGCTGATCCGCACGACTTTTGGCGCTGGGTGGGCTTGGGTTTCGGTCGGGGGCTTGGCAGTGGCTACTGTGGGTGCCCTGCTGACCGAGTTTTCCGGCGTCGCTGGAGTGGGCGAGTTGTTCGGGGTGCCGCGCGCATGGAGCCTCACGATGGCCGCCGTGTTTCTGCTGACCATCGTATGGACCGGGAGCTACCGGCGGGTGGAGCGCGTGGCCATCGCTCTTGGCTTGTTCGAACTCGTGTTCATTTGGGTGGCCTTGCAGGCTCCGATCGATCCGCGCGCACTTGCGCACGGACTTGCGAGCGTGCCGGCACATCATCCAGGATTTTTGTACCTGGTTGCGGCCAACATTGGTGCGGTAATCATGCCGTGGATGGTCTTCTACCAGCAGTCAGCAGTTGCTGACAAGAAGCTCAGACCTGATCAGTACACAGCTGCGCGGTGGGATACGGCAATCGGTGCCGCGTTGACTCAGGTGGTGATGGCAGCCGTGCTTCTGGTCGCTGCGGCCACGCTGTGGGCCGGGCATCTGAGCCCGCCGCTGGGAACCGTGGGCCAGGTGGCGCAGGCCCTCACCCCTTTTCTGGGGCAGACGCTCGGCCACACCCTGTTTGGCTTGGGAATTCTGGGCGCAGCGATGGTGGCGGCCATCGTTGTGGCCTTGGCGGCGGCCTGGGGTTTCGGCGAGGTCACTGGGTACAAGCACTCACTTGAATACCACCCGCTTGAGGCTCCGTGGTTCTACGTCGTCTTCACCCTCGGTGTGTTGGGCGGCGCCTTGATTGTGGCGCTGGCGCCCAATCTGGTGGCGTTGTCCGTGGGCGTGGAAGTCATGAATGCGCTGATGCTGCCCGTGGTTCTTGGTTTTCTGGTCGCACTAGGGGTCAAGGCATTGCCGCCCGAGCACCGATTGCGCGGGTGGTATTTCTGGGTGGTGCTTGGGGTGGTGGTCTTGACTTCTTCACTCGGTGTCTACGGTGGATTGAGCGGCGTGTTCTGAGCCGCGTACGTTACCGTGCACCCAGGCAGCGTGCGATGCACGCCACGCGATAATGCAGGCTTTTGCCTGTACGCCGCATGGATCTGTACACCTCATTGGCAGCAACCATCCTCGGCCTGGTCGAGGGGATGACGGAGTTTCTGCCGATTTCCTCCACCGGCCACCTGATTCTCACCGCCAGTGTCCTGCACTGGGTCGGTGACAAGGCCAAGGTGTTCGAGATCGCGATTCAGGGCGGGGCCATGCTGGCCGTGATGTGGCATTTTCGGATGCGGTTGATCGCGACGATGCAGGCGATGGTGTCGCCGGAGGCCTCCGAGCGCAAACGAGCCTCGCACTTCGCCCGTAACCTGTGCATTGCCTTTGTGCCGGCTGCATTGCTTGGACTGGCATTTGCGTCCGCCATCAAGCGCTATCTGTTCGCCCCCGAGCCTGTGGCGCTGGCATTCATTGCTGGCGCTGTCGTGATCCTCTGGGCGGAGGGCCGCCAGGCCCGCGTTGACGTGGTGCGCGTGACTTCCGTGGATGCAATGGGCGCGCTTGATGCGCTCACGGTGGGCGTCGCGCAGGCCGTCGCCCTGATTCCCGGCACCAGCCGTTCGGGGGCAACCATCATCGGGGGAATGCTGTTCGGGCTCAGCCGCGTGGCAGCAACCGAATTTTCCTTTTTTCTTGCGATTCCCACCCTGATGGCGGCCACGATCTACGACGTTGTCAAGCACCGCAGTCTTCTTGGTGTGGGGGATTTACCGTCCTTCGCGCTCGGCATGGCGGTGTCTTTCCTGTCGGCGCTTGTCGTCGTGCGTTGGCTGCTGCGCTACGTGGCTGCGCATAGCTTCGTGCCTTTCGCGTGGTACCGGCTCGTCTTTGGAGGGCTCGTGCTGCTGACGGCACGCATGGGTTGGGTTGACTGGGCGCACTGAACCCAGCTGCATCACCCCGGCTCGTGCGGCTATTCGCCGCGCGGGTGATCAGGACGGCTGCAACGTTGGGTTGGCGCGCCGCACGAACAGCAGGTCCCAAACGCCGTGGCCCAGACGCAGGCCGCGCTGCTCGAACTTGCTGGGCGGCCTCCAAGCCGGGCGCGGCGCGAAGCCGTCGGCGGTGTTCAACAGGTTTGAATTCGCCGACATGACCTCCAGCATGTGCTGGGCATAAGGTTCCCAATCGGTGGCGCAATGCAGGTAGCCACCAGGCTCGAGGCGACTGCTCAGCAAATCCACAAAGGCGGGTTGGATCAGTCTGCGCTTGTGGTGGCGCTTCTTGTGCCAGGGATCCGGAAAATACACGTGCACGGCGGCAAGCGAGTTTGGTGCCACCATGTCGCGCAGCACATCCACCGCATCGTGTTGGACGATGCGCTGGTTGGTCAGGCCCAGCGTCTCGATACGCAGCAGCAAGGCGCCGACACCCGGCGTATGAACTTCGACGCCGATGAAGTCGCGATCCGGGTGGGTCTGGGCAATCTGGGCCGTTGCTTCGCCCATGCCGAACCCCACCTCCAGAATTTTGGGGGCGCAGCGGCCAAAAACGGTGTCCCAGTCCGGTTCACTGGCGCGGTAGGGAAGAACGAAACGGGGTCCGAGTTCAGCCAGAGCGCGTTCTTGGCCTCTCGTTGTTCGCCCGGTTCGCAGGACGAAGCTGCGTACCGGCCGCGCGCGCAGCGCGCCAGTTGGCGGCAGTTCTGCCGTGGACGGACTCAACTCGGGAATGGATGCATCAGGCATGGGCGTCAGGCTGAAGGCGGCCGACGTAGAAACCGGGCGTTCCGGTGAGGCCTGCTTGGCGAAGTGCATGGAGCGGGTGAAGGGAATCGAACCCTCGTATGCAGCTTGGGAAGCTGCCGTTCTACCATTGAACTACACCCGCAAAACGTTCGATTATAAACGGCCGGTCCAATGCTTGTTTCCACATCCTCCTCGCCGCAGTTCCTGGGTTTGCCGCCCGCCATCGCACCGCACACGCGCTTGCTGATTCTGGGCAGTTTTCCAAGCCGCGCGTCGCTTCAGGCTCAACAGTATTACGCCCATCCGCGCAACCAATTCTGGCCCCTGCTGGCGGCCTTGTTTGATGAAGACCTGACCAGCATGCCGTACGCCACTCGGCTGCAGGCTGTTCTCAGGCGCGGCTTGGGCATCTGGGACGTGTATGCGGCCTGCGAGCGGCAGGGCAGCATGGACGCCGCCATCACGAAGGCACAACCCAATGATCTGCGCGCCCTCGCGGCGGGATTGCCGCAATTACGCGCTATTGCCCACAACGGCGGTGAGTCCGCTCGGCTGATGCGCCTGACTTGCAGTTTGGCGCCAGCGTGCCACCGCTTGCCCTCAACAAGTCCGGCCAACGCGAGTTGGAGCTTCGCACGTAAGCTCGAGGCATGGCGTGGGGTATTCATCAGCCATGGACTGATCGCGGCTGACGCCTGAGCGCGTATCACGCTCTTGCAGCATCTACACTGAGCCAATGCAAGCATCCAGACCCACCAATCTGAACGAGCACGTCCGGCGGGAGGACAAGACGGCGGTCGCGGCCATGCATGGCCCGCTCGAATGGCGCGAATTGCTTCGCTGGTTGCACGAGGACGGCCTGATCGACGATGCGGGGCTACGGCAGGGGATGGATCGTACTGCCCACGCCAGTGCGCGCCTGCATGCCTTACAGAAGGTGGCAAACGCCGGATTGGTGCGCGTATCTGACGCCAAAGCCCTGGATCTGGACCTGCTCACAAGTTGGTTGGCGACGCGTGCAGCCTTGCCCTATTTGCGGATCGACCCGCTGAGGGTGGATATCGGGAAAATCGGTGACTTGATTTCGATGAACTACGCCGAGCGCCATCGTATCTTGCCGGTGGCGGCTGACGCTGAGGGCGTGACGGTCGCCACGGCCGAGCCCTTTGACCTCGCATGGAAGCCTGAGCTTGAGCGCATGTTGCGCCGGGCGATCCATCTGGTTGTGGCCAATCCAATCGACATTGCGCGCTACACCAACGAGTTCTTCAGTCTTGCTCGGTCGGTGCGGCAGGCGCAGAAAAATGGCTCAGCTTCTGGCGTGAGCGGGGTGAATCAGTTTGAGCAACTGGTCGAGTTAGGCAAGAGTGGGCGTGCGCTGGACGCCAATGACGCCGGTGTGGTGCAGGTGGTGGACTGGCTTTGGCAATATGCCTTCGAGCAGCGCGCATCGGACATCCACCTGGAGCCGCGACGCGAACTTGGCGTGATCCGCTTTCGTATCGATGGCGTCCTGCAGACCGTCTACCAAGTGCCGCCTTCGGTTATGAATGCCATGACCAGCCGCGTCAAGTTGCTGGGCCGCATGGATGTGGTGGAAAAGCGTCGCCCACAGGATGGGCGCATCAAGACGCGCAGGCCGGCGGGTGACGAGGTCGAACTGCGCCTGTCCACGCTACCCACCGCCTTCGGCGAGAAGCTGGTCATGCGCGTCTTCGACCCCGACGTTGTGTTGCGTGATATGGCCGCCTTGGGATTCCCAGCGGCGGAGGCGCAGCGTTGGCAGAATTTGACGAGCCGACCGCACGGCATCGTGCTCGTGACGGGCCCAACCGGAAGCGGCAAGACCACCACTTTGTATTCAACGCTCAAGCGTCTGGCGACTGACGAAGTCAATGTGTGCACGGTGGAGGACCCGATCGAGATGGTCGAGCCCAGCTTTAACCAGATGCAGGTCCAGCCTGGCCTTGACATGGGCTTTGCCGAGGGGCTGCGCGCGCTGATGCGACAAGACCCTGACATCATCATGGTGGGTGAGATTCGTGACCGCGAGACGGCCGATATGTCCGTACAGGCCGCCCTGACCGGTCACCTCGTGTTGTCCTCCTTGCACACCAATGATGCCCCTGGGAGCATCACAAGGCTGCTGGAGTTGGGTGTGGCTCCCTACTTGGTGAATGCCACCGTGCTCGGCATCCTCGCTCAGCGACTGGTGCGCACGCTTTGCCCCCATTGCAAACAGCCTGACGACAGTTTCGATCAGACCACTTTTCAGCACGCGGTCGCCCCTTGGAGGCCGAGCACGAGGATTTCCCCATACAAGCCAGTGGGTTGCCCAGCGTGCCGTAACACCGGTTATCTTGGTCGATTGGGGCTATACGAATTGCTGGTGGTCAGCCCGGCCTTGCGCACCCTCGTGGCGGCCAATGCCCCGCTTGAGGCGCTGCGCCAGCAAGCCGTCAGCGACGGCATGCGTCCGCTGCGGCTGGCTGGCGCGCTCAAGGTTGCAGAGGGCAGCACCACGCTCGATGAAGTCCTGCATGCGACGCCTGTCGCCCAAGGCTGAGGCGTGTTCCTCTTGCCAGACCGACTCGCGGCCTTTCACACCAGGCAGTTTCCAATGACCAGGGAGTTTCCGATGCTCATCCGCACATCCTTCCAAGCCCTTGCTGCAGGTATGGTTCTGGCCAGCGCGGTGCCTGCCTATGCGTTCAACCTCGGCGACCTGCAAAACCAGCTCGGGGGCGTGTTGCAAAAGGCAAACCCCGGGACATCACAGCAGCCTGCGCAGCAGACAGCTCCCTCGGATACGGGGGGAAGTGCATCCGGGAGTACCGCAGCGGTTGCCGCGCTGAGTTCAGGCGAGGTGGGGCAGGGGCTGAAGGCGGCGCTGTCGCGCGGCGTCGACACGGCGGTCAGCACGCTGGGCCGCACGGATGGTTTCTACGGCAGTCCCAAATGGCGCATTCCGCTGCCGCCTGCGCTTGAGAAGACGACCAGTCTCATGCGCATGGCCGGCATGGGTTCGCAGGCTGATGCCTTGGACCTGGCCATCAACCGCGCTGCCGAGGCCGCCGTGCCCGAGGCCAAAGACCTGTTGGTTTATGCGGTGAAAACCATGAGCATTGCGGATGCCAAAGGCATTCTCACTGGGGGCAATGAGGCGGCAACCGCCTATTTCAAGCGTAAGACCGAGGCTCCTCTGACGCAAAAGTTTCTGCCCATCGTGCGACAAGCGACGGCGAAAGTGGGACTGGCGCAAACCTATGATCAGTATGCCGGCCAAGCCGCTCAATTCGGGCTCGTCAGTGCAGACCAGGCCAATATCGATACCTACGTGACTCAGCAGACGCTGAACCGGCTGTATCAAGCCATCGGGGAAGAGGAGAGAGCCATTCGCACGGACCCCGTGGGAACCGGCAGCGCGCTGATCGGCAAGGTTTTTGGCGCGCTGAAGGGCGGGTAACAGCACCTTCGCGCATTCGCTTCATGCACGCCACGTCTCGATCAGTGGACTTGCATCCGGCGCACGCGCACTGGCGAGCGGGGGCGGCGGCCGGCCTACAGAATCTGCTGCTTGGCGGTGCCTGGACCGTGCACGGGTTGTCCCCTGCACCCGTGCTGGCGTTGCCCGAGGCCTGCACGACGGTGCACCTGCAAGCGGCGGCCGATGCGGAAGGCGCGCGGCTGCAGATGGACACGGCCGGCGCGCTGGTCCTGGCGCGCAGTCTCCAGGCATGGGCTGAGGCTGGCGTCGTCATAGACCGCAGCGCGCTGAGCTCCGCGCAACGCCAACTCATCGAACTCGTGCTGTCACGTGCCGCGGCGGAGCCACCGCAGCAGCACGGGGACCATCCCGGGCTGCTCGGGGACATTGGCCGCGCAACGCTGGCTGCCCTTAACGAGGGTCGCGAGTTTCTCAAGGTCATCGGAGAGCTGGTTTGGCGCGGCATGCCGCTGCTCCTGACGTTTTGGCGGATCCGGTGGCGCGAGGTCGTGGCCGAAATCGATGCGGCGGGTTTGCGCGCGCTGGGCATCGTGGGCATGTTGTCGTTCCTGATCGGGATGGTGATGGCCTACCAGGGCGGTGCGACCCTGGCCACCTATGGAGCCAACATATTCATCGTCAACCTGGTGGCGGTTATCACGCTTCGCGAGCTCGGGCCGCTGCTGGCCGCCATCCTGGTCGCCGGGCGAACCGGCTCGTCATACACAGCCCAGCTAGGGACCATGCGGATTACGGAGGAAGTCGACGCATTGCGCGCGTTGGGTCTGTCGCCTTTCGAGATATTGGTCTTTCCGAAGGTCATGGCATTGGTCGTGACCTTGCCGCTGCTGTCCCTGTTTGCCGACGTCATGGGGCTGATCGGAGGAGGCGTTGTGGCTTCGGTCGGATACGGCGTGCCTTGGACCGAATATCTTGCACGCGTTCCGCAGGTGGTGGACGGGCAGACGTTGTTGCTCGGGTTGGTGAAGGCGCCGGTTTTCGCCGTGATCATCGCGTTGGTCGGTTGCATGCAAGGCCTGCGTGTGTCAGGCAGCGCTGCTGCTGTTGGGCGTGCCACCACGGTCGCGGTGGTGCAGTCGATCTTTCTGGTGATCGTGATTGATGCTGGTTTTTCCGTGCTTTACAACTTGCTGGGTCTATGAGAAGCGACACCTCTGCTGTCATCGACGCGCGTGGCATCGTCAACCGATTCGGTACCAACGCTGTGCATGACGGGTTGGATCTAGCCGTTCCCCGCGGCTGCATCATGGCGCTTGTGGGTGGCTCGGGAGCGGGAAAGACAGTACTGCTTCGCACGCTCATTCTGCTGCGTGAACCGCAGGCCGGAAGCCTGAAGCTTTTCGGACAGGACGTTCGCGGCGCAAGCACGGACGCGCGCCAGCGCCTGCGCCAGCGCATTGGGGTGTTGTTCCAGGGAGGTGCGCTGTTTACGGGGTTGACGGTGCTCGAAAACGTCCTGCTGCCCATTCGCGAGCATGGCGCGGTCGACCGTCGATTGCTGTCCGATATTGGCATGCTCAAGATCCGTCTGGCCGGACTGCCGGCAGATGCGGCGCACAAATACCCATCGGAGCTCTCGGGAGGCATGGTCAAGCGTGCGGCATTGGCACGCGCGTTGGCCCTCGACCCCGAATTGCTCGTGTTGGACGAACCCACATCAGGATTGGATCCGGTTGGCGCGGCGGGTTTCGACAACCTCATCCGAGAGTTACGCGACCTTCTTGGATTGACCGTCCTTCAGGTGACGCACGATCTAGACTCGATCTGGCATGGCAGCGAGTTGGTTGCCTTTCTCGCGCGCAAGCTCGTGCTTGCGATCGGCTCCGCGGCCGAGTTGGCGCAGCGCGACGAGCCAGAACTCAAAGCTTATTTCCGGGAGGGCCGATCCCTGGCTTTTTTGCATGAGGCGCAAGCAGCAAGGCCGCACCACGCTGGCTTGCCATGAACGGGCATCTTTGCTGTATGGTTCGATGAGGATTGAGGTTGCATGATGGAATCCAAGGTCAACTACACCGCTGTGGGCGTGTTCGTCGTCTTGTTCGGTTTGATGCTGGCCGGTGTGAGTGCGTGGCTTGCAGCGGGCAGCCGACAGGGCAACAGCGTGCCCTACCTCGTTTATGCGACGGACAATGTCAACGGGCTCAACGACGCAAGCAACGTGTTGTACCGCGGGGTGCAAGTCGGGAAAGTCGCTTCCATCGAGATCGATCCGGCCAATCCGGCGCTCATCCGGATCAAATTGCACATTGACAAGGATGTTCCGGTACGGGCCGACACGGTGGCACAGCTGAGTCCGCAAGGGGTGACAGGACTTTCGGTGATTAATCTCACCGGCGGCCATTCCAGCGAGTTGCTCCGGGCCAAACCTGGCCAGGCTTATCCGGTGATTCCTTATGCTCCCTCAGTGTTCTCGCGCTTGGAAGGAGGGATCAGCGAAGCGACGGTCGTCCTGTCGAAAATTGCCAACCGCCTCGACCTGCTGCTGAGCAACGAGAACCTGCGCGCCTTCAGTCAGACGTTGGCACACGTTGCCCGCGTCACGCAGACGGTGGATGCGCACCGCCAGGATCTCGGGCAGACGTTAGTGAATCTGCGCCAGTCGAGTCAGGAACTGTCTGCGATGGGGGCAAATGCACAGCAACTCACCGCCCAGAGCGCCAAGTTGCTTAGCCAGTTGAGCGACACGACCCAGCAACTGCAAGTGACTCTGGGCGATATGGATGAGGCCGCTCGAACTTGGCGCGTGGCAGGGCAGGGCGCCGTCACCCTTGGTGCGGCCGGAGCACGTGCAGTCAACCAGTTGCATGACAACACCCTTCCTGGGCTTGACCGCCTCACCGGTAACCTCGAACAACTCAGCAGCCAGCTCACGGAACTCATCCGCAGCCTCAAGGGCAACCCAAGCCAGTTGCTCTATGGCCCGCCCAAGCCAGCAGCCGGTCCGGGAGAGCATTGATGACCTTTGCGATTCGCTTCTTGGCGCTTGCCCTTGCGCTTGCGGCAGCCACTCTGGGTGCGGGATGCACGCTTTCCGCAACGGGCGCCCAGGCGCAGACGACGTACCGTCTGTTGGCTGCGCCCGTGGTCGTTCCAGCCAATGCGCAGCCGGTGGTGATTCGGCTGCTTGCGGTGGGGGCAGCACCTGGTCTGGGTGGCACAGCCATGCTGTACAGCGCACAGCCGGGTCAGATCGAGCCTTACCGGGATAGCCGCTGGGTGGCGCCGCCTGCTGACCTCATCCGCGCGGCTATTGCCCAGACGTTATCCAGGCAGTCCTGGGTGAGCGCTGTGGAGCAGGCGACGCCGCTTGCACCGGCCGACTGGACTCTCCACTGTGAGCTCGTGCGACTCGAGCATGACGTCTTTGCGGATCACGGTGTCGTGCACCTGGACATGACCTGCCAGCTCGTCCAGGCCATCCCCCGCCGCGTCTTCGCGCATTGGCACGTGGATGCTCAACAAGTGCTTGGGGTCAACGATGCCGCGCACTATGCGCAAGCTGCCCAAAGTCTGCTCCAACGAGCCGTGGCGCAGATCGTGACAGAGGTTGCGCGTGCCGTGGTCCATGGCGTGGCGTCATGAACGAGTTGCCACACCTTCCCGGCTCGCGACCACGCCCCGTCGTGGTGCATCGACAACGCGCAGGTGCGTGAGGATCGGTCCTTTCGATCCTTCGCGCTCAGGTCGTCCAGCATGCCCGGCATGCCTAAGGCGCTCTGCACATTTGTCCCACCCCGTTTCGAACAACGGGTGTGGAATAGCCGTGCGGCACCCCCCCGGTCGAGGCCCGCTGTCCATCGACGAGATGTCGGAATCATGGAGATGGGCGAGCAGGCCTCTGCTTCACAATAAGGCCCGCGACTTCAGTCGCTTGTCATTTAGAAACGGTCATGCGGCATGGATTGGGCGTGCGCACCGGCTCCAGTCGGCGGCCAGTTCAGTGGGAGACGGCGTCACTTTCAACATGTGTGCGGATCAGATCCAGAAGGGCGTCGCCATAGGCATCGCGCTTCTTGTCACCCACCCCTGAGATGCCGCGTAGCTGGTCGAGGTTGCGCGGCCTTGCCAGGGCGATGGCTTGCAGCGTGGCGTCTGGAAACACCACATAGGCTGGCACGCCGTGTTCCTTGGCGACGCCGCTTCGCCAGGTGCGCAGGCTTTCAAAGAGCGCGAATTCGCCCGCGGAAAGCACGGACTGGCGTGCGGTGGTCGTTGCACTCGTGCGGCGTTTGCGCTCCGATGGCTGCTCCCTGCGTTTGAGGTGAATGCGACGCTGCCCGCGCAGCACGTCACGGCTGGCGTTGGTGAGATGAAGCACGTTGAAGTGAGTGGCGTCGACCTCGAGAAGATGCTGGGCGGCGAGTTGGCGCAGCAATGAGCGCCAATCAGCTTCGGACAGATCGCCACCAATGCCAAAAGTGGAAAGCGCGTGGTGGCCGTAACGCTCCACCTTTTCAGTGCGCTTGCCCCGCAGCACATCAATGATGTGGGTGACACCGAAGCTGGAGCCGCTGGTCTGGCGGCAACGGTAGATCGTCGACAGCAGCTTTTGTGCTGCTTCGGTGGCGTCCTCCAGAGCTGGTGGTGCCAAGCAGTTGTCGCAGTTGCCGCAGGGCGTGCTGGGTTCGTCAAAATACGCCAGCAGGCGCACGCGTCGGCAGTCCGCCGCTTCAGCCAAGGCCAGCATGGCGTCAAGTTTCCCCGTGGACAGGCGCTTGTATGGGTCGTCCGCATCCGAGAGTTCAATCAGCCGGCGCTGTTGCACCACATCGGCAAGGCCATAGGCCATCCATGCTTGGGCCGGCAAGCCATCGCGTCCGCCGCGCCCGGTCTCCTGGAAATAGCCTTCAATGGACTTCGGCATGTCCAGATGCGCGACAAAGCGCACGTCCGGCTTGTCAATGCCCATGCCAAAGGCGATTGTGGCGACCATCACGATGCCGTCCTCATCCAGAAAGCGGCGCAGGTGGCGGGAGCGCGTCTCAGTGGGCAGACCTGCGTGGTAGGGCAGCGCGTTCACCCCGTGTGCCGCCAGCATCATGGCCACCTCCTCCACAGTGTTGCGCGAAAGACAGTACACCACGCCGCAGTCGCCTGCATGCTCACCGCGAATGAATTGGAGCAGTTGCGCGCGGCCGTCGCGCTTTTCGACAACGCGGTAGCGGATGTTGGGCCGGTCGAAGCTGGACACGAATGCGCGGCCGTCCTGAAGCAGCTTGTCCGCGATTTCCTTGCGGGTGGGCACGTCTGCGGTGGCGGTCAGCGCAATGCGCGGTACGTCCGGCCAGCGGTCGCGCAGCATGGCAAGCTGACCGTATTCCGGGCGGAAGTCGTGCCCCCATTGGGACACGCAATGCGCCTCGTCAATGGCGAACAGCCCAATGCGGCACGCCTCCAGGAGGCGCTGGCCGGACTCACTCAACAGGCGTTCGGGGGCCATGTACAGCAAATCCAGTTCGCCGCGCCGCGCTCTTGCCTGCACCTCGCGTGCATCGTGCGCATCCAGGGTGGAGTTGAGGAAGGCGGCGCGAATGCCAAGTTCACGCAATGCCACGACCTGGTCCTGCATCAACGCGATGAGGGGCGACACCACAATGCCGATGCCGGGACGGAGTAACGCCGGAATCTGGTAGCAGAGCGACTTGCCGCCACCGGTGGGCATCAGCACCAGCGCATCGCCGCCACGCACGACGTGTTCGATCACCTCGCGCTGCATGCCGCGAAAGGTGGGGTAGCCCCAGATGTGTTGCAAAAGGTGTTCGGCGCTAATGGCGGGTTTGGGGCTGGCGTTCATTCCGAAAGCCTAGCAACTCCGCAGTTCGTGTGCCCCGCACGCGGGCATGCACGGAGGCGGAGAGGATGCATGCGGCTGCAGAGGTTACGTTTGATCACGGGCGAACGGTGCGGCACAGACTAAAAATGTTGAGTGGCAATCCAATTTGCGACGAAGGTCAATTCGACCGCTTGAGAGGAGATGATCATGGCCAGTATTCCCGTCGCGGGAGTGACCCCATCTGCCGCGCAGCGTAAGGTTCACAAGGTTGCCGGCATCTGGAGTCTGTTGTTCGCGAGCCTGACCGCCATCGTTGGGTCGGGCTGGCTGTTCGCGCCTCTGAACGCGGCGCAGCAGGCCGGGCCAGCGAGCGTCGTGTCTTGGGTCATCGGCGCGGTGGCGATCCTGCTCCTGGCCTTTGTCAACGCGGAGTTGACAACGGCCTTTCCGCGCATGGGTGCGGTCATCACGTTTCCAAAGCTCAGCCACGGCAGCCTCATGGCTGCGGTGATGAGTTGGGTCGTGTTCCTGGGCTACGTCAGCGTGGCGCCCGCTGAGGTGCTGGCGGTAGTGACCTATGCAAACAACTACATCCCCGGTCTGGTTCACGTGCACACCCATCTTCTCACGCCATTTGGGTTCATGGCTGGTGTGGTGCTGTTGGGGGCGTTCGTGGGGATCAATGCGCTTGGCGTGAAGGCGTTGCTGCGAGTGGGGAATACGGTGATGATCTGGAAGCTCATTGTGCCCGCCCTGACGGTCATCGTGCTGCTTGTCGTCACATTCCATGGTGAGAATTTCACGGCCCAGGGCTTTGCACCGATGGGTATGCAGGGCATTGTCGGTGCGGTGGCGGCCTCGGGCATCGTGTTCAGCTACCTCGGGTTCCGGCAGGCCATTGAGCTGTCTGGGGAGGCGAGCAATCCTCAGCGCGACCTGCCGATCGCCATCTTGGGCTCGGTCCTGATCGCAGCTGTTCTTTTCATTGGTCTGGAGGTGGCGTTCGTCGGTGCAGTGAACCCGGCTGATCTGGCCCAGGGATGGGGCAAGCTGCATTTTGCCGGGTCAGCCGGACCATTTGCGGGCTTGGCAGTGCTGGTCGGCATGAGCTGGCTTGCTGTGCTGCTTTACATTGACGCCGTCGTCTCACCGGCGGGCACAGGGCTTGTTTACGGGGGTACCACCGCGCGCGTGATCTACGCCACCGGACACGACGGCCTGGCATTTAGCTGGCTTGCTTCGCTCAACAAGAAGGGGGTGCCCGCTGCAGGACTTTGGCTCACCTGGATCGTGGGGATGTTCTTTTTCCTGCCATTCCCGTCTTGGCAGAAGATTGTGACATTCATCTCTTCAGCGGCCGTTCTTGGCTACGGCGTGGGGCCCGTCACGCTATTGACGCTGCGTCGCACGCTGCCCACGGGGCAATATCCTCGCCCCTTTACCCTCAAAGGCGCGTGGCTGTGGGCGCCCTTGGCTTTCATCGTGTCCAACTTCATCATTTATTGGTCGGGAAGGACGACCGACGATTTTCTTTTCGGCGCGTTGCTTGTGATCTTTGTGCTGTACCTGATCGCGCAGGCTTTGCGTGGGCGCCTTGGGCAATTGGAGTGGAAAGGGGCATCGTGGTTGCTTCCCTACTTTGTCGGCATGTGGGCCATCACGCATTACGGTCCTTCGGATGCGGTCATCGGGGGTGCCGGTGCATTTGGCTTCTACACCGGGATGGGGCTCGTGGCGGTCCTGAGCCTGGTCGTGATGGCGCTGGCTGTCATGACAGGGCTGCCTGAGCCCGAGGAAGCACGCGCCGTGATTTTCGCGACCGACCCTGAAATGCGTGCGCGCGAACTCCCGAGTTGAAGTGCGGCGTGCGGGTGCACGAAACCCGCCATGCGGCGGGTTTCGGCGCTTCAGCGACGCTCAGTCGGCAGTATGAGCTGGCCTGCATCACTGGCCACTTTGTCACGTGATGGCACAATCGTTTGCCTCTGCATGCCAAGCCCCTCGACTTCGAGTTCGACGGCGTCGCCGGCCTGCAGAAAACGTGGCGGTTTGCGGCCCAATCCGACGCCCGAGGGAGTCCCGGTCGCGATCAGGTCTCCAGGACGCAGCGTCATGAAGTGGCTGAGGTAGCTCACGATTTGCGCGACGCTGAAAATCATGTCTCGGGTGTTGCCGGTCTGCATCCGCTGACCGTTGACATCCAAATGCAAGTTCAGGTTCTGCGGATCGGGGACTTCATCAGCCGTGACGAGCCATGGGCCGACCGGGCCGAAACCGTCCAGCCCCTTGGACTTGTCCCACTGGCTACCGCGCTCAAACTGGAACTGTCGCTCCGACACGTCGTGCAAGGTGCAATAGCCGGCGACGTGGCCAAGCGCATCAGCCACCGACGCATAGCGGGCCTCGCGCCCGATGACCACACCGAGTTCAACCTCCCAGTCCATGCGCGTGGAATGCGGGGGACGCTCGATAGGGTCGAAGGGCCCGCTGATGCAAGTGGTCCATTTATTGAACACGATGGGCTCGCTGGGCAGCGCTTGCCCCGCTTCGGCGGCATGGTCGCGATAGTTCAGACCAATGGCGATGTATTTGCTGATGCCGACGAACGGCACGCCTAGCCGGGGGTTGCCTCGCACCATTGGGAGACTTTCGGGGTCCAACTTGCGCAAGGCACGTTGCCCCTTTGGCGCATACACGTCGGGGCTGATGTCAGCCACAACGCCGCGCAAGCTGCGCAGCACCCCCTTGGCGTCGATGAGGCCAGGTTGTTCACGCCCAGACGGGCCATAGCGGACGAGTTTCATAAAAGCTCCAGATGAACTCTCCCGCCACTAAACCGCTTGCGCGGTTGTCGTGGGGGTTTCGCGGGTCACAGACTTCGACTTGCCCCGTTGCCGTGGCAGAGGTTTCGGTCTCGCCGCCACGCCCGTCCCAGGCGTGTCCTGCGTATTGAATGCGTCGATGAGCACCACCAACGCGCTGTTTTGGTCGCGTTGCATGACATGCCCGCAGTGCGGGCAGACATGCATGCGCTCTGCGAGCGTCTTGGGCACAATCTCCCAGCACGCCGCGCAGCGTTGCGACGGTTTGAGCTGGCGCGTATTGCTCAGATGCAGCCGCGTACCAGCTTCTTCCGCTTTGTACGCGAGCATCGGATGCGCCATGCCGAACCCCGCCGAGAGGATCTCCCGGTTGAGTCCGGCCTTTTGCCGCACGCGACGGCCCGGTGTCTCCACCGTGCCCTTCGCGCTGCGGCTCATGTTCTTGGGTGCGAGTTCTTCGGTCGCCAGCACCGCGCATTGCCGCACCATCCTGGTCGTTTCCTTGTGCACGAAGTCCCGGCGCCGATTGCCGATACGCTCGTGCAGCCGGGCGATGCGGCGCCCGAGCCGTTTGAAGCGCAGCGATCCCTTCTTCTTCCTGGCGCGCTGCCGCTGCAGCGCGGCAAGGCGCGGCAGTTCCTCGCGCACCCAGCGCGGGTTATCGATGGTCCGTCCATCATCGAACGTCGCCCAGTCGGTGATCCCGAAATCCACGCCACGCCGCATGCCGGCGGTGCGCTGCCGCGCACAGGCCGACTCGGGCACGCGCAGCGTCACCGACACGAACCACCCACCACCTTTGCGCGTGAGCGTGATGTCGTTGGGTTTTGCCTGATCGCCGAAGCGGTGCAGCCCGCGCGCCCGAATGGACATCGCAGCCTCGCCACTGCCGATGCGCAGCGTGGCACCACGGCCGCCGTGCTGCATGAGCTTCCATCCCGACGGGTCTGGATACGCGAAGCCCGCGAACCGCTTGGCGGCCTTGAACCGCGGGAATCCGGGCGTTTGACCAGCTTTGACCCGGCGAAAGAACGACTGAAAGGCGAGATCCAGCCGCCGCAGCGTTTGCTGCAGCGCGTGGCTACCGAGTTCCATGAACTCAGGCCGCTCCGCCTTGATCTGCGGCAGGACGTTCTGCTGCTCGTCGTAAGAGATGGACTTCCGGGCCTTGTGCCAGGCGTCGATGCGCTCTTCGAGCGGCGCGTTGTACAACTCGCAGTGCAGCCGCGTCCACGCCTTCAGCCGCGCCATCTGCGCGGCATTGGGATACAGCTTGAGCGTGACTTTGCGCCGTTGCATGCTGGTATTTTATCCAGCCTCGCAAGGAACAACAAGCGAAACCCGCCCGCTTGACCCCCTCCTGCCCGGACGGCTTCGCCTGAGCGACGCTGTGCGTCGGGCCGGGCGAGGAAGGGGAATGCGCGGGCATTTGTTCAGGGGGGGATGGGCAGAAATCGTGATGGCGTGACACGACAGAGGTGCGTCGCGCATTCCGGTCAATAGGCATTCGACTGGAGCCAGCGGTTGCGCTCGTCGCTGAGCGCCTCGTGCAGGGGCCTCGCGGCAACGTCCAGGATCTGTTGCTTCAGCACCGCAAAGCTTGTCGGGGCGTGTCGTGCCATGCCTTCGGCGAGTTGGACTGCATCTTGCAAGGCGAGACCGGGATCGGCGAGACGGCAAACAAGGCCCAGCTGATGCGCGCGTTCCCCCGCGAGCGCTGTGTCCAGCAGGAGCAGCTCGCTCAGCAACGACGGCGCCGCGAGCCTTTGCGCAGCAAACCATAGCGCTCCTGCGCTTTGGCCGGATAGTTGTGCTGCAACCGGCAAGCTGAATTGCGCGTTGCGCGATGCAACGATGAGGTCGCAGGCCAGCGCAAGCGCCAGGCCTGCGCCTCGCGCCTCGCCTTCAACTGCGGCGATGACGGGTTTGTCGCTGTCGTGAAGCGCCAGCAACCAGTCGTGCAACGCGTCGATGAAGGCGACATCAGTGTCGGCAGGAGCCGGTGCGGCGCCGGCAACACCCCTGGTCTGCTCCCCAACGCCGAGACAGAACTGCTCGTCGCTGCCTGTGAGGACGATGACCCGGATATCAGGATCGCGCAACGCGGTGGACAGAGCTTCGATGCCCGCATGTGCCATTGCCGGCGTCATCACGCTATTTGCCGTGCCGAGTTGCAGGTTCAGGATGCTGACCCGGGCGCCTGGATCAGGCGTGTTCATCGAATGAGGGGACATCGGCTTCGGTTGTGCAGGCGAGGTGTGGGGGAGCGCTGGGTTTTAGGCGCCGAAGCGCCATTTTTACAAAATCGCTCACGAAATCGGCAACTGACCGCGCGGCGACCCCACAGCCTCGCGAGGAGAATCACCGGCCATGTGATCAGAGCTTGGCCAGCCGATCCAGCGCCATGTCAAGTGTGGCCTCACGCTTGGCAAAGCAAAAGCGAACGCAGCGGCGCGCCGCGTTCGGTGCGGGTTCGAATGCCGTCAACGGAATCGCCGCGACGCCCACGTCCCGCGTTAGCCACTCGCAGAACTCGGCCTCAGACCGCTCATCCAGAGCGGAGTAGTCCACGCACTGGAAATATGTGCCCTCGCAAGGCAGCAAGCTTAGCCTCGTGGCGGCCAACCCCGAGCGGAAACGGTCGCGTTTGGCTTGGTAAAAGGCGGACAGGTTTAGGTGTGCGTCGGGCCGTGTGCGCAGGTAATGTGCCAGTCCCGCCTGCATCGGCGTGTTGACCGTGAACACGTTGAACTGGTGCACCTTGCGGAATTCACGCATGAGGGTGCGCGGCGCCGCCACCATACCCACTTTCCAGCCCGTGGCATGGTAGGTCTTCCCGAAACTCGAGACCACGAAACTGCGCTGGGCAAGCTCCGCAAACGCGGCAGCACTTTGGTGCATGGTGCCGTCGAACACCATGTGCTCATACACCTCATCGGCAATCAGCAGGGTATCCGTGGGAGCGAGCAACGCAGCCAAGCGCCGCATGTCGGCAGCGCTCCACACCCGGCCGCTGGGATTGTGGGGCGAGTTGACCAGGATGGCACGCGTGCGCGAAGTCAGGGCTGCCGCGATCGCAGCGAAGTCAGGACGGAAGTCCGCAGCCAGAGGGACGAAGACGGGCACGCCTCCGGCCAGCTCGATCGCTGGCGCGTAGCTGTCGTAGGCTGGTGTGAGGATGATGACTTCATCGCCCGGATGGACCACGGCCAGAATGGCGGTGAGCAGCGCCTGCGTTGCCCCCGCAGTGATCGTGATTTCCTCAGCGGGGTCGTATCGGTTGCCGTGGAGGGCTGAGATCTTGTCGGCCAGGGCTTCACGCAAGCCCGGCAGGCCCGCCATTGGCGGGTACTGGTTGTGCCCAGCGCGCATTGCGGCAGTCACTGCATTGACCAGTTCGGGGTCAGGGTCGAAATCGGGAAAACCCTGCCCCAGGTTGATCGCGCCGCACTGCTGTGCCAAGGCGGACATCACGGTGAAAATCGTGGTGCCCACGTGAGGCAAGCGACTATGCAGGGCGGGACTGCGGGAGATCACAGGGACGGATTCGACTGTGGACATTGCTGGTGGCCTTCGGGCGAAGTGCAAGCGGCGTTAAATGGAAAAATCCGGGCTGGTTTCACCGCGCAAAACCTGTTCCACCAGTTTGCGCGACAAGCGTTGCGAGAGCAGTTCAGTGAGGACGTAGACGAAACCGCGCTGGTAAACGCCCCGCTTGAATGCCACGCGCGTGAGGTTATGACCGAACAGATGTCCCGCCGGGCGCGCACGCAATTGCGTGTCTCGCTCCGGGTTGAATGCCATCTCTGCGATCAACCCCACGCCCAGCTCCAACTCCACATAGGTCTTGAGCACGTCCGAATCGATGGCCTCGAGCACGATATCGGGCTGCAGACCGTGCTGGGCGAATGCGTGGTCGATGCGTCGACGACCCGTGAACGCAGGGTCGTATGTCACGATGGGGTAGCGCGCAAGCTCGGCGAGCGAAAGATCCGGGAGGTCGGCCAGCGGATGGTTCAGGGGTGTCACCACCAGATGCTGCCATTCGTAGCACGGCAGACTGATGAGATCGGCGTGTTCTGCCAGGCTTTCTGTCGCCAAGCCCAAATCGGCGCGTTCTTCCAACACGGCGTGCGCGACTTGATCGGGGTTGCCTTGCAGCATGTGAACCTGAACACGCGGAAAGCGCCGGCGGAATTCAGCGATCACGTGCGGTAGGCGGTAGCGGGCCTGGGTGTGGGTGGCCGCGATGGTGAGCGCCCCGCTGTCCTGCGCGGCATAGTTCTGGCCGATGCGCTTGAGGTTGTTCACTTCGCGCAAAATCACATCGACGCTGCGCAGCACCTCCTCGCCGGGGGCGGTGAGCTTGCGAATGCGTTTGCCGTGGCGGCTGAAAATCTCGACCCCCAGCTCGTCTTCAAGCTCGATGATGGCCTTGGACACACCCGGCTGCGAGGTGAACAAGGCGCGCGCAGCCTCGGTGAGGTTGAAATTGCGGCGCACGGCTTCCTGCAGGAAGCGGAACTGATGAAGGTTCATGGTCCGATGGTCGACTCAGCGTCTTGAAGTGTCTTCAGCGATATTGCACGCGCCAGACGAAAAACACGAGCGCTGCCGAGCCGTAGAGAAGGTAGGGCAGCGCGGCGGCAACCCAAGTGGGCCAACTCGCCACCAAGCCCAGCCTGGATGTCAGGGTGTTCATGAGAATGAAGCTGATGCCCAGCATGATGCCACCGAATACCTTCCAGCTGATCTGACCGGAGCGCGCGTGGAGATAGGCAAAGGGTAAGGCGAGCATCATCATCACCACGGCGCTCAGGGGGTAGAGGAGCTTGCGCCACAGCGCAATTTCGTCACGCTGGACAGCCTGGCCGTTTGCCTGCAGATGGTCGATGTAGCGCCATAGATCGACGACTGACATATTTTCCGGGCTGAGGAGAAGGACGTTGAGTACCGTGGGCGACATTGCGGTGCGCCAGGGCAATTCCGCCGTGTGCCGGATCTGCAAGGCTTCGCCAGACTGGGTTGGCAGGCTAATCGAAGTGACCCGCCGCAGCAGCCAAGTCCCCCCACTGCGATAGACGGCTGCGGCGGCATGCACGGTCTCGACGAGATGCGCGGCGCTGTCGAGCTTATAGATG
Organism: Thiomonas sp. FB-Cd; assembly: GCF_000733775.1. Taxonomy (NCBI): domain Bacteria; kingdom Pseudomonadati; phylum Pseudomonadota; class Betaproteobacteria; order Burkholderiales; genus Thiomonas; species Thiomonas sp. FB-Cd. The sequence continues at coordinate 1,725,529 of NZ_JPOE01000002.1, read as the reverse complement.
TGCACGTCGCGCAATTCACCCCCCGCCGACACACTGCCAATATTGATCATCTGATCGTTCTGCCCGTCTTGGCGGTTACGAAGCCAAAGCCCCGAGCTGAGTTGGGTGCCAAACTGTCCGCCCTGGGCCTTGGCTTGCAATGTCGCAGCAATACGCTCGGCGCGTGGTGCGGCGAATTCACCCAGTGCAAAGATCAGCGCGGCGAACACCAGCCCGAGTCCCAACAATTCCAAGAGCGCGCGGCGCGGGCCCAGGCCCGACATGCGCATGACGGTGAATTCGCTCGAGGCTGCAAGGCTGGCCAGCACATACACCGTGCCAGTGAGCCCCGCGATCGGCAACAGCTCATAGGCTCGACTGGGCAGTTGCAGTGCGACCATGACCAGGATGTGGCCCAGCGCAGGCGTGGCTCCCGCATTGCTGAGTTCGTTGATCACATCAAGGAAAAACAGCAAGCCGAGAAACACCACCAGCACGATGCCGCTGGCGGCCGCGATTTGCAGGAATAGGTAACGCCGCAGGGTACGCATGGTGGCCGAGGTTCAGTGTGACGCTGTCGGCCCTTGCAATCGGTTGGCCGAGGGTCGCGCTTGGAGGCCGCGCCGCCAAGTCAGCAGTCCCTTGTAGAAGGCAAGGGCGATCAGCACGAACGCAGCTGTGCCATGCAAAATAAGCAGTGCCGCACCCAGGCTCAGCTTTCCCTGGTCGATCCACCCCTGCGCGGCGTTGAGAAAGTTCAAATAGGTGAGGTAGATGAGGATGGCCATGATGAGCTGCAACGCGCGGCCTGCCCTGGGATTCGTGGCGGAAAGTGGAATGGCCATGAAAACCAGAAGCACCGTGGAGATCGGTACGCCAATGCGCCATGACAGCTCGCCGAGCCAGGCGGGTATGTGGGACATGGCCAGGGTCAGGGTGGAGATCTCCCGGCTGGGGGTGTTGGCCAGGCGTGCCGCCTCAGGTAACGTTGACGCTGCGGACGGTGGCGCGGCGATGGCCGAAAGGCGTATGCCCATTTGTGAAAACCCGGTGATCTGGTAATCGGCTTGCCCGGGCGTGTGGGTGTAGCGGTGGCCGCTGTCAAGCATCAGATAGCGCGAACCGTCATGGTTCTGCAATTTGGCCGACTGCGCCAGGGTGATCGTCTCCTTGCCGTTGCCCTTGTCGCGGATGAAGATGTTGCGAGCGAGACCCTGGGCGTTGGCGCCTTTGCCAATGAAAAAAACGCGCTGCCCTGAAGCGGACTGGCGAAATTGACCGGGCGCAACGCGCGACAGATCGGATCGCTGCTCGAAACGTTCGCGCAGGGCCGCATTTTGCTGGTTGGCCCAAGGCCAGGCGATGAGGGTCAGCAGCGCGATGGCCAGGATGACCGGCGCGGAAAAGCGCAACGTCGTGCCAAAAAACTTCAGGGGTGCCACGCCCGCACCCGACCAAATCACCATTTCCGAGTCGCGATGCATGCGCGAGAAGCTCATGAGGACCGCAATGAACAGCGCCAGGCCCAGGATGAATTGCAGATAGCTCAGACTTGCCAGACCGATAAGCAGGAACAGATCCTGAGGATTGGCCTGCCCTTCCGACGCCTGGCCGAGGATGCGGATGAGCATGAGGGTGAGCACCACCGAGAACAACACGGTGAAGCTGCCGCCGAAATTGCGGGCCATTTCGCGGCGCAGGGAGGTGTCCAACAACATCAGCGGAGGGCAAAGGATCAATCAGGTGCACGAAGCGTGTGCGAAATGTTCACGCAGAGGGTACACGCAGTAGTCGCATTCGTGTGTGGCGGCACGCTTGCGTGGGCTCGGTGGAATAATGAAAGCGTCATCTGGAGCCCTTATGAAATTTAGCATAGCCCCCCTGAAAGCTTTGGCCGCCTTAAAGACTGATGCCCTCGTCGTCTTTGTGCACCAGCCCGGCACGTCCTGCGGTTTGGTCGAGGCCGATGCCGTCGACCAGATCGCCGCTGAAGCCGCGCAGGACGGCGACTTCAATGGCAGCCTGGGCGCCACCTATACGCGTAGCCGTCCCGCCGGGCTTGCAGCCAAGCGGCTCGTGCTCGTGGGTCTGGGTGCAGCGCCGGTCGATCAAGCCGGCTGGCTCAAGGCGGTGCAGGCCGCAGCCGGCGCGCTCAAGCCACTTGGGGCCCACCAGGTCCATCTGCTTGCCGCCGACGGGGAGCAGAGCCTGGCAGACTTGGTCCCGAGCGCCTTTGGAGATGCGGCCTACCGATACACCGCGACCCGCAAACCCGAGCCCGCCAAGGCCTATAAGGTCGAGGCCGTGCATCTGCTGTCACGCCACGCACGCCAGGCGGCAACACTCAAAGCCGCGCTTGGGCGGGCTGAAGCCGTTCAGGCGGGCGTGGAGCTCACACGCAACCTGGCCAACTTGCCAGCCAACTATTGCACGCCTTCTCATCTTGCCAAGGTCGCGCAGGATCTGGGCAAGCGCCACGGAATCAAGGTGGAGGTGTTGACCCGCACCAGCATCGAGCGGCTGAAGATGGGCGCTTTGCTTGCCGTGGCTCAAGGATCGCATCAGCCGCTGCGTTTCATCGTGCTGCGCTACGACGGTGCCGGCCGCAAGGATGCGCCGCACGTCCTGGTGGGCAAGGGCGTGACGTTCGATACGGGCGGCATCTCGATCAAGCCAGCTGCCGAGATGGACGAGATGAAATTCGACATGTCGGGTGCTGCCGCAGTGCTGGGTGCGTTTGAGGCGATCGCCCGCCTGAGGCCGAAGCTTAATTTGGTGGGCCTGATTCCGGCGACCGAGAATATGCCCGGGGGGCGCGCAGTCAAACCGGGCGACGTGGTCACCAGCATGTCAGGGCAAACCATCGAGATCCTGAATACCGATGCCGAAGGTCGTCTGATTCTGTGCGATGCGCTGACGTACGCCGAGCGCTTCAAGCCCGCCAGCGTGGTGGATGTGGCCACACTCACCGGAGCCTGCGTCATCGCACTCGGGCACGTGCACAGCGGCTTGTTCAGCCCGGACGACGCGCTGGCTGAATCTTTGCTCAAGGCGGGAAAACTGGCTCACGACAGTTGCTGGCGCATGCCCCTGGGCGACGATTATGCAGACGGGCTCAAGACGCATTTCGCCGACGTCGCCAATGTTGCCGGTCGTGCGGCGGGGAGCATTACGGCGGCCTGCTTCCTGCAGCGTTTTGCAAAGGACTACCGCTGGGCCCATCTGGACATCGCAGGCACAGCCTGGAAGAGTGGCGCGGCCAAGGGCGCGACCGGTCGCCCCGTGCCGCTGCTCGTGCGGTATTTGCTCGGAACCGTCGAGCCGGACAACAAGGCATGACGCAAGTGGAGTTCCGCGTCGGCGTGGCTGACCCCTTGGCCTATGTCTGCGGTCTTTTGCGAGTCGCGGCAGGGAAGGGGGCCAGACTTGTCGTCCGTGTCGATCCGGCTCTGGTCGATACGCTGGACGCGCGGCTGTGGACCTTTTCCCAGCTCGATTTCCTCCCGCATTGCCGAGCCGGGGACCCGCTCGAGGCGCGTACCCCGATCGTGCTGACCGACGAGGCCGATGTGTCCCGTTTTGGCGAGCGTGATTGTCTGGTCAATCTTGCGGCGGCATCTGCCGGGGGCTGGCGGGCGCTGCCCCGAGTCATCGAAGTGGTTGGTGCAACGCCGGCTGAAAAGCAGGCCGGGCGCGAGCGCTTTCGCGCTTATCGGAGTGGGGGTTGCGAGCCCGCGACCATGGAGGTTGATGTATGACACCCGTAATTCCCGATCGTCTGCCGGTCTTGACGGACATCATCGACGGCGAGGAGGCTCCCGCCTGTTTGTCGCCAGTGATTGCGGGCCAAGCCGACGAGGAGAAGCACCCTGCGAGCGCACTGAACCCTGTCGCACCAGGGTTTTCGCCATCGGCTGGGGTAACCGCGTCCCCCATCTCGCAGTCTGCAGCGCGACGCGAGATCCTGAAGCCCGAAATCGACTGGCTCCAAAGTGGTTGGCCAGATGAGGTCGTCGCTGCGCACCTGCGCGCCCAGATCGCGGCTGGCGTGCCGCGGCTTCAGGAACAGTTGCAGGCCGATCTGGCGCAGCGCCTGGGTCGCGAACTTGAATTGCAGATCCGGGATTTGCTGGCTCACAAGGTCGATGATCTCGCCCGAGAGTTGGCCATCGAACTCCAGCCTGCATTGCTCGACTTGGCCCATGCGGCCGTGGACGCGGTGCTGGCGCCAACCTCAAAAGCACAGCCCTGAACACAATCGGTGGCTGTGCGAGTGTTGGTTTGCGCATACGGCGCGTGGAAGAAAAGTTTCTGTTGATCTGCAAGTTTTGTAACGAACGGTCGCTACCGATGTTGCCTGCGACCTCACGCGCCTCCATGTAAGCTGGGCACGTTGGCCGCGCAAGCCCCGGTCTCCGGGGGTTTCGAAAGGGTGCAACATGGCGCGAAATTGCTCTGTTCATTTCAGCTTGTTTCCGTTAACGTATGCCTCCGTTGGGAATTCCCGACTTAAAGCTACTTTTATATCCTTTCTGGAGGCTCATTTATGAAGCTGAAATATGCCCTTCTGGGCTTGTCCCTGGCAATTGGCACCGCGTATGCGGCGGACGACGTGACCGTAACCATCGGCAGCGCAGCGCCGATGTCCGGGCCGCAGGCTTCGTTTGGCCAGGACAACACCAATGGTGTGCGCATGGCCATCAACGATCTGAACAAGCAGAACATCGTGATCGGCGGCAAGAAGGTGGTCTGGAAAATCGACGCTCAGGATGACCAGGCGGACCCGAAGCAGGCGACGACGATCGCACAGAAGTTCGTGGACGAAAAAGTCAATGGCGTCGTGGGCCACCTGAACTCCGGTTGCACGTACCCAGCGTCACGGATTTACAACAACGCGGGCATTCCGGACATTACGCCGTCGTCCACCGATCCGAAGATCGCCCAGCAGGGCTTCAAGACCTTCTTCCGCATCATTGCCAATGACAACGCACTTGGCGCCGGCTTGGCCAACTACGCCAAGACGGAACTCAAGGCGAAGACCGTGGCTGTGATCGACGACCGTACGGCCTACGGCCAAGGCGTTGCCGACGTGTTCAGCAAAACGGCCAAGAAGGACGGCCTGAAGGTGCTCGATCGGGAGTTCACGAACGATAAGGCCACGGATTTTTCGGCCATCCTGACCAAGATCAAGTCGATGAATCCCGACGTCATTTTCTATGGCGGCATGTATAGCCAAGCCGGCCCCATGCTGCGTCAGATCCAGCAGCTCGGCATCAAGGCCAAGTTCATGGGTGGCGATGGCATTTGCGCGCCCGAGCTGGCCAAGCTGGCTGGCGACGCAGCCAACATCACCATCTGCGCCGAGGGCGGCTCGCCCATCTCGCAAATGCCTGGTGGCGATGCATGGAAGAAGCGTTATGACGCCGAATTCGGGGCAAGCGCGTTCCAGATCTATTCGCCCTATTCCTATGATGGGACGATGGTTTTGGCGCACGCCATGATGAAGGCCAATTCCGTCGATCCGGCGAAATATCTGCCCTTCATTCAGAAGATCGACTATAACGGCGTCACCAAGAAGGACATCCATTTCGAAGCTGACGGCAATTTGGCTGCTCCGACCATCACCCTGTCGACGTTCGACAATGGCGTGAAGAAGGTGGTTGCGGTCGAATCCGTGAAGTAAAGCCGCTACACGCTTGGGCCGGTGGTGCATGCGCCACCGGCCCAAGCTTGGCTTTGACGTGTCGAACGCCCTTTCCGGGGCGTTTTTTTATTGGCATTCCCAAGAGCATGCGTTGGACATCATGAACAAGGCATTTACACGCGAAGACAGCGCAACGGAGCAAGACGACGAGGAGCCGCGCCTTCCGGAGCTACCGCCAGGAAGCAAGAATTACATCACCCCGGCGGGTTACGCACGCCTGCGCGATGAACTCAAGGCGTTGATCGAGCGCGACCGTCCCCAAGTGGTCGAAATCGTGTCATGGGCGGCGTCCAATGGTGACCGCTCGGAAAACGGCGATTACATCTACGGCAAGAAGCGCCTGCGCGAGATCGACAGGCGCATTCGCTTCCTCACCAAACGCCTGGATCTGGCCGAGGTGGTCGACCCATCGCGCCAGCATGGCAACACACAGGTTTTTTTCGGCGCCACAGTACGGTACGTCGAGGATAACGGCGCCGAGCGTCGGGTCACCATCGTGGGCGCAGACGAGGTCGATCTCGAATGCGGGCACATCAGCTGGGTTTCGCCGGTGGCCAGGGCCTTGCTCAAGGCTCGCGAGGGTGATGTTGTCAGTTTGCCCACGCCCGGCGGCGTGCTGCAGATTGAGGTCGTGGACGTGCGCTACCCGGCACCGTAAGTCGTTTGACATCCTCACCGCCCTTGGCTGTCGCCACCGCTTGCGCGGAAAGGGCAGAGATTCCTACGGCGCTCACCCCTGCATCGAGCCGGGAAGAGTCGCTTCGGTGGGTTCCTGTTGCTGGCGGCCTAACTGCACCACGCACTTGGCAGGCGATCCGGGCGTGTCCCGCCCTTCATTGCAGGATACATAGACAGCACAAGAGAACACCCTGCAAGTCTGACAAGGATGCCTGTGGCATCCGCGCTATCCTTCCCCGTCCTGAACGGCGGGGCTTGTCGCGCATCGGGTCAATGCGGGCTGCGCGCCTTGCCGCGGGAGGCGCGAACGACGAATTTGTGAGCTCGCACCGCGCGCAAAATATCGGCGAGATGTTTGCGGTCGCGCACCGCGATGATGAAACGCAACTCAATGGTCGGTTGGCCCGCGTCATCGTCCATGGTGACGTGGATGATGTCGGCATCGTGTTCGCTGATGGCCGCCGCAAGCTTCGCCAGCACGCCCTTTCCGTTGCTGACGACAACCGCCATCCCCACCTGATACAAGCCGGTCACTGTTGACGACCAGCTGAGGTCGATCCAGCTGCGTGGGTGCTTCTGAAACAGGCGGCGAGCTTGAGGGCAGTCTTGCTGATGCACGGTGAGGCCTTCGCCTTTGCCGAGATAACCGAGAACGGCGTCGCCAGGTATCGGGTGGCAACAATCGGCATAGTGCACCGAGGTGCCCTCAGTGCCATCGAGCTGGAGGGCAGTGCGCGTCAATGGTTCAGTGGCGCCATGCGCCCCGCCATTGGAAGCGGGGGACGAAGCGGACCCCGCTTCGTCCGGGGAGCGCGGACTCGCCGCGCCGTATGCTTCACCGTATTGCATCTGCACGCGCTTCGCCACGATGTCGGCTACGCGCTTGCCCAAGCCGATATCGCCAAAGAGTTCTTCCTGGCTCTTGTTCCCGCTCCAATGCAGCAGCCGGCTCCAATTCGCGGCGCTTAAATCTTCGAGGCGCAGGCCCAGTTGTGTCAACGCGCGGCTGAGCAATCGCTTACCAAGATCCTGCGACTCGGCCTGCTGGCCAACCTTGAGCTCATGCCGGATCTTCGAGCGGGCGCGTCCCGTGCGCACGAAACTCAGCCAATTTGGATTCGGCCGCGAATGCGGTGCCGTCACAATTTCCACGACGTCACCGCTGTGGAGCTCGGTGCGCAACGGTACCAACTCCCCATTGACCTTGGCGGCGACCGTCTGGTTGCCAAGATCGGTATGCACGGCATATGAAAAGTCCACGGGCGTGGCGCCGCGCGGCAACGCCAGGATGCGCGATTTGGGTGTGAACACATACACGGCGTCCGGCGCAAGATCAACCTTTACTGTCTCAATGAACTCGGCAGCGTCGCGGTTCTCATTTTGGATATCCAGAAGCGACTGGAGCCAGGCCGCGGTGCTGACTTGTGCAATGGCCTCCAGGCCATTGCTTGTCTTGTACAACCAGTGTGCCGCCACGCCGCTTTCCGCCACACGGTGCATGGCCTCCGTGCGAATCTGAAACTCGACTGGCGCGCCCGTGGGGCCGATCAGTGTGGTGTGCAGCGACTGGTAGCCATTGAGCTTGGGAATGGCAATGAAGTCTTCGAATTTGCCCGGCATGGGCTTGTACTGGGCATGCAGCACGCCCAGGGCGCGATAGCAGTCCAAGACGTCAGGCACGATCACGCGAAAACCGAAGATGTCTTGCACATGCGCAAAGGAGCGATGCTTGCGTTGCATCTTTCGGTAAATGGAATACAGGGTCTTCTCGCGCCCGTACAGGTGCACGGAGATGCCGGCGTCCGCAAAAGACTTGGTGGTCGCAGCCAGGATCTTATCGATCAGGTCGCGCCGATTGCCGCGGGCGACCTTGAGCGCTTGACTCAGCACCGCATAGCGCATCGGGTGACTGTGTTGGAAACCCAGATCCTGCAATTCGCGGTACACCTGATTGAGCCCCAGCCGATAGGCGATGGGGGCGTAGATATCCATCGTTTCGTTTGCGATGCGGCGGCGCTTCTCCGGTGCCATGGCGGCCAGCGTGCGCATGTTGTGCAGCCGGTCGGCAAGCTTGACCAGAATGACGCGGATGTCACGCGCCATCGCCAGCAACATCTTGCGAAAGCTTTCGGCCTGATTTTCCTCGCGGTTGGAAAACTGGATTTTGTCGAGCTTGGTCAGCCCGTCCACCAGCACGGCAACAGTCGCGCCAAAGTGCTCGATGAGTTCCGCTTGGGTAATGCCCTTGTCTTCGGCTGTGTCATGAAGCAGGGCGGCCATCAAGGCCTGGGTGTCAAGCTTCCAGTCGGCGCAGATCTCAGCGACCGCCACCGGGTGCGAAATGTAAGGCTCACCGCTTGCACGGTATTGTCCGAGGTGTGCCGCGTCCGCAAAGCGATACGCGTTGCGGATCAACTGCAGGTCGCCCTCGGGCAAATACGCCGATATCTTGTCAAGCAATCCAGCCAGGCTGACCGCAGCTGGCTTGTCGAGCGGCGCGCTCAGCGCGGTGTCAGCGACTGCGCCCAAATCCGGAGGCACGTCCGCGTGCTGGGCAGGCTTGCGCCTGACGACGGGGCGGTTGCGGGGTGCCGGGTTGCTGCCGGTCACGGGTGGGCGGCTTTGCATGACGTGGGGTCATCAGGAACACCGCGCACCCAGATGCCGTCGGCGCCCTCAGGCGGGGACGCGCTTGAGCATTTCAATGCCAATCTGACCGGCAGCGATTTCACGCAGCGCTGTCACCACCGGTTTGTCGCGGCTATCAACCTTGGGTGTGTGACCCTGCGCGAGCATCCGCGCCCGGTAGGTGGCAGCCAGTACGAGTTGGAATCGGTTGGGGATCTTTTCCAGACAGTCTTCGACGGTGATACGGGCCATGGCAGTTCCAGTGAAAGTCAGAGCAAGCGACTCAACAAATGCCGAGCGCCTTGAATACTTCGGGATGAGCGCGGTGCTGTGCCGCGTAGCGCAACCGTTGCGCGACCACGATGGCCTGCAAGTCGCGCAGCGCGTGGGAGATATCGTGGTTCACGATTATAAAGTCGAACGTCGAGGCATGCGGGGTTTCGACCCGAGCCTCGCGCAGACGCCGGGCGATGACCTCCGGGGCGTCTTCGCCACGGCGTTTGAGCCTTGCTTCGAGTTCTTCGAACGAGGGCGGCAGGATGAATACGCTCACTGCGTTGCTGAATTGCCGCTTGACCTGTTCGGCGCCCTGCCAATCGATCTCCAGCATGACGTCCACGCCCTGAGCCATGCGCTGCTGAAGCCAATGGCGCGAGGTCCCATACAGATTGCCGTGGACCTCCGCCCATTCGAGGAAGTCGCCGGCCTCGATGCGACGCTGGAACTCGTCACGATCGACGAAGCAATATTCTCGACCATCCTCTTCCTGTCCGCGCGGGGGACGCGTCGTGTAGGAGATGGACAGTTGAATGCCCTTGTCCTTGGATAGCAGCTTGCACACCAGACTGGATTTGCCGGCCCCACTCGGAGCTGCGACGACGAACAAATTGCCTGGGAAGTCCATGCGCTGTCGTATTGGGGCTAGGGTTGAGAACGGAGGAAGCGCTGTGAGGCCACAGGAAGACGTGTTGGTCCGGCCAGAGCTGCCGGTGCCTTGCTATTCGAGGTTTTGCACCTGCTCGCGCATTTGCTCGATGCAGACCTTCATGTTGACTGCCAACTCGCTGAGTTCGAGCACGGCGGATTTGGAGCCCAAGGTATTGGCTTCCCGATGCAGTTCCTGAATCAGAAAATCCAACCGTTTGCCCACTTCCCCACCAGTTTCGAGCACCGTGCGTATGGCATCAAGATGGGATTGTAGGCGGCTGATTTCCTCGGCCACATCCACGCGCAGAGCGAACGCTGTGGTTTCCTGCAGAAGACGCTCCTGGACCGCCTCCGGATTTGCGCCTCCGCCCAGGGTCGCCAGCGCGTCCCTCCAACGGGTCATGAAGCGTTCCTGCTGCCGAAGCACGGCTTGCGGCGCCACGCCTTCAGCTGCACGTGCCCATTGCTGCAATTGGTCGCAACGCTCCAGCAGGAAACTGCGAAGTCGATCCCCTTCGGCCGCGCGCGCCTTCTGAAGCCCCTGCAATGCCCCTTCGAGGGCCTGCTGCAACGTGTTCGCCAATGCAGTCGCATCCCTAGAGGGCTGTTGCTGCTGTGCCGCGCCAAGGCGCCATACATCAGCCACGGAGAGGCTGCGCAGGTGTGGTGCGCGCTGCAGCAAGGCGGCTTCGGCGTGAAGCAATGACTCGACAATTTGCAGATCGGGCAGCATCTGCGCGGATTGGCCCTCGTCCAGGTTGACCCGGCATTCCACCTTGCCACGGCGCAGTTCGCGAGTCAGCGATGCACGGACATTGGCTTCGCTTGCGCGCAGTTCGTCAGGCAGGCGGAGCAACAAATCCAGAAAGCGGCTGTTCACACTGCGCAACTCGACGCGTATCGTCAGGGGTGTAGCTGAGCCCGAAACGGGCAGGCCGACCTCGGCGTAACCGGTCATGCTATAAAGTAATTTCACTCGATGCTCCTTGGTCGAACGCCGCATTTTTTCATAATGCGGCGCGCGAGCTAGCATTCCTTCCGCAGGGCAGTCCTGCCATTGTCAATCGACATGTCCAAAACCAAGCCAGCACCTCTTGAACCCGATACGCAGGTTGGGGGCTACCGCATTTTGCGCAAGCTGGCCAGCGGTGGATTTGGCGTGGTCTACCTCGCCCTCACGGCGGATGGCCAGCGCGTGGCCATCAAGGAGTACTTGCCGGCATCCTTGGTGGAGCGAGCGGCGGGCGAGATGGTGCCCATTGCACACCCTGAGAAATTGGCGCTATACCGCTTGGGGCTGAAGAGCTTCTTTGAAGAAGGCCGGTCGCTGGCGCAGATCTCGCATCCCAGTGTCGTTGGTGTGCTGAATTTCTTCCGGGAAAATGAAACGGTCTACATGGTGATGAATTACCTGGAGGGTTCATCACTGCAGGAGTTCGTGATCACGGCGCGCGAACTCAAGCGCAAGAAGATCTTCCGCGAATCCACCATCCGTTCTCTTTACGACGAAATCCTCCAAGGCTTGCGCGTGGTGCACCAGCACAAGATGCTGCACCTGGACATCAAGCCGGCCAATCTCTTCATTACCGACGACGACAAGCCCATCCTTATCGACTTCGGCGCAGCGCGCGAGGTGCTGGGGCAGCAAGACAAGCGCTTTCGGCCGATGTATACCCCGGGCTTTGCAGCCCCGGAAATGTATAAGCGTGATGCATCATTTGGTCCGTGGACCGACATTTACTCGGTCGGTTCCTGCATTTACGCGTGCATGACGGGTTACCCCCCGTATGAGGCCACACAGAGGCTGGAAAAGGACCGGCTGCCGATGCAACTATCAAAATTGCGCGGCATCTATTCGGACAACCTCATTGAAATCGTGGAGTGGTGCATGTCACTGGATCCCTTGGCACGCCCCCAAAGTGTGTTCAATCTGCAAAAGGAGCTGGGCGCTGAAGATCCGCGCCGCTATACACAGCTCACGCTGAGCGAAAAATTGCGTATGCAAATCGACGAGCTCGTGCATGACACCAAATCCCGCGTTGACAAGGCCAAGCAGGCCACGCGTATGGGGGTTAATGGGGCTACGCGCATAGGCCCCGGCGGTGGTGCTCGCGAGAGGGCACCGTCAGGGCGGGATAAGCCATGAAGTTCTCGATCTACCAGGTCAGCCGGCGCGGCGCGCGATTGGCGAATGAAGACCGTATGGGTTACTGTTACACGCAAGACAGCGTGCTTTTGGGGCTGGCCGACGGAATGGGTGGCCATCCGCGCGGCGATATGGCGGCGCAACTCGCGCTGCAGACCATTGCGGCCATGTTCCAGCGTGAAGCCAAGCCAGCGCTGGACGATGCGCGCGCGTTCCTTCGCCGAGCGATTCTCACGGCCCACGAACAGATTCAACGCTACGCCAAGACGCAGGGGCTGAGCGATTATCCGCGTACCACGGTCGTTTTGTGTGTGCTGCAAAAGGGCGTTGCACAATGGGCGCATGTTGGCGATTCCCGCCTGTACTACCTGCGAAACGGGGCTTTGCTCACCCGCACGCGTGACCATTCGCATGCCGAGCAGCGCATGCTGCGCGCGGTGCGCGAAAACAACCCGCTGGATGCCACATTGGATGGCGGGCCCGTCAACCGCAACGTTCTCTATACCTGTCTGGGTTCGTCACAACTCCCTTTTGTGGAAATCGGTGTGCCGCAGAGCCTGCGCTCAGGGGACGTGGTGATGCTGTGTTCAGACGGTCTGTGGAGCCAGCTGCCTGAGGCCACGATCGTACGGCTGCTCAGCGAGCGCGTTTTATCTGATGCCGTGCCCGAGATGGTGGAATTGGCACTGCGGCAGAATGCTGTTGAGTCGGATAACGTCACGGCGCTCGCGATGGAGTGGGAGGCGGAGGCTGAGCACGAAACGACACAGGGCGTGAGCACCGAGGGCATCCGTCCGGGTGTTTTCGCGTCGACCTTCCAGTCGGGATTACCGGACATGCAGATGGACGAACTCGATGATGCTGCCATCGAACGATCCATTGCTGAAATTAACGAAGCCATCCGCCGCGCCGCGGCCAAAAAATAGATCTCATGCCTTATTCCCGTTCCGACGGCCGCCAAGCCGCAACGCTGCGTCCCCTGCGTCTTCTGCGCCAGTTCACATGTCATGCCGAGGGCTCAGTCCTGGTGGAGATGGGACGCACACGCGTGTTGTGTACGGCGAGTATCGAGGAGCGTGTTCCCCCGCATCGCAGGGGAACAGGCCAAGGCTGGGTGACCGCCGAATATGGCATGTTGCCGCGTGCGACGCACACGCGCAGCGAACGTGAGGTCAAGCGTGGGCGGCCACAGGGGCGTACCGAGGAAATCCAGCGACTCATCGGGCGTAGCCTTCGCAGTGTGTTTGATTTCACGTCACTCGGAGAGCGCCAGATCGTCTTGGATTGTGATGTGCTCCAGGCCGACGGAGGCACCCGCACCGCTGCCATCACCGGAGCGGCCGTCGCCGCCTGGGATGCCTGCACCTGGCTGCAGAAGCAGGGGAAAGTCGCGTGCAATCCCATGCGAGAGTTGGTGGCGGCGGTCTCCGTTGGTTTGCTTGGTGGCGAGGTGTTGCTGGATCTGGCCTATGAGGAAGACTCGACCTGCGATTGCGATATGAACGTTGTCGGCACTGCATCGGGCGCTTTGGTGGAGGTGCAGGGCACCGCCGAGGGAGAGCCGTTTCACCGCGCTCAGCTTGACGCGCTCATTGACGCGGCGCAGATGGGCATCGCACAACTGATTGGCGCGCAAAGGCAGGCCCTCGATCTGGCATGACGCAACTGCCGTTAGACGATGATCCGCGGTTGGTTCTGGCGACGGGCAACCCTGGCAAGTGCGCTGAATTCCAGGCGCTCTTCGGTGACCTGGTGATCGAGATCGCTCCGCAGTCGGAGTACGCGGTGCCAGAGTGCCCCGAACCCCACTGCACCTTCGTGGAAAATGCGCTGGCCAAGGCGCGCCACGCATCGGCGCATACAGCCTTGCCTGCACTTGCTGACGATTCGGGTCTGTGTGTGTTCTCTCTCGGTGGCGAGCCTGGGGTGTGGTCGGCACGCTATGCGCAACCGGCAGGGGGCCCTGCGGCTGACCGTGCCACGCAGGATGGGCTGAATAACGCGAAACTTCTCAGTGAGCTGAACGCTTGTACCGATCGCCGCGCCCATTTCGTGTGCGTGTTGGCTGCCGTGCGTCGGCCTGACGATCCGGAACCACTGATTGCCCATGGATGGCTGCACGGACGCATTGCGACGAGACCGGCGGGATCCGGTGGCTTCGGCTATGACCCGCTGTTCGTCTTGAACGAAAGCGGCGCGACGCTCGCACAGCTGCTGCCCGAGGACAAGAATCGTGTCAGTCATCGTGCGCGCGCCGCAGGGCAGATGGCGCAACTGCTGCAGGCCTTTTGGGGCGTGCAGCGGCAGCCTGGCGCCGACTTGAAGCGTTGATGATTCTCCCAGCGAATATGTGGATATCGCCATGACGGGGCCTGTGATTCCCATCGTCGACACGCCGCTTGAGCATGGGCAGATGGCACTGGCCGAGGCTGCTGCTCGCATGCCTGACTATATGCGGGCAGGTACGTTGCAACTGCATGCGCTGCCGCCGCTCAGTCTTTACGTGCACCTGCCTTGGTGCCTGCGCAAGTGTCCGTATTGTGACTTCAACTCGCATGAGTGGCGGGGGGAGCAGCCCCGGATTCCCGAACTGCGCTACGTGCAGGCGCTCGTCGCTGATCTGGAAACGGCGCTGCCACTGATCTGGGGTCGACGTGTCACGAGCATCTTCTTCGGGGGAGGCACTCCGAGCCTGTTCTCGCCCGATGCCGTCGACGCTCTGTTGGCCCAAGTGCGCGCTCGCGTGCAACTGGCGTCCGACGCAGAGATCACCCTTGAGGCTAATCCTGGAACCTTTGAGCGCGAGCGTTTCAAGGCTTATGCCCAGGCGGGGGTCAATCGCCTGTCCATTGGCGTGCAGAGCTTCGACGATGACATGCTCGGCAGGCTCGGGCGTGTCCACGACGCCGCGCAAGCGCGGGCTGCCATCGAGGAAGCCCAAACCGTCGTGCCCAACTTCAATATCGATCTCATGTTTGCCCTGCCAGGGCAGACCGTCGAGCACGCGCGCGCCGAGGTTGCGAAGGCACTTGCTTTTCAGCCTGCGCACCTGTCGCTTTACCAGCTCACCATCGAGCCCCAGACTGCATTTGCGAAGCGACCCCCAGCGCATCTCCCCGACGGCGATCTCGCCGCCGACATGCAGCAGGCGGTCGCCGATCTGGCTCAGGCTGACGGACTCGATCGCTATGAGGTCTCCGCCTATGCGCGACCGGGCCACGCCTGCCGCCATAACCGGAACTACTGGGATTTCGGCGACTACCTGGGCATCGGCGCCGGAGCGCACTCCAAACTGAGTTTCGCGCATCGCATCATTCGCCAGACCCGATGGCGGCAGCCTGAACGTTATATGCAGCAAGCCGTGCAAGGCGCACCGGTCGAGTCCGAAGCCGAAATCGCAAGGCGCGAGCTTCCATTTGAGTTCCTTCTCAACGCGCTGCGCCTGCGCGAAGGATTTGCGACAGAGCTTTACACGCAGCGTACGGGCTTGCCCCTGTCCACGTTGCGCGCAGGGCTCGAGAAAGCCAATCGGCTTGGGCTTGTGAGGCAGACGGGAGAATTCATCGCTGCAACTCCCAGGGGTTGGGATCTGCTCAATGAGGTGCTGACATTGTTTCTCCCCTCTGAACAGGACCGCAAACCGCGGTCGATTCAGTCAAATGCGATTTAGTTCCGAGCCTCACCTACAATGCCGATCCTTCGGAAGCGTGGCAGAGTGGTCGATTGCACCGGTCTTGAAAACCGGCAACGGGCAACCGTTCGTGAGTTCGAATCTCACCGCTTCCGCCATCCGTAGCATTCATACGGGTTAGCGCTCGTGTGCCGTTAAGCAAAAAGTGGCCGACTGGGCACGATATGCTTGATTTGCCGATGGGCCACATTTTGTGTTATCGCTGTTGTGTGATAGGTGTCCATTAGAAAAGCCCACGGGTCTTGGCCAAGTGGGCTTTTTGTTGTCCGGCGCCATTCAGACACAGCCGCCTCCGAGTTCGTAACGCCCAGCAACGGCCCCGTACTGCGGCCACTACTCGAAGTGCGGTCACCTTATGCTTGACGGAGGGGACGAGAAACGTCTAACGGCATATGCGCGGAAGACATTCCCATTAACGTGGACGGAAAAATTCCGAGGGACGCTGAAATCGTCCTGTTGCTTGACCCGCTACGGCCGGATGCGTTACCAAGAAGACATGCGTCGCCCCCGCCGCTGCGACCCGACGCTGGCAAGCGTGAGGCCGCCAAGGCCGGTTTGGGCCCCAAGGCGCACGCACCCCACCCTTGTACAGTGGGCAGCGTTAATCTTCTAGGCGCATTGTGAAGGTCCACGCAGCCGTGCGCGACGCACGGCGCGATCATCTCGACAAGGCATCGACGACGATCTTTCGTGAGAACCAGACGGTATGCATCATTGGTCTTACGGTTCCATGATGGTCGGGAGCAATCATCGTCTGGCGCGCTCCATTTCGAATGCTGCTTGCAGGGAGTTTGGTTCCATGTTGGAGTCCAAGGTGGCGCGTGACGAGCTCCAGTGCGTCGTGGTTAGCCGCTGCCGGCCAAGCTCCCAATCCCAAATCCTGTCGTGTCTACGGCCGCAAGCGCGAATCGCTTCTGCTGCATATGCCGCACAATCGAACTGCGCGAACGCAGTGCCGCGGGGACGCAGGAACTCAGGCCTGTGCGCACCCGCAAAGCGCGCTATAAATCCGGCTGTCAGGGCGCTTCAGCGCAGGAGGCTCTTTCAGCAACAGCCCCTCACCGTTACAGGCGGCGCCTGCATCGGTGAGGGGGATGGCGTCAATATGAGGAGAAGGGCATGAAGGGGAAATTGTTGTTCGCAATTTGCGTTCTTGGGGTGGTGGCTCAAGCCGCTTCGGCCTCTGGCCTGCCGGGTGCGCTCGTCACTCCGCAATGGCTGAGCCGGCATCTCAACGAGGTTACGGTTGTCGATATCCGCGACGACATGAAGAATTTGACCCAAGAACCACAATTCGGGGGTGTCGCGGCCAGTGGGAAAAAGAGTTTGCTGCAGACCGGCGGGCATATTGCCAATGCGATTGCTGTCGATTTCAACAAGATCCGGGTTGACCGGATCGTCGACGGGGTGAAGATTCAGGCACAAATGCCCACCGCGCAGCGCTTTACAAAGATTATGGATGATTCGGGTCTGAACAAGTCCGACAAGCCTATTGTCATTGTTTCGGTCGGCGACAGCGTCTCGTCCGTGGATATGGCCACCCGGCTTTATTTCCAGCTGCGCTTTTTCGGTGAGCCCCGCGACAAAATTGCCATTTTAAATGGTGGCCTCAACGCGTGGTTGCAAGACGGCTATCCGGTAAGTGTTGACAAGATTGCCGCAGCAACCGGAAACTGGACCGCCGGCCCCGCCGACCAAAAAATCCTTGCCTCTTTGGAACAGGTCAAAGTGGGGTTGCGGGAAGGCTCGTATCAGTTCGTCGACGCCCGTCCCGTGGATCAGTTCCTGGGTGTCGTCAGGAGTCCAGTGGATAAAACACCAGGGCACTTGGCGGGCGCCGTGTCCTTCCCGACCGACGCGATTGTCAGGCCGATTGGCGCGGCCTACGAATTTATGAGCGCAAGAGATTACAAGATGATCTTGGCCCAATTCCATATCAGGCCGGACGTGCCGACCATTAGCTACTGCAATACGGCGCTTTTTGCCTCCGGTGCGTGGTTCGTGATGAGCGAAATCGTCGGTAATCCAAACTCGAAGCTCTATGCGGGATCCATGATCGAATGGACGAATCTCGGAAATCCGACTGTCGGCTTGCCAGATTAGCGATGAATTTTCGCTGTTGGCGGACTCTTAATAGGTAGGCTTTGGATCCAATCGCGAATCAGCACAAATGGTGGCTTCAATGAGGCCATTACGGGATTCAGTGCGCAACGTGCACAGGAGAGTTTGTGGTCGATATGAAGACTCGATGCCTGGCGAAATAATCCCGTGTCGAACGAAAATAACAGAGGCGCAATGATTCGGGTGCGACGTTGACGTGGCGACTGCACGATCTTGGCATCGAAGGGGCATCCAACAAGCACTTGTTTTGGAAGTGCCATCGCGCAAAACCGCACGGCGCCGTTATACGGTCGCGAAGCGAAAGCCTACGCGTTGGGCGACTCGATCTGGCCTGAAAGATACCGTTTAATAATGCGCACAATCTCTTTGGCCTTGAAATTGACGGCGTGCCGTGGCCAGAACAGTTCGCGCTTGTCGCAAACCGTGTCCATGCTGAATCGTGATATCTCGCCCGCCAGACTCTGGTAGGCCGAAGAGGCCTTTCCGGTGGCCAGCTCGGCGTCCAGTCTGGCGCGCAAGGCGCGCGCTTCCTTGATTTGGCTGGCCACCTTTCGGCCGCGACGCGGTGAAATCCGGCCATGCCGAACCTTTAGATCGTTGAGACGCTCAGCCGCCGCGTAGGTGACGTCGACCAGCTCGGTACGACTCATCCACCGGGTTTCGTAATTGAGGATCCGCTCCCAGGTTGGCTGTATCAGCAGCTGCCGGTGCTCTTCGAGTGTGCGTGCGAAGAGGCGGTACCCGAGGCGTTCCGGTTCTTCGAAGCCACGGCTACCCGGATCGAGGAAAGGTCCCATGGGTGAAATGAAGCAGGACAGCCGTGCGTCACCCAGGGCAAAGAGATGTTCGCAGTAATCGATGGTCTCATGGACCGAGCGTACGGTCTGTTGCGGCAAGCCAATCATGAAAAATACGTCAATGCGGTGGCAGCCCTGCCTTAGCGCCTCCTGAAAGAACGACTCCATCGCAGTATTGTCATATTCGCCTTCGCCTCCGCCTTGCGCATTGCGAACCGCGCGGTCATGGCTTTCAGGACTGAACTCCATGCTCCAGTTTTTGGTCGATCGAGCAATGGCTTGCAGCACCGAGGTCGGCGGCACGGTGAAAAACTCGAAGACGATTTCGTTGTTGATGCGGGCCAGCCGAAGCTGCTCGAGAACTTCCGCGGCATGCATTGGGCCGGCTTGGAGCAGATCGCCGACCAGGAAAATCGGAGCGCGTGTCAGACGGCTGATGGCCTGCATGTTCTCGACCAGGCTTGCCGGGCTGCGGAACACGGGTTTGTCGCGCATCGTCAGGTGCGTGCAGGTTGTGTGCGAGCTGCCGCACGTGACACAGTCGTGTGCACAGCCCTTGACCGTGAACACGGTGGTGATGGGGTTCTTGGTCCAGCCGTTGAACGGTGTGACGCTCTGCAAGTCACGATAGCGAAGAACCATCTCGACCATCAGGTCCGGCCGCAAGTCGGCGTAATCGAGAGTGGCCGGGATGAAGGTATACGGGTTGACCTGGACTGCCCCGGCCTTTTTCCACGTAAGGTTTGGAATGGTGGTGAGATCGCTTCCGTCGCGCAAGGCAAGCAGCAACTGGTGCAGGGGCGGCTCGGTGCTGTCGCCCCGCAAGACATAGTCGACCTGCGGATAGGTGATCAGCTCCTCATGAAAGTAACTTGACGACAGGCCGCCCATGATGATTGGCGTGTCGGGCAGAATTTCCTTTGCGATGCGCGCCACCTCCAGCGCGCCATGGCAATGTGGCAGCCAATGGAGATCGATCCCGATGGCCGCGGGCTTGGCAATTTTGGCAAGGAAGCGCGGAACGCTGAAGCGGCGGCTATTGATCATGCGCAGCGCCAGATTGACGATGCGCACTTCCATTCCCTGCCGCCGAAGATAGCTCGCGATCGTCAGGAAACCGAGGGGATACATCTCGAATACCGTTGACGACGGAATCAGGTCGCTCACGGGTCCATAAAGGATCGCATGTTTGCGAAAGTCATACACGCTCGGCGCATGGAGAAGCAGCAAGTCCACGTTTTTCAATTCGTTTTCTCCATTGCGCGCAATTACAGTCCGCGGGACTCCGCCAGCTTGTGCGATAACTATAGTCCCGAGCGGTCTGCGCTGCGTGCAGATTGCAGGGTAGGGGGCTGGGAATGCCTGGGGTGACGTACCTCCCGGTCTTGACGTGGATCAAGTTCGAGGCGCACATTTCCGACTAGCCTGAAAATAGTGTGTTGCTGGGTCCTCAGCTGGCGCTTGACTCGCCCCGATTACGCCAACGCGCTTGCAAGGTTTCACCGTATCGACGATGGTCGTGCCTTTCGAGGCGGGCCTTCACAATGGAGGTGAGTCGATGGATGCAACGTTTTGTGACCCCATGGTCCGATGCGCATTTGCGGCAAGAGGTGCCGATCCCGCGGTGTCACCATTGGGCGCCTTGCGGTGTGGCGGCTTAGGGGATTGAACATGCAGCGCCGTGACTTCTTGAAGGTCAGCGCGGCAGTGGGGTCTGTCGCGCTGCTGGGGTCTACGCTGGAAGGGTGCAGCCAGCCTGCCGAATGGCAGAAGATGATGACACAAGCACCTGCAAAGCAAAGCCCGACGGTCTGCAATATCTGCTTTTGGGGTTGTGCCGCAAGTGTGCATACGCGAGACGGTGAGCTTTGGAAAATCACGGGCCAGCCGGGTGATCCGCATTCGAACGGACGGCTATGCACGCGCGGAACCGGCGGCGTTGGCGCGTACTACGATCCAAATCGGCTGGTCAAGCCGCTGTTGCGGGTGCAGCGCAATGGGAAGCAGAGCTTCGAGCCGGTCAGCTGGGACGTGGCGCTTGGCTTCATCAGCGAAAAACTGAGTAAAGTCGCGCGCGAGCACGGCGCCGATCGCGTCGCGGCGCTTGTCCACGGCCCGGGCGCCGGACACTTTGACCACCTTGTACGCGCTTTCGGAAGCGACAGCATCGCGCAGCCTGCATTTGCGCAGTGCCGCGGGCCACGTGACACCGGATTTTTCCTGACGTTCGGCGAAGGGTTGGAGTCACCCGAACAGACCGACATGGAGAATGCGCGGTGCATTGTGCTGGTTGGATCGCATATCGGCGAAAACCTTCATAACAGTCAGGTGCAGACGTTCGGGGACGCCATACGCAACGATGCAACCATTATTACCGTCGATCCGCGTTTCTCGGTGGCGGCCGGAAAATCCCAGCATTGGCTGCCGATCCGGCCGGGTACAGATATTGCCCTGCTGCTGGCTTGGATCAATGTCATCTTGGCCGAGCAGCTTTATAGCCGCGATTATGTTGTGCGCAACACATTGGGTTTCGACGCGCTGGCGCAGCACGTCGCGCCGTTCACACCCGAGTGGGCTTATCCCGAGACCGGGGTCGACGCCGAGCTCATCCGCCGTACAGCGCGCATCATGGCCGCTGCGGCGCCCGCCACCGTCATTCACCCTGGGCGTCATTCGACCTGGTGGGGTGACGATACGCAACGCGCCCGTGCGATGGCGATTCTGGCTGGACTGCTAGGCATCTGGGGAGCACGCGGCGGGTATTACCTACCGGAGGCGGTCGAGCTCCCAAGCTACCCGCTTCCCGCTTACCCCGCGCCGAAGGCGTCGTGGCGGGACATCACCCTGAAAAAGTATCCGCTCGCGGGAGCAGCGGTCACGAATGTCATTATCGATAACGCCCTCGGCAAGGATGCCCACTACAAGGCGCTGATCGTCTACGACACCAATTTGCCGATGACGATGCCGGGGGTGCGGGAGAAGCTCGCCACCGCATCCCAGTCGCTTGAGTTGATTGTGGCCATTGATGTGCAGCCGTCAGAGATGACGGGGTATGCGGACGTGGTGCTGCCCGAATGCTCCTATCTTGAGCGCTACGACCCGTTGCGAAATTCGCCTGAACGTGAGCCTTGCGTGGCCCTGCGCGCGCCGGCACTGCCACCTCGGGGCGATTCGAAGCCTGGCTGGTGGATTGCGAAAGAGCTCGGCAAGAGGCTTGGGCTTGAGCGTTATTTCCCGTGGCAAGACTACAGTGAAGTGGTGGACTGGCAGTTGAAGCAGGTCGGCAGTTCTCTCGCCGAGATGCAGAAGATCGGTCTCAAGAAGTTCCCGCGTCGCACGCCGCTGTATTGGGATGCGGGCGCAAACATTCCTTGGAAAACGCCCAGCGAAAAGATCGAGCTGTATTCGACTCTGCTGAGAGATTCGGGATTCGAGCCGCTGCCGCATTACACGCCGCCTCGGCCCCCGTCCGACGGCTATTTCCATCTGAACTATGGCCGTGCGCCGCAACACAGCTTCAGCAGGACCCAGAACAATCCGGTCCTCTTTCAGCTGATGCCCGAAAACCTGGTCTGGATCCACCCGCAGGCTGCGCGCCGCTTTGGTATCGACAATGCCACCTACGTCCGGCTGGTCAATCAGGACGGCGTTGTCAGCAACCCTGTGCGGGTGCGGGTCACCGAGCGCACGCGGCCGGATTCGGTTTGGCTCGTCCATGGATTTGGCCACACTGCAAGCGGCCTCAAATTGGCGTTTGGTCGTGGAGCGGACGATTCGGCGCTCATGACCCGAGTCCTGATCGATCCGATCATGGGTGGCACAGGGATGCGGGGAAATTTCGTCACATTCCGCAAGGAGGTGGTGTCATGACGCGGTATGCCATGGTGATCGACACAAAGACCTGCGTGGGCTGCACGGCATGCGTTGATGCATGCCGCATGGAAAATGATGTCCCCGAAGGGCTGTGCTACGACTGGGTGGTTGAGGTCACCACCGGGATCTATCCGGATTTGGCGACTGAATTTCGTTCCGAGCGGTGCAACCATTGCTCGCATGCAACCTGCGTCGAAGTCTGCCCCACTGGCGCGAGCCAATATTGGAACGGTACCAATATCGTGGTCGTGGATGCCACGCGCTGCACTGGCTGCAAGGCCTGCATCGCCGCCTGCCCTTACGACGCGCGTTTGATCATGCAGCCGCAGGGCTATATCGGCAAATGCACGTTCTGCGTTCATCGAGTCCAAGTCGGCGACGATCCCGCGTGTGTAGCCGTGTGTCCGACGCGCGCGATGCATTTCGGGCTGGTTGACGAGCCGACCAGTGAGGTCAGCCAACTGCTCGCCAGCCGCAAACACTACACACTGCATCCCGAGAGCGGCAACGAGCCAAACGTGTTTTACCTGCGTTGAGGGCCAGGAGGCGCTCGACACCAATTGCGAATACCGAAAAGACGCAGGGAGAGGAGTCAACGATCATGCGCGAGGAAGTTCTGGCCAGCGTGTTGGCCAACGCAAAAGTCGAGCCTCAGCTTGCGATCTGGGGCTGGCAAATTGCGACCTATCTTTTTCTCGGTGGCCTGGCCGCAGGGCTCATGGTGTTGTCGGCTTGGGCGGTGCTTGCGCGGCGCGAGGCCCAGGCGCCGTTCGCCGCGGGCCAAGCGCCACTGATCGGATTCGTGGCATTGATGGTCGGGATGACGACCCTTTTCCTCGATCTCGAGCAAAAGATCAACGTTTGGCGCTTCTATACGGGACTTCACGTGACCTCGGTGATGTCATGGGGGTCTTGGGTGCTGCTGTTGGTCATCCCTGCACTGGGGCTGCTGACGCTGGCTGGCTTGCCCAGCGGGTTTCCGGCACTTTCGGCATGGTTGGACCGGCTGCCGGCAATCGGTCCGCGCCTGATCGCACCGATCAGTGCAATCTGCGTCATGCAGCGCCGCAAGCTGGCCGTCCTGAATTTCGCTTTGGGCATTGCCCTTGGCATTTACACCGGGGTTTTGCTGTCGGCATTCAACGCGAGACCATTCTGGCATTCGGCGCTTCTCGGCCCGCTCTTTCTCACTTCCGGGCTGTCAACCGGCGCGGCGATGATGATCTTGGGCACAGGAGCCGACGGTGAGAGGCATTTGTTCGGACGGATCGATCTGGGTCTTATCTTGGTGGAACTCGCGCTGATAGGCTTGTTTCTCGCTGATATGCTCAACGGCAACGCGCTGCAGCGCGACGCTGCGGCACACGTGCTCGGTGGTGGCGCCACCCAGGTGTTCTGGCTCGGATTCATCGGCGCCGGGCTCGCTTTGCCGCTTGCGCTGGAGCTTGTCTTATGGAGACGCTCCATGGTCAGCGTTGCAGCCGTTGCGGCGGTGTTGGTCTTGTTTGGTGGATTTTTGTTACGTGACGTGGTCGTGAAAACGGGTCAAGAGACCAGTTGGAGCCATTTCGACAACCAGTTCAATGCGTCCCTGCTGAAGGACCTGCGCAAGGACGGCGAAAACCCTAATGGTCGTTTCTGAGGAACAAACCATGCCCAAGCGAAATTCCGGCATCCGACGGCCAAGCCTGGCCGCTGCGCTGCGTGCAATACCGCTGCTCGTTCCTGCCGTCGCTGCACTGTCTCCCGTTGACGTGGTCTGGGCGGCGATGCCACGGGACGCCACGCTTCAATCGCTGGCGCAAGCGGTGGCGCGCGGTGATGATGCGATCACGCCCGAGCATTTGCGCAACTTGATGTTGGCGCATCGAGGGGATTTCACGTTGATCGACATCCGCTCGGCCAGGGCCTTCGCTGAGGCCCACATTCAAGGTGCTCAGAACATTCCGTTGCCCAAGCTATTTGATCCGGCGGAAATTGTGCGCCTGCGGCGCGTGCCGCAGGTGATTGTCTATGCGGAAACAACCGACAGGCAGGCGCAGGCCACCACACTGCTGCGAGTGGCGGGCGTGCCGGCGCTCGGACTGGCTGGGGGCCTGAGTGCATGGGCCAAAAAGATTGACGCGTGGGCCTCTCAACGCGAAACATTTCAGATTGTGCGTGCCTTGAACACATGCCCACAGGCCGGTGTTGCGCCGATTCCAATGCTCGAAATCGGGTCGCCTCAAGAGGCTGCGTCCGCCGCGGGTGCGGCCGTTGCACCAATGCCGAAGGTTCCCGTGCGAATCAACCTGAAAGGGATCTGCAACTGAGTAGCGCGCTGGCGGCGGCGATCTCGCCGCCTAGCCCCATGTGCGTCCGTGCCTCGGAGAGCCAATGGACCAATCCGACGTGATGAAATTCGGTGGCGATTTGACACTGGCGGCCGCCGACCAGCCACTGCTCGAGCACGTCCTGGCGGGCGCGAACCGCATGGTGCTTGCGACCTCGGTCGACGGAAACAGCTCGGCTGCTCCGCTTCAATTCGTGCTCGACGGCCAAGATTTGATCTTCGTGTGTTGCAAGGCGTCTCGAATCGCGGCCCAAGTGGCGACCAATTCGTCGGTGCAGGCTGTGATCTGGCCCTGCGAACAAGGCAGTGAGCTCGGAGTGGAAATCAGCGGGCACTGCAGCGAGATTCTGGATCAGGCAGGTCGCATTCGCGCAGTCGCCCTGTTGCAAGCTGGGGTTCATGTGCCGCAACAGGCGATCCATGATGTCACGGGCAAGGTGCCCAGCGAGTTTGGCTGCTTTCGGCTGTCTCCGACGCGCACGGCACTGGTCGACACCTTGGCCATCCCGCGTTTTGCGTGGCGCGACTTTCCACAAAACGAGCCCAGCCACCCCTTGCAGGCGCTGCGGGCGCTGAGTCGCTGGATGCGACTTTGGGTGCATGCCGTTCGTGCGCCGTTTTTTACCGCGGCCCTGGTCCCTGTGCTGTTGGGGGGCGCCATTGCCAGCTATGCCATGCGGCGTGCGGGTGAAGGCCAGGAGTGGTCGTGGGCCATTTTTGTGTGGGCATTGGTCGGGGCGGTGCTGGCTGCGGCTGGCACCAATCTGATCAATGACTACGGAGATCACACCAGCGGGGCGGACGATCAGAATCAGGTGGGCGCCAATGCGTTCACTGGTGGAAGTCGGATGATCCAGCTTGGGCTTCTGGCGCCGTGGAAAGTGCTGGCAGCCAGCATTGCCTGTTTCGGGGCAACGATTTGGATCGGGCTGCACATCAACGCGCTCATCGCCGGGTCGGCGTTTGCCCCGACGCCTTTGCTGATGATCGGGGCTCTGGGCTGTGCCCTGGGCGTTGCCTACACGGTGGGGCCATTTCCGCTGAGCTACCGCGGATTTGGTGAGGTCGCGGTGGCTGTCGGTTTTGGACCCGTCATCGTCCTGGGGACAAGTTATGTCTTGACGGCAGGTGGCGCGACGCCATGGCCCGTGTTTGCCAGTGTTGTTGCGTCACTGCCCGTCAGCGTGTTCATCTTGCTCGTGCTTTGGATCAACCAGTTTCAGGATGCGCCCGCCGATGCCATCAGCGGAAAACGCAACTGGGTCGTGCGCATCGCTCAAGATCGCGACATGGCGTTCACCTATGACCGCGTATTCGGCATTTATCGCCTGTTCAACTTGGTGGGCTTCACGCTGATCGT
Source organism: Thiomonas sp. FB-Cd (assembly GCF_000733775.1). Classification (NCBI taxonomy): domain Bacteria; kingdom Pseudomonadati; phylum Pseudomonadota; class Betaproteobacteria; order Burkholderiales; genus Thiomonas; species Thiomonas sp. FB-Cd. The sequence continues at coordinate 1,699,293 of NZ_JPOE01000002.1, read as the reverse complement.
GGCGCTCGGTGTGCTTGGTGTGGTCACTCCAGGCTTGGCGACCCCGTATGCGTGGCTCGCGCTTCTGCCGTTCCCGCTCTTTTTCAGGGCCGACCGCCTCGGCCGTCGCTGGGTGGAGCGTTGGCGCGACCCCAACGAGGATCGCAAGCGCCTTCCATTTGACCTGTTGCAGGTTAACGCAATGTCCGTGTTGCTTCACTTGTCAACCGGCGCGCTCCTCGCGCTCGCCTATCTGCTTGGATCGTGATTGGAGAGTGTGCTCGCAGCGGACCCGCCATGACTGTCAATGCCTGGCTTATCCATAAGCAGCGTTGCCTTGCGCTCGAAGGCGTCAATGGCGCGATTGAGCAAGATCCAACTCATACGGCGTGCCACATGGGTCAGGAGCGCGGAACGGAATTCACATTCGAGTTCGACTTGAAGCAGCGTTTGTTGTGGGCCAGTCGGGGTGAAGGTCCAGCACAAGTGGAATTTGCGAAAGGGCTGTGATGGGCTGTCAGTTGCCCGAATATCCAGACGGTGGGGCGGATCCCATTCTGCGATGGACTCGAACGTGATTTCGGCGCCGACGAGATTGATGGTCTGCTCGACCCGGCAGGACGAACCCGCTCGCGCGAGAACCCGAACGGCCTTCCATCCAGGCATGTATCGGGGATAGGCCTCGACGTCGGCGACCAGTGCAAACAAGGCGTCGTTCGGAACGGCGAGATCACGTTGGACGCGGCAGGAAGTCATGCGCGGGGCTCGGGCGTTATAGAAGAAAAGGTGGGCGCAAGGGGGTGCCGCAATCATCAACATTGGCGGCACACGGGCGCCTGATGTTCGCGCATGGCAACGCCTGTTGTGAATTATCCAGCGCGCGGGCATTGCGACAATTTTGCAGGTGAACATGTTCCCTGGCGCCAACGCTTCAGAAACGCATGGCAGAGATATGGATCGACGGTACGAAGAGACGCAGTCACGCGCAGGTGGCTTCCGGTTCATGCAGCGCAGGTCCATTGATGGCGAGGCAGACTCCATCACCGGCCAGCGGCCGACTGCATGCGGAAGTCAGCATGGCTACAACCCGACGAGGCAAGCTTATGGCCAGCGCAAGCCTGCTTCGCAGTGTCGCCGAGCTCATGTTTCATCTTCGAACAGATTTAAAGCAAGGATTCTTGATGAAGGTCAATCAGGCGCCTGGATCCGGGATCGCATTCACGTTGAAAGTTGCCTAGATTGAACTTAATGGGGAAAGCGAAGGCGCAGCTTGGTTGATCAAGAGGACCAGCCCGGCGCTGGTTCGCTCTTGAAGTGAGGAGACGGAAATGGTGGCTGAGAACCAGACGTTTTATGAGCTGATGCGCGCGCAGGGAACAAGCCGACGTTCCTTTCTCAAGTTCTGTTCGCTGACGGCCGCAGCGCTGGGCCTCGAGCCGATATACGCGTCGAAAATCGCGCACGCCATGGAAACCAAGCCGCGCATTCCCGTGCTTTGGATGCATGGGCTTGAGTGCACATGCTGCTCGGAATCCTTCATTCGGTCCGGGCATCCGCTGGCGAAGGACGTCATTTTGAAGATGATCTCGCTCGACTACGACGATACCTTGATGGCGGCTGCCGGGGAGCAGGCCGAGGCGATCCTCGACGAGATACCCAAAAAATATAAGGGCCAATACATCCTGGCTGTCGAGGGAAATCCTCCGCTTAACGAGGATGGCATGTATTGCATCGTGGGTGGAAAGCCTTTCGTCGACAAACTCAAGTCGGTCGCAGCCGATGCAAAGGCGGTGATTGCCTGGGGCGCATGTGCGTCTTGGGGATGCGTGCAGGCCGCGCGGCCCAATCCAACGGCGGCAACGCCCATTGATAAAGTGATCACGGACAAACCCATCATCAAGGTTCCGGGCTGTCCGCCAATCGCCGAGGTCATGACGGGCGTCATTAGCTACATGGTCACATTCGACCGACTTCCCGAACTGGATAATCGTGGAAGGCCTCTGATGTTCTATGGTCAACGGATTCACGATAAGTGCTACCGGCGACCTCACTTTGATGCGGGTGAATTCGTCGAGTCATGGGACGATGAAGGGGCGCGCTCGGGGTATTGTCTCTACAAAATGGGTTGCCGCGGACCAACCACGTACAACGCCTGTTCGACCATTCGTTGGAACGGGGGCGTTTCCTTTCCAATTCAGGCTGGACATGGTTGCATCGGCTGCTCCGAAGAAAACTTCTGGGATAACGGCCCGTTCTACCAACGCCTGTCCCACATCGGAACGGCACTCGGGATCGAGGCGACGGCCGACGCATTCGGTGGTGCTGGTGCCGCGGTCGTTGGCGCTGGGGTCGCGGCGCACGCCGTGGCCAGTGTGGTCAAGGTGGTGCGCAAGAAGCGCCAGGATAAGGTTGAGCAGTCCGACATGGGTGACGGAGGCGAGCAATGAGCACGGTGACGACGCCGAACGGCTTCAACCTGGACAACAGCGGGCGCAGGCTGATTGTGGATCCGGTCACGCGGATCGAAGGGCATTTGCGTTGTGAAGTCAACCTCGATGCGAACAATGTCATTCGCAATGCAGTGTCGTCCGGGACCATGTGGCGTGGGCTTGAAGTCATTCTCAAAGGGCGTGATCCACGTGATGCCTGGGCATTTTGTGAGCGTATCTGCGGCGTGTGTACCGGGGTGCACGCGCTCGCATCGGTGCGCGCCGTGGAAGACTCGCTCGGGATCAAGATCCCCGAAAATGCAAACACCATCCGCAATCTGATGCTTGCGACGCAATGGGCGCAGGATCATTTGATTCATTTCTACCATTTGCATGCGCTGGACTGGGTTGACGTGGTCAACTCGCTGAAGGCGGATCCGAAAGCGACGAGCGCGTTGGCACAGAGCATTTCGCCGTGGCCCAATTCATCGCCGGGATATTTCCGGGATGTGCAATCCCGGCTGCAGAAATTTGTGAATTCCGGGCAACTTGGTCCATTCATGAACGGCTACTGGGGTAACCCGGCCTATCGGCTCCCGCCCGAAGCGAATTTGATGGCGGTATCACACTATCTGGAAGCGCTCGATTTTCAACGCGAGATCGTCAAGATTCATACGGTGTTCGGTGGCAAGAATCCCCACCCGAATTGGCTTGTCGGGGGCATGGCGTGTGCCATCAATCTGGATGAGGCGCTCGCGGCAGGCGCACCGGTCAATATGGTGCAACTCAACCTCGTCTCGTCAATCATTGACCGGACCATTGACTTTATCGACCAGGTCTATATGCCTGATCTCAAGGCGATCGCTTCCTTCTACAAGAACTGGACCTACGGGCGCGGGCTGGCGGGGCAAAACGTCATGTCCTATGGTGAATTTCCGCTGCACGCGAATGACTGGTCGGAAGGCAACATGCTGATCCCCAGTGGAGTCATCGTCGGTGGCAAGCTTGGTGCCGTGATGGACGTCGATCTTCGGGACCCCCAGCAGGTGCAGGAGTTCGTCGATCATTCTTGGTATCGCTATCCGGACGAGGCGGTTGGTCTTCACCCCTGGGCTGGGATCACCGACCCGAACTTCAAGCTTGGACCCAACACGGTGGGGACGAAGACGGATATCAAACAGCTCGATGAATCCGCCAAGTACTCGTTCATCAAGGCGCCACGCTGGCGTGGGCACGCGATGGAGGTCGGTCCGCTTTCCCGGTTCACAGTGGGCTACGCGCGGGGAATACCCGAATTCAAGGAGCCGGTGGACAAGCTGCTCAGCGATCTGGGTTTGCCGGTCGACGCACTGTTCACAACGCTGGGCCGCACCGCTGCGCGCGGCCTCGAGGCTTCATGGGCGGCGCACAAGATGCGCACGTTCCATGATCGCTTGATGGATAACCTGCGTGCAGGGGACCTCGCCACCGCATCCACGGAGAAATGGGAACCGTCCACTTGGGCGGCCGACACCAAGGGCATCGGCCGCGTTGAGGCTCCGCGTGGCTCGCTGGGCCACTGGGTGCACATCAAGAACACCCGTATCGAGTCGTATCAAGCCGTCGTGCCGACGACCTGGAACGGTTCGCCGCGGGATCCCGCGGGCAACATTGGTGCGTTTGAGGCGTCGCTACTCAACACGCCGCTCGCCGAGGCAACACAGCCGCTGGAGATTCTTCGCACCTTGCATAGCTTTGATCCCTGCCTTGCGTGTTCGACTCATGTCATTGCGCCGGATGGGGGCGAGTTGGTTCGCGCCGAGGTGCGTTAGAGCCTGCGGCTAACCGGGGAATCCGTCATGCCCGATCAATCGCAATTGTCGTGGACCGGCGTCGCATCGCCACAAGTGACCGCGCCAGTCTATGTTTATGAACTGCCGGTGCGCATCTGGCACTGGCTTGTCGCTGCAGCGATCACGGTGCTCGCCATCACCGGTTGGCTCATTGGCAATCCGCCGTGGCCGCTCTTTCTCGGTCAGCCTTACAACCATTACCTGATGGGTGACATTCGGCTGGCGCATTTTTTGAGCGGATACGTCCTGGCACTGGGCATGATGGTGCGAATCTATTGGACTTTCGTCGGCAACCGCTACGCCCGAGAGATCTTCGTGCCGCGGGTTTGGACGAAGGATTGGTGGCATGCCTTTTTTCGAACGGTGCGCTGGTATCTCCTGATCGAACGCGAAACCGGCAAGGAGACCGGCCATAACCCGTTAGCGCAGCTTGCGATGTTGTTCATGTTCGTGGTCGGTGTGCTGTTCGAGATCATCACCGGATTCGCGCTGTATGGCGAAGGCACAGGGTATGGGTCCTGGTCCAATCATCTGTTTACGAGTTGGGTCATTCCGCTGTTTGGCAGCAGTCAGACCGTTCATACTTGGCACCATCTCGCCATGTGGTACCTGATCATGTTCGTGATCGTCCACGTCTACATGGCGATTCGCGAGGACATCATGTCGCGCCAGACCATGATCAGCACAATGGTCGATGGCTGGCGTTACTTCAAAGACGGCCGCCCATGATCGCCGAGCGATCGGTCCTTGTCCTTGGCATTGGCAACATCCTGTGGGCCGACGAAGGCTTCGGCGTGCGTGTGGTTGAAGCGATGCACGAGCGCTATCGTTTCGGCTCCAATGTGAAGCTTGTCGATGGCGGCACGCTGGGCCTGGGACTGTTGCCCTGGATTGAGGATGCCGATGTCTTGTTGATTTTCGACGCGATTGATTATGGCCTTCCCGCTGGTTCGTTACGCCTGATCGACGATGCCGACGTGCCGCGTTACCTCACAGCGAAAAAAATGAGCCTTCACCAGACAAATTTTCAGGACGTGCTGGCGCTCGCCGCCCTCTCGGGGCGTCAGCCGACGCGAATGCGTCTGGTCGGTGTGCAACCGCTGGACCTCGAGTCCTACGGCGGAAGCCTGTCGGGACCTGTTGATGGGCAAATTGATGCCGCGATCGCAGCCGGGATTGCGTTTCTTGCACAGGCGGGGCTCCGCGCCGAGGCTTTGCCTTGTGGCACTGCTGGGGACCCGTTGGGTCCGGCATCCGTGGCGAAGCAGCCGTACGAGCGGGGGCGGCCCCAGGCAACGCCTGGATCGAAGGCGTCTTCATGACCAATGCCACGAGTGGTGTGTTTCAGCGACTTCTGGCACGGCCCGACGTCGAACAGCTCGCGGGCGACGCGGTTGATGCCTTCGCTGCCACGGGTACGCGTGTGTTGTTTTTTACGGGCAACAGCAGGCGTTATCCGGAAATCGACGACGTCGCTGCCGTGCTTCCCGAGTTGATGACCGCATTCGCCGGGCGCTTCCGCGTGGGTGTGGTTGACCCTGACGTCGATCGCACCGCGGCGCAGCGCTTTGGCGTCAACGTTCGCCCGACTCTCGTCTTCTTGCGCGACGGTGCTGTGCTGGGATCGATTGGGCGCATGCGTGATTGGGCCGTCTATCTCGCCGAGATCGCCGCAATTGTGGCCGATCCAGTCAACACCGGAGGTCCGTACGCTGGCCCATCCACCGGCTTGGGAGATACATGAGATGACCGATCGTCGCACGTTGCTGCACGGCCCGAGACCGGCTTCCCTTGATGGTGGGCCGGGATATCTGCAGTTGCCCAAGGAGATGGCTGTATTCAGCCCGCCGGCGCTGCCCGACGACCCCGAGCTTCGCCAGGCCGGCAAAGCATGGCCGGCGTTATTGAGTTCGGCGCTCGCCGCCTATCGGATCGGCATGCCGAGCCCGCGCTTCGACCTCGATGAGACCGCGGCGACGGAGCGGCGATTTCTCGATGATCTGCTTGGACGTGGCGAGGTTAGCGCGGTCGTGCTTGGCGAGCCGGAGTTGCGTATCCAGGAATCGGTGTTTCCTGGTCTTTGGCGGATTCAGCGGATCAGTGCCGACGGCCGAGTGGTGAGCGACGCGCTTGAAGTGGCTGACGCCCCGGAGGTACTTATCACGAGGGCCCGCCAGGCGAGTGCGCCAATGGACATGCCATTGCGCGATGGGATCACGTCCGACGTGGTCAATGCACCCCATATTCTCGCCGAGTTGATTGCGCGAAGCCGGGCATTCCAGGCTGGGGCAGGGGGGCACATGATCAATCTGGACCTCGTGCCGATGAGTGATGCGGAACTGGGATGGCTCGTGCAGACCCTTGGCGAGGGGCCAGTCGTGATCTTGTCGTCGGGCTATGGAGCCTGCCGTATCCGCAGCACTCGGCTTGCCGCGACATGGTGGGTGCAATATTTCAATTCAAGCGACATGCTGATCCTCAACTCGATCGAGGTCATCGGTATTCCGGCGGTCGCTTGCGCGGCGGACGACGATATTGCCGAGTCCGCCCAGCGGTTGCATGCATTGCATACACTCGATTTATGACACACCCCGCAGCTATGGCAGCTCTGCATTATGAATGTCGAATCTGCTGGACAGTCTATGCGCCCGAGACGGGAGACGTGGTCCGCCAGATTCCACCAGGCACGGCGTTCGAGGATCTGCCTGACGACTGGAGTTGCCCCAACTGCGACGCCGCAAAGGGGCAGTTCATCCGTGTTGAGACCGAGGAGCGTCGTGATGGCTGATACGGCTTCGTCTGCGAGCGAGGCCGCGCACGCGGGCATCGCGGTTGCCCAACAAATCGCCGACTGGGCGGGACAAGGCCTGAGCGCGCCCGCACGGCTCCTTGGGGTTGCAAGGGGATTCGTGGAATGGGCCCATTATCCGCAGCCTGATTCGGTTGATCACGAGTCAGGCTGGAAGTTCTACTACCACGCGCACGTTGCCAGCCAGCGGCCCCGCGCGGAGCACGGACACTTTCATATTTTCGTGCCTTATGGCGCAACCCGGGGAAGCGGCACGCCGCAGTTTTCCCATCTCATCGGGCTGTCGGTTGATGTGAGGGGATTGCCCTTTCGTCTTTTCACAACCAACCGCTGGGTGACCGATGAGGTCTGGCAGGCCGCCCCCGCGCTGCATGCACGACTCAAAAGACCGCGGCTACGGCATGCCGAGCCTTCCGATGTGGCGCGCTGGCTCGAGAATCTGCTGATCATCTTCGCGGATGACGTGGAATTGCTCTTGCAAGCGCGCGACAGACGGCTGGCCGGCGCGACAGGCATCGATCCGGTCACAAGGTTCGATGATTATCGACTGCGGATCCCGAGCCAGAGGCCGGTGAATCTCCCGCGTCGCCTCCGCGCGCTTGGATGCGTGACGATGTAGTGAACACCAAGGGAGCATGGCGAAATGTGCTTGGGCATACCGATGCAAATTGTCGAGAGCGCCAACCTGGTCGCGCTGTGCGAGGGGCGGGGGGTGAGGCGCACGGTGAATCTGGCACTCGTAGGTGAGCAGCCGACAGGAGTGTGGCTGCTGGTCCTCCAGGATGCAGCGCGCGAGGTGCTTGACGCCGAGGAGGCGCGGCGCATCGACTTGGCACTGGATGGTGTTGAGGCGGCGTTGCGGGGGGAAACCGATTTGGCAGCGTATTTTCCCGACCTTGGGAATGCACCGGCACCGCCCCAGTGATGCTGGCTAGGCGGAGCTGCCACGCACGGCGGCGATGATTGCCTGGCCCAGTGCCAATCCGCCGTCGTTTGCCGGAACATGCTGGTGTGACAACACGTTCAGTCCCAGACCCTCGAGCCGGCTGTGCATGGCCTCAAAGAGCATGCGATTTTGGAAGACACCCCCAGTCAGCGCGCAGTGCTGGCAGCCCCAGCGCTGTGCAGCTGTTTCGATGCACGCGCTCCAAGCTTGCGCAAGCCCGCTGTGGAATCGCCGCGCAATGGCGGCCAGCTCGACGCCGCGTGCCATGTCGTCCAGCAGCGAGCGCCACATCGGGGCCGGTTGCAACTCGATCATTCCATCAAGCGCCACCAGGTCGAATGGGTACGCGCCGCCATCGCAGCTGCGCCATGCCAGTTGTTCGAGGGCCGTTGCAGCCTGACCTTCGTATGTCTGGTAATCAAAGTTCAGTCCCAGCGCCGCTGCTACTGCGTCAAAAAGCCTGCCGCATGACGAGGCGGCGGGGGCGTTGATGCGATGGGCGATCATGCGTTGGAGCGTTCCCAGGGGCTTGGCTGCAAGGCGCTGAAACAGCGGCAGCGAGGCGTGACGCTCACGCAGATGATCCCAATCCGGTAAAGCCAAGAGCTGCGCCGCCAGGTTGCGCCATGGCTCACGCATCGCCGACCCGCCACCGGCCAAGGCAACAGGCTGCAGGCGTGCGAGCCTCCTTGCTTCGCGGTAATCCGCGAGAAGCAATTCGCCTCCCCACAGAGCGCCGTCGTCGCCATAGCCAAGTCCGTCGAGCGCGACGCCCAGCACGGGCCCAAGGTGCGCCGGGTAGCCTTGCTCGGCCAGGCATGCGGCGATGTGCGCATGATGGTGCTGCACCTCGATGAGCTGAAGTCCATCGGCGGCCGCCCAGGCCCGTCCAAGTTTGCTCGCCGCGTAGTCCGGGTGCAGGTCAATCGCCAGCGCTTCGGGTGCCTGGTCGAAAAGCTGTTGATACAGACCGAGGGCCTTTCTATAGTCGGTTTGTGTCGGCACGTTTTCGAGATCGCCGATGTGCTGCGACAGCAAGGCCTGACCGGCACGAATCAGGCAGAAAGTGTTTTTCAGCTCACCTCCAAGCGCGATGATCCGACGCGACCCATCGACACCGGGCGGTAGCATCAGTGGCTCGGGCGCGAAGCCACGGCTGCGTCGCAAGACACGAGCGCGGCCAGCCATCGGACGCAGGACGGAGTCGTCGAGACGGTTCACGATCTCTCGATCGTGCATGAGGAAGACATCGGCGATCCGCGCGAGGTGCTCACGCGCGTCGGCGTTATCCGTGCACTGGGGGTTCCCCGAAACGTTCCCGGACGTCAACACCAAAGGGTGTTCAAATCCAACCAGCAGCAGATGGTGCAGGGCGCTCATGGGCAGCATGAAGCCGAGTATGCCGCTTCCCGGGGCGATGACATCGGGTAGGGTTTGCGGGCCTGCGCGTTCAAGCAGCACAATCGGCGCTGCGCGGTTGGTCAAAGCGGCCGCCTCGGCCTGATTGACGTCACGCCAGCGGCGCACGACGTCAAGGTCACGCGCGATCAGTGCCAGCGGCTTGTCGGGCCTGAACTTGCGCAGACGCAGACGCCGCACGGCCTGCGCGTTGGTCGCGTCGACAGCGAGATGGAAGCCCCCGATACCCTTGATCGCCACGATCTCTCCGGCACGCAGCCGTTCAGCCGCGGCTGCAATGGGATCGCCGGCCGCGATCTCGCCAGCGCCGTCCTCGAGCCACAATCGTGGCCCGCAGGTGGGGCAGGCGTTGGGCTGGGCGTGAAAGCGTCGATCGGTTGGATCGTCATACTCGCGGCGGCATGAGGCGCAGAGGGGAAATGCGGCCATGCTGGTGTTGGCACGGTCGTAAGGAATCGCCCGAATGATCGACAGTCGTGGGCCGCAGTGCGTGCAGTTGGTGAAGGCGTAGCCTGCGCGGCGATCCGCAGGATTGAACACTTCGCCCATGCAGGCTTCGCATGTCGCGGCGTCGGGCGAAACGAAGGTGCGTGCGCCGCCTTCGAGCGGGCTCGCCTCGATCGTGAAGCCGGTTGCGGGTGCCACCAGATCCAGCACAACGACGTCGATGCGGTCAATGCGTGCCAGCGGCGGAGCTTGCGCGCGCAAGGCATCGATGAAGGCATCGAGGTTGCGGGGATCTCCCCACGCGCGAATGAGCACGCCGTCGGCGTCGTTGCGCACGGTTCCGGCCAGGGCGTGCTGATGCGCCAAGCGCCACACCGTCGGGCGGAATCCGACGCCCTGGACAATGCCGCGCACGCGGATCTCGCGCGCAGCCACAGATGAGCTGTGCGCGCTGCGGCGCGCTGCATGCTCGGGCGATGGCATCGAGGGGCAAGTGTCAGGTGAGCGTCACGCCAGACGGTTCGGCTGTCTGATGCGCTGCGCTCCGCCGGCCAAGGAGCCGCGAACGCCGCGTCAGGCGCAGCCATTCGTACCACGCCTCCATCCCTTCACCGGTTCGTGCCGACAACAACAGGATTTGCACCCCGGGATTCACCCGCCGTGCATACTCGACGCAGCGCTCGACGCTGAAGTCGACATGAGGCAGCAGATCAATCTTGTTGATGAGCACAAGTTGGGCGGCGTGAAACATGTCCGGGTATTTCAGCGGCTTATCCTCGCCTTCAGTGACGGACAGGATGGCCACTTTGGCAGCCTCGCCAAGATCGAAGGCCGCGGGGCATACGAGGTTGCCCACGTTTTCAATAAACAGCACCGACGCCTCGGCCGGTAAGAGCGCGTGCAGCGCGTGACCCACCATGTGTGCATCGAGGTGGCAGCCCTTGCCCGTGTTGATTTGTACCGCCGGCACGCCTGTGGCCCGAATGCGTTCGGCGTCCAGGCTCGTTTCCTGGTCCCCTTCCATGACGGACACGGGCATTTCGCTCTTCAACGCAGCAACCGTCCGCGTGAGCACCGTGGTCTTGCCCGAGCCTGGACTCGACACGAGGTTCAGGGCAAGGATGCCGCGCTCGGCCAGCCAACTGCGGTTGACAGCCGCGTAGCTGTCGTTCTTCGCCAGAATGTCGCGTTCCACCCGCACCTTGCGATCCGGCTGCAGACCGGCTGCGTGCGCGTGCTGAGCCTGCCCGTGCTCATGAACATGAACATGTTCATGTTCATGATGGTGAGCATCATCATGACTGTGCTCGTGGCCTTCGATCCGGACCGCACCTTCTCCACATCCGCATTCTGTGCACATGATTAATCCACCTCCAGTTCCTTGATGCGCATTGTCTCGCCACCCGTGACTTGCACCTGGTGACTTCCGCACACGGGGCATGCGTCGAGGCGGCTGGCGACCGCAATGCTGTCACCGCATGCCATGCACCAGCCCCGCCCGGGGCTGCGCTCAATGCGCAGGATTGCGCCCTCAGCCAAACTGTCGCGACACACCACATCGAAGCAAAAGCGCAGCGCGTCAACCTCGACCGCAGCAAGCTCGCCGATGTCCAGGCACACCATCCTGACGCGCCTGAAGGACTGCGCCACAGCCTCGTCCTGCAAAATCTGCAGAATACCCTCGCACAAGGACATCTCATGCATGGACAGGCTCCTCGCGTGTCACGCCCGGCAGCCGCAGGTCGAAGCCGACACAGGGGTCGACCGCATGCACCGCGAGCCGGGCCAGGAGCGAGAGGTCGGTCTCTGGCGTGCACGGGATCGCCTCAAGGAGGCGGACGGCGGCGCCTTCCGGATGAAAGTTCCACTCGGTGGGTGCCAAGATGCGATACCTGCTGATGCGCCTGTGAGCGTCGAGCACAACGCGATGCACAAGGGTTCCGCGCGACGCCTCAACCATGGCCAGCCCAGCCTGCGCGCGCCCCCACGGCCGCTCGTGGTCCGGGTCAAGAAGTTCGTGCGTGGTTTCGGCAGCATCAAGCAGACGCGCGGCATAACGCGCCATAAACCCACCGCCGCGACGCGCCTCCAGGTCTCGGATCATGGGATGCTCGGCCTGTCGCGCGAATGGCCCGGTTTCACGGCATTGGTCCTCCCAGCGGGGGCGGGCGACAAATTCGGCCCAGTTCTCGGCGTCCAGATAATGCGTCAGGCCCACCGCATCGAGATCTTCGAGCGGTGCCGGCATCGCCCTCGGCACAAGCGCATCGTGCTGACTCAGCCAGGTGATGAAACGCGCCGGCGCGCCATCGCTGCGCCGCGCCCAGCGCAGCAGCGCCTGGCCACTGTCAATGCGGCGGAATTCACTGGCCGGCATTGTCAGAACGCGGCGTTCGATGAATTCGCGCAAGGCCCAAGCAGCCTGCGCGTGCGGCTCTGGCTGCATGAGAGCGGCACACACGCGATTGATTTGCCCAAGCGCATCAAAATCAAGTGCGGCGCCCATGAGCTGTGGCCAGTCGAGATACAGCCGCAACAAATGCTCCCGCAGACTCTCCGTCAAAACGGCACGCCTGCGCGTGCGATGCCGGTTGGATTCTTCAAGGTCGGCGTTGAGCAGGCTGTCGAAGGCGCCTGCTGCTGCGGCCTGGTGGGCGCGTCCACAGACATTGAACAATGTCGGGAGAATGGCCAGTGCCTGTTCCGGGGTCTTGCCTTCGAACAATCGCGCGGCAAATAAGGGGCGCGATGAGTCGATATGCACCTGCATGCCCCGCTCTGTGCCCGGGCGTAATGTGATGCAAAGCCGGTAGTCGAAAGCAGGCTGCGACCCGCTCGCGCCCTTGCTTGTGAGGTGACCGTGCGCGGCATTCATGAAGCCTCCGAAGCCAGAATCCAAGGATACGCCGGTCTAGGACGTGGCGCGAGGGGCCCGCGCGCTCAGAGCTTGATCCGCCGCAGACAAGCATGCCAGCACGGCCTTCACACGCAGCAGTCGGCGCGTCGCGGGCTGATCGCCAGCAAGGGGGTAAGCCCCGTTTCTGATGCATCGGCGGTCCTGTGGCCGCCGATGCGAACCTCGTGGCCCGTGATTTGCTGCCGCGACTCGACGCAGACCGGTGCGCAAGTTGTTCAGGGGAAGCCCTTCCCCATCGATTGAACTCCCGCTTGGCGGAGATCTTCTTTCTCTGCGACGAGGCGAACGCTCAGGCCCGGTTCGGGTGCAGGGGTTGAAGGGCGAGGCGCCTGCGCGTCAATGCCGTGCCGGGCATCACCCTCGGAGCCTGTGCGTGGGCAAAGATGGTCATTTGCCGATCTTCCTTGGGGTTTTCCCGATCGTGTTTTCGTGCTACAACAAGCCCAAAGCGGAAGGCGAGGGGGTTCGATATGCCTGTCTATCAACGCATCCTTTGCGCTGTGGATTTTTCATCGCTCAGCGGCGAGGCCTGCCAGCGCGCCTTGGTGCTGGCTGAGCACAATCCTCAGCATCTGAGCTTCGTGCATGTCGTCGAATATTTCCCTGGGGAGCGATCGAACGAGCGCATTCCACCCGAGGATGTCGATCCCGCTGGATATGAGTCAGACAAGGCGCGCGCCCGCTTGGCCGCACTCACGTCGAGCCTGGGCTGCGCAGCGGCGCATCAGTCGGTACTGGTCAGCCCGCACTCGGCCTGGCATGAGATCGTGCGTCTTGCAGGCGCCAACGGGACGGATCTTATCGTTCTGGGCAGTCACGGCTGGCACGGTGTGGCTGCCCAGCTCGGATCCACGGCAAGCGCAGTGGCTAATCGTGCCCATTGCGACGTGTTGACCGTGCGGCATTGGGTCTGACCATGGCCGAGTCCTTGCCGGCAGCGAAGGCGCCGGTTGTCATGGCCCGTGGCGCCCTGCAAACGCTTATCGACATGCTCATCGAGACGGGTTATGAAGTCGTCGGGCCGACTGTGCGCGATGGCGCGATCGTCTACGACCATATTTCGGGCTTGAGCGAGCTTCCCGCTGGCTGGACGGACCGGCAGGAGGCCGGAGCATACCGCTTGGAACGGCGCGGTGATGACGCGTTTTTCAGCTTTGCTGTCGGGCCGCACTCGTGGAAGCGATTCCTGCATCCTCCGCTGGAGACGCTATGGAGCGCACATCGGGAAGGCGACGGCATCGAGTTCACCGCGCCCCCGGAACCTTCGACCCCCTTTGCCTTTATCGGTGTTCGGGCTTGCGAGTTGCAGGCGATCGCCATCCAGGATCGTGTTTTCTGCCAAGGTCCGTTCCATGATCAAGCTTATGCAGAGCGGCGGCGGAAGAGCTTCATCGTTGCTGTCAACTGCGCAGAGCCGGGGGGCACCTGCTTTTGCGCATCGATGCAAACCGGGCCCAGGGCACAGCAGGGCTTCGATTTGGCGTTGACAGAGCTGCTTGAGGGCGATGCTGTCTTTGTTGTGGAAATTGGCAGTGCGGCTGGGGCTGCACTGCTTGCCAAGGTGGCGCAGCGCCCGGCAGCGCCCGGTGAAGTCGAGGCCGCACGGCAGGTTGTCGCGGCCGCGGCAACCCGCATGGGACGTCACCTGCAGACCGACGGGATCAAGAATTTGCTTCAGGCCAACCCAAACCACTCGCAATGGGAGGCACTAGGGAAGCGTTGCCTAAGCTGCGGTAACTGCACGATGGTCTGTCCAACCTGCTTTTGCACATCCGTGGATGAGGTCGGCGATCTGGCTGGGGAAACCGCGCGGCGCGTGCGCAAATGGGACTCGTGCTTCACGATGGAGTTTTCCTATATCCACGGTGGCAGTGTGCGGCATTCAGCGGCTGCGCGCTACCGACAGTGGATGACACACAAGCTTGCGAACTGGATTGATCAGTTCGGCACCTCGGGTTGCGTCGGCTGCGGCCGGTGTATCACGTGGTGTCCGGTTGGCATCGACATCACTGCGGAGGTTGCGGCGATTCGCGCCGACGTCCAAGGCACGGGGAGCGCCGCAGATGCAGGAACTTGAACAGATTCTGGCGGAGCATCCATTTTTCGCTGGGTTTGAATCTGCGCATCGCCATTTGGTGGCGGGCTGCGCTCGCAACCACCGATTCGATGCGGGGCGGTACCTGTTCCGGGAAGGCGAGTCAGCCGACGAATTTTTCCTCATTCGGCACGGCCGGGTCGCGCTTGAGATCGCTTCGCCCGGGCATGCATCCATCGTCATTGCAACCCTTGGGGCCGGGGATATCGTGGGCGCCTCATGGCTCGTATCACCGTACCGTTGGAACTTCGACGCGCGGGCGCTCGAGGTCACACGTGCAATCGGTATCGATGCGTCTTGCCTGCGCTGCAAATGCGACGTTGACCACGATCTCGGGTATGCGATGATGACCCGCTTCCTGCCGATTCTGGTCAACCGCTTGCACGCGACGCGGCTACAGCTCCTCGATGTCTACGGAAAACGCTAAGGTGGTGGAGCTGATCAGTCCCTTTACGCCACGGCGCTACCGGGTGGAGCACGTGCAGCGCGAGCTCTCCGATACGGTGACGCTGACGCTCGCCCCCGTCGATGGCGCGCGGCCAGCATTCGTGCCGGGGCAGTTCAACATGCTTTATGCCTTTGGTGTCGGTGAGGCGGCAATCAGCATCAGTGCGGGGGGCGCTGGCAATGGCGCATTCGTGCATACAGTTCGTGAGGTCGGCGCCGTGAGCGGTGCGATCGCGCGGCTTGGCGTGGGCGCCATGCTTGGACTGCGCGGCCCTTTCGGGGTGGGCTGGCCTTTCCTGTCTGCGGTCGGCGGGGACGTCGTGATCGTCGCCGGTGGCCTCGGGTTGGCGCCCCTGCGCCCAGTGATTCACGCCATCTTGAGCGATCGCAATCGCTACAACCGGATCGCGGTTTTGTTTGGCACGCGCAGCCCGGTCGAACTGCTTTATCGCCATGAACTTGAGAGCTGGCGCCAACGGCTTGATGTTGAGGTCGAGGTGACCGTTGATCACGCCGATGCCCAGTGGCACGGTCACGTCGGAGTGGTGCCGTCGCTGATTGCCCGAGCCGGCTTTGACCCACAGCGGGCCACCGCATTTGTGTGCGGACCCGAAATCATGATGCGTTTCACAGTTGGCGCGTTGCGCGATGCCGGGGTCGCAGCCCAACGCATCTACCTGTCGATGGAGCGCAATATGAAATGCGCGATCGGCCTATGCGGCCACTGCCAGTTCGGATCGGCATTTGTCTGCAAGGACGGCCCTGTCATGCGATTGGACGCTGTCGCTGACATTCTTGCGGTGCGTGAGGTCTGATATGGACGAGAAGCCGCGCCTGGCCGTATGGAAATTTGCCTCCTGCGACGGCTGTCAACTCTCTTTGCTCGACTGCGAAGACGAATTGCTGACGCTGGCCGGCGCGGTGCAGATTGCGAATTTTCCCGAAGCCACGAGCCTCATTCTTGATGGTCCTTACGACCTGTCCTTGGTCGAGGGGTCAATCACCACGCCACAGGACGCCGAGCGCATCCTTGAAGTGCGCCGCCAGTCACGGCTTCTGGTGTCAATCGGTGCCTGTGCGACCGCTGGCGGGATCCAGGCGTTGCGGAATCTGGCAGCCATCGATGACTTTGTCGCTGCGGTCTATGCATCGCCGCAGTACATCAGCACGCTGGAAACGTCGACTCCAATCTCTGCCCATGTCACGGTCGATTATGAGTTGCATGGGTGCCCGGTCAACAAGGCGCAACTGCTTGAAGTGATCGCGGCCTTCCTGGCCCGGCGCAAGCCGGCCATCTCCGCGCATAGCGTGTGCATCGAGTGCAAGCGTCGCGGTGCGGTGTGCGTGATGGTGCAGGGCACGCCTTGTCTGGGCCCGGTGACCCATGCGGGGTGTGGCGCCATCTGTCCTGCCTATCACCGCGGCTGTTACGGCTGCTATGGCCCCATGGAGACGCCCAACATGCCAGCGCTGGCCGATGCGTGGCTGGCGCTCGGTGCAGCGCCGCGCGAGATACAGCGCGCTCTTCGTACATTCAATACGGGCGCCGAGCCATTTCTTAAAGAGAGCCAGGCCCATGGCGATTAGGACGATCAAGGTTGACAACCTGACCCGTGTGGAAGGCGAGGGTGCACTCGAGTTGCGTATCAGTGACGGGCACGTGACGGCGGCAAAACTCAAGATCATGGAGCCGCCCCGCTTTTTTGAGGCCCTTTTGCGTGGGCGCAGCTACGCTGAACTTCCTGATATCGTCGCACGCATCTGCGGCATCTGCCCGGTGGCTTATCAAATGAGCGCTGTGCACGCGATTGAGAGGGCTTTTGGCGTGACGGTGCAGGGGCAACTTCGAGCCCTGCGCAGGCTCATGTATTGTGGCGAGTGGATCGAAAGCCATGCATTGCATGTCGTCATGTTGCATGCTCCGGATTTTCTGGGCTTTCCCGATGCGATTCGCATGGCGAGCGTGCATGGTGACAAGGTACGAGATGCGCTGACTTTGAAGAAGGCCGGTAACGAGCTGATTCGGGTGCTCGGCGGACGCGAAATCCATCCCGTGAGTGTCAAGCCGGGTGGCTTTTACCGCGTGCCTAGCCGCGCAGAGTTGACCGCGATGGTGAGCAATCTTGAGCGTGTGCGAGACATTGCGGTCGAGTTGGTGCATTGGGTCGCAGGCTTCGATTTTCCTGATTACACCCGTGACTATGAATTTGTCGCGCTGCGCCACCCGTGCGAGTACCCGCTCAATGAAGGACGGCTGGTGTCCAGTCGGGGCATCGACATTGACGTCGCTGACTATGAGAGCGAATTTGAGGAGCGCCAGGTCGCGGATTCGACGGCGTTGCACTCGCTGCTGAAGCGGCGCGGCGCCTATCTGGTAGGGCCTTTGGCGCGCTACGCATTGAATTTTGACCGGCTGCCGCCAACCGTTCAGGCTCTAGCGCGCCAAGCTGGACTTGGCACGGTATGCAACAACCCGTTCCGTAGCGTCGTCGTGCGTGCGATTGAAGTTGCCTATGCTTGCGAGGAGGCGCTGCGCATCATTGACGCGTATGAGCCGCCGCAGGACGCTGCGCTCACGCTGGTGCCGCGTGCCGGGGTTGGCTTTGGGTGCACGGAGGCGCCACGTGGCATATGCTGGCATCGATACACTTTTGGCGCCGATGGTACCGTTGAAACCGCGCGCATCGTACCGCCGACTTCGCAGAACCAGCCGAGTATGGAGGCAGACCTTGCGAGCGTTGCAGGCGCGATGGTGGACGAGCCAGACGACGCCATCCAAGCGCGCTGCGAGCAAAGCATCCGCAACTATGATCCGTGCATATCCTGCTCGACCCACTTCCTGAGGTTATCGGTGGTTCGGGAATGAGTGGTGCGCGGCGTGTGCTGGTGCTGGGCATTGGCAACCCTGACCGGGGCGACGACGGCGTCGGTGCTTTCGTCGTGCACCGCTTGCGGGATCGCCTTGCACCCGGGTGCGAGGTGCGTACCTGCGCGGGCGACATCGTGGGGATTGTCGATGACTGTGCGGGCTTTGAAGCCTGGGTTTGCGTGGATTGCGCGGCACCTGCAGCTGCGCCCGGACATGTGCATCGCATCGATCTGGCCGTGCAAGAGTTGCCGCGTGAGCTGCTTCTTCCAGCATCAAGTCATACGCTCGGCATAACCACCGCGATCGAGCTGGCGCGCGCTCTGGGCAACGCGCCTGCGGACATTGTTTTTTACGCCGTCGAGGGTTGTCGATTCGATCTGGGCGCAGGACTGAGTCCGGCCGTTGCTGCGGCCGCCACGCGGTTAGTCGAGCAAGTCGCTCAGGAAGTCCAGGGACTGCGCCAGCGTTCAGCAGATCCGCGGTAGCTGGTCACCCACGAGCATGTCAATGAGGCGGTCGCCGCCGAATCGGGTTGCCATGACAACCATTCCGGCGGGCTCTTGCCGGACCTCGCCGATCACCTGCGCGTTGTGCCCGGCTGGGTGGGCTCGCATCGCCTCGAGCAGTGCGTCAGCCCCTTCTGCTGCCACGACCGCGATGAGCTTGCCCTCATTGGCGAGGTACAGAGGATCAAGCCCCAGGATTTCGCAGATGCCACGAACCTCGTCGCGAATCGGCAGCGCGGATTCATCCATCCGAATGCAGCAGTTACTGGCGACAGCGAACTCATTGAGTACCGTGGCCACGCCACCGCGCGTGGCATCGCGCATGCAGTGGATATCGGGGCACACCTTCAACATGGCAGCGATCAGGCCGTTGAGGGGTTGGCAGTCGGACTGCACGCTGCTTTCCAATGCCAGTTCGCCACGCGCATCGACAATGGCGGCGCCGTGATCTCCAATGAAACCATTGACGATGATGACGTCGCCGGCACGCGCACGCTCGGCGCGAATGTCTACATGTGCGGGAATCACGCCGACGCCTGCGGTGTTGATGAAGAGCTTATCGGCGGAGCCCCGCTGCACGACCTTGGTATCGCCGGTGACGATCGACACCCCGGCGGCGTCGGCCGTGGCCTTCATCGACGTTGCCACGCGGCGTAACGCTGCGAGGGGGAAGCCTTCTTCAATGATCATGCCGCAGGTCAGATAAAGGGCCGTTGCGCCGCCCACAGCCAGATCGTTGACGGTGCCGGCAACGGCGAGCTTGCCGATGTCACCGCCGGGAAAAAACAATGGGGTGACAACGTATGAGTCCGTTGTTAAAGCAAGGCGACTGCCATGCCCAAGCAAGCCATCAAGGTTGAGGCGGGCTTGGTCTTCGAGCTGGCTCAGCAGGGGATTGTCAAAAGTCCCGACGAAAATATCGTCGATCAAGTCGCGCATTGCCTTGCCACCGCTGCCATGGGCGAGCGTGATGAGTTCTTCCCCAACTTTGCCGGAACGCCGACGCAGCGCACGAACGGGCACACTCATCAGATCTTCTCCAGATCGGACGCATTGCGCTGGGCAGGAGGCCGCACGCTGCCGTAGCTGTAATGGGCGGCGCAGGCGCCCTCGGAGGACACCATCAACGCACCAAGCGGCGTCTGCGGGCTGCACGGTTTGTCGTAAACCTTGCATTCCCACGGGCGTATCGCGCCCTTGAGCACTTCACCGCATTGGCATGACTGCGGGTCGGCGACCGTTAGGTTCGGAACGGCAAACTTGCGCTCGGCATCAAAGGCGGCATAGCGCTCGCGCATGCGCACGCCCGAGTGATCGATCGAGCCGAGCCCCCGCAATTCAAAGAACTCCCGCTGTTCGAACACCTGAGTCATCGCGTCGAGTCCGGCGCGGTTGCCACCTGGGGCCACGACTCGCGCATACTGATTCTCGACCACACAGCGACCATCGGCCAGCTGTTTAACCACCATCCACAGCGACTGCAGAATGTCGAGCGGTTCGAAGCCGGTAATGACGATCGGCCGCCGATAGTCGCGGGCGACGAACGCGAATGGTTCCTCCCCGATGACCATGCTGACATGACCCGGGGCGAGGAATGCATCAATCTGCATGTCGGGCGCATCAAGAATCGCCTTCAGCGTTGGTGCGGTCGTTATATGGTTGCAAAACAGTGAGAAATTGCCAATCCCGTCGCGTTCAGCCTGGATCACCGTGAGCGCAGTGCTGGGCATGGTGGTCTCGAAACCCAGGGCGAAGAACACCACCTCGCGGTCCGGGTTGCGGCGGGCGAGATCCAGGGCGTCCAGCGGGGAATACACCATGCGCACGTCGGCGCCGTCGGCCTTGGCCTGCAGCAGGCTCTTCTGCGAGCCGGGCACGCGCATGGCGTCGCCGAAAGTGGCGAAGATCACCTCCGGGCGTTGTGCGATGGCGATGCAGTCGTCCACCCGGCCCATCGGCAGCACGCATACCGGACAGCCGGGGCCGTGAACCATCTCGATGCGCTCGGGGAGCATCTGCTCAAGACCGTAGCGAAAAATGGTGTGGGTATGACCGCCACAGAATTCCATGATTTGCAACGGCTTATGGCCAGCCGGGCCAATGCGGTCGAGCAACGCTCCAATTTGCCGGGACAGCGCCCGTGCTTTGTGGGGGTCACGGAATTCGTCAACGTATTGCATGCGGGCTCCCGACGGGTTGCCTTGGCTGGCTAGTCAGTTGGATGTGGAGTGTGCGGGTGAGCCTGTGCGATCGGCGCGGGTGCAGTCCCTCCCGGCGAAAGACGGTGTTGGTCGTCGCGACCATGCGGTGGTCGAGTTGTCTGAGCGGGCGATGCGCTCGCATGTCAGGCCCCCCCAGCTTCACCCAGCAGCGTCGATCTGTCATCGATATCTTCGAGTGCCTTAAGCAATTCCAGTGTGTTGCGCGCCTCGACCTCGTCGATGCGGCTCATGGCGAAGCCAACATGAACCAATACCCACTGGCCAACGCAGGACGCAATCGGGCTCGTGTCGTCCGTGATGCACGCGATGTTGACCAGTCTCCTGACCCCAGAAATCTCCACTTTCGCCAGTCGGTTGTCCGGGTCGACGATTTCGACGATGCGTCCAGGGATACCAAGGCACATGATGATGCGCTCCTTGTAAACGGCCACTCGTGCGTGCCGCCGGGAGTAAGTTGATCGTTCCTCTAGTGTAGGCCGCATGGGCCGTCAAAGTGGGAGAATTATGGTGGCACGCTCACCACGTTACGGAGCAGAGGATCAATGAAAAGCCAGACAGATCTTGTTGTGCAGGATGCACCGTGGTCGGCAGCTTTCCCTGACCTGTGGTTTACAGAGGACGAATGGCGGCGCATTGCTGCCTACTACGGCGTGATTGTGCTCTTGCATGTCGTGGGCTGGGGGTTGTATCTGCATTATGCGGCGCGGTATCCCGCCATGCTCGGACTCGGCCTGGCCGCGTATTTGTTTGGCTTGCGGCACGCTTTTGATGCCGATCACATCGCGGCCGTGGACGATACGGTGCGTTATCTCATGCAGAAAGGTAAGGTGCCTCTCGGCGTGGGATTTTTCTTTTCGCTCGGACATTCAACGGTTGTCTTTGTCCTCGCGGTCTTCACAGCGCTCATGATGTCTGCGGTGAAACACGCGCTGCCTGAAATGCAGCATGTGGGTGCCATGGTCGGCACGGGCGTCTCAGGTCTATTCCTCTGGGTCGTCGGCGTGCTGAATCTGCTGGTTTTACTGGATTTGCTCAAGGGGTGGAAGCACGCCCTTCGTGGTGGCCATGATCATGAGCACCTGGACCGGGTGCTTGGGCAACGTGGACTGCTCAACCGGCTTTTCGGCTCTCGCCTGCAAAGGGTGGTCCACGAAAGCTGGCAGATGTATCCCGTGGGTTTGCTCTTTGGTCTCGGATTCGATACAGCCTCGGAAATTGGCTTGCTTGCGATGACCGCTGGAGCTGCGACAGGAAACCTGCCTGTCTGGGCGGTGATTTCGCTGCCGATTCTTTTCACGGCCGGAATGTCGGCCATGGACACCACCGATGGGGTGTTGATGACGAAAGCCTACGGCTGGGCCTTTGTGAATCCAGTGCGAAAGATCTTCTACAACCTCACCACGACAGGTCTCTCTGTGCTTGTGGCGCTCGTTCTGGGCACGATCGAGCTGTTGCAAATACTCATTCCTTCGATGCACTGGAAGGGGCCCGTAGCCCATACGATCATGTCCCTGCAGTTCGGATCATTCGGCTATCTCATCGTGTTTCTGTTCATGCTGGCTTGGGGTATCTCCGTGCTGGTCTGGAAACTCGGCCGATTCGGCCAGGGTAGCGCTCTAGAGCCTTCGCTGCACGCGAGCGATCCCATCAAAGGTGGCTGCCCGCCGGTGGGGCGGTGAAAGTCATGCTCGGCTTCGTAGGACAGGGAAAAGGCGACTCAATGCGCTGGCCGTTCAAACAAGGGCGGGTAGCAAGAATCAAGGAAGCCGACAGCCGGAGCCCTGTCGACGGTTGATTACTCCGATCGTGAACCGGGCAACGATCTCAGTTCACCGTGGGGTTCAGTTTTTTGAAGGCGGCATGTGATAAGGGCAAGCCGCCTATGCTGACCTCGCCAATCTGCGCACAAGAAGCATCGCGCTTCCGGGGCGAGACTCTGACGCGGCCAATGTCCCCCCATTTTGCCGTGCCGGCCGGTTTCGCGTGCGTCTGCGCAACCCACGTGGAACCGACAGGCGAGACGCGCGATATTCAACTGCCTGTCGTGACTGAAGTCAGAAATTTCAAGGAACCCTGTCCCCGATCGTCACAGGGTTCTCGTCAGGGTCAGCTATACCCTTCTGGCCTCAGTCACGCCTGCCGCACTTTAGCCAATAAAAAACGCGGAGATGTCGTTGCCTTCGGCAATGGCCTCATCCAGCCAATTGGGACGCTTGCCTCTGCCGGACCATGTTGCGCCCGTTTTCGGGTTCCGATATTTGGGAGCGACTTTGGACCCTTTCAGGCTTGAAGCCCTGCCATCCAAGTCGTGCACGGTTAAACCGTAGTCGGCCATTTTCTTTTTGATGTCGGCGATCACGCTATTAAGCTCAGCCTTCCGAGCCGCCTCGGCTTGGGCCGTCAAAGCGGCGATTTGCGCTTGAAGCTCTGCATATGTTGCCATGCTGTCACCTTTAGATCGTTGGGGAACAAGATTATCGTGCGATGCGAGATCTTCTCAAGATTCAACATTGTTGCATCCACAAAAGATTTGAGGGTGCAGAAGATCCCATCAAAAGCAAATTATACCGGTAATCCTTGCGTCTATCTCGCATTGCACCGCCGACACAATGATTACACAAGAAAATTATAGAGCCGAAGGTAAGAGCGTGCGGAACATTATTGATACATCCGCCGAGAAATTGTTTGAGTCGTGAACCACGCCAGTTATTCGTCTGCCGGCGGCACGAATGACGACGATTGGAAGGGCGCTGTGTGGCGCGCTTCCGATGGCTTCCTGATGGTTTTCGGAAACCTGTCTCAATAGCCAATTCCAAACGCGAGAAGCTGATGCTCAACATTCTCGGTTCGCACGCTTATGGCTCGGTTTTGCCTAGGAGTCTGTCGGACTTGAGTTCGAGCGAACCCGGATAATCAGTGCGGCGCGTTTTTTTGGACGGCGGCGCGCTGATCGAGTGTTCTGGAGGGTTCAGGCGGCGCAGTGAGGGGGCATGAGGCCGCCTGAGGACTCGGTTTTAGCGTGATTGGGGCGCATTTTCCCTCACGCCGCGCGCAGCACGTACATGCGCTTGATGTTCCAGGCCATGGTCACCAAGCTCCACTCGCCTTGCGCTTTGGCCAGCCCACGCAGGCTCATCTGGCGCCAGCCCATCACCCGCTTGATGATGCCGAACACCGGCTCCACCGTCTGCTTGCGCAAGCTGTAGAGGGCTCGCCCAGCCTGTGTGCGCAGCCGGTGCGCCATCCGCTCCACCGCATCCGTCGTCTGAGGGTCGGGCGCATCGGATGCGAAGCGCTCCATCACGGGCGTGTGATGCGACTGCCTCTTGAGCGCCAGCAGCGGCTCGACCCCGGCATCGCCGCAGGCGATCACGTTGGCCTGGCTGCAGTAGCCGTTGTCCGCAATCAGGGACTGCACCTCGCCCAGCACCGCAGGCAACGCCACAATCTGCTCCAGCGTGGGCACGACTTCGCGCTTGTCGTTGGGCGCCTGGCTCACATGCCGGGTGATCACCATCATCGTCTGGGTGTCCACGCCGGCTTGGGCGTTGTAACTCTGCTCGAAGCTCCCGCCCGACACGGGCATGATGCGTGACTCCTCATCCGTGAGGTTGACTTGGTCGCTGTCCATGGGACCCGCCTGGGGCGGCTCGGGGTCCTTGCCGCGGGGTTTCTTGCCCGCGTCGCGCTGGGCCTGGCGCTTGGCCTGCTTGGCCTCGAACTCCTGCTGCTCCGTCTTGAAGCGTTCGGCTGCGCGCTGCGCGATCTTGGCCTTGGCCTGCGCAATGGCTCTGAGGCGATCCTCCCGCCGGGCGATCTCGGCGGGCACATCCATGCCGTCGGGCGCGCTGGCGCGATCGCTCGTCTCCGCCAGCGCCAGCAGGCCCTGGACTTCCTCGCGCAACTGCGCCTCAATCTTGTTGGCATGCGCCCACGACAGCGCCTTGTGCTTGCTGGCGTTGGCGTCGATCTTGGTGCCGTCCAGCGCAATGTGTCCGAGTTTGAGCAGCTTCATCTCGCGTGCGAGCACCAGCACCTGCACAAACAGGGACTCGACTTCCTTGAGGAAGCGGTGGCGGAACGTCGCCAGCGTGTCGTGATCGGGGTGGGTATTGGCGGCAACAAAGCGAAACGCCACCGAGTCGTAGGTCGCGCGCTCAATCTTGCGGCTCGAATGCACGCCGTTGGCGTAGCCGTAGATCAGCAGCCCCAGCAGCACGGCAGGGTGATGCGCCGCCGATCCGCGCCCCGCATACTGCTTGACCAGATCGTCCAGATCAAGGCGATCGATGACTTCCACAACGAACCGTGCCAAGTGATCCTGCGGCAACCACTCGTCCACCGATGGCGGCAGGAGGTAGGCAGTGTCTCGGTCAACGCTAACGAAGCGGCTCATCGCAAAAAACCCAGGAATGCACTGCCTCCATTGTCATGCATCGCCTTCAAATCCGAAAGCCTCGAAAGTCCGACAGGCTCCTAGGCACGCATGGAGATCGCAGCATTGTTTCCATGCCGCCACTCGTGCCATCTCTCCCTACTCAAAGATGGTTTATGGGCGAGCATTCAGGTCAGCGGTTTTCGCCCTTGACAGCATGCCAGAAGGCTAAGCCCCCGGTCTTTGCCGCATGGCCGATGGCCAAGCCAACTTTCTTGCCTTCGTGGCCAACGGTCAAGCCAATCTTCTTGCCTTCTTGGCCAACAGCATGCGCAGCAGAGCCAACAGTCGAACCGGCCTTTTGGGCCGTTTGATTAAGGGTGCTCTCTGTGGCCTGGGCGCAGGGGGCGCCCAGGATGATGGACACCAACATCAGCGCGCGGGCTCGCTTCGCGGTCAGGGCAAAGCAAGACGTGGACTTTGACATGAATGGATCTCCTCAGAGGCGAGTGTGGGTTGCGTTTTTCAGAGTATCACGCGGAAGTCTCTCCCTGCGTCTGTGGCGGTATGCCCGGTGTTGCTGGCACACGGTACTTGCAATAGCACTTGCGCGCGCAGCAGGACCGTCACGATTCGGCGGCGCTGCACGCACAGACGTTCCCGACGCGGCCTGAAGAGGCATCGATGTGGAGCGGATTCCCCAATCAACCTGTCGGTGGGGCAGGGTGCGGTCGACCCGGCACCCTGCTAGATCCCCATTTCCTTGAATACATCCTTCGCGCTTCGGAAGCTGTCAATGGCCGCAGGGGCTCCGCAGTAAACGGCCGTCTGCAGAAGGACCTCTTTGATTTCGTCCTTGGTCACGCCGTTGTGGATTGCTCCGCGCACGTGAAGCCGAAATTCATGAGGCCTGTTCAGCGCGGTGAGCATGGCAAGGTTGAGCAAGCTGCGATCACGGCGCGAGAGACCGGGACGCGACCAGATTTCGCCCCAGGCATATTCAGTGACGAGGTTCTGCAAATCTCGGGTGAACTCATCGGCGCCCTTAATTGCCGCGTCGACGTACTCAGCACCAAGCACTTCCTTACGCACTGCCAAGCCTCGCTCGAATTGGTCTGGATTCATCCGTTGCTTATATGGATGCCTCCCGGCGATCAAGAGCAATCGGCGTTGTGCTGTGAAGAGTCGGCTGCCGCCTTATATCCGGCCTCGATCGCGGGTTGTCTGGTTGCCCAGACGCGCCGCCGGCCCCGATGTCATTCGCGGACAAGCGCCTCATCTCCTAGAGCGGACTGTTGAAGTCCGACAACGGATTCAGGTTTGGCTTGCCCCGGTCCGACCGGTTCACATCACGCTGCGTCTTGCTGCCTCATCGCCTACAAAGGCGGTCCATTCCTTTCATCAAGTAAGAGTTGATCCATGGTCACCGTTCGTTCAGGCCGCTTGCGGCCGCACGCTGCGGTGGCCCCTCTGGTAATCCTGTTGTCTGGCCGTGACGGCCCAGATCGTCCGCGCCATCTTGGCCGCCTGGGCCACGATGACCACGTTGGCCGGGCGCCGCTGCCGGATCTGCTCCAACCATGGCCCCGGTTCCTTGGCGTGCGTGAGCACGGATCGCGCGCCGTGGATCAACAGCGTTCGCACGTAGGCGTCGCCGCGTTTGGAGATGCCCTGCAGGCGGATCTTGCCGCCCGTGCCTCGCTGTGCGGGCACCAGGCCCAGCCAGGCGCAGAACTGGCGCGCCGAGCCGAAAGCGCGGGCGTCGCCCATGGTGGCGATCGCCGCTGTGGCGGTGAGCACCCCGACGCCGGGGATCTCGGCAATGCGCCGCATGTCCGGATCCTGGCGGAGTTGCCATGCCAGACGTTTGTCAATGGCGGCAATGTCCTCGCCCAGCGCCTTGATGCGCCGCACCTGCTCGCGCAGACTGTCGGCCACCATCTGCGGCAGCGCCGTCGAGAGTGCCTCCAGCGCCGCCTCGACCTCGCCCAGCATGGCCCGGCTGCCCTTGGCGAAGACGGTGCCGAACTCGTACAGCAATCCGCGCAGCGCGTTGGTCTGCATGACGCGCATCTTCATCAGCAGCTCGCGCTGGCGATGCAGCGTCAGCGTGGCCTGCTGCGCCAGCGACTTGACTCCGACGAACTTGGTGCCCGGCTGCTGCACCGCCAGCCAGATCGCTCGCGCGTCCGTCGCATCGGTCTTGTTGCCCGACACGAACGGCCGCACCGCCCGGGCGTGCAGCAGCCTCACCTCATGGCCCAGCGCGCGCAGCTCGCGCGCCCAGTGGTGCGCCCCGCCGCAGGCCTCGATGCCGACCAGGCACCGCGCCCGGTTGGCGAAGTGCTCCAGCACCTTGGCCCGCTTGATCTGCACATTGGCAATCTCGCCCGTGAACATGTCGACCGTGTGCATCTGAAACACCAGCTTGGCGATGTCCAGCCCCACCACCTGCAGGCCGTCCATCGTGCCGATGATTTGCCCTGCGCTCATGCCTGTCTTACGATTCATGTCGGGTCTCCGAGGGTGTTTGTGAAGACCGTGGTCTATCACGTCCTGGGCACATCGATGCCGTATCCACTCGGGGACCCACCCCGCCACCCTGGCGGCCAGGTCGACTCCGAACGGCCTCGCGTTCATCTCCATACTCCTGTCTCAGTCCCCGCAGGGAGGGAGGCATCCATCACATCTCCGAGAAACCCCGCCGTTTAGGGCGGGGAGGAAAGGAGCGCCGATCGAAGATCGGTGCTGTGTTGACAATTTACACGGAAAACGCATAGCATGTGACGCATGCAGGTCAAGCGCGCCTATCGCTTTCGCTTCTACCCGACGCCCGAGCAAGTTGACGCACTGGCTCGAACCTTCGGGTGCGCACGCTTCGCTTACAACCACATGCTACGACTGCGCAGCGACGCCTGGATGCTGCGGCGAGAGCGCGTGGGCTACCACGAAACCTCCGCCGCGCTGACTGTGCTGAAAAAGACGCCCGAGCATGCGTGGCTGAACGAAGTCAGCAGCGTGCCCGTGCAGCAGGCGCTGCGGCACCTGAACACCGCGTTCTCGAACTTCTTCGCCAAGCGAGCCCAGTACCCGTCCTTCAAGCGCAAGGACGGGCCGCAGGCGGCCGAGTACACCACCAGCGCATTCCGGTGGGACGCGGGCCGGCGCGAGTTGCGTCTGGCGAAGATGGACACGCCGCTGGACATCCGCTGGTCGCGCACCTTGCCCCAGGCGGCCAAGCTCACGACCGTGACCATCTCCAGGGATGCGGCCGGTCGGTACTTCGCCGCGCTGCTGTGCGACGACGTGGTCACGTCCAGGAAGGCCGCATCCGGCCAGGTCGGCATCGACCTGGGGCTCACCCATTTCGCGGTCCTCTCGAATGGCGAGAAGATCGCATCCCCGAAAACCTTTCGCAAGAACGAATCTGGACTTGCGAAATGGCAGCGCCGCATGGCGCGAGCCAAGCTCGGATCGAAGAACCGGGCGAAGTTGAAGTTGAAAGTTGCTGCGCTGCATGCGCATATCACGGACGCGCGCAGGGACTTCCTGCACAAGCTCTCGACCCGACTGATCAGCGAAAACCAAGTGATCGCCGTCGAGACGCTGTCCGTGTCGAACATGCAGCGCAACCGCAGCCTGGCGAAATCCATCAGCGACGCAAGCTGGGCGGAGTTTGTCAGGCAGCTCGAGTACAAAGCGCAGTGGTACGGGCGCACATTGATCGGCATCGATCGCTGGTATCCATCCAGCAAGCGATGCTCCGTGTGCGGCCACACCAAGACGACGATGCCGCTGTGCGTGCGCACCTGGGCTTGCCCAGAGTGTGGCACGACCCACGACCGCGACATCAACGCCGCGCGCAACGTCTTGGCCGCAGGACTTGCGGTGTCAGCCCATGGAGAGACTGTAAGTCCCGTCTCGCTGTAAAGCGGCATGGGCTGGACTCTGTGAAGTGGGAATCTCCTCCCTTTAGGGAGGGGAGCAGTCAAGGATTCTCCAAGTAGTGGGTTATCAGAGTATGCGGCTCCAAGCTTTGCGGGTTCCGGCATCAGCGCGTCTCGAACATGCAAAGCGTCGACCCGCACGACCGCCCGGAAGGGTTCCTTTTAACTTGCACGGCGCGGTTTTACCAGTTCTTAACAGCCAGTTGCCCAAAACGCCGTATGGAATTCGAAGCGGCTGTCGGGGTATCCGGGGTTCAGCCGCCAGAATTCCCTCGAAGAGCCCGTGCTTGATCGTCAACGCCGCGTTAGCGCGGACACCGCTTTAGAGCTTGCAGCCGGTGCCAAGCGTATTGGCGGTCGCCATGAAAAGCGCGCTGTCGTTCGACCCCGTCGTCCCTTTTCCGGCGCAAATCCAGCGAATGGAAGCGCATGCACATTGAAGCACCCCTACGCATGCGCCAACAACACGCACCGTTTTGCCAAGCGAATTTGGCATTGCACGCTTCGCTCCATCCGTGACGCCGCCGTACCAAAGTCCTTTCGGCAAGCGCGCACGCCGCGCGATGAACTGGTACTCATCGGCACGGCTGCAAGGGCTCGGCGAGCATCGAGTTGCCTACGTCGACGCGCCGTCAAATGTGTTGGCGGAGTGCACGGGTTGGGCGGATCGAGGCGCAATGATGGAATCCGAACCGCCGAGAACCACGTCCCAGAATGCCGTGCGGACACTTTGACTGGCCGCTTCCACTGCGGAGGCCTCCACCGCGCCGGGCGCTGTCAGGTAATGGCGAACCAGTTCATGAAATGCCGCATGGTTGCGCATGAGTAACGCATAGGCAGCGGTGTCGCGCTGGCGCTGCGGTTGCTCAGAGCACCAAACCCCCAGCTTGCAAAGCTCATGCGCATTGACCTGGCAGTAAAAGTCGTGATCGGGCCCGCCGCGGGACTGCATCAGCAGATGACGAATGCCGATGCCATGGGCGACGATGGCTTGAATTGCCTGGTCATCCACGTGCAGGACCTGCTCCATCAATGCGATCCAGGGCAACTGATCTTGCCATTGGGCCACCCATGAGCCAAGCTTCGCCGCTGGCATGGGGCGGGCGATGACGTAGCCCTGCAGGTTCAAGCAACCCATCACGAATAGGGCCAACGCCTGCCGGGACGTTTCCACACCTTCCGCGACCACCGTCAGGCCCATCATCTGCGCGGTGCGCAGCATTCCATAGGTGATGCTGAGATTGGCGTCATTTTCAAACAAGTCACTGGTGAAGCATCGATCGATTTTGACCGTTGACACGTCGAGAAGCTGAAGGTGCGTGAGGCTTGCACTGCCGGTGCCAAAGTCATCGAGGCTGACACAGACGCCCAATAACCGGCATGCCTGGACAACTTGCCGTGCCCGCGATCCATTGAGTTGTGCGCCATGCTCGGTCAGTTCCACTTCGATCAGTTCGGCAACGCCATCGGGCGCAAGCGTCAAGGCGTCCTGCACATCCGCAACAAATGACTGATCCAAAAAGTGTCGCGGGCTGATATTGACGCAGATTTGCAAGCGTAGCCCTTGGTCTCGCCACCGTAGTGCCTGCGAGATGGCCTCGTGCAAGACATAGCGGCCAATTTGGACTGCCAACTGGGGATCGTCGAGCACCTCTTCGAAAATCCCCGCCGCATGTACGTTGCCAGCCTCGTCACGCAAGCGCAGCAAAGCTTCGACCTTGCTGACGCTGGCCTGCATCCGCCCGCGGGAATCGGGCCTCAGCGACAAGATGGGCTGGTAGTGCAGTTCCAGACGATCCTCGCGCAAGGCACTGGCAACCCACCTCAGCAAGGACTCGTATCGAGCGACCTCCATCTCCATCGCTTCACCAAAGATCTGGTATTGGCGACGCCCTCGCGCTTTGGCTGCGTACATGGCCATATCAGCCTGTCGCAGCAAGGTGGTGGCGCCGACGCTCGGGTCCACATACACGGTAAAGCCCAAGGACAAGCTGATGTGCTCGGTATGGCCGTCGAGATCCATAGGCGGCTCTACGGCTGCCAGAAGACGCTCGGCGATGAGCCCCAGCTGCTCCATGCTCGGACAGTCAGGCAGGATCAAACCAAACTCGTCGCCGCCCAAGCGAGCCAGCAAATCCGAGTCGCGCAAGACGCTGGCAAGACGGCGGCTCACCTCGACGAGTAGCGCGTCCCCGATTTGATGGCCAAGTCGATCATTGATGTTCTTGAAGTGATCCAGGTCAAGGATGCCCACCACAAGTTGCTCACTTACCGGGTGCCCATCCAGGCACTGGGCAAGTCGTGCGTCAAAGGCTCGGCGGTTGAACAAGCCGGTGAGCGGATCACGATCAATCAGTTGCTTGATCTGTGCCTCCTGAGTCTTGAGCGAGGTGATGTCCTGCAGACTCCACACGGCGCCGCCTGGCTGATGCCCATCGTGCAACGGAACGTAATTGCCCAAGAAAACGCGGCCATTGGCCAGTTTGATCTCGTCCTGTGCCGGTTCGTTTTGATGCATTTGCAGCTTGAGTCGGCGCGTTGCGGCTTCGGGGTGCGCGTGCATCGCTGCGACGTGGCTCCAGACGTCCCGCCAGGGGCGCCCGACGAGCAAATTCGGGTTCAGATCAATGCCGTACAGATCGACAAAGGCCCGGCTGCAATACTGCACCAGCCCATTGGCGTCAAAGACGATGACCCCGGCCGGAAGGTTGTTGAGAATCTGATGAAAGTGCGCGTTGGCAGTGGACTCTGCATGGCGCGATCGGTCGAGCGCCTGTCTTGTCAGGAGCGATTGCAGGGCAAGCGAAACCTCCTGAACCATCTGCAGCAAGGTGCCTACGACATGCGAGTCCGTGAAAAATCCAGGAACCGTTCCGTAGAAGACCACGGCATGGTCCGGCGTACCGGATTCCAGCGGGAGGGGAAGTGCGAGGATTTCCTCGATGCCATACGCTTTTGCCTGGGCATGCCAAGGGCGAAACTCGGGTGCGTTGATCGTGGAAAAAACGGGCTTTCCGCTTTTGATGCAACGTGCAAAAGGGCCTTGTTCGAACCGGGCGTCACTCAGTGCGATCTGGATGTTTTGCATATAGCCAGTCTGTCCGGCCGATGCGATCGGGGTTACCTGCCGGCGTCCGGTGGCTTCGGCACACCCGACCCAGACCAGGGCGCAACCGAGCTGCTCCGTGGCTAATGCGCAAAGCCCCTGAAGGATGGATTGTGTATCAGAGGCACGCATCGCCATGGCCAAGCTTTGGCCTAAAAGGCCCAATGCGGCATTCTGGCGCGCTTCGCCTTCGCAGGCCAAGCGCAATTGTTCATTCTTGCGCTGAGCATCCTGGAACCACTGCCGTTGCAAGCGCAGGCTCAGCCCCATGATGAGCGTCAGGAGCGTGAGCGCCAAGCCCGCCCCAATCAGCGGCGCTAGAACGATCTTCCACCATTTGGCCCAGACGAGGGGCTTGGGCGCAAAGACAGAGGCGTAGAGCGGGAAACCGCGAAGTTCTTGAAATGCACCCAAGTACTCCGTATTCGACAGTCCGACATTGATGAGACCCTCCACGTCTCCTTGGGCAGTGCCGGGGTGGTTCAGCAGAAAGTGGTGCAGCGCGCCGTTTCGGGGCTGCTGGAGGAAGCTTTCCAGGCGGCCACCGGTTCTTCCGACTTTTCCAGGGAGCGGCCACGCTCCATACAAATACCCGTCTTGGCCCAGAAGGCCAATGACCTCGCCATCCGCGCGCTGCCTTGGTGTCAGCAGATCGCGATAAAGCTGCACTTGTTGGCTCATGTCGATTCCACCAACCAAGTAGAACAAGGCGCCATTCGGTGTCGTTGCAGCCATCGCAAGATGAATGACAAGTCGGTGGATCAGCGGGCTGAGGGTGGGGTGGAGCAGCTGCAAGACCAGCGGCTCGGCGCGGGCGCGGTCCAGCAAACCGCGCAACGCAGGGTCAGCGTTCAGATCGGGCATGGGCGCGTCGCTGGCCGCCCCGGTGCTGGTCAGGACTCGGCCATCTGATCTCACGAGATTCAGTACAGCGATCCCGGCATCACTTTGCGCGAACTGCGCCAGCTCGCGACGCAAAATGCTCGGGTCTTGCTCTGGTTTGTCTCTCAGCTGCCAAGCAAGCAGCCGCAAGCTCCGTGCATATTGATCGAACTGAAGCTGGACAGCTTGATGGCTCAACTGCGCCAAGGCGTGCAGCTGGCTGCGTGTCTGATTCAGCTGCTCGCGCCACGTCTGGCTGAGATACCAACTCATGCCCCCAACCAGTATGGTGAACGCGCAGGCGTAAAGCCCTAGAGTCCAGCGTCGAAATCGGTCTGCGGAGGGTTCCGGCATGGGCAGGCCTCGTGGAGTGATTGAGCGCAGAAATCAACCTTGGGGTCCCGTTCCCCAAGACGCAGTCTGACTGCCAGGTTCAATGGCCAACAGTGCCGGGCAGCCAGAGGGTAAACAAGGGCTGCCCCCAGCACCGCGCGAAGTGCCGCCACAGCCACGGCAGCCAGCATAACCACGAGCGGCTCCTTGAGCAACCTCGCGGTTAAACCATCAAGCCTGTTGTGAGGCCGTGGCTTTGGGCCCGAGGTCCGCTGTCAGCTTGGGCGCCGCGGTGTTGGCCATCATCGCCGCGAGGCGGGGTGGTCGCAATATGGACTCTCTTGTCGCAACGAGATCGCGACAAGAGAGTCATCAGCCGCGCATGGCGCCGAGCGTGCTACGGTGTTGTCGACCGGTCCTGCGGCGAGCCTGCGGGCCCGGCGGGTTCGGGATCCGCAGGCATCGTTGAATGCCGTGTCATGGACGAGCCGTCCTGCGACTGTGCACGACTCGTCAGTTGCACAATCTCGTCGCGCAGTTCGTGCAACTCCTGACGCAAGGCCTTCATGTCGCGATAGATCTCATGTTGGAGCTTCTTCTCGTTCTCGCCGATGAAGAAAGCCGCGATGCTGGCCGTGATCAGGGAAAACACGGCGTATCCGACAATCACGACGAAGACGGCCAGCACGCGCGAGGCCGCGGTGGTCGGCACGTAGTCACCATAGCCGACTGTTGCAGCTGTTGTGAAGGCCAGCCATAGCCCGGTTTCGTAGGAATGGATGGTGGGCTCGACCCAGTAAAACCCGAGTCCAGCGAGCAGCACGGCACCGAGGCCAAGCATGAAGGCATAGGGAATGGCGTTGGCCGTCACGATGCGCCGCACATAGCTCAGCAGCCGGGCAAAGACCAACCCGATATACGTGATCCGCAGCAATCGGATCAGCGGGATCCACTCGCTGTTAAGCCCAACCAGGGGAAGGGCCGACGCCACGATGATCAGGACGTTCAGCCAGTTGTACTTGAGGTAACTCCATTTCTGCCGGCATAGAACCAGCATGATCAGGGTTTCGACCAGGAATGCGCCAAGGATGAAAAGGTCAATCTCGAGGCCAAAAGGCTTGAGCGCCCCATCGGGCTGAAGATCTTCCAGGTAAAAGGATGGGATGGCCAGTAATGCGATGCCCACCATCAGCGGATTGATGCGCTTTTCGAGCGCGTAAACATGGGGGCGCTCTCCAAGCGGAGCGCCGTTCAGGCCAAACCAGAAGTTGACGTCATGACGCATAGCGTGCAAAGTCTTGGGGCACGAGTGTTAAAGGGAAGAGCGGATCCGGCTGGCATGGCTATTGTGCTCCCTGTGTGCGCACTGCCGCCCGACCGTTCACCCCCTTGTAGCCCACAGGGCGCCGGCCTAGCATGTTGGCACGCCCACCCAACCGGAAAGGACTGTCATGACACCCGAAGAGTTGATCGCAACGCAAAAGGCGCAATTCGAAGCCATGTTCGACATGGTGACCAAGACCATGGAAAGTATGGAGAAGTTGGTGGTCTTGAGCATGCAGACCGTGAAAGAGACGCTCCAGGACAGCGCTGAAGAGGCCATGACGAAGTTGTCAGCCAAAGATCTGCAGGGTGTGACGGCAAGGCAGGCGCAGTGGATGGAGCCAGTGGCGGAGAAAATGCTGGCTTACGCGCAGCACGTGCATGAGATCGCCTCGGGCGCGCAGGCCGACATCGCAAAGACGGCCGAGGCACAGGTGGCCGAGATGCACCGCAAGTTCATGGCGCTGGTGGAGAGTTCTGCGAAATCCGCCCCCGCGGGATCGGAGCCAGCGGTGGCTTTGATGAAAAGCGCGCTGGAAAATGCGAACGCGGCCTATGAGGCTGTGAGGCAGGCCTCAAAAAAGGCCGCGGACATGGCCGAGACCAATTTGCGTACCGCCACCGGCGAAGTGCGGAAAGCAGCGCAACACAGTGCCGCGCGAGCAAAGCGCAAGACCTGAATGGCGCCCGACCCCGTACAGGTCAGCTGTGGGCATAAGCGAAGCCGGCACGCTCGAGCGCCACAAGTTCGGCCACCACGTCGGGCGTGAGGATTGCGCCCGGTATCAGGTGGTTGGTGAGATCCGCGGCCAATTGTGGCTGCGAAAGCCTGTCCGGGTTGTGTCCCTTGCTGTGAAGGTGGCCAGCGAGCCCCCAAATGCCGTCATGGCAGGCCATGAATACGACGCCGCGGCGTTGCAGAACGGCGATACTCGTGGCCTTGGCTGAGTATGCGCCTTCAGGATTCTGGAAGTCCGCCGGGTTGGCAATGGCTGCGGCGGGAATGTCGATGAACGTATTGCGCTTGACCTTGTTCTTCGTCAGTTTGGAAAATTCATATTTTGTCCACGCCTGCTCGTCGAACAGGGCTAGAGCGGCGGAGCCATGGGTCACGGAGACAATGAGGAAATTGGGATGCTTGAACGACCAGATCTGCGCGTTCAGCGTCAGGCGCATCAGGTTCAGCCAAGGGCCTTCCAGGTCGGTGTTGTGCCAGACCATTTTCGGATTGCCGGGGTAATGCAGGACATCATGGATGGCCTGTGCGTCCCACATCTCGGGGTCGGTAAGTATCATCGGAACCGTCTTGAAGTCCCGACGGTGCGGGGCTTTGGCCAGCGTGTCCATCAGCGTGGCGAGCTGTTGTGAGCCTTGCGGAAGCAGGCTGTCCATGGACTGCTGCGGCTCCGCCGATTGTGCCTGCCCAAAGCCCGCAACATCGGTGCCGGCGATGCCGGCAAAGACCGTCCAAGCCATCACGTTCAACATCTCACGTCGCGACCAACCTTGCCGACTATCTTCGCGCATTGCCTGTCTCCTTCTTGGACCGCCCAGCATAGCCACAACGTGCGGGTCCAACAAGGCCCGGATTCAAGACCGCATGGCGGCAGCGGCAATGTCCAGCGAGCGCAGGCGAAGGTCGGCGTCGAAAATGTCGCAGACGAGCATGAACTCATCGGCGTTCGTCGCTTTGGCCAGGGCTTCAAGCCCGGCACGCACCGTCGTGGGTCCCCCGATCACGGCAGCGGCGAGAAAATCCGCAATTGCAGCGCGCTCCTGCAGGTGGAGCTGTTCCATGAAGCCTGGCACCGGTGGTTGAAGGCGGCCTCGTTGTCCTGTGATGATGCCGAGCACGCGCTGGTAGGTGCTGCTAGCAAGGAATTGGGCTTCGTCGTCCGAAGGCGCCGCAATCAGGGGCACGCCAATGGTGACGTATGGGCGGGCTAGCGTGGAAGAGGGACAGAATTCGCGGCGGTAGAGATCAAGCGCCGACAGGAGCAGGCGCGGTGCAAAGTGTGATGCGAAGGCGTAGGGAAGTCCACGCTGCGCGGCGAGCCGTGCCGAAAACAAGCTTGAGCCCAAGAGCCAGATGGGCACCTGGGTTCCCGCTCCGGGCATGGCGACCAAGCGCTGACCCGGCTCGGGCGGTGCGAGCAAGCGCTGAAGCTCAGCCACGTCGCGGGGGAAGTCATCCTCAGTTTCAATGCGGTCACGGCGCAGCGCGCGCATGGTCAGCGGGTCTGTTCCAGGGGCGCGGCCCAGGCCCAGGTCGATGCGATCCGGGTAGAGCTCAGCCAGGGTGCCGAAGGCCTCGGCCACGACAAGCGGAGCATGGTTCGGAAGCATGACCCCGCCCGAGCCAACGCGAATGCGCTGCGTGCCAGCGGCGACATAGCCGACGAGTACGGCCGTGGCAGAGCTCGCAATGCCGGGCATGTTGTGGTGTTCGGCGAGCCAGTAGCGCGTAAAGCCGAGTTTTTCTGCATGCTGGGCGGTGCGCAGTGCGATGGCCAGTGCATCGGCCACGGTACCACCCTCTCGCACGGCGACGAGGTCGAGCATGGACACGGAGACTGCATTCAGGTTTTGCATGGCAGCCATTTTCGTGCCACTGCGATTTTCTTGCAGGCATATCGTCACCTGCCGTATCGGCTCCCGCGAGGATGGGCGGGATCTTGGCTTCATCCGCCATGGAACGCCTCGATGGCTTCGCGTTGAGTGACCCAGTTTGGACGTGGCGAGCAGACGCGCGGCAAGGAGGTGACCGCGATCGTGGCCCATGGCTGCCGCACACAGCGCTTGGAGCGAACGCAAAAAAACAATCGGGGATCCACCTCGAACCGGTTTCGGCCGGGACGCACGCATCATTGTCCTCTTCGGGCGTGACCCTGAAGGGCGCGCCCATGAGAGTTGCGTCGGCCACCGCGCACGCCTCTGCGAGTGTCGCGATTGCCGGTGGTACTGACGCGTGGCGGCCAAACCGGTTTGCGGCGCATTTACCCGCATCGAGGTGGCGATTGGAGAGCGCGCCAATCGTCTCCAGAGCCCGAGGGGCGTCAGCCTCCAACCAGACGGGATCCGTCAGTGACTGGCAGGGGCTCGCAACGCCGGCAGCAAAAGCGCAGTCAGTACGATGAACCCAAGCGCCGACCAGAAGGGCAAGGCGATACCAAAAACATATGGCACATCAGCGCAAAATCCGTCGGCTCGGAACATCCACGGCGCCCAGTGCGTAATGGGCCAATGGTTGATGGTTACGGCCAGAGGATCGAGCCCGCAAGTCTGACCGGGGTGCCAAACCAGCCACACATGCTTCGCCGCGGCAGCCAACCCGAGCAACCCGCTCAACACGCCAAGAGCGGCAGTCCCACGGCCAATGCCAGGCAT
This sequence comes from Thiomonas sp. FB-Cd, assembly GCF_000733775.1. Classification (NCBI taxonomy): domain Bacteria; kingdom Pseudomonadati; phylum Pseudomonadota; class Betaproteobacteria; order Burkholderiales; genus Thiomonas; species Thiomonas sp. FB-Cd. Next base: position 1,661,023 of record NZ_JPOE01000002.1, on the reverse strand, counting down.
CTTGCCAAGCCTTGCCGCAGACGTTATCAGCGCGAATGCCAAGACGGCAAGGTAACCCATGCGTTGCAAGATGCAAAGCGGGCAGGGAGGGTTCCCCAGATGCTGGACCCAAAGCGCGGCTGCCAGAGTTTCGGCGGCGCCCAGCACAACGAAGAGCGCCAGCCAAGTTGTGCGAGAACGCAGCCCTGAATCATTTGCCGAGGACGTGTGTGTCTTGTTCATATTGCGGTCATCTTGAAAATGCCGGTTGCGTTGCCGGAGTCGAATCGCATGTCCATATCGGCAGGTAGCGAGCCGCCGGGAAGGGCTGCGCGGGCGATGAATTCGAAGAATGAGCCCGGAAGCTCCAGCGCATGGACGTTTTGCTCTTGCGGCAGGGGACGCTTGACGCAAGCTGCCCGTAGCGCGGTCTGTCGCACCGTGCCATCCGCGGAGACTTCCACTGCATCCTTGATTGCGTAACCCTCAGCACGCAGGCTGGCCGCGAGCGACTCCACATCGCTCACTCGGTCGGTTGCGTGGTTGAATGTTTGTCCTTCCGTGCTGATCCAAGCCATTTCGGCCGACTCAGCCGCAAGCGCATCATATTGCGCCACGCTGGGCAAAGGGTGCTGGCGTGCGAAGCAGCGCACGAGCTGGGGCAGTAACTCCTGCGCGGTGGCCAAGGGCAGGCTTTCATCGCGTTGTAGGGCATCCAGCGCTGCCAGGTTGTGCTTCGTGAGAGGGTCATGGGAGGCGCCAAGCAGCGCATTCACCGTGGTGTGGAATTCCGCCGAGAACTGATCCGCGTGCAACTCGCTGAGAAAGAACTGGGGGATGCCGCGCGGGTCATCGGTATGGATATACGCGCGGCCGGTCATCTTTAGCCGAGGCAGCGGGTAAGTGCCCGCGAGCGTATAGCCCAGTGGCAACAGGATGCGCGTGATGGCCAATTCGCCTGGTGGTAGCGCGCCACACTGGTCCGCCAACACTGTGCGCACGGCACCGTGGTCAAAAATGATGGATTCGCCGCGCGCGCGCACGCGCTCGACATAGCGCGTCGCTTCGGGAACCGCGTCGACCAATTGCGCAAATAGCGCCAGAGTCAATGCCAGCGTCAATTCCGCGCGTGAGACGGTGCCGCGGCACGGTTCATGGCCGCAGGCGGGCAGCGCGACAAGGTCGATCAAAGCGCGAGCATCGCCCGGCACCACACCCTCAAGCACGGCCAGCAGTTGCGTCTTTGTCTGCATGAAATGGGGTCATCCGTCGGTGGGTTGCATCCCGGCCCGCCTGTCGGGCAGCGGCTCAAAACCTGCATGTTAGAGGCGGCGTTGAGGACGGTTGTTGCAATCGATGACAAGCCCAATTTCCGGGGCACGGTCCAGTCGCCTACAATGGTTGGTTCGGGGCGTAGCGCAGTCTGGTAGCGCATCTGCTTTGGGAGCAGAGGGTCGTAGGTTCGAATCCTATCGCCCCGACCACTTAAATCAAGGACTTACCAAGGGCTGCCCAGGGTGCAGCCCTTGGCGTTTTCTGGATCTTGTTGCCGTTTTCGCGGCGCTTTGTAGCACCAAGGAAAACGTCAGGCGGGCCTGCGCCACAGTCGCATCCTCGATTGTTCGAGGATGGCCAAGCCATTGTCGAAGACATTGGGCTCGCTGGAACCTGCTCTGCAGGGCGAATGCTGAGCATCTGGCCGTTGGGTGCGAGTGCGCGCTTGAACTTGAGGCCGTCCGTTTGAACCGTGTTGCCCGCCCGGCAATGGTCATGCCGCCCGAATCAATGTCCAGGCGCGGCGCTTCGGGGAACACAATTACCTTGCGTCGCACACCCGCTGGGAATGATGATCTCAAGCCAGCCCAAGCAATCCGATTCATCGCGGCGCGACCTTACCTGCATGGCGTCATGGCTGTGGTCGTCGGCAGTCATTCGGAATACGCGCCGGCGTGTTTCCGCCTTGGTTGATTCGAGTAACTGAGGATTCGTGACGGGTTTGCCCACTGCGCCAGAAACGCGCAATATTGCCGTATCTTCTCCGCTGGCGTCTTGGGCCTGCCTTTACGTTTTGGCTCTGGCCTAGGGATGAAGCCGTTCACCGTCCCGAGATAATCGCCATCTGGCGTGCTGACAAGCCCGGTCATGGGGTAGCCGTGCTCTGTCCACCTTTGGCCGAGCATGGCGCGGATTTTGACGGCAATCACAGTTGGTCGACTCATCACACGTCAATTCAGATCAGCCAGCCGGCCACTCTGCCAGGGATTGCGTATTTTCGTGGGGCAGCCTGGGCCGGCCGAACTGGTTCAACCCGCAATCAGATTGCCGACCGGCGCATGTTTGACCTTTGGCGCACCGGCTTGACGAGCCTGCCAGAGGTCATATGCGCTTTGTTGCTGCAGCCAGACGTCTGCGCGGCCGCCATGCTCGATGCCGAGCCAGCCCTCAAGGCGCAAGGCCATTTCGGGTGAGATCGCCGCGCGGCCATTGAGCACGCGCGACAGAGCAGGGCGCGTCACGCCGAGTTGTGCGGCGGCGTCGGTGACGGTCAAGCGCAGCGCCGGCAAGATGTCCTCGCGCAGTGTCAAGCCGGGGTGCGGCGGATTGTGCATGCGGTTCATGGTCGGTTCCTCTCAGTGGTAGTCCTGGTAATCCACCAGGATGGCGTTGTCGCCTTCGAACGTGAAGGTCATGCGCCAATTGCCGTTGATAGTGACGCCGTAATGACCGGAAAGCCCTCCGGCGAGCGGGTGCAAGCCCCAGCCTGGCACATTCATGTCGCTGGCGTTCTTGGCCACATCGAGCTTGGCCAATTGCCGCCCTAGGAGCCTGTCGGACTTTCGAGGCTTTCGGATTTGAAGGCGATGCATGACAATGGAGGCAGTGCATTCCTGGGTTTTTTGCGATGAGCCGCTTCGTTAGCGTTGACCGAGACACTGCCTACCTCCTGCCGCCATCGGTGGACGAGTGGTTGCCGCAGGATCACTTGGCACGGTTCGTTGTGGAAGTCATCGATCGCCTTGATCTGGACGATCTGGTCAAGCAGTATGCGGGGCGCGGATCGGCGGCGCATCACCCTGCCGTGCTGCTGGGGCTGCTGATCTACGGCTACGCCAACGGCGTGCATTCGAGCCGCAAGATTGAGCGCGCGACCTACGACTCGGTGGCGTTTCGCTTTGTTGCCGCCAATACCCACCCCGATCACGACACGCTGGCGACGTTCCGCCACCGCTTCCTCAAGGAAGTCGAGTCCCTGTTTGTGCAGGTGCTGGTGCTCGCACGCGAGATGAAGCTGCTCAAACTCGGACACATTGCGCTGGACGGCACCAAGATCGACGCCAACGCCAGCAAGCACAAGGCGCTGTCGTGGGCGCATGCCAACAAGATTGAGGCGCAGTTGCGCGAGGAAGTCCAGGGCCTGCTGGCGCTGGCGGAGACGAGCGATCGCGCCAGCGCGCCCGACGGCATGGATGTGCCCGCCGAGATCGCCCGGCGGGAGGATCGCCTCAGAGCCATTGCGCAGGCCAAGGCCAAGATCGCGCAGCGCGCAGCCGAACGCTTCAAGACGGAGCAGCAGGAGTTCGAGGCCAAGCAGGCCAAGCGCCAGGCCCAGCGCGACGCGGGCAAGAAACCCCGCGGCAAGGACCCCGAGCCGCCCCAGGCGGGTCCCATGGACAGCGACCAAGTCAACCTCACGGATGAGGAGTCACGCATCATGCCCGTGTCGGGCGGGAGCTTCGAGCAGAGTTACAACGCCCAAGCCGGCGTGGACACCCAGACGATGATGGTGATCACCCGGCATGTGAGCCAGGCGCCCAACGACAAGCGCGAAGTCGTGCCCACGCTGGAGCAGATTGTGGCGTTGCCTGCGGTGCTGGGCGAGGTGCAGTCCCTGATTGCGGACAACGGCTACTGCAGCCAGGCCAACGTGATCGCCTGCGGCGATGCCGGGGTCGAGCCGCTGCTGGCGCTCAAGAGGCAGTCGCATCACACGCCCGTGATGGAGCGCTTCGCATCCGATGCGCCCGACCCTCAGACGACGGATGCGGTGGAGCGGATGGCGCACCGGCTGCGCACACAGGCTGGGCGAGCCCTCTACAGCTTGCGCAAGCAGACGGTGGAGCCGGTGTTCGGCATCATCAAGCGGGTGATGGGCTGGCGCCAGATGAGCCTGCGTGGGCTGGCCAAAGCGCAAGGCGAGTGGAGCTTGGTGACCATGGCCTGGAACATCAAGCGCATGTACGTGCTGCGCGCGGCGTGAGGGAAAATGCGCCCCAATCACGCTAAAACCGAGTCCTCAGGCGGCCTCATGCCCCCTCACTGCGCCGCCTGAACCCTCCAGAACACTCGATCAGCGCGCCGCCGTCCAAAAAAACGCGCCGCACTGATTATCCGGGTTCGCTCGAACTCAAGTCCGACAGACTCCTAGCCGTGGAGCGTGGGCGGCCTGAATGCCGGCTTTGCTGCCTGCTTCGAAGAACGCTCTCAGTCCCTTGTGCCGAAAGGTCTTGATCATAATTCGATTGTATAGCGTGGCGTTACGGGTTGCAAGAGGCTAAGGATTTGAGATGTTGCGGCGGGAAAGAACAGGGCCCGACGGTGCGCCGGGGGCAGGCCGGGCGGAACGAGCCGGCGGAAGTGACGCCGCACAGTGACTCCGGCCTCGGAAATCGCGTCAGGCGGTGGAGCCACTGCCCCGAGGGCGTCCCACGCCTGCGCGGCGCGCTGGAACGGGCCGGCGAGCATCGCGTCGAGCAAGCAGCGGCCGTCCCCCATCCTAAGATCGCACGTCACGTTCCTCCGGGGTGATTTTGCCGTCCGTGCGATCAGGTCAAGAATCTTTAGGGCGCCAGTGCCGTCGGAATGCACCTTGATGCTGGTGCTGTCCAGCGAGACCGCTTCGATCTTGATGCGCACCACCTTGCGCGGTTCCTTGTGATTCAGGCACCGCTCGATGATTTCTGAAAGCACGCCGTCTTTGCCCATCAGTGTGGCGCCGGTGCGGAGCAGGTCGTGCGGTGTCCAGTTACCCCCGCCTCCCCCCCCCCCCCCCCCCCCCCCCGGGGGGGGGCTGAGTGTGCGCAGTGTTTGGGAGCAGAGGGTCGTAGGTTCGACTCCTGTCGCTCCGACCACTTAAATCAAGGACTTACCAAGGGCTGCCATGTGCAGCCCTTGTCATTGGGCGCCCGGCACGGGCGCGCGCCTGCGGGTGCAAGTTCCGCCACAGGTGGTCATGAGGACTCCGCGGCGCTCGGTGCACGGCAGACAGCGCTTGCGGCTCCTCGTCTTGGACCGGTACGGGGCGCATCGTCGGCCGCGCTGCGGCCCCGCTGATGGCCTCCACATGTTCTGCCGAATGACCGTCAGGTGCCGGTCAAAGTCCCTGAGGCTCATCCCCCGCATCGCCTGCGGCCTCCGCAGCGTTCCCAACACAGCCCTCTCTTGCGTGGTCCGCCTCTCGGTGTCGACGATTTGGCGGCGCTGTTGAGTCAATAGATGGACGTACCAATACAGCAAGAGCGCATGCGGTTGGCCCATTTCGGTTGCACCGATTCCTGCTTGTACTAGGTGCAAACCATGATATGTCTGCGACATTTTCTCTTGAAAACGCAAATGATGGGAAGTATGATACGTCAATATATTGTCATAATAGGCAGGTAGCTAGAAAGCGTGTGGCTCACGATAGCCCGCAACTCGCGATCGCAAGCTTCACGTTTGATAGGAAACATCATGCAACGATTTGAAGGCAAGACCGTGATCGTGACGGGTGGCGGAGGCGGGATTGGCGGGGCGACGAGCCGGCGTTTTGCGCAGGAGGGTGCGAAGGTTGCGGTGTTTGACGTGAACCTGGAGGCGGCGCAGAAGGTGGCGGAGGCGATCCGGGCCGAAGGTGGTGCGGCGCAGGCGTTCGGGTGCGACATCACGCGGCGCGTCGAGGTGGACGCCGCGGTGGGCGGGGCCGAAGCGGCGTTGGGGCCGATCGGGGTGCTGGTGAACAACGCGGGCTGGGACGTGTTCAAGCCGTTCATCAAGACGCAGCCGGCGGAGTGGGACAAGCTGATTGGGATCAACCTGATTGGGGCGCTGCACATGCTGCACGCGGTGCTGCCGGGCATGGCCGAGCGCAGGTACGGGCGCATTGTGAACATTGCGTCGGACGCTGCGCGCGGGGGTTCGTCGGGGAGGCGGTGTACGCGGCGTGCAAGGGCGGGCTGGTGGCGCTGTCGAAGACGCTGGCGCGTGAGCACGCGCGCCAGGGCATCACGGTCAACGTGGTGTGCCCGGGGCCGACGGACACCGCCTTGCTGGCTGGTGTGGCCGAAGGGGCGCGGGACCCCGCCAAGCTGCTGGAGGCGTTCCGCAGCGCCATTCCGCTGGGGCGGCTGGGCCAGCCCGACGATCTGGCCAGCGCCATTGCGTTTTTCGGCAGCGATGATGCCAGTTTCATCACCGGTCAGGTCATCAGCGTGTCGGGCGGCCTGACCATGCACGGCTGATTCCGAGGCCGATTTTCAGCGAACATTCAAGGAGCCAGACATGAATTTTGAAGACATCCTGTACGACGTGCGCAACGGCGTGGCCTGGATCACGATCAACCGGCCGGAGAAGATGAACTCGTTTCGAGGCCAGACCTGCGACGAGATCATCCGGGCGCTGAACAAGGCGGGGTATGACAAGGGGGTGGGGGCCATTGTGCTGGCGGGGGCGGGGGACCGGGCGTTTTGCACCGGCGGCGACCAGTCGGCCCACAACGGCAACTACGACGGGCGCGGCACCATCGGGCTGCCGATGGAGGAGCTGCACACGGCCATTCGCGATGTGCCCAAGCCGGTGATTGCGCGGGTGCAGGGCTTTGCCATTGGCGGGGGCAATGTGCTGTGCACGATCTGCGACCTGACGATTTGTTCGGAGAAGGCGATTTTTGGCCAGGTGGGCCCGAAGATGGGGTCGGTGGATCCGGGCTACGGGACGGCTTTTCTGGCGCGCGTGGTGGGCGAGAAGAAGGCGCGCGAGATCTGGTACCTGAACCGGCGCTACAGCGGTGCGCAGGCTGTGGCGATGGGGCTGGCCAACGTGTGCGTGCCGCACGAGCAGCTCGATGCGGAGGTGCAGAAGTGGGGCGAGGAGATTTGCGAGCGCAGTCCCACGGCGCTGGCCATTGCCAAGCGCAGCTTCAACGCCGACACCGCGCACCAGAGCGGGATCGCAGGCCTGGGCATGTACGCGCTCAAGCTGTACTACGACACGGAAGAGTCCCGCGAAGGTGTCAATGCGCGGAAAGAAAAACGCAAGCCGGATTTCCGCAAATACGCGAAGTAGATCCCCCTAATCACCGAGCGCGCACCGCGCGGTGTTCCGCCACACGGCAGTCCACTGCGGCAGCGCGCATTCAGGAGACGAGCCATGAACCCCTATCTCGACGAAGACCTCGTTGCACTCGGCGACCACGCGCGGCGTTTCGCCACCGACCGCATCGCTCCCGGATTTCTGGAGCGCGACAAGACGCGTGAACTGGAACGTCGACTGATGCGTGAAATGGGCGAGATGGGATTCATCGCGCCGGAGCTGCCAGAGGCGTTCGGAGGTCAGGGCCTGGGCTGCCTGGCCGCAGGCGTCATCCACGAAGAGATTGCGCGCGCCGATCTCAGTATTTCCTATATCAATCTGCTCGCCTCGTTGAACGGTCAAATCCTGTCGCAGCATGGCCAGCCCGAGGTCGTCAAGCCTTGGCTCGAGAAGCTCACACGCGGCGAAGCCCTGTTTGCGATTGCGCTGACCGAGCCGCGCGGCGGCTCCGATGCCGCAAATTTGCGCCTGCGGGTCGAGCGCATTGGCGACGAGTACGTGATAAATGGGGAGAAGACCTCGATTTCGGCGGCCGACCAGGCCGATGCCACCGTCGTCTTCGGCCGCACCGGCACGGTCGAGTCCGCAGCGCATGGCGTGACGGCGATGCTGGTGCCGATGGACATTCCCGGGATCACCACGAGCCGCTTCGACTGTCATGGTCAGCGTGCGATTGGCCGTGGCTCGATCTTCTTCGAGAACGCGCGCGTGCCCGTGAGCTACCGACTGGGCGCCGAGAACAAGGGCTTCGTGCAAGTGATGCAGGGCTTCGACTTTTCGCGCGCCCTGATCGGCCTGCAGGTGCTGGCCGTCGCCCGGGTTGCGCTTGAGGAAACCTGGGAGTACGTCGCGCAGCGCGAAGCATTTGGCAAGCCGCTCGCGGGGTTCCAGGGCGTCTCGCATCCGCTTGCCGAATTCGAGACCCAGGTCGAGGCCGCTCGCCTGTTGTGCCTGCAAACGCTTTGGCTGAAGGATAAGGGCGGGCCCCACAGTGCCGAGGCGGCGATGTGCAAATGGTGGGGACCCAAGCTCGCCTACGACGCGATTCACCAGTGTCTGCTGATGTTCGGACATGGCGGCTACGACCGAGGCTTGATGGAGCAGCGCCTGCGCGACGTGCTTGGATTCCAGATCGGCGACGGCACGGCGCAGATCATGAAGACCATCATCGCCCGTACGCATGGCGGCCGCGCCGCGGTGCCGGCCTGATCGGGCGCGGCAGATCCATTGCAGACAAAGGAGAAGCCATGGAATTCGACGCCGACCTGCTGCCACCGCGCCGTGCAGCCAGCATCGCGCAGGGCCTCTGGCATGACCGCACCATCAACGACGATCTTGACGCCTGTGCCGCCGGCTACCCGGACAAGGTGGCGCTGACAGCACTGCAGGCTGAGTCGGGTTCGGTCCGTCGCTTTACCTACCGCGAACTGGCGGCGAAGGCCGATCGGATTGCCGTGGGCCTGTCGCGCCTGGGCGTCGGCCGCAGCGACGTCGTGGCCGTGCAACTGCCGAACTGGTGGGAGTTCACGCTGACCTACCTCGCTTGCTCGCGCCTCGGCGCGGTTCTCAACCCCATGATGCACATCTTCCGCGAGCGCGAATTGGCATTCATGCTCAAGCATGGAGAGGCCAAGGTCGTCATCGTACCCAAGGTGTTCCGCGGCTTCGACCACGAGCGGATGGTCGAGGCGATGCGTCCTGACTTGCCTGCGCTTGGGCACGTCGTGGTCGTCGGTGGCAAGGGTGCCAACAGCTTCGATGCGCTGCTTGCCGATCCGGCCTGGGAAGACGAGCCGGACGCCAAGGACATCCTGACCCGCAGCCGGCCGAGGCCGGACGATATCACGCACCTCATCTACACGTCCGGCACCACAGGGGAGCCCAAGGGCGTTCTGCACTCGGCCAATACAGTGATGGCCAACATCATTCCGTACGCGGAGCGGCTGAACCTGGGCAGTAACGACGTGGTGCTGATGGCATCCCCGATGGCGCACCAGACGGGCTTCATGTACGGGTTGATCATGCCGATCATGTTGCGCGCCAGCGCGCTGTTGCAGGACATCTGGGACCCGAGGAAGGCGATCGAACTCATCCGCGCCGAGGGTGCGAGCTTCACAATGGCCTCGACGCCATTCCTGACGGACCTGGCCAGGACGGTGGCCGAAACTGACGCCAGCGTGCCAAGCTTACGCACCTTTGTGTGCGCTGGTGCGCCGATTCCCGGTGCGCTGGTGGAGAAGGCGCGCAAGGATCTCGGCACGAAGATCGTCTCGGCCTGGGGCATGACGGAAACCGGTGCCGTAACGCTGACCGAGTTGGACGATGACGACGAACTCGCGTTCACGACTGACGGCCGCCCGTTGCCAGGCGTGGAGGTCAAAGTAATCGACGCGTACGGCACGTCCCTGCCGGCGAACCATGTCGGCAAGCTGATGGTGCGTTCCTGCTCCAACTTCGGCGGCTACCTGCGCCGACCCCAATGGAACAGCACCGACGCGCACGGTTGGTTCGACACTGGCGATCTTGCCCGCATCGACGAGCGCGGGTACATCCGGATCACCGGTCGCAGCAAGGACGTGATCATTCGCGGCGGCGAGAACATTCCGGTGGTCGAGATTGAGGCTCTGCTCTATCGTCATCCGGCGGTGGCGGAGGCGGCCATCGTGGCCTATCCGGACGAGCGACTGGGCGAGCGTGCGTGCGCGGTGGTGGTCACGAAGCCCGGCCAGACTCTCGACTTCGCCGCGCTGGTCGAATTTCTCAAGGCACAAAAAGTGGCACTGCAGTACATCCCCGAGCGTTTGACCGTGCTCGATGCGATGCCAGCCACGGCATCTGGAAAGATCCAGAAATTCAAACTGCGCGAGATGATCAAAGAGGCCGCTAAATGAGGGCGCCGCCCCGCCGGCTGGGCGGACGCGTCTCTCTGGTCAGCGGCGTCGGAGTGCCCAATCCGGGCGTTTCGACGACGTGGTCACGCTCCAGCCCAGCGGCAAATAATCGTTCATGACCGTCGGGTCCCTGGCCGTGTCGGTCGGGAACCGTCCGAGACCCGGAGTCACGTTTTCAAGGATCTCACCATGCAAGACCAGCCTGTCCTCGTTGAATGCGTTGACCGCGTCGGCCTGATCGCGCTGAATCGGCCAAAGCAGATGAACGCGCTCAATGACGCGCTGATGGACGCGCTCGGGTCTGCGCTTCTCGCTTTCGATGCCGATGAAGGCATCGGTGCCATCGTGATCACCGGCGGCGCCAGGGCCTTTGCGGCTGGGGCTGACATTGCGGCGATGGCTGACTGGAGCTACATGGATGTCTACCGCAGCGACTTCATCACGCGCAACTGGGAGACCATCCGGCGTGTGCGCAAGCCCGTGATCGCCGCGGTGGCCGGCTTCGCGATGGGCGGCGGCTGCGAGCTGGCTCTGGCCTGCGACATCGTGATCGCCGCCGAGAGTGCCAAGTTCGCGTTGCCCGAAGTCAAGCTTGCGATGCTTCCAGGCGCCGGCGGAACGCAGCGCCTGCCGCGTGCAATCGGCAAAGCGAAGGCGATGGACATGTGCCTGTCTGCGCGCACGCTCGATGCCGCCGAGGCCGACCGCTACGGCTTGGTGTCGCGTGTCGTCCCCGACGAGCAACTGCGTGCGCAAGCCCTCGCGCTGGCGGCGAAGGTTGCCAGCTTCTCGCTGCCCGCGCTGATGGCCATCAAGGAGTCGGTCAATCGCGCCTACGAAGGGTCGCTTGCCGAGGGCATCGGCTTTGAGCGCCGCCAGTTGCATGCCCGCTTCGCCAGTGACGACGCCCACGAAGGCATGAAGGCCTTTCTTGAAAAGCGCGCGCCGACGTTTACCCACCGTTGAACAACGCCGAATTCTTCGGAGCCATTGCTTCGCTTCGGTGCCGCGCTTGGTCACCGAGCGGCGGGTGCTGGTCGGTGACGCCGAGGCTATGAAGGCCATGGGCCTGTTCGACCGGTGTACTCCCGACGAGTCCGCGGCATCGGCTTGCCGGGCCCCCTGATGGATGGCCCCCAGGCGCGGAAGTGCGAGTCCCACCGCGCATCGCGCTGGCGCAATGACCCCCTGGCGGAGCAATCGCGCTTGGCCATCCCGGAAGCACCACTAATGCATCGCATCCAACAAAGTGCGCTGCGCGCTCGGTCCGATGTGTGTCGGCGCCGTGCGGGAAACTTCCAAGCTGCTTGAGCGCCATTGAGATTCCGTGCTCACGAGACGCGCAGACGTTCCATCGTGAGAGAGGTGCACAGCAGCGAAAAGGCGCGGATCGCGCAGCGCACGGTGGACCACCGGTGGAGAGATGCTTTGACGCGGGTCGTAAGACCCACGCTAAACCTGCCTCGACGAAGCAGGAAGTGAGACTCGTTGATGTTCGCTCACTTGCGAGCATGATTGAGCAGGTCCGATGAAGCGGTCTTGACATCCTGCCCGACCCAAAGGAAGACGGAGATGCCTACGGCGCTCATCCCGGCTTCGAGCCGGAGCGAGTCGCTTTGGCGGGTTCCTGCTGCTGGCGGCATTGTTACACCCCCTTCACAGGCGAACCGGGCGCGTCCCGCCCTTCATTGCAGGATAAATTACAGCAGCCAGCGAACCAACCGCAAGCCCCACAAGGATGCCCGTGGCATCCGCGCTATCCTTCGCCGTCCTGAACGGCGTGGCTTGTCGCGCGCCGGGTCAGCATGCAAGTCCAAGTCCATGCGAATTGCCCTTGCCTTCTAGGGGCGCGGTTTGCTCAGTGCCGAAACCGCTGGTAGGTGTTCCAGAACCGCAAGCCGGAGATTGATCAATTGCGTCTGCAGCTTGATCGCTTCGACAAGGACCTTGGCTTCCGGCGTCTGGGCCTTGTCCACAAGGTCGTCAAAGCGTTGCCAGATTTCGCGGATTTGGTCGCTCATCAGTTAGCTCCGGAAAGCCCGGCGCTTTGGCCGGGGAGGGAAGAAATGCCATGCGATGATCCGCTTGGCTTTCGGTGAATTAGGGCGCTGGCGCTGATGAGACTGGCGAGCGCTGCTTCAGTGACGCAGTGAAGCCATTGCCATGCCAAAGCTTACGAAAATGCTGCCGGTTACACGCTGAAACGCACGTGCGATTTTTGCGCTGCGCAACATCGCGCCCAAGCGCGAGCCAAAGCCGGCGTAGATGAAGTACCAACTTACTTCAATGACGGCAAAGGTGCCGATGAGCACCGCGAATTGAGGTAGCCAATGTGCCTTGGGGCTCATGAACTGCGGCAGAAGAGCGGCCGCGAACAGGATGGCCTTGGGATTGCTGCTGGCGACCAAAAAGCCGTTACGAAACAGAGCCATGGAGCGATGCGCGGTATGGACTGGCGCATTGGTGTCGGGCGTCATTTCTTCAAATGCATGGGCGAGCGTGGCTGTGCGCCATGTTTTGATGCCTAGGTAGATGAGATAGGCTGCGCCAGCCAAGCGCATTGTGTCGAACAACGCCGGCCAGGCTTGGAGAAACACGCCAAGCCCTGCGGCGGAAATGGACATCATCAACAGCAGCGCTGCCAGACAACCAGCCATCGTCGCCGTGGATCGGCGCCAGCCGTGGCGGGCGCCATGGCTCATCACAAGCAGCATGTTGGGACCTGGAATTGCCGAGATGACGGCAACCGTGGCGGCATACAACAACCAAGTGTGTGGATCCATAGGTCCAAGGTGTTTGCGAAGATTCCCAGTATGCCACGGGCGACGCATTCTCGCGTGCCGAGTTGCCGGCACGACCTGGCACACAGGCCTTCACTGCGTGCGCCGGGTTTTTCCAGTGCCTGCGGGGTTGGTGGCGGCGGCGCCGATTACGCGATTCGGGCAGGCTATGAGCGCACCTTGGCGATGTCGGAGCGTCCCGAATCCGAGCGGGTCTAAGATGACGGGTAAGACATTCCCACCGTGAGGACTTTCGTGGATCAGCAATCCGTACGACAAAGCCTGGAGCGGCTGCGTGCAGCACTTGACTCCGGCGCACCGCTTGACGACCAAATCAAAGCGGACCTGGCTTCCCTTGACATGGACATTCGCCGTGCGCTGGAAGGTGACGTGGCGCGCGTTGAATCGGGCCTGACCGAGCGCGTGCGCGAAATTTCGGTGCGCTTTGCCGAGCGCCATCCGACGGCGGCCGCCGTCCTGCGTGAACTCGGCACATTACTGGAAGGCATCGGCGCCTGAGCGGCGCCTGCAAAGCCTCTGACTCGGCGTGTATCCCACGCGCCGTGCCCAATCTGCTATCGCCATGAGTTTTTGTGCCTTCGAACCAGCCTACTTCGCCGGAACCGCGCCGCCGGATCCGGGCCAGTTGCATGAGGTGGCGCCCGGTGTGTACTGGCTGCGCATGCCCATGCCGCTGGCGCTGGATCACATCAACCTGTGGCTCCTGGAGGATGGGACGGGCTGGACCGTGGTGGACTGTGGGCTGACGACCGATGCCACGCGTCAAGCGTGGGAGTATTTGTTCACATCAGGCATGAAGGGGCGGCCAATCCGGCGCGTGATCTGCACCCACATGCACCCGGATCATGTTGGATTGGCGGACTGGCTGTGCGCGCGCTGGGAGGCCCCGCTGCTGATGACGCAAGGCGAGTACCTGAGCGCCCGCTTGCTTTCGGCGGGCCTGCCACCAACCGACACGGCGTCCATGTTGGCGCACTTTCGCGCGCACGGGGCTGACGGCATTCACTTACAGGAACTGGCGGGTCGCGGCAATTTCTATGCCCGTATGGTGCCTTCGGTACCCTTGCATTTTCAGCGCCTGATGCACGGGCAGATGCTGCGTATCGGCGGATGCGAGTGGCAGGTGATCGAAGGTGGCGGTCATAGCCCCGAGCATGCGTCGCTGTGGTGCGAGGCGCGCGAAATTCTCATTTCCGGCGACTTGCTTTTGCCGCGCATCTCCACCAATGTGTCGGTTTTTCCGATCGAGCCTGAGGCCGACGCGCTCGGCCGGTACTTGCGCGCCTTGGCCCGCTTTGCCCAATTGCCGGCTGCGATGCGCGTGTTGCCGTCCCACGGCTTGCCATTCACGGGGGCGCACGCCCGTATCCGGCAATTGCGCCAACACCATGCCGAGCGCCTGGCGCGTGTGCTTCAGGTCTGCGAAGGGCAGGCGCTCACGGCGGCCGACCTGGTGCCGGTGTTGTTCAAGCGGCAGCTCGACGCACACCAGCTTGGTTTCGCGCTTGGCGAGGCGATCGCCCATGCCCACCGATTGTGGGCGGACGGAGCGCTGCTGCGCAGTGTCGATGCGCAGGGCGTCATCCGCTTTTGCCTGGCGCAGAGGACGGGCGAACCGAAGCCAGATCTCGAGAGCCTCGCACGCACAGCCGCCGGGCTGTAGCGCCCAAGAAGGGCCGGCGCGCTCTCAAGTGTCTGCCTCAGCGCGCATTGCGCCAGCGCCGCTTGGTTCTTTCGCGTCGCGCGCCCCGATCATCAATGCTCGCAAGAGCTCAGGCGACGCGCCTTCTTGTGCATCAACATTACAGCTAACTATAATGTGTAATATGAAACGATTATCGATGAGCCCTGATGGCGGTTTGACGATCGGGGAGCTTGCTCGCAGGGCCCGGCTCGCAACAGAGACGTTACGGCATTACGAACGCATGGGGTTGCTCATTCCGAGCCAGCGCACAGCCTCTAATTACCGGGTGTACGACAGTGCGGCAGTTGAGCGCTTGCGCTTCATCCGTCGCGCCCAGGCGCTGGGGTTTTCATTGCCGGAAGTTCGTGAACTGCTCGGCCTTCATGCCGATTCGGGCGCCGACATGGGGCGAGTGAAGGGTATTGTGCAAGAGCGTATCGCGCAGATCGACGCGCGCATCGCTGACCTTCAGCAGCTGAAGGCGGGGTTGCATGCATTGGTCGAGCAGTGTCCGGGGCATGGCGCAACCAATGCGTGCCCCATTTTGGCAGCACTCACGCGTGAACCGCACGCATGAGTGCCTCGCCGTGGAGAATCGCATGAATACCTCAGCAACCTCGGCATCGTCAGGCGGCTCGCAAACCAGTGGTGAGGTTCAGGCGTCTTCGACCTGTGCCTTGCAGTTGGATATCGACGGTATGACCTGTGCATCGTGCAGCGGCCGCGTGGAGCGCGCGCTCAATGCGATGCCGGGCGTGCAGGCCACGGTGAACCTGGCCAGCGAGCGCGCCGAGCTGCGTTTTGATCCAGCACTGGTGCAGCCGGAACAGTTGGTGAATATGGTACGGGAGACCGGCTATGCGCCGCGCACGGCGGAAGTCGTCCTGCATGTGGACGACATGACATGCGCATCATGCGTGGGGCGCGTCGAACGCGCACTGACGGCAGTTCCTGGGGTCATCGACGCGAGCGTGAACCTGGCCACTGAGCGCGCCAGCGTGCGGTACATCCCGGCCAGCGTGCAACCGCAGGCGCTGATCCAGGCCGTGGTGGACGCGGGGTACGGGGCCATTCTTCCCCAAGGTGACGCTGCCGCGCTGGAGGCCGCGCAGGCTGAGCACAAGCTTCGACAACTGCAGGCAATGCGTCGCGATGTGCTGTGGGCGGTAGGCCTAGCCGTGCCGGTCATGGTCCTGTCGATGGGCAGCATGGTCTCGTCCACTTTTGGACAGTGGCTGGACGCGGCAGCTCCCGCGATGATTCCCCGTTTTTGGGACTGGGTGCAGGCACTGCTCACCAGCGTCGTGCTGTTCGGTCCGGGGCGGCGCTTTTTCCGACCGGGTTGGGCCGCCTACCGGCACCTATCACCTGACATGAATTCACTTGTGTCGACTGGAGCGGGCGCTGCCTGGCTCTTTGGCATGGTGGTGCTGCTCGCGCCTGGCATGCTGCCGCCGGATGCACGGCACGTGTATTTTGATTCTGCGGCAGTGGTGGTGGCTGCCGTGCTATTCGGCAAGTATCTTGAGGAGCTGGCCAAGGGCCGCACCGCAGGCGCCATTCGCGCCCTGGTCAAACTGCAGGCCAAGGATGCGCGGGTCAGGCGTGATGGCGTCGAAGTTACCGTGGCCATCACGGACGTGCACATTGGGGACCAGGTTGTTGTGCGCCCTGGTGAGCGCCTGCCTGTCGATGGCAGCGTGATCGATGGGAGCTCATACGTGGACGAAGCCATGCTGAGCGGTGAGCCCATACCGGTGACCAAGCGCGCAGGCGATGCAGTGCGAGCAGGCACGGTCAACCAGCAGGGTCTGCTCGTGGTCGAGGCCACCTCTGTGGGGCAAGGCACCTTGCTGGCGCAAATTATTCGGCTGGTTGAGCAGGCGCAAAGTGGCAAGCTGCCGATTCAGGGTCTGGCCGACCGCGTGGTGCGCGTGTTCACCCCTGCGGTGCTCGCGATTGCCATCCTCAGCTTTATCGTCTGGTTGTGGATTGGACCGCCCCCGGCGATCAGTCAGGCGTTGCTTGCTGCCGTAGCCGTTCTGGTGGTGGCCTGCCCTTGCGCCATGGGGCTGGCCACTCCGGCCGCCATCATGGTGGGTACCGGGCGCGCAGCCGAGCTTGGCGTGCTGTTTCGCAAGGGTGAGGCGCTGGAAGCCCTGTCCCATGTCGATACCGTGCTATTGGACAAGACGGGAACGGTCACGCGCGGACGTCCGGCGCTGACCACGATCTGGGCTTGCCCTGGGTTCAGTGAGGGCGATGTGCTGCGCTGGGCTGCGGCGGTTGAGTCGGGTTCCGAGCATCCGTTGGCTCTTGCGGTGCTGCAGGCTGCACGCGAGCGTGGAGTTGTTCTGCCGGTTGCGAGTGAGTTTTCGTCCGTGACAGGCTATGGTGCGCAGGCCGTGGTGGACGGTGGGTGGGTGCATGTCGGGGCCTTGCGCTATGTGGAGCAGCAGGGCATCGACCCGGGTCAAACCGCAGCACAAGCTGAGCGCCTTCAGGCCGAGGGCCACACGACCGTATTCGTGATGCGCGACACGCGCATGGCTGGCGTGCTGGGGATTTCCGACCCCATCAAGGCTGATGCGGCCGCAGTAATTACGGCTCTGCAGGGTTTGGGGTTGGGTGTGGAGCTCGTCACGGGCGATTCGGCACGCACCGCCCAGGCGGTGGCCAGACAGCTTGGCATCACCAGCGTGCACGCTGAGGTGCTGCCCGAGGGCAAGGCCAAGGTGGTGCAGGCGTTGCAGGCGCAAGGCCGCCGCGTGCTATTCGCGGGCGACGGCATCAATGACGCGCCGGCGCTTGCCCAAGCCGACGTGGGCATGGCGTTGGCCAGCGGGACCGACATCGCTATCGAGGCCGCAGACGTCACCCTCACGCGTGGTGAACTGCCCGGTGTGCTTACGGCCCTGCGCGTGGCGCGCCGGACAATGGCGACGATTCGGGGCAATCTGTTTTGGGCTTTTGCCTACAACGTGCTGCTCATTCCCGTTGCTGCAGGGCTCGGCGCACCATGGGGCTTGCACTTGAATCCCATGCTTGCTGGTGTGGCCATGGGCCTTTCGTCCATCTTCGTGCTCGGCAACAGCATGCGCCTGAAGGGGCTGCAACCCTACAGGCTTCAAGCGACGCCAGCGCAGCCCAAGACATTGACGGTTGATGCCGTGCATGCGTCGCCATAAGCGAAGCCAAGCGCTTGCACGTCATTCGCCGCACCCTTTTCTTTTTGTCAATGATTCCAACCAGGGACTTCACATCATGCAAACCACCACGCTAGGCATCAGCGGCATGACCTGCCAACACTGCGTTGCAGCCGTTACCAAGGCACTTCAAGCGGTCCCCGGCGTGCAGAGCGCCCAGGTGGATCTTGCGCAGGGCAAGGCCTCAGTTGACGGCAGCGCTCCCGTGCAGCTCTTGATCGATGCCGTCGCCAAGGCCGGCTACGCGGCCACCGATAAGACCTGAAGCTGCGTATGCATGCTCCGCGCGACGCGTGCATGCCGGCGCCTCGAATGCGGGCAAACTACACTGAGCGGCGCTGGAAATCCGGCAACAGCCACACGCTGCCCGTAGCTCAGTTGGATAGAGCAACAGCCTTCTAAGCTGTGGGTCGGGGGTTCGATTCCCTCCGGGCAGGCCAAAAAAGTAGCTATTAAAACAATCAGTTGTAGATCTTTCCGAGGATTGACTCGAAATCTAAAATGTCTCTTGTCATGGTGAAATCCGTCCCCCATTCCCCCTGAATTCCCCCTGACTGGTGTTTTTTCCCGGTATTTCCGCTCCCCCTGAATTTCCCCTGGCCGCTTTTGAACACCTCGCCGCGCCTTCCTCCTTCTCGCCCGGCCTGACGCGCAGCGGCACTTCGGCGAAGCTGTCCAATCACGCTATGAGGGTCGCTGGCCATACGGTTTTCCGTAGCCTACGATTTTCCGTGGGTTGCTACATCGACCGCTCCGGCGAAGCAAGCGACCAGGCCAACACCCTTTTCCCCACATGCCATGTTTTGCGCTGGCATACGGGCTGAGCTACGGCATCAACTCTCCCGCTGCAACGCCGTTCGTTTAGCGGCGGGAGCCCTTCTTCTCGCCAGCTCGTAAAGCACAATTGGCTGCGCATATTGAGTTCGAGCCGCGGCGCTCACAATTCGTGCAAGTCTTTGATTTTGCGCGAGAGAGATTTAGATGTGTCGATGTAAAACGTACGCACACACGTCCGCAGCCGCGTACGCAACAACGTATGCAACAACGTATGCAACAACGTATGCAACGACGTATGCAACGACGTACGTACGCACATACCCCAAGTGCCTGCAGCTCCTGCCTTGACGCGCTGTCGCGGGCGCTACGTTGCGCCCGCACATGGTCCGCGCACCCTCATGCGCCGAACGGATCGAACATGCGGCAAAAATGCCAAACAATGGGCATGAAATGGCACAACGCTCTTCTCAACCAGACATTCTTGTGTAGAATGTCAATTGTGTAGTTCCGTTACGACTTTTCCATTGCGCGCTGAAGCCATAGCTTTCGCAAACTTCCAGTCCAGGCAAAAAAAGTGAACGCCGCATCGATCCGTCACAGCCAGAGCACCAGCCGCGCAGCACGCGCGTTGGCAGCAGGGCGCGTGCGGTTGGCGCTGTGGTTGATGCCGTGCCTCGCGCTTGCAATCGCGGGTTGGGGGATTGGGGCGGAATCGCACAACCTGAGCGCGGTTCGCGGCTGGACCGTGCTGATTGCTGCTGTAGTTGCCGCTGTCTCGCTACTCATTCAACACAGCGACACAATTGCCGACTTGTCGCAAGACGCAATCGCTCAAGCGCTAACAAGCACGGCAATAGCTTGCGCGAACGGGAAACATGCGCAGCGTGTTGTCTCCTCTCTTCAACGCACCGGCGCAGCGCAGGCCCCCGCCCGCATGCGCGCAAAGAAAGTGGTTGCGACCCTTGGCGCCCGCGCCCTTGCGTCGCTTTCCCTGACCCCACGCATCATCGGCCAACGCCCTCTGCCCCAGCGCGGTTAGCGCTGGGCGGCATCCCTCCCTTCTTTTGCTGCCCCGCGCTGCCAGCGCCGGCGGCCGTTTGCGCGCGTTCTGCGCACGAACAGCAACCCAGGCCGACGCGCAGCAGCCAGCGCTAGCTCCCTTTCTTCCCAACAACCGGGTTGACAGCTGGGAGTGAGAAATGGAAGTACAGAAGTTGGTTTTTTCGATGCGTGAGATCGGCGTGTTTGTCAGCAAAGCGCACTCAACGCTTGACAACCGCCTCGACCGCGAAACGGGCATCCTGGAAATCGGGCCCGGCCAGACCATGCAACTGGTTCGCATCGGGCGCGAATGGATGGCCCCGAAGCACGAGCTGGAGCGCTTTCTCGTTGCCGTCGGCCTGGCCGAACCCGGCCAGCTCGACGCGATGACGCGCCCTCAACCCCAACCCCAGCCACAGCAGGCCGCAGAGCCCCGGTGAAGCGCCGCCCAGGCCGCCCGCGCAAGTCAACGCTAATCGGGTTTGGGGGCATGGGCCAAGGAGAGCTGCGATGAACAGGCTGCAGAAACAAGCGTTCGCTGCGCTCTCCCCGTCGGCGCAACAGATGGCGTTACGCGACCGGAAATTCGGGCGGGAAATCGACGTTGGGGCCGCCTGGCTCGCGGAGCAGGAGGGGATCACGGCCGAGCGGTTCCTGGGCCGCCAGCGCAACGCGCGTCGGCCCATGGTGGACGGGCCGGACAAACTCGCGGCGATCGACATTGCGGACATTGTCAACAGCCGCGAGGGGCACAGCGACGACCCGCTCGAAATCCTGCTAGCGCAAGAGCGTGCGGCTGAAATCATGGCGTCCGAAGTTGCGCAGGCGGAGCTGGCGCGGATTGATGCGCTGGACGACTTGGCCCACGTGGACGTTGGGGCCGAGGCGCGAAAGGAAGGCCTGACCCGCCGCGCGATCCAGTACCGGATTGCCGCCAAGCGCCGGGCCATCTTTGATGGCCAGCTTGACCTGGCCCTGGGCTGAGGAGCCGATCATGAAACGATGCCTGTTTTCGACTGCTAAAAACCTGCCGCCCCTCGACCACGTGCTGCCCGGGCTGCTGGCCGGGACGGTCGGCCTGCTCGTCGGCCAAGGCGCGATTGGCAAGACGTTTTTGGTCATGCAAATCGCGATTTCTACCGTGCTCGGCCGAGCCATTGCGGCGTCCTCCGGGCTGCACGCAGGGGATGGGGGTAGCGTGCTGTGGCCGGCGCCGAAGCCCGGGCCGGTCTTGCTGATACTGGGGGAGGACATTCACGACGTTGTCCAGCATCGGCAAGCAGCGCTAAAAAATGGGCTTCAGCTGACCGACGAAGAGATCGAAATACTCGACAGTGAACTCGAAATTTTGAGCGCAACCGAGCTCGGCGATGACATGCGACTGGTTCAAAAGGACCCGGCCGGCAACATCCAGCGCGGGCCGTTTTTTGATGCACTGCTTGAATTGTGCCGCCAGCGGCGCCTGGTCATTTTGGACCCACTGGCCCTTCTGATCGCGGGCGTGAATGAGAACGACAACGGCCAGATGACCCAGTTCATGCGGGTCCTCACAAGCATTGCAGCTGAAACGGGCTGCGCGATTCTGCTTCCCCATCACGTCGGCAAAACGGGCGCCGGCGGCGGCGAGGATTGGGAGCGCAGCAGGGGCGCAAGCGCCCTGACCACATCGGTGCGCTTGCAACTCAACCTGGGTCCGCCGAGCAAAGACGACATGGGGCAGCTGGGGATTAGCCCGGACGAAGCCGGCTACTGGGTCCGCGTGGCGCAAGTCAAAGCAAACTACGCAGCGCCGAAACCGCACGTCTGGCTACGCCGCGGACCGGGCGGTGTACTTGCCGCGTATGAGCCTTTTTCATCCTCGCCGGAGCCGGCTGTGGCGAACGCAAACACAAACAGCTACGCAGCGGCGAAAGATGGGCTGCGGCCTGCAAGTGCCGTGATTGCGCTGGAGCGGAAGAAGGGAGGGAAGAAAAATGGCCCATTCTGACACTAACGTTGCCGAGCCGAAAGCAAAGTGCGCCCACGCGGGCCGCGCTGGCCGCGCGGTTGACGCCCGCCGCGGCGTGGCGCGACAGGACATGGCGTTTGGACTGGCTGGCATGGTTCGACCAACAATCCGGGCTGAACGCAATCAGCACGGCAAGCTTGTTAGCAGCAGGCGATACCTAGACGGCGTCAAGCAAAAATGGAATGGCGGCGAAATTAGCTTGTCTGGGCCTGAGCTGGACGCGTTTGATCTTCGGGTGCTTCTTGCTTGCCAATCGCTTGCGCTGCAGTCCGCACATAACGCGAAGTACCTTGATGACAGGCTGGAAAATGGGGTTGACGTGAAGGGCCTGTTGGCTGCCCCGCGCAAAGCCGGCGACGCAAACATGGCGGATGAACTGCCGACTTTTTCACTCACAACCACAATGTCAGCGGTTTCCGAAGCGATTGGCCGCAAACCTCGTGACGGGCAAGCGCACGCAGCGATCCGGGCGAGTCTCCAGCGGCTTGCCTCCATTGTCGTGACAGCAACAAAGGGCAACAAGGGGGCCTTCACGCACCTGATCGCCGGCGGCGCGTTTTACGGCCGCCATGCCGTGCGGCTGACGCTTTCTTACCGATTGACGCAGGCGCTGCTCGGCGAGGGCAGCTACGGTCGAATCCACATGTCCGAATTCATAAAGCTAACGCCGGTTGGGCAGATTGTCTATCACTGGCTCAGCTGCTGGAGACCGGGCGCCGGGGCGCCCCGAACGATCAAACTCGACAGGCTCGCTGAGCACGTGTGGGGCGGTGCAGCCGAGGATCACAAGACCAGGACCGATCGGCGGAGGCAGCTGACTAAAGCACTAGCAAGCATGCCGAGCGCCGAATGGCAAATCCAGATTGACGGGGAATTAGCTAGCGTTGCGCGAAAAAACGGCGCCGCGAAGACCCGCGCGAATGCGTGTTCTTGACACCGCGGCCCCGCCCGCATCCCCAGCGCGAATGCGTGTTTTCAACCGCGCGAATGCGTGTTTTCAACCGCGCGAATGCGTGTTTTCAACCGCGCGAATGCGTGTTTTCAACCGCTCCTTCCCCTCTGAAAAACGGCCCCGTATAAGACTTTGTATAAGCCTTCCATACAAGATATGGAAGGCTTAGAGAAAAACGCGCTTTGAAGTCGCGCTTTTCTCGTCGCCTCAAAACCCAGACCCCATGAACCCAAAAGCCGGCCTGTGGGGGAAAAGTGCCGAGGTCGCTGGCTTTGTTGCCTTGGGGCTGGACTCGGCCCGGCTTTCCCATCCACCTTTTTCCCCACATGCCGGCTTTTGGGTGCGCGCCGTCAGGCGTGCCTTTTCGCGGTCTTAGGAATGGGCTTGGACACGCTGGAGATTTTGATGATCGACTTTCGAGACACCCGAGCATTCCGCTACATCAACACTGAAGCGGCCATTGCCGCGCTTGGCCTGGTCGATGACCCGAAGGCCCAGCGCGAGAAGGGCGGCGCGTACCGGTACTTGCGCAGCGCCTGCGGGCAGCTGATTTGCCTGCCGCTAAGCAGCAAGGCAGTGGACTACCAGATGTGGTTCTTGCACGGGCATGGCGAGACCCGAGGCGATTGGTTGGCGCTGGCCCAATTCCTGTTCGGGGGCAGCTTGGGTGATGCGAAGCGCCGTTTGATGCGCCTGGAAGGCTCTCAGATCGATTCTTTTGGTCCGGTAGTGCCACGGCCCCACCCAACACAAGAGACTGCCGCAAAATCGCTCAGAACGTTGCCCCAGGTTCTGCCAGAGCCGGGATATGTCCACCGGTTGCTGATCGAGCGCGGGCTGAGACAGTCGATCATCGACCTCGCACGGCGCTCGGGCATGACTGGGTTGAAGGGCTTTGGCAGTTACCTGAACTTTGGTTTCCCGCACTTCAGCTCTGATGGCGAGCTGACCGGCTACGAGCTCCGGTCCGCGGACCCTGACTTCAAGCGATTCGGGGGCCGAAAAACCATGTTTTTGGTCCGCCCGAGGCCTGAGCCGCCCCGGGCGCTGTACCTCGTTGAAGCCGGCATCGACGCCCTGGCTCTCGTCCAGCTGCTTGGACTGGACAGGGGTGGCGCGGCATGGGCCGGAAGTCTCGGGGGGCGGCCGTCTGAAGACGCGCTGTTTGACGCGGTTGTCGGGACCGCAAGGCGCTTTTCGATCCCCAGGATTTGCGCAGCCCACGACCGGGACGCCGCAGGCGAGGACATGGCATCAAAAATTGCGCGGATATGCCGCGATGGCGGGCTGGAATACATTCGTGTGCCGCCGCCGTCCGGGCCTGGAATCAAGGACTGGGCGGACAAAACGAAGGCAATCTGTAATGCGAGCCAGACCCAGCTTCAAGCTGCCTGACCACCCTTTCCCCACATGCCGTGTTTGTGAGCCCGCCTTGAGGCGGGCTTCGCTTTTGTTGCGTCACGCGAATTTCGATTTCGCGGTCTCCGGAATGGGGTGTCCACCACCCACTTTTTCTTGCGCGCTCGGCGCGCTCATTTTGAACGCTGCCGAACGGAGGCGCTCTTGCGGCGGATGATCGACCGCAACACTCGGGATCTCGGCGCCGTGCCGCGCAGCGGCGGGGATGTGTTTATCGGCGCCGGGGCTGGTGTACTGTCCTGTAAATAACAGGCATTAGTCTTGGGTACCACTGCGGTATATCTTTGGGACAAAGATGCCGCGATGCAAACAGGCCGACCGAAGACGGAGGTAGCGCTGACGGACCAGGAACGTCCTCAGCTTCAATCCTTTTCCCGAAGCCACTCACTTCCGGCCGCGTTAAGCATGCATGCACGCATCATTCGCTAAGGCGCGGGCGGCGAACCCAACAAGAGCGTCGCTGGCAGGCTGAGGCTGACGCAGCAGGACACGATGGGCAAGTGGTGCTCGCGCTTTCTCGCGCGTCGCATGGGCGGGCTGAACGACGATGTGCATCCCGTCATAAATCGGCGATGCGTGTTGTTCCCGCGTTTTCCAGCGATTGGCAGCATGGCTTCGGACCGTTGCCACAAGTGCCCCGGTACCGGAGGGGGCAGCGCTCGTTGTCTGCTACCGGGCGCCTTTCCCAAGCGACGGCAGTCCGCCGTTGAGGACGCGAACCCGGACCGGAAGGGGTCTTGTCTTGAGCGTGGGAAGGTGGGAAGACTCGCCGTGGACTTCGATCTTGTGGCCCACCAAGCCACCGCTCCAGATCTCGGCCCCGCAAAGCGGGCAGGTGAGCCGCGGCAATTTCCTTCTCATGGACGTGGGCCGCTTGGGTCTCGGGCCGCTATTGCGCTTTAGGATCTGGAGTTCGGCTTCGCTTGATGGAAATTTTCGGGCTTTCATATCCACAGTCCTTCGTCTGCCCCTTCGAGGGGGATGTCACCAAGCCGATCGAACCCATGCTTCCTCGCGGATGCCCTGCAGTTCAGCGATCAGCTCCCGAGTGAGCTCGGAATACTGCCGATGCCGCCCATCTCGGCTCTTGCCTCGCTTCGATCGCGCCATGTGCCGGATCGCCTCAAGAAAGGCCCGCACGACATCATCTTCCTCGCGGTAGGGATGCCGCGTTGCCCAAAAGTCATTCCGCAGCCAGAACACGATACGCTCTGGCACACCCAGCGCGCTTAGCTCATCGAAAGTCTTCGGCCAAGCCTCGACCTTGCGGTTGTTCAACCATTTCTTCATGCGCAATGGACTCACGCCGACGCCCGCCACCGGGGCGAACAGCTTCCGCACCCCTGCGTCGTTTGCCGTGTTCTTGGCCGCGGTGCCCACCGGATCCATATCCCACAGGGATTGCGCGGCCACCGGCTTGCCCTTCGATTTCGCGCCGGTCAGCGCGCGGAGCGCGCTACCAGGGGGCTGGCGAGCGCGATCGATCGATAAAGGCGGTGCAATCGAAAACGCGGCGCGATCAACCATTCGTAGGCACGATAGATCAGCGCGCATGCTCTGCGGCCACACGACCCCGCTGCCCCCACACCCCGCCGCCAGCATCGGGTGGACCTTGCACAGGGCCGGCATACCAGTGGTGCGGTGGTTCCCCTCTCGTTTCGCCAGCAGAAAGAAGCTCGTGCAATCGCTGAGCAGCTGGTAGCGAACCGCCAGCTCCGTTCTTTGCTCGACGCTTAGCTCAACGTAGCGCAGGCGCAGGGAAGCGGCGACCCTCGCCAAATCCTCGCCGCTCCCGCTTGCCTTCTCAAGCATGGCTTGCGCGACCGTTTTCCTGCCACCGTCGACTCCCAGAGCCGTGACGGTGATCTGCGCCTGAGCGGGCTGCCGCAGCGCTGCCGCGAGGAACAGAGTGTCGCCGCAAAACGCGGAGCCATCAAGACCAGCCAGCCAGATGGGCTGGGCGTTGCCAGGAAGTTCCAGGTGCAGCTGGTGCGCCCGCACGGAACGCATGCGGGAAAACATCCGCAGCATTGCCGGCTCCACGTCCTCGGCGGGCCCGACGAAGTCGCAACCGCCCCCGCTGGCTTCGGCCAGCCGCCGCAGGTGTCCTTCTGCGGGTGAGCTTCCAATCCCCACGGCAAAGATCCGCTTGCCTCCGCGCCGGGCGGCATTGATCACTGCGTCGATCGCATAAATCTCGCCATCGGTAAGTACTAGCACGTCCGCCTGGCGCTCCGCCGCAAGCGCCAGCGTCGATGCCAGAGCCTGTTCCATCCTCGTTCCGCCAAGGTCCGCGTCCAGCTCATCGATCCAGCGCCGCGCGGCTAGCCGGTGCACGGCGTCTGCTGACCATAGCTCAAGGCTGCGATGCTCGACCTCGGAGCCGAAGCGCGAAACGCTGAAGGAGTCTCCTTTGCGCAGCTTCCCGACAATCGACTGAAGTGCTCGCTTGGCGGCTGCCATGCTGTCGCCTGCCATCGATCCCGAGCAGTCGACCAAAAGGTGCACGCTGACGCTCACAGGTGCTTTGGCGTCGAGATGAGGGCACAAGCCGCCGACCAGTGCGCTGGATCCCGGCTCCAAGGGGTCGTCCTGAAACAGAACAATGCTGTCGTGTTCCAACCCATCCAAGACCAGCACGAAATCGCGGTCGAGGCGAGCGTCTTTTCCCAGGGTCACTCTTACCAATTCCAGGCGTTCATCGCGAACGCAGTGGATCGTATGGCTGGGCGAGTGCATATCTGCCCGCGCCAAGGCGCCGTGCAGGGAAAGGTCCAGCACGAAGGAATGCTCGGTGCACAGGTCGGCCGCGGCGACTTGGTGGGGTTGCAAGCCGCCGTCGTGCACGGGATCTCCGAAGCGCGGCGCAATGACTGTGGGGAAGATCAGTCGAAGGCCGCCATGTTCGAAGCGCAACAGCTGACCGTACCGAATCTGGACGACGCAGCTTTCCCCAGGCAGCAAATTTCCGAGGTTGAGGGTGATACTGCCATCGGGGTTCAGCTCGAGCATCAGCGCGGCATCACCGTCGGTGACCGCCTTCTCGTAGCGCTCGCCAGCCTCGACGCGGGCAAACACACTGCCGCATAGTTCTCGATCTCCCACGGTGGCATTCACGCCCAGGATCACAGCGTCATATGGCAAAGGAAAAGTGTAGACAGCCTCGATTGCTTCGGCGGATTGGTTGGTGAAGCGCTGCTCGATCTCGGCACGCAGCAGCGGGCCCTGCAGATCGCCACGCAGGTGCGCGCCTTCGAAGACCATGGAATGGACTGTGGGAGCCACGAGGGCCGCGGGTCGACGGGAGGATTGTTCAAACATCGTCTTCTCCTTGTTGTTTTTGCCTAGGCAGCACGTCGGTGAGGCGCCCGTAGAGCTCGACGGCACCCCGCACCAGGGCGCGTAGCTGAGCCGGATCCAACCCGGCGCGTGCCGGCTCGACGACCAGTTCGATTCCTTGTGCCACCGTGATGTGGCTGCGGACCTCTACGGTTCCGGGCAGCGACGGCTGGGGCGACGGCACCGGGGGCGGTTCACCATGAAGCAATCCCCGGATCCTCTCCAGCGAGACCCCGGCGGCTGCCCACTTTCGCGCCTGCAGCAGCTGCTCAAGGTGATGGCCGTCGTAGTGGGCTGCGCGCGTTTCGCCCTGCGGGCGGTCGACTAGGCCGATCTGGACGTAGTAGCGCGCCGTGCGTAGAGGCACGTCGGCCAGGGA
This sequence comes from Thiomonas sp. FB-Cd, assembly GCF_000733775.1. Taxonomy (NCBI): domain Bacteria; kingdom Pseudomonadati; phylum Pseudomonadota; class Betaproteobacteria; order Burkholderiales; genus Thiomonas; species Thiomonas sp. FB-Cd. Next base: position 1,633,203 of record NZ_JPOE01000002.1, on the reverse strand, counting down.
GCACAGTTCGGTCAGTGAGTAGCTGGGAGCTGGGACTGAATTATTCATACACTTTATTTATACACAACAACTGGCTTTTTGCAACCCCTTTGCCCGAGGGGTTTCAGATTGCGCGTCGTTGGCGCACCATCAACGTACGGCGATACAGCCCTCCCGCCCACAAGGATGGACCTGCTCAGCCACGGAGAGAATGATGTTGATGCCGCTGCACACCAATGGGGGCTCTGAATCGATGGCGAAGATCCGTAGGCGAAAGGGCGCGCGCCGGTTTCATTCATGGTCAAAGGGGGTACGGGGCAAGGCCATGCACATCGAAGTCGTGCAACGGCCCAAAGGATCCACAGCGCACGAAGGGACTTCGGCTGGATTCTGGGGCGGCACGGTTACCTTCGGGAGCGTGAACACAGGCACGCGAATACTCAACCCGCCTCTGAATCCCATGATGGAATTTTGCGAGGTCTGCGGGCACGCATCCATCCCCGGTGAGCGACGTTGCTACACCTGCGCCCATGGAAGTGGGTGAACGACGTCTGTTCTCTCGAAGCGCCAAGTAAGCTGCGCGGCAGAGGCAGCATCGCGAAATCGTCTCCAACCCATCGCACGACCTAGCGGACACGGCTATCCAAGTGCAGCGATCTCGCGAAGGAAATGGCCTTGCAGCCCTTTTGCAGGTTCACGCCGTGTTGGGGAGGCGATGGGTCATCCTTCGCAGCGCAGTCGCCGGCCCGTCGCCCCTGCGGCACCGAGGGGTGGGCGGCTCAGCCAGCGGGGGCGCGCAACGGCGAATCCCCATCGGCCCGAAAACATCATCCACCGGGGCTCGCCGCCCACCCCGGGCCGCGGCGTCGACGTCGATGGCCAGGCGGTCGGCGGCCTCCTGCCATTCGTCGCATCCGCATTCGCTGATCATCGCGAACAGGTGCCTTGCGCCTTGCTGCCAAAGATCTGCAGCCATGAGTGGGCGTTTGCTCTGCCACCAGATCGCCAATTCGACCGGATCGAAGGCGAGGCTCCCCTGTCTGAAGCACGCTTGCACAGCCCCATCATCGCAATCCTCCGCGTAGAAGGTATAGAGAAACTGCCCGAGGGCGCTGCGTGGTGCGAAACCGGCATGAAACGGATGGCGCTTCATAATCACGACTCCTGGAAGGTGATACGCAAATCATTCGAGAATATTACCATAAGCAATGGACGATTCAACGACAAAAAATCAGGATCAGGAGGCGCTTGACAGGCGTCGCGAGCAGAACCGGGCGGCACAGCAGCGCCGCCGGCAAAGACTCGGAATGGGCGGGAAAATCCAGATGGATCTGTTTTTGAGCCCCAATGCCGTCCAGATCCTGGACAGTCTTGCCAGTGAGTTGGGCGTGGAGCGCCAATCGGTGGTGGAGTTGGTTCTGCAGTGGTATGCCGATGCGCGCGTCAAAAGAAGGGCCGCGATCACTCGGTAATGCCCGTATGCTTATGGTAAGCTTTCGCGCATCGACAGTCACGGAGATGCGCGATGCGAGTCAAACCGACCCCCTCATCGACCTTGCCGGGCGCAGCCTGGCTACTTTACGTGTGGTGGCGCGAAACCAGCCCGAACCCTGAGCACCACGAGTGCCGGGGTGGCTACATGCCGTTTGAGACGGGCACGATCTGCCAGTGGTGGCTTGAGCGGCGAGCCGATCTCACGGCACCGGCCTGGCGTGTGGGTCGCCGGCACATCCTGCGACTGGTGCAGGCGGCCGACCCGCAAAGCCTTATGGCCGCGCAAGAGAGCTTGGGGGAGCGTGGCCGAGCGCTGCGTTACTGCACACCCAGTAACGGGGGGAGGCCATGAAAAGCGCGCACACGAAATGGGCCTACGAGCAGCGGTTTCGCCAACTCTGCCGACGCTACGTCAAGGACCATGAAAGCGAGGATGCGGGGGATCCCGAGGTCCCTTGGGCGGACTTCGTCAGCTGGCTCCTGACTCTGCGACCGGCATTACGCGAGGCAAGCTGGCGCCAATACCGGGCGGCGGTCGTGCACGTCTTGGAGCAATCCGGGTTGAGCACTGGCGACGAGCTGATCGCGCGCCTTTGCACCGAAGGACGCCCGGCTGATGCGGCAGTGCACGCATCGTCGCGCACGTCGCACGGCAAGGCGCGCACCGTGAAGACTGCAGAGCTGCGAGCAATACTGACCTGGCTCGACGGTCATGCGGGGCGCTGGAACAACCTGGCTGCTCGCTGGATGCTGTGGACCACCGTCACGGGGCTTCGTCCAGCCGAGTGGCGCCTTGCCCACGTGACCCGCGACCCGCAGACCCTCGACGTTGCATTGCTTGTGCAAAATGCAAAGGCAACGAACGGACGGGCGCATGGGGCCACGCGAACGGTGGTGATTCCTGCGCTGGACGCGCCCGACTGGGCATCGCTGAACCATCTGCTCCAGGCCATCAAGCGGCTGAATGCCGAACGCCTCTACGACCAGGCCTATGCCGGGGTTCGACAAGCCATCCGGCGGGCCGCACGCGATCTGTGGCCCAAGCGCCAGCGGCGACCGACGCTTTACTCAGGGCGCCATCAGTTTGCGGCTGATGCCAAATCCGCAGGCCTGGCTCCGGAGCAGATTGCCGCACTCATGGGTCATGGCATCATCGAGACCCATCAGACGCATTACGGCAAGCGTCGCTGCGGCCGGGGAGCGGTGCGGGTGCGAGCCGCGCAGCACGATGTTGAGCAAGTGCTGCAGCGTGCTGCGACTCGCAGCGCACGCCAGCCGGCGCAGCGTCATGGACCAGCGCCCAGGTAAGTGCGGATCATGGAACCCAATTCCCGGATTCCAGTTTCCAGTTTCCTGAAATCGCATATTTGAAAGGAGTTCCAACATGAGTCTCGGCATTGACATTGGCCGTTCCGGGGTCAAGATCTCCGCCGCGGGGCGTCACCTGCCCGTGTTTCCCGCCGTGGCCTGCCCGGCGCTTGGCATCGATGACGCAGCTGAACGCGAGAGGGTGCGGCAGGACACGATCCGCCACGGGGATCGCGACTGGTTTGTCGGGCATGCGGCCATCATCCATGGCCGCGTGCATCCGGCGAACGATGCCGGGTTCGAATTGAGCATCGAGTACGAGGTGCTCCTGCGCGCCGCGCTCCGACAGGCGCATCATGCGAACCAGCCGCTCGACCGGATCGTGCTCGGCGTTCCCTCGGAGGCTGGCTCGCGCGTGCGTGATCAGGTTGCGCGGCAAGCTGGCGAAGCGGCGCCGGGGGCGAGCATCCGAGTGGTCGCCCAACCGGCCGGTGCGCTCACGGCTGCCATGGCGCTGCACCCTGGCCTGGCCTCGAAAGCCGTCGCAATCATCGACGTCGGACGCTATTCGACGGATCTTGCCGTCAGCGTCAAGGGCCGTCCGGTTTCCGGATCGCTCATCAGCTTGCCAGGTGTGCGGCTGGCCGTGGACCATCTCTCGGCAGCGTTGCGACCGCGCCTGCTTGGCACCGTGAGATTTGAAACCATGGAGCAAGCGCTCTCCACAGGGATCCTCCATCATCGGCTGGAACATGTCCATGTCCAGGAGGCGGCATCGGCAGCCCGTGCTGCGTTGACTCAGGTGATCCAGGCCGGCCTGGCACGGCTGATGACCCTTCAACCGGACATCGAGGTGCTCCTGCTCTCCGGTGGCGGAGCTGATCTTCTTGATCCAGCTGTCCTGCCAGCGCACGTGCGCTCTCCGGGCGGACGCTTCGCCGTCGCGGATGGTCTGTCCCGGATCGCAGCGGGCCTCGGAGATTGAGTGACCATGGGGCGCAAGAAAAGCGTGACGATCGGTGTCGAGGACGCCCTGTACGCGCGGTACACCGAGTTGGGTTTGAGCGCGCGGCGAAAGGCACTATTTGCCATGCGTCTGGCGCTGGAGCAAGCTGTGGAGCAAGCGCCGGAGAACCCTACGAGGCGCGGCGCGGCGAGCAGCCATTCCCAGAGCGACCCTAGTCCTGAGCCAGATGCCAGATCCAATGGGCAGACGCCCGATCGTGGTCAAACGCAGGTCGGGGTGGCCGAAGGGGTCGGCATCAGGCTTGATGAGGGGTGGTGACATCAAAGTCCTCCATCATCAAGGTATCGAGCGCTTCATCCGCATAATCGCCCAGCGCAGCGACACGGACATCCTGCTGATTGAACGGTACGACGGCTTCGCCGAAACGCTGGCCGACCAGTAGGAAATCATGTCACGCGGCGAAGTCATCCGCACCGGCGAGGGCGCGGACATGGACGCCGACGGCATGACAGCAGCTGCTGATTATGGTGCGAAGGGCAGGCGCCGCGCGCTACACCCAGGGCACGCCATCCAGCGCACTGGCGCTGCCTACCGCAGCAACCTTCAGCACATGGGCATCGATGATTGTGGTGCTCACGTCGCAATAGCCAAGCAGCTCCAGCACGGCACGGATTTCCATGCCGGGTGTGCATGGAAATGCCCTTCAGGTGTCAGAAGGAATGCCGAATTCCGATCGCGAATCCATTGGCGGTTGCACCCGAGGAAGCGGTGAATGTGTTCGAAGCGTCGTGTACCCCATACGCTGCGGCCACGTCAACATCAAGCGAGAGGCGTTGATGAGAAGGCCAAGCCCTTGATGCGACGCTTGGCCGACACGGAGGAATCGGCATGCGAGAATTTCCTGCTCAAACCAACGCCGGCGAGGGCAACCCGCGCGTCTGTTTTGCATGTCGCCTGACAAAGTTCAGCCGTGTGCTTCGCTTCGTTGAGCAATTGTGATTCCCCACAACCCTGAGCGCGAGCAAACGGCAGATTGCAGGAAACGCAAGATTCTCCAGACAGCGGGTTTATGACGACAAGAGCGCTGCGCTATATGTGACAGAATTAGGCACGCATGCGTCTATGTCCGGATTTTCCGTACTACTCGACGTAAGCCGAAAGCCGCAACAAGAAAAGAAGGTAAAGCGTGAGACACGATCCACCCGAATTTGCCGATGCCGACGTGATATCCGCCGCCGCGGATCAGTCGGAAGTGGATCTGCCGCCACGCGCATCTTCCTTGATCGAGGCAATGAGAGATATTGGCTATTCGCTTGAGTCAGCCGTCGCCGACATCTTGGACAACAGCATCAGCGCTGGAGCCTCGCAGATCGATGTGCGTTTTGGATGGGATGCGGCCGGTGCTTGGCTGGCAATTCTCGACGACGGCGCGGGAATGGATGAGGCGACGCTTCTGGACGCCATGCGAGCCGGAGCCCGAAGTCCTAGGGATGCAAGGAAGCGGTCGGACCTCGGGCGCTTTGGGCTCGGGCTGAAAACAGCGTCATTCTCGCAATGCAGACGGCTGACTGTTCTCAGCAGAATCCTCGGGCGGTCGGCGGCCGCGCAATGGGACCTCGATCTAGTGAGTTCCACCGATCGCTGGTGTCTGAGGCGCCTTAGCGATGGCGACTTGGCAAGCCTACCCGTCGTGGGTGAGCTCGGCACACGCGGCACGGCAGTCATCTGGCAGAAGGTCGATCGGCTCGATCTCGGGAAGGGTGCTGATTCGGGTGCCGTCCATCTGAATGAACAGATGGCAGTTGTTCGGGAGCACCTCGCGCTAGTGTTCCATCGATTCCTGTCCGGTGAGTCGGGTCGTCGCGCCCTGCGCATCCGGATCAACGGACAAGCTGTCGACCCGTTCGATCCCTTTGGTACTGGCTCTCCTTCCACGCAGATCATGAATACGGAGCGGGTCAGCGTGGATGGGGAAGAAGTGCGCATCCAGCCGTACATCCTGCCCCACCATTCAAATGTCAGCCCCGCCGAGTACGCCCGACTCGCCGGTGCGGAGGGGTATCTTAGAAATCAGGGCTTCTACGTCTACCGCAACCAGCGGCTGATCATCTGGGGGACATGGTTCCGGTTGGCCAAGCAGGAGGAACTGACCAAACTAGCGCGAGTGAAGGTCGAGATCCCGAACACCCTTGACCACCTGTGGAGGATCGACGTGCGCAAGGCTCACGCCTACCCGCCCGAGGTAGTGCGCCAGCGCATGAAGCAGATCCTCGAGCGAATCAGAGGGGGCGCAAAGCGACCATACACGACGCGGGGAGTGGCTCTCATCGACCGCAAAGTGATTTCTGTCTGGGTGCGACGTGTATTCAACGACCGGGTCCAATACGAGATCGAACTCCACCATCCATTGATCAGCGATTTGCGCGGTGATCTAGACGAGTCGATCAGAGGGCGACTTGACGCCATCCTCCGGATGGTCGGGGCCTCGTTCCCGGCCGCGAGTTTCTACAGCGACTACGCGGGAAATCCGAAGGATCTACGGGAGGAAGAGCCTGACGGCGAACTTCTTCTCTCCTTGGCAAGGATGCTTGCAATGGCGAATCGGGGACTGCCGATGGACCAATTGCGGTCCCTGCTGTTGAGTGTCGATCCCTTCGCACGTTGGCCTTCACGGGTGGATGAATTGATTTCGCGACTTGCCGAGGATGCGCGGGAATGAGACTGACCGATGTTGAGAACAACGCCGTCAACTTGCTGGGTGCGATGCCGGAAAGAACGCCGGCGTTGGTGCGGCTGACGTTGACGACGCTGCTCGGGCTTGATGCCACGCTGAAGGCGGAGGTCACCGAAGAAATGCTGGAGGACGCGGCGCGCCGCATCGAGGCCCAGTTGTATATCCGCATGGAAGACGCAGCGGCTGTGCAACTCAAGTTCGAGGAATGGCTTCCCGGTCGTCGAGCGGACGCACCCCACTTCTACTACCCGCGGTACAGGAACTGGCTCGGTGGAAGAGGATTCCCTCCTTCCGTCCTCGGTGTTATGGACAAGGACACCGACAAGATCGTCGGCCTACTCGAGAATCCTCTGAAGGGGGGGAATTGGAAGCGACGTGGCTTGGTCGTCGGTCACGTTCAGTCCGGCAAGACGGCGAACTACTCCGGCGTGATATGCAAGGCCTCGGACTACGGCTACAGGTTCGTCGTCGTCCTGACCGGCACGCAGGAGGATCTCAGGGCGCAGACCCAGGAGCGAATCGAGGAGGGATTCATCGGAGTGAGTTCCGAGGCTACACGCGCACATGAAGCGCGGGTCGGAGTCGGCCTGGCAGGTCTGCAGCGCCGGCCGTTGACCCTCACCAGTCGCGATGTTGATTTTCGTTCAGCCTACGTCAACCTCGCAGTGCCACTGCAATCCCTTTCAGAGCCGCTCGTGCTGGTCATGAAGAAGAACGCCAGCGTGCTCAAGAACCTGATCGAGTGGTTGAAGACCAAGAGTTTCGAGGGCGATGGCGCAAAGATCTCTGCCATGCCCATGCTGCTCATCGACGACGAGGCCGACAACGCCTCGGTGAACACCTCGCTTGACCCGGGGGCGCCGAAGCGGATCAACGCCCTGATCCGGGCGCTTCTGGATCTGTTCGATCGCAATGTCTACCTGGGGTACACCGCCACTCCGTTTGCAAATATCTTCATCGATCCGGATGCGACCGACAGCCTCAAGCGAGAGGACCTTTTTCCCCGAGACTTCATCGTGGCTCTGGATGCGCCGACGAACTATGTCGGCCCGTCCAGCATCTTTCCCGAGGACGGGAGGCTGCACGGCTGCCTGTGCTACGTCGAGGACCATGAGGACATCCTGCCCGAGCGTCACAAGATCACACTCGATCCGAGGCGCCTGCCTCCGAGCCTCGAGGAGGCCATTCGTGTCTATGTGCTGGGCCGCGCGGTTCGTGCCATCCGTGGTCAGGGCACGAATCATTCGTCCATGCTGATCAATGTGTCGCGCTTCAACGATGTCCAGACCCGTGTAACCGGCTTGGTCAACGACCAGCTCAACACCATACGCAACGCATGCATCGGCCATGGCGCCCTGCCTGAACCGGAAGCGGTCAAGGATCCGGAGATTGCAAGGTTGAAGCAGGTCTGGAACACGCGCCTGAACGACCTGGAGGAGGACTGGGAGGAGGTGCTGGCTCAACTTCCGAAGGTTGTCGGACCGATCGAGGTCAGGAAGATCAATAGCAAATCCTCGGACGTCCTCGACTACCGGCGATACAAGGACACGGGCCTGCACGTCATCGCGGTGGGCGGCTTGGCCCTCTCACGCGGCTTCACGCTGGAGGGGCTGAGCGTCAGCTACTTCCTTCGAAACTCGATGATGTATGACACGCTGCTCCAGATGGGGCGATGGTTCGGCTACAGGGACGGCTATGCCGACCTTTGCCGGATCTACATGACTCCCGCTGCAGAAAGCTGGTATGCGCACATCTCGGAGGCCATAGAGGAGTTGCGATTCGAATTCAAGCGGATGGAACGCCTGCACAAGCGGCCGGAGGATTTCGGCTTGCGCGTGCGTTCGCATCCCAGCGCGCTTATTGTCACCGCGCGCAATAAGATGCGCTCGGGTCGGAAGGTGCCACACGCGGTCGCCCTCGGGGGGCGCTCGATCGAGACGACCCAGCTCCGCACCGATTCTCAAGAGGAAAACTTCAGGGCTCTTGATCGACTGGTGGCGCAGCTTGAGGCCGACCGTCCCCACGTTTCCGAGAATGGGTCGGGCAACAAGCTCTGGCGAAAGGTTGCGGTCGAGCGAGTCAGGGATTTCGTGAAGGCATTTCGGAATCACGACGAGATTTCGCTGGAGACCCAGTCGGATCCTGTGCTCAGCTATATCGAGGCAAATCCGGAGCGGCTTCAACAATGGGACGTGTGCCTGTACGGGCGAAGGACAGCCCACTCTGACGCCGGTGAACAGACGGTTGGTGGCGTGCGCATCTTCAGGCAACTTCGGGGCGGTACGTTTGACGATCGTGGCGGCTATATCAGTGTCTCCGGGCGATCAGCACGCATTGCCGCGCCTGGTGACGAGAAGGAGGGCATGATGGGAGACGAAATCCGATCGGCCGAGGAAGAATTTCGCAGTAGCTCGAGTAATGAGGGTAAGAGCATTCCGGATCGGGTCTATCGACAGCGTCGGTCGAAGCCGCTTCTGATGCTTCGGCTGCTGCACGTGGAGGAGATGAAACCGGAGGACGGCAAGAAGGCGCGCGTGTGTGAGGACATGGTCGCTTGGGGCATGAGCTTCCCGCCGGCCGGAGCCCAGGAGAGAACAGTCGAATACATTGTGAATACCACTTGGTGGCGGTCCAACTTCGAAGAGGAATTGGAGGACGACACCGAAGACTTGGAGGCGTTCGATGACTGAGAATCCTTGGGGGCGTCTGCCCGCGGGGGCACACGGCGACTTGGCAGCCCTGCGAGCCGAGCCGGGAAGCCGGATCGATATGTTCTGGGCTAGGCGGCCCGACGGAAACTACACATTCCTCTTCGCCTTGCCGGATTGCGCCGGCGCCGATCCGGATCTGCCCAGTCTACGAGGAATCGAAACATTCTGGAGCGCTGAGAAGGGTGCCTTGCAGCTAGTGCTGTGCAACACAGGCGACTGGGAGATATTCGCGACCTTGTGTCGGGATCTGATCGAAATCGCGAAGCGCAGCGCGTCTGATGCCGAGGCACTCGATGCCCTTGCCGTCAGGCTTGCGCGCTGGCAGCGACTCTTGATGCGCGGCGGCGCCAAGCTTCTCGATGATCGGGAGATTCGCGGATTGTTTGCCGAGCTGGTCTTTCTCAGAGACGAGCTCATGGGGCGTTTCGGGCTAAGGGGTCTCCGATTCTGGAAAGGCCCTGATGGCGCTCCCCAAGATTTTACTGTCGGGCGATGGCTGTTCGAGATCAAGGCACATCTCGTCGGCAGCTCGGACAAGGTCCGAATTTCCTCGCCCGAGCAGCTTTGGGCAGAGCCCGAGAGCCCCATGACTCTCGTGGTGACACGCCTGGCCCAAGTACAGGACGCCAGTGCCTCACTGCCGGCACTGATCGCGGATGTGCGGCTTCGGCTCGGCGGAGATCCGACACTCGAAGCACTCTTGGATGAGCGACTTGCGCAGGTCAACTACCTGCCGCTTCCCGAGTACGAGGACCACCGCTACGACGCGGTCGGAAGCACACACTACGCCGTGACCCACGGCTTCCCTCTACTGTCTCGGACCGCCATCGTCGCCGGCCTGCAGGACGTCACCTACTCGATTGCCCTCAACGCATGTGGAACCTATAAGACCACGGTGAACTGGGCAGCCGTCATGGAGGAATTACATGGATGATTCGGGTCTCCTTGAGAATCTCGCTCAGGCGGTCGGTGCGCGAGCTGATGTCTCGAGAGATTTCTCCGAGGCAGCGTTCGCTGCCATTGTCTGCGAGGCACTCGAGGATGAAGGGGCCGTTGCCGAGTTCGTTCCCTGCTTCTTCCAGCAGCGCGGAATGCGAATCGACGGTTACGGATTCGCCGAAGACGAGGCGACGTGTGACCTTTTCGTCGCTGACTACCGAAGCATGCCCGGGCCAAGTTCATTGACGCGCACAGATATCGAAACCATTACACGGCGTGCCAAGACATTCTTCGACAGCGCCCTCACTCCCAAGTTTGCTGCCGAGATCGAGGTCACGCACCCGGCATGGGGGTTGGCCAGGGATCTTGCACAGCGGGCGCCCGCAATCACAAGAGTGCGCATTAACCTCCTCAGCGACGCCGTACTGTCGTCCGCCATCAAGGAGCTTCCCTCGAAGACGGAGGACGGGCGCGAGTGGTCGTACCAAGTCTGGGATCTGCGTGCAATCTCGCGGCTGCTCACGGACGAGGAACCGGAGGAGATCCGGATCGATTTCGTAGAGATGTTCTCGGAGCCGCTGCCGTGCCTGCCTTCCGGCGGTTCAGGGAGCGTGGATTCATACCTTGCCGTTATTCCCGCTACCTGGCTTGCCTCGATCTACGAGCGCTACGGTGCGAGGCTGCTTGAGCAGAACGTGCGAACCTTTCTCCAAGCGAAGGGTTCGGTGAACAAGGGAATCAGACGAACAATCCTTGAGGAGCCGGGGATGTTCTTTGCCTACAACAACGGCATCTCCGCGACCGCGGCGGAGGCGCGGCTCGAAGCCGATGGAAGCGCCCTCATGTTGCAATCCGTCCGACATCTCCAAATCGTCAATGGCGGACAGACCACCGCGTCCATCTACAACGTCCTGAGAAAGGAGGGGGGTAGGAATCTAGACAGTGTCAAGGTCCAGATGAAACTCTCCGTGGTGCGGCCCGACGATGTAGTCGCTGTGGTCCCCCGCATTGCGGAGTACGCCAACAGCCAGAACAAGGTCAGCGCGGCAGACTTCTTCTCGAACCATCCTTTCCATGTGCGCGTCGAGAAGATCTCGCGGCGCATGTGGGCCCCGGCTGTCGGGGGATCGCAGGCGCAGACACACTGGTACTACGAGAGGGCTCGCGGACAGTACGCGAATGCCACGCTCTACATGACACCCGCGAAGAAGAGGGAATTCGACCATCAGAATCCCAGGAAGCAACTGATCGAGAAGACCGATCTGGCAAAGGCCGAGATGACGTTCCGGCGATTTCCCCATGTGGTCAGCTCCGGGGCGCAGAAAAACTTCGCGAGGTTTGCCGAATGGGTTGCCGATAGCTGGAAGGACGACGGTTTGGAGTTCGGCGACACTTGGTTTCAGAATGCCGTTTCGAAGCTCATACTCTTCCGGCAGCTTGAGCAAGGGGTACGCCGGGCAGACTGGTACGCGCAGGGGTACCGCGCACAGACTGTGACGTACACCCTGGCATTGCTCCAAGATCGATTGCACGAAGTGGGGCGCGCACTCGATCTGCAGAAGATCTGGCGCATGCAGTCTTTGCCGGCGGAGTTGTTTGAGTTTCTGGTGGCGGGCGCGCGGCGAGTGCAGGATCGATTGATTGCCGCATCGGCCGCAAACAATGTCGTCAATGTCACCGAATGGGCGAAGCGCGAACGGTGCTGGGAGGACATGCGCAAGCATGTCCAGCTCGGAGAGTTGGCGAGGCTCGATGCAGTACTGGAGAGCCGCGAGGAAGCCGCGTCCGAACGGCGTTCCGCCCGCAAGGACCAGCGAATGATGAACGATATTGAGGCACAGACATACGTCGTCGAGAAGGGGGGCACTTATTGGAAGGCATTGCTCGCCTGGGACAACTCAGCGCTCGTTTTGACGCCGTCAGAGCAGAAGTTGTTGCGTCAGGCCGCCTTGATCCCGTCGAGGCTTCCTCAGTCCTTCGAGTGTCAGAAGCTGGTAGCGGTCGAAACAAAGGCGCAGCGGGAAGGCTTCAAGGCGAGCTGATCTCACGGCGGGGAGTTCGCGGTGTGTGCCGATGTCGTGACAGCCGAGAAGCGCAGTCGAATGATGGCGACGATACGCGGCAAGGACACGGCGGTCGAGCTCGCAGTCCGGCGTCAGTTGCATGCACTTGGCTACAGATTTCGTCTTCATCGCGGAGATCTTTCGGGGCGACCCGATATAGTGCTTCCTCGTTTTCGGGTGGCAGTGTTCGTGCATGGATGCTTCTGGCACCGGCACCGAGGATGTGGCTATGCTGCGACCCCTAAAACGCGGGCTGATTTCTGGCAGGCAAAGTTCGAAGCCAATGTTCGTCGAGACGCGTTGGCAGTCGAGAGCTTGGCACGCGCTGGTTGGCGTGTCGCAATTCTCTGGGAGTGCGCGATCGGCCCAGATGGACTCGAAGCCGCGAATCTCGCCAGATTCCGCGCTTGGCTTGAGGGTCAGGCTGCTGCGCCAGCGACCAGCTTGCTGGAAATTCCCTGATTCGAGCTGCTCTGCAGAAGATCTCGGACGAGCTCAGCGATTCCCCGAGCGAGCAGCGGAGGCACGGCATTGCCCACCTGCGTGTACTGCTGGGTCCTTGTCCCCTCGAAAAAGTAATCATCCGGGAACGTTTGCAGGCGAGCAGCTTCTCGGACCGTCAGGCTGCGGCATTGGGACGGGTCGTAATGGATGTAGTAATGGCCGTCCTTCGCTATATGCGAAACGACGGTCGAGGAGGGCTGATGCGCGCACTGAACTCTGAATCGATCGTTGAATGGCGGGGAGGATCCATCCGAGGTAACCGCATTGCGGTGCTTTGGAAGCAGCGCCGGCGGATAGTTCGCAAGGCCGGGCGAGTAGCCGAATTCGCTTGCGAAGCTTGCAGCAAAGAGATAGCGTGCAAGATCGTTCGCCATGTGCGCGCGCGCCTCATGCTGCAGCACACCTCCCACGAGGGGTCGCATCACCCAATCTCGGAAGGTCTGGGCTTGGGGCGAGATATTGCCGCGTGGGTTCGAACTGGCGTTTCGAACGAATCGGGCACCCGTCGAGTCCAGACTTGCAGCTGTATCCGATGCGGCTCGCATGATCGATGTGATCCTTCGGACTCCTCCGGCGCTCCAGCCTCTCACCAAAGAGGAAGCCTGCAGGATGGCTGCGTTCCACGCCTCCTTGGAATCGGAGGTGCGCGAAAGCCGGCTCCGCATGGGGGGCAGGTCGCCAATGGCTTCGACCACCGTGATTGGTGGAGAAGGTGAGAGGAGTCGAGCTTGTCGCGCGCCCAGCGACCTTCTGATCCCTAGAAGGATCACGCGATGGCGAGCCTGCGGAAGACCGAAACGCTCGGACTCGATCAGGTAGTCCGCGGGTGCGAGACCCAGGCCATCATCGAATTTCACGAATGACTTTATTTCGTACTCGACCCCTTCATGCGGAACGGAAAGATCGTCAAGGATCCGAGTGAACATCGGATTTCCAGAATGCGTCGAGGAGAGCAGCCCCTTCACGTTCTCCATCACAAACATCGCGGGATGATGCGCTCGGATGATCCGCAGATATTCCCGGTAAAGGAAATGCTTGACGTCGTCGGCGAATGACGCGTCGTTCGTGCGGCGCGCGCGTCCGGCCAGCGAGTAGGCTTGGCAGGGTGGGCCGCCAATCAGAACCCAGTCGGTTCGACCGCCCAGCGCACGGAGGATCTCACGGTCGACGACCTGCTCGGGCGTCCGTCCAAGTTCATGGCAGCGCGCTTCCTCGGCGGCTTCATCCATGGCGGCTTTGACCGCGGGAATCCTCAGAAACTCGTCTGCTGTGATGTCACCGCGTACATAGTCGTAATAGTGGTGCTCCCCAGGGGTGCTGCGCAGCAATCGGTATGCGGCGCGGAGCCGCAGGGTGCGGTGCGCGACCGGGTCCTTTTCGATCGACAGACGAAGATCGAACGCGGGGAGGCCGTCCTTGCCAGTCAGCGAGGCGAAGCCCTCGCCCAGCCCGCCCGGGCCTGCAAAGAGGTCAATGATAGGAATTGCCATGTATGTCTGATTGCCTTCTTCACGGATCGTACCAGGCTCGCCAATCGCTTGGGTGCTCCGAGCCCCTGGCAGGGGCATTCGATGCACGCGCCCTTCGAGAGAGATGGACGCCACCGACGATTGCAGACGGGTACCGGAAGCGGTACAGGATGGAATTGCGCGCGAGGGACAGCTAAAGGCTGGCTACCTGCGCGCTGGCGTGGAGGACTCGACGCACTGGTGCAGGCCATCAGTCAGCATCAGCAGCGTCGCTCTTGTTGCTTTTGACGTGGGGCTTGACGAACTGTGGCGCGATCAGCTTGACCTTGTGGCCAAGCGCCTCGATCTTGCGTGCCCAGTGGTGCGAGCTCCCGCACGCCTCCATTTCTACCAAGCAGGACGGGAGGTTTGCAAAAGACGGTGCTGCCTAGCCGCGGCGAAGCTATTTGCGAAGCACGGCTTAACCTCGCCCGTCGACCCCGTGAAACTGGTCGGGTAGCAGCAGTGCATTGCTGCACCGCCGCCCCCTAAGAACCGTACATGAGAGTCACTCCTCATACGGCCATTTTTCAGCACCACAGGGTGGCACCGAACGACTTGACGGTTTTCTTCATGGCGTGGCGTCGCTCGAAGTATGGCTTCCAGCTCGCATCGTACGGGTCGGCCTGGGCCCTGATCTTGACGTGCCGGGTGATCGGTATCGTCATGGCCCTAAACAGACGCAGCCGAGGAGATTGCCTGTCGTCTGGTCCTTTAGCGGCGAATGCCCAAGCCAGCCCACCATCGCGATGGAAGTATTTCCTGAGGACCCATTTGGCGCCTTTGGCAGGATGGAGCCGTCGTGCCCATCTCCAGAGAAGGTGCCAGAGGTGATGGTCGACTGTCGTGAGGCTTGCTTTGGCCACCACGTGGCGGTGGTACGTGGCCCAGCCCCGGATGATCGGGTTGAGCAACCTGATGACCGTCACCTGTGTGGCGCTTGCATGTTTCTTGATGATTTCCCGAGCCTTTTCGAGAAGCGCCTTCACGCTCTTCTTCGCCGGCTTGATCAGCAGTTTTTCGTCGTACTTGCGCACGTTCTGACCCAGGAAGTCGAAGCCCTGCTCAATGTGAGTGATCCTGGTCTTCTCTTGCGAGAGTTCCAGCCCCCTCTCAGCCATGAACGCTTGGATTGCCGGCAATACCTTGGCTTGCAGCACCTCCTTGGAGATACCGGTCACCACGAAGTCGTCGGCATACCTGATGACACCTCCACCTTGGCACATCGATGCCGCAGTGGGTGGGGGCGTCCACCCCATTGCTTACGGATGTTCGTGAGAGAGATTGTTAACAGAGGCAGTGTTCTAAGGCGCGTTGCGTTGACGATCGCGCGCAATACGCGCTCGCGACTTCCTATTCGCGCAGCAGCTCAATCAACGCATATACCCGATCCTGAAATCTCGTGTGCAAATTCTCCAGCAATCGACAAAAATCTCCAGATATGGGTGTCTGGTCGCAAAAATCATCCAACCCTCTGAGCGAATTACATGTCGATGCTTGATCCTCAAGGATAATTACCTCATCGAGAAGATCCGCCCTGAATTCAGCATTTGGCACATCGGCCTCATAGCGAAGAATGACTTCCTTGATTTCATCGAGTTGATTTTTGATGTCATCGAACCATTCATGCAGCGAGCTAAAGGACTTCGTTCCATTGAACAGTTCTTGATCTTGGATCAACCCCATCTCGAACTCGTCAATTCGCTTCGCATAGCTCTGCAACCAAGGGGGAAGCGCAGCCGTCTCGATTTGGACGCGCTGCTTTTTCCCCGGCTTGGGCGGTTTCCGCTTGACACGCGCGCTCTTGGTTCCTTCTGTCATTCATTGCTCCGTTATGAATAGTTCACAAGCCTCTGTGCGCATTTGGGCGATCATGGACGGCTTTTTAGCACGATCGTGGACGCGCAGGTGATGCCCGCAGGCACGCGGTGAATGTATCTCAATAGTCCACGATTGGCTCGAAACGGCTGTCGTGGAAGCGCTAGTTGATGAGATGCTTCGCAGGCCTATCGTCGTCGGCGGACGGCGCTTGCGACGGACCAGCCGCCGCGGGGGCTAAGGCATGCTCGGCGACATGCTCAGTGCGGTTCTGGTCTGGCACGGATCCTTGTGTTTCTTGCGCAGCGATCGGCCATGGCGTTTGTGCGTACCGACACGGAATTGATCGCCCTACGGATTTCCATTAGCCAAGTGCAGTCGACACCAAGCACGGGGGACAGCACACCTTCGGCACGATGCCTGATCGGGCATCTGCCGGTGCGGCGGTCAATTGCGCCACGGCCCAAATCCGTCCACTCCTCTGGATTGGGCGAGCGCGTGGTCCGGGGTATTTGCCCGGGACATCAGTCGCGACGAAATCAGAGAGAGCCAGAACCTGATCACAAAAGAATCGGCGCCCCGCTCAACTTCGCGCCGGCGCGAACAGCATAAGCCACTGATATCGCTGAAAGTAGCGTCGGACCGCGGCCCCTACCGCAAGCCGAGTTGAGGATCGACGGTGAGCTTACCGGTTGACTCCTTGCTGGGTGGCGTCGTCGGCACCGCTGAGCGACAAGGTGCCGCCGCGGCGATCATTTGAACCCTATGGCACGCTTGGGCGCATGCTTGATCGCGCACTCCGCTTCGAGAGCTTCTGCGAGTGCCATCGTTGTGGCGATGGGGCGGAACCGATGTTGGCGCATGACGGCGGCGAAGTCCCCCGGGGTGAGCGTTGCCGGCAGGTTCAGCCGAGCGCCGTCGTCCGCAGTCGGGACGTCGACCCCGAGGGCCGCGCATGCTCGACCAAACAGCGCCCGGGCCTGCGCCGCATCGAGATAACCGAACTTCACCTTGAGGTCAAAGCGTCTCAGCGCGGCTTCATCGAGGTCGTCCATCAAGTTGGTGGATGCGATGAACACGCCGTTGAATGCCTCCATCTGCGTCAGCATCTCGTTCACGAGTGACGTCTCCCAGGAGCGCTCGGCTCGAAGGCGACTGCGCAGGAAGCTGTCGACCTCGTCGATGAGGAGCACCGCACCGTCGGCCTCGGCTTCGCGGAATGCCTTGGCGATGTTCTTCTCGTTATCGCCCAGCCATTTGCTCAGGAGGTCCGAGGCTCGCCGCACATACAGCGGTCGATCGAGTCGCTGGGCGAGCCAGCGCGCATAGGCCGTCTTCCCTGTCCCAGGTGGGCCATACAGGCACATGCGTGCACTCTCCGAGCGGCGGATGCCCCCGACCAACTCCACAAGATCAGCATCAGCATGCACGTCTTGCGGGTCATACCCTTCGGGCAACCCCGCCATGGGGTTGGGCGCAAGAGCGGCGTGACCTTGCGCCTGCAGCGTATGGCTGACCAGGCGCAGGAGTGCCTTCGGCCGTGCCGCGACCGCCAACTCGCTACCGACCGCCGCCACCACGCTTGCGGCGCGCGTGAGCACGGCAGGGGCCAGCGTCTCGCATTCGGCCAGATTGCGCAGCGTTGAGTCATCAACCAGCGAGCCGCACGCCTTGCGCACGATCCGCGTGCGCACCGACAGCGGCGGAATGGAGACCTGAATGACAAGATCAAAGCGTCGCACGTAGGCCGGATCAAGGCCCTGGATGGAGTTCGTCAGCCACAGCGTCGGTGCCTGATTGGCTTCCAGGGCCTTGTTGACCCAGCCCTTGCGGTTGCTGGTGTTGTTGGTCTTTGCGCCGCGTTGCGTCCAGAGAATGCGCGGCTCCGCCACTTCGAAGACATCCTCCACCTCGTCAAAGAGAACCAGCACCTCGCGCTGGGCGAGAAAGCGCTGGGCAGCCTGGTACGCACGCAGTCGCCGCGCGCCGCCAATCGGGTCGCCATCGTTGTCCTCGGCGGAGACCTCAAAGAGCTCGCACCCGATGTCTGCCGCAAGAACGCGTGCCAGTTCCGTCTTCCCCGTTCCCGGCGGCCCATAGACGAGCACGTTGACGCCTGTCTTGCGCTCGCGCAGGGCCACGCGAAGGTATTGCCTCAGCACCCGGAGGTCCAGTCCCAGATGCGGAAAGTCGTCGAGGTTCAAAGTCGGCGCCGCACTCGGAGCCACGGAGCCGCGAAGCAGCGACAGCGGCTCGACATCCGGCGACAGGATGAAGTCGCTGAACTGGTCGGAGAGCATCTCGAGTTTTCCGGTCAACTGCTCGTGGCTGCCGCGGGAAAGGGTCAGCAATCCGGACTGGGCCAACTGCCCGCGTGGCGCCAGCGCCTGGCGAATGGCGGCTTCGGGTTGATCCAGAATCACGGCCAATGCCGCAACCGCCTTGTTGCTGTTCAGCGAACCCAGGCAGTCCGCGGTGTCATCCTGGCCGTGTGCGAAGGCATGAGCGCCTTGTCCGAGAGCCCGGTGCCGGAAATCGGCACGCCGGGTTCGATGAGCGGGGTGTGGAAACGTGGCTATGGCGAGGGTACTCGGGCACCGCCAGACGAAAGGGGCGGCAAACAGACAACCTGGACCTACGGTCGGCGCGCCACATCTCGACTCTACACTTCCGGGCCGATTTTGGTCTGTGCGCGGCGCTGGCACGCCGACCGGGGCGTGTTGAATCAATGACTTGAGTGCACCGTGAGGCCGTTTCTCGTTGATTGCGTGTAGTGGCACGTTTGTCACTGTTGTGTAGTTGATTTCGCGGAGCGCGCCAGCTACACTTCGGCCATGTTCATCAAGATCACCCAGTCCGGCGGTCGGCGCTACGCCCAGCTCGTGGAATCGTTTCGCAACGACGCCGGTCAGCCGCGTCAGCGCACGGTGTGCACGCTGGGTCGTCTGGACGTCGGGGGCGACGTGGACAAGCTCATCGCCGGACTGCAGCGCGCCCAGGGCCGCGCTCCTGCGGCTTCGTCGCTGCAAGGGCTGCGCTTTCTGGCCAGCCGCCAGGCCGGCGACGTGTGGGCGCTGGCGCAGCTGTGGAAACAGCTCGAACTCGATGAGCTGGCCAGTGCCTGGCGCAGGTCCAAGACCGAGGTCGACGTGCTGGGGTGCCTGCGCGCCATGGTGTGGAACCGCCTCAGCGACGCGCAGAGCAAGCTCGGCGTGCTGCGCTGGCTGGACACGGTGGCCCTGCCGGTGGAGTTCGCCTTCTCGCAGGCGCCGCAGCACCAGCACCTGCTGCGGGCGATGGACGTGATCGACGAGCACGCCGGCGCCCTTGGCGAGAGGCTGTCGATGCTGCTGCGCCCGCTGGTCGATCAGGATCTGTCGGTGGTGTTCTACGACCTCACGACGGTGAGCGTTGCCGGCGAGAGCGAACTGCCCGGCGACGTGCGCGTGCACGGCATGGGCAAGTCGGGCAAGGTGGAGCGTCAATTCATGCTCTCGCTGGTGCAGACCGCCGACGGGCTGCCCATCGCCCACGAGGTCCACCCCGGCAACACGGCCGAGGCCAGGACACTGCTGCCCATGATTCGCGCACTGTTGGCGCGCTACCCGCTCAAGCGCGTGGTGCTGATTGCCGATCGCGGACTGCTCAGCCTGGACAACCTCAAGGAGCTCGGCGCGCTGCAGGACGCATTGCGCGCCGAGGGGCGCGACGTCGAGGTGCAGTACATCCTGGCCGTGCCGGCTGCGCGCTACGGCGAGTTCGCCGACGATCTGCGCACGTTGGCCGCGACCCAGGACAGCACGAAACCCTGGGCGGCGCAGTTGCCGTGGAAACAGCAGCGCCTGGTCGTCGCGCACGACCCGGAGGGTGCCGCGCGCCGCCGCCAGCAGCGCGAGGAGCAGCTTGCCGAACTCATCGCGCTGGGCCAGCAGTGGAGCGGAACCCTCGACGCGCAGGACGCTGGAGAGCGCCGGCGCGGGCGGCCGCTATCAGACTCGGGGGCGACCGCGCGTTTCTATCACGCGGTCAAAGAAGCCAACATGGCCCACGTGGTCAAAGTCGACCTTCAGGGCAAGCTGTTCAGCTTTCAAATCGACGAAGCGCGCAAGCAGTACCTGCAATTGCTCGACGGCAAGCTCTTGCTGGTGACCAACACCGATGCGCCAGCCGACGAGGTGGTGCAGCGCTACAAGAGCCTGGCCGACATCGAGCGCGGCTTCCGCGTGCTCAAATCCGACATCGCCATCGGCCCGGTCTACCACCGCCTGCCCAGGCGCATCCGCGCCCATGCGCTGATCTGCTTCATCGCGCTGATCCTGCACCGCGTCATGCGCATGCGGCTGCGCGCCGCCGGGCGCGAGGGCTCGCCGACCCGCTGGCTCGAGCAATTGCGCGCCATCCACCAGCAGACAGTCCAATCCGCTGACGGCGAAACCGCCACCGGACTCACCGAGATCACGCCTGCACAAAAGGCCCTGTTCGCCGACCTGTCACTGCCAACTCCCATACCGGCCGACCTTCATGCCCCTGTTCTGTAGTCTGCGTTTGGAAGCTTGCTTTCAATGCAATCAATAACTTGCGTGCCGGAAGTGTCGAAGTCGGGTAAAGATTCGGTGATGACGTAGGCTGACCGAGTCGCGAGCAGAACGTGCTGGACACAGAAGTTTTTTCGCCGTACCCTGTTTGCTGTGAACGACACAGCCGCAGACCTGGACTCGGCGATCGGGACGGTGCCCGACGCAAGACGGCCGACGCCGAAACCCTATGACCAGGAGTTGGTCACGCTGACCAGGCGCGAGCACATCGAGTTGGTGCAGCGGGCAAACGCATACCGATCCCTGCATGCGCGAGCCGTGGCACGCATCGAGTTCGTGGAACGTCGGCATCAGGCCGAGAAGGCGCGATTTGCGCAGCGTGAAGCCGAGTTGAAGGCGGCGCTGGAGGCCGCGCAGGCGCAGATCCGTGACCTTCGCCTGCGTGTGTTTGGCGCCAAGACGGAACAGTCGCGCTCGATCAATGCGGTGTGCCAGGTCAGCGCTGGCCCTCCACGGCCGCGGGGCCAGCAACGTGGGCGGCGTGGTCACGGCCGCACGCGCCTGGGCGGATTGCCGGCCAGGGTTGAGGAGGTGACGCTGCAGACGACGTGCCCACGCTGCGGCCTGGGGCTGAGCGCGTTTCCCGGCACGCAGGATGCCGAGATTCTGGAGATCGAGGTCAAGGCGTACCGCCGCATCGTCCGTCGGCACCGCTACCGGCCGCTGTGCTGCTGCGGCGCACTTCCCGGCATCGTGACGGCGCCGCCGCCGGCGCAACTCATCCCACGGGGCAAGCTGGGCGTGTCGGTCTGGGTGGAGGCACTGCTGTCGAAGTTTCTCTATGGGCAGCCCAGCCACAGGCTGCTGCAGGACTGGGACGATCATGGGCTGCACATCGCGCAGGGCACGCTCACCGAGGGCCTGCGCATGCTGTGGCCGTTGCTGGGGCCGGTGGCCGAGGCTGGCCTGGATGAGCTGCGACGTGGCTCGCACTGGCATGCCGACGAGACACGCTGGGAGGTGTTCGAGGAGGAGCCCGGCAAGGTCGGGCATCGCTGGTACCTGTGGGTGTTTCAGTCGGCCACTGCGGTGTGCTTTGTGCTCGATCCTTCACGCTCGGCCTCGGTGCCGGCGGCCGCACTCAACCATGTGGACGAGGGGATTCTCAGTGTCGACCGCTACGCCTCGTACCGCAAGTTCGCCCGGTTGAACCCGGGGGTGAAGCTGTCGATCTGCTGGGCGCACCAGCGGCGCGACTTCCTGCGCGCGGCCAACGAGCATCCGGCGCTGTGGGACTGGGCCATGGGTTGGGTCGGGCTCATCGGCGAGCTGTACGCCTTGCACGCCCGGCGGCGGCAACAATGGGCGGATGGCGACGCTGCCTTCAAGGACAGCGATGCCGAGACGCGCGCGCTGGTGGCCTCGATGGAGCAGCGCTGCCTGGATGAGTTGGCCGACACGGCACTGGCAGGCGCGGCGCACAAGGTGCTGCGTACCCTGCGCACGTACTGGGCGGGACTGATCCTGTTCCTGGATCATCCCGCCATCGACCTGGACAATAACGCCGCCGAACGCGCGCTGCGGCCCGCGGTGGTCGGGCGCAAGAACTTCTATGGTTCGGGCAGCCAGTGGTCGGGGCAGCTGGCCGCCACGATGCGCAGTGTGCTCGGCACGCTGGAGTTGTGGGGGCTCAATCCGCGCACCTGGCTGAGCGCGTATCTGCATGCCTGCGCACACGCGGGCGGCTGCATGCCGGCGGACCTCGACCGCTTCCTGCCCTGGCGGATGGATGAAACCCGGCTGAGCGCGATGCGCGGCGTGGCCTGCGCAACAATCGACAGCTCATGAACAAACGGTACTGCGGGCGCGTGTTCACGCAGGAGGAGCTTGACGCCATCGCCTGGCTGATGGCGCAAAACCCCCAGCTCAAGCGCGCGCCGCTGTCGCGCAGGGTGTGCGAGATGCTGGACTGGCGCCGCCCTGATGGACGCCTCAGCGACATGAGTTGCCGCGTGGCGATGCTGCGCATGCAGACTGACGGCTTGATCACGCTGCCACCCTCACAGATGCCTCACCCGCGGCGCCGGGCGCAGTTCGACCCCACCCCAGCCACCGATGCGCAAGGTGCGATCGACATGCCCGTGCATGCTCTGGATGCCTTGCGCCTGGAGGTCGTCGCCGGTGTCGGCGCGGCCTCCAAGCTGTGGAACGAATACGTGGCCCGCTACCACTACCTGGGCTACACGCCCATGTCGGGCAGCCAGATCCGTTACAACGTCTACGCTGGCGACCGGCTCGTTGCCTTGCTGAGCTTCGGCGCCAGCGCCTGGAAGCTGGCCGATCGCGAACGATTCATCGGCTGGAATCACGAGCAGCGGCAGAACAACCTGCAGCGCGTCGTCAACAACACGCGCTTCCTGATCCTGCCGTGGGTGCAGTCCAAAGGGCTTGCCTCGAAGATCCTGGCCCTCGCCGCGCGTCGCCTGCCCAAAGACTGGCAGCAGCGCTACGGCTACTCGCCCGTGATGCTGGAGACCTTCGTCGAAAGCCCCAGGCACAAAGGCACCTGCTACAAGGCCGCCAACTGGGTCCTCGTGGGCAAAACAACCGGCCGCGGCAAAAAGAGCCTCTCGCACCAACAGGCGCTGCCCATCAAGGACATCTGGCTGTACCCGCTGCGTCCCGACTACGCAGCCATCCTGCGTCGGTAGTCGGCCCTGATTTATTCATTTTCAAGCGGCGGCCAGTCGCAGCGCTGGGCCGTTGAGCGCATAGC
The DNA here is from genome assembly GCF_000733775.1 of Thiomonas sp. FB-Cd. Taxonomy (NCBI): domain Bacteria; kingdom Pseudomonadati; phylum Pseudomonadota; class Betaproteobacteria; order Burkholderiales; genus Thiomonas; species Thiomonas sp. FB-Cd. The sequence goes on along the minus strand of NZ_JPOE01000002.1, from coordinate 1,609,867 downwards.
AGGCGAGTTCGCGCAGCATCTGATGCCAGTTCGGGCGTAAGTACGCAGCCTGACACAGGCGCAAATAAAGCCGACGCACAAAGGGCACCCCCTTCCTGGCGATCATGCGCAGCAGCCATTTGATGTTGTAGCCTGCCGCGCACAGCACGGCGTGCAACCGGTCGCCCTGCTCACCCTTGAGGGGGCAACGGTCCATGCGGTGATCGCTCTTGAGGTGGCCGATGATGGGCTCGATGGCCTGGCGCCGCTTGAGTTGTTTTCTGTCCTTGCTGCTGATGCGTTTGGATTTGCCCCGGTGCACGATATGCACATCCGGGTTGTCAGCATCCACGCCCCGATAGCCCAGGTCAACGAACGCGGTTGCCGGCTTTGACCTGCTGTCCTGCATCAGGATCGTGGCCTGCTCCAGTTGCTCGCTCAGGGTGTGGCCGTCGTACGGGTTGCCGTGGAAGGCCCGGGCGCCCACGATCAGATTGCCCCTGAGCGTGCTGGCGATGCCCACCTTGACCCCGAACTCATAGGGCGTTCGGGCCTTGCCTTTGCTGATGCAGGCCACTTCCGGCGCATGCCAGGCGTAAAGCTTGGGTTGCCCATCCGCCGCCTTGCGCTGGCCGCTCTGGGCGTTGATGCGCTGGGCCTTGTGCAAGGTCTCACCCAGTGCCTCTCGCACCGCCTGGCCAATGGCGCTGCCCTTGCGCTCGATCTCGCGCTGCAAGCGGCCCACGATGGTGCGCTGGCGCTTGATGGTCCGACGCATGCGTTTGAACTGGCGGGCATGCGCATAGCGCCCGGCCTTGCGGCTGAGCTCCTTGCCTTCCTTGGCAAAGGTCTGCTTGAGCGCAATCCCCGCATCCCTGGCCGCCTCGACCAGTTTGGTGCGCGCCGTCTCCAGCAGGCGGCTGTCGGTGGGGTGGGCGATCGCCTTGTGCTGCACCGTGCTGTCCACAATCACCCGCGCGAATTCCTGCGGCTTGATCAGCTTGAGGTCCACAGCCACGTTGAGGGTCTGCGCCAGCAGCTCTTCCACGCCGTCCTCACCCAGCAGCTTGCGAAACTTGATCAGGGTGGTGGCGTCGCAAGGCTGGTGGTGTTCAAAGTACGCCTGACCCGAGAAGAACTGCCAGGTCGGCGTTTCGCCCCAGCGCTCGACGACGCCCTCGTCGGACTCGTTGAAAGCGTGCTTGAGGTACAGCAGCGCAATCATGATGCGCAGCGCCACGCGAGGCCGCCCGGCGTTGCTGGGCACAGCCGCGCGCTGCACCTGTTCGCCGAAGAGATCGAGGTCGGGCATGGCCACGCCTGCACGACCTTTGCGCGAAAAAGTCTGCGCCACCCTTGCTTCGATCTCCTGCCAGGGCATGCGCGAGGCCAGCACGGCCAGCGGATGGCGCAGATCGATCATGTGGTCGATGCGTGCGCGGAAAAAATCGTCGGTGGCAGGGCAGGCAAACATCACGGCAAAACTCCCAGAAAACAGCCCCTATTGGAAATCAGACTGGGAGTTCACACCATCGGCAATCACCCCAGAAACCCCGTATTCATGCGGGTTGCGGGGGTTCTTCAGGGCCGACTCGGTAACGGCTGCCGACGTCATCACCGAATCTTTACGAAGTCGGGCAGCCCGTCCCTGCAGCGATGACCGCATGGTGCCTGGGCATGGCGACAAGTCGTGTCGCAGGCGAACGGCGGCCCCTGCGTGGGGCCGGCATTTGTGAGACGGGTGGCCGCGGGAGGCCTTCTGGAATCGCAAAATGCAAACGACTTGCCGAGGCGGATTCGTATGATCGAAGTCGGCCGTGTCGCTGCTTCGTGGCCCGGTTCTCGATGCACCACCGCTTGACACAACCCATTCCAGGAGACTGATACATGGCAACCCTGCCCCCCCCCTCTGGACGGAATTCACCCCCAAGGCCTCGGGCGTCAGCGGGAGGTGGAGGTATTACAGCTTCTGGCGGAGGGTCTGCCTGCCGACTACGCGGTGTTCCATGGGGTCGAGTGGTCCTCCGTGCATGATGGGGTGCAGTGGTTTGGCGAGATCGACGCCATCGTGTTGTGCCCGAACGCCAGCCTGGTGCTGGTGGAGATCAAGGCAGGTCCGGTCGAGCTCACCGCGGAGGGCTTGCACAAGCGGTACGGGGATCGGGTGAAGGACGTGGCGCAGCAGACCCGGGTGCAGCACGCCGCGCTGCGCCAGCGGCTCAAGGATGAGCACCTGCACGTGTACGTCGCGCAACTGCTGGTGCTGCCGGACCAGGATATCGCGGGCGGTAGCGTGGGCTACCCACGGGAGCGCATTGTCGACGCCGGGCAGATGCACGCGCTGTGCGAGCGCGTCATCGAGGCGGCGCCGCATGCGCCGCACGACGCGCCGAAGGTGGCGCGGTTGATGCGCTTCCTGGACGATGTATTCGCGTTGGCGCCCGATGTATCCGCCGGCGTGGATTGGATCAATCGCAGCACCACCCGGCTGTACCAGGGCCTGGCGACCTGGGTGAGGCGAATCGGCGTGCCCGCGGGGCGCATCCGCATCGAGGCGACTGCCGGTTCAGGAAAGACCCAACTGGCGCACGGCCTGCTGCTCCGCGCCGCGGAGGCCGGCCAGCGCGCTCGCTATGTGTGTTTCAACCGGCCGCTGGCGCTGCACCTGCGCCAGATCCTGCCGGAGCAGGTGGAGGTGGCGACGTTCCACGAGCTGGCGACCCGGCTGTGGCGGGCGAGACCGGGCGAACCGGATTTTGGAAGTCCGGGGGTGTTTCCGCCCATGGAGACGCTGTACACGCAGACGGAGCATGAGTCCGAGTTCGACGTGATGGTGATCGATGAACTGCAGGACTTGGACGCTGCGTGGGTCGACGCCCTGTTGCGGGGCCTTCGCCCCGGCGGGCAGGCCTATCTGCTGGGCGATGAGGATCAGCGGCTCTTCGATGGACGCACCTGCTGGACGGATCCGGGGTGTGTGACGCTGTCCTGCCCGGACAACTTCCGCAGTCCGCGCAACATCACCGCAGCCGTGCGGGCCTTCGGGCTGGCCAGCAAGCGGATCGAGGCGCGCTGTCCCCTCGACGGCGATGTGCCGGGCTTCCACGTCTGGGAAGATGGTGACCATGCGGGTCTGGCAAGGACCGCGGAGGTGATTCACGGGCTGCTCGACGAGGGCATCCAGCCCGAGCAAATGGCCGTACTTTCGCTGCATGGATTGGATCGCTCGGAATTGCTGAAGACCGATGAGATCGCAGGGCTTGCGCTGCGCAAATTCACGGGTTTCGACAAGCAGGGCAACGCCCAGTACAGCAACGGCAGCCTGCTTGCCGACACCGCGCATCGATTCAAGGGCCAGGCTGCTCCCGTGGTCGTGATTGGGGAGATGGACTTCGATGCGGTCAGCGATCTGATGCGCCGCCGGCTGTTCGTTGGATGGACGCGGGCACAGTGGCGCTTGGAGTGCGTGATGAGCCCACGGGCGGAGGAGGCGCTAGCGCTGCGTCTGGGCGCTACTTGAGCACCAGGAACTTCGCCTTGGCCAATTCATAGCACTTCTTGCGAAGCCGGCTTACGGCGTCGTCGGTCGACGGGAGCTTGACCTGCTCATCAGCCGCAGTCAGCAAAGCGATGATGTCAAACTCCCGGTAGTCCCACAAGGCAGGCCCGGGTATCGCTTCCTCGGGTCGGCTCCCGAGAGGCGAGCCTGGAGCACGAATGACGGTGTATTCACTTACTTTTGGCGGCTGAAGCGGCGTGGCTATGCCCACCGGGCCCAGCATGGTGAAGACTCCTGCCTTTTGGTAGGCGGCGTTGCGAGCTTGCTGGAAGGGTTGCGAATCCCAGAGGGAATCCAGTTGGAAACCCGATGTGATGTACGCCTCCAAGGTGGCTTGACGCGCATCGAGGACTCTGCGAAGTCTCTCGTCCCGGCGGTTGCGCGTCTCACGTCGGCTTGCCAGGGCAAGACACTCCTCAGCGCCGAGAATTCGCGGCAAGTCATCGACATTGAACTCCGAAATGGCGTTCTCGATGCAGCCTTGGAATACCGGCACCACCGTTTGGCACCACCGGTCCACCTGGGCAAGGAGATGGGCATAGACGGCCATCCACTCGTCGAGGAATTGCCGGTTGGCCTCGTAGCTCTTGCGATTGCGCGAGTAGCAGTCCTCACACAGCACGGTTGTGAAGTGGACCGAGCGATCTTCGGGGTTGTTGTCGGGATCGAGAAGGTGGTCAAAGGGGTGGGGACAGCTGCGCCGCAATTCGACCCTGTGGTGCATATAAGGCCCGCCAAAGCAGTTCGAGGCACCCAATGGGTGGTGCCAATCCTCGACCACGCGGTGCACGATTCGGTGGCAGCCGCGGCATGCATAGGCCAGGGTCGTGGAGGAGACGAGATTCAGATCCGAGAACATGATGCCACCATCGTACGGCCTGCTTGCGTCAATCCATGACGCAGGGACGATGAGGGATCGCCTTGGCGCCTTGCGACGGGAGGTGCGTCTGCGCTCACGTCGCTCCTTGGTATCGCTTCGCGGCATTCCTCAGCATAGCCTGCATGTCCTTGCGCAGTTCCGTGGGCGCCACGACCTCGACCGCCGCGCCGTAGCCCAGGAGCCATGCCTTGAAGGGTGTGGCCTGGATCTCAAGCCGCCCATCATCATCCTGGCCGAGAACCAGTTGGTCAGGCGCGAGAGGGCGTCAAGCGGGGCATGCCCCGCGCGGTCAAAAAACCGCAAGTGCACGGTGGCATCCGCACCGCCAAGGTGAAACGGCCCGGATGCGATGTACGCGTCAATATGGAAGTCAACGCGACAACCTGTGTCGCAGCATGTTGTTGCGCATTGCATGATTGCGCTCCGCGCTTGGCTTCACCCCAGCTTCGCCGCCAGCTTCTCGGCCTCGACGTGCGTGTAGCGCTTGAGCATGGCCAAGCTCTTGTGTCCCGTCATGCTGGCAACTTCCATGATGCCCAGGCCCTTCTCGAACAGGCGCGACGTGGCCTCATGGCGCAAGTCATGGAAGCGCAGATCCGCGAGGAATGGACTGCGCCTGTCGCACTCGGCCAGCAGCCTGAGCGTTCGCGCGGACGGCTCTCGTTTCTTGTAGATCAGCGCGCGCAGCTCACCGTCGGTGTCCGCACCGTCACTCGTCAGTCGATCGCGAAGCAGGGCATACAGGTGATCACGTCGGGCGCGCTTGACGCAACGCTGCCAGATCGTCTCGAAGCCGCTCACCGTCCTCCATGGAAACACGCGCCCGTCAATGCGGCGGGGCAAGGCGTCGAGCGCCTGCACGGCCACGCTGGATAGGGCAACCGTGCGACTCTCGCCATTCTTGGTGTCCACCAAGTGTGCGGTTCGCCGCTTGAGATCCACGCGCGACCACTCAAGGCCAATGAGCTCACCCAGGCGCATGCTGGTTTCCACGGCAAGCGTGATGATCTGCGGCAGGCCTACAGCCGCGCCTCGCACCGATGCCGCAGCCAGCAGCGCGTCCAGTTCGCCGGCGCGCAGCCGCCGGTCTCGCGCTCTGGGCATCGAGGGCTTGCGCACCGCCTTGACCGGGTTGCCCGCTGGCAGATCAATGCTCAGATCCTTCGCGGCAAAGCTGTAGAGCGCCGACAGCGTGTTGAGGTGATGGATGACCGACTGCGGCGCCAGCCCGTCCTTCAACAGCGCATCACGCCAGGCTGCAACGTCCACGCCACGCACGTTACCCAGGAAGTAGGCGCCGAAGCGGGCGCGGATTGCAACCAGCCGCGTGCGCACCGATGCGCGGGACTTCATGACGTCAACCGGGCCATTGCTGTATGCATCCACCAGGGCGGCGACCGTCACGCGCTGCGCATCTTGCCGCAACACCGCCACGTTGCCACGCTGGATCTCGCGCTCCAACTCCCGCGCCCAGGCCTCCGCGTCGGCTTTAAGATCGAACGTGCGACTGATCGACTTGCCCCCTTTTCGACGAACTTGGGCACGCCATCCTGTCGGTCGTTGCTCAATATGCGCCATCCTCCATTCCCCCTCAATTCCCCCAAAGGGGTGACAGAAAATGATTAGAACAAGCATTCATGCGGGTTGCAAGGCGATCAATCTTGAGCCTTCTAAGCTGTGGGTCGGGGGTTCGATTCCCTCCGGGCAGGCCATCCGAATGATCGGAAAATAGAACGACCGTTCTATTCCGCGGCTCGCGCGCCTACAATCAGCGAGCACGGCGCTGTCTGAACGGCGCAGAACACGTGATCGACGGGAGACTCGGATGACATCGCAGCAGTTGTTGTCGCAATATGGTCCACGCGAGGCCATGGACTATGACGTGGTGGTGGTAGGCGGCGGGCCGGCAGGGCTTGCGGCGGCGATCCGGATCAAGCAGATCGGACGCGAAAAGGGGCAGGACATATCCGTTTGCGTGCTCGAGAAGGGCTCGGAAGCGGGGGCTCACATCCTGTCGGGAGCCATCATGGATCCGCGGGCGATCTCCGAACTGTTACCCGAATGGAAGCAGGACGGCGCGCCGCTGGATCAACCTGTGACGGAAGACCAGTTCTGGTTCCTCAGCGCGGCTGGGGCCAGACCTGTGCCACAGGCCCTCCAGCCGGATTGCTTCAAGAATCACGGGAACTATGTCATCAGCCTCGGCAGTGTGGTGCGCTGGATGGCACAGCAAGCCGAGAACCTGGGGGTTGAAATCTTCGCTGGCTTTCCCGCTGCGGAGGTTCTCTACGACGAGTCCGGCACTGTGCGTGGTGTGGCCACCGGCAATCTCGGTCTGGGCAAGGATGGCCAGCCGACGGATCATTTTCAGCTTGGCATGGAGCTGCGCGCCAAATACACGGTGTTCGCCGAAGGGGCGCGCGGACAGCTTGGGCGTGAACTCATCGCGCGCTACAAGCTCGATGCCGGGCGCGACCCCCAGACCTACGCCATCGGCATCAAGGAGCTTTGGGAAGTCAGACCCGAGCAGGCCAAACCCGGGCGCGTGCTCCATACGGCAGGCTGGCCCCTTGACAGCAAGACGTATGGAGGATCCTTCGTCTACCACATGCCCAACAACCAAGTGGCGGTTGGATTGGTTGTCGGGCTTGATTACCGCAACCCGTGGCTCAGCCCTTTCGAGGAGTTCCAGCGTTTCAAAACCCATCCGGCGATCGCGCCGATTTTTGAGGGGGGCAAGCGTTTGGGATACGGAGCGCGGGCATTGACCGCGGGCGGCATCCTGTCGCTACCCAAGCTTGTGTTTCCCGGGGGATGCCTGGTTGGCTGCGAGGCGGGCTTTCTCAATGCCTCGCGGATCAAGGGCAGTCATGCGGCGATCAAGACGGGTATGCTGGCCGCAGAAAGCATCGCCGAGGCGCTGGCGGCTGGGCGCAGCGGCGACGAGCTGCAGGCGTACCCGCGGGCATTTGAGCAGTCATGGCTGCATGATGAGCTGCAACGTTCGCGCAACTTCAAGCAGTGGTTCAAGAAGGGCAGGATGGTGGGCACGCTGATGACGGGTATCGAGCAATGGCTATTCAAAGGCCGCATGCCTTGGACCATCCACCGCAAGGTGCCTGATTACGCGGCGCTCCAGCCAGCCGACACGATGCCGCGGATCGATTACCCGAAGCCTGATGGCAAGCTCACCTTCGACCGCCTGTCATCGGTTTTCCTGAGCAACACCAACCATGAGGAAAACCAGCCCCCCACCTCACCCTCAAGGACGTGTCCGTGCCCGTGCAGGTGAATCTGGCGCGGTATGCCGGCCCCGAGCAGCGCTACTGTCCGGCCGGTGTGTACGAGTTCGTCAAGGGTCCCGACAATAACGACAGGCTTCAGATCAACGCGCAAAACTGTGTGCATTGCAAGACCTGCGATATCAAGGATCCGACGCAGAATATCGTTTGGGTGGCGCCCGAGGGCGGTGGCGGGCCCAATTACGCGGGCATGTGAACCCGAGCGTCGCGCAGCATGGGCGACGCTCGGCAAAAGGCCTATAAGATGGGCTGTGCGGGCGATTGCGAGGCCCACGCGGAGGCTCATGGGGAGGGGCGATGGGAGTCGAACGCGAGCTCAAGTTCAGTATCGAGGCGCACACTGCGCGCCAGTTGCTTGACCATCCCATCTTGAACCTCCTGGCCGCTCCGCCCGTGACGCAGGAGCTCGCCACCCAGTATTTCGACACGCCCGATGCCCGTCTTGCAGCCGCGGGCCTGGTCCTGCGCCTGAGGCGCGCTGCAGGTCAGCGGGTCATGACGGTGAAATTCACGCCGCTCAGGGGCGAGGGGCAGGGGCCAGCAGACGCCTTCAGCCATTCGCGCGGCGAGTGGGAGTGGGAAGCTGCACCGGCCACGCTGGAAGACGCTGGCGAGGTGCACGCCCTTGCCGATGCTGATCTTCAGCGTGCGCTGCATGACACCCCGCTGGGCAGCCTTGGCCTGGAATTGCACGAACTTGGCAGAAATCTGCAACCCGTTTTCGGCACCGTGTTCGCGCGCACGGCCTGGATCGTGGACTGGGCCGGCAGCCAGATCGAGTTGGCGCTTGACCGTGGCGCCTGCACGGCCGTGCAGGCAGGTCAGGCGCTGAGCGCGCCGCTTGCCGAACTTGAAATGGAATTGCTGAGCGGTCAGTGGGCCCATTGCTGGGATTTGGCCTGGGCGATGGCGCAGGACCTCGCCCTGATACTCAGCCCCGTCAACAAGGCCCAGCGTGCCGCTGCTTTAGCCGCAGGCAAGGGCGTGCAGGCACTGCCCGAGCCACCGAGCCTGGCTTCCGCGACACCCGTGGGCCAGGCTGCGCAGCTTTGGGTGAGCACAGCTGCGGCACAACTGGCGGTATGGGCCGAGCTCATTGGCAACTCGGATACGGCGCGGGCCGTGCACCAGTTCCGCGTGGTCCTGCGCCGCCTGCGGACCGTGCTGCGCTGGCTGGCGCCCTATGCGGACGTGCGGTCGGTGCGTTGGTTCGCTGGGGAATTGCGTTGGGCCATGCAGATTGCCGGGGCGGTGCGCGATACTGACGTTTGGCTTGATCTGCTGCCGGTCCAGACGCAAACGCGTCTGCATGTGCACATTGAGGCCAGACGCATGCGACTGCGCGCCGCTCTGCAGGCGTATGTGCGCAGTCCGCGTTTCGCTCGCCTGCTGCTGGCACTCGGACGCTGGGCAGAAGGGTGGGGCCGTAGCCAGTCGGATGCACGCACAAGAGGTGGTGCCCAGCGTCGCGCCTACCGTGGACAAGATGCCGCGTTGGCGCAAATGGCGAAGCACGCCGTACGCCAGGATCACAGGCGCTGGCGCAAGGCATGGGCTGCAAGTCAGGACGTCTTGCAGCTTGCCGTGCAAGGCGTTCAACTGACTGCGAAGGAGGCAGGAAAGCTGCATGCACTGCGCATCCAGTCCAAGCGCCTGCGCCTTTCGCTGGAGCGGCTGGGCCATGCCTTGCCCGATGCTGAGGCGAAGGAGCTGCATCACCTACGCCAAAAAGCAGAGGTGCTTCAAACTCACCTCGGCGATTGGCACGATGCGCAGCGGCTGCTGCTCGAAGGCAGCGAGCAAGGGTGGCTTGGGCCCGACCAGGCCGAAAGTCTGACGGCGCGAGCGGTGCAGTCGCTGGCGCAGGCCTCGGGGGCGGGAAAAGGCTGAGGCTGGCGTGCATCGCGGGGCTCGCCTGCCGGCCAATCCCTACAATTCAGGAATGCAAGACAAATCATCGCTTCCTGGTTCCCCAATCGCGCGACGGCGCACGTTTGCCATTATTTCCCACCCGGATGCGGGCAAGACGACCCTTACCGAAAAGCTGCTTCTTTTTTCTGGCGCAATCCAGATTGCCGGGAGTGTGAAGGCGCGCAAGGCCAGTCGGCACGCGACGTCCGATTGGATGGAAATCGAGAAGCAGCGGGGTATCTCGGTCGCCTCCTCGGTGATGCAGATGGAATGGCGGGACTGCGTCATCAATTTGCTCGACACCCCTGGCCACCAGGATTTTTCCGAGGACACCTATCGGGTGCTGACTGCGGTGGACTCAGCGCTCATGGTGATTGACGCGGCCAATGGAGTGGAGGCGCAGACCTTGCGCCTGCTGGAGGTCTGCCGAGCTCGCAACACGCCCATCATCACCTTCGTCAACAAGATGGACCGCGAGGTGCGCACGCCCCTGGATTTGATGGACGAGATTGAGCGCCACCTGGGCATGGATGCCATTCCGTTCACCTGGCCTGTGGGCATGGGCAAGAACTTTCATGGCGTGCTTGATTTGCGCAAGCAGCGCATGCGCGTATTCCGCCCCGGCGAGGACAGACTCGATGACGCGGGTGACGAGTTTATCGATGGGCTGGACAATCCGGAGCTTGCCGCGCGATTCAGCCTCGAGCATGCACAGGCGCAGGAGGAGATCGGCCTGCTCGCAGATGCCACGCCGGTATTCGACCGCGCCGCCTTCCTTGCGGGTCGGCAGTCGCCGCTGTTTTTTGGTTCGGCGATCAACAACTTCGGCGTTCGCGAGGTCCTGGACGCACTCGTTGATCTGGCGCCATCACCGGGCCCGCGAGCGGCGGTGCAACGCGTGGTGCAGCCGACAGAGCCCAAATTCACCGGCTTGGTGTTCAAGATTCAGGCCAACATGGATCCAGCACACCGCGACCGGATCGCGTTTGTGCGTGTGTGTTCCGGACGGTTTACACGCGGGATGCGCCTGAAAGTAGGGCGCACCGGCAAGGAGATCCGCCCGAACACCGTCGTGGCTTTCATGTCGCAGCGGCGCGAACTCCTTGAGGAGGCTTGGGCCGGGGACATCATCGGTATCCCTAACCACGGCACTTTGCGTCTGGGCGACACGCTGACCGAGGGCGAAACACTGCAGTTCACCGGCCTGCCGTTTTTCGCGCCCGAATTGTTCCAGGCAGTGGAGATCGCCGATCCGCTGCGCAGCAAGCAATTGCGAACCGGGCTGATGCAATTGGGGGAGGAGGGTGCGATCCAGGTTTTTCGGCCGCACTTCTCAGGCAGCCTGCTCTTGGGGGCGGTGGGGAGCCTCCAGTTCGATGTGGTGCTGCACCGTCTGAGCGGCGAGTACAACGTGGCGGCACGCCTGGGCCCGACGCCATACCGCGTGGCGCGCTGGATTCACAGTGATGACGAGAAAGAACTCAAACGCTTCATCGAAGAAAATGGGCACCGCATTGCCTATGACGTGGTCGACGCGCCCACCATCTTGCTGACCCATGCTGCGGAGTTGAGAGTGCTGCAGGAGCGCTGGCCAAGCATCTCGTTCCACGCGCTGCGCGAGCATGCGGGGCGGGTATTCCAGACGGATCTGGCTGCCTGATTGGTCAAGCGCCCAGCTTCAGCCCTGGTGTCGTCCTTTGCCCCGCTTTGGCCTGGGGCCAAACGGGCTTGCGCTTTGACACGGTGGTGAACGCCATCTACGCTGGCCGCATGAATCAACGCTTACGCGGCGAAGCCGTGCCTTTGGGTCGCCGAGCGGGCCGTGCGGGCGCCGTGCGGCGATTTCCTGCCAAGCCAAAGACCGTGTCATGAGACCCGCCCGTTTTGTTCCCCTGGCGCTGCGCGATCTGCGTGCGGTCGAGTTGCGCCTGATGTGGCTGGCGCTCGTATTGGCTACGGCGGCATTGTCCACAGTGGGATTTCTTGCGCAGCGGCTTGATGCCGCGCTCAAGCGGGATGCTGCCCAGCTCATTGGTGGACAGACCGTCGTCCAGAGTGACCACCCGGTTCCTGCTGCGTTTGTGCAGAAGTCCAGAGCTATGGGACTTCGGATCACCCAAACGGCAGTGTTTGCCAGCATGGCCGTCGGGCCAGGTGCTCAGGGTCGTACTCATCTGGTGGCGGTGAAGGCTGTGGACGGGGGCTATCCGCTGCTTGGCAGCATGGAGCTGAGCCCGGTCTCAGGTGGTGCGCGCCGGACAGCCACGACACAGGATGGGGAAGGGACCCCCACCCTCAAGCTGCGCCGCGCGCCCGAGCCAGGCACGGTGTGGGTGGATCCGGGCGTCGCCGCGCAGCTCAACGCGCCGCCACAAGGTCCCATCACCTTGGGCACGCGCAGTTTCCCTATCGCAGCCGTTATCCAGCGCGAGCCCGATCGCGGTGCCGGCTTCATCAGTTTCGCTCCGCGAGTGATGATGAATGCCGCTGATCTGCCGTCGACGGGGCTGATCCAGCCCGCGAGTCGTGTGACCTACCGCTTGGCCACTTCAGGCCCGCCGCAGGCCGCAGAAGGCTACGCGGCGTGGGCCAAGGCGCGCATCGACGATCAGGGCTTGCACGGCATGCGGGTTCTAACCGTTGCCGATGGAGGGCCCGAGCTCGGCCAGAATCTGCAGCGCGGCTCGGGTTTTTTGCAGCTGGTTTCCATGCTGACGGCCCTGATTGCTGCTGTAGCAGTGGCCATCGCGGCGCGCGATTTTGCACGGCGCAGGCTCGACTCGACGGCGTTGCTCAAGGCGCTGGGTTTGTCACAAACGGGGGTGCTCCTGCTTGTCACGGGCGAACTTGTGCTGCTTGGCGTGTTGGCGGCAATCGTTGGAGCGGCGCTGGGATTAGTCGGCCAGGCTTCATTGCTCCAAATGCTGGCCGGCGTGGTGGATGTGCGCGATCTGCCAGCCCCGGGCTGGCAGCCTGCAGGCATTGCCCTGCTGGCTGCTTTGTCGTTGCTTTTGGGTTTTGCGCTACCACCAGTTGTGCAACTTGCACGCGTGCCGCCGCTGCGTGTGCTTCGGCGGGAAAGGCAGGCACATCGCCTGGCGGCATGGTTGTTAGGGCTTGGCGGTGTCGCCATCTTCATTGGGGTCTTGCTAGTGCTGGCGCAGGACAGGCGCCTCGCATGGATCGCACTCGGCGGCTTCGTCGCATCCGCCCTGGTCTTTGCCGTGCTCGCATACGCGCTGGTGGCAGCCCTTCGGCGCCTGAGTAACGGCCGCCGCGGCGTGCTGGCCCTGGCCGCGCGGCAGTTGGGTTCACGCAGTGCGCAGGCTGTGGCACAGATCAGCGCCCTCGGCCTGTCCATGCTGGCACTCATGCTGGTGGCCATGCTGCGCACGGGCCTGCTTGCCGGCTGGCACGCAAGCCTGCCGCCGGATGCACCCAACCGTTTCGTGATCAACATCCAGGCGCAGCAAGCGCAAGGCTTTCAGGCGAACCTGAAGGCAGCCGGCATTGCCCAGTTCGACTGGTACCCGATGGTGCGCGGGCGTCTTGTGGCCGTCAATGGCAAAGCGGTATTCGGGCGCGACTACAAGAGCGAGCGTGCACGTGCATTGATCGACCGCGAGTTCAACCTTTCGACGACGCCGGTACTCCCTGCCCATAACCGGATCACGGCCGGCACCTGGGCAGCAACAGCGGGCCCTGGCGCAGAAGGGTTGTCGGTCGATACGGGCATCGCCGACACACTGGGCCTGAAGATGGGCGACCGCTTGCGTTTCGATATTGCGGGCAGCACGGTGACCGCCCCCATCACAAGCCTGCGCAAGATCGATTGGGGCTCGATGCGCGTCAACTTTTTCGTGCTCATGCCGCGCAACTTGCTGGCGGAGCAGCCCGCCACGTTCATCACCGCTTTTTTCGAGCCTCCCGCGGACACCCATCTGGACGATCGCCTGGCCCATGCCTTTCCCGATATCACCATCATCGACCTCGGGTATTTGCTCGACCAAGTACGGCACATGCTCGAGCAGGTAAGCACCGCTGTGCAGTTCTTGTTCGCCTTCGCGTTGGCAGCAGGGCTCGCTGTGTTGATAGCCAGTCTGCTGATCAGCCGACAGGAGCGTGAGCACGAGACGACCATGTGGCGCGTGCTGGGCGCTTCCACGAGTCTGCTGAGGCGAGTCATGGCTGCGGAGCTCATTTTCAGCGGAGCGCTGGCGGGTTTTCTTGGCACCTTGGCGGCGGCGGGCGTGGCGTGGGTGCTGGCGCGGCGGGTCTTTGACTTCGCCTGGACTCCCGCGATCTGGTGGTTGGCCGTGGGCATTGCGATGGGCGCCCTTCTGGCACTCGCTGTGGGTTGGATGGCGCTGCGCCATGTGGTGAATGCACCACCTCTGCGCACGTTGCGCGCGGTCACTTGAGCGTCGCGCCGGATTTTGACGTGTGGCAAGGCTGGGGCATGGGTGAGCGGCGACAATAGGCGTTGGAACATTCCCATTGCGCCACAATGAGCACCCCAGAGTCCCAATTACCCACAGCCCCGTTTGAGTTGCTCGGCGGAGAGCCGGGTGTGCGCGCTTTGGTTGACCGTTTCTACGACCTGATGGAGCTGGACGAGGCCTACGCTGAATTGCGCTCCATGCATCCTGGGCATTTGGAGCAAACGCGAAACAAGCTGCACTGGTTCTTGTGCGGCTGGCTCGGTGGCCCAGGTTTGTATGAGCAGCGCTTTGGCCATCCACGTTTGCGCATGCGCCATTTCCCCTACGCGATTGGCGTGAAGGAGCGTGACCAATGGCTGGCCTGTATGGATCAAGCGATGGCAGAACTGGATATCGCGCCAGAGCTGCGAATGCGGCTGCATACCGCCTTTGCCGGCACGGCTGACTGGATGCGCAACCAGCCTGAGAAAGCGGTGGAAGCGTCGTAGGGGTGTGGTTGCGGCGCGGGCCCGCAACCCGTCACCGCCGATCGCCCCAACGCACTGGCTTACGCCGGACGTACGCGCCGAGCGTCCACGCCACGTAGAAGAACGACAAGAGCGCCAGCGCCGCCGTCTGAAGGCTTGGCTTGGCAGAACGCCAGGACCTCATCTTTTTGCACCAACCAGGCGCGTACCTTGTGCTTGAGGACGGGCTCCCGCCCCGGGGAGCTCAGCCCCTTGCCGTGGATGATCCGCACGCAACGCACGCCTTGCGCCCGGACAGAATGGATGAAGCCGGACAGGCTTTCGCGCGCCTCGTCGCGTCGCATGCCGTGGAGGTCCAATTCAGCCTGGATAACCCAATGCCCGCGTCGCAGCTTGCGCACGATGTCAGGTCCAATGCCCGGGCGGCGGAACGAGAGAAGTTCGTCGGTTTCCAGCAGGCTGTCGACGTCGACTTCGTCCGACAGGGATTCTGCGAGTGCGGCTTGCTCATCGCGCAGACGTTGCAGCGGGATGGGCTGGGGGGCCGGCGGGGCAAGCGTGACGC
Source organism: Thiomonas sp. FB-Cd (assembly GCF_000733775.1). Lineage (NCBI taxonomy): Bacteria > Pseudomonadati > Pseudomonadota > Betaproteobacteria > Burkholderiales > Thiomonas > Thiomonas sp. FB-Cd. Next base: position 1,594,762 of record NZ_JPOE01000002.1, on the reverse strand, counting down.
GCCCGCTGGGAGCGATGGGCTGGGCACCTGCTACAGCCTGGCGGAAGAGCTCACGCTCCTCGGCGCTAGGCTGTGGCGTGGTGGTTTGCGCCTTGGGGGCGCGCGGGGTGCGTGGGGTGCGTGAAGCGGTCATCGCGCGAGGTCGTCCCTACAGCGGGGCGCACTGCGCCGTGGCTGATGCACTTGCCGCGTGGTCGGCCGGGGGCTCGGCAGTTGCGCATGTCCAAAGGGCTGGATGGAATTCAGGCGCTATGCCCGCAAGCGTGCCGCGACAGAGGCCTTGCGCCACGCCGATCGCGAACAGTCGTTCAGGATGCGTGCTGCTCGACGCATAGTCAGCGTCTGCTTGCCCAACTGCCTTGGCCATGTGCTCCTCGAAAGTGGCTGCGCGCGGGCACCCCGATCGGATGGACGAGTTGACGGGGTGCATGCGAGCGCTGTCTACCCTGGGCATGCCTGTCAGGTTCGTCACGCGACGCCTCGGCCGGGGGGCGAGCGCAAGAAGAGCGGCAATGGGTGCGGGCATGGACACGTCCCTACAATAATCCTTTGTTTCCGGAGTTTAGACACTGTGGTCAGCGTCCGTCCCGATTCCCTGCTCACCCTGCATTACCGACTGTCGGCGCCCGACGGCCCCGACTGGGTCAACACCTTCGGCCATCGGCCAGCCACGCTTACCTTGGGCGCGCACCAACTCGCCCCGGCGTTGGAAGCCTGTCTGCTCGGGTTGGAGGAGGGTGCGCAGGCGCATTTTGAACTTCCACCGGACACGGCATTCGGCACGCATGACCCGGCCCGTGTGCAGCGCATATCGCGCGCCGCACTTCAGAACCATCTGCCAGATGACGTGCACATTGCCGTGGGTGACGCCGTGCAGCTCTCAGGGGTGACATCAGCGAGCGGTGCGTCGGCAGCCGCGACTGTCACCGCCGTGAGTGACGACATGGTGGAGCTTGACTTCAACCACCCGCTGGCTGGCAAGCCTGTTGTGTTCGATGTGCATATTCTGGGTGTTCTATGAGCATCGAGGCAGCTGCAGCGCCACCGGCCATGCTTGATGTGCTCCTGGCAAGCCCGCGTGGTTTTTGCGCGGGTGTTGACCGTGCCATTGACATTGTTGAGCGCGCGCTCGATCTTTTCGGCGCTCCCATCTATGTGCGCCATGAAATCGTGCACAACACCACAGTTGTGCAAAGCCTGCGCGCCAAGGGCGCTGTGTTCGTCGACGACTTGGTCGATGTGCCCACCGGTTCCACCCTCGTGTTCTCGGCGCACGGGGTGTCGCAGGCGGTGCGCCGCGAGGCGGAATCGCGTGGTCTCAAGGTCTTCGATGCCACCTGTCCATTGGTGACCAAGGTGCATGTGGAGGTGGCCAAGATGTGCCGTGAGGGTCTGCATCTGGTGATGATCGGTCATGCCGGCCATCCAGAGGTGGAAGGCACCATGGGCCAGGCTGAGGGCGTGCATCTGGTGCAAACCCCTGAAGATGTGCCGAACCTGCCCTTTCCTCCGGATGCCGAAGTGGCTTACGTGACGCAAACCACGCTCTCGGTGGATGACGCCAGTGCCATCGTTACGGCCTTGCGCGCACGCTACCCGCGGTTGCGTGAACCGAAAAAGCAGGATATCTGCTACGCCACCCAAAATCGCCAAGACGCCGTGAAACTCATGGCGCCGCAGGTCGATGTCGTGATCGTGGTCGGCAGCCCAAGCAGCTCCAATTCCAACCGGCTACGCGAAGTTGCCGCTCGCCTGGACCGCCCGGCCTACATGGTGGACACAGCAAATGATCTGCAGGCGGCATGGCTGCATGGCGCTGCGCGCGTAGGTGTCACAGCCGGCGCATCGGCCCCTGAGCAACTCGTCCAGCAGGTCATCGACCGGTTGCGCGAACTTGGCGCGCGAAACGTGCGCAACCTCGAAGGTGTGGCCGAGCGGGTGCAGTTTCCGTTGCCCAAAGGTCTCGGCGCCAAATCCCCCCAACGGGTTACGGGGTCATCCTGAGCGCAGTGTGCTCGGCCCTTCTAACTTCTCCAATCCAACCCACAGCATTCATGCTCGACATCAACCTGCTGCGCAAGGACATCGACGGCGTTGTCGCTCGCCTGGCCACACGCAAGAGCCCGCAAACCTTTCTGAACGTCTCCCGTTTCGCGGCGCTCGAGGCTGAACGCAAGAACCTTCAGTCGCGCACGGAAGAGTTGCAGGCCCAGCGCAATCAATTTTCCAAGCAGATTGGCCAGCGCAAGGCACAAGGCGAGGATGCCAGCGACTTGATGACGCAGGTCGCTGCGCTCAGGGACGAGCTTGACCGCTCGGCTGCGCGCCTCGAGAGTATTCAGATAGATCTCGCGGAGCTGCTCATGGGAGTGCCCAATCTTCCCTATCCGGCTGTGCCGGTGGGCGAAGATGAGAAGAGCAACGTCGAAGTGCGGCGTTGGGGTGAGCCGCGCGCCTTTGAATTTGCAGCGCGAGACCATGTCGATGTCGGCGCCGCGCTCGGCCTGGATTTCGAGACCGGTGCGAAACTCGCCGGGGCCCGCTTTTCTGTGCTCCGCGGCCCCCTTGCGCGCCTCCACAGGGCTCTCGCGCAGTTTATGCTCGACATGCACACCGAGCACCACGGCTATACCGAGGCCTACGTGCCCTATTTGGTCAGCGCTGAAACCTTGCGCGGTACAGGACAGTTGCCCAAGTTTGAAGCCGACCTTTTCGCCGTACCGAGGGGTGAACTGGGTAACTTCTACCTCATTCCCACAGCGGAGGTCCCGCTCACCAGCTTTGTCCGTGACTCCATCGTCCCGCCCGAGCAGCTTCCGCTTCGCTATGTGGCGCACACACCTTGCTTTCGTTCCGAGGCAGGCTCCTACGGGCGCGACGTGCGCGGAATGATTCGGCAGCACCAGTTCGACAAAGTCGAACTGGTTTGGGTTACGGCCCCGGAGCAATCGGCGCAGGCGCTGGAGCAGCTGACCGCGCACGCCGAAGCCGTGCTTCAGGCTCTGGAGTTGCCTTACCGGACCATGCTGCTTTGCACGGGCGACATGGGCTTTGGGGCGGCACAGACCTATGACTTGGAGGTCTGGCTGCCTGCACAGAATACCTACCGTGAAATATCCAGTTGTTCCAACATGGATGCGTTTCAGGCTCGGCGCATGCAGGCACGCACGCGCAATGCACAAGGCAAGACGGAATGGGTTCACACGCTTAACGGGTCGGGTCTTGCAGTTGGCCGCACGTTGGTGGCGGTCCTCGAAAATTTTCAACGTGCTGACGGCGGTGTCGACATCCCGCAAGTGTTGCAGCCATATCTTGGCGGGCAAACTGCGCTCATCCCGCCTCGGGCCTGATTCTTCCTGCTAAACTTGCACGTTTGCTTGCTTTGGCACGCTGACGGCGTGTACGAAAGCAATCAACACCCTGGAAAGGTGGCAGAGTGGTCGAATGCGCCGGACTCGAAATCCGGTGTACGGTTCTTCCGTACCGTGGGTTCGAATCCCACCCTTTCCGCCAGCGAATCAAGGATTAGGCCGCTAGACAGCGGCTTTTTTCTTGGCATTTGCGGCGTCTTGTGCGGATTTTTCTGCCCGATCATGCCCAAAGCGTCCGCCAGGCGGTCAGCCATCAGGTGGCTATAGCGCTTGGTGCTGCGCGGGCACGGTGGCCTAGCACAGTGCCCAACGTGAACAGATCGACGCCAGCGTTGACCATCTCACTGGCAGCCGATTGGCGCAGATCGTGGAATCGCACGCCAGAAATCTGCGCACACTCCTTCGCCCGAACGATGTCTTTTTGCAGGGTGCTGCGATTGATGGTGATGAGCAGGTACGGCAGGCACCTGCGGATGCGTGGATGAACGGGGACCGCCCGCATGTCACCGCTTTTGTGTCCGCCAGAATCAGCCGGTTGCCATTGACCCTGTAAAGCTCGACCATGCGCAGACCCGAGTAGAACGCTACGCGGAACGCGATGCGGGTACCGTGGGGCTGTAATGCTGTTACGGCAGTTACGGCGTTACAGCGATCGCTGGACGAGCCACGCCTGTCCGACTACACGGCCTTCTTCACCTCATGCATCGTGGCCTGGTAGCCATCTTTCACGCCATGGGCAACGTCGCTGCCAACAACTTTGCCGGCATGCCAGACAGCGTGTCCAGTGTTGGCACCGACCTGTACGACCTTCTTGCCTGCATAAACGGCATCATTCTTGAAACTGTGGGCGAAATTGGTGACCGTCGTGGCATGGGCTGACGTCGCCAAGGCAAAGAGTAGGGCGGACGCAAAAACGTAGTGGGCTTTCATGGAACATCTCCGGGTGTGAGTACGTTCCCCTCGGGGAACGGCGCAGTGCTGATGGCTTGCACCTAATTGCTTTGTGTGCAGTGGGAAAAAAGTGCCAGCCTATTGGAAGATCCTTGTCACTCCGAAAAGTTCTCACTGGCGAACATCCAGCATGGTGGGATCGTCGTCGAAGATCACGACAAATGGCTATGTAGCACAAACTTGGATCATCGCGTACTTCCCGCAACGCGTTGGTCAGTGAGACATCTGACGTGTGAGGTCGTGATCGAAAATCAGGGATTATTGGGCGGTGGAGCGCCAAAGCCGACGCTTAGCGTGTTGAATCACCCCTTACGTGAGCAGCCGAGGTGCCGTAGCCCTGGCAAGAGCAGCAGCCCGCTTCTCCAGTCTGCGACCGCGCTGTTCCTTCGGGTCAAGCGGGAGGGGGCCAAGGCCCTCGCCCATGCCGCAGCAGTTGGACCCACCGAGGAGTTGCTGCATGAAGCGCAGGATGCGGTCCATTTCTTCCCTGGGGTGTCCGTTTCATCGCCTTTCTGGCAGCCTTTCTTTTGCCAGCGCCTGAGCGACTCGACTGGCACTGAGCAGCCAATCGCGCGTGCGAATGGTCTGGGTGAACTCCAGTACGAGACAGCGGTCAACGTGGCCTCTCGACGGGTCGTCATGGCGCTCTCGCGTGGGGCTGCGCCTGGTGCTTTCAAGGCCAGGGTATGACAGACCCAGGTCGAGTAACACGCCTCGGAGTGCCTTGAAAACAGGGCCTCCAGACCGGGTAACTTTCCGAGTACGGAATTTTCTGGTGAGACGAAAAGAGAACGCCATCGAACGATCTTACGGGTTCATTTTGCACGGCGCTGCATCCCGAAGTCCGTGGAGATCGCCCTGTTCTTTAGGCAGCGGCGCGCATGGTCCGAGTGATTAGTTCTTGAACCCGACACGCATGCTGAGCGGCCAGCGGACCTCGCGCCGCATTCCTGGGTCGCCCCAGGTGGTGCGCATTTGATCGACGAAGTGCGCATATGGGGTACGCCCAAGGACTACTTCGGCCTGACGGACAGCGGACCAGGTGTCGACGTAGCCAAGAAGCTGATCAAGCGACCAGTGGGTCGTCATCGTCATTTCGGGCGCCATAATCTCGTCAAAGGGGAAGGGCAACAGGCGATAGCCGGTCTCGACGTGTCGCCTCTCAGGTGGCCAGTACGGTCCGATGACGGTTGAATAGAAGTTTTCCAGTAGGCGACCGGGCTCGCCGGTTGTTTCCGTGATGCCGTACGTGATGAGCGCGACGCAGCCATGCGGGCGCAGAACGCGGCGAACTTCTTCGAAGAACGCTTCGAGATCGAACCAGTGCGCAGCCTGGGCCGCCGAGACCAGGTCCACGCTCGCATCGCCGAGTCGGCTTCGCTCGGAAGACTCCACGCGGTATTGCACGCGCTCATGGCGCGTCGCATTCGCGATCTGCGCGGGACTGGCGTCAGTGCCGATAACCCTGTCGAACTGTTGCGCGAGCAAGGTCGACAATTGCCCAGTTCCGCAGCCGCAGTCAAGGGCAAGCCTTCGCGACGGTGCGACGCTGGCTAACCAGACGACAAGCTCCGGCGGATAAGTCGGTCGAAACCGGGCGTAGTCCGCGGAGCGTTTTGAGAAATGATCATTGAAGCTGTCTGACATGTTCCAGGCCAACATTCCTCGATCGTTGCGGCGATGCTCGGTGCGATTCAGCCACAGCCGTCCCGTCTAACCGATTGTCCTTGGCTGGGTCCGTGCGCGCGACAGACGGATCCTAATTCTTGCCTCCAAGCCGTGAGCCCCAGTCTTGGTCGAGGACGCTTCGCCATTTTGAGTTGGAGTTGAGAAATTGCAAGGAGCGTGACAAATGTCGCACGGTTTTGGATTTCGACGTCGCCAGCGTCTTGCGAAGCTGGCTGGAAAACGTAGCCTACGCATAGCCGACTTCTGTTCCGAGAATCCAATGGACACTGATTTATGAGCGCTCTGCCACGAATCCAGGACGACCAATCCGCGCCTTCACTAGCGCCCAGCGAGTTAGATGCGCCCGACTCATCTAGGCTTGATGTCCTCTGGCATTCGCTTCGGTTTTCTTCCGCAGATCCAGCCAGACACCTCGGCGAGGCTCTGGTCGAACGCGGGTTACTGACGACGCATCAACTATCACAGGCGCTTGCTCTACAGGCACGCACGACTCCCCACCGCACACTTGGTTCGGTTCTGATCAACAACAAAATCCTTAGGCCTGAGCAAATCAACCGCGTCATGGGGGAATGGCTTGGCCTTCGTTTCGTGGATTTGCATGCCATAAGACCAGAGGCAGAGGCATTGCAGCTTGTTCCTGCAGAGTTCTCAGAGCGCGAGTCAGTGCTGCCTCTAATGGTTCGGGAAGGCACACTGGTGGTCGCCGTCGCAGACCCTTGGGACAACAAGGCGATCCTGGATGAGTTGCGTTTCCGGACCAATCTACGAGTGCTTCCCGTGGCTGGCGTGGCGGGGACGTTGGCGCCGGCGATTGCCCGCGCATATCTGCACACGGCATCGGCTGCGGCGGTCTCGACGCAGCGTAGTCTTCAGGAACTGACCGCCGAGCTCGCCCAGAACGACGATTTGATCGTGATGAACGATATTGCATCCGCATCAGACTCCAAGAGCGTGCTCGTTCAATTCGTCAACCGCCTCATTGCCAATGCAATCAAATTGCGCGCATCGGACATTCATATCGAGACGTCCGCCGCCCCCAATCCTGTCAAAATCAGGCTACGTATCGATGGGGATCTCTCGGACTATCTGGAGCTTCCCGGACGCTATAGCTTTGCGATTGTCTCCAGACTCAAAATCATGGCGGATCTGGACATATCCGAGCATCGCAAACCGCAGGACGGCAAGATCGACTTTGCACGATTCGGAGGCGATCACGTTGAACTTCGCATGGTGACCGTGCCCACGGCGCACGGTTTGGAGGACGTCGTACTGCGCTTGCTCAGTGGTCTCAAGCCGATGCCGCTGGAGGATATTGACCTCAGTGCGAGCAACCTTGCGGGGCTACGCGCCGTAATGAAAAAACCGTATGGACTGATCTTGATCTGCGGTCCGACAGGCAGCGGAAAGACGACCACGTTGCATTCCGTGATGCGTGATCTCAACACCGGAAAGAGAAAGATATGGACGGCCGAAGACCCCGTGGAAATCACACAAGAAGGGCTGCGCCAAGTTCAAATCAATGCGCGCATCGGTTGGACCTTCGCTGCGGCCATGCGTACGTTTCTGCGTGCGGATCCTGACGTGATCATGATTGGAGAAATGCGTGATGAGGAAACGGCGCGGATCGCCATCGAGGCCTCGCTCACTGGGCATTTGGTGATGTCGACCTTGCACACGAATTCGGCTGCCGAGAGCATTACGCGCCTGCTTGAGATCGGCATGGATCCCTTTACGTTCTCAGACTCGTTGCTCGCAATCGCTGCGCAGCGGCTCGTGCGACGGCTCTGTACGGAATGCCGAATCAGGGAGCGCTTGCAAAGCATCGAGCGGGACTATCTGGCAGATCTCTACATCAAGAGCGGCGGCGGTAGCGGGATCGACAGGCGCGCACTGATCGCGCGCTGGGCAGGGACGCACGGTGACTCCGAGGGGCATCTTTGGGGATACCGCCGACAGGGCTGCGCAAAGTGTGATGGCACGGGGTACCACGGTCGCCTTGGGTTACATGAACTTTTGGTGGCTGATGAACGCATGCGTGAACTCATTCGTCGCCGTGCTTCAGCGCTAGACATTGTTGCCTTCGGGCAATCGGCGGGCATGATCACGCTACGGCAAGACGGTATTGAAAAGATGTTTGCAGGCTTGACGGATCTGTCCGAAGTGATGGCTGCAACGAATCAGTAGCAAGCGATGTTCGTTCCTCCGTTGGAATCTGAGCGTGATGATGCAATTGGCCCAGTCTTGAGCCACCAAAGACTGGTCCCGCCTTGATGGCCCCGAGCGGCTAATTGCTGGAGGTCAGGCACAACTGCTTCCCAAGATCTGCCATGCTCAACAAGGGAGGAAAAAAGGAGATGAGAGTTTTTAATAGCGCTGGCTTGGAGCGCTCCTGCAATCGCTGTGATGTCGTAAACAAGCGAACGAGCGAGATGTGGGTCACGATGACTTGCGGACTGGTGTTCAACTGGCTCGCCCCAGCGCAAGCGTTGCTGGCGCAACATCGGGCATGCGCTGACTGCTCCTCGCCAAGATGCGCGTCTTGCGAAACGCCACAGCGGGCCGGCCATCAGGAGAGTGACACCTCAGGATACTGCGGCCGGCGGATGGCGGTTAACTGCAGCGCGATTCGCAGGGGTTTGCGTCGCGCACGAATTTCTGAGGAACCGACGGGAGTAGACGATGGATATAGGAACCTTGCTGCACACGATGGTGACGCGTCATGCGTCGGACATGTTCTTGAGTGTCGGGGCACCACCCGCGATTCGAGTGCAGGGTGAGACATTTCAACTTGAGCTGACGGCACTGAGCGCTCCGGACGTCCACGCCGTGGCCTATTCGGTCATGAGCGCCCAGCAGCAAAGGGAATTCGAATCCACGCTGGAAATGAACCTGGGCTATGCCGTGCGCGATGTCGGACGCTTTCGGATCAACGTGTACAAGCAGCGGGGTACGTTGGCAATCGCAGTGCGCTTCGTTCCGCGTGACATTCCGACTGTGCAGGAGTTGAATCTGCCGGCGAAACTCATGGATCTCGTCATGGTGCCGCGGGGTCTGTTGTTGGTTGTCGGGGCGACAGGTTCCGGAAAAACAACCACGCTGGCATCGATGATTGATCACCGCAACAGGACTCGCAGTGGGCATATTCTGACCATCGAAGAGCCGATCGAATTCCTCCACGCTCACAGGAAGTCAATCGTTGATCAACGCGAGATCGGTGTCGACACTTTGAGCTATGCATCAGCTCTGAAAAATGCCATGCGCCAATCGCCGGATGTGATCCTCATCGGTGAGATCCGCGACCTCGACACGATGCGCCAAGCGTTGGCCTATGCGGAAACCGGTCACCTGTGTTTGGCCACGTTGCATGCGAGCAATGCCAATCAGGCGGTCAATCGAATCTTGAACTTTTTTCCTGAAGGCGAGCGAAACCAAGTTCTCGTCGATCTGTCGATGAACCTTCGCGCCGTCATTTCCCAGCGACTCCTGAATGCGAAGGGCGGTGGCCGCATCCCTGCAGTGGAGCTTCTGCTCCACACAGCACATATTGCAGACGTCATTGAGAAGGGCGCCCTTGGCAAGCTCAAGGAGGCAATGGCGCAGGGAGCGGGCGTTGGCATGCAGACGTTCGACGATTCCCTCTATCACCTCTTCAACGCTGGCATGATCTCAATCGACGAAGCGCTGGGTAATGCAGATTCGCGTACGGATTTAGCGCTTCGGATCAGGCTCAATCAGGGTGGTGGGATGGGTGCATTGTCGTCGCTCCAGATGCAGACCGATCCACCAGCGATGTTGTCTTGATGCCGGGTGATGCGAGCGATGAAATGGACATTCTCCGCATCGCGCCTCGGTCTTCGACGGCCGCGTTGTGTCGGGTATAAGACCACGTCGGTTTTGCTCGATAGTCGGGTCAGCATGGCACCGCGGCGCTGAACCTGCTCGCATAGTTTTGATGGGACGGCTCAGCAACTCTCGATGCGTTTGGCGCAAGAAAATGGAGGTACGCGTCGCCACTCCCATGGGGGGCTCTGACGCCGAGTCAGCCTCCAACCAGGGCGCTTAGCGCGCCGATGCGGTTCGGTTCGACGCGTGGTAGAGCTGAATGAGCCGGCTGGTCGATGCGTCGTGGATGAAGATGCCGGTTGTCCCGCTCAGCTCATCGAAGATCGTCTTTGCCAGTCGCTTGCCGAGTTCGACGCCCCACTGGTCAAACGAATTGATGTTCCAGATGGTTCCTTGGACAAAGATCTTGTGTTCGTAAAGGGCGATCAGCGCGCCCAGGCAGAAGGGGTCAAGTCTGGACAGCAGCAGCGTGTTCGAAGGTCGGTTTCCCCCAAAAACCTTGAAGGGCAGCAGAGCCTCAAGTTCCTCGGCGCTCAACCCCTGGTCTTCAAGTTCGTCGCGAACTTCCTCGGCCCCTTTGCCGCGCATAAATGCTTCGCCTTGCGCAAACATGTTGGCCAGGAGAATCTCATGGTGGCCCGGCAGTGAGCCCCTGCGATCGAGCGAGGCAATGAAATCGATGGGCGAAATGTGCGTGCCCTGATGCAGGAGCTGGAAGAACGCGTGCTGCCCATTGATGCCGGTGTCCCCCCAGATGATTGGCGCGGTTTCATAGTCGACGGGTTGTCCATCGCGTGCCGTCTGCTTTCCATTGGACTCCATGTCCAATTGCTGGATGAAGGCGGGAAAGCGATGGAGGTACTGGTCGTATGGCGTGATGACGTGGCTGCCGGCACCGAAGAAATTGATGTACCAAATACCGAGCAAGGCAAGCAAAACGGGCATGTTGGCCTCAAGTGGCGCCGTGCGGAAATGGTTGTCCATGCTGTGTGCCCCGTCGAGCATGGCCAGGAAATTCTTCTCGCCGAGGGAAAGCATGATCGGCAATCCTATGGCGGACCAAAGGCTGAAGCGCCCACCCACCCAGTCCCAAAATTCGAACATGTTTGCTGGGTCAATCCCGAAGTCCGCCACCGCCTGCTGATTGGTGGACACGGCTACAAAATGCCGCGCGACTGCCGCTTCGTCCTGCGCCCGATGCAGAAACCATTCGCGTGCAGTATGTGCGTTGGTGAGCGTTTCATGGGTGGTGAAGGTCTTGGATTCCACGACGAAGAGGGTGGTCTCCGAATGAACCCGACGCAATACCTCCTTCAACTGGGAGCTGTCCACATTCGAGATGAAATGCATGCTCAGGCGTGGGTGCGCAAACGGCTTCAGCGCTTGGCAAACCATGAGGGGGCCGAGGTCAGACCCACCGATGCCGATGTTCACGATATCCGTGATGGGCTGGTTTGTGTAGCCTAGCCATTCGCCCGAGCGCACCGCGTGCGCAAAGCGCGACATGCGTGCGAGCACATCGTTGACCTTCGGCATGACGTCTTCGCCATCAACCACGATTGGCGTGTTGGACCGATTGCGAAGCGCGATGTGCAGCGCTGCGCGATGTTCCGTGGTATTGATCTTGTCCCCGCGAAACATCGCGTTGATCTGTTCCGGCACACCCGCTTCCCGAGCCAACTCGATGAGAAGCGTGAGCGTCTGGTCGGTGATGCGGTTCTTCGAGTAGTCGAGTGTCAGCCCGCTTTGTTCAATCCAATAGCGCTGCGCACGATCGGGGTCGGTCCCAAACAGACTGCGCATGTGCCAATCACGTGCGCGCGTGAAATGACTCCAAAGGGCGCGCCAGGCGGGTAGTTGAGATAAGGTGTTCATGGGTTACGTCATTGGTCCGGGTTTGCTCAGGCGTCAAGGCGCCGTCTGCGATTTCTCAAGCTTCGCTTTGTTTTTTCCAAGACCTCGATGAGAGCAGGGCCGCGCTGCAGTGCGACGCCAACGGCGAGTACATCGATGAGAGTCAGGTGCAGAATGCGCGAAATCATCGGGCTGTAAATTTCCGCATCTTCGCGAGCGTCTGCTAATAGCGCAACAGTCGCCAATTTGGCAAGAGGCGATCCAGGGGAGGTGATGGCCACCACTTTGCAGCCATTGGCAAGAGCAATGCTTACGGAATCAAGCAACTCATTGGTTCGCCCTGAGTTGGAGATCGCGACCAGCACATCTTTGGGGCCGAGTAAGGTTGCCGCCATCGCCTGGATGTGAGGATCCGCGTAGGCCACCGACGGGATGTCAAACCGAAAGAATTTATGCTGGGCATCGGCGGCGATGATGCCCGAATTGCCCAGGCCATGGAACTCAAGGCGTCGCGCGTTCGCAATCAAATTGATGGCATATTCCAGGCTTTGAGGGCTGACTTCGTTGCGGCATTTGAGCAATGCCGAGATCGCGTTGTCGAAGACCTTGGCCGAAATTTCCGGAATCGTATCTTCGGGCCGCACGTTTGCGTGCACATAGGGCACGCCACCGACAAGGCTACCCGCCAATTTGAGTTTCAGATCCTGAAGGCCGGAGCATCCGACCGAGCGAGAAAAGCGGATGACCGTTGGCTGGCTCACACCAGCGTTGCGAGCGATGTCGGCGACCGCTGCTTGCACAAACTCGTTCGGCTGTTGGAGCACGATATCGGCCACTTTGCGCTCAGCCGGCGTGAGTTGCGTGTATTGATTGCGGATGCGATCAAGCATGCGCGGCGCGCTCCAGGTGTTCGTCAAGGGCACTTGCCGCCCCGATCAAGGACGGCCATGCGCATGTGATCACGAAAACGGGGATAGCGGCAAGATACTTCGAGAATCTGCCCTTGTTTTGGAAGCGACTCCGAAACGGAGAGCGTGCAAAATACTCGCCGAACTTCGGGACGATGCCTCCGCCGACATACACTCCACCTTTCGCGCCAAGGATTAGCGCAAGATCCCCGGCAACTGTGCCGAGCGCGCCACAGAACATGTCAATAGCATCGCGGCACAGAGCATCGTGCCCTTCAAGCCCGCGTCGGCTGATTTCTGCCGCAGGTAGAGGCTGAAAGGAAACACCCGCGCGCGTGCTAAGCCATTCGTGGATGAGTTGCAGGCCCGGCCCAGACAGGATCCGCTCAGCCGACACGTGGCCGTGACGGGCATGCGCGAAACGCCAGAGGTCAATCTCTTGCTCGTCGAAGGGAGTGAAGCTGACGTGGCCCCCCTCGCCAGCCAGCGCGCCCACGGCGCCTCCCGATGCAGGAATGAGCCCAGAAATGCCAAGCCCCGTTCCTGCTCCAAGCAAACCTATGGCGGCGTTCGCCACGCTTGCTGTGCCGCCAACCTGGACCAGATCCTTTTGCGGAAGGTGGGGGAGAGACAGGGCGAGAGCCGTGAAGTCGTTCATGACCAAGAGGGTTGAAAGCCCCATCGCTTCCCGGGTCGCTTCAATCGAGAAGGCCCAATCATGGTTTGTCATCTGAACCCAGTCCCCGTGCACCGGGTTAGCAATGCCAATGGCCGCGTGTCGCACCGCAGGCCTTCCGACCGCGGCGAGATAGCTGCGCACCGCCGCGTCGAAGGTCGGATGCTCGGCACAGGCCATAACCCGGATGTCCGCCAGGCCGCGCTCAGTCTGGAGGGCAAAGCGTGCATTGGTTCCGCCGATATCGGCGACTAGGCGGGGGTAACGATTATCGGGTCCAGTAGGCATCGAAGGGCGTCAGGGTCTGGTGGATCAGCAGGCTGATGGGAAGGCTCGCGGTAGGTGCCAAACAGGCTCGATCAAAGATCTCACGCTTGCGCTTGCCGCTGAGTGCGACGAGCAGGTGGCGGGCTTTGAGAAGCGCGGCCAGAGTCAGACTGATACGCAAATGTGGTGCTGTCGTCGGGGTGACCGCCATATAAGCATTCGGGTTGTGCGGATCGAGGCCGAGCGGAAGCTCAGGCGCATGGGGAAACAACGACGCCGTATGGCCGTCCTCGCCCATCCCGAGCACGGCCACGGTAATGGGCTGTGCCTGGACGTTGGCTTGGAGCACGCAGCGCATGAGATCTCCTGGATGCGTGATGAGACCCCGAAAAGGCGCCTTCGCTGCGCGAGCCCTGAGCAGATGCCGACGCACAAGATTCTCGTTGCTGTCGTCGTCATCGGTCGGGACGAAGCGTTCGTCCACCAAAGTGACGAGAATTCGTGGCCAGTCGATTGGGGTCTCGGATAACGCATGAAAAAGCCTGATTGGCGAGCGGCCCCCGGATACAGCCAATACAGCATGTCCCTGGGCGGCAATCGCGTCGGCAAGGTTCGACGCAATGCAATCGACCATGGCGCACACCAGGCTCTCATCATCGGGGTACTCCGTGAACATCGGCTTACAACTCCTCGTGCCAGGAGACTCCATCACGCGACAAAAGAGCGCTGGAGGCCGCTGGACCCCATGTGCCCGCCGTATAAGACTTCGGAGCTTCGTTGCTGCGGGCCCAGCTCTCAAGAATCGGCTCGACCCAGCGCCACGCCTCAGCGAGTTCATCGCGGCGCATGAACAGCCCCAAATGGCCTCGGATTACGTCAAGGAGCAAGCGCTCATAGGCATCGGCTCTGCGCGTTCGGGATGTCGACTCGAAATCAAGATTGAGAAATGTCGGCTGAAGCCGCATGCCATCGCCTGCCTCCTTGGCGAGAAAATGCAGGCGGATGCTTTCGTCCGGTTGCAGGCGAATGACCAGCCTGTTGGCGACGCGCTGGGGGTCGGGTCCCGCAAACAGGGATAGCGGCACACCGCGGAAGTTGATGACGATCTCGGCGAGTCTCTCCTGCATGCGTTTGCCCGTGCGCAGAAAGAATGGGACGCCTGACCACCGCCAGTTCGCAATCTCCGCTTTCACGGCCACGAAGGTCTCCGTGACGCTCCCCGGCGGAATATTGGGCTCTTGGAGATAGCCGACGACCGGCTTGCCATCGACGGCGCCGGACCGGTACTGACCGCGCACTGTCTTGCGTACAACATCGGATTCACTAAAAGGCTTGAGTGCCTTGAGAACCTTGAGTTTTTCGTCACGGATTGCGTTTGCCTCAAGGCTGGCGGGCGGCTCCATGGCGACCATGCACAGCAACTGCAGAAGGTGGTTCTGCATCATGTCGCGCAGAGCCCCTGTCTTGTCGTAGAAGTCACCCCGTCCTTCAACTCCCAAGTCTTCAGCGATCGTGATCTGGACGTTGTCCACCCAGTCGCGGCGCCAGAGAGGTTCGAACAGAACGTTGCCGAAGCGGATGGCCATCAGATTTTGGACAGATTCCTTGCCGAGGTAGTGGTCGATCCGGTACAGCTGATTTTCGTCGAAGTATTGGGCCACAGCAGCGTTGATGGCATTCGATGAGGCCAAATCATGGCCCAATGGTTTCTCCAGAACGACTCGCACCCCAGGGTGATTCAGCCCAACACGGGCAAGTTGTTCGCAAATTCCTGCAAACAGTTGTGGGGCGGTGGCGAGGTAGCACACAGTCACGCGCTGGGGGTCGTGGACCGGGAATTGGGCTAAGGGCGCGAAGTCCTGCGGATGTTCCGCGTCAAGTTTTAGATAGCTGATGCGATCGATGAAGGTGTTCCACGCATCAGCAACCCAATCCGCCCCGACGTGCGGGCGCGATTGCGATTCGACCTGGGCAACGTAGGCTTCTCGCTCGAAATCCTTGCGCCCAAGAGCCAGAATGCGCCCCTCGGGATGAAGTGCCCCTGCCTTGTGCGCCTGATACAGAGCCGGAAGAAGCTTGCGCATGACCAGATCGCCCGTGCCGCCGAACAGAATCATGTCAAAGGGAGGCGTCGTCGTCATGGAGGAGCTCATAAGGGTTGTTGACAAGAAGGTTAGCGCATAGTGTATGTAGCAAAACTACATCAAGTCAACACCGCGCGCTTGGGGCCTTCCTGAGACATTTGGGAAAGACGTCGACAGATAGGTGTGCGACGAAAGCTTCTAACACAATGAAAAAACAATATAAAATAGAATCGCAAAAATAGTTGATCGTCATCGGCCGTTGGCGTGCACGCTGATAGAATAGAAAAACGTAATGATATTTCAGTCATAAGATCGCCAAACCATCGTTCAGGACACCCTATGCATCCCGTTCTCAGCCAGGTCACGGCGCGCATCACAGAGCGCAGTCGCATTCGTCGAGCCGCTTATCTCGAAGGAGTCAGAGCGGCGATTGGCACCAAGGTCGAGCGCAGCCTTCTGTCCTGCACGAACTTGGCGCACGCTATGGCGGCCATGCCGGCGGGGGACAAAATCATGCTGAAGGAAGTTAAGACTGCGGCACGTCCAAATCTTGCCATCGTTTCGGCCTACAACGACATGCTCTCAGCCCACCAGCCTCTCGGCGGATTTCCATCGCTGATCAAGCAGGCAGCAAATGCGGTGGGTGCGACGGCGCAGTTTGCTGGCGGTGTGCCCGCGATGTGCGATGGTGTGACTCAAGGCCAGGCGGGAATGGAGTTGTCGCTGTTCTCACGTGATGTCATTGCGATGGCAACGGCTGTGGCCCTGAGCCACCAGATGTTCGACGCGGCACTCTATCTGGGGGTCTGCGACAAGATTGTTCCGGGTCTTTTGATCGGCGCATTGACGTTTGGTCATCTGCCTGCCATTTTTGTCCCGGCCGGACCCATGACGACCGGCATGCCCAACAGCGATAAGGCGCGAATTCGGCAGCTCTACGCCGAGGGCAAGGTCGGGCGGGAAGAGCTGCTGGAGGCGGAATCCAAGTCTTACCACGGGCCCGGGACCTGTACCTTTTACGGCACTGCCAACTCCAATCAGATGCTCATGGAGATTATGGGGTTGCATCTACCCGGATCGGCTTTCGTGAACCCCGACACGGCATTGCGCGGCGCATTGACAAAAGCTGCTGCGCGGCGTGCCGTAGCGATCTCGGCTGAAGGCGAGTGTTTCACTCCAATTGGCGAAATGCTCGATGAGCGCTCAATCACCAACGGTATCGTCGGCCTCCTGGCAACGGGGGGATCGACGAATCACACCATTCATCTCGTCGCCATTGCACGTGCGGCGGGCATCGAAATCAATTGGACTGACTTTGATGATCTCTCGAAGGTGGTGCCGACACTCGCACGTGTATACCCGAATGGTCAGGCAGACATCAATCATTTCCAGGCTGCAGGTGGGATGGGCTTCGTCATCCGGCAGTTGCTGCAGGGTGGACTGCTGCATGCGGAGGTCAATACAGTCGTTGGCCCGGGCATCGATCGCTACACGCAGGAGCCGTATCTTGATGGCGAGCACATTCGGTGGCGCGATGCGCCTGCAACATCGATGGACGCCGATGTGGTGCGCAGTTACCAGGCTCCGTTCGCTCCGGACGGTGGGCTGCGATTGATGACGGGAAACCTTGGCCGCGCGATCATCAAGGTTTCCGCGGTTAAGCCCGAGCATCGCGTGGTGATGGCATTGGCTCGTGTGTTTGATGACCAGAACGAGCTTTTGGACGCCTTCAAGCGCGGCGAGCTGGAGCGAGATATGGTGGCCGTGATTCGCTTTCAGGGGCCAAGGGCGAACGGCATGCCCGAGCTTCACAAGCTCACGCCGACGTTAGCCGTTTTGCAGGAAAGAGGATTCAAGGTTGCGCTGGTGACCGACGGGCGCATGTCCGGTGCGTCAGGCAAAGTTCCTGCGGCCATTCATGTCACGCCTGAAGCCGCCAGTGGAGGAGCCTTGGCCAAGGTTCGTACAGGCGATCTGATCATGGTCGATGCCGAGCGTGGCATTCTTCAGGCATTGGTGGCGCCGGATGATTGGGATGCTCGTCAACCCGAGTCGGTGGATCTGTCTTCGAATCAATATGGTGTAGGCCGCGAGTTGTTCGCGGTCTTTCGTGCCAACGCCGATGGCGCCGAGCAGGGTGCCGCGTGTTTCCAACATCCGCAATGGAGCTCTTGCTAAATCATGAATGCCCTCGAACTTCTGCTTGAAGGACCGGTGATGCCTGTCATCGTGGTGCGAGACGCCGCGTCTGCGGTGGATCTGGCCATTGCACTCACCTCTGGAGGCGTCAGAACCCTGGAAGTTACGCTGCGAACATCAGCCGCCTTTGCAGCCATTCGCCTCATACGCGACGCGGTTCCGGATGCCATCGTCGGGGCGGGCACAGTCCTCAATCGTGCGCAGTGGGAACGAGCAGTTGACGCGGGTGCCCAATTTGGCGTGAGTCCGGGTTTGACGCCTGAAGTTGCTTCAGCGGCGCGAAGCGCAAACTTGCCTTTTCTACCAGGAGTCGGCACTGCTACCGAAGCGTTGCGTGCACACGATGAGGGATTTTCCGTGCAGAAGCTCTTTCCAGCGGAAGCAATTGGGGGACGCTCATTGTTGAAGGCGCTTTATGGGCCCTTTCCCGATCTTCGGTTTTGTCCGACGGGCGGAATCAATCCGGAAAATGCGTTGGACTATCTCGCATTGCCGAACGTTGTTTGCGTTGGCGGGTCGTGGCTGGTTCCGGACGATGCAGTCGAAAGTCGCGATTGGTTGCGGATCACGCGCTTGGCCCAAGCTGCGGCGGGGATGCGGACGGCTCCCACCCGATAGATAGTTAGCACGGCCTGAGTGCCGACGCGAAGGCAGGCTTGGGCTGGCGCCTGATCACTAGACCCTGTCCAGCCGGATCACGGGGTATTCTTCTGTATCTTGGTTATTGCGCTGGGTCCGGCATACGCCGGCGCAGATGACCGCGCACGCCCAAGCATGGTGAGTGGATGAACTCTCCCGTCGCTCAACACGAGGCGTTGAGGCGGCGTTTCCCACTTCAGCGCCACGAGCTGAACCGCATTGCTGCCATCCGGACTGTCCATGGTCTGCGTGGGCGTGACTTCGGATCGTTCCACCCGGGCTGTGTCCGGCGCACCGGCATCGTGCGCTTGCGGTCGCGCGGCAGAGCAGCGAGCCGCGTCGGGACGTCCACGATTGGTCGCCAGATTTCGCCGTTGGCGATAATCGGCTCGGCGGTTTGCGCCAATCAGGAAAACGCGGTGGGCTAAGCGAGGTGACTCAGTAGCAAACTCGCAGTCGCATTGTTGGTTGCGCAGGGAACGTTGTGAACATCGCAAGCGCGCAGAAGGGCATTGATATCGGGTTCATGCGGTTGTGCGGTCATCGGGTCGCGTAGGAAGACAACCAGGTCGACCATTCCTTGGGCGAGCCGAGCCCCAATCTGCAAGTCGCCGCCGAAAGGCCCGCTGAGCAAGCATTCGACCTCGAGTCCGACCTCCTTATGTAGTCTGCTTCCAGTGGTTCCAGTCGCGAGCAGAAAATGCTTGCGCAACTGTGGCGCGAAGGTTTTGGCCAACGTGACGATTGCGTCCTTCCTTGCATCATGGGCGATTAAGGCGATGTTCATGCAGATCCCGCGTAATAGTGGTCAGGATGTGCCGCTGCGCGCGGCACACGGCCGTGAAAAGCGGACGGTTGGCAACGGCAGACGGTGGCGCAGAGTTGAAGGCAGCTAAGGCTGTTGACCGTGTGTGTCAGGGGGTTCCGGAATACTTGGGCAATCCATTTGCATCCCACAATCCCCAATGCCCTCCGACGTCACCCTCGGTGCCAGCTTTCCATGGTTCGTCGAAGGCTTCAAAATAAAATAGTTTGATCCCCTCCTGCTTGGCCCAGCGAACTGTTTCGACGAAATTTGATAGCGCTCCGTCGGCCGATGGCGCGGCATGCTGAAGCGGACTTCCCTTGTCAGGCCAACCCGTCTCGCTGATGATCACTGGCTTGCCCATGGCAGCGGCCTTTGCACGCTTGAACATGGTTTGCAGACAAGCGCCTGCCTGAGCATTCGAGCAGCCCTCCCAGAACGGGTAGCAGTTCGCCAGAACGACGTCACACGCAGCAGTCACTTGTGGGTACTTTTCAAACATGTAATAGGCGTCGACATATCCCACCGGAATGTCGCGCAATGCCGCTTTGACGTCATGGATGTAGCCCAGCAGCGCGTGCTCCGGCAAATCATCGCGCAACAGTACCTCGTTACCGACGGCGGCAAGATCGACATGACCCAGGCGCGCGATTCGAATGAGATTTTCGATTTCGCGCACATTTGCTTGATGATCGGAGCCAAGCCATGCGCCTGCCAGAGTCTTCAGCCCGAGTTCATGGGCGATGCGCGGCGTGTGTTCATTTCCATTCGTACATGAGAACGTGCGTATCCAATCGGCGTGCGGCCTGATGAGCTGGAGGCGTGCGCGGATCTGCTGCTCCGTGACCGGTGCGCCGGGTCCTTGGCCCTGGAGGTAGGGACTGAAGCACCAGCCGTGAATGCCGGTCCTGAGGATCTCGTCACACTGGCTGCGCAGCACTGCACGCTCTTGCGGCGATATCAGCGGCGTATGCGTCCCCAGCGCGGGACTCAGCGGTTGCATAACCGGCCGGGAGCCCGATGAAGATCCGAAGGCGCTGTGAGACTGCAGGACGCGTGGCGCATCCTCGCGGACTGCTGCGTGGTGCTGAGCGGCGGGACGATCCGGTTCAGAAGTGGACTGCGGGTCTTGTGCACGCCGATCGCTGAGGTCCTTGCTCACGCGTGTGACCATCTCTTCATCAAGTTCATAAAACCACAGAGCAATGACCGCAATGACCGCGCCCACCGCGGGGATGAAACTCATCATGAGCTTGATGCCGACGATGGTTGTCGGATTCTGTGCAACATTGGGCAGGTAGCCGAAGTACGCCAGCAGCCAGCCGGTTCCAGCGCCGCCAATGGCCCAGCCAAACTTCTGAGCGAACGAGGCGGCGGAAAACACAAGGCCCGTTGCCCGTCGACCGTGCTTCCACTCCGAATAGTCGGCGGTATCCGCATACATCGCCCAGACAAGGGGTGCAGTCGGAGCTGCGCAAAAGCTGATCAAGGCGTGCGAAGCCCACACGAGGTCGATATTCTGCGGCGGGACAAAATAGAAGCCACCGGTCAAGACGGCAGATAGCGCCATCGACGCCATATAGAAGTTCCGCTTGCCGAACACTCGGGACAAAGGAGAGGTCACCATGACGCCCAGGATGAAGGCGATGGCACCCGTTGTCATGACCCTGCCGAAATAGGCGTTTCCGTTTGGAACGACATCCTGAAAATAATAGATACTGACGGTGCCACGGATGTTGGCGTAGGCCAGCGCAGAAACGCCAACAATACAAAGGATCATCCACGGCCGATTGTGCCCAAGATCCTTGATGTCGCTGCGGAAGGATCCCTTGCTCCTCCTCTCGGGTTTGACCCGTTCCCGCGTCATGGCGAATGTCGTGAAATAAAGCGCAATGGCGATGATCGAATAAATAAGCATCGTCATCTGCCAACCGGCCGGGGAATTTTCGGAGCCGCCAAAACGCACTGCCAAAGGTAAAGCCGTATTGACAATGATGAACACGGGCAATAACGCCATCACGAAGCGGTAGGAGCAGACGCTGGTGCGCTCAGCGGAGCTCGGTGTCAGCACGCCGAGCAGCCCGGAATAGGGGATATTGATTGCCGAGTAGGCGATCATCATCAGGCTCAGGGTCGCATAAGCGTAGACGAGCTTGGCTGTGCCGCCGAAGCTGGGCACGGTGAACGTCAGGACGGCTGTGGCCGCCATCGGAACGGCCATCCATAGCAGGTAAGGGCGGAAGTGGCCCCAACGGGTGTGCGTGCGGTCAGCAAGGGCGCCGATCATCGGGTCGATGAATGCGTCCGCGAGTCGCGTCACAAACATCATGGTTCCCATCGTCGCAGCGCTGAGCAGAAAGACGTCTGTGTAGTACTTAGCAATGAAAATCGAAAACATTTGCCAAAACAAGTTCGAGGCAAAGTCCCCCGAACCGTATCCAATCTTTTCGGCGATTGAGAGGCGAGACGGTTCAGAGGCCAAAAGGTACTCCAAGGCTGAGGCGAGTGGATGCGCAATGCGCGGGCTGCGGTGCCAGGCATCTTGGCGTGCTGCCAGCACCGCCTTGGGGCGGCGGCATGCTGATTGCAATCTGGGCAGGAAAGGTACCGAGATTTAGCTCTGCCAAGTACCGCATGCAGCGGTTGTGGGTCGGATTTGTTGCCTTCATGCTTGGCGCTTCACGATGGGTGGCCTCGGCGCTGCGCGGCGCGCGAGCGCAAAGAGCGCCTTGCGAACGTAAGGCGAAGTGCAAAGGCTTGCAGACTGTGCGCATCAACGCGTACCGAGGGCCAGGAAGGGTTGCAGCAAGCTGCGCGGGTGGTTTTCGCAGGGAAGGGCGCCGGCGCAGGACGAAATGAAAGCGCTTTCATTTTGAATGTATCGCAAGGATTCAATGGCTTAGAGAGGGTATTCCCCAAATGCTCTTGTAACTCTAGCCCGGCACCGGCAGTCCTCGATGCCCGAAGGATCGCATGGCGGAGGCCTTGGCCACTTCGCGGCGACGACCAGGATGGCGACGAACACACAAGTGAGCGATGCGCGACGCGTCACCGGTGGTTTCAGGGTCGGGGTGGCGCGGCCATGTGTACGACTTCAAAGCAACCTGGACATGACCGCCTCGTGTTCGCCAAAGAATGAGCATGCAGGGGTCGCCTATTCGCATTGCGTAGATGGGGTTTTCATCAAGGATGACGCCGCAGGTGCTGGCCCGCGCTTTCGCGTCCAACCTCTTACGGCTTTGACTTGGCGTATGGATGTCCCGCGCACGGCCTGATGCGCGCATCGGCAGCCGTGACAAGAAGCAATGGCCAATTGCGGCATGGGTGATTTAGACCCGCATGTCGCTCTTTCTTCCTCAGGTCAAGACGGTCTCGCCGCAAAAGACAAGGGGCCCACTGGCACGCTTTCGACGCGTCAGTGAGCCCCGTACTGCCAATTCTCTTCGGATGAACCTGCCGTCGCTCCGATCATTCAGGATGCGGAACGAAGGCAAGGCAAATCAAGGTGTAAACGTGATACCTCCTTGGAGCGCGACAGTCGTCGGATACACGCCCGCGGACGTGATGATCGACGTGTTGGCTCCGGTTGTCAGGGCATTTCGCGTAAGTGCAGAAGCACCGCTATCGCCTTGGACATCAAATTGCGAGACCGGATACAGAGCCAGAGCCTGGATCGGACTCGTCGGCGTCAGACTCCCTTGGGCGCAGTTTTGTGCAACGGTGAAGAAACTCAGCGGGATGCTGTAGGCGGTTGCCGTTTGCGCGCTGGCTGCCGAAGCAGGATGAATGACCGCTTGCAGTTGTACATGGCAGCCTGCGCCGACAGCAAAGAATTTCCCGAGAGTCAATTCCACCATGAAATTGTTGTCGGGGCTGTTTGCCCACTCGGGGTTCTCACTGAACGTGAAGTTGACATGCGTCTGGCTGGTGACCTGCACGCCTTGCGTGTCCGCGGTTCCACTAAGCTTGGTCACCCCAGGTGCCAGGACAAAGGCACCCACGTATTCCCCTGAAGTAGGGGTGGTCGACTGATAGTAGCTGTAGAAGCTGCTATTTGCGGCCGTAACGGTGGAAGAAACCGTGGCGCCACCCGTGCCACAATCCGCTGGCGTTCCGGGCGGGCAGTAATAGCCATCAAGATTGCTGCCGCTGTATCCGCCGTATGTACCGCCTTCGGGTGTCAATGATGAAGCGGCAAAACCAGTGGAATACACCAGAGTCGACGTGGTGCTGCTGCAAGCGATGCTGACGTTGGTGACGTTGGCGGTCACATTGGATCCCGTGCCGTTGGTGACGGTGCAGGTTTCCCCCGTGGGTTGGGTTCCAACAGTGACGGCGTAACCGGTGCCAGAGGCAATGGGTGTCGCGAACGTGAAGGCTGCGTTGCCGCTGGCACTGACGATCGTCGGATCTGCACCGTTGTTGTCGAGCGTGACCTGATTGGTGCCGGTCAAGCCAGTGACTGTCCCGCCAATGGTGTAGGTGCCCGTGCTGGTCGTCGCGCAGGTCACGGCGACATTGGTGACGTTGGCCGTCACATTCGACCCCGTCCCGCTGCTGACTGTGCAAGTCTCCCCGTTGGGCTGCGTTCCCACGGTGACCGAGTAACCGGTGCCGGATGCGATCGGCGTGGCGAAAGCGAAGCCGCCATTACCAGTGACCGTCGTGAGGTCCCCCCCGTTATTCGCCAGAGTGACTTGGTTGGTCCCCGTTAACCCGCTGACCGAGCCGCCAATCGTATAGGTGCTCGTTGCAGTTGTCGCGCAGGTTACTGCGACGCCGTTGACGTTTGCGGTCACCCCCGCGCCTGTTCCGTGTGCAACCGTGCACGTGGCGCCAGTGGGCTGTGTTCCAACGGTTACCGCGTAACTGCCGTTGTAGGCGACGGGCGTCTTGAAGTTGAACGTGCCATTGGCCGAGACGGTTGCAGCGTCACCTCCGTTATCCAGCAAAACGACCTGTTCTGCACTTGGAAGCCCGGACACGGAGCCACCAAGGGTGTAGGTGTTCGTTGAGCAAGTCACGGTCACGTTGGTGATATTTGCGGTTACGCCAGCGCCGGTACCGTTCGAAACCGTGCAGGTCTCTCCCGTCGGTTGAGTGCCAACGGTGACGGCAAAACTCCCATTCGATGGAATGTCGGTGCTAAAGGCGAACGACCCGTTCGCGCTGACGCTGTCGGGGTTGCCATTATTGTCGAGCAGCGTGACCTGGGTCCCACTGGCGAGTCCCTTGACCGAGCCGGAGATCAAATAGGACGACGTGGTCGTGGAGGGCGTCGTCGTGCCTCCGCCTCCGCCACCGCAGGCACTGAGCAACGCCGCGACGGCAAGCCCAGTGGCTAACCTGGGTAAAGACCTTCGAATGGAAATCATTTTGTCTCTTCCTATAAAATTGAAATCAGAATAATGTGGTTGAACGCGATGAAATTGATCGTGGCTATGTTGGCGTAGACGCGTTTCAAAAGATGCTATTTTTCAGTCGGGTCCGGTTTGAATATCGGTATGTCGGGTGGGATCAAAAACTCAAAACGTTGCTGTCCTCAGGAGTGGAACTTATTTAACTTTGGTATGCAAAACGTCGATTATGACAAGGGGTCTCCAAATGATTTGTTATGTTTAAATGAAAGCGCTTTCAGTCAGGCTAAAAAAATATAAACGTTTAACCCTTGATGCGCATGGATTGCGCTTGCGAATGTTGAATGAGCATTTCCTCCTTATATGAGATCACATAGTGAGAGCATCGTTCATTCAAAAATGGACGGCCCGAAGTGGTTTTTGGTTGCGGCCGTACAATGACTGTCGCCCGCACCAAATTGTCATGTTTCAATCGCCTCACTGTGCAAGAGCAGCCTGATCGCTTGCCGATGCCGACCAATTGCTGAATCCGATTGTGCCCACAGCAACGGTGTCAAATTCGTTCGGGAGGACATTCGGATTCTTGTTGCCGACAATTTTGACGACAACGGCGGTAATTCCTGTCGATTGCAGAGTCGTCATGCTTCCGACCGTGCATGTAAAGGATGACAAAGGAATGGCGTAATTGCGAACACCAGTGGCAGATAATTGGCCAGGCCCTACTGCACTGAGAGTCTGGTCGTACGAGCAGTCACCGGTAGCCGCCTTGGTTCCTACAGCGTTGTTGATATCGACCGTCAACACGTTAACGTGGCCGCCAATTGACGAACCGGTGGACGCGGTGGCAACCGTATTGCCCATCGTAATTAACAAGCTATTCGATTGACTGATATCGAAGGTCGAATTGCCGGGCGCTAATACGGCGACATATTCATAATCAGCAGCCGTCGTGGGAGCAGTTGCCTTGGCTTGGGCTTGCAAGTTGTAGAAGCCTGTACGATTCATATCGGTCTGAGGGGACGAATAATTCCCGTAGGTGTAATTACCACCGAATCCGGTGATCACGTCGCCGCCTTGGATCGAATGCAGGAATGCACTGTCCGGAGCTTGGCTGGCGTAAGTGATGTAGTCATTCGCAAAGAGAAGGTAAGGCGATTGGGAGACCGTGGTGCCGCCGCCACCGCTGGTCGTGGTTGTACCGAGCGTCGTACCTGTTGTGCTGCTGGTTGTGCCGGTGATGGACGCGAGCGGTACAGTGCTGCCGCCGCCGCAGGCCGCCAGGATGGCGGTCGCGGCGGTGAGGACAGACACCGTGAGCGCCCCGCGAGCGAGCGTCGATTTGACTTTCATTCGTTTCTCCTTGGATGATCAGATTTTGTAAAGCCCGATCCTAGGGCTGCCAGACAAGCGCGAGTACGATGGTTGCCGAAAGCGCATTCTGAAACCGCTTTCACATCACCCTTTTTAGTTTTCAAAGCGCTTGCCGCCAATACGGATTTACCCGCACGTGCGGTTTGGGCTTGTTGCATGTGGATCGACACAGGAGCTTAAGCATGCCGAACAACAGCGGCCCGTTCAACCATGCAATCGGGTCAAAGACGAGCCAACATGCCGAAGGGTCGCCGCGAACGATCGTGCAGGAGCGATGGCGAGGGAGCTCAACGCACTTCGTCATGCGAACGGTGCAGGTGCTTCTTCTCTGGGTTGTTCCGGCTGCGGGATATGCGTTCCCAAGCTCGACGGTAAGGCAAAGCTCATTCAGGGTGCCGGTGAGCCTGCGAAATGGGTTCGGTCGAATGGTGAAGCAGGATCTCGTCTTGACTGTTGTGCGAGACCGCCAAGGAGACCGCCGCAGGCCCTTCCTGGTTCTTTTGCATGGGCGGCCCGCTAGCGTGGACGCGCGCATTCGATTAGGGCAAGTCACTTCACCCGGCAATGCAAGCTTCTTTGCGGGGCTGGGCTTCGTCGTTTTGATTCCTACGAGGGTAGGGTATGGGGTCACAGGCGGCCCCGATCTCGAATACACGGGAACCTGTTTTGATAAAGACTTCAGCCAGGGCATGACAGCTGTCGTTGAGGAGACCCGTCAAGTCCTGGAATTCGCAAGTCATTTGCCAGACATCGATCGGCATCGAGGGTTGGTGGTCGGGGATTCATTCGGTGGTGTTGCAGCCGTCGCGATTGCCTCCGCACGTATTCCGGGGGTCGTTGCTGCAATCAATATTTCGGGAGGCGACGGTGGGGATTCGGTTCGTCATGTGGACCATCCCTGCCGTCCTGATCAGATGAGCGCGACGTTCGCTGCCTATGGGCGTTCAAACCGCTTGCCCACGTTGTGGATGTACAGCGTCAATGATCGATTATGGGGCCCTCTCTATCCGAAAATATGGTTTCGTGATTTCACTGACTCGGGTGGGCGCGGGCAGTTTGTGACGTTACCCGCAGATAAAAACAATGGGCACTTCATCTTCAATCGCAACCCGGGAGCGTGGCATCCAGCTTTCGATCAATTTATCCAAAGTCTGGGCTTCGATCGCGCGGCACGGCGGCCGCCCAAGGCGGCTAACACTCATGGCCTGTCATCAGGAATCGAAGGCAACCGGGAAAAATCAAAACATGCGCACACTGACGTTATAGTGTCGCCGGCGGCGGCGTCCGACCAGCCGGATGTGGTCGAGCATGATGCGTCAACGCGCGAGGAAGCCACCGATACATCAGCTCGCCGGCTTTTCTCGAAGTACGCAAACCTTTGGGTGCAATCCACCAAAATAAAGGGAATTCGAAATGGGATCCAGACCCGGTAAAAAGCAATCCATCAGTGGCAAGCTAGAGATTGATGCACAGGGGCGATTGCCCGTAACGATTGAGATGGTGGCGAAGGCAGCAGGAGTCTCACCAAGCACAGTTTCAAGAATTCTTAACGGCACTGCGGGGGTTGCGGATGTTAAGAGGCAAGCGGTAAATAGTGCGATAGATCGATTGGGATTCATCCCAAATCCCGTGGCTCGCGGGCTTGCTGGAGGGCGCACACTGAGCATTGGGGTTGTCACCCAGTCGCTCGACAGTCCGTTTTACGGCGCGGCGCTGCGCGGCATCGAAATTGAGTTCCAGAAGGTTGGCTATACACCCTTGTTCATTAGTGGGCAGTGGAACCAACTGGAGGAGGCTCGGTGTCTTGATTTGCTGCGCGCGCGCCGCGTTGACGGGATCATCATTCTTGATGGGCGCGTCGACGACGCGGACGTGTGTTCATTGGCGCGAAATCTGCCAGTGGTGATTACCGGACGTTCGCTGCAGGCGCCAAATGTCGCCTCGTTACATTTCAGCAATTTTGAAGGGGCCGAGCAGGCCACTCAATACCTCATTGAGCTTGGTCACCGGCGCATTGTGTTTATCGCTGGTGACCCGGCACATCAGGACGCCCTTGAGCGACAACGCGGCTATCGAGCAGCTTTGCAAGCACGGGGTGTCGCCATTGACGAAGCGCTGGTTGTTCCTGGCAACTTTTCCGAAGAGAGTGGTCTTCGCGCCGTTGAGGGCCTGTTGAGCCAAGGAAAGAAATTTTCTGCGATCTTCGCCGCCAATGACCAGATGGCATTTGGGGCCGCGCTGGCACTTTACCGACATGCACTGCGCATTCCTGATGATGTCTCGCTAATTGGTTTCGACGACTTGCAGCCCTCGGTTTACGCCATCCCTCCGCTCACCACAGTCCACCAGCCGAGTCACGAAATGGGCACCCTTGCGGCCACAGCCATGCTGCAGCTGCTTCATGGCGAAACGCCCGTGCTCAGCATGCCGAGCCCCCGCCTGATCGTGCGCGAGTCCACTGCCGCTCCGTCGCGCTGACCGCAAGCTCGAGCATCGCGCCTTGCGGGGATGTGGTGTGGCCTTGGCAATTGCGATGCGTCGGGCCCGGCCTCGGTAATTCGTTGACTGGCGGTGCCGCAGTGACGCGCCTGTGCATTGCCAGTGATATTTGGGGCTGTGGAGCTTTGTGCGAAGGCTGCAACCAACCCCGAGCCCCAATTCGCCGGGTACCCGCCTTGCCTTTGCAGACGCGGCCGAATTGATGGCAGACCCAATGCAACCCGGGGGATCGGTCGCATCAAGTGTGCCCTCGGCGGTCGCGTGCATGTAACAGCGTGCGGGTGTGCGTGGCACCTGCGGCGCCGGTCGTTCCGGTTCCTGACGAGTTTGTCGGCGTTCCTGTGCATGGGTGCATACGGGGGAGCGCTCATTCAGGGCAGCTAGCGGCCGATGACCGGCTCGGTTCCCCTCCTATCCACACCTCGCAAGCGACTTGCCTCATTCGTGCACGTCAGGGCTGATCATTCGGGATTTCCCTGCGTTGACACTCATCCGACTCGCTCCTACAGTAAATGAAAGCGCTTTCAGTGAATTGAGCTTGTCTTTTAAACAAGCCTTGACGCCAGTCGTTGGGTCACAGTGGTGGGGCTGAACGCACCTTGCCGGTAATCGACCCGGATTGGCCGCTGACGTTCGGCGCCTTCTCTTGTTCTTCCCGCTTCATTTCGCTGCCCACCCATCAACTGGCTCCAGATTCGCAGTATGTATCGACGTCGGGAATTTCTTAAGGCCGTTGGGGCAGTTGGTTTTAGCGGCGCCTTGGCGGGTTGCGGCCGCACCGTCTCAGCGTCTGATCAAACGCTCGTCGTGGCCGCCTACCCCTCAGTCGACGCGATTGCCCGAGCGGCAATACCCGCATGGAAGCGAATCCATCCAGACCTCAACATCGAAGTGATCAGCCGGCAGATCACCGACCACCACACGGCCATGATGACTGCCTTGGCCACGGAATCCTATCTGCCGGACGTAATGGCGATCGAGGTGAGCTACCTGGGCCGATTTTCCCGAGGCGGTGGGCTCGAGAACTTGGCGCAGCCGCCGTTTAGCATCGAAGCATTCAAGCCAGAATTTGTGCCCTATGCCTTTGACCAGGCGACGACCAAGACTGATTCGGTCGTCGCCGCACCTAGCGACGTCGGACCGGGAACACTCTTGTACCGTCACGATATCTTGCAAGAGGCTGGCTCCACGATCGAGGATTTGCAAAATTCTTGGGAGAACTTCGTCGCCGTTGGCATCAAGATCAAGCGAGCTTCAGGCGCTTATCTCGTCGCCAACGCCTCGGACGTCGTCAACATTTTGATTCGCACGGGCGTGCGGTCCAATCAAGGGCTGTATTTCGATGAGAACGACCAACCGCTAATTACAACAAGCCGATTTGTTGAGGGATTCACGTTGGCCGCTCAAATACGGAAGGCCAGCCTGGATGCGCAGGTCCGGACCTGGTCAACGGACTGGGCACAGGGCATCCGAAACGGGAAAATTGCGACCCTGATGTCGGGCGCCTGGCTTGTCGGGCACATGAGTAATTGGTTGGCCCCTCAAACCAGGGGTCTCTGGCGCGCCGCCCAGTTGCCCCAAAAAACATGGGCAGCGTACGGGGGGTCGTTCCTTGCTCTCCCTAAGAACATAACCGCCTCAAAGAAGCGCTACGCCTGGGACTTCGTCAAGCTCCTCTCGCTGAATGCGACGCGTCAGCTAGCGGCGTTTAAATCCGAGGATGCCTTTCCCGTATTGGTCAACACCTATCATGCGCCATTTTTTGACGAACCAATTCCGTTTTTAGGCGGCCAGAGAGCACGCCGATTGTGGCGCGAAGCAGCACTCAACATCAGAGCTGTTCAGGTTCACAGCCAAGACGCCTTTGCCGCAGAAGTTGTTAACACTGCATTATTCAAGGTTCTGCACGAGGGGAAATCGATCAAAGCATCGCTTGCTCAGGCTCAGAGGCTACTTGAACGGCGTGTTGGGCGTTGAATTAAAGAGCGCCGCTGCGGCTTCCGAAAAACACATGACATGTCCATGAAGATCCCGAAGAGCCTACGAATCTCGCCCGCTTGGGCTCCGTATGTGCTTCTCAGCCCGTTCGTCACGCTATTCTTCATTTTTGGATTGTTTCCGCTTGGATTTTCGTTGTATCTCGCTTTTCATTCATGGGAGCCCGCAAGCGGCCTGGCTTCCATGAGTTTTGTGGGCTTGAGAAACTTTGAGTTTGCACTTCGCGATCCCTGGTTCTGGAAATCGATGGGTAATACTACCTGGTTGGCGCTTGCCGCAGGAGTGCCTCAGCATTTGATCGCGATCCCTTTGGCCGTGTTTATTCAGGCCGGGTTCAAGCGTTTTCGTAATATAGTTGTTGGCGTTTATTTTATGCCTTACATTACATCGACGGTGGCGATCGCCATTCTTTTTAGCTCCTTATTTTCGACAGATTATGGGTTGATCAATCAGGCGCTCCACGGACTCAGTCACATTCCGGTGCTGCGATTCCTGGTGCCGGTCGGTCCTATTGACTGGTTGGGGCGGCCTCAATATGTCAAGCCGGCGATTGCGGTGATCGTGTTTTGGCGATATGTCGGATTCAACGTCGTTTTGTATCTGGCAGCACTGCAGACGATCCCGAAGGATCTTTATGAAGCGGCCACGATGGATGGCGCCAGTAGTTTGCAGCAGTTCTGGAATATCACGCTTCCGAGCATCCGCCCAATGATGTACTTCGCGGTGACGTTGAGCGTTATCGGCGGGCTGCAGCTCTTCGATGAGGCTTTTATTCTGACTGGAGGCCACGGTGGACCCGATCAGGCCGGATTAACAACTGCGCTTTATCTCTACCGGGAGGCGTTTGATTTTGATGACTTCGGCGGAGCGAGTGCAATGTCTTGGGTCCTGTTTGCGTTCGTAGCCTTGTTGACTTGGTTGACGAATATAGCGTTTCGCCCACGGAATCGGTCAGCATGAGGCTCGCAATGAATCCAAAAAAGGGAAATGCCGGTAAGTGGTTGGCTTACGGTATCGTTGGTATCGGGGCATTAATTATGCTGGCGCCATTTTATTTCATGTTCGTTTTTGCCACGCATTCGCGTACGTCAATTTTTAGCGCTCCGCCGCCCGTATATTTTAGTAGCAATCTCGTACGCAATATTGATATTTTGGTGTCGACCATTCCATTTTGGCGAAATTTAGGCTGGAGTCTTTACGTTGCACTCGCATCGACGGCGTTGACCCTGCTATTTTGCTCAATGGCTGGTTATGCATTTGCAATGTTCGAGTTTCGCTTTAAAAATATTCTTTTTGTTCTTGTCATGGGAACAATGCTTTTGCCTCAGTTCATGAACATGATTCCCACCTTCATGATTATGGATGCACTCGGTTGGATCAACGAGCCGCGCGCGCTTTATGTGCCGGGTGCAGCAAGCGCGTTCGGCATTTTTCTGATGCGCCAGTTCATCGGATCGTCGGTTCCACGCGAGCTTGTGGAGGCGGCCCGCATGGATGGTTGTGGGGAAATCGGCATTTACGTGCGCATTGTGCTTCCTCTATTGGGGCCGGCCATTGGCACGCTTGGCCTCATCACATTTATCGCATCCTGGAACAATTTCATCATGCCATTGATCGTGATGCGCTCACCTGACATGTATACGGTGCCACTTGCCCTGCGCAGTCTGCAAAGTCCAGTGGATACTCAATGGGGTGCACTCATGGCAGGTTCGGCCATTGCAACACTGCCGCTCATCGTGCTCTTTGTGTTTTCCTCGCGCCAGTTGATATCGGGACTGACGGCGGGCGCGGTGAAGTAGGGGAATGGCGTGGCCGTTCTCCTGCTTTTTGTGCGACCCGATGGCGATCAAAGATTGCGCATTTCTACCATGAGGATGCAATAGCTACGATGCACAGCAATGGTGCGGTTGACGGGTTTACACACTCGACAGCGTTTCCGGAAGGTTTCATCTGGGGGGTGGCGACGAGCGCGTACCAGATTGAAGGGGCCGCGGCGGAAGACGGGCGGGGCGCATCGATCTGGGATACGTTTTGTCGGCTCCCCGGGGCCATTGCCGATGGCAGCAACGGGGATGTGGCGTGTGAGCACTATCGCCGCTGGGCCACGGATCTGGAGTTGATCGCCAGTCTGGGGGTCAACGCCTACCGTTTCTCGGTGGCGTGGCCGCGCGTACAGCCCCTGGGCGAAGGCGCATGGAACGCCAAGGGCATGGCGTTTTATGACCGCCTGGTTGATGGATTGCTCGAGCGCGGCATCGGCGCGCATCTGACCCTCAATCATTGGGATCTGCCCCAGGCACTACAGGACAAAGGTGGGTGGGCGAGTCGCGACACCGTACACCGCTTCGTCGAGTACGCCTGCGGCGTGGCCCAGCGGCTTGGCGACCGTGTGGTGTCGATCACGACGCATAACGAACCCTTTGTGCAGTCCATCCTCGGGCATGAATCGGGCATCTTCGCCCCAGGGGTGCGCGACAGGGGCGTGGCCATGCAAGCGGCACACCACCTGTTGCTCAGCCATGGCATGGCCGTGCAAGCGTTGCGCACGCTGGGCATCCGGAGTGATCTGGGCATCGTGCTCAACCTCGCTCCCATCCAGGCCGCATCCGGTGCTGCGGAAGATCGGGCGCGCGCCCATCTGGAAGACGGCCGCTTGGTGCGCTGGTACATGGACCCCCTCTTCAAGGCAGCCTATCCCGAGGACGTGCTTGCGTTCCTGGGCCAGGATGCCCCCCGCATTGAACACGGCGACATGGCCATCGTCGCCACCCCGATCGATTTCCTTGGCGTCAATTACTACTCGCGTGCCGTCTTCAGCGCATCCGGCCCCCAGGATCCGCACGACAGCGGTGCCGAGATCACCGACATGGGCTGGGAAGTCTACCCCGAGGGACTCACCGAGTTGCTGGTGCGTTTGCACCGCGATTACGCCATTCCAGCCCTGTACGTGACGGAAAACGGGGCCGCCTTCAAGGACCAACTCGTCAATGGACGGGTCCACGATACCGCACGCATGCGCTACATCGCCAACCACATCGCCGCCGTGGGCAAGGCCCTGCACCAAGGCGTGCCCCTGCGCGGCTTCATGGTGTGGAGCCTGCTTGACAACTTCGAGTGGGCAAGCGGCTATGCCAAGCGCTTTGGCATCGTGCATGTCGACTACCAAACCCAGCGCCGAACCCTCAAAGACAGCGCCCTGTGGTACCAAAACTTCCTCAGCTCACAACCCGACAAATCCGTCGCAGTTGGCTGAATCGATTGGAGCGTGATATGTGTCGGGTGACTTTAAGAGGCGTGCGCAAGCGTTACGGCAGTGTCGATGTCATCAAAGGGGTCGACCTCGAGGTGCACGACGGAGAGTTCCTGGTTTTTGTTGGCCCATCGGGGTGTGGCAAGACAACCACGCTGCGAATGATTGCGGGTTTGGAGAGCATCACTGAAGGCGACTTGGAGATTGATGGCGCGAGAGCCAACGACGTGCGTCCGGCCGAGCGGGGCGCGGCAATGGTCTTTCAAAGCTACGCTCTTTACCCGCATATGACGGTGGCGGAGAACATGGGTTTTTCGCTGAAGATGGCAGGTATAGCGAAAGCCATTCGAAAAGAGCGTGTGGCTCGTGCTGCCGAGATTCTCCGCATTAGTCATCAGCTGGACTTTTATCCGAAGCAACTCTCGGGTGGTGAACGCCAGCGTGTTGCGATTGGGCGAGCCATTGTGCGTAAGCCGAAGGTCTTCTTGTTTGACGAACCGCTCTCAAATTTGGACGCGGCCTTGCGGGTCAATATGCGCATCGAATTGACGCGTCTACACAAGGAGTTGGGGACGACCATGATCTATGTAACGCATGATCAGGTCGAGGCCATGACGATGGGCGATCGAATCGCTGTGTTCAACAGGGGCGTGATTGAGCAACTTGGTGAGCCCATGGCGCTTTTCAATAGCCCGGCAAATGAGTTCGTTGCGACGTTCCTCGGGACACCGCGCATAAATCTGATCGACAAACCCGGCTCGGGCGCCTCCGCGACGCAGCGCAAGCTTTGGCAGGCGCTAATTGGACGAAGAGCTGACAGCGCGCAGCGCGCGGGCGTGCGCCCGGAGCACCTCGCCGTGGTTCCAGCCAGTCAGGGAATTCCCGCAACGGTCGAGTTGGCGGAGCATCTGGGCGACTCGTCGATTATTTACCTCCGTGTAGAGGGTGTTGAATCTGTTTGGGCGGCCACGATCCACAGCGACTGCGGTGTGCAGTGCGACGCGGGCCAGACCGTGGGGCTGGTGCCAGACCCTGCGTGGGCTCTGGCCTTCGATGCAGCTGCAAGGCGAATCGTCATGTCATAAGCATGGTGATCGTGGCTGATGGCATGTGGTTCCGCGGGGACCCCAATTCATCGAGTTGCTCCGGCTTCGCATCACAAGCGGATGCGAGGCCCTTCATCTGCTCCCAGACGGCAATCGTGCAGGGAATTTACGGATCTACAGGATGATGACATGTTGCTTCGCTACGTGTTGACGGCGCGCGACTCGGAGGCTCGGCTTTCAGAGCAGCCCGCCCTTGAGCCGTCTAGTGTTGAAACACCGGGATTGCCGGTACTGACGGTCGACACGACCCATCAATTCCAAATCATCGAGGGCTTTGGTGGGGCGTTCACGGAGGCAGGGGCAGTATCTTGGATGGCACTGGGTCCAAACCAGCGAGACGCTGCGTTGAGGGCGTACTTCGCTACGCAAGCCGAAGACGGGCACGGCTATGCCCTTTGCCGTGTGCACATGAATAGCTGCGATTTCGCCCTTGACAATTATGCGCACGTGCACACCACCGGGGAC
This sequence comes from Thiomonas sp. FB-Cd, assembly GCF_000733775.1. Classification (NCBI taxonomy): domain Bacteria; kingdom Pseudomonadati; phylum Pseudomonadota; class Betaproteobacteria; order Burkholderiales; genus Thiomonas; species Thiomonas sp. FB-Cd. Next base: position 1,559,430 of record NZ_JPOE01000002.1, on the reverse strand, counting down.
GTGGATTTGCGCAGCTTCAACATCAGCCGCGATCAGCAAGCCCTGTTGCCGTTCATCAAGGCGGCCCAGCGGGTCGCAAGGCATCCCATCAAGCTGCTGGCGTCGCCATGGAGTCCGCCGGCTTGGATGAAAACCAATGGCAGCATGAACCATGGCGGGAAGCTGCGACCCGAATATCGACTCGCTTGGGCGCGGTGTTTCGTGCGGTTCATCGAAGCCTACGCACAAGAGGGGGTTCCGATCTGGGGCGTCACGGTGCAAAACGAGCCCATGGCAACACAGCGCTGGGATTCATGCGTTTACTCCGCCGAGGAAGAGCGAGATTTCATCCGTGACTATTTGGGACCCGAGCTCGTGCGGGCGGGACTTGCTGATATCAAGATTGTCGTTTGGGATCACAACCGTGATTTGATGGTTGATCGGGCGAGCGTCATCTACGGCGACCCCGAGGCCTCGAAATATGCATGGGGGCTCGGCTTCCATTGGTATGGAGAGGATCACTTTGATCATGTTCAGCGTGTCCACGATGCCTGGCCTGAAAAGCGGTTGCTGTTTACCGAAGGCTGTCAGGAAGGTGGCGCACATATGGGCAGCTGGGCGCTCGGCGAGCGTTATGCGCATTCGATGATCAACGATCTCAACCGTTGGACGGTAGGGTGGATTGACTGGAATCTCTTTCTCGACCTGCAGGGTGGGCCCAATCACGTCGGAAATTTCTGCAGCGCCCCCATTTTGATCGACACAGCTCACGATGCGCTGTACCAGCAGAGTTCCTTCTATTACATCGGGCACTTCTGCCGTTTTGTGGTTCCCGGGGCACGTCGTGTCCTGTGCGCCTCATCGGTCGCAGCGCTCGAGTGCGCGGCATTTCGCAACCCTGACGGCTCGCCCGTGCTGATTGTGATGAACCGAACGGATGCCCCTGTATCGTTCATGCTTCGACTGGATGGAAGCCGATTCCTCACGCAAATACCCGGGCATGCAATTGCGTCCCTTGCCGCGGCGGTGCCGCACTGAGGGTGTCGGCGGCCGCATCGTTGCGCCCGGCAGTCGGCCATACCGATTCCACGAATGACGTTCTACGCGACTCGGTATTTCTGCTATTGACATGCAGGGGGAGGCTCGCCTAACCTCAATGAAAGCGCTTTCAGTCGGGAAGTGTAGCGAGAAGACGAAAGGAGATCAGATTGAAAATCAAACTTGCGCTCGGTGCAGTCACGTGCCTTGCTTCGGCCTCTGCATTTGGCGCCCAAATTGGCCTGATCAATCTGTCCGGTTTTGCCAAAGATGAGGTAAGCGTTGCCAACAACGTGGCACCCCCTGCGACCAACTGCTTCGGCGACACACGTGGTGTGTTGGGAACGGCCTTCCCCGGGTGTGGCGCGCCCACTACCACCGGGACAGTGACCACGCCCACGCCCATGATTCAGGTGACGGCGTCCACCAAGCACGAGTTTGACTCGGGTTGGACCGTCGATGGAAGACTGACCAAACGCATTCGCAATGGATCGAATGACATTGTGGGACAGTACTGGTTCGACAAAAACATTGGGGTCTCATATCCGACGTTTGGCACGATCCGCGTGGGCACGCAACTTGCGCGCGCGTGGTCACGACAGGACGCGTTCAGTTATCCCATCGGCCTTTCAAGTCCATGGAGCGAATCCGGCGCTGGGTTTGGTCTCTTCCCTCAATCCATTCGCTATACAACGCCGCAAATCAATTTCTCGCTTGGCAAACTAACTCTCGAGGCGACATACGCCACGGAAACCGCGTACGACACGTACTTCAACAAAAACCCGCCCGTACCCGTCTATACGCCGACGCCTCAAATGCTTGAGTTGTTCGCGCAATTTTCCAATCAGAAGAATTTGATTGAGCTGACCTTGGAGCTCAGCCATGGCGGTGCTCAGTCATCGTGGGGAAAATCACCGTTTGTCGGCGCTCCAGGCGACCCTCAGACGCTACCCGGAACGACAACTGGACGCTACAGTTCCATTCCTCGCCAAAGCGTCGCAATTCTCGAGGGCGACCATTGGTTTAATCCGCAATGGATGCTGACCTGGGGCGTAAGGCATAGCTATTGGTCAGGTGCCGCCTTGACGTGTGACTATGCGGTTCAATACTCTGGGTGCGTTTATAACGCGGGATTTAATTATTCCGGCCTCAGTGGGATAAACCCCGGCTACGCTGCGAATGTTAATGATTTTCTGCTTGGTATATCACATTACCATGGCCTCTGGACCTACACCGCAGGGATGGTGTATCTTGGCAAGGCAAAAACAGACAACCCAACCGAGTGGGGCCAGAGTAATTCGGCAATCTTCACCAACCTTGGCATTTACCGAAAGGTTCCTGAGCTTTACCGTAATCTCAGCATCTACGGTGGTCTTGGTTATGTCCATTTTGGCCGTTTGGGACCCGCCCCTCTGAGCATGCCAAGCAACACTGCCTTTGCCGGCATCGATCCTCGCACGACGCGCTCTGGCGAGTCGGTGACGCTCGGTGTTTTAGTGACGTTCTAAGCGAAAACATCACATACCGGCGTTGAGAAGGCGCCTCGATCGGAGGTCTTGATGAGATACCTGGAAGTTTTTGCGGTAGCGGCACTGTTTGTATTGGCTGGACAGGCCCAAGCCAACGCGACCTTCAACAACCCTATTACAGATGGGCTTGGTGCCTATTTTTCAGCGCCGCATCCCGGCGGTTTTTTGGGGTCATCGGATCCGTCGCCGCCAGAAGCCAATTACCGTACCGCCGCGATGATGAAAATGGCGGCGCCTACGAATCAGTGGTATTCATCCTTGATGTTTGAGCGCTGGTCATATCCTCTGTTCGCGACACCAGTTAGCTATCGAGCCGGGCCAAACGGTTTCGAGGTCGGCGTGCCGACCCCCACTGTGAGCAAGGCAACGAGTGGATTCAAGGAGGTGATCTGGCCACACCGTGCGGAACTGACGATCAGCCCGACTGCATTCAAACCCGTCGACGCGCGCCTGGCCGGACATGGGGACTGGAATGTCGAGGTCCAAATGGCCAACGGAAGTGACAAATTTGATGCCACGATCCTTCATGGCAGTCCCTTCAGCTATTACAAAATCACACGCGGAGACGTGCGCCTTAAATTCGACACTGACGCCGTAATTGCTGGACATGGAGTGCCATCGGGGGTGGCGAGCTTTGTGGTTGATGGCCACCCCTATGCAGCTTTTGGGCCTTCCGGATGCAGCTTCACCTGGGTTTCGCCGCGGGAAATGATTTTGCACCTTCCTGCGGGCTCGGGCTATTTTTCCGTTGCGGCATTGCCCAACGATTCGATGCAAACGATCGAGCTGTTTAAGCAACATGCCTATGCATTTGTTACGAACACCCGGGCGGAGTGGACTTATGACGCTAAGACCAGTCGAGTCATTACGCACTTCGTCGTGACAACGCACGCCATGCAAGGCGGCGAAACGGTTCCAATTCTTGGGCTCTATCCGCATCAGTGGTTTGATCAAAGCATTCCGGGTCTGCTTCCCGATGTTTTTCCAAGTGTCCGGGGCACGATCAAGCTCCTCGCCGCTGATGAGTTCACTACGCAGATGACGTACCACGGAATTATCCCGTTCTGGCCGAAGCTTCCTGCTGCGGTTGGCGGAAGCCGAGTGGACTCCCTGCTCGGTGGCGACGTGGCGAAGATGTACGGCGCATTTGGTGTCCAAGGCCCCGGAACCTATTGGATTGGCAAGGGGCTCGGCCGAGCCGCGCAACTTATGGATATCGCTGCAGTGCAAGGCAAGGCGGGCGAGGCGCAGAAACTAGAAAACATGTTGACCCAGCACATGGAGGACTTTTTTTCGGGAAAAAACTCCTCAACATATTTTGTTGTGGATCGATCGATTGGAACAACTATCGGCTACCCGCAGGAATATGGAAGTGTGAGCCACATGAATGACCATCATTTTCATTACGGCTACTGGATTAACGCGGCCGCGCAAGTGGCGCTGCGGGACCCCACATGGGCAGCGAAAGATCATTGGGGCGGGATGGTCGATCAATTGGTTCACGACATTGCGACCGATAGGCGTGGCTTGAAAAGAGATCCTTATCTTCGAAATTTTGACCCCTATGAGGGCCATTCCTGGGCCAGTGGCGATGAAATGATGAATGACGGCAATAATCAGGAATCATCGTCGGAAGCGATCAACGCGTGGGCCGGTCTTATTTTCTGGGGGGCAGCAACTGGCGACGATAAAGTGCGCAATCTCGGAATCTATCTATATACGACAGAGGTTCAGGCAGTTGACGATTACTGGTTTGATATTCATCACATTGTGTTTGCGCCAAATTACAACCGGGTATTGGCGGCTCAGGTGTTTGGTGATAAATACGCGTACAACACCTGGTGGACACAGAATCCGCGTGAAATCCAAGGCATTAATCTCTTGCCAATCACTCCAGCCTCGACTTATCTTGGCCGCGATCCAGGCTACATCAAACTTTTCTTCGACGGCTTAAAGAAAGAGGAGGCCCAGTACGCAAGCAGTGGCATGTCAGACGGCACGCCATCGGACATTTGGCAGGACGTCTTTGCGGAATACAAGGCATTGGCCTTCCCAAAGGTGGCGCGAGGTGATTGGAACTCGCAGGGATCTTCCGAAGCGGGAGACAGTCGCACCCATGCTTACTATTGGATTAAAAGTCTGCAATACATGGGGGAGCCCGATTTTGGAGTCACAGCGGATACACCGTTGTACGCGGTGTTCAAAAAGGCGGGCGGCGCAGAAACGTATCTTGCCTTTAATCCAGGTGACAGTTCGCTCCCGGTCAAATACAGCGATGGGGCAAAGCTTGATGCAGCGCCTCACGCCTTGACGCGAATGGTTGTGAGTGACCCTGGAGCGACACCGAATATAAGCGAAAGCAAATTAAACTAGGTCGTCGATCAAGGTGTGCGCGGTCTTGGGGTTTCAAATGGGTTGGCTGGAGAAGGCGTTGATATTCCATGGCGAAGGCTGCCCAATGCGGAAAGTCGACAAATGCGGTAATAGTTCAGCGTTTTGAATATGCCGCCGAGCGAGGCAAAAAGGAGAGATGATGCGTAAAGCAGCAATGGTGATTGCAATTGGTTCGGTTGTCGTGAGTGCGTGCGGAGGAGGCGGTGGTGGAACCACGACCGCAAGCACCAATCCGACAAGCACCAGCGTTGGGACGAGTACTACAACGACGGGCGGAAGCAGCAGCAGCAGCACCACCACCACGACACCGAGCAGCAATTCTGGTTCCCTACCGAGCACCGGGCTCGCGGCGAGTTATGCGAAGACGGTGTGGTTTGATAATTTTTCGCAGGACCCCTCCGGCCCGCCCAATACAAGTCTATGGGCCATGGAAACTGGAAACGGAGCAGAGTACGGGAACCCGGGATGGGGCAACAACGAGGCCGAATATTATCTGCCCTCGAATGCCGCAGTTGAGAACGGAGATTTGGTGATCACGGGGAAGGCAGACAATTCGCAGACGGGCTACAGCTTCACGTCAGCGAAGGTCACGTCTCTGAAACCCATTGATTTAAGTCAGCCGGGTTTTCTTGAAGTGAAGGCGCAGCTTCCCACGGGAACCGGATCTTGGCCCGCAATTTGGCTTCTTCCTGGCGAATCGCCAGGGCAGAATTTCCCGCCAACCAGCGCGCAGCTTGCAACGCAGCCAACATGGCCAGCGGGGGGGGAGATTGATATGGTGGAATGGCTGAGCAGGTATTTTGGAACGCAGAATTCCGTGATTCAAAGCACCTTTCATCTGCCATCGGGCGCATCGAGTCCGGCCTACACTGACGCCTACCAGTATGTGAAGGCGACGCTTTCAACGCCCATCGATACGAGTTTTCATTTATATCAGCTTGCCTGGACGGCAACCCAAATTCAGTTTGCGGTGGACAACACGGTGTTGACGACGTGCTCGAAGAGCACTCTTGTTTGTACCCCTACCGATCCGAACTCTCCTGCGCTTCCGCCATCAGCCTTTTGGCCATACGGTGGGATCTATCAAACCTATTATCTGATCATGAATTTGGCGGTGGGAGGCAATCTGGGTGCCCCAAGCGGAAGCAATGCAAACCTTCCAGCCAATTACAGTCAAGCGATGGACGTGGCCTACGTGAGGTACATGACGCCGTAAAAGGAAAGGAACGCGCCGCGTTGCGATGCGGCGCGTCAGCGCCTGCGGCGCCACCTATCCCAGGCTGGCGCTGGGTGCTATCGGCTGCGACTCCGGTGGCAGGGGCGAGACGAAGGTCTTGGAGCTTTCCCAACCCGCGATGAAGGCCTTAGGTTGGCGGTCCACGGTATACAGCCCCCAGTGCTTCTCAGGTTCAAGGGGGTCATTTGAGCCCTTCCATGACTCGTCAAAGGCCTCAAAGATGAAGGTGAGGACATTTTCGTTACGGGTCCAGGCCAGCAGCTTCTCGAGATAGATGGTCTGGAATGCCTGGGATGCATTGTGCGGTTCTATGCCACGACCATTGGAGCCGGTTGTCCAGCCCGCTTCGGTGATGATGACGGGTTTGGTGTGGTAGAGACTTGCCACGCTGTGATAATTTTCCCGCGTATAGTCAATCGCTTCGTGAGCGTTCTTGTATTCCCAAACGGGGTAGGTGTGCAGCGAGATGAAATCCAGTTCAGCGGCAAGATCCAGGAGTTGGTGTCGCCACGGAATATAGTTTTCGCAAAAAGTGACCGGTTGAGGCAAATGTGCTTTGACGCGACGCACAAGGGCAATCATCCGTTCGATGGGCAGAAGGTGATCGGTCCAATCAACCATGGCCTCGTTGCCAACGGAAACAGCAAAGACGATATCGGGATAGCGTGTGGCTAGCGAGATGAGGCGCTGCGTTTCGGCATCGTTTTCGGCCCTGTTGGCTTCGAGTTGTTGATCCGCGTACATGCCACCCCAAGGGCAGGCGGGGTTGTTGACTTCTGCGGCTAAATGGGCGCCAAGCAGGACGCGAAAGGGAAGTCGGTCCCGTCGAATGATCTCCAGAACCCGCTGTGCATGTGCACCGCAGTCATAAAGACGCAGGAGTGACCAGTGGTCCCGCAAAATGGTTAGATCCTCGGCGATCTCACCGTGTGATGGATACAGCTTTTCGACTGGGCTTTGGCCTTCACGGTAGCCGGAGTAGCAGATCGCGGGGCCGGTTGGGAGCTTGATCATTGGTGTTGTGTGGTCAATTAGATGAACTTGTGCTGCCCATCCTGGTTCCAAAGGCCCCAATAGGCGCCAACGTCCCCCTCAGCGGCAACTTTCCATGCTTCGTCAAAGGCCGCGAAATAGAACACGGGAATGTGATGGTCGCGGGCCCATTGCTGGGTGTCGATGAAGTAACGCATCGCGCCGTCGACAGAAGGTGTAGCCTCGAAGAAGGGTGTACCTCGATGCGGCCAACCGGTTTCACTGATGATCACGGGCTTGCCGGGCGCAGCAGCTAGTGCGCGGGCGTACATCGTCTGCATGTAGGGCACGGCTTCATCGCGAGGGCAGCCCTCCCAGAATGGGTAGCAGTTGGCCAGAACGACGTCACACGCCTGGGTGACACGAGGGTGCTGCTCAAAGAGGAAGTACGCGTCGACATAGCCAATTGGGATGCCGGGGAGCGCCTCCTTCGCTCGCCTCAAGTAATCAAGCAACTCGTCTTCCGAAAGGTCCTTGCGTAACAGAACTTCATTGCCGACAGCCAGCACATCAACGTATCCAGCGCGTGCGATGGCGACGGCGGATTCGAATTCACGCTCGTTGCTGGCAGAATCGGTGCCAAGCCACATGCCAGTGAGCGTATTCAAGCCGAGTTCATGCGCGATGCGTGGCGTTGCCTCGTGGCCTTCGGTGCAGGAGAAGCTTCGAATCCAGCGCACGTGGGATTGAATAATTTCCAGGCGTGAGCGGATTTGCAGCTCGGTGATCGAGGAACCCGGGCCCTGACCGTCAAGATAGGGGCTGAAGCATAGCCCGTGGAGGCCCTTGTCAAGCGCCGCGCGGAAGGCCTCTTTGAGATTTCGCGGGTCTTCAAGCGATTGGCGCGTCGAAGGCACCGACGCGGCCCAGGGAATTGTCGGGTCGGCGCCGGAACGCGCATGGTAAAAATGGCTGTCGTCGCAGCGATATTGAATTTTGGACATCGTGGTTCCGATGGCTGGCGTGGATGGACGTCGTGGATGCGGCTCTTATCGGGGTTTTGCCCATGGAAGCATGCCCACACCTCTCGGCTTCGGCGCTTCATAGCCCTTCGCACGGTCGTAGACTCGGACGTAATCGACTAACAGATCGGCGGGGAAACGGGTCCGCTCATTTGGGGATCCGGGAAAATTCCCGCCCACGGCAACGTTCATCACGACGTAAAAGGGCCTGTCGAACGGCGCAGGCCAGGCATTCAATTCGGAGGGCGCCAAGGGCGTTGTCCCTTGGCCATCGCGGGTGGAGCTGCAGCTCCACCAAAAGTTCTGCCTCGCCCACATCACCCCATCAAACAGCCAGCGAATCTCCCCTGGATACCATTCGACGGCGTAAACGTGCCAGTCGCCGACGCTGCCGCCATCGGGGATCGAATGCGTGTGCGTCACAAGTTCGCGTTCTGGAAACGAGGAGCCAAAGTGAATGCTTCCCAAAACGGTTTCCGGATGTTCGCCGAGGATCTCCATGACGTCGATCTCGCCGGAGGCAGCCCAACTGCCATAATGATCTTCATGCGGCAACAGCCAAAGCGCGGGCCAGAGACCTTTGCCATGCGGTACCTTGGCGCGAAATTCGAATCGACCATACTGCTTGATGAACAAGGGCGCGCCGTCGTGGCGCCGCGTTTTTACGCGCGCCGACGTATACGCACAGCCGTGCAGTGACTCCTGTAGGGCTCGGATGTGGAGCGCGCTGTCGCGGACGAAGATGTTGGAGGGGTCGCGGGTGTAATACTGGAGTTCGTCATTGCCCCAACCTGAAACCCAGATTTTGTCCTTTCCAGCGAAAAAGCCGTTGCCCAAATCGAAATCCCATTTTTGGGGATTCAGATGGTCACCGTCGAACTCATCGCTCCAGACCAGAGTCCATTCGGATTCGTCCGTGGGTTTGAAATCACACGATGCGATGCTTTTGCTCATGCTGCGTACGCCAATTGGGGACCCTGGCCAGGGGCAGACATCGAAGCCGTAACGCTTGCCGTTTCCGGTTTAGGTGCTGGGGCAAGAGCGAATGACTGCGGCACTTGCGCTGTGCAGTGCTGCTGCGCATTGCCACAAAGTGACCAAACAAGCGGTAGGCAGCATGGCTCCACGACGGTGAGTGCAGACGCAATGAGCGGGACGGGTAGGTTTTTGCGCTCGTCGCGAGATGGGAGGTGAGGAAATCGGCGAAGGACGGTTCAAGCCGCTGCGCGTAGCCCGTCCGGCGCGACGGATTTGTCGGGTTGTGAGCTGAGGAAGTTTTGGTACCACAGGGCGCTGTCTTTGAGGGTTCGGCGCTGGGTTTGGTAGTCGACATGCACGATGCCAAAGCGCTTGGCATAGCCGCTTGCCCACTCGAAGTTGTCAAGCAGGCTCCACACCATGAAGCCGCGCAGGGGCACGCCTTGGTGCAGGGCCTTGCCCACGGCGGCGATGTGGTTGGCGATGTAGCGCATGCGTGCGGTATCGTGGACCCGTCCATTGACGAGTTGGTCCTTGAAGGCGGCCCCGTTTTCCGTCACGTACAGGGCTGGAATGGCGTAATCGCGGTGCAAACGCACCAGCAACTCGGTGAGTCCCTCGGGGTAGACTTCCCAGCCCATGTCGGTGATCTCGGCACCGCTGTCGTGCGGATCCTGGGGGCCGGATGCGCTGAAGACGGCACGCGAGTAGTAATTGACGCCAAGGAAATCGATCGGGGTGGCGACGATGGCCATGTCGCCGTGTTCAATGCGGGGGGCATCCTGGCCCAGGAACGCAAGCACGTCCTCGGGATAGGCTGCCTTGAAGAGGGGGTCCATGTACCAGCGCACCAAGCGGCCGTCTTCCAGATGGGCGCGCGCCCGATCTTCCGCAGCACCGGATGCGGCCTGGATGGGAGCGAGGTTGAGCACGATGCCCAGATCACTCCGGATGCCCAGCGTGCGCAACGCTTGCACGGCCATGCCATGGCTGAGCAACAGGTGGTGTGCCGCTTGCATGGCCACGCCCCTGTCGCGCACCCCTGGGGCGAAGATGCCCGATTCATGCCCGAGGATGGACTGCACAAAGGGTTCGTTATGCGTCGTGATCGACACCACACGGTCGCCAAGCCGCTGGGCCACGCCGCAGGCGTACTCGACGAAGCGGTGTACGGTGTCGCGACTCGCCCACCCACCTTTGTCCTGTAGTGCCTGGGGCAGATCCCAATGATTGAGGGTCAGATGCGCGCCGATGCCGCGCTCGAGCAATCCATCAACCAGGCGGTCATAAAACGCCATGCCCTTGGCGTTCCATGCGCCTTCGCCCAGGGGCTGTACGCGCGGCCACGCCACCGAGAAACGGTAGGCGTTGACCCCCAGACTGGCGATCAACTCCAGATCCGTGGCCCAGCGGCGATAGTGCTCACACGCCACATCCCCGTTGCTGCCATCGGCAATGGCCCCGGGGAGCCGACAAAACGTATCCCAGATCGATGCGCCCCGCCCGTCTTCCGCCGCGGCCCCTTCAATCTGGTACGCGCTCGTCGCCACCCCCCAGATGAAACCTTCCGGAAACGCTGTCGAGTGGATTTGAGGAATGGATTCAAGCATGCGTAATGTTGGAGCCGAAGCTGCCGAGTTGGGTGAATCGATACGCTCCGCGGCTATGCATGAAAGCGCTTTCAGAAAAAGATAATTTAAGTTCTAGGCAATGTCAATAGATCATCTACGTAGGGAAGCCTCGCGTGCCTAGCGCAAGTGCGCTTTGCCAGAGTGAACACTCACGCTGCGTACAGAAGCACCGCAAAAAAGTGAAACACGGTACCGACAAGCACGAACAGATGCCAGATGAAATGGCTGTAACGGACGCGATCATCCAGTGCAAAAAAGACGACGCCTAACGTGTAGGCGACTCCGCCCGCAATCAAGAGGGCCAAGCCCGTGGCCGGCATGTGCAGCCACAGTGGCCGTATCGCCACCAAAATCACCCACCCCATGGCCAAATAGAGCAGGGTCGACGCTCGCGGAAAGCGCGTGCCGCCGAGGATCTTGAACACAACGCCAGCAAGTGCGAGTGTCCACACGAGTCCAAGCAGGGTCCAACCCCAGCCGCCGTGCAACACACCCAAGGTGAAGGGTGTGTAGGTGCTGGCAATAAACAGGTAGATGGCCACGTGGTCCAGGACCTGTAGCACCTCTTTGAGCCTTCTCTGGGGAAGGGCGTGGTAGAGCGTTGAAATCAGATACAGGAGGATGGCGGTGCCACCAAAAACCGAGGCGCCCACAACCGCCGCCCCGTTTCCAGTATGCGCGGATGTGGTGATGAGAACCGGCAGACCTGCAATGGCCAAGGCAAGGCCCAAGCCGTGACTCAGGCTGTTCGCCAGTTCCTCGCCCAAAGACTGAGGGCGTGGCGGTTGAGTGACTGTTGACATTTGTGCCATGCAGCAATGGTAATCCTGCGCACACGGCGTGGCCATGCATGCATCCGTCGCGCGGCGACCAAAAAAAACCGCAGCCGAAGCTGCGGTTTTTCATGGCTCTTTGTGTTCGAGCAGAACGGGTCCTTAGGCAAGGCGGACGTTTGACGCCTGCAGGCCCTTTTGGCCTTGCTTGACTTCGAATTGAACGCGCTGGTTTTCAGCCAGGGTCTTGAAGCCGTTGCCTTGGATTTCGCTGAAGTGCACGAACAGATCGGCTTCTCCGCCATCTTGGGCGATGAATCCAAAACCCTTGCCTTCGTTAAACCATTTCACGGTGCCAGTTTGGGTAGTCATATGAGTTCCTTAAACAAGTGATGCGGGGCACATGCCACGCAGTGCAGCAACACGCAAGACAATCACTTGGGGAATTCAACAGACTTTGCCACGTGAGTGGCACAAGGCACAGGAAATCTTCAAATCGACGAGCTTTTGCGTAACTGCAGCATGCATTATATCCTGTTTCCTAATCGCGTGCGGACCATCCCAAAGTGCACGCATGCGCGAGGCCGTGCGCAAAGCGCGCGCTGCCGCATCAGCCCGCGGCTTGCGCCTGCAGTCGCTTTCTCACGAACGATCATCACTCGCGGGATATTGGGCGGGCACTGTGCGGCGGTGAGTCCCGAATGATTGCGCGCCTGCGCGAGTGCCACAAAGCGTTGGCCCGAGCCCCTGTTGGTTATTCCGCGCCCTGATCGATTGCATCGCCGCGAAAGCCGTGGGCTGGGGCCCGGGCGGCGACGCTTCGCACAGTGTGCTCGACGGGGGCGTCGGATGAGCGGCGGCTGGACGGGTATACGCCATTTTGGGGTCACGCCGATTGCCCGCCGCCGGCGATACGCGACGCGGTGGCCAGGGGTTGGCGTTTGCCGGGCTCGGGTCCTCAGCGCTCCTGATCCGTCGGACGCATCAGCACCTCGTTGATGTTCACGTGGGCTGGCTGGCTGACGCAAAACATGATGGTGCGCGCCACGTCTTCGCTTTGCAGTTGGCGCATACCCTCAGCCCAGGCGTTGATCGCTGCCTGCGTTGGGGCGTGTGCGATGTGCTCGCGCAATTCGGTTTGCACCACGCCCGGCTCGATCACGGTGACACGTACGTTGTCCTTGTACGCCTCACGGCGAAGGGATTCGCTGAAGCCCACCACGCCCCATTTGGTAGCCGAGTAGCCGCCCGCGTTCGGATTGGCCTGGCGGCCTGCGGTGGAGGCGATGTTGACGATATGTCCGTCCTTGCGCGCTCGCATGCCCGCCAGGGCGGCCTGGCATGTGGCAATGAGCCCGAGCAGATTCAGCTGGACCATGTGCTGCCACCGCCCCATATCGGCCGTGTCGATCGGCTCCAGGTACATCACCCCCGCGTTATTGACAAGGATGTCCAGCCGGCCGAAGTGCGCCTCAGTGTCGTGCACGACACGCTGCGCGGCCTCCAAATCGGCAAGATCGGCGGCAAGCACGAGGACCTCGGCGCCCATCGACCGAAGCTTCGTGGCAAGCGCGTCGAGCCGATCAGCGCGCCGGGCGCTGATGGCGACCTTGGCACCGGCCTGAGCAAGCATTGAGGCTGTGGCCTCGCCAATGCCTGATGAGGCGCCGGTGACAAGCGCAACGCGGCCCTGCAGCCCGGACGGTGAAAGAGTCAGGTTCATGCGAAACTCCCAAGTCAAGAGAAGGAACCAATTGTCCGCCGGGCTGCGGGGCCGTGCTGGCGTGTCCAGCGTTGACCGCTGCCGGCAAGTCTGTTTAGCAACGTCGCAGCACACGTGAGCTGGTGATCGTCTACAGTCGGGACACCTTCTACCGTGTCCTGGAGCTCGCAGCCATGTCTTCGAAACCCTGCATCCTCATCGTTGGAGCTGGCGACGGATTGAGCGCTTCCTTGGCGCGTGTTTTCGCGCGCGAGGGCGGTTATCGCGTTGCTCTGGCATCGCGCCACCCTGAGAGGCTCGCTGCGTTGGCGCAAGAACTTGGTGCGATGGCTTTGCGCTGTGACGCGAGCGACGGCACGGAAGTCGATGCGCTGTTCAACCAGCTTGACAAGGCATGCGACGCCTCATTGGACGTGGTCATCTATAACGCAGCAAACCGCGTGCGCGGCCCCATTACGGAGGTGGAGCCAGATGCCGTGGCGCAGGCGCTGGCCGTGTCGGCGTTTGGGGGGTTTTTGGTCGCGCAGCAGGCAGCACGGTCCATGTTGAGGCGTGGGCGCGGCACCATCTTGTTCACCGGAGCATCCGCCAGCGTTAAAGGCTACCCGCATTCGGCCGCCTTTGCGATGGGTAAGTTCGCACTGCGCGGGCTTGCGCAAAGCATGGCACGCGAGTTGGCGCCGCAGGGTATCCACGTTGGCCATATCGTGATTGACGGTGCGATTCGCCATCCCGATCGCATCGATTCAAGTGCTGTTCCTGATTCCATGCTCGATCCTGACGCTATCGCGCGCAGCTATTTGCACTTGGTGCGGCAGGACCGCAGTGCCTGGTCCTGGGAGCTGGAATTGCGACCGTGGGTCGAGCGATTCTGAAGGCGTCCTCGGCCATCGGACTCTGGCGGACGCCCGCGCGCAGCGCTGGGGGATGCCGCCTAGCGGTAACGCTTCGCACGCCTCAATGGACGTCCACCCTGCAACGGCTACCGAGGTGGGTGCGCTGGAGGTCAGCTTTGCATTGGCATGTGCAGGGCAGCAAGCTCTCAGGGGAAGGCCGGAATGTCGGGCTCGATGCCTTCGGGGCGCGCGTTGGGATGCTGCCGCGCGATCAGGGCCTCGATCTCGCTGACGCGAGGCGCTGGTACATCCACCATCATGAGCAACTGCCCGCCCTCAATCGCCTGCTCGTATGGCTTCAGGCGCGGGCTTTCCACGCTGATGCCGATCATGCTGCTGATCCAGGCACCGAGGGCTGTGCCGGTGACAGCCAACGCGACCACCAGCGCTCCGGCGGAAATCACCGCGCTACCAGGGATGGCGATCGCGACGAGCCCCGCGAGGGTGCCGGTGGCCCCGCCGAATCCGAGCCCACGCTCGATTGCGGGAATCAGGTCAGTTTTCTGCGCCAATCCTGCTTCGGGCAGATTGCTCAGTGGCGTGCCCTCACGCGCGATGACATGAATGTGCTTTTCGGCAAGGCGTGCAAGCAGCAATTCATCCACGATGCTGTGCGCCGTAGCAATATCGGGAACCAGAAAGTACAGCCGTCGCATGGCAAGCTCCTTGTTCAGTTGGGCGAAACCGAAAGCGAGGGGTGGAGCCCCACGCTCCCATACTAGCCGCGCCTTGGGCGAAATTCACCCCCGAACCCGGATCGATCCGTTCTCCAATTGCCATGTCAGCGCATGGCGCGCGCGAAGCCCCTCATTGCACGGCAAGCAAGGCGCGCCGAAGCGTCTCAACCAACTGGTCCACCTGCCCGCGCTCGATGATCAGAGGCGGCGAAAGCGCGATGGTCTCCCCGGTGTAACGCACCAGGACGCCCAATTCGAAACATTTGACAAATACGTCGAACGCACGCTTGCCCGCAGTATTGGGCCGGGAGTTCAGTTCAATGCCAGCGACCAAGCCCAGATTGCGGATGTCCCTGACGTGAGGCGCATCGCGCAGGCTGTGCATGGCCTCTTCCCAGTAGGTGTCAAGCCCCTCGCGCCGCACGCGGGTGAGCAGTCCGTCGCGGGCGTACAGCTTTTGCGCGGCCACCGCGGCAGCTGCAGCAAGCGGATGCCCTGAGTAGGTGTATCCGTGGAAGAACTCGACGGCTCCCGGTTCAGCATTGCTCGTGACTGCATCGAAGATGCCCTCGCGGGCAAACACCGCTCCCATCGGCACTGCGGCATTGTTGATGGCCTTGGCCGTGGTCATGATGTCGGGAGTGACTTGGAAATACTGCGCAGCAAACGGCGTGCCCAGGCGGCCATAGCCCGTGATGACCTCGTCGAAGATCAGAAGGATGCCGTATTTGCTGCAGAGCGCACGCAGTTTTTCCAGGTAGCCTTTGGGTGGGACCAGAACCCCGGTGGAGCCCGCCATGGGTTCGACGATCACCGCGGCGATATTGCTTGGGTCGTGCAACTGCACCAAGCGATCCAGTTCATCGGCCAAATGCGCTCCCCAGGCAGGCTGTCCGCGCGAGAAGGCCTGATGTTCAAGGTCATGCGTATGCGGCAAATGGTCGACGTTTGGCAGAAGGTTGCCGCGGAAGACCTTGCGGTTGGCCACCATGCCGCCCACGGAGATGCCGCCAAAGCCGACCCCGTGGTAGCCGCGTTCGCGGCCAATGAACAGCGTGCGAGTGCCTTCGCCCCGCGCACGGTGGTAGGCGAGCGCAATTTTGAGCGCTGTATCCACGGACTCGGAGCCGGAGTTGGTGAAAAAAACCTTGGTGAGATCGTCCGGGGCAATGGCTGCCAGGAGCCTGGCAGCCTCGAACTGCACGGGATGCCCCATCTGGAACGGTGGCGCATAGTCCATCTCCTGTGCCTGCTGCATGATCGCCTGGGTAATTTCCTCGCGCCCGTGCCCAGCATTGACGCACCACAGTCCCGCGACGCCGTCGAGGATCTGGCGGCCGTCTTGACTGCGGTAATGCATGCCCTTGGCGCCGACAAGCAGGCGCGGTGCCGCCTTGAACTGCCGGTTGGCCGTAAAGGGCATCCAAAGCGCGTCGAGGTCTGGCATATTCGCGGCTGCGTGCTTGGCGCGCGTGAGTTCGGTCTGGTCCATCGTGCACTCCATCATGTTTGGGTCTAAAGGCGCATTGTGCTGCCCTTGGCCGGCCTGTCCAAGTACCACAAAATCATGGGGGCATGGAGCCATGCATGGGCCATGATGGGCGATTAGGATCGCAGCCATGACCATCCCTTTTGCGACCGGCCTGTAATGGCCCACCTCATCATTCAATCGGCGTGGCGAGCTTTGCTCGACACCATGCGCCCGCGCATGGTGATCTTGTCGTTACTGCCATTGGCTGCGGCCGGCTTCCTGGGGACGCTTGGCTATGTTTTGTTCTGGGATGCGTGGACGACCTCCACGCGCCTTTGGATTGGATCCCAGGGCTGGCTTCTTGACACGCTGCATGCACTGGGTTGGTCGCAGCCGGAGCGAGGTCTGGCGTCGGTGATGGTGGCTGCACTGGGCATCGTGGCACTGCTGCTGCTGAGCCTGTTGCTCGTTTCGGCGTTCGTGATGCCTTCGGCAGCGGCATTCGTCGCTCGGTCCCGCTACGCGCAGTTGCATCGACGCTCGAGCACGCAACTGGTGCAGTCGTTGCTCTGGTCGATGGGTGTCACCGTGGCAGGTACGGCGCTTCTGGTGGTCAGCCTTCCCCTGTGGATCATTCCAGTGATCGGGTTGGCCATTGCGCCGCTGATCTGGGGTTGGATGACCGCGAAAATGTTCGCGTTCGATGCGTTGGCTTCGTTTGCAAGCGGTGTGGAGCGCCGGCGGATCCTGCGTGCTCACCGTTGGCCCTTGCTGGCCATGGGTATCGCGTGCAGCTATGTGGGGATGCTGCCAACTTTGCTGTTCGGCTTGGGATGGTGGGCGCTGGCGCTGTTGCCGGTCCTTATGCTTCTGTCCTTGTGGCTATACGCTCTTGCCGTGACCTTTGCCGCGTTGTGGTTCGTGCATTACCTTCTTGCCGCGCTGGTGGCCACGCGCGGATGCGCCCAATCCGTCTGAACTTCGCCGTTTTTCCTCACCAATCTTCCCACGTCCTTTGACCCATCATGGCGATCGGCCTTTACATCATCGGTGACGAGATCCTGTCCGGCAAGCGGCAGGACAAGCATTTCACAAAGATTCAGGAACTCCTGGAGGCGCGCGGCATGCACTTGCACTGGGCGCAGTATCTGAGTGACGATCCTTCACTTCTGCAACAGACCATGCGCGCCAGCTTCGAGCGCGGCGACGTGGTGCTGAGTTGCGGCGGCATTGGAGCCACACCCGACGATCACACCCGCCAGAGCGTGGCGATTGCGCTCGGCCTTCCGCTGCTCCTGCATCCCGAGGCAAAGCGCTTGATCCAGCAGCGCATTGTCTCCAGTGGCCTCGGAGAGCTGGACTCCGAGGCGAGCATACAGCGCCTTCAGATGGGCATGTTTCCGCAGGGCAGCGAGATCATTCCCAACCCCTACAACCAGATTCCTGGCTTTTCGATCCGGCGCCATTTTTTTGTGCCGGGCTTTCCGGTGATGGCCTGGCCGATGCTCGAATGGGTGTTGGACACATGCTTGGCCGATATGCACCAGACAGGCCGTTACCTGGAGCGCGCATTCATCGTCAAGGGCGCCATGGAGTCAGACCTCACGCCATTGATGGAGCGCATCGAGCGTGAGTACGCCGGAGCAAAGGTGTTCAGCCTGCCCAGCGTGGACCACCCGCAATGGGGACGGCACATCGAGCTCGGCGTGAAGGGCGAGCCCCAATTGGTCGCCCCCGCCTTCGATGCACTGAAAAGAGGACTGCAAGACCTGAAGGTTGAAATACGCACCGAAACGGTGCGCTCCATTTGAGTTGCACTGGTATGGTGCGTTCGAGGCGTGGTCTTGAACCGATCTGACTTTCGCTTTCCTCCGGGCGGGCGCCGCTTCGCCTTCGCGGAGCGTGGCATGGTTTCTGCTAGATTTTCACCAGGGGTCGCAACCAGCCCGCCATTTTCCCAACCCATTTCCATGACTGGAGAATTTGCATGACCAAACAAGTTGCTGATGTGATGAGCATGGTGACGGAGCACGACGTCAAGTTTGTGGATTTCCGCTTCACCGATACCCGCGGCAAGGAGCAGCACGTCACTGTGCCGGTTTCGCATTTCGACGAGGCCAAATTCTCCGAGGGTCACGCTTTCGACGGTTCGTCGGTTGCCGGGTGGAAAGGCATCGAGGCTTCGGACATGCTGCTCATGCCCGATCCGAACACCGCCAACATCGATCCCTTCATGGAAGAGACCACGCTGCTGTTGAGCTGTGACGTGCTGGAGCCGGGCGATGGCAAGCCGTATGACCGCGATCCGCGTTCGATCGCCAAGAAGGCCGAGGCCTACCTGAAGGCATCGGGCGTTGGCGACACGGCGTTCTTTGGGCCCGAGCCCGAATTTTTCATCTTCGATCAGGTGCGCTGGAATATCGACATGTCCGGCTGCTTCGTGAAGATCGATTCGGACGAGGCTTCGTGGTCCTCGGGTGAAAAAATTGAAGGTGGCAATATGGGCCACCGGCCGGCCGTGAAGGGCGGCTACTTCCCGGTTCCGCCGATCGACAGCCTGCAAGACATCCGTTCGGAAATGTGCCTGCTGCTCGAACAGATGGGCGTGCCGGTCGAGGTGCATCATCACGAGGTGGCGGGTGCTGGGCAGTGCGAGATTGGGACGCGGTTCTCCACCTTGGTGCAGCGTGCCGACTGGACGCAGATACTGAAGTACGTTGTGCAGAACGTGGCACACAGCTACGGAAAGACCGCCACCTTCATGCCCAAGCCAGTGGTGGGCGACAACGGCTCGGGCATGCATGTTCACCAATCCGTGTGGAAGGACGGCAAGAATTTGTTTGCGGGCAACGGCTACGCCGGGCTGTCCGAGTTCGCGCTGTACTACATCGGCGGCATCATCAAGCATGCTCGTGCGCTCAATGCCATCACCAACCCGGGGACCAACTCGTACAAGCGCCTGGTTCCTGGCTTCGAAGCGCCGGTAAAGCTGGCCTATTCAGCCCGTAACCGCTCGGCGTCCATTCGCGTGCCGTATGTGCCCAGCGACAAGGCGCGCCGTATCGAGGTGCGTTTTCCCGACCCTACCGCCAATCCTTACCTGGCATTCTCGGCCATGTTGATGGCAGGTCTGGATGGTGTCGAGAACAAGATTCACCCGGGCGAGGCCGCGAGTAAAAATCTGTACGATCTGCCGCCGGAAGAGGACGCGAAGATTCCGACCGTGTGCTCAAGTCTTGACCAGGCCTTGGAATACTTGCACAAGGATCGTGCCTTCCTGACCAAGGGCGGCGTGTTCAGCGAGGACTTTATCGACGCCTATATCGAATTGAAGATGGAAGAAGTCACGCGCTTTCGCATGACCACCCATCCGCTGGAATTCGATATGTACTATTCGCTGTAATCCGGGCTGGCCGGCGTGCGTTAAACGAGACAACGCGGTCCGCACATTCCAAAGGGACGGTCCGCCGTCCCTTTGGCATTTTTGGGTGGTTGTCT
Source organism: Thiomonas sp. FB-Cd (assembly GCF_000733775.1). Classification (NCBI taxonomy): domain Bacteria; kingdom Pseudomonadati; phylum Pseudomonadota; class Betaproteobacteria; order Burkholderiales; genus Thiomonas; species Thiomonas sp. FB-Cd. The sequence goes on along the minus strand of NZ_JPOE01000002.1, from coordinate 1,539,612 downwards.
CCAATCGGAGGCAATGCCGTGCCTCGATCGGGGAGTTTTACACTGTACTGATTCGCCGCAAGGCGCCGCGCGGGGGTCTGCACCGCAGCCCGGCTCAACCTTTCCTGACAGGTCATTCATGCTCTGCCTTCCAGCTTTCCGCCGCAGTCTGCTCTCGTGTCTGGTGTGGTCCGGCTTGGCTCTTGCGCCACTTGTCGTGCACGCGCAAGAAACCGACCCCAATCGGGTCTACCGCTGCCCCGACAATTCCTACACCAACATGCTCAGCGTGGTGAAGTCGAAGAACTGCAAGCCAGTGGACAACGCGAACGTCAGCGTGCTTTCCCCGGTCCAGCCGCAGAAAAAGCCTGCTGCTGAACCGCGCGGCGCTTCAAGCGCGGATCACATCAGCCAATCGACCCAAAGCGCCCGCGACGCAGAGGCACGCCGCATTCTGGAGGCCGAACTTCAAAGCCAGCAGCTCAAGCTGGAGGAACTGCAGAAGGCCTACAACAATGGGCATCCCGACTATCTCGGCAGCGAGCACAACGTGGGTGGAGGCATCAACCAGCAAAAATATCTCGATCGCGTGGCCGCAATGAAGGATCAGATTACGCTGGTCGAGGCCAATATCCAGGCACTGCAGCGGGAGCTTCAGCGCTATGGGCCGTAATGTGGACAACAAGCCAGCAAAAGCACCTCGACAGGAGGAACCAGGCACCGCTCCGGAACTCGCTGCGCAGCCCGCACTCGATTGGCTTGCCACGATGGCCGCGTTGGTCGACCCGCAGGGCCGCGTGCTCTATGCCAATCCGGCAATGGAGGCCGCACTGGGCTTGTCGCGGCGACATCTGCGCGGGCAGAGTCTTGTCCAGTGGTTAACCCGCCAGGGCCTGTGGCTTGAGGCGCTGCGCCAGGTTCATGCGGACGAATTCAGCAGCAAGCGCTTTGACTGCGCGGTGGTCGCGCGCAACTCTGGCGATCCCATGCAAGTCCAGCTCATCCTGGCTCGTACTGAAGTGCCGGGCATGCTGCTGGTGGAACTCGTCGAACTGGGCCAGCAAACGCGCCAGGAGCGCGAGGAACAGTGGTTGAACCAGGCGCAGGCGAACAAGGACCTGATTCGGAACCTGGCCCACGAGATCAAGAACCCGCTGGGCGGCATTCGGGGCGCAGCGCAATTGCTGCAAAGCGAGCTCGACAGCCGCGAGTTGCAGGAGTACACGCGCGTCATTATTCATGAGGCCGACCGCCTGCAAACCCTGGTGGACCGGTTGCTTGCACCGCATCGGCGACCGCATGTCGTCGGCGATGTCAATATTCATGAAGTGCTCGAGCGGGTGCGCTCGGTCATCCTGGCCGAATTTGCCCAAGGCCTCGAGGTCGTCCGAGACTATGACGCGAGTATTCCCGAATTTCGCGGTGACCGCGAGCAGCTCATCCAAGCCATTCTGAACATCGCGCACAACGCGGCGCAGGCTTTGGCTGATCGATGCGTGCAGGGCGATGCACGCATCGAATTCAGAACACGCATCGTGCGGCAGGTCACGCTGGCCAAGCAGCGTTATCGCCTGGCACTGCTCTTGCATATCTCCGACAACGGCCCCGGCGTGCCAGCGGAAATCAAGGACAGGATGTTCTTCCCACTGGTGTCGGGGCGGGAGGGCGGCAGCGGGCTGGGTCTAACGCTGGCGCAGACCTTCATTCAACAACACCAGGGAACCATCGAGTGCGACAGCCAGCCAGGCCAAACCGATTTCCGCATCCTCATTCCGCTGCTTTGAGGTTGGCCGTCAGGGCGTCTCACGCGCATCCGCACCCGGCAGCGAGGCATCGGACATGAAACCCATCTGGGTCGTCGACGACGATCAATCCATCCGTTTCGTACTGGAAAAGGCCCTTGAAAAGGCGGGACTTCCGGTGCGTACTTTTGCCAATACGCGTGATGTTCAGGAGGCGCTGGCGAACGACACACCCCAAGTCCTCGTGTCGGACATTCGCATGCCCGGTGGCAACGGCATCGAGTTGCTCCAGGATCTCAAGCGCAGGCATCCGGAATTGCCCGTCATCATCATGACGGCGTATTCGGATCTCGACAGTGCCGTGTCAGCGTTTCAAAGCGGTGCATTCGAATACCTGAGTAAGCCATTCGATCTGGACAAGGCGGTTGACCTGATCCAGCGCGCCGTTGATGAGGGCCTGCGCGAACAAGGCACCGACGAGGCACATCTGGAGCCGCCGGAACTGCTGGGCCAGGCGCCGGCCATGCAGGACGTGTTCCGCGCCATCGGGCGGCTTTCACCCTCACAGGTCACCGTACTTATCACTGGCGAATCGGGAACCGGCAAGGAACTCGTGGCGCAGGCGTTGCACCGCCACAGCCCGCGTGCAAACGGACCGTTCGTGGCGATCAATACTGCGGCAATTCCGCGTGATCTTCTGGAAAGCGAGCTGTTCGGACATGAGCGCGGAGCCTTTACAGGCGCTCAGACCTCACGGCGGGGTCGGTTCGAACAAGCCGAGGGCGGAACGTTGTTTCTGGATGAAATCGGTGACATGCCCTATGAGCTGCAGACACGCCTGTTGCGCGTGTTATCGGACGGGCATTTCTACCGCGTGGGCGGGCATAACCCCATCAAGGCGCATGTGCGGGTGATCGCGGCAACCCACCAGAACCTTGAGCAACGGGTGCGCGAGGGGCTGTTTCGCGAAGATCTGTATCACCGACTCAATGTCATCCGTCTGCGCCTGCCGCCGTTGCGTGAACGTCGCGAGGACATCGTCCTGCTGGTGCGGCATTTTTTGCAGAAAAGCGCCAGCGAACTTGGCGTGGATGCCAAACGGTTGTCCGATGCCGCACTGGCCGTTCTTCAGCATTACCCGTTTCCGGGCAACGTGCGCGAGCTGGAAAACCTGTGCCACTGGCTCACGGTCATGGCGCCAGGCCTTACGGTCGACGTCAAGGACCTTCCCCCGGAGTTGCGCCAGATGCCAGGGCATGCACCAAGGGTTTCGTTGCAACAACCGGCGCAAGTCGTGGCGCCACGGGACGAGGTCGCCCAGGCCGATGCGGCCGCGAGCGCAGGGTTGCAGAAGCCCGCAATCCCTCTCCAGGCTGCTGGGCCGGAACTCGATGCTGGTGCTCCACCCGGCAGCCCGTCGCAACAAGTGGCGCAGGAAGGCTGGGAGGCAGCTGTTGCCCGCGTTGCGCGTGAACTGCTGCAGGCAGGACAGGCTGAAGTGATGGATCAACTGACCCAGCGCTTCGAGCGTGCCGTCATTCAGGCTGCGCTCGGTGTCACGCACGGGCGCCGCATCGAGGCGGCGGTCAAGCTCGGCATTGGTCGCAACACGATCACCCGCAAGATCCAGGATCTGGGGCTGGATGACTGAAGGGGTTGCGACGATTCGCGCTGTCTTGCCGAAGAACCGCTGCGTGCCGCGTCAGGGTATCGGCCAGTCCAGGTCCACCACGACCGGGGCATGGTCGCTCGGGCGCTCGTTTTTGCGCATCGCCTTATCGATGGTGCAAGCGCGCACGCGCGCCTTGAGCGGCGAGCTCACCAGGATGTGATCGATCCGCAGGCCTTGATTTCTGCGAAACGCGAGGTTGCGGTAGTCCCACCACGTCCAGCTTTTCGGAGCCTGCTCGAACAAGCGAAACGCATCGACCAACCCCAGGCCGAGCAGGGTCTGGAAATGTGCACGCTCCTCGGTGGTGCAGTGGATCTTGCCACGCCAGGCTTCCGGGTCGTATACATCGCGGTCTTCGGGGGCTACGTTGAAGTCGCCAAGGAGCACGAGCTGCGGATGGCTGGCGAGTTCGCCGTGCAGCCACGTTTCAAGTGCATCCAGCCAAGCCATCTTGTAGGCGAATTTTTCGCTTCCAGGCTCTTGACCATTGGGGAAGTAGGCGCCGACTACGCGTAGCCCCGCCACCGTCCCCGCGATGACCCGCGCCTGGTCATCGCGCAGGCCCGGGATGTTGCGCACGACGTCGATGGGCTGTTCGCGCGACAGTAGGGCAACGCCGTTGTACGTTCGTTGACCGAAACACTGCGCGTGCCAGCCCGCCTCGCGTAGCGCGTCATGGGGGAACCTGTCGTCTGTCAGCTTGGTCTCTTGCAGGACCATGACATCGGGTTGCTGGGCTTGCAGCCAAGCCAGCGCCTGCGGCAGGCGCACGGACAGGGAGTTGACATTCCAGGTGGCAATTTTCATCATCGGGTCGGAGTCGGCGATGGGCGCGCGCGAGGCCTTGGGGACAGATGGGCGGGGTCGATTGTTCTCGATTATCGCGTCAAGGATGATCCGAGGACCTCCTGCTGCCCTGACGGGGAAGGCAAGGACACGGGATCCGTGATGCGCATCCTTCGTCACGTGGGGGGGCATGGGGTGCACGATCATGTCATCGAGACCGCAGGCCTTGGCGATGCGCTCCAACGCGATCGGATCCCCGTTTGTCCACGCCTGGAGTGCGTGTTCCTGGGCTGATGCCGCGCCTGCCCGTGGCAGCGTGTCGAGAACCCGTTGGGTTTGCGCCGCCACGGCGTGAGCCGGGTCGACGAGGTTGACCGGCCTGGCGGGCGCATCGAGCGCGTCATGCAGTGCTTTCGCGATCAGCGGGTAGTGGGTGCAACCGAGCACCACTGTGGCGCAATCAGCTTTGCGCAGGGGCGCGCAGAAGCGCCGCACCAGGGTCGTCGTCTCAACGGACTCTGGTCCACGGGTTTCGATTGCTTCAGCCAACCCCGGGCAAGGCTGAATAAGGACCTCAGCCCGGCCGGCGTGGGCTTGCAGCAGGGCCTGGAAGCGCGGTGAGGACAGCGTGGCAGGGGTTGCCAAGACGCCCACGGGCCTGCCGTGTGCCATGGTCAGGGCAGGTTTGATGGCAGGCTCGATGCCGATGAAGGGCACGTGTGGCCAGGTGCGTCGCAATTCGGCGATGGCAAGTGCTGTGGCCGTGTTGCACGCCACGACGATGGCCTGCGCGCCGTGGGCCAGCAAAAAGCGTGTGAGCTCGATGCTGCGCTGCTGCACATAGGCGGGATCGCGCTCGCCATAGGGTGCGTACGCCGAGTCGGCGGCGTAGATCAGCGTGGCGCCTGGAAGCCGAAGGTGCAGCGCGGCAAGGACGGTCAGCCCTCCCACGCCCGAATCGAAGACGCCAATACGCGATGGCCCAGGCGTGGCATCCCCGGTCTGCGCCATCGTCAAGCGACGGTCACCGGAATCTTGCCGATGCGCGCACGCCACTCGGCAGGTCCCGTTTTGTGCACCGAAGTGCCCTCGGAGTCGACCGCAACCGTCACGGGCATGTCCTTGACCTCGAACTCATAGATCGCTTCCATGCCCAGATCGCCGAAGGCGACGAGGCGGCTCGACTTGATTGCCTTGGCAACCAGGTAGGCGGCGCCGCCGACGGCCATGAGGTAGGCGCTCTTGTGCTTACGGATCGCCTCGATGCCGGTTGGGCCGCGTTCGGCCTTGCCGATCATGGCGATCAGTCCGGTCTGGGCCAGCATCATTTCGGTGAACTTGTCCATTCGCGTGGCGGTGGTTGGCCCGGCGGGACCAACCACCTCATCGCGCACCGGATCCACAGGGCCCACGTAGTAGATGACGCGATTGGTGAAATCGACGGGCAGCTTCTCGCCGCGGGCCAGCAGGTCGGCGATACGCTTGTGCGCTGCGTCGCGCCCGGTCAGGAGCTTGCCGTTCAACAAAAGCGTTTCCCCCGGCTTGAAAGCCGCCACGTCCGCAGAACTCAGGGTGTCGAGGTCGACCCGGCGGCTCTTGTCGTAGTCCGGGGCCCAGCGCACGTCGGGCCAAAGGCTGAGGCTGGGCGGTTCGAGGTACACCGGGCCTTGACCGTCCATCACAAAATGGGCGTGGCGGGTTGCGGCGCAATTCGGGATCAGCGCCACGGGAAGATTCGCCGCATGACAGGGCCAGTGCTTGATCTTGACGTCGAGCACCGTGGTGAGCCCTCCCAAGCCTTGGGCGCCAATGCCCAGGGCGTTGACCTTTTCGTAGAGTTCGATGCGCAGTTCTTCGTACTTGTCGCGCGCGCCGCGCGTGAGCAACTCGCTCATGTCGAGGTCTTCCATCAGCGCTTGCTTGGCCATGAGCATGGCCTTTTCAGCCGTGCCGCCGATGCCAATGCCGAGCATGCCCGGCGGACACCAGCCAGCACCCATCGTCGGCACCGTGGTCAGGACCCAGTCCACCAGGCTGTCCGAGGGGTTGAGCATGGCGAACTTGCTTTTGGCCTCCGAGCCGCCGCCCTTGGCCGCCACGGTTACATCCATGGTGTTGCCCGGAACCAGTTCGACATGGAGCACGGCGGGGGTGTTGTCGCGCGTGTTCTTGCGCTCGAACAGCGGGTCGTCAAGGATGGATGCGCGCAGCTTGTTGTCCGGATTGAGGTAGCCCAGGCGTACGCCCGCGTCCACCGCGTCTTGCAGGCTGCCTGTCAGGCCCTCGAAGCGCACACCCATGCCGATCTTGAGGAACACATTGACAATCCCGGTATCCTGGCAGATGGGGCGCTTGCCTTCGGCACACATGCGGCTGTTGGTCAGTAGCTGGGCAATGGCGTCCTTGGCTGCAGCGCTGCGCTCGCGCTCGTAGGCGAGCGCCAGATGTTTGATGTAGTCGGCGGGGTGGTAGTAGCTGATGAATTGAAGGGCGGCGGCGATGCTTTCGACCAGGTCGTCTTGGCGGATGACAGTGGTGGACATGATGGTGGTCTCCGAGAGGTCATTGTCAGTTCAGGGTATCCCCGAATCTTAGGACCGTATCGAACTCCTCGGCCCTCAATGTCTGTCCGCGTCTCGTTCCTGCGCCGCCTGGTAGTCGTGGATGGTGCGGCTCATGACCCGGTCGGTGTAGGCGATGGCCAGTGCGGACGCCAGGAACGTGAGGTGAATCGTGGTTTGGGCCACCAATGCCTTGACGCTGTAGGCGTCGGCATTGATGAATGTCCGCAGCAGGTGGATCGACGAGATTCCGATGATGGCCATGGCCAGCTTGACCTTGAGCACGGATGCATTCACGTGTGACAACCACTCCGGGTGGTCGGGATGGCCTTCCAGATACATGCGTGAAACAAAGGTCTCGTAGCCGCCGACGATGACCATGATCAGCAAGTTGGCAATCATCACCACATCGATCAGGCTGAGCACGACCAGCATGATGGTCGTCTCGGTGAGTTTGGGGGCTGCGGCGTGGGCGGACGCAACAGCCAGGGCCCCCTCGGGTGGAAGCGGATTGCGCACCGCAACGGCTTCAAGCAGGTGCTGGAGCGCGGCCTGGTTTCCCATGGCGGCGCCGGTCAGATCGACCAGCTCCTTCCAGAAATGGAAGACGTACACCCCAAGCGCCAGGATGAGTCCCAGATACAGCGGAAGCTGGAGCCACCGGCTCATGAACAGGAGCCGCGGAATCATCGGCGGTCCACTGCGTGCATTGGGTTGGGTCATGGCGTTGTCCGGCCGTTACGAAGTCGTGAATGATTGTAAGTAGGTCGAATTTTCGGGCGATCGAGTCTTTCCAAGCCTTGCAGCGTCAGGGGCGTGTAAGAGCAGGCGATACACAATCTCGAACAAACACAATAAGTAAGGGCGGGTGTGCCGCAAAATTCAGCGGCCATGGCCCCGACAAGTTGACGCAGTCTGGCAAACCTGGAGACAACCATGACCGAACAACAAGCCCCCGAGCATCACGTCCTGAAGACCTATTACCCCTCGCCAGAGGCCGTCCAGCGAGCGCGCATTTCAGGCATGGATGCCTATCGCAAACTGGTGGCGGAGGCGGAAGGCGACTTTGAAGGATTCTGGGCGCGCTTGGCGCGTGAGCACCTGCACTGGCACAAGCCGTTCACCCAGACGCTGGATTCCAGCGGAGCGCCGTTCTTCAAATGGTTTGCCGATGGCCGGCTCAATGTGTCCTACAACTGCCTGGACCGGCATGTGCTGGCGGGCAAGGGCAGTAAGACTGCCATCGTGTTTGAGGCTGACGACGGCGCCGTCACCCGTGTGAGTTACGCTGAGTTGCTGGAGCGCACGGCGAAGTTTGCCAACGCGCTCAAGAGTCTGGGTGTGAAAAAGGGTGATCGCGTGATCATCTATATGCCCATGTCCGTGGAGGGGGTGATCGCGATGCAGGCTTGTGCCCGCATCGGTGCCACGCACTCTGTCGTGTTCGGCGGGTTTTCCGCACAATCGCTTCGCGACCGCATTGAGGATGCAGGTGCCGTGCTGGTGATCACGGCCGATGAGCAGCGACGCGGCGGCAAGTCGTTGCCCCTGAAGGCTATCGTCGACGAGGCGCTGGGTCTCGGCGGCTGCGACACCGTGCGCAACGTGGTTGTGTATCGGCGCACCGGCGGCAATGTAGCGTTCAATGCGAAGGGCGACCTGTGGATGCATGAACTGGTGGAAGGGCAGAGCGCGGATTGCCCGCCCGAGTGGGTGGAGGCTGAGCATCCACTGTTCCTGCTGTACACATCGGGATCCACGGGCAAACCCAAAGGCGTTCAGCACTCGACCGCGGGTTATCTGTTGTGGACGCAGCTCACGATGTTGTGGACCTTCGATATTCGTGACGACGACCTGTTCTGGTGCACGGCAGACATTGGCTGGGTCACCGGTCACAGCTACATCACCTATGGTCCACTGGCTTGCGGCGCCACCGAAGTGGTGTTCGAGGGCGTGCCAACCTATCCTGATGCCGGGCGCTTCTGGAAAATGATCCAGAATCACAAGGTGACGGTCTTCTACACGGCGCCCACGGCGATCCGCTCGCTGATCAAGGCAGCCGAGACGAACGCGGCGGCCCATCCGCGCAACTACAAGCTGGATTCGCTGCGCATTCTTGGCACCGTGGGCGAGCCGATCAATCCTGCGGCCTGGGAGTGGTACTACGAGCACATCGGTGGCGGGCGCTGCCCCATTGTCGACACGTGGTGGCAGACGGAGACCGGTGGGCACATGATGAGCCCGCTGCCCGGGGCTACGCCGATGGTGCCAGGGTCCTGTACCTTGCCGCTGCCGGGCATCTTTGCGGAAGTGGTGGACGAGACCGGGCACGATCTGCCATGGGGTACGGGTGGCATTCTTGTGATCAAGAAGCCTTGGCCGGCCATGATCCGCACCATTTATGGAGACCCCGAGCGTTTCAAGAAGAGCTACTACCCGGAAGAGCTGCAAGGCTATTACCTTGCAGGCGACGGCGCCATCCGCGATGCGCACACGGGATACTTCACCATAACCGGCCGTATCGACGACGTGCTCAACGTGTCGGGGCACCGCATGGGCACGATGGAAATCGAGTCCGCGCTGGTGTCACATCCGCTGGTGGCCGAAGCCGCCGTGGTGGGGCGTCCGGACGAACTCACGGGCGAGGCAGTTTGCGCATTCGTCGTGCTCAAGCGGCCCGTCCCGGTTGGCGAGGAGGCTTTGCAGATTGCGCACGAATTGCGCAATCACGTGGGCAAGGAGATCGGCCCCATCGCCAAGCCCAAAGACATTCGTTTTGGTGACAACCTGCCCAAGACCCGCTCCGGCAAGATCATGCGCCGGCTGCTGCGCACCTTGGCCAAGGGGGAGACCATCACCCAGGACACCTCAACCCTGGAAAATCCGGCAATCCTGGAGCAACTCGCCCGCAACCACTGACGCCGATTGGGCCCCCGTCCTCCCCTTTGCGGGGGAGGGCTCACGGGGTGCATGTTTGCGTGGATGGCGCGCGGGGAAAGCGCCGTTCCCGCCTCAGCGGTTCGCCGTTTGGCCGGCCTCCGTGTCCGTGCACAGAGGCACCGCCAAGGTGCCGCTGCGCCCAGGGATAGCGCCCAAGCCGACGGCCTTGTGCGGCAGGGCATTCAGATCCAGCGTCGCGGCATAGTCGGACAGGCTGCCGATCCGAAGACCGGCTGCGGTCCAGCCCGCAAGCAGATCATCGAACACGGGCGCAAGCTGGCCGCCTTCGAGTTCGGCATGCAGCGTGTACACGTGGTCCCGTCCATCGAGCGATCGTTCAAGGATACGTTTGGCAACATTCGCCGATGTGATGTCGTCCACGCCGATGAGCTCGTCCAACGTGGGCAGGGTGGTGGGCAGTTGCGGGACCCCGACAGGGCGACCATTGACGAGCGGCATGTAGGGCGTCTTGCCGCGGCCGTCGGAAGCAAGGGTGAATCCGAGCTCGCGCTCGAGCATGTAGGCGGAGTCGTTCATCTGCCAGCCGGCCGCTCCGTGTACGAGGGGCTTACGGCCAAAAATCTCGCCAAAGCGGTCCACGGCCAGGCGCATCTGCTTGCGTGTCCATTCGGGACCCTTGCCGGCCACGTAGTCTTGCCAAAGGATGTGGTCCCAGGTGTGCACACCGGCTTCATGTCCAGCGCGATAGGTCGCTCGCATCGGTTCGGCCGCCAGGCGCCCGATATCCGGCCCCGGCAAAAGGGTGCCGTAAAGCAATGTCTTGAGTCCGTAATGGCTGGTCACGGATGTGCGCCGCACCTTGGCTAGAAATCCGGGGCGGAACACGCGCTTGAGCGCGCGCCCCGTGTGGTCGGGACCGAGGCTGAACAGGAAGCTTGCGCGCAATTTGTGCCGCGAGAGCAGGCGCAGCAAGGTGGGCACACCTTCCTGGGTGCCGCGCAGCGTGTCGACGTCGACCTTGAGAGCGAGAAAGGGCATGGCGTGCCGTGGAGTTTGAAGGGCGTGTCAGTTTCCGGCTTCGTCCATCAGGGCGCGAGCCTGCGCGATCTGGCCGCGATAGGCTTGGAAGATTTTTCGCAGTGCGGTGTCCATATCGGTCTTCGGAGACCAATCGAGATCTTGCATCGTGTTGGTGATTTTGGGCACACGGCTCTGCACATCCTGATAGCCCGTGCCGTAGTAGGCGCCGGAGCTGGTCTCAACCAGTTCCACCTTGCGGGCAGATTCGGCATATTCGGGGAATTCGGCAGCCAGACGCAGCATGCGCTGGGCCAAATCACGGACCGAATAGTTGTTTGCAGGGTTGCCGATGTTGTAAATCTTGCCTGCGGCCACGCCGCCGGGATTTTCGATGACGCGCATGAGCGCATCGATGCCGTCATCGATATCCGTGAACGCACGTTTTTGCTGCCCCCCGTCGACCAGGCTGATGTTTTCGCCACGCACGATATGCCCAAGGAACTGGGTGACGACCCGCGAGCTGCCTTCCTTGGCCGAATGAATGGTATCCAGCCCGGCGCCGATCCAGTTGAATGGGCGAAACAGCGTGTAGTCCAAGCCTTCCTGCTGGCCATAACCGGCAATGACACGATCCATCAGCTGCTTGGAACAGGCATAGATCCAGCGCGGCTTGTTGATCGGTCCATAGATCAATGGGGAGTGATCGGGATCGAATTCGGCGTCGGTGCACATGCCGTAGACCTCGGACGTGGACGGAAAAACAAGACGCTTGCCGTGTTTGACCGCTGCGCGCACGATCGGCAGATTGGCCTCGAAATCCAGCTCGAATACCTTCAGCGGCGCCTTCACGTACGTGGCCGGCGTGGCAATGGCCACCAGCGGAAGGATCACGTCGCATTTGCGCACGTGGTATTCGATCCACTCCTTGTTGATGGTGATGTCGCCTTCGAAGAACTTGAAGCGCGGGCTTCCCAGAACGTCTTCGATACGGTCGGTATTCATGTCCATCCCGTAGACCTCCCAATCGGTGGTCGCGAGGATGCGCTTGGACAGGTGATGGCCAATGAAGCCGTTGACGCCGAGGATGAGGATTTTTTTCATGGGGTGTGTCCTGCGAGTTCCGAAATCTGTCGGGTGTTCAAGGCGATGCCTGGCTGGTTTGCGTCCCAGAGTTCAAGCAGATGGACAATGCCGCCGTCACCGCTCTTGCCGAGGGCGTGGCCGCCAGCCACATGGAGCCCGAGCGTGCTGGCTGCGGGCAGCAGTGCGGCAATCTCTGGCTGCGCCAGGCGCGCGCGCGCGACAATGAGGCGATGGCCAGAGACGCTGAAAAACGCACCAGGGTAGGGCGGGGCGACTGCCCGGATGAGGTTGTAGATGGCTTGCGCGTGCCGATGCCAGTCGATGCATCCGTCCTCAGGCTTGCGTCCGCCGAAGTAGCTGCCCTGGGCCAGATCGTTGCGCTGGCGCGGTACCACGCCGCGTTGCAATTGGGGCAGCACACCCCATAGGGCAATTTCGGCGGCAACCGTCACCTTGTCGAAGACGTCCTTTGCCGTGTCATCGGGCAGGATCGGCACAGCCTGCTGAGCCACGATGTCGCCCGCATCGGGCTTGGCCTGCATGATGTGCAGCGTGGCTCCGGTTTCGGCTTCGCCGTGGAGCACCGCCCAGTTCACCGGGGCTCGGCCTCGGTACTTGGGCAGCAGCGAGCCGTGCATGTTCAGCGCAGCGACCCGCGCCGCTTGCAGCAATTCAACCGGCAGCATGCGTCGGAAGTAAAAGGAAAAGACATAATCCGGCTCAAGTCGCTTGACGCGCTCCAGCACTGCGGGCGCAATGGTTTGGTCCACGAACTCCACCAAAATGCCATGCTCGCGCGCCACGGCTGCGACGCTGTCGAACCACTGGGCCTCAGCCGGATCATCGGGATGGGTGACGACGAGGTCGACCTGCATGCCGCGTGCCAAGAGGGTGCGCAGGCAGCGGACACCGACGTTGTGGTAAGCAAAAACGACAGCGCGCATGGGTGCCTAGCGGTGGGCGATGGACTGATGCGCCGCGTCGCGGGTCAGCGCGCTGGCGGGCTCTGGAGCCACAGCGCGCTGACTGCCTGCCGTGTCGTCCAAGATGGCCTGCACGACGTAGCGTGGGCGACCGCGCACCTGTTCGTAGATGCGCCCGATATATTCGCCAAGCAATCCAATGCTGAACAAGAGCACGCCCAGCAGGCAGAAGGTAATGGCAAAGAGCGTAAACACCCCCTGCACCTGTGAGCCGAACAGGATGCGATCAACCATCAACAGCAGGAACAGCGCACCCGAGGCCAGAGCCAGGCCGATGCCCAGAAAGGACATGAACTGCAGGGGCATGAGCGAAAAGCCAGTGACGAGATCGAAGTTCAGCCGGATGAGCTTGAACACTGAGTACTTGGACTCGCCTGCGGCACGCTCCTCGTGCATCACTTCGATTTCCGTCGGCCGCAGTGAAAACGTATAGGCCAGGGCGGGCACAAAGGTGTTGACCTCGCTGCAACGATTGATGGTGTCCACAACATCGCGGCCATAGGCGCGCAGCATGCAGCCTTGGTCAGTCATCTGCACGTGCGTGATTTTCTCGCGCAGCCCGTTCATCGCGAGGCTGGCGTGACGCCGAAACCAGCTGTCCTGCCGCTGACGCCGGATGGTTCCAACATAGTCGTAGCCTTCGCGCATCTTGGCCACCAGCTTGGCAATCTCCTCGGGCGGATTTTGCAGATCGGCGTCGAGCGTCACCACGATATCGCCGCGCGTGTGCTCAAAGCCAGCCAGGATGGCCATGTGCTGGCCATAATTGCCGTTGAACAGGATGGCACGTGTGACATCCGGGCGCAGCTTTTGCTGCGCCGCCAGCATCGCGCTGGAACGGTCTCGGCTACCGTCGTTGACGAAAATCACCTCGTAGCGCTCGCCAAGGGCGTCAAGCGCCGGATACAGGCGCGCAAACAGCGCCGGCAGGCCGGCTTCCTCGTTGTACACGGGAATCACGACCGAGAGTGTCGGGGAGGGGGCAAGGCTGCTAGTCATAGGCCGAATTCTCGCAGCACTGTCGACAGCGCTTCGGCAACACGGGCGATGTCGGCATCGCGCATCGCCGGAAAGAGGGGAAGCGTGAGGATGCCAGTTCCCACGCGCTCCGCATGTGGGAACTGGCCGGGCTCGAAACCGAGCTTGCGGTACATGGTGAACAAATGGATGGGCGGGTAGTGCACGCCAGTGCCGATGCCGCGGTCTTTGAGGGCTTGCATCACCGCGGCGCGCTGCACCTCTGCAGGCAACACGATCTGGAACATATGCCAGTTGCTGCTTTCGAAATCACGCACCGGCAGTTGTACGCCACGTGCCGGCAGGCCGAACGCGTCGAGCAGCGCAAAATACGCTTGTGCCAGCGCGGTGCGGCGGCGGTTGAAACCGTCGACCCGTTGCATTTGTCCAAAGCCCACGCGCGCAGCCACGTCGGTGAGGTTTGCCTTGGAACCCAGCACGTCCACGTCCATGCCATCCAAGCCGAAACGGCGCACCCCTTGCAGGCGCAGCCGCTCCACCAGCCCAGGGTCGGCATCCGGCGGAAGCACGAGGCAGCCTCCTTCAATGCTGGTTGCATTCTTGTTCGGATGGAAACTGAACGAGGAATAATCGCCGAAGCTTCCGATGCGTCTCGTGCGCCAGGTGCTTCCAATGGCCTGCGCAGCGTCCTCCAGGACGCGAAGACCGTGCCGCTGCGCAAGGGTGAAGATGGCATCCAGATCGCAGGGCAGCCCCGCCAGATGCACGGGAAGAATGACCTTGGTCCGGGGCGTGATGGCCGCTTCGATGCCGGCGGTGTCAATGTTGCGGGTGATGGGGTCGATGTCAACGAATACCGGCGTGGCGCCGACCGCAAGCACCACATTGGCCGTGGCCACCCAGGACAGCGGCGTGGTGATGACCTCGTCGCCCGGTCCCACCCCCAGCATGCGTAGGGCCACCTCCATCGTGACGGTGCCGGAGTTAAAGGTGCGCACCTGCCGCCCACCGAAATACTCCGATAGTGACTGTTCAAACTTGGTGTTCCAGGGCCCTGTGGTGATCCAGCCCGAGCGCAATACCTCAACAACGCCTGCAATGGTGTCCTCGTCGATATCGGGGCGAGTGAGCGGTAGAAAATCGGTTGTGTTCATTGCAGGGAGCTCAGGTGCGGGCGACAAGGATCACGCCCACGATGATGATGGCGATGCCGAGAAGCTTTTGCATGGTGAGTGCCTCGCCAAATAGCCACCAAGCGGCAAAGGCCGTGACCACGTAGCCGAGCGACAGCATGGGGTAGGCCATGGATACTTGAACGCGCGTGAGCGCCAAGATCCACACGACCACCGACACCGCATAGCAAACCAATCCCAGGAGAATCTGCCATTGCAGGGCGAAGTGCAGTCCTGCGTGCCAGATGTTGGACAGGGTGAAGGAAAACCGTCCAGCGGTCTCGGCTCCGGCCTTGATCAGCAACTGCGCGGCGGCATTGAGCAGCACGCCGGTCAACACCAATGCAAAGGCGACGGCGCTCATGGCGTGACCTCGCGCTGCATCGGGCCGGCGCTGTGCGCATTCCACGCCGCAGGCAGCCGGGTGGTGGCCGCCTGCGCGGCTGCGCCGTAGTCCTCACCGGGTTTGGCGATCACCGCGTAGCGCGACGTCTTCTCGATGACCACCAGCGGCAGGCCTGTCGCACGCATCGCCGCGAGCTGGTCGACGGGCATGAAGGCCAGAGGTCGATGATCGCGCCGCCAGCGTTTCGCGAAATCGGCCACGGTCGGCACCCAGAGCTGCGGCTGTTCGGTGATGCCGAAATGCAGCTCACCCTCGTAGGCCACCACGGTGACGGTACGCTTGAGATAGAACGGCAGGGTCTGGTCGTACGTACCCACGGTGTAGAAGGGCTGGCCAGGGTGCAGCCAAGGGCGGATCGCCTGCACCACGTCTTTGGTCGAGGCGGTGCGTCCGAGGATCTGAAAAGCCTGCGTTGCAACGGTAAGCCCCAAGACCATGCCGCACGCCAGAACAAGCACCGCGGCGGCTCGGCGCCCGGCCTTTTCCCAGTTCCAAGCCAGCACGGACGACACCAGACCCAGGGCGGCCGTGACCTCCAGCCACCAGCCGTACTGTTGGTAAAGGGCGCTTGGCGTGGTGGCATTGCCCGCACGCCAGAGCTGCGTGAATCCGACGATCGCACCGGCCGAAAGCAAGGCGAAAAAGGCGAACTGCCGCCGTAGTGCACTTCGAGGCGCGTGCGCGAAGTACCCACCCATGAGCAGGGCCAGCGCGGGAAAGACGGGAAGGATGTAGGACGGAAGCTTGGAGTGCGAGGCGCTGAAGAAGGCAAAAATGAAAACCGACCAGATCAGCAGCACCCAATTGACGCGCAAAGGCTCCTGCGTTGCAACCGGGCGATCGGCGCGTACGGTCCCAAAGGGGTGCGTCACGCCATATCGCAAGCTCGGCCATAGCCCTCCCAGCCAAGGCAGGATTCCAAGCAGCAAAATGGGGATGAAGTAATACCAGGGGCCGGGCCGTTGCAGATCGGGCGTGAGAAATCGGGTGAACTGCTGGTAGATAAAGAAATAGTTGAAAAATTCGGGATTGCGCACCTGGACCCAGACGTACCAAGGCGCAGCAACCGCCAGGAAGATCAACAATCCAGGCAGCAGTTGCAGTCGCTTCCATAAGGCCCAATCGCGGGTGAGCAATGTGTAGAGGATCAGAGTTGAGCCCGGAAACGCTACACCGATCAGTCCTTTGGAGAGCATGGCCAGGCCCATCTGCGCCCAGCAGGCCCACATCCACCAACGCGTCTGTGCCGCTGTGGCGCCGGTGCGCTGGGCCAGCAAGAAGGCAAACAGACTTCCAGCCAGGAAGGCCGACACACCCATGTCGAGCGTGTTGATATGCCCCAACCCCACCCAGTACACGCAGCTGGCCAGGATCGCACCCGCATACAGTCCAGCGCGCGCACCAAATAGCGCCCGGCCAGCGAACCACGTGAAGATGATGGTGAGAAAACCGGTCAAACCCGTCCACAGCCGAGCCTGCCACTCCCCCAGCCCGAAGGCCTCATAGGCAGCAGCAGTGGCCCAGTATTGCAGGGCGGGTTTCTCGAAGTACTTGAATCCGTCGAGCCTTGGCGTGACCCATTCACCCGTCTGCACCATCTCGCGGGGAATCTCCGCATAACGACCTTCGTCCGTCGGGACCAGGTCGCGATAACCGAGCACCCCGAACCAAAGCACCGCAACCAGCGCCGCCAAGGCGAGAAGCGCACGGGGGGAGGGGATGGGATCTTGCGTGGGGGAGTCGGGTATCACGGCACAGGCTGCTGGATGATGGCCGTTCGTGGCGCCGGACAAAGGCATCGAAGCAGCGCGAAAACGTTGCATGAGAACAAATAACCAATTGGCGCATCGAAACTTCAATACGCTCGACCGAATCGAACGCCGGGCTTCGTTTTCATGATTGGATCCCCGGTGTTCTCAAGCGGTAGGCGCTGAATCGCTCTCGGCGCCTACCCGCTTGATATTGAAGTTGGTATTGGGAGATTCTAAGGCGCGCCGGAGTTGGGTCGTGCCATGCGCTCAGCAGCGGGGGCAGGTGAGATGCGTTGCGTCGCACCCATAGCTGATGCGGTCGATGGCGAACTGGTTGGGTGAAACGGGCAGCAGCCCTGCGAGGAACGAACGCGCAATCGGCAGCGATGAATCTGCATCAATTGGCCGAACAGACCGCCTGTTGCACCGTCATTTCTTGTTACGATGAAATCGTCGCCAAGAAGGGCCAGCACGACAGCTTGCGCTATCCCGACCCGAAACAGATCAAGCTCGATCCGGGTAACAGTCGCATCTTTGTGCCCAAGCTGGGGTGGCTGCGCTATCGCAACAGCCGGGACGTTCTCGGTGCGGTGCGCAATGTCACGGTGTCCAGCAGCGGCGGCACGTGGTTCATCTCGATCCAGACCGAGCGTGAGGTTGAGCAGCCCATCCCGAGCGCCACCCGCGCCATCGGGATCGACGTGGGCATTGCCCGATTTGCCACGTTCAGCGACGGTGCGTTTCTGCCACCGCTGAACAGTTTCAGGACGCACGCGGTGCGGCTTGCGCGGTACCAGCGGGCGATGAGCCGCAAGGTGAAGTTCAGCAAGAACTGGAGGAAGGCGAAGGCCAAAGTCACAAAACTCCACCAGAGGATCGGCAATGCCTGAGGCGACGCCCTGCACAAGGCCACGACCACGATCAGCCAAAACCACGCGATGGTGTGTATCGAGGACTTGCAGGTGAGGAACATGTCCAGGTCCGCAGCAGGCACAACCGGGAAGCCGGGCACGAATGTCCGGGCCAAGCGCGGACTCAACAAATCCATCCTCGATCAAGGCTGGTTCGAGTTCCGCCGCCAACTGGACTACAAGGTCCGGTGGAGCGGCGGCCATCTCATGGCCGTGCCACCGCACAACACGAGCCGCACCTGCCCATGCTGCAGCCATATCGCGGCCGACAATCGCCGCACGCAGGCGCAGTTCAAGTGCGGCGCGTATGGCTACGCGAATCATGCCGATGTTGTCGGCGCGCTCAACATCCTTGCTCGCGGGATGCAAAAACTGCGAGACGAAGGGACGGACATGGCGCACGCTTGCGCTGGGCGGGAAACCGCAGCCCGGATCGCCTGTGAAGTGAGCGGTGCAGCAATGCCGCCAGCAGCAGGAACCCACCGAAGCGACTCAGGAGCGGCTCAATGCCGCACCTGAGCGCCGTAGGAATCTCCGCCCTTCCCGCGCAAGCGGTGGCCCCAGGCCAGGGGCGGGGAGGAGGTCAACAGAGCCATGTTGATCACAAGCGGGTTGGAAGCTTCTGGCTCGACTTTCTCGATTTTCGGCGACGGACCATCACCAGCGGCTGGCGATTCAAGATGCTAATGCTCGTGGTGGACGATCGCGTCGTGTACAAGATCTGGAGCGGCCAACCGGACATCTCCGAGGTGCAGTCGACGACGAACCCACTGGGGCCGCTGCAAGGCTTCGGGGAGTCCGCTTTGGGCAGATTCTGAAGCAAGCCGGCGTGTCAAGCAGGCGTATGCCTTTCGGCCGGCGCCACGCAGCGCCTGGTGGGGCGCCATTCGGACTGGGGTCGCCTGCCAGGGTCGAAGCTCAGATGAGCGGCGGCTCCTGCATCAGCGCCACTTGCTCGCGCAGCTCCAGGATGCGGTCCTGCCAGTAGCGGGCGCTGCCAAACCAAGGAAATGCAGCGGGGAAGGCGGGGTCGTGCCAGCGGCGGGCGATCCAGGCGCTGTAGTGGATCAGACGTAGCGTGCGCAGCGCCTCGACCAGATGCAGTTCGCGGTCATCGAATTCGCAAAACACCTCGTAGCCTCGCAGCAGCGCCGAGAGCTGGCGACGCATGTCCACGTTGTCGCCAGACATCAGCATCCACAAATCCTGGACCGCAGGCCCGGTGCGACTGTCGTCGAAGTCGACGAAATGCGGGCCATCGTCGGTCCATTGGATGTTGCCGGGATGGCAGTCGCCGTGCAGCCGCAGCGTCCGGACGTCGCCGGCACGCTGGTAGGCGCGACGTACGCCATCGAGCGCCTGGTCGGCGACGCTCGTCCAGACTGGGTGCAATTCCTCGGGCAGCCAATCGCCGGCAGCGAGGAAATTGCGCGGTTCGATGCCGAAGCTCTGGATGTCGAGAGCGGGGCGTGCCTCGTACGCGCAGCTTGCACCGACCGCATGGATGCGGCCGAGGAAACGCCCCAGCCATTCGAGTGTGTCCTCTCGCTCGAGCTCAGGGGGTCTGCCGCCCTGCCTTGGGAACAGCGCGAAGCGATGGCCTTCGCGATGATGAAGCGTTTGGCCGCCGAGCGACAGCGGTGGTACGGCGGGAATCTCCCGCTCAGCGAGCTCACAGGTGAATGCGTGCTCTTCGAGGATGGCCGCATCGCTCCAACGGCCTGGCCGATAGAACTTGGCGATGCGTTGGCTGCCGTCCTCGAGCCCGACTTGGTAGACGCGGTTCTCGAAACTGTTCAACTGCAGCAGCCTGCCATCGCAACGCATTCCGAGGCTGTCGATCGCGTTGAGTACGCAGTCGGGTGTCAGGTCGGCATAAGAGGGGTCGCGGGTCATGTTTGTTCTTACCACAGGAGCGCTAGACGGTTGGGGTGGGCGGGCAGAGTGCGCGCTTCGCGGTGAACATGTTGAGATCCTCACTGGCCCGAATGCCGATATCAACACTCCATTGCAGAACTTTGTAGTTCTGCTTTGCCCACAGATGCCTGGAGTCGGCGCCCCATAAGCAAAAAGCCCAGCGGCTAGGCTGGGCTAAGTGCTGGCTATTCTTGGTGCCGGTGAAAGGAATCGAACCCTCGACCTTCTCATTACGAATGAGCTGCTCTACCAACTGAGCTACACCGGCGACGAAACCGGCAATCTTAACCGATCTGTGAAGCGCGTCGATGCCTCGGGGGTGCCAGCGCCATGTCACGATCGGCTGCACGGTGCGTGTTAGCTGGCCTCGCGGTGGTAGCGCTGCAAAAGTGCAACTTCTTCGTTGCTTCCCAGGATCACAGCGGCGCGTTGGTGCAGGGTCTCGGGCTGAATGTCGAGGATGCGCTCCGTCCCTGCAATGGCCATGCCGCCAGCCTGTTCCACCAGAAATGCCATGGGATTGGCCTCGTACAAAAGGCGCAGCTTGCCCGCGCGTTCCGGCTCGCGCTTGTCCCAGGGGTAGAGGAACACACCGCCGCGTTGAAGGACGCGGTGGACATCGGCCACCATGCTGCCGACCCAGCGCATGTTGAAATTCTTGCCACGAGGACCGTCCTGGCCCGCCAGGCACTCGTCGATGTAACGCCGCACGGGCGCTGCCCAGTGGCGCATGTTCGACATGTTGATGGAAAACTCCTGTGTCAATGCGGGAATGCGCAGGCTGCTCTGGGTGAGCACAAAGCTGCCCTGCTCGCTATCCAGGGTGAACACCGACACACCATGGCCGAGCGTCAGGACCAGGCTGGTCTGCGGCCCATACGTGCAATAGCCGGCGGCCACCTGCTGGCGCCCCGCCTGCAGGAAGTGCTCGGGGCCGACTTCGCTCACGCCATCAGCGAGGTGCAGCACGGAAAAGATGGTGCCAATCGTGACGTTGACCTCGATGTTGCTCGACCCGTCCAGCGGGTCGAACATCAAGAGGTACTCGCCACGCGGGTAACGGTGAGGGATGACGTGGATGCGCTCGAGTTCCTCCGATGCCATCGCGGCCAAGTGCCCACCCCATTCGTTGGCCTCGAGCAGCACGTCGTTGGCGATCACGTCGAGTTGCTTTTGCACCTCGCCCTGCACGTTCTCGCTTCCAGCGCTGCCCAGGATGCCGGTGCTGGCCCCCTTGTTCACCGCGCGGCTGATGCGTTTGCAGGCGCGTGCCACTTGCTCGATGAGCAGGCGCAATGAGCCCGGAATATGGCCGTAGGTGCGTTCTTGCTCAATGAGCCAGCGCGACAGGCTGATCGTGTTGTCGGACATCATGGTCTCCCTGGTTGACCTTGGCGCTCTTCAGGCCAGTGCTTTGCCCAAAATCTCGCGCGTGTCGGCCGATAGAGCGGAATACGAGGCCAGCTCTCGCATGACGGGCTCGGCAGCGCGGGCGTAGGGCTCTGCCAGCTTGCGCCAGCGGTCCATGGCGCGCGCCAGCCGGGCGGCGACCTGGGGATTGATCGCGTCCAGAGCGCGCACCTGTTCGGCCCAGAAGGCGTAGCCCGCGCCATCGCTGCGGTGGAAGGATCCGGGATTGCCCTGGCAAAACGTGGCGATCAGGCTGCGCGCGCGGTTGGGATTGCGGATGTTGAAGTCGGGGTGCCGCATCAGCTCGCGAATATGCTCCACGTCGGCCCCGGGGGTTGTCGCCTGCAGAGCAAACCATTTATCGATCACCAGCGGCTCGTTTGCAAACAGCGCTGCAAATCGCTCCAGGGCGGCTTGCGCCAGCGGTGCACGACTCCCGACCAGCGCGGCAAGCGCGTCGAAGCGATCGGTCATGTTGTCGGCGTCCTTGACGCGCTGGTACGCGCGGCCCTGCCACTGGGCATCGCCCGTCAGGCAGAGCTGGGTAAGAGCCAAGTTGCGCAAGCCGCGCCGTCCAGACCCGGCGAAATCCGGGCTGTAGCCCTCGGTGGTGCCAAGCAACTGCCAAAGGTGTTCCCAGTCGGGCAGGAGTTGCTGCGCCAGTGCCAGGCGCAAAGCCTGCCGCGTTTTGTGGATGCGCGGCGGATCAATCTCGGTGAGCTGTTCGGCAATAAAGCCTTCGCTGGGGAGCGTGAGCGTGAGCTCCTTGAACGCGGGGTCCAGTCGGACTTCACGCAGCACGGCGCGCAGCGCGTCCAAGTAAGGGGCATCCACCTTGAGATCGCCCTCGCGTAAGGCGGGCAGCAGGCGGGCGAGCGCCAAGCGCTGTGCCGATTCCCAGCGATTGAATGCATCCGTGTCGTATGCCAGCAGGACCAGTCGGTCGGCATCGCTGAGTTCATCATCCAGGATGACCGGTGCGGAAAATCCTCGAAGCAGCGACGGGATGGGTTCTGCGTCCACATCGTGAAGCACGAACGTTTGCTCGGGCTGCGTCAACACCAGCAGGCAGTCACTCTGGGCGGTGTGGGCACCGTGCGCGCGGAAGGTCAGGGCACGGCCGTCGCTGGCTACCAGCCCGATGCGCACGGGAATGACCTGAGCCTGCTTTTCATTTTGCCCGGGCGTTGGCGGGGTCATCTGGCTGAGCGAGACCGTGTACGTTCGTGTGTCAGCGTCGTAGTGGCCAGTCGCGCGCACGTGTGGCGTACCGGCTTGCGCGTACCACAACCCGAACTGGGTGCGATGGCCACTCAACGCCGTGGCCGGATTGGCGTCGGCCATCGCGGCCAGGAAATCGTCGCACGTCACGGCTTGGCCATCGTGGCGCGCGAAGTAAAGCTTCATGCCCGCGGCAAAGCCTTCGCGGCCCACCAGGGTGTGCATCATGCGCACGACCTCAGCGCCTTTCTCGTAGACGGTCGGCGTGTAGAAATTGTCGATCGCCACGTAACTGTCGGGCCGCACCGGATGCGCCATGGGGCCGGCATCTTCGGGGAACTGCACCGCACGAAGGGCGCGCACATCCTCGATGCGTTTGACCGCGCGGGCCGACTCGCCGCCGCTGGCCGCGGCAAGATCCTGGCTAAATTCCTGGTCGCGGAATACGGTGAGGCCTTCCTTCAGGCTGAGTTGGAACCAATCGCGGCAAGTGACGCGGTTGCCGGTCCAGTTGTGGAAGTATTCATGGCCCACCACCGACTCAATGTTCTGGAAATCGGCATCTGTGGCCGTGGAGGGATTGGCCAGCACGTACTTGGTGTTGAAGACGTTCAGTCCCTTGTTCTCCATCGCGCCCATGTTGAAGTCACTGACGGCAACGATCATGAAGCGGTCAAGGTCCAGACTCAGGGCGAATCGCTGCTCGTCCCAGGCTGCGGCGTGAACCAGCGAGCGCATGGCATGCTCGGTCTTGTCCAGGTCTCCCTCGCGCACATAGACCTGCAGGAGATGCTCGCGGCCGTCTCGGCTTGTCATGCGCTGTTCGCGGCAGACCAAGCGACCGGCTACGAGGGCGAACAGGTAGCAGGGCTTCGGGAAGGGGTCTTCCCACACGGCTTCCAGTCGGCCGTCGTCGAGCGGACGCTGGCTCTTGAGATTTCCGTTCGACAACAGCACCGGGTAGTGCGTCTTATCGGCGCGCAGCACCACGGTGAAGCGGCTCATCACATCGGGCCGGTCGGGCCAGTAGGTGATGCGGCGAAAGCCTTCAGCCTCGCACTGGGTGAAAAACGCATTCCCCGACAGATAAAGACCCGAAAGGCGTGTGTTGGCGCGTGGGGAGCAGATGTTGACAATGTTGAGTTCGAAGGCATCTGGAACCTTCTCCAGGCGGATACCGGTCTCCGTGGTTGCATAAACCCATGGCTTGCCATCGACCATGAGCGATTGCAGATTGATGTCTTCGCCGTCGAGCAGCAGCGGCGCGTCCAGTGCTGCATCAGCGTTGCGGCGCACCTGCATGCGGCTTTTCACGCGGGTGCGGTCGGGGTCGAGATCGAATTCCAGGGTGACCTGGTCGACGGCATAGGCCGGCTTGGCGTATTGCAGCCGGGAGATCACGGGGGCTTGGTCTGTGCGCATGGTGGTCATCGGAGTGAAGCATCGTCTGGGAGGGCCAGATCCCGGGCAAGGCCTAGAGCCCTTGCTTCAGGCTGGCGGAGATGAATTCGTCGAGGTCGCCGTCGAGCACTTTTTGTGTGTTCGACATTTCTACCCCTGTGCGTAGATCCTTGATGCGGCTCTGATCCAGCACGTAGGAGCGAATCTGGTGGCCCCAGCCCACGTCGCTCTTGCTGTCCTCCAGCTTTTGCTGCTCGGCCTGGCGTTTTCGCAGCTCGTGCTCGAAAAGGCGCGAACGCAGCATCGACCAGGCTTCGGCGCGGTTCTTGTGCTGCGAGCGGTCATTCTGGCATTGCACGACGATCCCGGTGGGAACGTGGGTGATGCGCACGGCAGAGTCGGTCTTGTTGATGTGCTGGCCACCGGCTCCACTGGCGCGGAAGGTGTCGATGCGCACGTCGGCAGGGTTGATGTCGATCTCGATCGAATCATCGACCTCGGGATAAACGAACACGCTGGCAAAGCTCGTGTGGCGTCCACCTGAGGAGTCGAACGGGCTCTTGCGCACGAGCCGGTGCACGCCCGTCTCGGTGCGCAGCTTGCCGTAGGCGTAGTCACCTTCGACCTTGATGGATGCACTCTTGACCCCGGCGACGTCACCCGACGACTCTTCCAGCACGTCAACCTTGAAGCCTTGGCGCTCACAGTAGCGCAGGTATTGCCGCAGCAGCATGGAAGCCCAATCGCAGGCTTCAGTGCCGCCCGCGCCCGCCTGGATATCGATGAAGCAGTTGCCCGCGTCCATCGGATTGGAGAACATGCGACGAAACTCCATGTCCTCCACGCGTTTGGCGGTGGCCTGTGCATCAGCCTCGATGGACTGCAGGGTCGCGTCGTCGTTTTCCTCGCGGGACAGATCAAACAGTTCGTGCTGGTCGGCAAGCTCGCGCTCGATGCGGTCGATCTCCAGAACCACGGCCTCCAAGCCACGGTTCTCCTTGCCCAGTTCCTGCGCCCGCTTGGGATCGTCCCAGACCTTGGGGTCCTCGAGCGCGGCGCTGACTTCCCTCAGACGTGCAGCCTTGGCAGCGTAGTCAAAGATACCCCCGAAGCAGCCGTGTGCGCTCGGACAGGTCGCGCAGAAGGGAGGACAGGGCGTTGAGTTGTTCGGCTTCCATGGCTGATCGTGGTTCGGTGAAAAGAGGCGAAGCCGCAGATTGTCGCACCCGCGAGCACCTGCCTATTTAAAAAACGCGCGCACCTTGTCGGCCCATGTCTTGCCGGCAGGCGAGTGGCGGTCACCCCCGCGCTTGAAAGATTCGTCAAGTTGCTCCAGCAGGCGTCGCTGCTCCTCGCTCAGGCGCACAGGCGTCTCCACCTCAATGTGGCAGTACAGATCCCCCGGGTGACCGGAGTGAAGACCCTTGATGCCCTTGCCCCGCAGGCGCAGGGTCTTGCCCGACTGCGTACCTTCAGGCAGATCGATCTCGGCAACGCCGGCCAGCGTCGGCACCTCGATGCGCGAACCGAGCGCGGCGGCTGTCATGCTCACCGGAATCTTGCAATGCAGGTCATCGCCGTCGCGCTCAAACAGGGCGTGGGGCTTGATCTGGATTTCGACGTACAGATCGCCCGAAGGCCCGCCGTTCACGCCGGGCTCGCCATTGCCGCTGGACCGGATGCGCATGCCGGTGTCGATCCCAGCCGGAATATTCACCTCCAGTGTTTTCTGGCGCTGAATGCGGCCTTGGCCGTGGCATGTCGGGCAGGGTTCCGGGATGATCTTGCCGGTGCCCCCGCAAGTGGAACAGGTGTGCTGCATCGCGAACGGACCCATGCGTTGGGTCGTGGCGCCGCTGCCGTGACAGGTGGGGCAGGTCTTGGGTTTTGTGCCGGGCTTGGCGCCGCTGCCAGCACAGGCATCGCACGTATCCCAGGACGGTATGCGCAGTGACTTGGCGCAGCCCATGGCCGCTTCTTCCAGCGTCAAGGTCAGCGAGTAGCTCAGGTCGGAGCCACGGTAGACCTGCTGAGCACCGCCGCGCTGCCGTGCGCCACCCCCAAAAATCTCCTCAAAAATATTGCCGAAATCGGCGAACCCGCCCGCAGCGCCGCCGCCCATGCCTGCCGACGGATCAACCCCTGCGTGGCCATAGCGGTCGTAGGCCGCACGCTTTTGCGGGTCGCACAGGGTCTCATAGGCCAGCTTGGCTTCCTTGAACTTCTCCTCCGCCGCCTTATCGCCCTGGGTTCGGTCCGGGTGGTACTTCATGGCCAGTTTGCGGTAGGCCTTCTTCAGTGTGTCTTCGTCAGCGTCGCGGGAGACGCCCAGAGTGTCGTAAAAGTCGCGCTTGGCCATGCTTGAAACGATCCAGTTCGAAAACGCAAAAAGGGAGGGTGATTAAACCCTCCCCACAATCGGAGTGCAGGCCGATCAGGCCTTGCCGTCCTTGACTTCCTTGAACTCGGCGTCGACGACCGTGTCGTCGCCCGCGCCGCCTGCCGAGGTGCCCCCCGCTGCACCGGCCGACGCCGCAGCAGCCTGCTCTTGTGCGTACATCTTCTCGCCGAGCTTCTGGCTGACGCGCATCAGGGCCTCGGTCTTGGCTTCCACATCAGCCTTGTCCTCGCCCTTGATGGCCTCTTCCACGTCCTTCAGTGCGGCCTCGATGGCTGCCTTTTCGCTTGCCTCGACCTTGTCGCCATGTTCAGCCAGGGACTTGCGCACGCTATGCGCTGCGGCATCGGCCTGGTTACGCGCATCAACGAGCTCACGCTTCTTATGGTCCTCGGCGGCATTTGCCTCGGCGTCACGCACCATGCGCTGGACTTCGTCTTCCGACAGGCCTGAGTTGGCTTTGATCGTGATCTTGTTTTCCTTGCCCGTCCCCTTGTCCTTGGCGCTGACGTGCAGGATGCCGTTTGCATCGACGTCAAAGGTCACTTCGATCTGGGGCAGCCCTCGGGGTGCGGGTGGAATGCCCTCGAGGTTGAACTCGCCAAGCAGCTTGTTCCCCGACGCCAGTTCGCGTTCACCCTGGTAAACCTTGATGGTCACGGCAGGCTGATTGTCGTCGGCCGTGGAGTACACCTGGGTGTGCTTGGTCGGGATGGTCGTGTTGCGCTTGATCATGGGCGTCATCACGCCGCCCAGGGTTTCGATGCCCAAGGACAGCGGGGAGACGTCGAGCAGCAGCACGTCCTTGCGGTCGCCTGCCAGTACCGAACCCTGAATCGCAGCGCCCACCGCCACGGCCTCGTCCGGGTTCACATCCTTGCGGGGTTCCTTGCCGAAAAAGTCCTTGACCTTGTCCTGCACCTTGGGCATGCGCGTCATGCCCCCCACGAGGATGACATCGGAGATGTCGTCGATCTTCACGCCGGCATCCTTGATGGCCTTGCGGCAGGGCTCGATGGTGCGTTCAATCAGTTCCTCCACCAAGGCTTCAAGCTTGGCGCGCGTGAGCTTCAGGCTCAGATGCTTGGGCCCGCTGGCGTCGGCCGTGATGTAAGGCAGGTTGATTTCGGTCTGTTGGCTGCTGGAAAGCTCGATCTTGGCTTTCTCGGCCGCATCCTTGAGACGCTGAAGCGCAAGCACGTCTTTGGACAGATCCACGCCCGATTCCTTCTTGAACTCGGCCACGATGTAGTCCATGATGCGCTGGTCGAAGTCCTCGCCACCGAGGAACGTGTCGCCGTTGGTGGACAACACTTCGAACTGCTTCTCGCCTTCGACGTCGGCGATTTCGATGATCGAGATATCGAAGGTGCCGCCACCGAGGTCATACACCGCGATCTTGCGGTCCCCTCTGCTGGCCTTGTCCAAGCCGAATGCCAATGCCGCGGCAGTCGGCTCGTTGATGATGCGCTTGACATCGAGGCCGGCGATGCGTCCGGCATCTTTTGTCGCTTGGCGCTGGCTGTCGTTGAAATACGCCGGGACCGTGATCACGGCCTCGGTGACGGGCTCGCCGAGGTAGTCCTCCGCCGTCTTTTTCATCTTCCGCAGCACTTCAGCGGAAATCTGCGGGGGGGCAAGCTTCTTGCCACGCACATCCACCCAAGCATCGCCGTTGTCTGCCTTGACGATGTTGTATGGCATCAGGCCGATGTCCTTCTGCACTTCCGGCTCTTCGAACTTGCGCCCGATGAGTCGCTTGACTGCGTACAGCGTGTTCTTTGGATTGGTGACGGCTTGGCGCTTGGCTGGAGCGCCCACCAGGATCTCGCCGTCTTCCATGTAGGCGACGATGGACGGCGTGGTGCGCGCGCCCTCGCTATTTTCAATGACCTTCGGCGTGCCACCCTCCATCACCGCGACGCAGGAGTTGGTGGTGCCGAGGTCGATGCCAATGATTTTTGCCATGTTGAACTCCGTTAGTTGTTGATGCCGTCTGAGGCTGGCCGGGTCACCGCACTTGCGCGGTCATAAGCCCGAATTTCTCTATAAATGCAGGTGGTTATGCCGGATTCAAGCCTCTGGCTTATCACCCGTTGCCGCGGCATCAACCGCGGCAACGGTCACCAGCGCCGGGCGCAGCGTGCGTTCGGCGATCACATATCCTTTTTGCAGCACGCTGACGATGGTGTTCGCCGGCTGCTGCGCTGGCACGGATGCGATGGCTTGATGGCGCGTCGGATCGAAACGATCGCCCACGGCGGGTGCGATTTCCTGGATCCGGCTGCGCTCGAACGCCCCGCGAAGCTGGCTGAGGGTAAGGTCGACACCCTTCTTGATTGCCTCGATGCTGCCGCTTTCGTCCGCCATGGCCGCCTCAAGACTGTCTTTGACCGGGAGCAGCTCCTGCGCCATGCTTTCCACCGCAAACTTGCGCGCCTTGGCGGTTTCTTCCTCGGCTCGCCGCCGGGTGTTTTCGGCCTCGGCTTTCGCACGAAGGAACTGGTCTTTCAACGCATCGAGCTCATCTTGCGCCACTTTGAGCGCTTGCTCGAGTGCATCCGGGGCCGAGCTCTGCTCGTTGGACATCGGATCGACCTGGCCTGGTTCGGGAATGGATTGTTGTTCGGTTTGACTCATGGGACCGTGAATTGTCGGAGGGATTTTCAATACCAAAACAGCGTTACCGGCTCCATTTTGGGTCGCGCGCGCCTAATTCAAGGCAGGGCAGGGGGATTTTTTGGCAAAGGCGCCTGCGACCCCCGCGCCCGTTGGCCGTAGAACACCACGCTGTCCTTGAAGTCCATGGCTTGTAGCCCCACGGCGAGGCCGGTTTCAAGAAAACCGGCTAGACGGTTGCGCGGAACCCAGATGGCCACGGCGCGGCCTTCGGCGCGTGCCTGAACGAGCGCCAAGGGGCTTACGCACGGCGAGCCTTGCAACGCATGGTGGCATCCGAACCACAGATCCGAGCTTGTGCTGTCGATGACGCGTAGCGGGCGAAAGCCGTAGATAAGCAGGGAGGCGTCGTGATCCTCGAAGGTCTGCCAGGAGAACAGCTCCGCCCCGCCGGGCATGGCGGCGCGGATGGCTGCCGCCACATTCTTCTGGGAGGTGTCCGATGTCTTTGCGATGGCAAGATCGGTGGCGAAATTCACCATGACAATCGCAGCGAGCCCGAAGATCAGCAGGCCCAACTCAAGGCGCCTGGCCGCCAGGATGCCGGCGCCCAGAAGGGCAAGCGCGGCAGTCCCAATGATGAGGTGCGGTATTGCAGCGAACTGCGCAGGCGGCAAACCGATGCGCAAGAGGTGGCTGTGCAGCTCCGGTGTCCATGATCCGAGCCAAAGCGCAAATGCGCTCAGGCCGAACAGGGCGGCGCCCGCGCCCAGCCATGGCTGCAGGTCCGCCAGGGTGCCTTCGTCCGAAGCGCTCTGCAGCTTCACGGCCAGCCACCAGGCCACAAGGGGGACGACCGGCAACAGGTAATACGCCCCCTTGTTGCCCGCCATGGAAAAGAACACCGTCAGCACGGCTGCTGCATTGCGCGTCCAGCGTGCCGAGGCTGTGAGCGCGCTGCCTCCGCGCACGGCGGGGCCGCGCCAAGCCAGGACTGCCAAAACGGGGGTCCACTGCAAAAAGCCGATCAACAGCTTGGGACCGTAATACCACCAGGGCCCGGTGTGGAAGTCGTCCGGAATGCGCTTGCCCAAGAAGCGCATGACGGTCTCGTTGACGAAGTAGAACCAGGCGAAACCGGGTTGCGTGTGCACCGCAGCCAGATGCCATGGCGCGGCCACCAGCACGAATAGTGCGATCGCCCATGGGTCGAGGTAAAAGCGCAGCAGCGCCGCACGCTGCCAGGAGCCGGGGGCCAGGACCAGCTGCAGCAAGGCGATAAGACCCAGAAGAAGAAGGGCTTCCGGGCCTTTGGTGAGCGTCGCCAGTGCCAGGGGAATGGCGGCCGCGCGCAGCCAGGCACGCCTGCGCTCGTGCACGGCCAGCACGACCAGGGCAAAGGCGCTCAGCCAGAACAGCAGCATCAGGGGGTCGAACAAGATCGTGCGCGCGATCAGCACGAAGCCGAGTGCGGTGCCAGTCACCAACGCGGCGAAACGCCCTGCGATCGGTGCTCGAAGATGGCGGCCGTAGGCAATGCAGCCGGCACTGGTGAGCCAGGCAGCGAGCGCGTCGGGTAGGCGGGCTTGCCACGCGCCCACGCCGAATAGCTTGAACACCGCCGCCATGAGCCAGTACAGCAATGGGGGCTTTTCGATATAGGGCACCCCGTCCAGATGCGGGATGATCCATGAACCACCTCGCGCCATGGCCCATGCAATGTCGGCATACAGGGCCTCGTTGTTGTCGCGGATGGGTGGCCCGCCCAAGCCCCAGAACAGGCAGATGGCTGCAATCAGAAGCACCAGGGCATCGAGCAGCCAGTCGGGAGCGTTGCGTAAGAATGGAGTAGGCACGGAATCGCAGGGCAGGCCGCCGCAACGGCCGGCATCATCCGACGAATCTGCGAGCAAAACCCATGGGGAAACAAGGCGCGCATTGTAGGTGGACCCGCCGATGCGCCGTCTGAGCCCACGGACTCGTCCCGGGTCTGAGGCTGGGATCTCCCGGACATCGATGAGTCATCTGCAGCAGCACGAAACCCCGCCGCTCAGGGTGTTGAGGTACGAAGCGCCAATCGTTGACCGCGGCCCAGGCCGGGTCTCAGCGCCTGCTCTTGCGGTGGCGGGAGCGCGTGCGGCCAGTCGTAGCGCCGGAGTCGCGGCCGCAAAACCAGCCTCAGATGTTCGCGGCACCCATGGCGCGGGCGCGCTCGCGGCTGGCGGCAAGCTGTGTCGTGTCGGGCACCTGACGCGAGGGCCAGCCTTGCAGGTGGGATTCGAGCAGGTTGGTGAAAGCCTCGGCCCAATGCGCATCGGCGTTCAGGCAGGGGATGTAGTGGTATTCGTTGCCCCCGCTCGACAAGAACGCTTGCTTGCCCTCCATCGCGATTTCTTCCAGGGTTTCAAGGCAGTCCACTGCGAACCCCGGGCAAACGGTATCCACACGCTTGACACCGGCTTTGGCCAGGTCCCGCAGCGTGGGCTCGGTATACGGCTGAAGCCACGGCTGCTTGCCGAAACGGGACTGAAAGGTCACCACATAGCGCTGCGCATTGAGCTCCAGGGCTTGGGCCAACAGGCGCGCGGTTTTCTGACACTCGCAATGGTAGGGGTCGCCAAGCTTCAGGGTGCGCTGTGGCATGCCGTGAAAGCTCATGACGAGCCGCTCGGGCTGGCCGTGCTCTGTCCAATGGGCACGGATGCTCGTGGCCAGCGCATTAATGTATTCCGGGTCATCGGCGAAATGACGCACGGTACGCAACTCAGGTTGCCGCCGCACGCGGCTGAGCCAAGCCATCACGGCGTCCAGGGACGATGCGGTGGTGGCCGCGCTGTATTGCGGGTACAGCGGCACGGCAAGAAGTCGCGTCACGCCTTGCGCATGCAATTCGTCAAGAACCGTGGCGGTCGACGGGTTGCCATAGCGCATGGCGTGGCGCACCAGGACGTGGTGGCCGCGAGCGCCTAGGGTGGCTTGCACGCTTGCCGCAAGCGCGGCAGTGCCGGTGGCCAGCGGCGAGCCTTGGGTTTGCCAGATGCTTGCGTATTTCGCAGCGGATTTGGGTGCGCGCAGCGGAAGGATGATCCCGTTGAGCAACGGCAACCAGATGGCACGGGGGATTTCGACCACGCGCCGGTCGCTCAGGAATTCGCGCAGATAGCGACGCAAGGCTGGCGCCGTGGGGGCATCGGGTGTGCCCAGATTGAGCAGCAGCACGGCCACACGCGGGGCCGTGCCATGGACGTATTGTCGGTCTGCGGGGGGAGCGGTCATCGACGCAAGCCGCAATTAGGAATCGTGAAGCTGAAACAGCACTGTGGGCGCAGTCGGGTCGTTGGGTTTGGCACCAAGGCAGATCTCGCCTTGGCCGTGCAGCACACATTCGTTGCGACGCAGAGCCAACACGTTGTCCTGGGCGTTGTAGCGCACCCAGGTACCGTTACTGGACAAGTCGGTGAGCATGAAATAGCTCCCGCGCCACTCAATGCGCGCGTGTTGCCGCGACACGCGGACGTCATTGACCGGGAATTCGGCAGCCGGAGTGCGGCCGATGTGGATGGGGCTTTGTTCCGGACTGAAATCCTGCGAGGCATCCAGCCAGCACAGGTTAAGGCGCTGGGTGAGAGCCGTGATGACAGTGGGTTGGTGCGGCAGGGTCTGACTGTTCTGCCACGATGCATCCCATTCGATCTGGTGTACCGGCACCGGCACGTCATAGCCGCGAAGGAAAATGGCGCCCAGGCTGCGAAGGCGCGCAAGCAGTTCCAGCGGCAGACCTTCCATCACCGCGTCGCTGACAAGAATCTGCCCGCCTCCGGCGGAGTCCGACAGGCGAGCGGCAGCATTCACGGCATCGCCGAAGCAGTCACCGGGGGTCAGGACCACAGGGCCGCGAGACAGGCCGATCTTCAGAGGCACGGAAATGGGTGTCTGGCCGGAGTGTCCCCAGAGGGCCAGGGTTTGCTGTACATCCGTGCAGGCGTTGACGGCGTCGGCATTGTTGTCGAATACGGCGAGTACGCCATCACCCAGAGTTTTCACGACATGGCCACGATGGCTGCTTACCGCAGAAGACATGGCCTGCGTGACACTGGTCATGAGCTTGGCCGCCGTTGCATCGCCCAGCGACTTGTAAAGGCCGGTACTGCCGACCACGTCGGCAAATACGACAGTACGTGTGACGGGTTTGCGCAAATTCGACATATATGCCAGTCTAACGTGAGTTGGCAAGAGCTCGCATACCCGAGCGAGGGCACCGCCGGGCCTGCGCCAGTCGTGCATTGCCTCCACGTGTGGGTTCAAGCACGCGCAAAAACACAGTGCTGGCCCGCGCCGTCCGGCAACGGCGCTGCGCGAGTCGGGCGAGGAAGGGCTGTGCGCGGGCACATGTTCAACGCCGGGTCTGCCAAGCACAAGGCCACAGCGGCGGCTGTGGCCTTGTCAAGAGCTGGCACCTAAGCGCTGTGTGCCTGTTTCGCGAGCATTGTGGCTGCTCAAAGGGAGTCAAGGAAGCTGCGCAGTTTGTCCGACCGCGTTGGGTGCTTGAGTTTGCGTAGCGCCTTGGCTTCGATCTGGCGGATGCGCTCGCGCGTTACATCAAACTGCTTGCCAACCTCTTCCAGCGTGTGGTCGTTGGCCATTTCGATACCAAAGCGCATGCGCAGCACTTTGGCTTCACGCGGCGTGAGGGAGTCGAGGATGTCCTTGACCACATCGCGAAGGCTGGCCTGGAGCGCAGCGTCAGTGGGCGCCAGCATGCCCGTGTCCTCGATGAAATCGCCCAAATGCGAGTCGTCGTCATCGCCAATAGGGGTTTCCATCGAAATCGGTTCCTTGGCGATCTTCATGATCTTGCGAACCTTGTCTTCAGGCATCTCCATCTTCTCGGCAAGCATGGCTGCGTCGGGTTCGGTGCCGGTTTCCTGAAGGTACTGGCGCGAGATCCGGTTGACCTTGTTGATGGTCTCGATCATGTGGACCGGAATACGGATGGTCCGCGCCTGGTCAGCGATCGACCGGGTGATCGCCTGGCGAATCCACCAAGTTGCGTAGGTCGAAAATTTGTAGCCGCGCCGATATTCGAATTTGTCGACCGCTTTCATCAGGCCGACGTTGCCTTCCTGGATCAGGTCAAGGAACTGCAGGCCACGATTGGTGTATTTCTTTGCAATGGAAATCACCAGACGCAAGTTGGCCTCGATCATCTCGCGCTTGGCCTCGCGCGCTTCCTGCTCGCCACGGCTCATCTGGGCATTGATCGACTTGAAGTCTTCCAAAGGGACGACGACGCGAGTCTGGGTATCGATCAGGCGCTGCTGCAATTCCTGAATCGAAGGGAGATTCCGGGCCAGAATCGGACCATACGGCTTGGTCGAGGCGGCGAGTTTCTCAGCCCAGTTCAAATCCAGCTGATGCCCAGGGAACGTCTTGATGAACTCTTCCTGCGGCATGCCGCAGCGGTCCACCACAATGCGGCGGATCTCGCGTTCGTGGCGGCGCACTTCGTCGACCTGGCTGCGCAAAAGGTCGCATAGCTTTTCCACCGTGCGCGCGGTAAAGCGCACCTCCATCAGATTCTTCGAAATCTGGTCCTGCGCCTTGAGGTAGGACGCCGACTTATAGCCATCCTTGTCGTAGGCGCGGCGCATCTTCATGAAGGCGTCATGCACGTCGGCGAAGCGTTCGAGTGCCTTGGCCTTGAGCTCTTCGAGCTTGACCGAGCTGGCAGCTGCTGCGGCTTCCTCGTCATCTTCCTCGGCCTCATCGGCCAACGCAAAGTCGACATCTTCCTCGGCCACGTAATCGTCGGACTCGTCGTCCGACACCATGCCATCCACCACCTCGTCAACCGGCAACTGGTTGTTGGCGATACGCGCAGCCATGGCCAGGATCTCGGCCACGGTTGCAGGGGATGCGGAAATCGCCAGCATCATTTTGCGCAGGCCTTCCTCAATGCGTTTGGCAATGACGATCTCGCCCTCACGCGTGAGCAGTTGCACGGTGCCCATTTCACGCATGTACATGCGCACAGGGTCCGTCGTGCGACCGAATTCCGAATCGACCGACGACAGCGCAGCCTCGGCTTCCTCTTCGGCTTCTTCTTCGCTCGAAGCGGTGGGCCCATGCTGGTTGAGTAGCAAGGTCTGTGCGTCGGGCGCCTGTTCGTACACCGCGATGCCCATGTCATTGAGCATGCTGATGATGGTTTCGAGCAGGTCCGGGTCGGCCAAATTGTCGGGCAGATGGTCGTTGATTTCGCCGTACGTCAGGAAGCCGCGTGTCTTGCCCAGTTTGATCAGGTTTTTCAGGCGCTGGCGCCGACGGGCCAATTCTTCTTCGGTCACATTGGAGTCGTCATAGCCGAACTCCTTGAGCAACTGCTTTTCCTTGGCGCGCGACGGGCGCCGGCCGCGGGGCATCGGCGCCGAAGGCATTGCGCTATCGTCACCATCGTCGGGCATCGTGGCGCGAAAATCGTCCGCTGGCAGGTTTTTCTGCGTCTTGGCGGCTTTGGCTTCCTGCTTGGCCGCAGCGAGCTTGGCAGCGGCACGCGCGGCCGCTTTAGCGGCCTCGGGGCTCTGCCCACTGGACTTCACTGCCTTTTCCTCAGGTTTGGCGGCAGCGGACTTCGAGGCAACAGCAGGAGTTTTCTTGGTGGGCATAGATGGCGATTTGGATGCGGACGGTGTGGGGTCCTTGGCGGTCACGGGTGCAGATTTGACGCTGGCAGCGGTTTTCGAGGATGCCTGCGCCTTGGTTTTTGAAGGATCAGACTTGGATTTGGTCATCTTGAGGCTCCTCGTAGAAATCATCGCCCGCTGTCTGGACTGCAGCAGCAAACCCTGCCATTAGCCGCCGCCGGCATATCACCGAAGCGCATCGCGCTGCGCTTCAAGTGGTTTTTTGCGGGAAAACATTTAATTATAGTCCGGCGCGTCAAAAATCAAGCCCGGCGGCACTATCTTTTCCACTGCCAGCGGCGCCGCGCGGATCAGAGCCGGGGAAGTTTCTGGCTGAGTTCGACGAGCCGGGACGACAGGCTCAAATATTCAAGCTTCGCCTGTTCATCGATCAATCCCGTGTGCGTAAGTTCCTGCTGTCGCTGCTTGACCCAAGCCAGTTCGATACTGAAGATTGCGCCAAGCAGGTCTTGCTGCAAGTCATCAGCCTCCATGTCGAGCAAGTCGCCTGAGCCCAGGGCCTGTGCAGCCTCCAACAGGCCGTCCACGCGCAGCCCTTCCCACAAAGCCGAGGCGCTGATATCGGGAAAAGCGTCCAGTCGGGCTTCAAGCCAGTTCGCCAGCTGCCGCGTGGAGCTGCCGTCCTGCATCAGAAGCTCGTGCTGCGATGCGCTGAGACTGGCCCACAGGCCCGGATGCGTGAGCAAAATGCGCATGGCCGTGCGCGCGTGGTCGGTGCGCAGGCCCGACAGACGCGCGGCACGCGAGGCTCCGCCACTCGCTCGGCCTTGGGCGGGGGCGCAGGTCCCGCGTGCACGCTGGCATGGCGCCCGCCCGGCAGCGCGAGTGCCTGTCGCAGCTCCGTCAACGGCGTCTGCAGGCGCTTGGCAAATTCGCCCACGATTTGCGATTTGAGGGTCGAATCGGCCAGCAATGCGATCAGCGGCCGGGCGCGGGCGATGGCTTGGGCCCGACCCTCGGCAGTGGCTAGCGCCAGCCCGTCGGCCAAGGTGTCGAGAAGAAAAACGGAGAGCGGCTGCGCACGTCCGACTTCGCGTTCGAACGCATCGGCACCAAACGTGCGCACGAACGTATCCGGGTCATGCTCAGGGGGCAGGAACAGGAATTTCACCGAGCGTTCATCGCCCAGCGCTGGCAACGCCGTTTCCAAGGCCCGCGCAGCAGCCTTTTGGCCCGCCGCGTCCCCGTCGAAGCTGAAGACGATCTGGCCGCAGTGCCGGAACAGCTTTCTGACATGCTCGGTGGTGCAGGCGGTGCCGAGCGTGGCCACGGCATTGCCAACCCCGTGCTGGGCCAGGGCGATCACGTCCAAATAGCCCTCGACCACCAGCACATACCCCTGGCGTTGAATGGCGGCGCGGCCCTCAAACAGACCGTACAGCTCCTCGCCTTTGTGGAACAGTGGGGTTTCGGGGGAGTTGAGATATTTGGGTTCGCCACGGTCCAGGATGCGCCCGCCAAAGCCGATGAGCTCGCCTTGCGCGTTGCGGATGGGGAAGGTAATGCGGTCGCGCAGGCGGTCATACCGGCGCGCCACGGCTCGCCCCTCCAGCGAGCCGGGCTCGAGGGTTTCGCCCTGTGCATCGCGCGCGACCACCAGGCCAGCCTGGATCAGGGTGTCGGCGTCATAATTCGGAAACACGCGCGCCAGGCCCTGCCAGTCATCAGGTGCGTAGCCCAAGCCAAATTGACCGGCAATCTTTCCGCTCAGCCCTCGCCCTTTCAGATAAGCCACAGCGCGAGGTGTGGCGCGCAACTGGTTGCGGTAGAACTGGTTGGCCTGCTCGAGCACCTCCCGCAGGTTGAGCTTGAGGCTGCGCTGCTCGCGTGTCTGCTGCGCATGTCGCGGGTCTTGCGGTGTCTCGGGAACGGTCATTCCCGCTTGCGAGGCCAGTTCGCGCACCGCATCGGGAAAACTCAGCGCCAGGTGATCCATGAGGAAGCCCACGGCGGTCCCGTGCGCGCCGCAGCCAAAGCAGTGATAGAACTGCTTGCTCGGGCTGACCGTGAAGGATGGGGACTTTTCGGCGTGGAAGGGGCACAACCCCTTGTAGTTCGTCCCGGCCTTCTTTAACTGGACCGAACGTCCGACGACGTCGACGATATCCGTGCGGCCGAGGAGCTCCTGGATGAATTCTTGAGGAATCAGGGACATGGCCGATGGCTGAAGGCACGCCGCATTGCGGCGCAGCGCCTGTGTTGTCCCTATTTCGGCGGCATGCGGATGGCGCCGTCCAGCCGGATCGTTTCCCCATTGAGCATGGGGTTGGTGACAATGGCCTCCACCAGCATGGCGTATTCATCGGGGCGGCCAAGCCGGGAAGGGAAGGGTACGGCGGCGCCAAGCGCGGTGCGCACCGACTCGGGCATGCCCATGAGCATGGGTGTCTCAAAAATGCCGGGGGCGATCGTCATGACGCGAATGCCGTCGCGGGCCAAGTCGCGCGCCATCGGCAACGTCATCCCAACCAGCCCGGCCTTCGATGCTGCGTACGCCGTTTGACCGATCTGGCCGTCGTAGGCAGCCACTGAGGCAGTGTGGATGATGATCCCGCGTTCCCCGTCGGCCAGCGGCTTCTGTGCGGCGATGGCAGCGGCGGCCAGTCGTGCCATGTTGAAGCTGCCAACCAGGTTGATATTCACCGTCCGCGCGAACGTTTCAAGCGAATGAGGGCCGTCTTTGCCTAGGGTTCGCGACGCGGGCCCCACGCCAGCGCAGTTGACCAAGCCGCGCAGCGTCCCCAGCTCTTGCGCTTGGGCGACGGCCAGCATGGCGTCGGCTTCGCGTGTGACGTCGCAATGCACGAAGCGGCCGTCCAGCTCTTTCGCGAGGGCCTGGCCCGCATCATCCTGGACGTCGGCCAGGACGATGTGAGCGCCAGCTGCGCTCAGGCGTCGAGCAGTGGCCGCTCCGAGGCCCGAGGCGGCGCCGGTGATGATGAAAACGTGGTGCGCGATTTGCATGCGGTGCTCCGGATTGGGACGTGATTCGTATGATTCGTGAATCAGTTCAGCGCGGCGATGATGCGCTGGGTGACGTCATCCACCGACCCGACGCCGGAAATTTTGCGCAGCTTGGGCGCGGCGGGGTCTCCGGTTTGCGTCCAGCGCATGTAGTAGTCCACCAGCGGACGTGTTTGCGTGTGATAGACGGCCAGGCGCTTGCGCACGGTTTCCTCGCGGTCGTCATCGCGCAGCACCAGATCCTCGCCGGTCACGTCATCCTTGCCGGGGACCTTCGGCGGGTTGTACTTGACGTGGTAAACGCGTCCCGAGGCCGGGTGTACCCGGCGCCCGCTGAGCCGCTCGACGATGTCCTCGTCGGGCACGTCAAAATCGACAACGTAGTCGATGGCCACACCCGCGGACTTGAGCGCATCGGCCTGCGCGATCGTGCGTGGAAAGCCGTCGAAAAGAAAGCCTCGCTCACAGTCAGGCTGCTGCAGGCGGTCGCGCACCAGACCGATGATGATGTCATCGGACACAAGTGCGCCGGAATCCATCACCGCCTTGGCCTTGAGCCCGAGGGGCGTGCCGGCCTTGACCGCGGCGCGCAGCATGTCGCCGGTTGAGATTTGCGGAATACCGTGGCGGGCGCAGATGCTGGCGGCCTGCGTACCTTTGCCAGCGCCGGGTGCGCCCAGCAAGATTAAACGCATGGAAACTCCCGTATTTTGTGGTTGGAACGAGGGATTGCAATACACATTTCAGAATAGCACGGGCACTGCGCCACCGGCCTGACAAACCTTCCTGGGCCGGCCTGCGAACGCCCCGGCAACCCGGGCGCATCGCACCTCGACGCTAGGCGCCGGGGTGCCCAAGCAGTCGCCGCACCCGCGTCAAATCTTCAGGCGTGTCGACCCCTGCAGCCGGCGGCGTCTTCAGCGTCAGCACGGCGATGCGCCAGCCATGCCAGAGCGCCCGCAACTGCTCCAGGGCTTCGTCCTGTTCCAGCGGGCACGACGGCAGTTGAGTGAATCGCTTGAGGGTCGCAGCCCGGTAGGCATAGAGTCCAACATGGCGCAAGAAGGGCAGCGCCGAAATCGAGGAGGGTAGGCTCGCCGCTGCGCCATGGGCGCCAGCCGGGCTCAGCCGCGCGAAGGCATCACGCCGCCAGGGAATGGGTGCGCGGGAGAACAGCAAGGCGTAGTGCCTCGCATCAAGCACCACCTTCACCACGTTCGGGTTGAACACTTCGGCGGCGTCGGTGATCGGGTGCGCGGCGGTGGCAATGTCAGCCTGCGGGTCATCGGCAAGGGCTTGCGCACAGGCGCGAATCAGGGCGGGGTCGATCAGCGGCTCATCGCCTTGGACGTTGATCACCACCTCCGACTCGGGCAGGGCGAGCCCAGCGGCAGCTTCGGCAATGCGGTCGGTGCCACTGGCATGTTCGGCGCCCGTGAGGAGCGCTTGCACCCCGTGATCGGCGCAGGCATGGGCGATGTCGGCGTCGTCGGTGGCCACCGCCACGAGCCGGGCACCGCTTTGCGCAGCGCGGCGCGCCACGTGGACCACCATGGGCAGGCCCGCGATGTCAGCCAGCGGCTTGGCGGGCAGACGGGTGGAGGCGCGGCGCGCAGGGATCAGGACGGTGAAGCCTGTCACCGTCAGGGTTCCGTGCCGCTGGCCGTGGGTGTTGGCGCTTCGCCAGACGGGACTTCAGCGCGGGCATCCGTGTCGCGTGCCTGTTCCACCAACATGACTGGAATTCCGTCGCGAATCGGAAAGGCAAGACGGTCGCGCGGGCAAAGGAGTTCCTGCGCGGCGCGCTCGTACTCAAGCGGGCCCTTGCAAATGGGGCAAACCAGCAGGTCAAGCAGACGTGAGTCCATGGGGGCGTTCCGTACGCGTACGCAATTGCGCTTGCAGCCAGGGGAAGAATGCGGGGTCGATGTCCAGTTCCAGTCCGATGGCCCACAGGCGCTCAAGCGGCATGACTGAAGCGTTGCATTTTAGGGCGTCCTTTTCCGTCATGAGAATCGCTGCAGCGGTCATCGCGGCAAAGGGATCGCGTTCGTAGCGGTGATGATCC
Organism: Thiomonas sp. FB-Cd; assembly: GCF_000733775.1. Lineage (NCBI taxonomy): Bacteria > Pseudomonadati > Pseudomonadota > Betaproteobacteria > Burkholderiales > Thiomonas > Thiomonas sp. FB-Cd. The sequence continues at coordinate 1,498,965 of NZ_JPOE01000002.1, read as the reverse complement.
GGCAAAGCCAGCGTGTGCGCCAGATGCACCCCTGCCTGGCGGAGCATGGCAAAAAACTGCTCGGGATTTCCAATGCCCGCTGCGGCAGCTACGCCAAGTCCGCCGCAACGCTGGAGGAATGCGTCGAGCGTAAGATGCTCGCCACTTTCGAGATTGCGTACGGCTCCAAGGTGCCTGCCAATCGCAAATCGCGGTGCCTCTGCGCGCACACGCTGCAGCACGTCGGGCGGCCCCAGGGTTGCAGCACGCGGCCGATTCCAGCTTTCGCGCAAGGGACCGGCCGGCAACAGCCAGCCATTGCCGGCGCCACGCGCGTCAACCACGACGAGCTCGACATCCCGCGCAAGTCCCAAGTGTTGCAGGCCATCGTCGCTGAGCAAGACATCAACCTGGGGATTCGCCCGCAGCAGGGCCTGTGCGGCACGCGGCCGGTTGCGGCCCACCCAGACGGGGCATTCCGACAGCCGCGCCAGCAGCAGCGGCTCGTCCCCGCTCTGGGTTGCATCGCCGTTGGGTAGCACATGCAGCGGGTCCGGCGCATGCTTGCTGCGGCCGTGACCGCGTGACACGATGCCAGGCTTCCAGCCCGCCGCGCGCAGGCTGCGGGCGATCGCCAGAACCAGCGGAGTCTTCCCCGTGCCGCCCACTGTGACATTGCCCACCACGATCACCGGAATCGATGCGCGCCAGTGCGGCAACCACCCTTGACGGTAGGCCAATCGCCGCACCGCGCCCAGCACGCCGAACACGCATGCCAGCGGCAGCAGTGCAATGGCGGGCAAGGACCGGCGCGTCCACCAAGCCGGCCAGCCAGCGTTGCCGTGCTGACTTTGGAAGGCGGCAGGATGCGATGCGGGATCCGGCAAACCGGTGGCGGATTTCACGAGCCCGATGAGCGTTGCGTGGCGAAGGTGAGTTGACTCAGTCCCGCAAGGCGTGCGGCTTCCATCACGTTGATCACCGACTGCTGCGTGCTTTGCGCGTCGGCGCTGATCACCACCATCGTGTTCGCATTGCCCTTGGCCGCCTGGGCCAGTGCGGTCACGATGTCGTTCACGCTGCGCGTGGGCAGGATGCGCCCGTTGACCGCATACGTGCCATCGGCAGCCACACCGACCACAACCTCATGCGTGTACGGTCGGGCCTTGGGCGCGTCAGCGGTGGGCAGGTTGATTTTCAGTTCGGTGTACTTCGAATATGTGGTGGTGATCATCAGAAAAATCAGGATCACCAACAACACGTCGATCAATGGAATGAGGTTGATTTCCGGATCGTCGGGGCGGGGGCGCTGGAAATTCATCGTGCGGTCACGGAAGGATCAAGCGCGGGCAGGCGAAGCACCTTCAACCTGAGGCTGAAGGTGCGTGGCCAGGCGCCTGGCAGCCTGTTCGAGTTCGATGCCGAAATCGTCAACGCGACCCCGGAAATAGCGATAGAACATTAGCGACGGCACGGCAATGATCAGACCGAAGGCGGTGTTGTACAGCGCCACAGAAATGCCATGGGCCAGCAAAGTGGGATTGGTGCTGCTTCCGGTTTGCGAGCCGAAGATCTCGATGAGGCCCACAACAGTGCCCAGCAGCCCGAGGAGTGGCGCAGCCGAGGCCACCGTGCCGAGGGCATTCAGGTAGCGCGCGAGCCGATGCATGACTGCCCGTCCACTGTTTTCCATGTCCTCGCGCAGGCTCTCCATGCTGGCGTGCGGCCTGCGCACGGCGCGAAACCCTGCGGCCAGCACTGCACCCAAGGGAGAATTGAGCTCCAGCTTGTCAATGGTGTCGGGCGTGGGCACAGTGGACGAAGACACCGCCATGGCCTCATCCAGGAGACGCGGCGGGATGACTCTGGCGGTTCGCAATGTGGACAGGCGCTCAAGGATGATTGCCAGCGCGGTGATGGAACAGGCAATCAGCGGCCAGATCGGCCAGCCTGCGGCTTCGACGATGCTCAGCAAGATGGGAACCTCGACGTCGGGAAAGTGAATGGGTGGTTGGAGGCCTGCATGGTAAACCGTGGCCAAGGGTATCTTTGCGAAGTCCACGTTGTGCCGCGCAGCACAGACGCGGGGGCCGCGAGGCCTGCTGGCTGACCGCTGGTTGCATGCTTGGGTCGGGGCCTTCGAGTTATCCCGGAAAATTGTGGATAACAATGTGCGCAACCCCGGGGAATTTGCCCCAGAAGGCCGAATTCCAAGGCTTGGAATTAATGTGACTGTTTTTTGAACACAAAAAAAGCATGATAAATCAACGACATAAAATGATTTTGCGCGATTTCTGCCATCCGAGTGGCACCGTGCCACGGACGCCGGCGAAATGTGGACATTTTCGATTGACTCAACAGCCAGAATCGGTTTTGCATCGTGCGGATTGAGCCTGGCCAGACCGAAGCGTGGAGCGTCAGCAGCTTGGCGCGGGCGCTTGCCGATACCTTGTTCGCGCGCTTCGGCGTCGTCACCGTGCAGGGTGAGATCAGCGGTTTCACCCGCGCAGCGAGCGGCCATTGCTATTTTTCTTTGCGCGACGAGGCCGCGCAGCTGAAGTGTGTGATGTTTCGCCAGCGTGCGGCCCTGGTGAACTTTGATGTGCGTGACGGCCAGCGCGTCGAGGTGAGGGCGGCGGTCGGCATCTATGAGCCTCGGGGTGATCTGCAACTCACGGTTGAGTCCTTGCGTGCAGCCGGACAGGGCGCCTTGCTGGAGCAGTTCCTTCGCCTGAAGGGCAAGTTGGAGGCCGAGGGGCTGTTCGATCCTGCGCGCAAACGCGTGCTGCCCGCGCACCCGCATGTAGTGGGTATCGTGACCTCGCCGCAGGCGGCAGCTTTGCAGGATGTGCTGGCGACGCTTGCGCGGCGCAGTCCGCAGGTGCGTGTGGTCATTTACCCCGCTTCAGTTCAGGGCACCGGTGCTGCTCTGGAACTGGCGCGGGCCGTGCACACGGCTGGGATGCGGCGCGAAGTGGACGTGCTGCTGCTCGTGCGCGGGGGCGGCGCGATGGAAGACCTCTGGGCCTTTAATGACGAGGCGCTGGCGCGCGCGCTGGCAGCCAGCCCGATTCCGGTGATCAGCGGAGTGGGTCATGAGACCGACTTCACCATTGCCGACTTTGTGGCCGACAGGCGTGCCACCACGCCCACGGCGGCAGCCGAACTGTGTGCACCGGCTTGGGCCGACCTGCGCCAGCAGGTCGCCAGCCAGGCGCGTGCGTTGCAGCAGGCTTGGCAAAGGCGGCTGGCACGCGAACAGCAGACGCTGGACCGGCTGCAACTGCGACTGCCCACGCCGCAACGCATGATGCACGCTGCTGCGTTGCACCTGCGCGACGTGCAGGCGCGTATGCAGAGCATCGTGCGCGCTGCGCTGGCGCAGCGCATGCAGTCGCTCGAGCATGTGTCGCGGCGGCTCGCAAGCCTTCCCATGCAAGGGCTGGCGAGACGCCAGCTCCAGTTCGCCGAGATCGAGCGACGCCTCAGCCAGGCGATCGTGCAGCGTATTCACCGCGATGCAGGCAGGCTTGATGGACTGCGGGAGCGTTTGACTCTGCTTGACCCCGCGGCGACATTGCAGCGGGGTTATTGCCTCGTGTGGCATGCGGGGGGTGCACTCGTGCAGGAGGCCAGCGAGGTGCAGGCCGGACAAGAGCTGGTGTTGGCGACGGCTGGATCGGCGGCGCGCCTTGCGGTGCGCTCGGCTGCAATCGTCGAGCATCCGCTGGCGGCCACACGGCAAACCGGGCCGGGCGAAAGTTCCTAGAATCGTCGGTTCGAATCGCTTCGTTCAAGAAAGGAAGGCCATCCCATGGAACACCAACTCCCCGCACTGCCGTTTACCCTGGATGCGCTGGCGCCGCACATGTCGCGCGAAACCCTGGAGTATCACCACGGCAAGCACCATCAGGCATACGTCACAAACCTGAACAACTTGATCAAGGGCACGGAATTTGAACCGCTGAGTCTGGAAGAGATCATCCGCAAGGCACCGGCCGGCGGCGTTTTCAACAATGCGGCCCAAGTCTGGAATCACACGTTTTTCTGGCATTGCCTGAGCCCCAAGGGCGGCGGCGAGCCCAGCGGAGCGTTGCTGGCTGCCATCAACGCCAAATGGGGTGGCTTTGCGGCCTTCAAGGAGGCGTTTCAAAAGTCAGCGGTGGGAAATTTCGGCTCGGGCTGGACGTGGCTCGTGAAGAAGCACGATGGGTCGGTGGACATCGTCAATACCAGCAATGGCGCGACGCCACTGACGACGGCCGACAAGCCGCTGTTGACCGTGGATGTGTGGGAGCATGCCTATTACATCGACTTTCGCAATCGCCGCCCGGACTTCGTCTCAACCTACCTGAATCACTTGGTTAACTGGTCCTTCGCGCAGAGTAACTTCGCCTGACTGGATGCGGGACAAGCCCCGCCGTTCCGGGCAGGAAGGGATCGCGCAAAGGGCAAAGGCGGGCCTTTGCCCTTTGCGCTCTGTTTGGTTGATGCCGCCTGTTTGCCCTGTATTTTGAGGGTGGCACTCGCCCGAATCGCCTGTGAAGTACGCGGAGTCGCCAGGCCCCCAGCAGCGCGACCCCACCGAAGCGGCTCATCGCGGCTCGATGCCGGGGCGAGCGCCGTAGGCATCGGTGTCTTTCGTGCGCAAGCGCTGGCCGCAGGCCAAGAGCGAAGAGACGTCAAGCAAGCAAAGGCTAGGGCAAGGCGCGCGGCGCGGTTCCGTCGTGCGCTTTTTTTGCCGGCTATTTCGCGGCGGTGCTGCCGAACGGCGCGCCGCGCAGTGTGAAGCCAGGCTTGATGCCGCGTTTGGCAAACCAGCCGATGGGCATTTCAAGCGCGAATCGCACGTTTTGCACCGCGCAGTGGCTGTCCAGGGTTTGCGGCTGCATGTCGGCGGTGTTCGTGATGGTGCCGTGGTCGTCGATGAACGCCACGGTCAGCGGAATCAATGTGTTTTTCATCCACATGCAGACTGGGCGATCGTCCTCAAAGACGAAGAGCATGCCATGGTTGCCGCTGAGTTCGCGGCGAAACATGAGGCCGGTTTCGCGCTCTTCGGACGTCCTGGCCACTTCGGCCTGGATGAGGTGCATGCCGGCTTGCAGCGTGGTCTGCGGAAGCACAGCGAGTTGCGCATGGGAAAAAGGCGCTGCCGCAGTCAGCACGACCGTCAGCACGATGCGCCACACGGGAGCGGGTCGCAGATTCATGAGGGGATAGGAGTGGGCATGCCAGAAACGCGCTCGAATTATCGGGCAAATGCGGCGGAGGCGACAGAACGCCTCGACGCAAATGCAACGAGGCGCCCGAAGGCGCCTCGTGATGTCCGGGCTGGAACGCGCCCGCCCTGGACCGCTAGACCGAGGGTTGATTACTTGGCGGCGGGAGCTGCTTCGGCCTTCTTCTCAACCTTCTTTTCCATCTTCTTTTCGACGCGCTTCTTGTGCTCGATCTTCTTGTGATGCTTCACAACCTTGTGCGCGGCAGGCTTAGCAGCCGCGGCAGGCTTGGAGGCTTCGGGGGCAGCCTGGGCCATCACGGCGGAGGCGAAGAACATGGCGAACACGGCGGCGAGAATCTTCTTCATGACTAACCTTTCATTGTGAATTTGAATGTGATCCGAGAGGATCGCTTCCTGTAACGCGGCTGCCCGAATTTCGGTTGACGCGCTTCGCACGCTTTGGGCACGCTTATCGGATGCGCGCAACCAGCCGCACTGGCGGGGCCGGAGTTGTGTGGCACGGCAGAAATCATGACTTGGATCAGTCTTATGTCTTATAAAAGACATCGTCAATTTCGCGCAGGCGGTCTAGAATGGCACGGTTCAAACCCCGGAGATCCACATGTACCAACACATTCGCGTGCCCGCCGAAGGGCAGCGCATCACCGTTGCGGCCGATCAGTCGATCAGCGTGCCGGACCACCCGATCATCCCCTTTATCGAAGGAGACGGCACAGGCGCCGATATCACCCCCGTGATGCTGAAGGTGGTGGATGCGGCCGTTGCCAAAGCCTACGGCGGCAAGCGCAAGATCTCCTGGATGGAGATCTACGCTGGCGAAAAGGCCACGCGCGTGTATGGTCCCGATGTGTGGTTGCCTGAAGAAACCATGCACGCGCTGAAGGATTTCGTCGTGTCGATCAAGGGGCCGCTGACCACGCCCGTGGGCGGTGGGATCCGCTCGCTCAATGTCGCACTTCGACAGGAACTCGACCTGTATGTGTGCCTGCGACCCGTGCGCTATTTCCAGGGGGTGCCTTCGCCGGTGAAGGAGCCGGAAAAGGTCGACATGGTGATCTTCCGGGAGAATTCGGAAGACATTTACGCCGGGATTGAGTGGCAGGCCGAGTCCGAAGGGGCAAAGAAGATCATCGATTTTCTGATCCGCGACATGGGGGTGAAGAAAATCCGGTTTCCGGCGACCTCGGGGATCGGGATCAAGCCCGTCTCACGCGAAGGGACCGAGCGCTTGGTGCGCAAGGCGATTCAGTATGCCATTGACAATGGGCGCAAGTCGGTGACGCTCGTGCACAAGGGCAACATCATGAAATTCACCGAGGGTGGGTTCCGTGACTGGGGCTACGCCCTTGCGCAGCGTGAATTTGGCGCGCAGCCCGTGGATGGCGGGCCGTGGTGCAGCTTCAAGAACCCGAAGACAGGGCAAGAGATCGTTGTCAAGGACATGATCGCCGACGCCTTTTTGCAGCAGATCATCCTGCGGCCGGCCGAATACGACGTGATCGCGACGCTCAACCTCAATGGTGACTACATCTCCGACGCGTTGGCTGCCCAAGTGGGGGGCATCGGCATTGCGCCGGGTGCGAATCTGTCGGATACGGTAGCAATGTTCGAGGCCACACATGGCACGGCGCCAAAATATGCCGGCAAGGACTATGTCAACCCGGGTTCAGAGATTCTTTCCGCCGAGATGATGCTGCGCCACATGGGGTGGGTGGAGGCAGCCGACTGCATCGTCGCGGCGATGGAACGCGCCATTCAGTCCAAACATGTCACGTATGACTTCGCCCGCTTGATGCCGGGCGCAACCCAGGTGTCGTGCTCAGGGTTCGGGCAGGTGATGATCGACCATATGTAGCAAGGACGAACGCTCCCGCCTCTCAACGCGCGGCGTTGTCGCGGGGGTGTCCCACGTCACAGACCCGAGCTGGACGGCCTTACTTCCGTCCAGACTGAGCGCGTTCTGCATGGGCGCGATCGCGGGCCGTTTCGACCCTGGTTGAACACATGCTCGCGCATTCCCCTTCCTCGCCCGGGCTGACGCGCAGCGTCACATAGGCGAAGCCGACCGGGCAGGGGCGGGTCAAGCGGGCGGTTTTCTTCTTTTTGCTTCGGACTTGCGCGCATGCTCGACGGTGCCCTGCGCGTCCACGTAGGCGCGGACGGTCTCAAGGGTCGCACCCCCCCCACGCTGCCCACGTAGTAGGCGCGGTGCCAGAACAGCGGCTTGGAGTAGAACGCGCTGAGATGCTGCGCGAATCGGATCCGAGCGCGACGTGCGCTGGCGGTCTTGAGGTTGTTGATCAACACCGAAATGTTCAGCGCCGGATGGATGTCGATCAGCAAGTGCACATGGTCGCTCTCGCCGCCGAACTCGATGAGATGGCATCGCCACGCCGCAAGGCAGTCGACGAACGCGCCGCGCAAGTAGCCGAGCAATTCTGGTGTGAGCGTCTTGCGTCGGTACTTGGTCACAAAAACGATGTGTAGCTTAATGCTTTAAACAGCATGTGAGCTCGACGAATTCGCATCGTGCATGATTGCGCCTTAACGTTTTTTTTGTGAGTCTAGCAGCATGCAACGGCGCAAAGTCACGTTCAAGCTCGACCCCAATGCGGCGCAAGCTGGGCGGCTTAAGGCGTGGACGCGGCTGCACTGCGAGTTGTACAACGCGGCGATCGAAGAGCGCATCGACGCCTGGGGCAAGGCGGGCAAATCCATCAGCGATTACGCGCAGCAGAACGCATTGCCGCAGATCAAGGCCGATCGACCCGAGCTCAACGAACTCGGCAGCCACGCGCTGCAGCAGACGCTGCGGCGGCTGGATCTCGCCTTCCAGTCGTTCTTTCGCCGGGTCAACGCTGGTCAAACGCCCGGCTTCCCGCGGTTCAAGGCCGCCAAGCGGTTCTCCGGCTTTGCCTACCCCGACCCGGCGGGATGGAAGCTGCTGCAAAACGGCCACCGCGGCGCCACGCTGCGGCTTGGCAGCGACAGCAGTGCCATGTCAATCCGGGCGCGTGGGCAGCATCGCTTCGGCGCTGACGCGAAGCCTGACGACATCACCCTCACGCGCAGGAACGATCAGTGGTTCGTGTCGGTGACGCTGCGCGTGCCCGAAGAAGCGTGCGCGCGGCAGCGCACCGATGATCAGCGCCGAGGCGTGGACTTCGGCATCAACGATTGGGCAACGTTCGACGACGGACAGACGATTGCGAACCCGCGCTGGATGCGCGAGGAACTGCCGCGCCTTGCCGCGCTGCAACGCCAGCGCGCACGCAAGCGCAAGGGGTCGATCCGATACAAGCGATTGAGCCAGCGCGTGGCGCGGCTGCATGATCGCATCGGCAACCTGCGCCGGGACTTCGTGCACAAGGAAACAACCAAGCTGGTACGGCAATGCGCCGTCCTGGCGACTGAGCAATTGGCCCCGAAGACCATGAGCCGCAGCGCGAAGGGCACGGTGGATGCACCGGGCCGGCGCGTGCGGCAAAAGGCCGGACTCAACCGGGAGATCCTCTCGGCGGGGTTCGGCATGGCGCATCCGATGCTCGCGTACAAAGCGGAAGAAACTGGTACGCGGCTGCATCTGAGCAACACGCGCCAGCTCAAACCGTCGCGACCAAAACAGCGCGTTGGTGGTGCTCATCGACGCGCACAACACGCCTGGGACGAGCGTGGCGGCGAGACCCAAACCTCGGCCACGGCAACGTGGCAAGTCGAAGTCTGTGACCCGCGAAACCCCCACGACAACCGCGCAAGCGTTTTAATGGCGGGAGAGTTCATTGGACCGAAGGGCATCGTGCGTTTTCGATCGCGCTCCCGTTCCGAGTGCGCGAGGACTTGATCCACGCCGCGCCGGCCCGCATGATGGCGCCGGCGTTGTCCTGATGCCCGCGGAGCCTTCCTTGTCGGTGCGGAATCCCTTGGTTTGACCCCAGGCCCCGCACAAGATGCGGCACTGAGCCTCGATTTGGCCAGGGCGCCATTGCGCGTCGAGCCGAGCCATGCGCAAGCGATTCCCAGGCGAACCCCCCGTCCCGCCTCAACGGTGACATCCATCGATGCCGGAACCTCGAACACCCCTCTGGCCCGGCCTTGGGTACAGCAAGGCGAAGGCGCCGACCCATGCTCTAAAAAAGCAAAGAGATTGTCACAAATCGTTAAAGCCCAAAATTGGTCTTCACGTCGTTCGACGAAAAAAGTTTGGGTCGAAGTAAGGGAAAACACCTATATTACTGGCATTTTTTTTGTTTGACGCCTCCTGTGCTCCGCCCTAAACTAAGACAACATATTGTCTTAGTAAGCGTTTTGGAAATGCCAGCCGAGAGGCTGCCTTGAGAGTTCAAAGGAGCTGGAATGCGTAATCTGAATGGAAAAACCGTGATCGTGACGGGTGGCGGAGGCGGGATCGGCGGGGCGGCGAGCCGGCGCTTTGCGCAGGAGGGTGCGAAGGTTGCGGTGTTTGACGTGAACCTGGAGGCGGCGCAGAAGGTGGCGGAGGCGATCCGGGCCGAAGGTGGTGCGGCGCAGGCGTTCGGGTGCGACATCACGCGGCGCGTCGAGGTGGACGCCGCGGTGGGCGGGGCCGAAGCGGCGTTGGGGCCGATCGGGGTGCTGGTGAACAACGCGGGCTGGGACGTGTTCAAGCCGTTCATCAAGACGCAGCCGGCGGAGTGGGACAAGCTGATTGGGATCAACCTGATTGGGGCGCTGCACATGCTGCACGCGGTGCTGCCGGGCATGGCCGAGCGCAGGTACGGGCGCATTGTGAACATTGCGTCGGACGCTGGGCGCGGGGGTTCGTCGGGGGAGGCGGTGTACGCGGCGTGCAAGGGCGGGCTGGTGGCGCTGTCGAAGACGCTGGCGCGTGAGCACGCGCGCCAGGGCATCACGGTCAACGTGGTGTGCCCGGGCCAACGGACACCGCCTTGCTGGCCGGTGTGGCCGAAGGGGCGCGGGACCCCGCCAAGCTGCTGGAGGCGTTCCGCAGCGCCATTCCGCTGGGGCGGCTGGGCCAGCCCGACGATCTGGCCAGCGCCATTGCGTTTTTCGGCAGCGATGATGCCAGTTTCATCACCGGTCAGGTCATCAGCGTGTCGGGCGGCCTGACCATGCACGGCTGATTCCGAGGCCGATTTTCAGCGAACATTCAAGGAGCCAGACATGAATTTTGAAGACATCCTGTACGACGTGCGCAACGGCGTGGCCTGGATCACGATCAACCGGCCGGAGAAGATGAACTCGTTTCGAGGCCAGACCTGCGACGAGATCATCCGGGCGCTGAACAAGGCGGGGTATGACAAGGGGGTGGGGGCCATTGTGCTGGCGGGGGCGGGGACCGGGCGTTTTGCACCGGCGGCGACCAGTCGGCCCACAACGGCAACTACGACGGGCGCGGCACCATCGGGCTGCCGATGGAGGAGCTGCACACGGCCATTCGCGATGTGCCCAAGCCGGTGATTGCGCGGGTGCAGGGCTTTGCCATTGGCGGGGGCAATGTGCTGTGCACGATCTGCGACCTGACGATTTGTTCGGAGAAGGCGATTTTTGGCCAGGTGGGCCCGAAGATGGGGTCGGTGGATCCGGGCTACGGGACGGCTTTTCTGGCGCGCGTGGTGGGCGAGAAGAAGGCGCGCGAGATCTGGTACCTGAACCGGCGCTACAGCGGTGCGCAGGCTGTGGCGATGGGGCTGGCCAACGTGTGCGTGCCGCACGAGCAGCTCGATGCGGAGGTGCAGAAGTGGGGCGAGGAGATTTGCGAGCGCAGTCCCACGGCGCTGGCCATTGCCAAGCGCAGCTTCAACGCCGACACCGCGCACCAGAGCGGGATCGCAGGCCTGGGCATGTACGCGCTCAAGCTGTACTACGACACGGAAGAGTCCCGCGAAGGTGTCAATGCGCTGAAAGAAAAACGCAAGCCGGATTTCCGCAAATACGCGAAGTAATTCATTCGACCGGAGCCCGAGCCATGCAAGTCGATGCCCCCAATTCGTCAGGCGCTGTGTGGTGGCCCGACCGCAGTACTGTGGAACATGCCAACCTCACACGCTTCATGCGTGCGCTCGGGGTTGAAAGTTTCGAGGCGCTCAATGAACGCGCCAGCGCCGATCCGGCGTGGTTTCATGACGCGCTGATCCGCTTCCTCGACTATCGATTCCAGCGACCCTACGAGCAGATCCTGGACCTTAGCGAGGGGCTTGCCTTTGCACACTGGTGCGTGGGTGGCACGACCAACGTGGTGCTCAACTGCATCGACCGGCGACGCGACACGGCGCGCTACACACAACCGGCGCTGGTCTGGGAAGGTGAAGACGGCGTCGTGACCACCTGGACTTTTGCCGACATCGATCGCGAGACATGCCGCCTCAGTTGGGGTCTGCGCAACCTGGGGTTGGGACGTGGTGATGTGATTGGCATGTACATGCCAAACTTGCCCCAGGCTGCGGCCGCGATGCTTGCGGTCGCAAAAATCGGCGGTATTGTGCTTCCCATGTTTTCGGGCTTTGGCGCCGACGCCATCGCGCAGCGCCTGAATGATGGCCAGGCCAAGGCGCTGATCACGGTCGACGGCTCCTTGCGGCGTGGCAAGCCGGTCGGCGCCAAGGCGATCGCCGACGAGGCGCTGCTCCATTGTCCCGGCGTGCGTCACGTCGTGGTCCTGAGCCATCTCGCCACCAAGCATGGATGGACATACGCACGTGATCACTGGTGGCATGAGCTCGCCGCCGGCGCGCCTGAGGACTGCACGGCCGTGCCAACGGAACACATGCCAGCCGACGATCCGTTCCTGCTGATATTTACATCAGGCACCAGCGGCAAGCCGAAGGGCGTCGTGCATACGCATTGCGGTTTCCCGGTCAAGACGGCGCTGGATCTTTCGATCTGCATGGATCTCAAGCCCGAAGACCGCTTCTTGTGGATGTCGGACATGGGTTGGCTGGTCGGTCCGATCCTCGTCTTCGGCGGGCTGCAGGTCGGTGCCACGGTGGTGCTGGCAGAGGGTGCCCCCAATTTCCCGCAGCCTGATCGCCTGTGGCGCGTCATTGAGCGTCATCGCGTTACCTACCTCGGTCTCGCACCCACTGTGGCACGGCTGTCGATGTCGCTTGGGGATGACGCCATCCGAGACATTGATCTCACATCGCTGCGTGTCATTGTCTCCACCGGCGAACCCTGGACTCCCGAAGCCTGGCAGTGGACCTTCGAGCAGGTGGGACGGCGGCGAGTCCCGCTGCTCAACTATTCCGGAGGAACCGAGATTGGCGGCATCCTGACGGGCACGGTGATTCATCCGCTCAAGCCCTGTGCCTTTGCTGGACCGGTGCCGGGCACCGGCGCCGACGTGGTCGATGCCGAAGGCAACAGCGTCGGTCCCAATGTGATGGGCGAGCTGGTGATGCGCAGCCCCAGCATCGGGCTCACGCGTGGTTTGTGGCACGACCGGGAACGCTACCTTCAAAGCTACTGGTCACGCCTGCCCAACCTGTGGGTGCACGGCGACTTCGCCAGCCGCGACGCTGACGGCATGTGGTATGTGCACGGCCGCTCTGACGACACGCTCAAGATCGCTGGCAAGCGCACCGGTCCCTTCGAAATCGAGGCGCTGCTGATGGCGACCGGCCTCGTGCTCGACGCGGCAGCGATCGGCGTGCCGCATGCCGTCAAAGGTACTGCGGTGGTCTGCGTTTGCGTGCCGCGCCCCGGTATCGAGGTGGATGGAGCAGCCAAAATCCTTTCTGCCGCCGTGGCCGAAGGGCTGGGCGGGGCATTTCGGCCAGCCCAAGTGGTCTTCGTTGGCGACCTGCCACGCACTCGCAACATGAAAGTGATGCGCCGCCTCGTCCGTACCGCATGGCTCGGAGAGGACTCGGGCGACCTGAGCACGCTGGTGAACCCGGAATCCGTCGAGGCCATTCGCGCGGCGTACATGGCGCAGGGGACAACGTGATGCATACGACGCGCCTCCCGAGGTCGGCCGGGCGTCCGTCGCCGCGTGCCTTGGCCAGTGCGCCATTGGCAACACCCTGAGCCTGTCCTGGTCGACCACCATTCAGGGTTCCCATTTCGCAAAGCAATCAAGAGATCCATCATGGCACTCGACGCCGAATCCTTTGACATCCTGCTGCACACCATCCAGCGCTTCGTGCGCGAGCGACTGGTGCCAGCGGAAAACTACCTCGAAGAGCACGACGACGTGCCGGCCGACATCATCGACGACATGAAGGAAATGGGCCTGTTCGGCCTGACCGTGCCCGAGGAGTACGGCGGCATCGGCCTGTCGGTGAGCCAGGAGGTGGTGGTGAATTACGAGCTCGGACGCACCGCAGCCGCCTTCCGCTCGGTGTTCGGCACCAACATCGGCATTGGCTCGCAAGGCATCTTGATGGACGGCACGCCCGAGCAGAAGGCCGAGTACCTGCCCAAGGTGGCCAGTGGTGAACTGATCATGTCGTTTGCACTCACCGAGCCAGACGCTGGCACCGACGCGGCCTCGCTCAAGACACGGGCTGAGCTCGACGGTGACCACTACGTGCTCAACGGGACCAAGCGCTACATCACCAACGCGCCGCGCGCCGGCGCCTTCACGCTGATGGCTCGCACCGGCGGATCCGGTGCGAGCGGGGTGTCGTCCTTCATCGTGCCGGCCCACACCCCTGGCCTCAAGCTTGGCAAGAACGACAAGAAGATGGGCCAGCGCGGCACCAAGACCTGCGACGTAATCCTGGAGAGCGTGCGCGTGCCCGTGACCAGCATCATCGGCGGTGTGCCGGGGCAGGGTTTCAAGACGGCGATGAAGGTGCTGGACCGCGGCCGCCTCAACATTGCAGCGGTGTCGTGCGGCATGGCGTCGCGCATCCTGGACGAATCACGGCGCTATGCACGTGAGCGCAAGCAGTTCGGCAAAGCGATTGGGCAGTTCCAGCTGATCCAGGCCATGCTTGCCGACAGTCAAGCTGAGCTGCTGGCGGGCTGGTCGCTGGTGAAAGACGTCGCTCAGCGCTTCGATGGCAAGCCGGCGCATGTGTCCGATCCGGACGTCTCGATGCGCGTATCCTGCGCCAAGCTCTTTGCCACCGAGATGGTGGGCCGCGTGGCCGACCGCGGCGTGCAGATTCACGGCGGCGCCGGATACATTAACGAATACCCGGTGGAGCGCTTCTACCGCGATGCGCGCCTGCTGCGTCTGTACGAAGGCACCACGCAAGTCCAGCAACTCATCATCGGTCGGGAGCTTCTGCGCGCCGATTGATGGCAGCCCACAGCCTGCGTCTCTCCAAACGTTAACCAAGGACACTCCATGTCGACCAAGTCCACCCACGCAACCTTCAGCTGGGAAGATCCCTTTCACCTCAGCGCGCAGCTCACCGATGACGAACGCCAGGTGCAGGACGCCGCCCGTGCCTACGCCCAGGAAAAGCTCCTGCCGCGCGCGCAGCTGGCGTTCCGCAACGAGAGCACCGATGCATCCATCTTCCGCGAGATGGGCGAGCTCGGCCTGCTGGGGCCCACCATTCCCGAGCAGTACGGCGGCGCCGGGCTGAACTACGTCTGCTATGGCCTGGTCGCGCGCGAAGTCGAGCGCGTGGACTCCGGCTACCGCAGCATGATGAGTGTTCAGAGCTCACTGGTCATGGTGCCCATCAACGAATTCGGCACTGAGGCGCAGAAGCGGAAGTACCTGCCCAAGCTCGCCACAGGCGAGTGGATCGGCTGCTTCGGTCTGACCGAACCCAACCACGGCAGCGACCCCGGCGGCATGATCACACGCGCCAGGAAGGTGGACGGCGGCTACAGCCTGAGTGGCGCCAAAATGTGGATCACCAACAGTCCCATCGCCGACGTGTTCGTGGTCTGGGCCAAGGACGACGGGGGCCAGATCCGCGGTTTCATCCTTGAAAAGGGCTGGAAGGGGCTGAGCGCCCCGGCAGTCCATGGCAAGGTCGGCCTGCGCACCAGCATCACCGGCGAAATCGTCATGGACGAGGTCTTCGTGCCGGAAGAAAATGCCTTTCCCGATGTGCGCGGCTTGAAGGGCCCGTTCACCTGCCTCAACAGCGCGCGCTTCGGCATTGCCTGGGGGGCGTTGGGCGCAGCCGAGGACTGCTACTTCCGCGCCCGCCAGTACGTGCTGGACCGCAAGCAGTTCGGCCGCCCGCTGGCCGCCAACCAGCTCATCCAGAAGAAGCTGGCCGACATGCTGACCGAGATCAGCCTGGGCCTGCAGGGCTGCTTGCGCCTGGGCCGCATGAAGGACGAAGGCACCGCCGCGGTGGAGATCACCAGCATCCTCAAGCGCAACAGCTGTGGCAAGGCGCTGGACATCGCCCGCCTTGCGCGCGACATGATGGGGGGCAACGGCATCAGCGACGAGTTTGGCGTTGCGCGCCACCTGGTGAACCTGGAGGTGGTGAACACCTACGAAGGCACACACGACGTGCACGCGCTGATCCTGGGGCGTGCAATCACGGGCATCGCGGCGTTTGCGAACTGACGGGCGCCGCGATCATGAAAATCATCGTTCCCGTCAAGCGCGTGGTGGACTACAACGTCAAGGTGCGCGTGAAGGCCGACCAGTCCGGCATGGACTTGGCCAACCTCAAGATGAGCATGAATCCGTTTGACGAGATTGCGGTGGAAGAAGCCGTGCGCCTGAAGGAAAAAGGCGTGGCCACCGAGGTCATCGTTGTCTCCTGCGGCGTGGCGCAGTGCCAGGAAACGCTGCGCACGGCCATGGCCATCGGTGCCGACCGCGCCATCCTGGTGGAGACCGCCGAAGAGCTCCAGCCCCTGGCCGTGGCCAAACTGCTCAACGCTGTGGTGGACAAGGAACAGCCTGGTCTCGTGATCCTAGGCAAGCAGGCCATCGACGACGACTGCAACCAGACCGGCCAGATGCTGGCCGCGCTGGCCGATCTGCCGCAGGGCACGTTCGCCTCAAAGGTCGAGGTGGCCGAAGGCGCAGTCAATGTGACGCGCGAAGTCGACGGCGGCCTGGAAACCCTCAGGCTTTCCCTGCCGGCCATCGTCACCACCGACTTGCGCCTGAATGAGCCGCGCTATGTGACGCTGCCGAACATCATGAAGGCCAAGAAGAAGCCGCTGGACACCGTCAAGCCTGAAGACCTTGGTGTGGACGTGACTGCGCACATCAAAACCCTGAAAGTCACCGAACCCCCCAAGCGCACGGCCGGCGTCATGGTGGGCGACGTGGCTGCCTTGGTCGAGAAGCTGAAAAACGAGGCAAAAGTCATCTGAGCCGGAAACCCGACCGAACACTGGAACACAGAACATGACCGCACTCGTCATCGCCGAACACGACAACGCCACCATCAAGGGCGCCACCCTCAACGCCGTCGCCGCCGCTGCCCAATGCGGTGGTGAGGTGCACGTGCTGATCGCCGGATACAACGCCGCCGCCG
The DNA here is from genome assembly GCF_000733775.1 of Thiomonas sp. FB-Cd. NCBI lineage: Bacteria > Pseudomonadati > Pseudomonadota > Betaproteobacteria > Burkholderiales > Thiomonas > Thiomonas sp. FB-Cd. The sequence continues at coordinate 1,482,324 of NZ_JPOE01000002.1, read as the reverse complement.
CTGCGGCGGCTGCCGCCCAGATCGCCGGGGTATCGAAGGTGATCCACGCCGACGCCGAATCCCTCGCCCATGCGCTGGCCGAAAACATCGCCGCGCAGGTTCTGGCCATCGCACCGAATTACACCCACATCCTGTTCCCCGCCACGGCAAGCGGCAAAAACATCGCTCCGCGCGTGGCCGCCAAACTGGACGTGGGCCAGATCAGCGACGTCATCAAAGTGATCGCCGCGGACACCTTCGAGCGTGCCATCTATGCCGGCAACGCCATCGCCACCGTACAAAGCGCCGATGCCATCAAGGTGATCACCGTGCGCGGGACCGGCTTTGAGGCGGCGGCTGCATGCGGTGGCAGTGCTGCGGTGCAAACCGTCACTGCCGCCGCCGACAGCGGCAAGAGCACGTTCCTTGGCAGCGAAATTGCCAAGACCGAGCGCCCCGAACTGACCGGCGCCAAGATTGTCGTCAGCGGTGGCCGCGCACTGGGCAGCGCCGAGAAATTCAGCGAAGTCTTGACCCCGCTGGCCGACAAGCTGGGGGCCGCGCTGGGCGCCAGCCGTGCTGCGGTGGACGCGGGCTACGCGCCCAACGACTGGCAAGTTGGCCAGACCGGCAAGATCGTGGCGCCGCAGCTCTACGTGGCCTGCGGCATTTCCGGTGCGATCCAGCATCTGGCCGGCATGAAGGACTCCCGGGTGATCGTGGCGGTCAACAAGGATGCTGAGGCGCCAATTTTCGCGGTGGCCGACTACGGCCTTGCGGCTGATCTGTTCGTTGCGGTGCCGGAACTGGTCCAGTCCCTCTGAGCACCAACGGGCCAGCTGTCGTGATGCACGTTCTGATCCACGCAGCCCGGGAGCACTTGTGCATCCGGTGCGCCGTTCGTGCTGGATGCGAATGTGGACCATGTGCTGGTTGTCCCCAACCACGTGGGCTGGGTCACGATGTCCCATGATGCGCCGGAGCCGGCGAGCGAACACAATCGGCCGGGATCGATGTCTGTGGCCGTTGTTGCGCTATGCAGGAGCGGCCACGTTCTTGCGTTCGTGATGGCAGGTTGGATCGCCACCAGGCAACGGTTGGTCCTCGATGTGAATTCCCGGGTCAAGGCGTCACGCGGCAGCACTCTCATCGGCTACCCAGGTCTCGGCGTCAACGCCTTGATCCAGACGCCGCATGTTCTCCAGCAGCTTCAACAGGTAGTGCAAGGTGTGGGTAATGTCGCCCATCGAAAATTCTGCCAAGGCTTGTTCATAGTAGGCGTGAATTTTGGGCTGTGCCTTCACCAACCAGACCACACGTCCCGAATCGGTCATCTTGATCAGGCGGGAGCGGCGGTCTTTCGCACTGGTCTCCATGCGAATGTGACCATCGCGTTCCATGCGCCCAATGACCCCTGTGAGGTTTTGGCGACTGACCATCAGGTAGCGAGCCAGCTCGTTCACTCCCATGCCCTCTTGCGCCTCTTCGCGCGACAGGGCCCCCAACACCGCCCATTGTTGTGTGGTCAGGCCTTCGCTTTCCACCGCCCGCGATCCAGTCTTATGCAATAAATTCGCGCATTGATACAGGCGAAAGAACAGCCGATTGGCCAGCTCCATGCGGGCGATGTTGGATTTAGAAGGATTCATGAGTGACTTCGCGCTGATTGTCCTTGCCTGCAAGAAATTCTATTCAAGTCAATATGTTGTCGTACTATCGTTGTGAAAACTGAAGTTGTCAAGCCGATCGACTCATGCGCGCAGCTGGTGGGACGCAGCGAGCGCTTTCTTGGAAAAATAATCCCATGAGCATGATGGCCGCATCAATTCATGGCCACGGTGGCAACGAGGTGGTGAGGGTTGGGCCGCGCCCCCTGCCAATGCGACATCCCGGCCATGTGTTGGTGCGCATGCAGGCGGCCACCATCAACCGGGTGGACCTTTACATGCGCGACAGTGGCGCGGGCATCACCCACCGACTCCCGCAGATCATGGGCCTGGATGGCGCCGGCACGGTCGAAGCGGTGGACGCCGGCGAGCGGCTGCTCCAGCCCGGACAGTCCGTGGTGCTGCACCCGGGCATTACCTGCGGCCGCTGTGAGTTCTGCCAGCGCGGCGAGGGGGTGCTGTGCCTGCACATGAGCCTGCTCGGTGAGCACCGAGACGGCACCTTTGCCCAGTACGTGAGCGTGCCGGCCAGCAACGTGTTTCCCATGCCGGCAGGCCTGTCGTTTGCCCAGGCGGCTGCGCTTGGCGTCAACCATCTGACGGCGTGGCGCATGTTGTTCACCAAGGCGCAGCTCAAGCCCTGGGAGACCGTGCTGGTGTTCGGCATTGGCGGCGGCGTGTCGCTGGCGGCGCTGCAGCTGGCCAAGCGCACCGGGGCGCGGGTGATCGTGACCTCGCGCGACGACGCCAAGCTTGAACGGGCCCGTGCCCTGGGTGCAGACCATACGATCAACGGCCAGACGCAGGACGTCGCCAAGGCCGTCATGGCCGCCACCGGCGGGCGTGGCGTGGACGTGGTGTTCGAGAACGTGGGCGCCCGCGTGTGGTCGTCGGCCATGAAGTCGCTGGTGCGCGGCGGACGGCTGGTGACCTGCGGTGCCACCACAGGCGATCAGCCGCCGGCCGACCTGCGTCGCATCTTCATCCGCCAGTTGCAGATCCTCGGCTCCACGCTGGGCGACTTCGACGAGCTCCGCGACCTGCTCGACTTCGTGCAGCGCACCGCCCTCCAACCCGTGATCGACAGCGAGTATGCACTCGGCCAGGTTCACGCCGCGCTGAACCGCCTGGAGTCGGGTGCGCAGTTCGGCAAGGTGGTTTTGCGCATCGATTGAGTTTTCCCACACTGGATTCCTCCATGACCCAAGTTCATACCGAAGCGATTGGCGACGTGCTGCTGATCGAAATCAACAACCCGCCCATCAACGCGGGATCGCTTGGCGTGCGCCAGGGACTGAAGGACGCGATCGCGCAGCTCGCAGCCGAGCCCACGCTGCGCGCAGGCGTCATCATCGGCGCCGGGAGCACTTTCGTGGCCGGCTCGGATCTGCGCGAATTCGGCCAGCCGTTGCACGAGCCGCAACTGCCGGACGTGCTGGCCGCCATTGAAGGCTGTGCCAAGCCGGTGGTGGCGGCGCTGCACGGCGCTGCGCTGGGCGGCGGCCTCGAACTCGCCTTGGCCTGCGATGCGCGCATCGCGCTCGCTGGCACGGTGCTGGGGCTGCCGGAGGTCACACTGGGCATCATTCCCGGTGCGGGCGGCACGCAGCGCCTGCCGCGCCGCACCGGTTGGGTGCGAGCGATCCAGATGGTCTGTAGCGGGGAGCGCATTACGGCCGACACGGCACGCGACCTGCGCCTGGTGGACGAGGTGGTGGCGACCGAGTTGCAGGCCAACGCCGTGGCGCTGGCGCGCCAGCTTGCGGGCAAGTGCCGCATCAGCGAAGAGTCTGTGCCCGCCGAGGAAGCGGCCGCGATCGAGCAGGCCGAGCAGGCGGCCCTGCGCGCGGGCAAGGGTCGGCCGGCCGTGGTGGCCGCCATCGAAGCGCTTAGGGACGCCGCGCGTCTGCCGTTCGCCGAAGGCCTGGCTCGCGAGCGAGCCGTGTTCCAGCAGTTGCGCGGCTCCGCCGAAGCGCATGCGCTTCGGCACCAGTTTTTTGCCGAACGGGACGCGGTGCGCCTGCCCGCCGACGTGCAGGCGACGCCGCGCGGCGTGCAGACCGTGGCCATCATCGGCGCCGGCACCATGGGCACGGGCATCGCCATTGCTGCGCTCGACGCGGGACTGTCCGTCGTGCTGCTGGAGCAGGACGAGGCTGCGCTGGAGCGCGGTCGCCAGAGGGTGGCGGACTACTACCAGGGCCGTGTGGCTGCGGGCAAACTTCAGGCCAACGCCGCCGCCGCCCGCCAGGCGCGCCTGCAGCCGAGCACCGATTGGACGCAGCTCGCCCGCGCCGACCTCGTCATCGAGGCGGTGTTCGAGGACCTCGCCGTCAAGCTGGACGTGTTCCGTACGATCGACGCCCACGCGCGTGTGGGCGCGGTGCTGGCCACCAACACGTCGTACCTCGATGTGGATGCCATTGCCCGTGCCACCGCCCGCCCGCAGGACGTTCTCGGACTGCATTTCTTCAGCCCGGCCAACGTGATGAAGCTGCTGGAGGTGGTGCGTGGCGCACAGACCGCGCCCGATGTGCTGGCCACCGGGATGGCTTTTGGCAAGCAACTGCGCAAGTTGCCAGTTCTGTGCGGCAATGCCTTCGGCTTCATCGGCAACCGCGTCTACAACGCCTATCGCAAGCAGTGCGAATTCATGCTCGAAGATGGCGCCTGGCCGGAAGACGTGGACCAGGCCCTGCAGGGCTTTGGCTTCGCGATGGGCCCATTTAGCGTGGCCGACCTCTCGGGCCTGGACATTGCCTGGCGCATGCGCAAGGCCCAAGCCGCCACGCGCGACCCGCGCGAGCGCTACGTCGCCATCCTGGACCATCTGTGCGAGTTGGGCCGCCTGGGCCGCAAGACGGGTGCGGGGTACTACACCTATGCCGATGGCCGCCAGGGCAAGACCACCGACGCCACAGTGCGCGGGATCATCGAAGCAGCCTCGGCACAGCGCGGCCTGATACGCCGGCCGCTTGAACCCGCCGAGATCCAGCGCCGCGCCTTGCTGGCCATGGTCAATGAGGCGGCGTTGCTGCTGGCCGAAGGCGTTGCCCAGCGCGCGAGCGACATCGATGTGGTGCTGGTGCAGGGCTACGGTTTCCCGCGTTGGGAGGGCGGCCCCGTCTTCTGGGCCCGCCAGCAGGACCGCGCGCGCCTTGAACAGGACCTGCAACGCCTGGCCGCCACATCGGGCCACGGCTTCCGGCTGGCCGACCTCACACCCATGCTCAACCCCTGATGCTTTCGGAGACTACGATGCCCTACGCCTTCATCTGCGACGCGATCCGCACCCCCTTTGGCCGCTACGGCGGCGCCCTGAGCTCGGTGCGAACCGACGATCTGGCCGCCATCCCGCTCAAGGCCCTGATGGCGCGCAACCCCGGCGTGGACTGGGGTGCGGTGACCGACGTTCTCTACGGCTGCGCCAACCAGGCCGGCGAAGACAACCGCAACGTAGCCCACATGGCCAGCTTGCTCGCCGGCCTGCCCCCCGCGGTGCCCGGCAGCACCATCAACCGCCTGTGCGGATCCAGCCTGGACGCGGTGGGCACGGCCGCGCGTGCCATCAAGTCCGGTGAAGCCACCCTCATGATCGCCGGCGGTGTGGAGAGCATGAGCCGCGCGCCCTTCGTCATGCCCAAGGCCGAGAGCGCCTTCAGCCGCGCCAGTGCCGTGTACGACACCACCATCGGCTGGCGCTTCATCAACAAGCTGATGAAGGAGAAATACGGGGTCGACTCCATGCCCGAGACCGCCGAGAACGTCGCCACGGATTACAAGATCGAACGCGAAGCCCAGGACCGCATGGCCTTGTCGAGCCAGAAGAAGGCCGTGGCTGCACAGAAGGCGGGGCATCTGGCGCGCGAGATCTGCCCGGTGAGCGTTGCGCAAAAGAAGGGCGAAGCCTTGATTGTCGACAAGGACGAACACCCTCGCGAGACCAGCCTGGAGGCGCTGGCCAAGCTCAAGGGCGTGGTGCGACCCGAAGGCACGGTGACGGCGGGCAATGCCAGTGGCGTGAACGATGGCGCCTGCGCGCTGCTTCTGGCCGACGAGGCGGCTTGCACAAAGCACGGCCTTACCCCCAAGGCTCGCATCCTGGGCATGGCGACGGCTGGGGTGGCGCCGCGCATCATGGGCATCGGCCCGGCACCGGCGACGCAGAAAGTGCTGGCGCTCACCGGCTTGAAGCTGGAGCAACTCGACGTGATCGAACTCAACGAGGCTTTTGCCGCACAAGGGCTGGCGGTGCTCAGAATGCTGGGGCTGAATGACGACGACCAGCGCGTGAACGCCTGGGGCGGCGCCATCGCCTTGGGCCACCCGCTGGGCGCCAGCGGTGCGCGCCTGGTGACCACCGCCGCCAACCGCCTGCACGCAACCGGCGGACGCTACGCGTTGTGCACCATGTGCATCGGGGTGGGGCAGGGCATCGCCGTCGTCATTGAGCGCGTGTGAAACTTACCGACGTCCCGTTACAAGGAATCTTGATGAGCCCAGAAGCGATCCTCAGCACCTACGGCCCGCGCGAAGTGATGGCATACGACGTGGTCGTTGTGGGTGGTGGCCCTGCCGGGCTGGCCACCGCCATCCGCCTGAAACAGCTCGCTGCCGACCAAGGCAGCGAGCTCAGCGTCTGCGTTCTGGAAAAGGGCTCCGAACCGGGTGCCCACATTCTCAGCGGCGCGGTCATGGACCCTAGGGCGATCACCGAACTCTTCCCGGACTGGAAGGAACGCGGTGCACCGTTGCTGCAGCCCGTGACAGGCGACACCCTGTTGGTGCTTCGCGAGACCGGTGCGACCCGCACCCCGGAATGGCTGATGCCGCGCAACTTCCACAATAAGGGTTGCCACGTCATCAGCCTTGGCGCCGTGACCAAGTGGCTCGCAGACCAGGCCGAAGGCCTGGGCGTGGAGATCTTCCCCGGCTTCCCCGCCGCCGAGGTGCTCTACAGCGAGGAGGGCGCGGTCAAAGGGGTCGCCACCGGAAACCTGGGGGTGGGCAAGGACGGCGAGCCGGGGGATAACTTCCAGATCGGCATGGAGCTGCACGCCAGGTACACCGTGTTCGCCGAAGGTGCGCGCGGCCATCTGGGCAAACAGCTGATCGCGAAATTCAAACTGGACGAGGGCAAGGACGCCCAGACCTTCGCCATCGGCATCAAGGAGCTCTGGGAAGTGCCGGCTGACAAGGCCAAACCCGGCCTTGTGGTGCACACCGCCGGTTGGCCGATGGACGACAGCACCTTCGGCGGGGGTTTCCTGTACCACATGGAAGGCAACAAGGTCACGCTGGGCATGGTCGTGGGCCTGGCGTACCCGAACCCCTGGCTCAGCCCGTTCGAGGAGATGCAGCGCTGGAAAACGCACCCGAGCATCAAGGCGCACATTGAAGGCGGCAAGCGCCTGGGCTACGGCGCCCGCGCACTGAACAACGGCACGCCCCAGGCACTGCCCAAGCTGGTGTTCCCCGGCGGCGCGCTGGTCGGTTGCGATGCCGGCTTCCTGAACGCCGCCCGCATCAAGGGCAGCCACGCGGCCATCAAGAGCGGCATGCTGTGCGCCGAAGCCGCGTTTGAAGCGGTGACGGCCGGCCGCGGCGGCGACGAGCTCACGGCCTTTCCCGAGCGCTTCAAGACGAGCTGGTTGTACGACGAGCTCTGGACGTACCGCAACTTCAAAAACTGGTTCAAGAAGAGCCCGTTCATGGGCAAGCTGATGACGGGCGTGGAGCACTGGTTCCTGCCCAAGGTGGGCGTGCGCAGCCCGCCCTGGACGCTGCACAACACCACCAAGGACCACACCACGCTGCGTCCGGCGGCCGAGATGCCGCAGATCGCCTATCCCAAGCCCGACGGCGTGATCAGCTTCGACCGACTCTCCAGCGTGTTTGTGTCCAACACCAACCACGAAGAGCAGCAGCCGGCGCACCTGACGCTGAAAGACGCTAGCGTGCCGGTCAGGATCAATCTGGCCAGGTACGCCGGTCCCGAGAGCCGCTACTGCCCGGCTGGCGTGTATGAGTTCGTCAACAAGGATGGCGCAGATCAGCTCGTCATCAACGCGCAGAACTGCGTGCACTGCAAAACCTGCGACATCAAGGACCCGACGCAGAACATCGCCTGGGTCACACCCGAAGGCGGCGGCGGGCCGAACTATGCGGGCATGTGAGCGCCAGAGATAGCGCCTTAACCCGTGCTTGCTCGGCATCGGGGATGGCGCAGAGCCGCGCTCCATGTCGATCAACCGGCGGCGTCGACATTGCCAATGCCGCACGCCGTGCGGCTTCCTTTCGTGCGTGGTACGGTGAAAATGGGGGCCCAGCCCGGCGCTGGGGGGATTACGCAACAAATTTGCGGGGTGGTAAGGTTTTGGAACCTGAAAGGTGTAATCTGATCACAATTGGAGGATGCCCATAGACCAGCGAAGGCTCAGTCGAAAACTTAGAATTCGATCATGTCCATTCCACGCAAAATCTCCGGTTCCGACCCTGGTTCTGCGGCTGTCGTCGAGCGCCAGGAGCAAAAGCTCAAGCCGCCGCCGCTGTATCAGGTGGTCATGCTGAACGACGATTTCACGCCGATGGAGTTCGTGGTGTTCGTCATTCAGGAGTTTTTCCGCAAGGACCGTGAAACCGCCACACAGATCATGCTCAAGGTGCATCAGCACGGTCGTGCGGTTTGCGGTGTGTATGCGAAGGATGTTGCAGCAACCAAGGTCGAGCAGGTGATGTCGGCGGCGCGCCAGGCCGGTCACCCCTTGCAGTGTGTGATGGAGGCCATTTAGGAGAGTGTCATGATTGCCCAGGAACTGGAAGTCAGTTTGCATATGGCCTTTGTTGAGGCGCGCCAGCAGCGGCACGAGTTCATCACGGTCGAGCATTTGCTGCTCGCGTTGCTGGACAACCCCTCGGCGGCCGAGGTGTTGCGTGCCTGCTCGGCCAATATCGACGATCTGCGCAAGAGTCTGTCCGCCTTTGTCAAGGAAAACACGCCCGTGGTGCCTGGCACCGACGACGTGGATACCCAGCCGACCCTTGGCTTTCAACGCGTCATCCAGCGTGCAATCATGCACGTGCAGTCGTCCTCCAATGGCAAGAAGGAAGTGACGGGTGCCAACGTGCTGGTGGCAATCTTCAGCGAGAAGGATTCGCACGCCGTGTACTACCTCCACCAGCAGGGCGTGACCCGGCTGGACGTGGTGAATTACCTTTCGCACGGAATCCGCAAGACCGATCCGGTTGAGCAAGCCAAGCCGGTGGGTGGCAGCGCGGGCGACGAGGAGGACAAAGAGGGCAAGGACACGCCTTTGGATCAGTTCACGCAAAACCTCAACCAGTTGGCGCGCGATGGGCGGATCGACCCGCTGATCGGCCGCGAGGCCGAGGTCGAGCGCGTCATCCAGGTGTTGTGTCGTCGGCGCAAGAACAATCCTCTGCTGGTCGGTGAGGCCGGGGTGGGAAAGACGGCAATCGCCGAGGGTTTGGCGTGGCGCATCGTGCAGGGTCAGGTGCCATCCGTGCTGGAGCACGGCGTCGTGTACTCGCTCGACATGGGCGCGCTGCTGGCCGGGACCAAATACCGGGGCGATTTCGAGCAGCGCATCAAAGCCGTGATCAAGCAGATCAAGGAGATGCCGCATTCCATCCTGTTCATCGACGAGATCCACACGCTCATCGGCGCGGGGGCGGCTTCTGGCGGCACGCTGGATGCATCCAACCTGCTCAAACCGGCATTGACGTCCGGCCAGTTGCGCTGCATCGGCGCCACCACGTTCAACGAATACCGTGGCATCTTTGAGAAGGATGCGGCGCTGTCGCGCCGGTTCCAGAAGATCGACGTGGTCGAACCCAGCGTGGAGCAGACGGTGGAAATCCTCAAGGGTCTGAAGTCGCGCTTCGAGGAGCATCATGGCGTCAAATACGGCGCCGGTGCGCTCGCTGCCGCAGCGGAGCTTTCGGCCAAATACATCAATGACCGCCACCTGCCAGACAAGGCAATCGACGTGATCGATGAGGCCGGTGCAGCCCAGCGCATCCTGCCCAAGAGCAAGCAGAAGAAGACCATCGGCAAAGGTGAGATCGAGGACATCGTGTCCAAGATCGCCCGGGTGCCAGTGCACAGTGTGACCACGGACGACCGCTCCAAGCTGAAGAACCTTGAGCGTGACCTGAAGAACGTGGTGTTCGGTCAAGAAGATGCCATCGGCGCGCTCGCGGCGGCGATCAAAATGACGCGATCGGGTCTGGGCAAGCCAGACAAGCCCATCGGGTCCTTCCTGTTCAGCGGGCCAACCGGGGTTGGCAAGACGGAGGTGGCGCGGCAGTTGGCGTTCGTGCTCGGCATCGAGCTGGTGCGCTTCGACATGTCCGAATACATGGAGCGTCACACCGTCTCGCGCCTGATCGGTGCGCCTCCGGGCTACGTCGGATTCGATCAGGGCGGGCTGCTTACCGAGGCGATTTCGAAAAAGCCGCATGCCGTCCTGCTGCTTGACGAGATCGAGAAAGCCCACCCGGACGTCTACAACGTGCTGCTTCAGGTCATGGACAACGGCACGCTGACCGACAACAACGGACGCAAGGCCGATTTCCGCAACGTCATTCTCATCATGACGACCAATGCGGGGGCCGAAACCATGCAAAAAGGCACCATGGGCTTCACGTCCAAGCGCGAGCGCGGCGATGAAATGGTTGACATCAAGCGCATGTTCTCGCCGGAGTTCCGCAACAGGCTGGATGCCATCATCAGTTTCCGGCCGCTGGACGAATCCATCATCCTGCGCGTCGTCGACAAATTCCTGCTGCAACTCGAGTCCCAATTGGCCGAGAAGCGGGTGGAGGCAACGTTCACGGACAAGCTGCGCAAGCACCTCGCAGCCGAGGGCTTCGACCCGCTGATGGGCGCGCGCCCGATGCAACGGCTGATTCAGGACACGATCCGCCGTGCCCTTGCCGACGAACTCCTGTTTGGTCGTCTGGTGGACGGAGGGCGGGTCACGGTGGATATTGACGAGTCGGGCAAGGTGCGTCTGGACATTGCCGAGCCCGAGCCAAAGCCTCGCAAGCGCGAAGCGGAGGATGCGCAGGCATAAGGCTGGGGCGGCGACCCTGACATGGGCACCCCCGCGCGGGGTGCCTTCTTTTTGTCGCTTACGCGCGCGGCGGTTTCCTCACCCCAGATCGGCGTCCAACACGGCGCCCTTGGATGCCGTGCCGGCCAGTTTGGCGAACTTGGCCAGAACGCCACGCTTGTAACGTGTCTGCGGAGGTGTCCAGGAAGCTCGACGGCGGGCGATTTCCGCCTCCGGCACGTTCAGGTTCAGTGTCAGGGTCGGGGCATCGATGGTGATGCTGTCGCCTTCCTGGATCAAAGCGATATCACCGCCGACCATGGCTTCGGGAGCCACGTGGCCGACCACCATGCCCCAGGTCCCACCCGAAAAGCGTCCGTCGGTGATCAGTCCCACCGATTCGCCCAAACCCGCTCCGACCAGGGCGGACGTTGGCGCCAGCATCTCAGGCATGCCCGGGCCGCCCTTGGGGCCGAGGTAGCGCAGCACCATGATGTCGCCAGCCTTGATCTGATTGGCCAGGATGGCCTCCAACGCGCTTTGCTCGTCGTCGAAGACCCGCGCCGGGCCGGTCATGCTCGGGTTCTTCAAACCGGTGATCTTGGCCACGCAGCCCTCGGGTGCAAGGTTGCCTTTGAGGATGGCCAGATGGCCGTGCGCGTACATGGGATTGGTGAAAGGGCGGATCACATTTTGGTCGGCACGCGGCTCAGCCGGCACATCGGCAAGATTCTCGGCCACTGTTTTGCCGGTAATGGTCATGCAGTCGCCATGAATGAGGCCGGCGTTCAGCAGGATTTTCATCACTTGGGGGATGCCGCCAGCGCGATGCAGGTCCGTGGCCACGTATTGCCCCGAGGGCTTCATGTCGCACAAGACAGGAGTGCGTTTGCGGATGGTCTCGAAGTCATCGATCGAAAACGGCACCTCGGCCGCGTGTGCAATCGCCAACAGATGCAGCACGGCGTTGGTCGATCCGCCCGTGGCCATCACGACCGCCACCGCGTTTTCCAGTGCCTCGCGGGTGACAATGTCGCGTGGCTTGAGACCAGCCCGCACAGCGGCCAGCAGGGTTCGCGCCGAGTCGCTGGCTGATTGCACCTTTTCCTCGTGCACATTCGCCATCGTCGACGAGTAGGGCAGCGACATGCCCATGGCCTCAATGGCACCGGACATCGTGTTGGCCGTGTACATGCCCCCGCACGACCCACTGGTGGGCACCGAGCATTGCTCGATGGCATCGAAATCCACCTGACTCATGCGACCGGCAGAAAATTCGCCCACGGCTTCGAAGACGGAGACAATATTCAGATCCTTGCCCTTGTAGTGCCCGGGCAGGATGGTGCCGCCATAGACAAAGATGCCCGGCACATTGCAACGCAGCATGCCAATCATCGCGCCCGGCATGTTCTTGTCACAGCCACCGATCGTCAGCACGCCGTCCATCCACTGGCCCTGGACACAGGTTTCCACGCAGTCGGCGATCACCTCGCGAGACACCAGCGAGTATTTCATGCCCTCGGTGCCCATGGACATGCCGTCGGCAATGGTCGGGGTGCCAAACACTTGGGGGTTGCCGCCGGCCGCGCGGACCCCCTCAATGGCTGCATCGGCAAGCTTTTGTAAGCCGGAGTTGCATGGTGTGATGGTGGAGTGCGCATTGGCGATACCAATCATCGGGTGTGCAAAATCGGCCTTTTTGTAGCCCATCGCGTAAAACATCGAGCGGTTGGGCGCACGGGCAACACCTTCGGTGATGTGGGCAGAACGGAGTTTGTCGGTCATGGAAATGGCAGAAATGGCAGTGCGAAAGCTCGCAGGCTGAAACGAAACGAAAATGGGGTGAACCGGTGCCGTCTGAAGCTGTCGTATCAGCTAGCGCGGCGGCCCTTTCGATGGGCAGTCAAACAACACCCGTACACTTCGCTTCCATGCTAATTCATCCCGATTTCAACCCCATTGCCCTCAAGCTGGGGCCGATTGAGGTCCACTGGTACGGCATCATGTACCTGCTGGGATTCCTCAGCTTCTGGCTGCTTGCCAAACGGCGCCTGAAGGACCAACCCTACGCCCGCTATGGCTGGACTTCGCGGGACATCGAGGATCTGCTGTTTGCCGGGGTGCTGGGCGTCATCCTTGGGGGACGCATCGGTTATGTGCTGTTCTACCAGCCCGACTATTACCTGGGTCACCCGGCGCAGATCGTCGCGGTCTGGGATGGGGGAATGTCCTTTCACGGCGGACTGCTGGGCGTGATGGCCGCTGCCGGTTGGTTTGCGTGGACGCGAAAGGTTTCGTGGTTGGACCTCATGGACTTTGTCTCCCCGCTGGTGCCGCCAGGGCTGGCCTTCGGTCGCATCGGCAACTTCATCAACGGCGAATTGTGGGGCCGGCAGGCGCCTGCCTGGTGGCCTGGTGCGATGATCTACCCCGAGTCGGGGAGCATGGTGCCACGTTTCCCGTCGGAGCTCTATGAAATGTTCCTCGAGGGCATTCTCCTGTTCGCGGTGCTGTGGTGGCTGTCGCGCAAGGAGCGTCCTCGCGGCTATATCGCGGGCTGCTTTGCGCTGGGTTATGGGCTTGCGCGTTTCACCGCGGAATTTTTCCGTCAGCCGGATGCCTTTCTCGGCTATCTCTGGTTCGGGCTCACCATGGGGCAGTTGCTATCGCTGCCGTTGATCGTATTGGGTGTCGCCATGATCGTCTGGGCCGAGCGCCGCGCCTCGCGCCTGAGCAAAGGCATGGCTGCCTGAGACGGTTTGGGCCTGCCGCTGCAGCACCCACGGCACATCCTGGGGCCTTGCAATGGACAGCCCTCGGGTGCGCGCTGCAGCCGCAAGGGCAAGCAGCGCCCGGTCCCGCGTGAGCAGGAGTTCTGCAGCGTGCTCCAAAGCCAGGTCGACGAATAGCTGATCGTCCGGGTCCGCGCATCGCAGGCTCGCGCACCCGGCCGGATGCAGCATGCGCGCATGGTCGCGATAGGCGGCGGCAATCCTCGCGCACAAGTCGGCGGCTCCGCCGCGCTTGGCGAATACCGGTCGCGCAGCGACTTCCAGGGCTTCCTCACGCATCGCATCCGTGGCCAGCCAAAGCGCTCGGCCGCTTTTCAGCCTGGTCGAAGCCTGCTGCATGGCGGGGTCGTCAAACACCAGCCAGTCGAGCACGACGTTGGTGTCCAGCACCCACATGGGTGCGTCGCCGTCCATCGGCGCAATGCCGGCGTTGTGCCTCAGGGTGTCAATGGGCAATCCAGCTCAAGGCATGCACGCCTTTCCACAGCATGTAGCTGGCCAAACCCAGCAGCAGGACGGCAAACACGCGTCGCAGGGCCCGCACGTGCAGTCGATGCGCGACGCTTGCCCCCACCGGTGCCATCAGCACGCTGGTGGCTGCGCAAGCAAAGAGCGCCGGCAGATACACGAAGCCGAGCGAGTAGGGCGGCAGCCCCGAGGCATGCTGGCCGGCCAGGACATACCCGACCAGGCCGCCAGCCGCAATGGGAAAACCCATCGCGGCACTGGTGGCAACGGCATTGCGCATGTGCACGCCGCGCCAGCTCAGAAACGGTACGGTGAGAAAGCCTCCGCCTGCGCCGACCAGCGAGGAGATGAAACCAATGAGACTGCCGGCTCCCATCAAAGCCGGCCTGGGCGGGAGCGACTCAGGGACTTCCGCAGTTGGGGTGTGGCCCGACAGCAGCATGCGCAGCGCCGAAAGGCCGACGAACACGGCGAAGAACATTGCAAGCCAGCCCGATTTGAGCAGTCCGGCGACTTGGGCTCCGATGAAGGTGCCAAGCACCGCGCCTGCGCCCATCCACACCGCAATACCCCAGCGCACGGCGCCGCGCCGGTGGTGCGCGCGCACGCTCGACGCCGAAGTGAAGAGGATGGTGGTCAACGAGGTGGCGATCGCCATATGCACGATGAGATCCGCGCCGAAGTGCTCGCGCGTGAACATCAAGGTGAGAAATGGCACGAGGAGCATGCCGCCACCAATGCCCAGCAGGCCGGCCATGAACCCGGTAAAGCAACCGAGCACCATCAGTTCAAGCAGGAACGGCCAAGGCATATCGTTCGGGGGATCTGTATGAGGAGGCCAGGTGGTCGTGCACCTGCGCGCGCAATGAGGTGTCTGCCCGAACCCTGCCGACCATTGATCCCTGAACCCTGTTGGGACAGGTGGGCAAGGTCACCACACTTCGGGAGCGTCTGCGCGAGACACTGCGCGCCCATGTGGGATCTTCCAAGCCCGAGGCAAAGCGCATCGGTTCAAGAAATGCCTGATCGGCGAGGCCAGGCAGACAGCGGCGATTGTAGGGGCGACCGCGCAAGCGTGCTGGCTGCGCGGTCTGGGCTCAGAGCAACTGGCCGTCGCTGTCGAGTGCGGCGTCAAGTTTTTGCTGCAACTGCCGCAGCCGCACAGGCAGGTCGGCCACCGCGGATTCGCCCGGCGCCGACGCTGGAACGCCAGCGGCGGCCAGGCGCTTGGCGTGAGCAAGATTGAGAGCCGCGAGAACCGCGATGCGTTCACGTGCACGGATCTTTCCCAAATCACGGATGCTGCACATCTCCCGATCCACCTCGGCCACGGCTTCACGTAACGCGTCCTGCTCGCCCTCGGGGCAGGCCAGGACGTAGCTTTGGCCCATGATGGTCACTTCAAGCGTCGCGCTGCTCACGGTGGTGTCTCGCAAAGTGGGCCCAGGCCGGCAATCCGGCTCAGGCGGGGTGATCGGGCGTGGCCAGCGCATCCGGCGGGTCAAGGCGCGCCAGCAGGTGGTCAACCCGGGTGCGCGCCTCGGTGAGGCGAATGCGCAGGCTGTCGCGCTCCGCCTCAAGCTGCCGTATGCGCTCCTGAAGCAGTGCATTGGTGCGCTTGAGCTCGGCATGGCGCAGGGCCAGACGATCGACCTTGTCGGCAAGATCGTCGAACTGGGCGGTTAAGTCGGTGGCGGACGTTGCGGGATCCATGCGATTGATTCTAGCCATGGCGCGAGGGTAAGCCGGCGGAATTCAATACGATAGGGGGGTTGGTGCTTGCGCGGCGTGTCATGTCGCGCAGTTAAACGGGAAACAGGGTGGTGTGCACCTCGAGGTGTCATCGCAACCTGTGCTGCCCCCGCAACGGTGTGTGGATGCAGGCGCGAGCCTGCCGCCCCCATGCATGGAGCCACTGGTTATCCGCAAGGATGCTGGGAAGGCGCATGGGGGAGATCCGCCAGCCCGGATACCGGCCAACAGGCGAAAACCGTAGCGCTGCCCGGGGTGAGGCAGGTGAGGTGCCCGAGTTGCCTGAAGCCGCGCAGCTCGGGCTCGCGTGGCTTGCGGTCAGGGGCGATGCGGTTTTCGGTTTCGGTCAACCGTGCGGGGGAGCGCGGAAGCCGCCATCGATCCAATGCAATCCCATGAAAACCGCCCGTTTTTCGTCCACGCCCGCATCGGCCCAGGCTCCGGCGTGCATTTCGCAACCCCGCTGCGCCGCGGCCCACTTCGGCGCCTGGCGCGCAGCCATGCCCTCGCGGGCCGCCCAGGTCGTCCTGTTCCTGCCTGCAGCGCTGTCGTGCGCTGCGGCTCACGCACAGCTGGCGCCGGGCAACGCCCCCTTGCTGCCCCCGGTGGTGGTGTCCGCCACCGGCTACCCGCAGCCCCTGTCCACTGCTTTGCCCAGCGTAAGCGTCATCACCCGGGAGCAGATCGAGGACTACGCAGCGCAGAACCTCACCACTCTTTTGCAGCAGGTTGCCGGTGTGCAGGTCACGTCCAACGGAGGACCGGGGCAAAGCGGCAACGTGTACGTGCGCGGCTTCAGTGGGCCCGACGTGCTCGTGCTGCTTGACGGTGTGCCGCTGAATGCGCAGGACTCCACCGGCGTGGCCTATCTCAACAATCTCACTACCGATCAGATTCAGCGCATCGAAATCATCCGCGGCAATGTCTCGGCCATCTATGGCTCGGGCGCCATTGGTGGCGTGGTGCTCATCACAACGCGCGAGGGCAGCCGCAAGCCCCAAGGATCCGTGTCGGTCACGGTGGGAAGCCGTGATACGACGACGACCTCGGCCGACGCAAGTGGGCAGATCGGCAAGACGGCGCTGCAGGCGGGGGTCAGCCGCTACACCTCGCAGGGCATTCCTTCGCAAAATCCGAGCCAGTCAGGACTGCCCAATCAGGCTGATGGATACCGCAATACGACCGCGCATGGCAGCGTCGTGCAGGAATGGGCTGCGGGCCAGCGTATGGGACTGCGCGCATTCAGCAGCGAAGGCCGCTATACCTACGACAACACCGAGAATGCGGGCCAAGTGCGACAGGAGCTTGGTCAGCTTTTCAGTGACAACCAGATCAACCCGAACTGGTTGTCCCACCTGGATCTCAGCCAGCAGACCACAACCAACGCCAACGCGGGCTCGTTCACCAGCGACTACCGGACCCGTGTGGATCAATTGTCGTGGCGCAACGTCGTGCAGCTGGGCAAGGGCTGGACGGCGACCGGCGGTCTGCAAGTCCAGCATCAGGGCATCACCGGTCGCTATGACTACGGATACGGCTACGCGGGCTCGCTGGACCGGACGCGCACTGCAAAGGCGCTGTTCGCCGGCTTGAATGGATCGTTCGATGGCAATGCGCTGCAGTTCAACGTGCGCCACGACAGCATCGAGGGCTATTCTGGCCAGAACACCGGCTACCTGGGATATGGGCGCGAGCTTGGGGGTGGGTTCAAAGCGATTGCCAGCTATTCCACGGCGTTCAACGCGCCGCCTTTGGGCTACCTTTACGACATCGGCAACGGAGGCAATCCGGATCTGCGCCCCGAGAAAGCGCATTCGGCAGAAGGCGGTCTGCAATGGTCCCGAGGTCCGAACGTCTGGCGCGCCACGCTGTTCCAGACCCAGGCAACCGACCAGTGGCAATATTTGGGTGGTGCCTTTCAGAACGTCGCGCGCAGCCGTACGCGCGGGCTGGAGCTGACGGGGCGTGGGAGCTGGAACAACTGGGCGTATGACGCGAATCTCACCTTGCAGCAGCCGGTTGACCTGACCAAGCCCGGTCATCCAACGCTGCAGCGCCGCGCCCGCAGCTTGGCGAATGTGGCGATCAATCACGCCATGGGCAGTCTGCTGCTTGGTGCTGCCGTGCATTACAGCGGGCCCCGCATGGACAAGAACTACGGCGCATACCCGGCCACCGATGCCGTCCTCGGCAGTTACACCACCGTTGATCTGACGGTCAGCGGCGCCATCACGGCGCAGTGGAGCTGGAACGCGCGGGTGCAGAATCTGTTCGACAAGAAATACCAGATGGTTTACGGCTACAACCGTGAACCCTTTGGGGTATTCGTGGGTCTGACTTGGCACCCGCTGGGTTTGTGACCGATCAACCGACTGTGCAACCGACCGTGGCCCTCACGCATGTCCGCTCCCGCCATTGACCAAGCCCCGCAACTGGTCGCGCGCCATATCGAGCCGCGCGACGGGTTGTTGCTGGCCGTGATGGCGGCGGCTCTCGGCGCCTCGATTGTCCTGGGGTTGAGCGTCGGGGCAGGGGGCTGGAACTGGGCCATCATCGAGCAGTTGCGCATTCCGCGCGTGCTGGCCGGCGCCGGCGCCGGCGCCTTGCTTGCCGAGGCGGGCCTGGCCATGCAGCTTGTGTTGCGCAACCCATTGGCCGATCCGTATGTGCTCGGCGCCTCTGCCGGAGCGGGTATGGGTGCCATTGCGATGCTGGTGTGGTTCGGCGGCCTGCTGTGGCTGGGTAGCGTGGGCGGAGCGCTGTTGGCGCTGGGTCTGTTGATGCTCCTCGGCCGCCGCGCCTTGGCCAGCCCCGACGACGAAGCCCCGGCCCAGCTTATCCTCATTGGCGCCATGCTCTCGGCCGTATTCGGCGCCGCCTCCACGCTGCTTCTGGCGCTGGTGCCTGACCAAAGCCTGCGGGGGGCCGTGTTCTGGCTGGTGGGGGATCTGGCAGGCGCGCGATTTGGCGCCTGGCTTTGCCCGCTTGCGCTTGTGCTGGCAGGCGCACTGGGCCTGTGGACGCGTGCCCTGGATCGGCTGGCATTGGGGAGCGAGCATGCCTGGTTGCTCGGCGAGCCTGTGCATCGCCTGCGCCTTGGCTTGGTCCTTCTGGCCGCCCTGGCCACGGGTGCTGCCGTGGCTGAAGCCGGGGCCGTCGGTTTTGTGGGTCTTGTCGTGCCCCATGTACTGCGGATGTTCGGTGTGGTGCGCATGCGCCAGCAAAGCTGGGCCGTGCCCATGCTGGGCGGCGCCCTGGTGCTTGCGGCTGACGCGCTGGCGCGCGGCGTTGCCATGCCCTATGAGCTTCCGGTGGGGGCCATCACGGCGCTCATTGGCGCTCCGGTGTTTATCGTGCTTCTGGTGCGGCAACCGCGATGAGTGCGACTGCCGCGGCCCTTGCGGTCGATCGCCTGGACCTGCGCATCGGCCGCCGTCTGCTTTTGCGCCAACTCAGCCTGAGCGTGAGAAGTGGCGAGCGCTGGGCTTTGTTGGGGCGCAACGGCGCGGGCAAGTCCACGCTGTTGCGGCACATGGCGGGTCTGGGCACAGAGCCCTTGCCGGTGACGCTGCAAGGTCGGGCGCTGGCTGCGCATTCGCCGCGGGAGTTGGCGCGCGAGCGCGCCTTCCTGCCGAGCCAGCCACGCGACCGCTTCGGCATCGCCGTGCTGCATGCCGTGATGCTGGCGCAGGCCAGCGCCGACGAGCAGTCGGCCTTGGCCTGGCTGCAGCGGGTAGACGCCAGCCATCTGGCGCACCGCCACGTGCTTGCGCTGTCAGCCGGCGAGCGCCAGCGCGTGGCGCTGGCCCAAGTGCTGGCGCAGCGCGCCCCTGTCCTGCTGCTGGATGAGCCGGTGAGCTTCCAGGATCCTGCGCATCAAGGTTTGGTCGCCCGTTTGCTTGGTGAACTCGGCGCGCAAGCCGTCGTGTTCGCGGCGCACGATGTGAACTGGGTGGCGCACCTGGCCACCCATGTGCTGGGATTGGTGCCGGGCGGGCAGTGGGTCGCTGGGCCGGTTGCTGAAGTCCTCAATGCACAAACACTCGAGCGGCTTTACCGGTGCGGCTGGACGCGCGTGGAGCGCCCCGACGGGCCGCCATTGTGGCTACCGCTTTGACGATGCCGGTGCCGATTGGCCGTCAACCTGCCGAGTGTGCGCGATGGCCGCGCACAGCTGCGCCACGCCATCAAGCACGCGCGCGCCCATGCGCGGCAGCAGGTGCGGGTCAAGCAACAGCAGCTGGCGGTGGCGCACGGCGCTGATTTGCCCGTACTGCATCCACGCGTCGAGCGCAGCCCGGTTGCGGCTGGCTGCGACGATGAGTTGCGGATCGGCTGCGATCACCGCCTCGCGGCTGACGCTCGGCGCCAGAACCGGTAGGGTGGCGAACGGATTGACGCCCCCGCACAGCGTAATGACCTGGTTGAGGAGTTGCGGACCGCCCACCGTCATCAGCGGATCGGGCCACACCTGGTAGAACACGCGCACCGGTGGCTGATGCGCATAGCGCGCGCGCTGGACAGCCAGGCGCGCATCAAAGGCGCGTGCCCAACGCGCTGCGGTGGGCATGGTGCCCGCGAGTTCGCCGATGCGCTGCACAGTCGAGGCAATTCCCTGCAGACTGTCAGTCTGGCTCCAGTACACGGGAACGCCCAGGCGCTGCAGGGCATCGACCTGACGCGGTGGTGTTCCCGATCGCCAGGCAAGGATCAGATCAGGTTTGAGCGCGACGACGGCTTCCAGATTGATGGCGAACGCATCGCCCACGCGCGGCAGGGACTTGGCTGCTTCCGGCCAGTCGGCTCCGCGAATGGATGCGATCAGCTCCCGGCCCGCACCGGCCGCGTCGGCCAGCTCCACCAATTGCGGGGATAACGCAACGATGCGTCGCGCCGGATGGGAGAGCGCGACCCGATGTCCGCCGTCGTCGCGTACCACGATTGCGGCTTGCGCGGCCTGTGCGAGGGTGCAGGCGGCCAACACCAGCAGTCGGGCGCACAGGCCGAGCCGGTACAGGGGCAACGGTCGCCTGGGATCGGATCGGGACCGGGGCCCGGATGCACTGCGCATGGCTTGGGAGCTTCGCATCATGCTTTCGGCTGGGGTGTCTTGGGCTTGTAGGGGCACAGGTCGGCAAGTGCGCAGCGCCAGCAGTCCGGTTTGCGGGCCTTGCAGACATAGCGCCCATGGAGGATCAGCCAATGGTGGGCATCGTGGCGAAAAGGTTCCGGTACCACCTTCAACAGCTTGGTCTCGACCTCGAGCGGGGTCTTGCCGCGCGCCAGGCCCAAGCGGTTGGCGACGCGGAAGATGTGCGTGTCCACCGCCAAAGTTGGCTGGCCGAAGGCAACATTGAGCACCACGTTGGCCGTCTTGCGCCCCACGCCAGGCAGGGCTTCGAGCGCTTCGCGCGAGGCTGGAACATGCCCACCGTGCTGCTCGACCAGGATGCGACTGAGGCCGACAACGTTCCTGGCCTTGGTTCGGTACAGGCCGATTGTGCGGATTTTCTCGGCGACCCCGTCCTCCCCCAGCGCCACCATGCCCTGTGGGGTCGGGGCCGCGGCGAACAACCCCTGGGTGGCCTTGTTGACGCTCACGTCGGTCGCCTGCGCGGACAGGACCACAGCGACGAGCAGCTCAAACGCATTGCGATAGTGCAGCTCGCTGCGGGGATGGGGGTTCGCCGCCTGGAGCCGGGCGAACAGGGTCTCGATGTCGGCTTTGTTCATGATGCGGAATTGTCGCTGGGAATCCCGATTGACCGCAGTCACACGGACTGCGTCCTGTCAGCGTGGGCGACTTGCCTGGCGCAGGCGCGCGCGCTCGAGCGCTTCGGCGATCATGGATTGTTTGCGCTGCTGCTCCAAGGCGCCAGCAGCGGAGTCGGTCTTGTCTTCGGGTGGGCCCGGGCGGCCCAAGGCCTTGTCGCGCAGGCGCTGTGCACGCTCGCTGGCGACGCGCTCCAGGCGGGCTTTGCGTGCTGCATAACGGCGCCGTGCATCGTCGGCTTGTTGCGTGCTCCAGGCGGCCCAACCCGTTTTGTCGGCATGATCCGCCTCGGGCAAGGGCAGCAGACTGATGCAGTCGGTTGGACAGGGTGCAAGGCAGAGCTCGCACCCTGTGCACCAATCGGCAAGCACGGTGTGCATGCGCTTTGCCGCCCCGGCAATGGCATCCACGGGGCAGGCCTGGATGCAAAGCGTGCAACCGATGCACCAGGCCTCGTCGATCACCGCAACACGGCGCGGCAATTCGAGCCCGTTGGCCGGATTCAGCGGCTCGACGGGGAGACGGGTGATGGCGCCCAGTCGCACGACGCCTTCAGCCCCGCCAGGGGGGCATTGGTTGATCTTCGCCTGGCCCGTGGCAATCGCTTCCGCATAGGCGCGGCAATCCGGGAAGCCGCAGCGGGTGCACTGGGTTTGCGGCAGCGCGGCGTCGACGCGCTCGGCCAGGCGAGCTTGTGACGGGGAGAGGCTCGGACTGGACATGCGCAAAGCTCTCAGACCGCGAGCCTGCAGCCCGAATCGCCTCCGGTCACCGCGTCAGGCCGTGCGGCGGCGTGGCGCTGCGCTGCGCCCGGCGCCTGCCCGATGCGCAGCGATGAAGTCCCGTACACGCGGATAGGCCAGCTCACGCCATCGGCGGCCGGCAAAGATGCCATAGTGACCGGCGCCGGGGACCGTGTAATGCGTGCGATCCTCGGCCGGGATGCCCGTGCACAGATCGTGCGCGGCCTGCGTCTGGCCGGCGCCTGAAATGTCGTCGAGCTCGCCTTCGATCGTCATCAGCGCCGTGGAATGGATATCTTGCGGGCGCACGAGCTCGCCATTGACGGTCCACGTACCCGTGACCAGCGCGAACTCCTGGAACACCAGGTGGATCGTGTCCAGGTAATAGTCGGCATCCATGTCCAGGACGGCGTTGTACTCGTCATAGAAACGCCGGTGGGCATCGGCGTCATCGTCGTCACCGCGCACCAGGTCCAGGAAAAAGTCGTAATGCGATTTCATGTGCCTGTCGGGGTTCATCGCGATGAACCCGGTGTGCTGCAAAAAGCCGGGGTAGACGCGGCGTCCAGCGCCAGGGTAGTTCACGGGCACGCGGTAGATGACGTTGGACTCAAACCACTCATGGCTCTTGTTCATCGCCAGGTTGTTGACCGCCGTCGGTGATTTGCGCGCATCGATGGGTCCGCCCATCATCACCATGGTGCGCGGCGTCGGCTCACCCGCCGAGGCCATCAACGAAATGGCGGCGAGCACCGGTACGGTTGGCTGACAGACCGAGATTACGTGCACATCCGGTCCGATATGGCGGATGAACTCCTGGATATAAGCGACATAGTCGTCCAGCGAGAACGAGCCCTGTTCGGTGGGCACCATGCGTGCATCAACCCAGTCGGTAATAAACACCTTGTGATCTTGCAGCATCGTGCGCACGGTGTCGCGCAATAGCGTGGCGTGGTGGCCCGACAGGGGGGCCACGATCAACACCGTCGGTTCGGTTTTCAGGCGATCGAGGATTTTCGGGTCGTCGCTGAAGCGCTTGAAGCGCAGCAGGCGGCAAAACGGCTTGCTCACCGCCACCCGCTCCTGGATGGCCACTTCGCGCCCGTCAATCTGCACGGACGTGATATCGAACGACGGCTTCTCGTAGCTCTTGAGCAGTCGGTGCATGAGCTCGTAGCTCGCCGACATGCGCTGTGCTGTCGGGGTCTGCGACAGGGGCCACAGAGGATTGGTATAAAACTTCGAGGCCGCTTGCGCAAATTCAGCAAGTGGACTCAGCATCGCCCGTTGCGATTCGTACCAGTCGTAAACCATGGTTGCTCCTTGTGCAATGCAGCAATTTTACGCCGGCGCAGTCGTTCACGCGCGGCGCAGCGCTCTTTTCTTTATTGCATTGCCGCAGCCATGGCTTTGGCGACATAGTCGATGTTGTGGGAGTTCAAGGCTGCCACGCAGATGCGCCCGGTGCTCACGCCGTAAATGCCATGCTCGGCGCGCAGCTTTTCCATCTGCTCGGCGTTGAGGCCGGAATAGCTGAACATTCCCTTTTGACGGGTGATGAATCCCAGGTCCGCCTTCACGCCTTGCGCCTGGAGACGGTCCACAAGCGCCACGCGCATGCTACGGATGCGCTCGCGCATGCTCGCCAGTTCCTGTTCCCATTGCGCGCGCAGAGCCGGAGTGGACAGCACCATGGCGACCACTTGGGCGCCATGGGTGGGCGGGTTGGAGTAGTTGGTCCGGATGACACGCTTGAGTTGGGACAGGACGCGCACGGCTTCATCCTGGCTGGCGCATACGATGCTGAGGGCCCCGACACGCTCACCGTAGAGCGAAAAGCTCTTGGAAAACGAGGTGGAGACGAAAAAGTCCATCCCGCTTGCGACGAACTGTTGAATCACTGCGCCGTCTTCGGCGATGCCTTCGCCAAATCCCTGGTATGCCATGTCCAGGAAAGGCACCAGGTCACGCGCCGCCAGTGCGGCAATGACCTGCGTCCACTGGGCGGCCGTGAGGTCGTAACCGGTGGGGTTATGGCAGCACGCATGCAACACCACGATGGTGCCGGGGGACGCCTGGTTCAGCGCGGCCAGCATGGCATCAAAGGCGATGCCGCGGTTGGTTGCGTCGTAGTACGGGTAGGTGCCGACGTCAAAGCCCGCAGCCTCGAACAAGGCGCGGTGGTTTTCCCAACTCGGGTCTGAAATCAGCACCCGCGCTGCGGGGTTGAGCCGCTTGAGGAAGTCAGCGCCGAGTTTCAGCCCGCCGGTGCCGCCCAGGGCTTGCGCGGTAACCACGCGCTTGGCCTTGAGCGCCTCGCTCTGGGTGCCGAAGACAAGGGACTGCACAGCCTGGTCATAGGCCGGGATTCCGTCGATGGGCAAGTAGTTGCGCGGCTTGGGGCTTTCGGACAGCAGGTTTTCCGCTTCCTTCACGCATGCGAGCAGCGGCAATTTGCCGTTTTCATCGGTATACACGCCCACACCCAGGTTGACTTTGTTGGGGTTGGGGTCGGCCTGGAACTGTTCATTCAGGCCCAGGATCGGGTCGCGCGGAGCCAAGTCGACACGGGCAAAAAGCGATGCGCTCATGGGTGTATGTTGAAAAGGATGGATGTCTCGGAGGCCGCCGGGCGCAAAATGTGAACTTGTGGTTCGCAATGTGCCGCGTTGGCCGGAATTTCCGATTTTAGGCTGCATGCGACGCCCAAGCCCGTTCCGACCCCACCCATGTCGGGGATGCGCAACGTTGCAAGCCCCCACTTTGAAGCACGCCATGCCCAGTCTTGCCATTGTCGAACCTGTCCAACCGCAAAATCTGGTGCGTTTCGACGACTCGCCTTTCCAGCTGAACCAGCCCTATGCGCCGGCGGGGGACCAGCCTGAGGCGATCGCCAAGCTGGAGGAGGGGCTGCGGGATGGTCTGAGCTTTCAGACCCTGCTGGGCGTGACCGGCTCGGGCAAGACCTTCACCATGGCCAATGTCATTGCCCGGCTTGGACGCCCAGCCATCATCTTTGCGCCGAACAAAACGTTGGCGGCGCAGCTTTACAGCGAATTTCGGGAGTTCTTTCCGAAAAATGCCGTGGAATACTTCGTCAGCTACTACGACTACTACCAGCCCGAGGCCTATGTGCCCCAGCGCGACTTGTTCATCGAAAAGGACAGCGCGATCAACGAGCACATCGAGCAGATGCGCCTGTCCGCGACGAAAAGCCTGCTGGAGCGGCGCGACGTGGTGATCGTGGCCACCGTCAGTGCAATCTATGGCATTGGCAATCCGGCTGACTACCACGCGATGATCATGACTATGCGCGTGGGCGACCGGATGGGGCAGCGCGACATCATCGCGCAGCTCGTCCGCATGCAATACAAGCGCAACGACGTGGAGTTCACGCGCGGGGTGTTTCGCGTGCGCGGCGATCAGATCGACATCTTCCCCGCCGAACATGCCGAGCTGGCGATCCGCGTGGAACTCTTCGACGATGAAATCGAGTCCCTCACGTTGTTCGATCCACTCACCGGCATCACGCGGCAAAAGATTCCGCGCTTCACCGTTTACCCCAGCAGCCACTATGTCACGCCGAAGGCACGCGTGCTGGCCGCCACCGCAACCATCGAGGCCGAGCTCAAGACGCGATTGAAGGAGCTGGCGGGTGCCGGGAAGCTGGTCGAGGCCCAGCGCCTGGAGCAGCGCACGCGCTTTGACCTGGAGATGCTCACCGAGATCGGTCACTGCAAGGGCATCGAGAACTACACGCGCCACCTCTCGGGTTCGGCGCCGGGAGAGCCGCCGTCCACCCTGGTGGATTACCTTCCACCGGATGCCTTGATGTTCCTCGACGAGAGCCATGTGCTGATTGGCCAATTCAACGGCATGTACAACGGCGATCGAGCGCGCAAACAGACACTGGTGGATTACGGCTTTCGTCTGCCTTCAGCGCTGGACAATCGTCCGCTGAAGTTTGCCGAGTTCGAGCGCAAGATGCGTCAAGTCGTCTTCGTTTCGGCCACGCCGGCGGCCTACGAGCGCGAGCATGCGTCGGACGTGGTGGAACAGTTGGTGCGTCCTACGGGGCTCGTGGATCCCGAGATCGAAGTGCGACCCGCCACGGCCCAGGTGGATGACCTGTTGGGCGAGATCCGCCTGCGCGTGAGCGTGGCCGAGCGTGTGCTGGTCACCACGCTGACCAAGCGCATGGCCGAGCAGCTCACCGAATACCTGTCCGACAACGGGGTCAAGGTGCGGTATCTGCACTCGGACATCGACACCGTGGAACGCGTGGAAATTTTGCGTGACTTGCGCCTCGGTCAGTTCGACGTGCTGGTGGGCATCAATCTTTTGCGCGAGGGTCTGGATATTCCCGAGGTGTCGCTGGTGGCCATCCTGGACGCCGACAAGGAGGGCTTTCTGCGCTCGGAGCGCTCGCTCATCCAAACCATAGGCCGCGCGGCGCGCAACCTCAATGGCAAGGCCATCTTGTACGCCGACGTCGTCACGGAATCCATGCGGCGGGCCATCGACGAAACCGAACGGCGTCGGGCCAAGCAGATTGCCCACAACACGACTCACGGCATCACGCCGCGCAGCATCGTCAAGCGGGTGCGCGAGCTCATCGATGGTGTGTACGATCAGTCGGGCAGCAGCGCGCGCTCGCAAGCCCGTGCCGAGCAGGAGCAGGCCCGGTTTGAGTCACTTGACGAAAAAGACGTGGCGCGCGAAATTCGGCAGCTTGAAAAGCGCATGCTCGAACATGCCCGCAATCTCGAGTTCGAGCAAGCGGCACGGGCGCGTGATCGGCTGGCCGAGTTGCGTCGCCGAGTGTTCGGAGCGGGTGACGACCACGATCTGGACGCGCAGACGGGTTAGGTCCACAGAGTATCGAGCGAAGGCGCGCCATGGCCACCCATGCAGATTTGCCCCCATCACGCAGGCGTGTCCTGGCCGCGCTGAGTGCAGCCGCTGGGTGTGGCGTGCTGTGCTCGTGCGGTGGCGGCTACGTCGTGGTCGTGTGGGGCAACGTGCCCGTTGTTTCGGCCTCGCAGCCCTCGCCAGCGCAGCCTGCGCCTCGTCCCCTTGCCACCACCTACGCGCGCGACCTGGTCCATCCCTGGAGCCTGGCTTTTCTCCCCGACGGCACGGCGTTGGTCACCGAGCGGCCCGGGCGAATGCGCCTGGTGGGCATGGATGGTCAGTTGTCCGCGCCGGTCTCGGGTCTGCCAGCTGTGGATGCGCGCGGGGAAGGGGGGCTGCTCGATGTGGCGCTTGACCCCAATTTTTCCCTCAACCGGCTGGTGTATTGGAGCTATGCGGAAGCAGGCACGGGTGTGGATGTCGGGCGCAACGGCACGGCGGTGGCGCGCGGAGTGTTGAGTCCGGACGGCTCGGCGCTAAGCGAGGTGCAGGTGCTGTTTCGGCAAGTTCCCAAGGTCGACAGCACTGCGCATTTCGGTTCGCGCCTGACCTTTGCTCCTGACGGCACGCTGTTTGTCACGCTCGGCGAGCGCCTGAGCAGGCGCGAGGATGCACAGAACCTGGCCAATCACCTGGGGAAGGTGGTCCGCATCCGCAGTGACGGCAGCGTGCCCCCGGATAACCCCTTCGTCGGGCAGGCGGGCGCCGCAGCCGAAATCTGGAGCTTGGGCCATTGCAATGTGCAGGGTGCGGCCGTGCACCCGGCAAGTGGCGAGCTCTGGACGAGCGAACATGGCCCGCAAGGAGGGGACGAGGTGAACATCACGCGCGCCGGGCGCAACTTCGGCTGGCCGCGCGTCTCCTACGGGTGCGAGGAGCGCGCGCCCGTGGGAGCGTGCATTCCGGTGGGCGGGCAGACGGCGGCGCCCGGGCTGGAGCAGCCCCTCACGTACTGGGCGCCCGCGCCCATCGCCCCCAGCGGCATGGCGTTTTACACTGGAGCGCTGTTCCCCCAGTGGAGGGGTAACCTGTTTATCGGTGCGCTTGCCGGACGCGCGCTGTGGCGCTTGAGCCTGGACGGCGATGGCCTCGTCGCACGCGAAGCCCTATTCGCGGAACTCGGTGAACGCATCCGCGATGTGCGGCAGGGCCCCGATGGTGCGCTTTACCTGCTGACCGACGATGAAGTCGGGCGAATCGTGCGCATCCACACCTGACCGGCGCGCGACAAGCGCCGTTCAGGGCGGGGAAGGATAGTGCGGATGCCACGGGCATTCTTGTGGGGCTTGTGATTGGTTCTCTGGATGCTGTATATTTATCCTGCAATCAAGGGCGAGACACGCCCGAATCGCCTGTGAAGTGAGTGGTGCAGCAATGCCGACAGCAGCAGGAACCCGCCGAAGCGACTCATTCCGTCTCAAATCCGGGATGAGCGCCGTAGGAATCCCCGTCCTTTAAGCCGGGGAGGATGTCAAAATTAACCATTCGACTTTGCATGAGCCAATTTTGCGTGTTGTTCTGCTGCATGGGCAATATCTGCCGTTCACCCACGGCCGAAGGCGTCTTCGAGGCGTTGGTTGCACAGGCCGGGCTAGGCTCGGAGGTGCGGGTCGACTCGGCCGGGACCCACGCATACCATGTCGGCGAGCAGCCGGATGCGCGCAGCCAACGCCATGCTCGCACGCGTGGCTACGACCTGAGTCGCCAGCGCGCGCGCCAGGTTTGCGATGCGGATTTTGAAACGTTCGACTTGGTCTTGGCGATGGACTGGGACAACCTTGCGCTGCTTGAGCAGCTCTGCCCGAATGAACACCTCCACAAGCTGCGCCTGTTCATGAGCTTCGCGCCTGATGCCGGGAGCGCGGTGGTGCCCGACCCGTACTACAGCGGTGCGGACGGGTTTGAGCGCGTGCTGGACTTGGTGGAAAGGGCCAGCCAGGGTCTGCTGGCTCACGTGCAGCAACGCTTGCGCGAACGTGACGCGCAAAGCGAGCCCACCTGAGGCTGCAGCGGTGACGGCTCGGCGCCAGGCATCAAGTGGCTGTCGCCTTCAAAGCGGTCTGACCCCGGAACGGGGCATGCTCGCGCAGTTCGTCCAGTTGCGAATCGATTGCCAGATTTTCCCTCTGCAGGTACTCGTCGATGGCCGTGTGAAAGCGTGCATCCGCAAGCCAGTGCGCCGAGGTGCAGGTTACCGGCAGCAGGCCGCGGGCCATCTTGTGCGCGCCTTGGGCGCCACCTTCGAAGACTGTATATCCGCGCTCGATGCAAAACTCGATTGGCTGGTAGTAGCACGCCTCAAAGTGCAGATTGGGAACGTGGCGCAGCGCGCCCCAGTAGCGCCCATACGCACGGCGCTGTTCAGGATCGAGAAGGATGAGCGAGGCGGCGATGTCTTGCCCGGCCTGCTCGGCAATCAAAAGCAGCACGTGATCGGGCAGCTGCTCGCCGATGGCGCGGAAAAAGCTCAGGTTCAAATAT
Organism: Thiomonas sp. FB-Cd; assembly: GCF_000733775.1. Classification (NCBI taxonomy): domain Bacteria; kingdom Pseudomonadati; phylum Pseudomonadota; class Betaproteobacteria; order Burkholderiales; genus Thiomonas; species Thiomonas sp. FB-Cd. The sequence continues at coordinate 1,452,678 of NZ_JPOE01000002.1, read as the reverse complement.
GGTGGCGAGCCATGCGCAGCATAGGTCGCGTCGTAACAGCGCGCGAAGTGCGCCCAGTCTTCGGGTGTGGCGTCGTAACCGGTCAGGCGCCGAAAGCGCACCCCGGCTTCAACCACCTTGCGTCGTTCCTGCCGCACCTTCTTGCGCTTGTCGTGGCTCATCGAACCGAGAAAGGCGCCGAAATCCGGCCAGGGTGGGGCGGCCTCATGCCAGTGGAATTGCACGGCGTGCCGCAGCAGCAATCCGGCCTCGGCGCACAGCTCACGCTCGGCATCCGTCAGGAACAGCAGATGAAGCGAGGACAGACCACCGTGGCGGGCCAGATCAAGCATCGCTTGCAAGAGGGCCCTTCGCGCGGGCGTGTCACGTCCCAGCAGCCGTGCGCCCGTGACGGGCGTAAAAGGCGTGGCCGACAGCAATTTGGGGTAGTAGTGCAGGCCGTGGCGCGCGTAGGCGTCGGCCCAGGCCCAGTCAAAAACATACTCGCCCATCGAATGGCTTTTGGCATACAGCATGCACGCAGCGGCGAGCCGGCCCTGGGGGTCACGCAGCTGCAGGACCAGCGGCTGCCACCCCGTCTGCGCGGTCGCGCAGCCGTGCGTCTCGAGGGCTGCCAGCCACGCATGACGCTGAAAAACCGTACTGTCGGGCGTGGCCGCAACCAGTGCGTCCCACTCGGCGCCAACGACCTTGGCGATGCCTTGGACCATCTCAATGCGAAAATCCTCTTCCATGTCCCTATCCATCGCTATTGCTCAGTTCAACGGTACCGTGGGCGACTTGGCCGGCAACTGCAAGGCCATCGTGGCCATGGCAGATCGTGCGCATGCCCAGGGTGCAACCGTGTTGCTCACCCCGGAGCTTGCGCTGACCGGCTATCCGCCCGAGGATTTGCTCTTGCGCCCCGCCTTTTTACAGGCTTGCAATGCTGCATTGCACCAGCTGGCGCATAGCCTGGCGCAGTATCCGGATTTGACCGTCGTCGTGGGGCACCCTCACGTGCCCGGTCATCAGGCCGATGTCCGCACGCCATCCACGCAGCAACCGCTGCGCTGGAATGCCGCTTCCGTGCTGCGCCGCGGGCATGTCGAGGCCACCTACGGCAAGCTCGAGCTGCCCAACTACCAGGTGTTCGACGAGAGGCGCTATTTCGCGCGTGCTGGCGAGCCGGTGGTGTTTGAGGCCGGCGGCGTGCGCTTCGGCGTGAACATTTGCGAGGACGCCTGGTTTGCGGAAGCCCCGCGTCGGGCACGCGAGGCCGGTGCGCAGGTCCTGCTTGTACTGAACGCATCGCCGTTCCATTTGGGCAAAAGCGGCGAGCGCGAGGCCATCATGCGCACACGTTGTCAAGAAACCGGCATGGCCTTGGCATTCGCCCATGGTGTTGGTGGGCAGGACGAGCTGGTGTTTGACGGCGGATCCTTCGTGATGGACGCAGACGGTCGCGTCCAGGCGCGTGCACCGCAGTTCGATGAGGCGCTGTTGAGCGTTACCCTCGACGACGCCGGCTTGCCCCAGCCGGGGAGCTTGGCGACCGTGCAGTGCCTGCACGCTCAGGCCTGGGGCGCGCTCGTGACCGGCACGCGCGATTACGTGCAGAAGAACGGATTTCCTGGCGTGCTGATCGGTTTGTCCGGCGGGGTGGACTCGGCCCTGGTGTTGGCCATCGCCGTGGACGCCCTGGGGCCACAACGCGTGCGCACAGTCATGATGCCCTCGCCATATACCGCAGACATTTCCTGGATTGATGCCCGGGAAATGGCGCAAGGCCTGGGTGTGCGATACGACGAGATGCCGATCACGCCGATGTTCGACGCCTTCCGCACGACGCTGCATCCGCTGCTGACTGTGCGCAAGGACGATACAACGGAGGAGAACCTGCAGGCGCGCATCCGGGGCACGCTGATGATGGCGCTTTCGAACAACACCGGCTGGATGGTGCTGACGACGGGTAACAAAAGCGAGATGGCGACCGGTTACGCCACGCTGTATGGCGACATGGCCGGAGGCTTCGCCGTGATCAAGGACGTGCGTAAGACGCTGGTCTGGGAACTGGCGAGCTGGCGTAACGCGGTGGCCGCGCAACAAGGGCTGGCGCCTGTGATTCCCGAGCGCATCATCACCCGGCCACCCTCGGCCGAACTGCGCCCGGACCAGACCGACCAGGACAGTCTTCCGCCGTATGCGCTGCTCGACGCGATTCTGGAGCGCTATATGGAGAACGATCAAAGCCCGCAGGAGATGCTCGCCGCGGGGCTTCCCGCTGATGCCGTGGCGCAAGTTCTGCGTCTGATCAAGATGAATGAATACAAGCGCCGGCAGGCCCCGCCCGGGGTGCGCATCACACACCGGGCGTTTGGGCGCGACTGGCGCTACCCCATCACGTCACACTGGCTCGAAAGCGTGTCGGCGGTGGCGCCGCAGGGTCAGCAGGATGCAGGCCGGATCGGTTAAGCTCGGAGCGAAGACCGAAACGAAATCCATCAACGACTGCGACGAGGACATCCATGAAACAGATCACCGCCATTATCAAGCCGTTTAAACTCGACGAAGTGCGTGAGGCACTTGCCGAGGTGGGCGTGACGGGCCTGACCGTGACTGAGGTCAAGGGTTTCGGCCGGCAAAAGGGTCACACCGAGCTGTACCGGGGGGCGGAGTACGTGGTGGACTTCCTGCCGAAAGTGAAAATCGAGGTCGTCGTCAAGGAAGGCGAAGTCGAACCCGCGATCGATGCCATTGTCAAAGCGGCGCGCACCGGAAAGATCGGCGACGGCAAGATTTTTGTCACCAGCATTGAACAGGTCATCCGCATCCGCACCAGCGAAACGGGTGAGGCGGCCGTCTGAGCGGCACCTGCGGCAACACCATCAGATTGCTTCTCGCATGCGCCACCACGGGTCATCCTGCATGACTTGGCTGCCCGCCATGCGTTCCAGAAGCCGGGCGGGGTCGGTGTCGACAACAAGCGGGGCAAGGACCTCCGTTCGTACGAAACCCTGCTCGTGGCTTTGGGCGAGAAAGTCCAGCAACGGGTCGTAATACCCCTGCACGTTGAGCAGCCCGATCGGCTTGTTGTGATAGCCGAGTTGGCGCCAAGTCCAGACCTCGAACAATTCCTCCAGGGTGCCCAGCCCGCCCGGCAGGGCGATGAAGGCATCGGCATAGTCGGCCATCATCTTCTTGCGCTGGTGCATGTTCTCCACGATATGCAACTCGCTGAGGCCCATGTGGCCGACCTCGCGCTCCATCAGGAGTTCGGTGATCACCCCCACCACGCGCCCGCCAGACGCCAGCGCGGCATCCGCTGTGACATTCATCAACCCGACGCTACCGCCACCATAGATCAGCGTCATGGCGCGTGAGGCGATGGCGTGACCCGTGGCCACGGCGGCCTGGGCATAGAGGGGATCGGTTCCGGCGCTGGAGCCGCAATAGACGCAAACAGCATGCATGTTGACTGGACTTTCAGGCAAGGCGTGGCAGCAGGATAGCCAACCACACGACGGCGCAAAGCACCAAGGTTAGCAAGACTGCGGCACTACCCATGTCTTTCGCGGTTTTGCTCAGTTCATGGGGCTCCAGCGATACGCGGTCCACCGTGTATTCGATTGCGGTATTGAGCAACTCCACCACCGGCACGAGCAGCGCCGACCCAGCCAGCGCTGCGCGCTGCATGCCATCGTGCCCCAGCCAGAAGGCCAAAGGGACAAGTGCCAGGATCAAGGTCCCCTCCTGCCGGAAGGCTGACTCGGTGCGCCATGCAGCGCGCATGCCACTGGTTGAGTTGCGCAGGGCCTGGACCAGGCGCGCCAGCCCGGTCTTGTTCTTGTAGGGGTGGGGGGTCAATCGGGTTGCGGGTTGGGGCGATCCGCGGCACGTCGCAGATGTTGGATGAACTGGCTGGTGGCGCGCTGCCACGTGAACTGTCGGGCATGGGCCACGGCGTTCTGGCGAGGGATGCGCAGCGCGCGCAGGCAGGCGGCGCGCAGGTCTTCATCGAGGACCCCGGCCGGGGCATCGCCGATCACGTCCACGGGGCCGGTGACCGGATACGCAGCGACCGGACAGCCGCACGCCAGTGCCTCAATCAGCACCAGACCGAACGTATCCGTGCGGCTGGGGAAGACGAAGACGTCGGCCCCCGAATACACCTCGGCAAGCTTGTCCTGCGTGAGCACGCCAAGAAAGCGCACGTCCGGATACTGGCGCTGAATGCGCGGGAGCTCCGGGCCTTCACCGACGACCCATTTGGTGCCAGGCAGATCGAGCTCGAGAAAGGCATCGATGTTCTTCTCGACAGCCACGCGGCCCACGTATAGGAAAACGGGCGGGTCGCCTTCCAGGCGCTGGCCAGCGCGTGGGTAGAACACGTGCGCGTCCACGCCTCGCGACCAGATCGCCAGGCGTGACAATCCGCGCGCGGTCAGGTCACTGCGAACGACGAGCGTTGGCACAAGCGTGACGCTCGCGGCGTTGTGAAACCAGCGCAAGTAGGCATAGGTCCAGGCGAGAGGAATGGCGAAGCGTGCCTTGACGTATTCCGGAAACCGGGTGTGATAGGCCGTCGTCAGGGGAATGTCGAGCCTCAGCGCAGCGCGCCGCGCGGCCAAGCCCAACGGGCCTTCAGTGGCAATATGCACAACGTCCGGGCTGAACGCGGTAAGGCGCTGGATCAAACTGCGGTAGGGACGCCAGCTCAAGCGGATTTCCGGGTAGGTCGGACACGACACCGTGCGAAACAGACTGGGTTCAATGACCGCGACCTCTTCGCCTTGCGCGCGAAGCTGCTCAATGGTGGTTTTGAGCGTGCGCACCACACCATTGACCTGTGGGCTCCACGCGTCTGTCACGATCAGGATGCGCATGACACAGTGCCCTCCATGGCTGCGCTTTGAGTGGCGGCCACCGTGCTGGCTGGACGCAGTTCGGCCAGCACCTGTGGGCTGGCCGTCGCCGATTTCCACATCAGCAACTGCAGGTTTCCATCGTCTTGCTCGGCCACGGCCGTGAGGCTTTCGACCCAATCTCCGCAATTGGCATAGATGGTGCGACCGATGCGGCGCAGCTCGGCGCGGTGGATATGCCCGCACACCACGCCCTCGCATCCGCGCCGGGCCGCTTCCTCAGCCAGCAGTTGCTCGAAGCTGGAGATGAAGCGCACGGCGTTTTTCACCTTGCCTTTGAGGTACTGCGACAGTGACCAATAGGAAAACCCCATGCGATGGCGCACATGGTTGAGCCAGCGGTTGAGCTTGAGGGTGAACACGTACAGGGCGTCGCCCAGGTGGGCCAGCCACTTTGCGTGCATCACCACGCCGTCGAACCAATCGCCATGCACGATCCAAAGCCGGGTCCCGTCCGCGGTGACGTGCACAGCGTCGGATTGCACCTCCACACCACCGAAGTGCAGCCCCGAGTAGTGGCGGGCAAATTCGTCGTGATTGCCAGGGATGAACACGACCCGGCAACCTTTGCGTGTCTTGCGCAAGAGCTTTTGCACCACGTCGTTGTGCGCCTGTGGCCAATACCAGCCCTTTCGCAACTGCCAGCCGTCAATGATGTCCCCCACCAGATAGATGGTTCCCGCGTGGCAATGACGCAAGAGCTCCAGCAGAGCTTTCGCTTTGCAGTCCCGCGTGCCGAGGTGGATATCCGAGAGCCACAAGGTCCGGAACTGGTGTGGCGCGTGGACATCATCGACCGCGTCATGCTCGCTTGGTGGCGCCAGCGCCTGAGCGAGGAGGGCGGCGTGAGGGGCTGAGCTGGTGAGTCCGCTGGTCTGCATAGTGTCATTGCAGCGCCAGCTTGTGACAGGAGGATGACGCTGCGGAGGCGTCATCGGTCGCGCGGGGGAAGATCAGGCTAGCGTGTCAATCAACCGCGTGCCTGCCCACACGTCATGCCAGAACTGCCGATCAGCGCGCAGCTGCGAGGCTGTCGCCCACAGCGCGATCCATGCGACAAGCATCAGGAGCGCCGCCGCGTGCTCCAACCCCAGCGCCCACGCGACGGCAAGAGGGGGCAGCACCCAAAGCCACCCGAGCGCGAAGCGCAACACGGCGCGCCACAGCGAAAGGGGCAAGCCGTTTGCGTCGACAACGCGCAGGCGCCACGCGCGCATCGCGACGGTTTGCCCCCCGATTGTCCAGAAGCCGATGAAATACGCGGCCAAGGCGAGGAAGGCAGACGCTTGCAGACCATGCCGGTCCATGATGCCACTGCGCTGGTCAACGAGCAGCCCATAGATCAGGGCCGCCACCCACAGCACACCGAACAGCACGACGGACTCATAGAGCAGCGCCGCCAGTCTGCGAAACAAGGTGGGTGCCTGTATCGTCATGGCCGGTGCAGCGCGCGGCGCCTCATCGAAAGTCTGGCGCCAAGGCAACGGCTCAGGGATGGACGCTGGCCGACGCAGCGGCGGCTGGCGCAGGGGCAACGCCCTGGCGAGAGGCCGCCGATGCCAGGCGAGGCGCCACAGCAGGTTTCGCGGTCAAAGGAGCTGGCACGGTCACGTTGGGCAAGGCTTTGCCGGCTTGGGGCGAGCCCGCAGGCGCAGAGTGAAGCGGCGCAGCAGGCCGCTTCAGGCGCTGCTCGGATTCGTAGCGTCCGACATGGCCTGGCGCGTGGGGCGGACTCTTGGCCTCGCGTGCCAGTTCGTGCTTGCGAGCTTCTGGGAGCTTTTGGTAGCGCTCCCAGGCTTTTTTTCGCGTGTCGAGCGGGGCCTTGCCGGTTGCCAGAAAATTCTCCCGGGCGAGGCGGCGCTGCTGCGGAGTCATCTGTACCCATTCGGCCATGCGGTGATGCAAGGTCGCGCGTTGCGGCACGCTCATGGCTGGATAGCGTGAGGCGATGTTGAGCCATTTGCGTTTCCTGTCCGCATCGAAATGCGGCCACTCAGCCTGTAGCGGACCCAATGCCTCCTTCTGCATGGGACTGAGTTGCTCCCAGGAAGGCAGCGAATGCGTGGGCTCGGTGGCATCCACGCGCGTGGATGCCATGGCGAGCAAGATTGTGGCGAACAGCAAGCGCAGGATGAACGAGACCGAACTTGAGCGGCGACCGCGTAGCGTCGTCATCAGCCGCCCTGCTGCAGGTAGTTGGTAAACCCCGGGTCGACGTAGGCCTGCGGGGGCAGATTGTCGAGAAGCAGTGCGGTGTCGATGTCGGCGATCTTCCGCACGAAGCGTTCTTGCTGGTAATGCTGCAGCGCATACAAGCCAAACAGTAACGTCGGAATGGCAAGCAGCAGTCCCAGACGCAGCCGCCAGGACGAAGACTCCCCGGGCCCTCCAAGGGTGGCGGTATGCCCATGGATCAGCACCGGCGAACGCGCCAAGGCTTGGCGCCGCGCGCGCTGGCGGTCCACCACCATATGCCGAATGCCTTTGAGCCGCTGTACCACCTCGTCGGGCAAATGCTCGGTGTCTTCAGTCAAGCGCGCTGCGACTTGATAGCCGAAACGCGCCTCCGCCGCCCTTAATCTCAGTTTGTTGTTATCTGTGTTCATGATCAAAACCCTGTGCCTTAAGCGCCTTGGCTAGAGCGTGCGTAGCGCGGGAACAATGCGTTTTTACACTACCTTCTGAACACTCCATCGCCGCCGCTGTCTCAGCAACGTCCAGCCCTTCCCAATAACGCATGAGGAAAGCTTCGCGTTGACGATCAGGAAGTTTCTGGATTTCGACATCGAGAATGGCCAAGGTCTGGGACCGCTCCATCTGCTGATCAGGGCCTTCGAGATGCTCCGAGCCCGCCTCAAGTGCCAGCGTTTCCAGCAGATCAAAGTCGTCGCCTTCTGCGCTGCTCTGGAAGTCCGAAAGATTGCTCATCCACGTCGAGCGCACCTTGTGTCTGCGGTGCCAATCGAGGAGGGCGTTGGTCAGGATACGCTGGAACAGCATGGGCCACTCGGCGGGGTCATGGTCCGCATACTTCTCGGCAAGACGGATCATGGAGTCCTGCACCACGTCCAGAGCCGCATCTGTGCTTTGGGTTGCGAATTGCGCGCGCTTGAATGCACGCTTTTCGACGCTGCGCAAAAAATCCGAAAGTTCTTTTTCTGTGGCCACAGCCGATGGATTGCCGGTAGAGCAAAGTGGAGCAAGCCCCTAATTATGCCGAGGCGTCGCTTGCACACCCAGTCCAGCTGAGCAGGCGTAGGTCAAGCTTAGCTTGATTCGGGCTGGCCTCGCAGCTGGGCTGGAAGGAGGGTGTGTGCCATTTCGGGGCAGTGCGTCGGACGACGCCGCGCCCATTCCAAACTGCGCAACAAGCGCAATGCCCTTGAGGGTCGAGGTCGCACTCACAGTCAGGGCGTGTGAATGCGCAATGCTCACCCGTGTATAGGGCAAAAAAACGGCCCCACGCTTTGGGCATGGAGCCTCGTTGCGGCTGCGGCGAAGCGAACCAGCCGTTTGATAGGGGGAGAAACCCCCTGGTTTCAGAGAGGCCGCACGGCGCGCCGCTCCCAGTCTTGGAGCATGCGCTCCAATTCGGAGAGGCTCGTTGCGCGCACCGCGAGGCGTTTGACTTCCTCCGAATCGTCATTACGGCTGCCGAAAATGTAGTTCAGAAGGACTTTTAGGATGTTCATGATGGAGCGCTAAGTTTGTCCCTTCGGAATTAGGGAATACCCTAATTCTACTTTGGGAAGGCTTTTTGTGCACTGCGGTGCGCGCTGGGTGAGACGTTGGTGTTGCTCCGCCGTTTTCGAGGTCGTGCCACACTTTATGAATTGGCAGCAGCTTTCAGAGTCGGCGCCTAACGCCTCCTTAAGACGCGAATCGCCTCGGAGTGCTTGCGCGAGATGAAAAAACAAGGATATACTGACAGGCTATTCCCCGATAGCTCAGTCGGTAGAGCGACGGACTGTTAATCCGCAGGTCCCTGGTTCGAGCCCAGGTCGGGGAGCCAATAGATTCAACCACTTAGCCCACTTTTACCGGTGGGCTTTGTGCTTTCTGGGACACTGGCGGGGCACTCAGAGACAAAAGCACGCAACAAAGCGCAGCACAAGAGCCGGGAGGGTGAAGACCTGATCCCGGCTTTTTTCCGCCTGCCACTGCCCCATTTTTCCGAGCAACTGCCCCCGTAGTGTCCCGCATCAAAAGTAGCGGACAGCAAGACGTTGTTTTTATTGTGATTTATCGTGCAGAGCAACGGATAGACTATTAGATGTTGCCTTTTATCGCGTCCTTTTGTACGCTGTGAACCACAGCAACACAAGGCGGTAATCATGGCGAGCATCGAGAAGCGCGAAAACGAACAAGGCACCACTTACCGGGTGAAGGTTCGCTTGAAGGGCAAGCCTGCGCAGACGGCAACATTCGAGCGGTTGACCGATGCAAGACGCTGGGCGCAGCAAACTGAGGCCGCAATCCGTGAGGGCCGTCACTTCGCAGGCACCGAAGCCCGGCGCACCACCTTGGCCGATGTGATCGACCGCTTCAAGCGCGAGAAGCTGCCCAGCATGAACGGGAAAGCTGACCGCCTGCGCTATCTCGATTTTTGGTCTCAGTCGCTGGGTGCATACACGCTCGCAGATGTGACCCCGGCGCGCATCAACGAGGCCATGCACACCTTGGCATCGACGCCCAGCGAGCGCACCCACAAGCCGCGCAGCGCGGCAACGCTTGGCCAATACAGGCAGGCCCTGTCCCGCGTGCTGGCGCTGTGTGAGCGTGAGTGGGAGCTGATCGAGGTCTCCCCCATGAAGCGCGTGAGCAAGCCGAAGTTACCCGGCGGGCGCGTGCGCTATCTCAGCGACACCGAACGCGAGGCGCTGCTGGCCGCCTGCAAGGAATCGAACAGCGCAGACCTCTACCCTGCCGTGATCCTGGCCCTGACCACCGGCGCACGTCAGGCCGAAATCATGAGCGCGACGTGGGCGCAGGTTGATCTACAGCGGCGCGTGCTGATCCTTCAAAAAACCAAAAACGGCGAACGGCGCGCACTGCCCTTAGCAGCGCCAGCAATCGCCGTGCTGCAAGCGCGCGTGCGCAGGATCGACACCGATCTGATTTTCCCCGCCAAGAATCCGAAGAATCCCATCGACCTGCGCACGCCGTGGGAGACCGCATTGCAGCGTGCAGGCATCACAGATTTTCACTGGCACGACCTCAGACATACCGCCGCGTCCTATCTCGCAATGAGTGGCGCGAGTCTGGCCGAAATCGCGGAGATTCTCGGACACAAGACGCTTGCGATGGTCAAGCGATACAGCCATTTGTCGCATGACCATGTGGCATCAGTCGCGGAACGCATGGCCGCCAAATACTTTCAGGGGTGAGGCGTGGCATAAATTGCCTGCACTTATTGCCAGCTCCGCAGTGGCGAATCGCTGACCCGTTCGCCGGTTCAGGATGGCGTTTGACGAGTTGCATGGCGACATTAAACAGGCCGCAAACGCGCACCTCTCGGGCATAGTTTGCTTTTCTTGCCGCGCGTGCAAAGTTGTTCCGCATTGGCGCTGTATTCTTCGCCTGTCTGTTGTTTTAGATGGATGCACTGCGCACAAGATGTGAACTAGCTATGGGGTCTTGCTTTGCACCTCAACGCTAGATACAGTGTGTTGTGCTGTGCTTTTGAGCAGCACAAAAAACATCGCCCCCGCAGCGTCAACTGTGGAGGCGATGCCGGAGCCGGAGCCCCTGTTTCCAGATTTGAGTGCCTGGGAACGCATTAGGAAAACCTAATGCAGTGTGTAGCGTATGCGACTTGCGAACAAAGCGTCAAGAAAATTTAGACGCCCCTACGCAATAAGCGAGATTTTCGCCGCACACAGGCTTCGGCATTGACGATCTTTTTGATTGGAAATGCCACCATGAACGACAAGCCGCATCAGCGCCCCACGCGCATCACACCACACCACGTCTCCCAACTGCGCGACACCTTGGCGAAAATTCTGCCGACGCCTGAAGCTGCGCAGGCTCTAGGGCGACAGCCGCAAACCCTTCGACGCTGGGCTTGCGAAGGCTCAGGCCCCATCACGCCGATCCGAATTAATGGCCGCCTGCATTGGGCCGTTGCTGATCTTCAAAAACTGCTGAACGGGGAGGTCTGACATGAGCCACCCCATCGCATCGCCGGTTGGCGAGGACGGCTCGCACCTGTCTGCGCGTTTTGTCACAGTGGGCGATATGCCTAAGCATGAACCAGCACTCACACAAGGCGGTCTGCGGCACCTCATTTTTCACCGTGGCGAGGAGCTTGAAAGGACCGGGATTCTCTGTCGCTTCGGTCGAAAGATCCTGATCGACCTGCCAAAATTCCGCGAGTGGGTTTCGCAGGGTGGGGCACGCAACATCGCCGGGAGCAAGTAATGCGCGCCCGCCTGTATGCCGTCATCAACCGGCTGGCGCTGCCCGTGTACATCGGGCTTTGCATCGGCTTGCTTGCCGCAGACGTGGCGCTGTTGCTCGGGGTCCGGCCATGATGCCCGCGCGCCATTACTCACCCCAGCGCCAGCAGCGCAATCCGCTCGGGCACCTGGACCGCGCCCGGCTGCCAAGCCCTGCCGAGTTCTACGGCGACGAGTTGGATTCGCTCAAGGGCGCCGGCACCTGGCGCGATGCGCTGTGCCCCTTCCACGGCGACAAGCGCCCGAGCCTGCGCGTGAACGTGCACACCGGCGCGTACAGGTGCATGGCCTGTGGCGAGGGCGGATCGGACCTGATCGCCTTCCTGCGCCGCCGCGATGGTCTCAGTTTCCGTGATGCCTGCCGGCGCTTGGGCTGCTGGGTCGAGGGGGTCGCATGGAAGTAATCGACCGCATCGAGACCCCGCAACAGGCCGCGCGCCGCCTGGCCGCGCCTGTGCTGCGCAAAGGGTTCAAGCCGACCGGGCTGCACGAATACACCAGCGCCAGCGGCGAGCCGATTTACTGGCGCATCCGTGCCGAACATCCGAGCGAGCCGAAATGGATTCGACCGATGGTGCGCAACGCTGCCGGCGAATACAACTTGAGCGAGCCGCCTGCGCCGCCGACCGGCAAGCCGCTGTATCGCTTGCACGATCTGGCGCAAAACCCCGATGCTGCGGTGATCGTGACAGAGGGGGAGAAGGCCGCCGATGCGCTTGTGAAGCTGGGCGTCATCGCCACCACATCGGGCGGCGCCAGCAGCGCAGACACCGCCGACTGGGCGCCGCTGCAAGGCCGGCGCGTGCTGATCTGGCCGGACTTCGACGCCGCAGGCGCCAAGTACGCGCAGACCGTCGCCGCCAAGCTGCAAGGCATCGCTGCCGAGGTTCGCATCATCGACGTGGTGAGGCTGAATCTACCCCCGAAGGGCGACGCAGCGGAATGGCTGGAGGCGCATCCCGAGGCCACTGCCGAGCATGTGCTGGCGCTGCCCGTGATCCAGTCCGAGGTCGCCGACCAGTGGCCGGAGCCGCAGGAACTGGTCGCCGAGGTGCAGCCGGACGACTACCCCCTGGACGCGCTGCCGGCGCGAATCCTGGCCGCAGTCCAAGAGGTGCAAGGGTTCACCCGCGCGCCGCTTCCACTGGTCGCATCCGCCGCGCTGTCGGCTGTGAGTGTGGCTGTGCAAGGGCTGCACGACATCAAGCGCGCCGACCGGCTGACGGGGCCGTGTTCGCTGTTCATGCTGACCATCGCGGAATCCGGCGAGCGCAAGACCACGGCGGACGGATTTTTTACCAAGGCGCTGCGCGACTTCGAGGCTGAGCAGGTCGAGGCCGCGAAGCCGGCGATCAAGGCGTACAAGTCGGAGATGGCCGCATGGGAGGCCGAGAAATCCGGCCTACAGGATGCAATCCGAACCGCCGCGCGCAATGGGAAATCCGCCGCCGACCTGGCCGCGAAGCTGCGCGATCTGGTCAACGACGAGCCGCAGCCGCCCCGAGTTCCCCGACTGCTGTACGGCGACGCCACCCCCGAGGCGCTGACCTGGGGACTGTCCAAGGCGTGGCCGACCGCCGCCGTTATCAGCTCCGAGGCCGGAACCGTACTCGGATCGCATGGCATGGGCGCCGAGAGCATGACCCGCAATTTCTCGATCCTGAATCAACTGTGGGACGGTCGAGACATTCCGATTGATCGACGCAAGGAGGGCGGATCGTTCACGGTACGCGGCGCTCGGCTGACGATGGCGCTGCAAGTGCAAGAGCTGACCCTACGGCAATTCTTCGACCGCACTGCTGGCCTTGCGCGTGGGATCGGGTTCCTTGCCCGCTTCCTGGTCGCATGGCCGGCATCGACGCAGGGCACGCGCTTTTTCCAAGCTGCACCCGAGCAGTGGCCGGCACTGGCAACCTTCAACCGGCGCATGGCAGAGATTCTTCGGGCCGCGCTGCCGATGAACGACGCGGGCGAGCTGGAGCCTGTCCTACTCGGGTTCGCGCCGGACGCATTCGAGGCGTGGCGGGCCTTTCATGATGGAATCGAGGGCATGCTGTGCATCGGGGGTGAACTGTCCGATGTGCGCGACGTGGCATCCAAGACGGCGGACAACGCGGCGCGCTTGGCGCTGCTGTTCCATGTGTTCGAGGGCACGCCCGGCGCTGTCTCCCTGGAAGCTTTCAACGGCGCCGCGCGCATCGTTGCATGGCACCTGAGCGAAGCGCGCCGCTTCCTTGGGGAGTTTTCACTATCCCCGGATGTCGCCGACGCCGCGCGGCTGGATGCTTGGGTGCTGGCCTACTGCACGCAGCATGCGACGCGCGAGGTTTCGAGAAAGACGGCTCAGCGGTGCGGGCCGCTGCGCGACGGCGCGACCCTGGATGCCGCACTGCACGCGCTCACAGGGCTGGATCGGGTTCGCGTCGTCAAAGAAGGCAACCGGCGAACCATCGAGCTGAATCCGCAACTGCTAGGCCATGCGACTGCGACTCTTGCGACCCATGCGACCGACGCAGGGGAAAGTCGCAACAGTCGCAGTCGCAAGGAGGGCGAATCGTGAGCCTGTCCGACCTGATCCGCCAAGGCGTGGCGCGATCCCCTGCGCCAACGGTCGCAAAAGTCGCAACAGTCGCAGTCGCAACAGTGCCAGCGAATAACGGCGACGACCTGGCCGCACTACTGGCCGCGCACGGCGATGGATCGGCGCAGGGGGTGGACTGGTCCGCGTGGCGCCTGACCACGGCGACCAGCTCGGCGACCTGGGCTGTCGTCACCGCCCGAGGGCTAACGCTACTGCTGACCGTCGCGCCGATCCCTAAGCCCCGGAGCTATGCGCAGGCGTGGCCAGTCGAGCGTGCCGCACCGTGGCCGGACATCGAGGACGACATCGAGGCCGAGCGGCAGGCCGTCGAGACGATCCAGCGCGCCGCCGCTTGAAAACTTGATTGTTAATCAACTGGAAATCAATCATGGCCGTAATCTGTGGAATCGACCCCGGCCTGGCTGGCGCCGTGGGATTCATCGGCGACGGCGGCGAGTTCATCGCGGTCTACGACATGCCGACACTGCCGACGACGACCGGGCGCCGGCAGATCGACGCCGCTGCGCTCGCGGGCATCCTGCGCCAGCATCTACCCGCGTTCACGATGGCGGAGAGGGTCGGCGCACGTCTTGGCGAGGGGCCGACCGGCGCATTCTCATTCGGGCACACCTTCGGCAGCATTACCGCCGTGCTGGCCGCGCTCGGGTTGCCGCATGACCTGATCCAGCCGGCAGTCTGGAAGCGTCGTGCAGGGATACCCGCAGGCGCCGACAAGAGGGCATCGGTTGCGATCTGCAAGCGGCTGATCCCCGGCGCCGCCGACCACCTGACCCGCGTCAAAGACGATGGCCGCGCCGAGGCTCTATTGCTCGCGTTGCAAGGGAGGACGACGACATGAGCACGAAACCGAAAACCGCCGCGCTGCGCGTCGTTACTGGCGAGGTGCTGGACCCTACCCCCCGGCGTGATCGTGTCCGCCTGCACTCCATCGACGACATCCGGCTAGAGCTGGGCCGGGTCTACAACGACATGCGCGACGGCAGCCTGGACCCTTCGGACGGCACCAAGTTTGCCTACGTCCTGGGTCAGATGGTCCGCATCTTCGAGACCCGCGAGCTGGAGCAGCGCACCGAGGCGCTGGAGCGCGCTCTACGGGCGCAACTGACGAAGGACTGACCCATGCTGACCGACAAGATGTATTCGACCCTGACGCCGCAGCAGCGCGTCGTCGCCATGATCGCGGCACTGGGTCGGCGCGACGAAGCCGAGGCCGACCGCCTGGGCGACACCGCCCCGGTGCATACCTACCGCGCGCACGATCTGGAGTTCCGCAGGCTGCTGAACTGCGCCGAGCGCATGGCGCTGCATGCCGCGCTGCTGATCGAGCCGGAGGTTATCCGCTACGTCGCGCACCTGGGGTTGCTGGTCCACATGACCACTGGCGACGAGTGCGACCCCGACGAGTTCGACCGCCTGACCGAGCGCATCGAGGAAGTCGCCGCCAGCATCAAGGCGTATTGGATCGCCTACGCCGACGCCTGCGCCAGCATCGGCCTTGACCCTGACGAGCTGCTGCGCGGAGTCGGCGCAGAGCTGTCCAGCCATGCGCGAGTGCTGACCGCTAAGGACGTGGAGCCGGACCCAGAATTGCTCACCAGCGCCAGCGATCTGATGCGCCAGCTCGCCGGAAATTCAGGCCGAGTGAGTTTTGTCACTCCCTAAAGGCCGTCGCATGATGCGCAAGGTCTGGTGATCCAGGCGGAGACGCTGATACCGGACGCCAAAGGCAAGTGTACCCAAGGTAGACTTGCCTACAACTCAAAAACCAAATCGTGCATTGAACATTATGAAATATGAGCCATCTCTTGATGGGTTAAGGGCGATCGCCATCCTTGCCGTCGTACTTTTTCACATATCTAACACTTATGTACCCGGCGGGTGGGCGGGAGTTGATATTTTTTTCGTTCTTAGCGGCTATTTAATTACAAGCCTTCTAATCGATGAAGAGTCTCAACAAGGGACAATAAATTTTCGCAATTTTTACCTTCGGCGTCTTTTGCGACTCGCACCTGCGCTCGTTTGCTTGCTGGCATTTCAAGTTGCTGTAGCGATCGCTTCCCCGAACCCTGCGCACAGGGTAGATTACCTTCGTGCAGCCGTGCTTTCGGGCTTTTATCTGATGAATTGGAACCGAGCATTTGGCTGGTTTTCAGAAGGGCTCCTAGGGCATACATGGTCTTTATCAATGGAAGAGCAATTTTATCTTCTTTGGCCATTATTATTTTTATTTCTGAGAAATAAAAATTCAAAACGATTTTTATTTATTGGAATCATTTCCATTATTGCGTGGAGATCGCTTCTTGCTATTTCCGGCGCAAGCGCAGAGCGAACCTACAACGGCTTTGATACACATTCCGATGGCTTGCTCATGGGATGTTTTATAGCCTTTATGCCCTGGACTAACGTCAAAGAACTAGCAAGAAAAACGGTCACTGTTCCAGCGATCGCCATCCTTGCGATTTTCCTTTTATTGCCCTACGATGCACGATTTACAGAGACGATAGGACTCAGCATTGCTGCATTTTTTGCGGCGTGGATCGTCATTGCACTTCAAGGCGATTCATGGATCAAACGATTTTTATCGTTAAAACTTCTCGTTTATACAGGACGGATATCGTACGGTTGGTATCTTTGGCATTACCCGATTCTTCTTTTAGCCAAGGCACATGTGTCTGCGCACGGGCGCCCGCAAGTTATTGCTCTTGATGCCGCGATTTTTGTTTTTTCATATCTTTCAGCGATGTTCTCCTTTCGTTTTATCGAGTTGCCGTTTCTCAAGATCAAACGCCACTTTGGGTTTCGGACATCTGAACGCAAAGAAGAGAGTTCGCCTGCTGGAGAGACTGTCGTCGAGCCAGCCTGATTTCGCCGAACTTGAGTCATACGCTAAGACCAGCGGCGACGGATGTGACATTGGCAAGTTCGCCCCGCAGCACCAACGCATTGATGCGCCAGCTATCGGGCTGCTGGGGAAACCAACCCCATGCAATCGAGCCGCCCATCATCCAAGGCGTTTACCAGCGTCGCAGGAAGCGTGTCCACGGCGCGGTTGGCTGCCTCGTAGGTTTTGCTCGAGCCAAAGCCGGACTTCTCGACAGCGAGGTCGCGGGACCTGCCAGTGTCCAATTGTGGAAATTTTTCCCTAATTGGAGTCAGCGCGGGGTTTCCGACGCGGCCTTTCAACCTCTCCTCAATCGCCCGTGCAATGGCGATCCAAGCGAAGCCGCCGAGCTGCGGGACACTGGCGGGACACTCAGGGGCAAAAAATGGCAGTTATCCACAGCACGCCACAAAACAGAGAATCGCCTATGTGCCGGATTTTCCTATTGTTTCGTGTTGCGATGTGCTGCCAAATATAGCATTCGGGGAACTGTTAATCCGCAGGTCCCTGGTTCGAGCCCAGGTCGGGGAGCCAAGAAAACCAGAGTAAAATCAAGGCCTTACAGCGCAAGCTGTCAGGCCTTGATGCTTTTCAGGCCCGACGCCGGGTGGATGTCAGTGACTCTGTCAGTGCCATCCGGTCGCCGGGCGTCGCGCGATGTCGCGCGCGGGCCACAGCGCCACGGGTGGCCGAGGCGCTGGGCTACAGCTATCCGTATATCAATTTGCTGATGTCCGGGTTGCGCAAGGTTGACCAGATTTCTGATGACTTTGCCGGAGCGTGCGCGGTCTATTTACGCGTGCCGCGGCTGGCAGTTTTGATGATGGCGGGGCGGTTGAAGCCGGACGATTTTTTTGAAATGGGCCGGTTCGGTGCCAAGATGCTGGAGCCGGCGATCCAGTACATCGCCAATGACCCGGAATGGTCCGGCATGCTGACAGCTCAGCTGCGGTCCGCGTCAGCGCAGTCGAAGTACTGCGTGGTCAAGATGTACGAGAAGGCGACGGGGCGGAAATTGCTCGCAGATGAGCTGAATGCACGGGATGTTGCCAATCAGATGGCGGCTATGCACGCGCAGATTGCGCGCGACGGTGCGATGCTCAAGGTGCGCAGGCAACAAGGTTGATTCGAGCCCCTCCTGCTTCGGCAGTGAGGGGCTTCACTCGCCCTGGGTGTAAGCAGGGGCAATCAGTCGGAGTTGGGCGGCACACCGACACTTGGTCAGACTGGCACTCTACGGTCCGGGAATGCCTTCGACCAGTGCAACACGTCGTATGACGCCCGCAGGCCCGAGATGAACAAATGCCCGCGCATTCCCCTTCCTCGCCCGGCCCGACGCACAGCGTCGCTCAGGCGAAGCCGTCCGGGCAGGAGGGGATCAAGCGGGCGGTTTTCGCTTGTTGTTCCTCTCCAGGCTGGATAAAATACCAGTATGCAACGGCGCAAAGTCACGCTCAAGCTGTATCCCAATGCCGCGCAAGCTGCGCGGCTGGAGGCGTGGACGCAGCTGCACTGCGAGTTGTACAACGCGGCACTGGAAGAGCGCATCGACGCCTGGCACAAGGCCGGCAAGTCGATCAGCTACTTCGACCAGCAAAACGCGCTGCCACAGATCAAGGCGGATCGGCCTGAGTTCATCGCGCTCGGCAGTCATGCCTTGCAGCAGACGCTGCGGCGGCTGGATCTCGCCTTCCAGTCGTTCTTTCGCCGGGTCAAAGCTGGTCAAACGCCTGGATTCCCGCGGTTCAAGGCCGCGAAGCGGTTCTCGGGCTTTGCCTATCGCGACCCGGCTGGCTGGAAGCTCATGCAGCACGGCGGCCGTGGTGCCACGCTTCGGTTGGGAAGCGGCGATGCGGCCCTGTCTATCCGGGCGCGCGGGCGTCACCGCTTTGGGGTTGAGGCCAAACCCAACGACATCACCCTCACGCGCAAAGGTGATGGGTGGTTCGTGTCGGTGACGCTGCGCGTGCCCGAGTCGGCCTGTGCGCGGCAGCGCACGGGCGATCAGCGCCGCGGGGTGGATTTCGGGATCAACGACTGGGCGACGTTCGATGATGGACGGACCATCGATAACCCGCGCTGGCTGCGCGAGGAACTGCCGCGCCTTGCCGCGCTGCAGCGGCAGCGCGGCAGGAAGAAGAACGGATCGTTGCGCTTCAAACGGCTCGGGCGTCGCATCGCCCGGCTGCACGAGCGTATCGGCAATCGGCGCCGGGACTTCGTGCACAAGGAAACAACCAAGCTGGTGCGGCAATGCGCCGTCCTGGCGACCGAGCAATTGGCCCCGAAGACCATGAGCCGCAGCGCACGCGGCACGGTGGATGCACCGGGCCGTCGCGTGCGGCAAAAGGCCGGACTCAACCGGGAGATCCTCTCGGCCGCGTTCGGCATGGCGCATCCGATGCTGGCGTACAAAGCGGAAGAAGCTGGTACGCGACTGCATCTGAGCAACACGCGCCAGCTCAAACCGTCGCAGCGCTGCGCGGCGTGCTGGGAGATTGTGCCCAAGACGCTGAGCCAACGCATGCATGTGTGCCCGTGCGGGCACACGGCCCCGCGCGACCGCAACAGCGCGTTGGTGGTGCTCATCGACGCATTCAATACGCAACACACGCCTGGGACGGGCGTGGCGGCGAGACCCAAACCTCTGCCCCGGCAACAGGGCAAGTCCAAGTCTGTGACCCGCGAAACCCCCACTACAACCGCGCAAGCGGTTTAGTGGCGGGAGAGTTCATAAACGGGTCTGATTGCAGGAGTGCAACGACCTGCTCTTTGTGTTCGGCCTCGACGAGCCAAAGCCCGCCAAGCGGGACGTCTCCGGGCTCATGCCGCAATGAGCCAGCACCGATTATCTCGGTGGAGTGATGGTCCAGCCACTCGAGATCCTGGGGCAGTAGCTCGGCCCTCAGCGCGCCTTGGCCCGGTTTGTCGTGGAGGATGACGGCGAAGAGCATTTCCTCTGTTCACGCGGTGCGTTGATTTTGTGCTTGCGCCCCCGGAAGTCCCCATCCCGTAGCCATGGCCGTCAGTCAAACAGGATGGCTTCGACTCGGGCTTGGACTTCTTCAATGATGAACTGAGGCACGCTTTCCTTGAAGCGCGCATTCCGCGCCCGCCAGTCCAGCGACTTGAGTTGATGACAGTGAATCGCACCTTGGGTATCCGTTCCCGTGCCCATCAAGGTGACGACCGTTCCATAGGTGCGCGCCACTGCAGCCGCCCCTTGCGAAATCGGGCAAATCATCGCCAGACCTTGCTGGTTGAAGACCTTGCCGCTCAGGATAAGGCCGAAGTGCGGGCCGTTCATCTCTCGACCGGAAGATGGGTCGAAATCGAGGTGCACGATGTCGCCACGGTTCGGCAGATACGCCATCAGCCACTCTCCAGTCCAACCGAGGGCATCTCATCCCAACCTGTGACACGCGGCAGTCCCTCTGGCATCTCAGCCATCAAGTCGGCCAGCTTGTAACGCGGGCGGGTCGGCGCTTCCACGGTCATCTTCTTGCCCAGGAGATGGAGCTCCACCTGGGACCCGTCACCCAGTCCATTTTGGTCGATAAACGCCTTGGGCACAGTCATCACGAGAGAGCCGCCGGCTTTGCGTAGGGTCTGAAGCATCATCGCCTCCTATTCTGCGGAAGTGCTATTTTAGTAGCACTTTATATGTTATTCCAGTAGGACATTGTCCGGTCGCTTGGCGTGCGGTACGTTGACTGGCGGAGCCATTGGTCTGGGCGTGTGAAATCGTGTCGAGAGGGTCCTGCTCAATTCTTTCCGCGCCGAAGGAATTTTGGGAGCGGTTCACCGATGACATCGACTCAAGAAATTGAGCCACCCCGCAGGGTGGCTCACAATCACAAAAAACCGCGTTCGTTACTCCTCCGTCCCCTCACCGTCCGCAGTCTCCCTAAACTCTCGGAGGACGAGCGCGCCTTTGTTGATGCCAGGATTTGCGCGCCAGCAAGGGATGCAGCGGAACGGCAGCGACGAGACGAAGAGCGACGGGAGCGCGACCCTGGATGGCGCTTGGTTGAAGCGCAGCGGCTGGTCGCGGAGGCTGCTGAGCGCAGTGGCGAGCAGCCTGTAACCGCCGTAACCGCTGAGCGACTGATGGAGGCGGTGGGGCGGTTACGCGTTACGGGAAATCCTCAGGCGGCTGAATCTGCAACGGCACCTGACCCGCTGGCCGAGGCGCTGTCGGCGGTTCGTAGCGCCACTCAGGCAGTGGCGAATGGGCGCTATGGCAAAGCGCCCGCCGAAGGGGTGCGCAACACACGCGCGTACAGGCTCTGGGCGCAGCTCTTTGACGCCGTCCAAGGCGAAGCCGAGGGCAGCTTGCTCAGAACCCTGCAGGAGCGAGGATTCGTCAAACGCCGCGGCCGTTAAGACCGCGCATGGTGAAACTCAAACCCGCCGCGCCCAAGGCCCAAGCGTTGCGCGCTCCAAGGCGGCCAGCTTGCGCTCAAAATTCGCTGAGGCAATCTGGGAGCACTCGATGAGTCCTGCTCGAACCGCGCTCGCGTAGTGCTCACGCATCGCATCAAACGGCACGCGCAGCAGCGTTTTGGCCGCGGAAACGAAGGGCGTCGGGTCGCAAGCGCTCGCGACGCCCAATGCCCGCTCCGCGCCGAAAGCTGGCGCACAGTCAGGAGCGCCGCTGGTTACCACATCGGCCTCCAGCCTGAAGCACCGGGCACTGACGTGCTCAGGGGGAAAGGCGCATCCTCGATGCCGCTGTATTCGATGTCGTGCATGCGGCGCTCAAGGTCTGCCGTGTCGACAGACTGCGCGAGGTAATCCTCGTTCAGTTCCTCTTGCGACTCGAGGCCTGGAAAAATCTTGTTCAGAAATTGTGTGAGCGTGCTCATGATGTGTCTCCCTTGTGAGGAGCCTCTCGTTGAAACTAGGGTTAACCCTAATCTAGCAGGTTCTCGTCAGGATTCAAGAATCCACACTGCCGGTGTTGCTTTGCAGCAATTGCAGCATCGGGATGCCGCCATCGCCTTGGAATGTCAGTGCGAGCGTTAGCCTCACAAATTGTCGCGTTGCACCATTGCGCGGCGTATTTGGGACGATTGCGTTGTCTCGGCGGCAGGCACCAAAGCCAGGTTCGCCAAGCCAGGTGCACGGTTCCCACCGCCCAAATTTTGGTTTCGAGGACGTCCCGTGATGACCGACCGCTGGAGAGCGGTCGCTACACGAGGTGCATGACTTTTCGTGCATTCCCTAGGACACTTATGACGACAGACCGCGAAGATTCGGCGTTGGCCGCGCTTGACCAGGCCGCAGAACGGTCCGAAGCACCTTCGGCACGAATGCGCAGGCGCTACCGACATCCCGGAGGCCCGCTCCTCGCTTGGCTGCTCGATGATGCGCGTCTTCGCCTTCACAGCGCAGGGAGGCTGGCGGAGGAGCTCGGTGTGAGCGCTCGGGAGCTGCGAATGCTCGAGCGCGGCCAAGCGCCCTAACTGCTCCGCGACCAATCGTTCGTCGCAAAGGCAGCTCGATACCTCGGCATCCCGCCCATCACCGTCCGCTTGCTCACTGGCGACATCACTATGCGCGACTTCGCGACCATTACGG
Organism: Thiomonas sp. FB-Cd; assembly: GCF_000733775.1. Classification (NCBI taxonomy): domain Bacteria; kingdom Pseudomonadati; phylum Pseudomonadota; class Betaproteobacteria; order Burkholderiales; genus Thiomonas; species Thiomonas sp. FB-Cd. The sequence continues at coordinate 1,430,250 of NZ_JPOE01000002.1, read as the reverse complement.
AGCCAGAAGACGTGGTCATCGAGAGAGAGTTCGCGCGGTTCTGTGCGAACCCGCAGCTGCGGGCACTCATCCCTGATGCCTGTGATGAGCCAAGCCTGGACTTCAAGCGATTCTTGCTCGACGTGCATGCAACACACCGAGAGCTGGATTGGCCTGACCTTCCTCGACTACCAGGCGCCGGTTGGGGCGGTGAAGGGGGCGGGGGCGGTGGCGCTGCACTGATAACGCGCGCTGGACGCGATAGGTTCTGCACGTGAAAATTTGTTCCTGGGCGGCCCGCTGGGTCGCCCTTTTTTCAGGCGAAGCCCCACCCTGTCGCGCGTGGGGCGCCGAGGCCTGGCAGTCTTTTCCAAATCAGGTATGAGCTTGGAGCAGGCTGGGATCGGGGGGCGCAGCGCGTCGATCCGCAGGTCCCTGGTTCGAGCCCAGGTCGGGGAGCCACGATTCGAAGCCTCAGTCCACAAGCCTGGGGCTTTTCATGTTGACCTCATCTTGTGCGGACGCACGACTCCTGTCGTGCAGTCCGTAAGCGAGGTCTGCGGGCATTGCGCCCGCGGTTTGGGTCAGTTCATGCTGCGAATCCTCGAGCGCTGCTATCGAACTGCGGCAACGTCACGATGGTCGAAGAAAAGGCGGAGCATGAAGCTGCCGCTATGACAGCCATGCCTCGGCCGGGCCAAGACCGCGTCAATGGGATGCACGACCGAGGCCGGCGCCGAGCAAACCCCCAAGGCTTGCGGCATACTGCGGTGCAAATGGCTTTCTGACAACGAGGAACTACACCGATGGATCCCTATCGACGCACCCTGTTGCGCGCCGCATGCGCCGCTGCCCTTGGCGCCAGCCTCGTCGGCATTGCTCCACCGGCCATTGCGCAGCAAACGCAAAATCCCGATGCCGTGAAGGTGCTCGCCAATATGGGGAAGGCCACAGCCATTACCGAAGGCAAGGGGGCGCGTGTGCTGTACATCTTCTTCGACGCCAACTGCCCGTATTGCCATGAGCTGTACACCGCGCTGCGCTCTGCGGTCGAAAGGATGGTCTCGAATTCCGCTGGGTGCCGGTGGCCGTGCTCACCCCCACCAGCGTGACCAAGGGGGCCGCCATTCTGCAGGCGCCCAACCGCCTTGCGGCGTTCTACGAGAACGAGAACACCTATGGCAAAGGTTCCAACGGAAAAGGTGGCGGCATCACTCCGACGACCAAGGTGTCGCCCAGCAGCAGCGCCATTCTCAATGCCAACAATGCCTTGCTCGAAGCCACAAAGTCTCCGGGTGTGCCCACCTTGCTCTACCGCAACAAGCAGGGCGACGCGATGATGATGGTGGGGCCGCCAGACTCACAGCAGCTCAAGGAAATCCTCGCCAGCGTGAAGTAGTAGAGCTAGTACGTGTCGACCGCCGTCAGCTCGGCGTTGTCGATGAACACATGCCCGCGCATTCCCGTTCCTCGCCCGGCCTGACGCTCAGCGTCACTCAGGCGAAGCCGTCCGGGCAGGAAGGGGTCAAGCGGGCAGTTTGCGCTTGTTGCCCCGTCTTTAGCTGGATAAAATACCAGCATGCAACGGCGCAAAGTCACGCTCAAGCTGTATCCCAATGCCGTGCAGATGGCGCAGATGGCGCAGCTGGATGCGTGGACGCGACTGCACTGCGAGCTGTACAACGCGGCGCTCGAAGAGCGCATCGACGCCTGGCGCAAAGCCAAGAAGTCCATCAGTTACTACGAGCAGCAAAACGCGCTGCCCGCGATCAAGGCCGATCGCCCCGAGTTCATGGAACTCGGTAGCCACGCGCTGCAGCAGACGCTGCGGCGGCTGGATCTCGCCTTCCAGTCGTTCTTTCGCCGGGTCAACGCTGGTCAAACGCCTGGATTCCCGTGATTCAAAGCGGCCAAGCGGTTCTCCGGCTTCTCATACCCCGACCCGGCTGGCTGGAAGCTCATGCAGAACGGCCACCGCGGCGCCACGCTGCGGCTTGGCAGTGGTCCATCCGCCATGTCCATCCGGGCGCGTGGGCAGCATCGCTTCGGCGCTGACGCGAAGCCTAACGACATCACCCTCACGCGCAGGAACGGTCAGTGGTTCGTGTCGGTGACGCTGCGCGTGCCCGAAGAAGCCTGCGCGCGGCAGCGCACCGATGATCTACGCCGTGGCGTGGACTTCGGCGTCACCGACTGGGCGACGTTCGATGATGGACGGAACATCGACAACCCGCGCTGGGTGCGCGAGGAACTGCCGCGCCTTGCCGCGCTGCAACGTCAGCGCGCACGCAAGCGCCGGGGCTCCATTCGGCACAAGCGGCTTGGCAGTGCCATCGCCCGGCTGCATGATCGCATCGGCAACCTGCGCCGGGACTTCGTGCACAAGGAAACGACCAGGATGGTGCGGCAATGCGCGGTGCTGGCGACCGAAGAACTCGCACCCAAGAACATGAGCCGCAGCGCGAAGGGCACGGTGGAGACACCGGGCCGTCGCGTGCGGCAAAAGGCCGGACTCAACCGGGAGAACCTCTCGGCAGGGTTCGGCATGGCGCATCCGATGCTCGCGTACAAAGCGGAAGAAGCTGGTACGCGCCTGCACCTGAGCAACACGCCAACACGCGCCAACTCAAACCGTCGCAGCGCTGCTCGGCGTGTTGGGAGATCGTGCCCAAGACGCTCGCAGAGCGCATGCATGACATGCCCGCACTGCGGGCATGTCATGCAACGCGACCAAAACAGCGCGTTGGTGGTGCTCGTCGACGCGAACACGCCTGGAACGGGCGTGGCGGCGAGGCCGAAACCTCTGCCACGGCAACGTGGCAAGTCCAAGTCTGTGACCCGCGAAACCCCCACGACAACCGCACAAGCAGTTTAGTGGGGGGAGAGTTCATAGAACACTGGCTTGCGCGTCGGCGGGAGGACCATCGGGGTCTACAAAGACGGCACGCGTGTTGGCCTGCGCGGTCTCGCGCTCCTGCAGGGTGTGCAAGTGCAGGTGCGCGTGCAAGCCTGCAAGGACTCCGACCTGTGCTTGCCGCCGGCAACGATCACAGAACGACGCGCCAACGCCTGAGCCTGAGCGGTCAAGCCGGCCTATCTATCGCTTTTGGCGAGTTCAGGCCGGCGTGGCATGAGACGAAGATGACAGAAGCGTCATTTTTCGGTCATGCCCCGGAAAGCATGCCATTTTTAGCATGCGTTGCTCGTGATGGGGCGCCCCATCACCCGACGGTTCACGCAGTTCGTCCCGGCTGCGCGGCCATTTCCTGGAAGGCAAGAGGAATCCATGCAACACACCTCCCCAGACTTACTCGTCCCGCACCGCATGGCGCGGCGCCGCTTCATGCAGGGGCTGGCCGCCGGTGGCGTGCTGCTCGGGCTGCCGCCGCTGGCGGCACGCGCCCAGGGCCCGTCCCGGCGCACGCGCACCGGGACCGCCCCCGAACTGCGCGGCACTGAATTCGATCTGGTGGTGGCCGAAACCCCGGTGAATTTCACCGGCCGGCCGCGCATGGCCACCACCATCAACGGCTCCATTCCCGGCCCCACGCTGCGCTGGAAGGAGGGTGACACGGTCACCCTGCGCGTGACCAACCGCATGCCGCACAGCACGTCCATCCACTGGCACGGCATGCTCGTGCCGTTTCAGATGGATGGCGTGCCCGGCCTGAGCTTCGCCGGAATCCCTCCGGGCGAAACGTTCGTCTACCGCTTTCAGGTCCGCCAGGCGGGCACCTTCTGGTACCACTCGCACTCGGGGATGCAGGAACAGACGGGCATGTACGGGGCGATCATCATCGACCCCGCGCGCGGCCACTCCGTGCAGGCCGACAGCGACCACGTGGTGCTGCTGTCCGACTGGATGGATGCGGATCCCATGCGCGTGCTGGCCAAGCTCAAGGACAGCAGCGATTTCGACAACTACCACCAACCTACCGCGGTGGACTTTTTTCGCGATGTCGAGCGCAATGGCCTGCGCGCCGCACTGGACAAGCGTGCGATGTGGCAGCGCATGCGCATGAGCTGGGGCGACCTGTCGGATCTTTCCGGCGCGACGTTGAGCTACTTGATGAATGGCACGACCCCGGCAGGCAACTGGACTGCGCCGATCGAGCCGGGCAAGACGGCGCGCCTGCGCTTCATCAACGGCTCGGGCGACACCTTCTACGACGTGCGCATTCCGGGTCTGAAGCTTACGGTCGTGGCCGCCGACGGCCAGGACGTCGAGCCGGTGACGGTGCACGAGTTCCGCTTCGGCCCGGGGGAGACCTACGACGCCGTAGTTCGCCCGCAGGACGATGCGTACACGATTTTCGCGCAGAGCATGGACCGCACCGGCTATGCGCGCGGAACCCTGGCCGCGCGTCCCGGGTTGGCCGCCCCTGTGCCGGCTCTGGATGCGCGCCAGAACCTGCGCATGAGCGACATGATGGGCGACGACATGTCTTCCATGCCGGGCATGACCGGCATGGACATGGGCGGCGCGCCTGCGGTGCGTCATGCGCCGACCGAGTACGGGCCCGGGGTGGATGCGCGCGTGGACCATCCGCGCACCAGCCTTGACGATCCCGGCGTCGGCCTGCGCGGCAACGGGCGGCGCGTGCTCACTCTGGCCGACCTGCACACCGTGGGTGGCCCGCTCGATGCGCGCGAACCAAGTCGCACCCTGGAGTTCCACCTAACCGGCAACATGAGCCGCTATGTCTGGTCGATCGACGGCGTGAGCTTCGGCGAGTCGACCCCGGTGCTGTTCCACCACGGCGAGCGCCTGCGCGTGACCCTGGTCAACGACACCATGATGACCCACCCGATGCACATGCACGGCATGTGGAGCGAGGTGGAGGACGCCGACGGCAAGTTCCTCGTGCGCAAGCACACCGTGCCCGTGCAACCGGCGCAGCAAGTGAGCTACCGCGTCAGCGCCGATGCCGTGGGGCGCTGGGCGTGGCATTGCCACCTGATGATGCACATGGATGCGGGCATGTTCCGCGAAATCCTGGTGGTTTGAGGAAACGACCATGCACGCAATCAAGATCACGATTTTCGGCGCGGCCGTCGCTGCTGCGTTCCCGGCTTGGGGACAGGCGATGAACATGCCGGGCATGGACATGCCAATGCCCGCGGCTTCGGCGCCGGCACCCTCGCTGCCAGAGACGGATATGCATGGCATGAGCATGCCGTCGGCCGGAGCATCCGCGCCAGTTGACGCAGGCAAGGCTCCCGTGCCATCGATGTCGGCGCCTGGCATGACGATGCAGGGAATGGGGGCGACGGCGGTGCCGGGGACGAGTCCCGCGAAGCCGGACTCGCAAAAGGGCATGGCGGAGATGCCGGGCATGGGGTCGCCCGCGCCCGCGGCCGCCGTCAGCCCGCGCAGCGCTGATGCCTATTCTGGCGGCTACACGCTCACCACCGGCCCGTATATCCCGTCCGGGGTCAAACCCCCGCGCCTGGCGGACCGGGAGACCTTCGGCTCGGTGCTCGTGGACCGCCTGGAGCGGGCTTACGGCCACGACGCCGGCAACTGGACGGCGTACGACGTGCAGGCCTGGTTCGGGCGCGATTTCAATCGTCTGGTGCTCAAGGCCGAGGGGCAGGCCTCCCAGGGTCGTGTGCAGGACGCGCGCACCGAACTCTTGTGGGGTCACGCCATCGCACCTTACTGGGACCTGCAGACCGGCGTACGCCACGACAACGGCGGTGGCCCCGACCGCAACTGGCTAGCCTTCGGCGTGCAGGGGATTGCCCCCTATTGGTTCGACATCGAGGCCACCGCCTATGTCGGCGATCAGGGCCGCAGCGCCTTGCGCCTGGCTTCCAGTTATGAGCTGCTGCTCACCCAGCGCTGGGTGCTGCAGCCCCGGGCAGAGGTGAACGTGTACGGAAAGGACGATCCCGAGCGGAGCCTTGGCAGCGGGCTTTCCGACGCCACCGCGGGGCTGCGCCTGCGCTACGAATTTTCGCGCCAGTTCGCACCCTACATCGGGGTGGAGTGGAGCGGCCGCTTCGGCCGCACCGCCGACTTCGCACGGGCAGCGGGCGAGCGCAAAAGCACGACCGACGTCGTCGTCGGCCTGCATTTTTGGTTCTGACCAGATGCATGCCAAGCTCGGCATTCTTGGCGGGAAAGGATTGCGCGGATGCCACAGACATCCTTTGTCGATTGAACACATGCGCGCGCATTCCCCTTACCAGTCCAGCCCGGCGCGCAGTTCATTGCCAAGGCAAGCGCCTGGCTGCGCGACGAGCCGCCAGCGCTCACATCGTGAGTGGCCCGCGGCGCCGACGCAGGCAAGTCGAGAAATCCCCGCTGGCTGCTGATCCCGGAAGGGTTCAGCTCGCGGCGGCCACCTCGCGCAGGCAGTTCAGCATGTTTTGAAGGGCCCGTGGCTGCCCCACGTCTTGCCGCCACATCATGGCCACCGAGCCCGCACTGTGCAGCGTCAGTGGCAGGATGCGCAGCGCACCCGCCTGCTCAAAGCGCCGCGCCGCACGGTGCGAAGCGGTGCCGATCATGTCGCTGTCGGCCAGCAGGGCGAGGTTGGCGCTGAGGGAATTCGACTCCACGCAATTCTCTGGCAGTTGCTGGTCCGCGGCGGCCAAGGCTGCCTCCAGCGCTTCGCGGATGGGGGTGCCGCGAGGCCACACGATCCAGCGGCAGGCGAGCACGGCGGGCCAGTTCGGCTCGCCCGCAAACAGCGAGTGGCCGGGCCTTGCGACAAAGTGCAGCGGCTCGCTGTACAGCGTCTCGGTCTGCAGGCCGGGTTCGTGCAACTCGGGCGCTGAGCGGCCGATGACCACGTCCAGGGTGCCTTGCAGCAGTTGTCCAACGAGTTGGTCCATGGTGCCTTCCACCAACCGCACGCGTGCCTGCGGCATGCGCGCGAGCAGCGCCAGCACCGCACGCGGTGCGGTGTCCGACACGGCCGCCCCAGAGGCGCCAAGCACGACCCGCCCGGCGCTTCCGGCACGAAGGGCGGCCATCTCGGCGCCGGCCCGGTCGATCTGCGCCAGGATGCGTCGAGCATGCACCAGCAACGCCTCGCCGTAGGCGGTCGGTCGCAGGCCGCGGGCATGGCGGGCGAAAAGCGGCAGACCCACAGCGTCCTCAAGCTCCTTGAGTTGCTTCGACAGCGCGGGCTGCGTGGTGTGCAGGCGGTCGGCCGCGTGGCTCAGATTGTGGGTTTGGCCCAGCACGTCAAGCAGGCGAAGTTGCCGTGGCCGCAGGCGTTCGGTCCAGTCCATCGCTCAAGGTATATTCAAGTCGATATGGGTGATGCAAATATTTTATTGTTATTGAAATGGATGCGGTCGGATAATTGACCCGTTTGGCACGCCGCGCGTGTTGCCGCATTCCGCACACCCAAAGGAGAACTTCATGGATTTTGTCTTTGCCCCGCCGCCGCCGGTCGGCGTGCCTGTCGTTGGCCGTGATGCGCAATTCCCGGTACACCGCGTGTATTGCGTTGGGCGCAACTACGCCGCGCACGCCCGCGAGATGGGCTTCGACCCCGACCGCGAGCCGCCGTTCTTCTTCTGCAAGCCGGCCGACGCGGTGGTGCCGGTTGCGGAGGGGCAGACGCTCGATTCACCGTATCCGGCAATGACCCAGAACCTGCATCACGAGATCGAACTGGTTGCAGCCATCGGCAAGGGTGGGCGCGACATTCCGGAGGACAAGGCACTGGAGCATGTGTTCGGCTATGCCGTGGGCCTGGACATGACCCGGCGCGACCTGCAGCTTGACATGCGCAAGGCAGGCCGGCCTTGGGAGATTGGCAAGGCTTACGACGCGAGCGCGCCGATGGGGCCGATCCATCCGGCTGCCGGCAACATGGGTGCGCTGGCGCAGGCTCGCATCGACCTCACCGTCAACGGGGAAACCCGGCAGGACAGCAGCATCGCCCAGCTGATCTGGTCGGTGCCGGAAACCATCGCCTATCTGTCGCGCTACTTTGAACTCCAGCCGGGCGACCTGATCTTCACGGGCACGCCCGAGGGCGTTGGTGCTGTGGTGCCGGGCGACCTGATGGAGGGCCGCATCGACGCTCTGGGCAGCCTGAAGGTTCGCATCACGGCGAAGGAGTGATGCGTTGCAGCTCTACAGCTTTTTCAACAGCTCGACCTCCTACCGGGTCCGCATTGCCCTGGAGCTCAAGGGCCTGGCCTTCGAGGTGCTGCCGGTCAACCTGCGCGGGCGCGAACAGCGCAGCGCGGCCTACATGGCGCTCAATCCATCCGCCGGTGTGCCGCTGCTGCGCGACGATGATGGCTTCGAGCTGACCCAGTCGCTGGCCATCATCGACTATCTGGACCAGACCCATCCGCAGCCGCAGCTGATCCCGGCTGAGGCGACGATCCGTGCCCGCGTGCTGGAATTCGCCCATGGCATCGCCTGCGACATCCACCCCATCAACAACCTGCGGGTGTTGCGCTATCTGCAGGAGGAGCTGGGTGCGGACGAGACGGCCAGGAACCGCTGGTATGCGCACTGGATCGCCGAGGGCCTGCGCGCAGCCGAGGCGCAACTTGTACGTCATGGCCGAGGCCCATACTGCTTCGGTGACGCCCCGACCCTGGCAGACATTTGTCTGGTGCCGCAGATCGCCAACGCCGAGCGCATGAAGTGCGATCTGGAACCCTACCCGACGTTGCGCGCAGTGGCGGCGCACTGCAGCATGCATAAGGCCTTCCAAGCCGCTGCGCCAGTGCGGCAGCCCGACTACGTGGGCTGACTGGCAGCCGGCGTGAGCGGCTCCTGCAGCAGGCATTCGACAAAGCGTCGCCGTGCTGCCCGCTCGGCAACGGTACCCACCGGGCCAAGCTGTGACTCGGCGATGAGGTAGCTGTAGAGCAGGAAGGCGCGCTGCCGCGCCTCGGGTTGCGCGAAACCGATCGACTCGATCAAGTGGCTGATGAAGTCGATGCGGCTGGCATCCGCCTCATCCACCGCCTGGCGGGCAATCACATCGTGCCGTGCCCATGCACGCAGGGCGAGTTCGATGCGCGCGGCGCGGACCGCGGCACGGCCGCGAAAGGGCAGGGAGAGCACGTCGCGCAACTGGGCCTTTGGATCGCCGCTCGTCCGCTGCAACCGGGCAGTGAGTTGCTCGGTCGCACTGCCGCGCCAGCTTTGCAGAACCTGACGCAGCAGGTCCTCCCGGTCGCGGAAATGCCAGTAGAAACTGCCGCGTGTCACCGACAGTTCGGTGGCCAGAACATCCACACGCACGTTGTCGATACCGCGATCGACCAACACCTCGGTGGCCGCCTCGATCCATCGCTGGGGCGTCAGCGTGTCGCGGCGAGCCGTGTCCTTGCTGGAGCGCGGAGGGGGACGCTGGCGGGTTGTGGTGGTGGCTGGCATGCGGTGGGCCTATGCTCTGGCACCCGGGTTTGCACTGATTTTAGAGCGCCATTGTAGGCTTAGTATTCGACCATACACATGTGTATGTGTATGGTCGAATACATGGAGGGATGAATGGACGCGATGGTCCAAGCCAGCCGCCTGGGGCTGGCGCCGCAGCGCGTGGTGCGGGTGCAATTCGATGACGGTAGCTTCGTGTTGCGCTCGCCCCAACCGCTGCGGCCCTATGCGCGCTGCATCGGCGAATGGCTCGAAACATGGGCGCGCGACACGCCAGACGCGTTTGCGTTCGCTGAACGCGCACCGGACGGCGGCTGGCGCACCCTGACCTGGGCGCAGACGCGCGAGCGGGTGGGGCGCATCGCGCAGAGCCTGCTCGGCCTCAAGCTCGCGCCACAGGCACCGATCGTGGTGCTGTCAGACAACGCGCTGGACCACCTGCTCCTGCTGCTGGCCGGCATGCATATCGGCCGCGCGGTGTGCACCGTGTCGAGCGCCTACTGCCGCATGGTCAAGGACGGCAACTACTCCAAGATTCACGGCATCCTCAACACCCTGGGGGCAGCGCTGATCTATGCCTCCGACGCCGCGGTCTACGGCCCGGCCCTCGCCAGTTCCGGGCAGCATGCCGTGGTGGTGTTCAGCCACGGGGCGGATTCCTACCCCGGCGCGCTGCGTTTTGAAAGCCTCGCGCAGACGGCAGAGGGTCCGGCTGTGATGGACGCGTTCAACGCGATCACCCCCGACACCCACGCCAAGTACCTGCTGACCTCCGGCTCCACGGGCCATCCCAAGGTGGTGATCAACACCCATCGCATGCTCTGCGCCAACCAGCAGATGATCGCGCAGGTGTGGCGCTTCCTCGACGAGGAGAAGCCGGTGCTGGCTGACTGGTTGCCGTGGAGCCACACCTTTGGCGCGAACAACAATCTGAACATGGTGCTGCGCAACGGCGGGTTCCTCGCGATCGATGACGGGCGTCCGCTGCCGGGGCAGATCGAGCGCTCGGTGCGCAACCTCTGCGAGGTGCGCCCGACCATCCACTTCAACGTGCCGCGCGGGGTGGACATGTTGCTGCCCTTCCTGGAGGGCGACGACAAGCTGGCGCAAGCCTTTTTCTCGCGGCTGCGCGGCGTGTTTTATGCCGGTGCGGGCATCCCGCAATCCACCTGGGACCGGTTACAGGCACTGGCCCTGCGCATTCGCGGCGAGCCCATCTGGCTCACCACCTCCTGGGGCTCCACCGAGACGTCGCCGGCCATCACCAGCGCGCACTGGTGGCTGGAGAAGGCCGGCAACATCGGCCTGCCCCTGCCGGGGGTGGAAGTGAAGTTCGTGCCCAACGGCGAAAAGCTGGAAATGCGCGTGCGCGGCGTCAACATCTTTCCCGGCTACCGCGATGCGCCGCAGCTCACCGCCCAGGCCTTCGACGCCGAGGGCTACTACTGCATCGGCGACGCGGGCTATCTGGCCGACCCGGAGCATGCCGAGCAGGGCATCGTGTTTGATGGCCGGGTCGCGGAGGATTTCAAGCTCAACTCCGGCACTTGGGTGTCGGTTGGCACCCTTCGGGTGCGGCTGGTGTCGGCGCTGGCGCCCTGGGCGCAGGACGTTGTCATCACCGGCCACGACCGCAGCGAAGTCGGGCTTTTCATTTTCCCGTCGGCGCAGGCCGCGGCGCTGCCACCGGGCGAGTTGCGCGCCAAGGTGGCAGCGGTGTTGCGTTGCCTTGAGGAGCAGGGTGGCGGCTCGTCGCAAACACCCACCCGCGCACTCGTGCTCGACGAGCCGCCCAACAGCGCAGCTGGCGAAATCACCGACAAGGGATACATCAACCAAGGCGCGGTGCTCAGGGCGCGCAGCGCTCTGGTCGATGCGCTCTATGCCGACTGTCCCGAAACCATCTTTCCGGAATGATGACGATGTTCAAAGACTTTCAACCCGCAGGTGGCGTGTTCGCCACCCTTGACCTGCTACGGGTGGAGCGCCGCGGGGCGCTTTTGCACGTACGGCTGAACCGCCCGGCCAAGCGCAATTCGGTGAGCGATGCCTTGCTGGCGCAGTTGCACACAGTGTTTGTCAATGTGCCATCGGACGTGCGCGTGGCCGTGATCAGTGGCGAGGGCGGGCATTTCTGCGCAGGGCTTGACCTGTCGGAGGTCAGCGAGCGCAACGTGGTCGAGGGCATGCAGCATTCGCGCTCCTGGCACGCAGCGTTCGACGCCATCCAGTTCGGTCCTGTGCCGGTGGTGTCGGTCCTGCATGGCGCGGTGGTTGGCGGCGGGCTGGAACTGGCCGCGGCCACGCACCTGCGCATCGCCGAGCGTAGCGCCTTCTATGCGCTGCCCGAAGGCCAGCGCGGCATTTTCGTCGGCGGCGGCGGATCGGTGCGCATCCCGCGGCTGATCGGGGTGTCGCGCATGACCGACATGATGCTGACCGGCCGGGTGTTCGACGCAGAGGAAGGGCAGTCCTGCGGCCTGTCCAACTACCTGGTGGACGAAGGCGCGGGGCTGGCCAAGGCCGTGGAACTGGCCGAGCGCATCGCGGGCAATGCGCCGCTGTCGAACTATGCGGTCACGCAGGCGTTGCCGCGCATCGCCGAGCTGCCACCGACCGAAGGACTGTTCATGGAGTCGCTGATCTCGTCCATTGCGCAGGGCGATGAAGGGGCGAAGGAGCGCGTGCGCGCCTTCCTGGACAAGCGCGCGGCCAAGGTGGGGAAAGCACAATGAGTGGACTGTTCAACGCATTCGACGACGCGTATGTGCTTGACGGCCTGCGCACGCCACAGGTGGACTACATGGGGGCCTTTGCCGATGCCAACCCGATCGACCTGGGCATCAAGGCTGCGCGCGCATTGTTTGCCCGCACGGGCGTGTCGCCGGAGTCGGTGGACACGACCCTGGCGGGCAACATGGCCCCGGGCGGCTTCGACCAGTTCTATGTGCCGCGGCACATCGGGCTGTATGCGGGCGTGCCCGTCGACCGCCCCGCGATGATGGTGCAGCGCATTTGCGGCACCGGGTTCGAGCTGTTCCGCCAGGCTGGCATGGAATTGGGTGGCGGGCGCGATCTTGTGCTGGTGGTCGGAGCCGAGTCGATGACCCGCAACCCCATCGCCGCCTTTGACCACCGCGGGGGATTCCGCCTCGGGGCGCCTGTCGGCTTCAAGGACTACATGTGGGAGGCGCTCACCGATGTTGCGCCGGGCATCTCCATGATCCAGACCGCTGAGAACCTCGCCCAGCGCTACGGCATCACCCGCGAAGAGGTGGATGCGTTCGCCGCGCGTTCCTTCGCCCGTGCGGTGCAGGCGCAGGCCGACGGCTGGTTTGACGGCGAGATCGTGCCGGTGCACAACGAAACCTTTGAACTGGACGGCTACAAGCCGCGCGGCATCCGCCTGAGCGGCAAGGTGAAGGCGGCTGACCGCGACACCCATCCGCGTGCGACCTCCCCGGAGGTGCTTGCGGGATTGCGCAGCGTCTATCCGGGCGGTGTGCAGACAGGGGGCAACAGCTCGGCGCTGACCGATGCGGCCGCGGCGGCCCTGGTGGGCAATGCCGCAGCGCTCAAGCGCTACGGCCGGCCACCGCTGGCGCGCATCGCCGCTGCGGCGGTGGCTGGGGTGCCTCCGGAGATCATGGGCATCGGTCCGGCTCCGGCCATTCGCCTGTTGCTGCAGCGCACGGGGTTGGCGCTCGACGCCATCTCCCGCTTTGAGATCAACGAGGCGCAGGGCGCGCAGACGCTGGCGGTGGCGAAGGATCTGGGCCTGGACATCGAACGACTGAACGTGCACGGAGGCGCCATCGCACTGGGCCACCCGCTGGCGGCCACGGGGGTGCGGCTGACCCTGACCGTCGCGCGGCAACTGCGCCACATCGGTGCGCGCTGGGGCATCGCCTCAGCCTGCATTGGCGGCGGGCAGGGCATCGCGCTGCTCGTGGAGAACGTGGAGGCCGGCGCATGAACGAACCCACAACCGGCACTCCGCGCTTGTACCGGGTGGACGTGCAGTTCGGCGACTGCGATCCCGCAGGAATCGTGTTTTTCCCCAACTTCCTGCGCTGGATGGATCAGGCCTCGCTGGCCTACTTCAAGGCCTGCGGGTTGCCGCCCTGGCGGGTGCTGGAGCGCAGCCGCGGCATCGTCGGCACGCCGCTTTTGGAGATCCACACGCGTTTCATGAAGCCGGCCACCTACGGCGAGACGCTGGAGATCGAAACCGTCATCGAGCACTGGGCGGCCAAGTCCTTCCGCCACCGCCACGTGATCCGTCGGGATGGCGTGACGCTTTGCGAAGGCACCGAAACCCGCGCCTTCGTGATGCGCGATCCGCACGACCCCGAGCGCATCCGCGCCATTCCCATTCCCGAAGACATCCGCGCGATGTGTTCCTGAAGCGACGGAGACCAAGACCATGCAGATCAAAGGACAATCGGCGCTGGTGACAGGCGGCGCCTCAGGCTTGGGCGAAGCTGTGGCTCGCGCGCTGGCCGCACAGGGCGCTCACGTCGCCGTTTTGGATCGGGATGCCGACAAGGCCCGGCGCGTCGCCGCGGCCATCGGCGGCGTCGGCCTGGCGGCGGACGTGACCGACAGCGCGGCGCTCACCGCAGCCCTGGATGGCGTCGAGCAGGCGCACGGCACCGCCCGCATCGTGTTGCACGTGGCCGGTATTGGCGGGGCGCAGCGGATCCTCGGCAAGGACGGCAGCCCCGCGCCGCTGGAAGCCTTCGAGCGCATCGTGGGGGTCAACCTGATCGGCAGCTACAACGTCGCGCGCCTGACGGCGGCGCGCATGGCCGCGCTGCAGCCGCTGGACAGCGGCGAGCGCGGCGTGCTGGTGATGACGGCGTCGGTTGCCGCCTTCGACGGGCAGATCGGCCAGGAGGCTTACGCCGCATCGAAGGGCGGGGTCGTGTCCATGACCCTGCCGCTGGCGCGCGATTTGGCCACTCACGGCATCCGCGTTGCGACCATCGCTCCCGGTCTCTTTGACACGCCCCTGATGCAGACCCTGCCCGAGCCTGTGCAACAGGCGCTGGCCGCCTCCGTACCGTTTCCGCAGCGCTTGGGGCAGCCTGGCGAATTTGCCGAGCTGGCTCTGCACATCGTGCGCAACGGCTATCTCAACGGCGAGACCGTGCGGCTCGACGGCTGCCTGCGCATGGCGCCGAGGTGAGCATGAGTTGGTCCTACCACGCGCCCCTGCGCGACATGCGATTTGTCATGGCCGACGTCCTCGAGGCGCCCGCGTCCTGGGCCGGCTGCCCTGCGCATGCCGATCTGGACATCGAGACCGTCTCCACCGTGCTGGAGCAGGCCGCGCGCTTCGCCAGCCAGCAGCTGCAGCCGCTGAACGGCCCCGGCGACTCGTCCGGCTGCCAGCTGCAGGCCGATGGCCGCGTGGCCACGCCGCCTGGTTTCGCCGCCGCATACCAGGCCTTTGTCAACGCTGGCTGGCCCGCGCTGGCCGCCGAGCCGCAGTGGGGCGGTCAGGGGTTGCCGCTGCTGGTGGACGGCGCCATACGCGAGATGCTCGACGCATGCAACCATGCCTGGACCATGTACCCCGACTTGCTGCACGGCGCGGTCGAAACCTTGGCTGCACACGGCAGTGCCGAGCTGCAGCAGCGCTATCTGCCAAAGCTGGTCAGCGGCGAGTGGCTCGCCGCCATGGCACTGACGGAGCCGCAGGCCGGCAGCGACCTCGGCCAGGTGCGCACCCGCGCCGAGCCGCAGGCTGACGGCAGCCTGCGGGTGAGCGGCAACAAGATCTTCATCTCTGGCGGCGCGCACGACCTCACGCCCAACATTGTTCATCTCGTGCTTTGCCGCTTGCCCCATGCGGCAGCAGGCACACGCGGGCTGTCGCTGGCGCTGGTGCCGCAGGTGCTTTCAGATGGCAGCCGCAACGCCATGCATTGCGATGGCATCGAAAAGAAGATGGGCATCAAGGGCAGCGCGACCTGCGCAATGCGCTACGACGGCGCCACGGGGTGGCTGGTGGGCGAGCCGGGCAGGGGGCTGGCGGCAATGTTCGTGATGATGAACTCGGCGCGCCTGCATGTGGCCCTGCAGGGGCTGGGCCACGCCGAGATGGCTGCGCAGAACGCGCTGCGTTATGCGCAGGAGCGGCACCAACTGCGTGCGCCGCGGCGCCCCGAAGGCGCCACGACGGGGGCCGATCCCATCGCCCTGCATCCGGCCATGCGCCATGTTTTGCTGCGCCTGCAGGCGCAGGTCGAGGCAGGGCGCGTGATCGCCGCGCGCGCGGCCCTGGCGCTGGATCTGGCCGCGCACCATCCTGACGCCGACACCCGCAATGCAGCCAATGCGCGGGCCGGCCTGCTGACCCCACTGCTCAAGGCGCAGCTCACCCGACTGGGCTTCGAAGGGGCGAGTTCGGCGCTTCAGGTGTTCGGCGGCTACGGCTATGTGCACGAATACGGCATCGAGCAGACCCTGCGCGATGCACGCATCGCCATGATCTACGAGGGCACCAACGAAATCCAGGCCATCGATCTGGTGCAGCGCAAACTGCTGGCCGACGGGGGCGCGGCGTTCGAGGCCTTGCTGGATGAATGTCGCACCGAGGTGCAGAGCTGCGGCGCAACGCCGGGCCTGCAAGCCTTCGCGTCGGCGCTCGCTGCGCACTGTGACGCGGCCGCCAAAGGCGTGGCGGCGCTGCTGCAACGGCAGGATGCCGAAGCTGTGCTGAGCCTGGCGCAGGATGCGATGGACGGGCTGTGGTGGCTGCTCAACGCCTGGGCCTTCACGGCGAGCGCGCGGGCCGCCCTGCGGGTGCGCTCTCACGACGCCGCGTGGGCCGACGCTAAGCTGGCGCGCATGCGTTACGGGGTGGAGTGGCTGCTGCCGCAGGCCGCCCTCCATTGGGATCGGATCGCGGGCAGGGCGCTTGCCCTGCCCGAATTGGAGTCGGCGCGCTGAGGCGCCGCGTTTGCGTTCGAAGACAAGGAGACAACTGCATGAAGGCTTTAAAGACCGGCGTACTCGCCGCTGCGCTGCTCACCGCCGTTCCGGCGATGGCCCAGGTCCACGTCGGCGTGATTCTTTCGCTGACCGGCCCGGCAGCCTCGCTGGGTATTCCCGAGAAAAAGACCGTCGAGCTGTTCCCCAAGACGATCGATGGCCAGGCCATCACCTACACCATTCTCGATGACGGCTCCGATCCGACGACTGCCGTCAAGGATGCGCGCCAGCTCATCGAGCAGGATCATGTCGATGTGATCCTTGGGCCGAGCATCACGCCCAACGCGCTGGCGATCATCGACGTGGTGGCGGAGAAGCGAGTGCCCGACATTGCCATCGTGCCCAGCATCTCCAACCCGGTCACCGACAAGACTCGGTGGGTGTTCAGTGCGCCGCAGAGCAATGCCTTGATGGCCCATGCCGTGGTGGAAAACATGCTCAAGCAGGGCTACAAGAAGGTGGCCTTCATCGGCTTCAGCGACGCCTACGGAGAAGGGTGGTGGAAGGCCTTCTCGGCCGATGCCAAGTCCAATGGCATCGATGTTGTCGACAAGGAGAGTTATGCCCGCACCGCAACGTCGGTGACCGGGCAGGCCCTGCACATCCTTGCAGCCAAACCGCAGGCAGTTCTTGTCGCCGCGTCCGGTACGCCAGCGGCGCTGCCGGCTCGCGCGCTCAAGCAGGTCGGCTTCAAGGGGCAAATCTATCAGACGCACGGCGTGGCCAATCCCGACTTCCTGCGTGTCTGTGGTGCGGACTGCAACGGCACGCTGCTGCCGGTGGCGCCGGGCCTCGTGGCTTCGCAGCTGCCGCAGTCCACGCCTTTCAAGGCGGCTGCGGTGCGGATGGACCAGATCTTCGAGAAGGCCTACGGCAACACCGTCTCGCAGTTCACCGTCAACGCCTGGGACAGCGGGGTGCTGTTGGAGCACGCGCTGCCGGTGGCGCTGAAGGTGGCCAAGCCGGCCGACAAGACCGCCTTCCGTGCCGCGTTGCGTGACGCGCTCGAAGGGCTGAAGGACGTTCCGGGGGCCGACGGCATCTACACCATGTCTGCAACCGACCACAACGGCCTGGATGCCCGCGCCGTCGTGATGGTTCGCATTGAGAATGGGGCCTGGAAGCTCGTCAAGTAATTTTCTCCACGGCATCGCAGCGGCGGCCGGCAGTCGGCCGCCGCGGTGCCGCTCGATCGCTGCTCCCCGGCTGCTCCCATGACTTTTGACATTGCGCTGTACCTTGGCCAGAACGGAGTGACGCTGGCAGCGATCTACGCGCTGCTGGCTTTCGCCCTGGTGCTGGTGTTCGCCGTGACACGGGTGATCTTCATTCCGCAAGGCGAGATCATGACCTTCGCCGCACTGAGCCTGGTGGCCATCCGCAACGGGCAGCCGCCGCTGCTGGCCTGGCTGTTGGTTGGCCTCGGTGCCGTTGCCTTTGTGCTGGATGGCATCACTGCAGTGCGTGCCGGGCAGGCGCACCGCCTGGTGCGGGTGGCCGCGGTGAATCTGCTTCCCGCGGGCATGGTGCTGGTGGCGGTGTACACCCTGCCGCTGGCGACGCTTTCCTATCCGCTGCAGATCGTCCTGACCCTGCTGATGAGCGCTGCCTTCGGGCCGCTGCTCTACCGCGTGGTGTACGCACCGGCGGCGCGGGCCTCGGTGCTCACCCTGCTGCTGCTGTCCGTGGCGCTGCACATGGTCCTCAGCAGCTTGGGCCTGCTGCTGTTCGGACCGGAGGGCTCTCAGCTGCCGGCCTTCACCGATGGCAACTTCCAGCTCGGCGGCATGCCCGTGGGCCTGCAGAGCCTGTGGATCATTGGCACCAGCCTTGTGCTCCTGCTGGCCCTGTTTGTGTTCTTCCGCTACACGCTGTATGGCAAGGCCCTGCGCGCCACTGCGGTGAGCCGTACCGGGGCGCAGCTCATGGGCATCTCACCGGCCTTCGCGGGCCGGGCCGCTTTCCTGCTGGCTGCTGCAATGGGCGCGTGGTCAGGCATCCTCGTGGCCACAACCACGGTGATCGACTACGACGCCGGCTTCGTCATCGGCCTCAAGGGTTTCGTCGCCGCCATCATCGGCGGCTTGTCGAGCTACCCGCTGGCAGCCATCGGCGCGTTGATCGTGGGACTCACCGAGTCCTTTGCCTCCTTCTGGGCCAGCGCCTACAAGGACGTGATCGTGTTCCTGCTCATCATCCCGGTGCTGCTGTGGCGCTCGTTGGCCAGCGCCCATCATGAGGAGGAGGAGTCGTGATGCTGCATCGGCTTCCCTTGATCGCCTTTATCGCAGCGCTGTGCGCGGCGCCGTTCGTCTTGCAGGGCTATTCCCTGCTGATGCTCAACTACGTGGGCCTGAGCGTCATCGTCGTGCTCGGCCTGGTTCTGCTCACCGGGGTGGGGGGGCTGACCAGCTTCGGGCAGGCGGCCTTCGTCGGCATGGGCGCCTATTCGGCGGCGTGGCTGACCACGGCCATGCACTGGAGCCCGTGGGCCAGCCTGCTCGCCGGGCTGGTGCTCACCACCGTGGTGGCGCTGCTTCTCGGCTGGGTGACTCTGCGCATGAGCGGGCACTACCTGCCTCTGACCACGCTGGCCTGGGGCATTGCCATCTACCTGCTGTTCGGCAACAGCGAGACCCTGGGAGGGCAGACTGGCATCACCGACATCGCGCCGCTGAATCTGCTGGGCTGGAAGCTCACGGCGTCGTGGCAGTTTCACATTCTGATCTGGGGCGTGGTGCTGGCCATCATCTGGACGGTGCACAACATGCTCGACTCGCGCGAGGGGCGGGCCATGCGCGCCCTCAAGGGCGGGGCGCTCATGGCGGAATCCATGGGCGTGAACACCACGCGATTCAAGACCATCTTGTTTGTACTGGCTGCGCAGTACGCCTGCGTGGCGGGCTGGATCTACGCTTGCATGCAGCGCTTCGTGAACCCGACGCCGTTCTCGCTGCAGCAGGGCATCGAGTACCTGTTCATGGGCGTGGTGGGCGGCATTGGCGAGCTATGGGGCGGAGTGGCCGGCAGCTTCCTCTACGCCTTGCCGCGCGAATGGCTGCACAGCCACCTGCCGGCACTGCTGGGGCGCAGCGGCAGCTTCGAGGGCATCGTGTTCGGGGCGCTGATGATCGTGATCCTGCAGCGCGCGCCTGAAGGGCTGTGGCCGCACCTGTGCCGCGTATGGCAGCGCCGCGAGTTGGCGCCCGGCACCAGCGCGAGCGTTGGAGTGACGGCGCTGGAGGCGCGGCCCAAGCCGAACAAGGGCGATGCCATCCTTCAGCTTGACGCCGTGACCAAGCGCTTTGGCGGTCTGGTGGCCAACAACGCCATCTCGTTCGAGGTGCATGCAGGCGAGGTGCTGGCGCTGATCGGCCCCAACGGGGCTGGCAAGAGCACGCTGTTCAACTGCATCTCGGCAGTGAGCCCGCCCAGCGCAGGCAGCATCCGCTTCCTCGGCAGGCCCGTGGAGCATTGTGATTCGCGCCGCGTGGCGCAGATGGGTATGAGCCGCACCTTTCAGCATGTGCGGCTGCTGCCGCGCATGAGCGTGGCCGACAACGTGGCGCTGGGCGCGCACCTCCGGGGTAAGCACAGCTTCGTCGCCTCCGCCTGGCGGCTGGATCGGGCACAGGAACTGCACATTCGGGCAACCGCCCACGATGCCCTGGAGCGCTGCGGCTTGCGCGCGCAGGCGCAGGTGCTCGCAGGCAGCCTGCCGCTGGGGTCGCAACGGGTGGTGGAGATCGCCCGGGCGCTGGCGGCCGACCCCTGCCTTCTGCTGCTCGATGAGCCCGCAGCTGGCCTGCGCTACCTGGAAAAGCGTGAACTGGCCACGCTGCTCGAGCGCCTGCGCGATGAGGGGCTGGCCATCCTCTTGGTCGAACACGATCTGGACTTCATCATGGGCCTCGCCGACCGTGTGGTCGTGATGGATTTCGGCGAGAAAATCGCCGAGGGCACACCCGCCGAGGTTCGCCGCAACCCCGCAGTGATCGAGGCCTATCTTGGCGGCGTCGACGATGCAGACGACGCGCAAGCCGAAGGAGCGAAGGCATGAAGGCCCTGCTGGAAGTCAGCGACCTGCGGGTGGCCTATGGCAAGGTGCAGGCGCTGCACGGCGTGAGCCTGCAGGTGCAGGCCGGGACCATCGTCACGGTCATCGGCGCCAATGGCGCGGGAAAGACGACGCTGCTCAACGCCGTCATGGGCCTGCTGCCGGCACAGGGTTCGGTGTGTTTCGACGGACGACACCTCGCCCGCGCCGACACCCAGGATCTGGTGGAACTGGGCCTTGCTCTGGTGACCGAGAAGCGCGACCTGTTCGGCAGCATGAGCGTGGAGGACAACCTGGGGCTCGGCGCCTTCCGCCACCGGCGCCAGGGGGCGGCGGCACGCCGCCACGCGCTCGACGACGTGTTCGACATGTTTCCGCGCTTGGCCGAGCGGCGCGCGCAGGCGGCCCAGACCCTCTCGGGTGGCGAGCGGCAAATGCTGGCGCTGGGGCGCGCGCTCATGGGCGCGCCGCGCCTTCTGATGCTCGACGAACCCAGTCTGGGGCTGGCCCCGCGCATCGTGCGCGACATCCTGCATCGCATCGCTGCACTTCGCGATCGCGGCATGAGCATTCTGCTCATCGAACAAAACGCCCGAGCTGCATTGCAGGTCGCCGACCATGCCTACGTGCTTGAACTGGGACAGGTGGTGCTCGACGGCCCTGCCGAGCGCGTGCTGCACGACCCCAAGGTCGAGGCGACCTATCTGGGCATGTTGAGCGCCTGATGCCCCGGGCCGGCAAGCGCCCGGGACCTTCATCGGGGCTGTGGCCGGCTGGACAAGGCTGGACGCGCCCATCCTTCGGCGGGATCGCCCGTGGCGCACCGCGTCGAGCCTGTTTCGTGCGTGGACACAGGCGTGGGCAACCTGAGTTCGACAGCACGACCTGTTGAGAGCCGCTGGCGCGGGCGCAGGCCCGTCACCCTCTTCGACTTCAGGCGGGTTCGCGCATCCCCGGACGGCAGCGCCACCATCCAAGCGGCGGGTGGACACCGAGGCGTGTCCACCCGGGGCTGCGCGATGCGGCCTCCACAGGGTCGAACGCCACGCGCGGACCGGCCTTGCCCGGGCGCATGCCGAGCATCGCGGACAATTCGGTTGCATGCTGATCATGAGAGCAGTCACAATCCCGATATCAGGGGCACGCCGAAATCGCCGTGTCCCGCCATTACGACCGGAACGCGTATGCTGGCCAAATCTTCTTTTCCCTCACCGAATGTCGATCTCGAATCTCTGGTCGGGCACCATATCCGGCGTCTGCATCAGATCGCGGTGGCGATCTTCCTGCAAGAGAACCAGGCGTATGGCTTGACGCCGGTGCAGTACGCCGCACTGCAGGGGGTGCGCAACACGCCGGGCCTCGATCAGCGCACCCTGGCGCGCACCATCGGCTTGGACACATCGACGACCGCGGGAGTGATCGACCGCCTGGAGGCGCGGGGGCTGATGCGCCGCAACGCCTCGTCCTCGGATCGGCGGGTGCGGCTGCTCGAGGTGACGCAGGCGGGCATCACGCTGTTGGACGCTGCCTTGCCTGCAGTCCTGCACGCCCAGGAGCGCATCCTCGAACCCCTACCGGTAAAGGAACGGGCCGAATTCATGCGCATGCTGGGTCAACTGGTGCTTGCGAACAACGATCTCAGCCGCGCGCCCAGCGGCAACTGAGCGCTCTCCGGGCCGAACTCAGGGTAGACCCGCATGGCAATTTGAAAAAGTTATCACGATACTGATGATCTGTATACAAATGATCGGCCTCTGGCCATGACCCTTGGAGACGTCTCATGAACTGGAAGCAAGCGTTTATTGGCCTTTGCCTCGCGGCAGGTGCGCTCAGCGCCGCCGCGGCTGCCGAGCCGCTGAAAATCGGCCTCATCCTGCCCATGTCGGGCCCTTTCGCTGCCTACGGAAAGCAGATCAACCACGGCGTGCAGTTGTGGCTCAATGAGCACGGCGGCAGCATTGCCGGTCGCAAGGTCGACGTGGTGCTCAAGAACGACGCGCCCGGCACCGCCGGCGATGTGGACAAGCGCCTGGCGCAGGAACTGGTGATCAAGGACAAGGTGGACATCCTGGCCGGCTTCGCGCTCACGCCCTCGGCCTTTGCCGTGGCGCCGCTGGCCACCCAGGCGAAGATGCCGATGGTGGTGATGAACGCGGCGACCTCGTCGATCACGACCAAGTCGCCCGACATCGTGCGCGTTTCCATGACCCTGCCGCAGGGGTCCAAGGTCATCGCCGACTGGGCCGCGAAGAACGGGATCAAGAAGGTGTTCGTGCTAGTGGCCGATTACGGCCCCGGCTTTGACGCCGCCACCCAGTTCACGAAATCCTTCACCGGGGACGGGGGCGCGATCGTCGGCGACATCAAGGCGCCGCTAAGCAATCCGGACTACGCGCCGTACTTGCAGCGCATCAAGGACGCCAAGCCCGATGCGGTGTTCCTGTTCCTGCCGCCGGGCGCCGGCACCATCGCCTTCATGAAGGGGTTCGTCGACCAGGGGCTGGCGGCCAGCGGCATCAAGCTCATTGGAACGGGCGACCTGACCGACGAGGACATCCTCGACACCCTGGGCAAGCCGGCTTTGGGCATCATTACCGCCTTCCACTATTCCGCGGTGCACGATTCGCCGCAGAACAGGGCCTTCGTGGCGGCGTATGACAAGGCCTACCCGAAGGATCGTCCCAACTTCATGGCCGTTGGCGGCTATGACGGCATGGAACTGATCGACCTGGCGCTGAAGAAAACCCACGGCGACGCGAAGGGCCCCGCCTTCATGGCGGCGGTCAAGGGCCTGCATTGGATCAGCCCGCGCGGGCCGGTGACCATCGATCCGGCCACGCGCGATATCGTGCAAAACGAGTACATCCGCAAGGTGGAGATGGTCGGCACGCATTTGCAGAACGTTGAGTTCGAGACGGTGCCAGACGTGAAGGATCCGGGCAAGTAATCGCGCATCCACGCCCGGACAACCGCGGCGGCGACCAGGACTGGGCGCTGCCGCCGTCTGCGGAGACACTCCTGTGACCATCCTGTACAACGGCATCGCCGAGGGCATGCTGCTGTTCCTGCTCAGCGTTGGCTTGTCGGTGACGCTCGGGCTGATGAATTTCGTCAACCTCGCGCACGGCGCCTTCGCCATGCTGGGGGGTATGTCTGTGTGGTGCTCCTCAACCGCCTGGGCATTCCGTTCCTCGTGGCGCTGCCTCTGGCTGCGCTGGCCGCAGCGCTGGCCGGAGTCGTGCTGGAGCGGTTGCTCTATCGCCGGCTTTACCGCGCCTCGCATCTCGACCAGGTGCTGTTTTCCATCGGGCTGGTCTTCATGTCCATCGCCAGCGCAACCTATGTGTTCGGCGACCAGCAGCAGCCGCTGGTGCTGCCTCCCTTTCTGCGCCAGGCCTGGCATTGGCCCGGGCTGGATTTCGACGCCTACAGTCTGCTGCTCATCGTGGTCGGCGCCGTCCTTGCGGTGGTGCTGCACTGGATGGTGACGCGCACACGCTTTGGCGCCAGCCTGCGCGCGGCGGTGGACAACCCGCGCGCCGCGCGGGGCTTGGGCATCGACGTGGAACGCGTGTTCGTTGCCACCTTCGCCCTGGGTTCGGCACTGGCGGGGCTTGGGGGTGCGCTGGGCATCCAGATGCTCGGCCTGAACCCGGAGTACCCGATCCAGTACATCGTGTACTTCCTCATTGTGGTCGCCGTCGGTGGCACCGGCAGCATCTCGGGGTCCCTCTTGGCGTCCCTGCTGCTGGGCGTGGCCGACGTGGCCGGGAAGTACTACCTGCCGCAGTTCGGCGCTTTCGTCATCTATGTCGTGATGGTTCTGACCCTCATCTTCCGTCCGCAGGGACTGTTCGGCCGCAGTGCGGCCAAGTGATTCTGGCGATGGCAATCAACTCCCGTTCTGGCTTTGACGCTGGCCCGCTGCGCCGAGCCGCCCGGTGGCATCCGGCCGAATATGTGTTCTGGGTGGCGCCCATCGTGGCCTACTTCATCTTCCCGGACGATTTGGCGCTGCTGTCGCAGATGGCGATCACCGCGTTGTTCGCGCTGTCGCTTGACCTGATCCTTGGCTATGGGGGCATCATTTCCCTGGGCCATGCGGCCTTCTTCGGGATTGGCGCCTATACCGCCGGTCTGTTTGCGATGCATGGCTGGCCCAATCCGCTGTTCGGCCTGGGGGCGGCGGCGGCGGTGAGCGCGCTGGCCGGCTTTGGTGCCAGCTTCCTGGTGCTGCGCGGTGCCGACCTGACACGCCTGATGGTGACGCTGGGCATGGCCCTCATCCTCTACGTGGCTGCCAACCAGCTCCCCGGCGTTACCGGAGGACTCGACGGCCTGCAGGGCATCACCGTCAACCCGCTGCTGGGGCATTTCGAGTTCGACCTCTATGGCAAGGTCGCCTATGTCTACAGCGTGGCTGTGCTGTTCGTGATGTTCTGGATGGTTCGCCGCATCGTCCATGCGCCGTTCGGCCTGTCCCTGGTTGGTATCCGGCAGAACGTGCTGCGCATGCCTGCGCTGGGCGTGCCGGTGCATGCGCGCCTGGTGGCGGTGTACACCATCGGGGCGGCAGTGGCTGGTGTGGCGGGCGCACTGCTCACGCAGACCACCCAGTTCGTCTCCATCGATGTCTTGAGCTTCGCGCGCTCGGCCGAATTGCTGCTCATCCTGGTGCTGGGCGGTACCGGCACGCTGTACGGGGCGATGATTGGTGCGGTGGTCTTCATGACGGTGCACCATCTGCTGTCGGACGTGAACCCCCAGTACTGGCAGTTCTGGATGGGTGCGGCGCTTATTCTGGTGGTCCTGTTTGCCCGCGGCGGCATCGTCGGAGGCCTGCTGGCCGTGGCCCGCCGATTTCGCAGGAGACCCGCATGAGCGACGCAGCGCCCATCGCCCTGGAGACGCGCGACCTGGTCAAGCGCTTCGGCGGCTTTGTTGCGACCAACAAGGTGTCGCTGCGGGTTGCCGCCGGTGCCCGCCATGCCCTCATCGGGCCGAACGGCGCGGGCAAGACCACACTGATCAATCTGCTCACCGGCTTTCTGACGCCGACAGCCGGACATGTGCTGCTCGAAGGTCACGAGGTGACGCATTTGCCCCAGCACCAGCGCGTGGGCCGCGGCTTGGCGCGGACATTCCAGATCAACCGTCTGTTCGCCGACCTGACGGTGCTGGAGTCGGTGCTGCTGGCCGTGTGCCAGCGCCGTGGGATCGGTGCGCGGTTCTGGAAGCCGCTGGCGGCGCATGGCGAGGCCGTGGACGAAGCCGCCGCGCTGCTCGAGCGTCTGCGGTTGCTCGACATCGCCTTCGAGCCCACACGCACGCTGGCGTATGGCCGCCAGCGCCTGATCGAGATCGCGCTCGCGCTGGCCATGCGGCCGCGGGTGCTGTTGCTGGACGAGCCGGCCGCCGGGGTGCCGGCGGGCGAGAGCCGCGAACTTTTCGAGACCATTGCGCAACTGCCGCGCGAGGTCACCATCGTGTTGATCGAACATGACATGGATCTGGTGTTCCGCTTTGCCGAGCGCATTTCAGTACTGGTCAACGGCGCCGTACTGACCGAGGACGTGCCGTCGGCCATCGCGGATGATCCACGGGTGCGGGAGGTCTACCTGGGGAGTGCCGTTCATGTCTAGGCTGCTGGAGGTCGACGGCGTGTGGGCCGGCTATGGCAACAGCACGGTGCTCGAAGACATCAGCTTCGATCTTGACGCCGGTGCGAGCTTGGCCTTGCTGGGCCGCAACGGCATGGGCAAGACCACGCTGCTTGCCACGCTCATGGGGGCGACCCGCCAGTCCCGCGGCCGAATCGGACTGGACGGAACAGACATCACCGCCGTGCCCAGCTACCGCCGTGCCCGGGCGGGCCTGGGCTGGGTGCCGCAGGAACGTGACATCTTTCCCTCGCTCACGGTGGAGGAGAATCTCGCCGTGGTGGCGCGGCCCGGGCCTTGGGCGCTGGAGCAGGTCTACGCCATGTTCCCGCGGTTGCAGGAGCGTCGTGCCAACATGGGCAACGAGCTTTCGGGCGGGGAGCAGCAGATGCTCGCCATGGGCCGTGCGTTGATGCTCAACCCGAAGATCCTGCTGCTGGACGAGCCGCTTGAAGGACTGGCGCCGCTTATCTGCGAGGAGCTGCTGGTCTCGATCGCGCAAATGGTGGCGAGGGGAAATATGGCACTCATCCTGGTGGAGCAGCATGCCCACCAGATCCTGCCGATCACGCAGCAGGCCATCGTGCTCGAACGCGGGCGCATCGTGCATCGGGGCGCGAGCGAGGCGCTGGCGGCCGATCCGTCGGTGCTCGACCGTTGGCTCGGCGTGGCTGCGCACTGACATCCAGGAGACCATCGCCATGACCCCCAGCAACAGGCCATCGGCGTGATTCAGGGCGAGCACCGCGCCATGTCGGCCGTGATCGAAGCCCTGCGCCACGTCGCCGACGAGATCGCCAGCCACGACCTCGAGCCGGACTACAAGATGCTGTGGTCCATTCTTTACTACGTGGATCAATATCCGGAATCGCACCACCACCCCAACGAGGAGCGGGTGTTGTTTCCGCGCATCCGGGCCCGCACGCACGCCATTGACGCCACGCTCGACGAGCTCGGCCGCCAGCATGCGGGCAGCCGTCCACATCTCGACGTGCTGCGCAACCTGCTGGGCCGCATGGAGGCGGACATTCCGGGTGCGCGCGAGGCCTTCGCGGCGAAGGCCCGCGAATATGCCGACTTCCACCTTCGCCACATGGGGCTGGAGGAGCGTGAGGTGCTGCCCAAGGCGCGCGAGGTGCTCGACGATGCGGACTGGACGGCCATCGCCGCGCAGTTCAACGCGGAGCCCGATCCGCTGCGCAGCGCCGCGGTGAATGGCAACGCCTGGTTCCGCGACTTCTATCGCCGTCTCGTCGCGCTGGTGCCAGAGCCCTGGGGCGTCGGTTCGAGGCGCTGATCGGCTCTGCGCGCCGGCTCAATGCAGCGGGCGCGGCCCTGCCGTCGGCTCGGGTCGCAGCGCCGCCTTCGGTACTCCCCGGGACCATGCACCTCGCTGGTGCAGCTGCCGAAATGGTCCGTGCAGGCGGTATCGCCTTGCGGGTCAAGATGACTGGAATCTCGAGCAGGTGCGGGATTGCGAGGCCGGCTTGTCACCATCGCCAAGCGCCGCCTCAGATTCCGGCGCGAGGCTGGGGAGTCGAGATGCTTCAGCGAGGCGTGGGTGTTCCATGGGCGCCGCTGCTCGCGGCCGCAGACATCCGTTGATCTTCGGGTAATCCCGATAGGGAAACCCGTCTGTCGAGATTACACTCATAATCAGTATACTGATTAAATGGTCACGCTGCAGGAGGCAGAATGGACAGTCATGGAAGTGCAGGCACGGTGCTGGTAGCTGGCGGCGGCATTGGCGGTCTTGCCGCAGCGCTCGCCTTGGTGCGGCGCGGGTTTTCGGTAAAGGTTCTGGAGCAGTCGCCACGGATCGGCGAGATCGGCGCAGGCATCCAGCTCGGCCCCAACGCATTCAACGCTCTCGATGCCCTGGGTGTGGGTGAGCGGGCACGCGGGCGCGCGGTCTACACCGACTGCATGGTGATGCACGATGCCATCGATGCATCCCTCGTGGGGCGCATTCCCACCGACGAGGCCTTCCGCCAGCGTTTCGGCAACCCCTACGCCGTGATCCATCGCGTGGACATCCACACCTCGCTGCTCGAAGGCGTGATGGAGGCCGAGGCGACGGAGTTTCTCACGTCCACCCGGGTCGAGCGCATCGAGCAGGACGACACTGGCGTGACCGTGTTCGACCAGCATGGCACCGCCCACCGCGGTGTGGCGCTGATCGGCGCAGACGGGGTGAAGTCCGTGGTGCGCGAGCAGTACGTGGGCGATGCGGCGCGGGTGACCGGTCACGTGGTGTACCGAGCGGTGGTCGACAAAGCGGACTTCCCGGTTGATCTCCAGTGGAATGCCGCGAGCATCTGGGTCGGCCCGAACTGCCATCTGGTGCACTATCCGCTGCGTGGTGGCGAGCAGTACAACGTGGTTGTGACCTTCCACAGCCGCGGACAGGAGCAATGGGGCGTCAAGGAGGGCAGTCGCGAGGAGGTGCAGAGCTATTTTCAGGAGGTCTGCCCGAAGGCCCGCCAGCTGATCGAGATGCCCAAGAGCTGGAAGCGCTGGGCCACCGCCGACCGCGAGCCGATCGGCCAGTGGACCTTCGGCCGTGCGACCCTGCTGGGAGATGCGGCGCATCCGACCACGCAGTACATGGCCCAAGGCGCCTGTATGGCCATGGAAGACGCCGTCACGCTGGGTGAGGCGCTGCGCGTGCACGACAACGCCTTTGAACCGGCATTCGACCTGTACCAGCGCTCGCGGGTCGCACGCACTGCGCGCATTGTGCTGTCCAGTCGCGAGATGGGGCGCATCTATCACGCCAAGGGCGTCGAGCGCCTGGTGCGCAACGACCTGTGGAAGGGCCGCACGCCCGAGCGCTTCTACGACGCGATGGAATGGCTGTACAGCTGGCGGGTGGACAACTGCCTGGCGGACTGACCGGATCCACCAACTGCGCTTTCTGCAACAGAACAAGGAAATCCCATGAAAGAACTCGGACGACTCGAGGATCTACCCCTGGACTATCGTGAATCCCTGCAGCAACTCAACCTGGTGCCGCTTTGGCCCAGCCTGCGCGCAGTCATGCCGCCGCATCAGCCGCGGCCGCGCACACAACCCGTGTCGTGGCAGTACAAGACCTTGCGCCCGCTGCTGATGCGAGCGGGTGAGCTCACCCCGATCGAGAAGGCCGAGCGCCGCGTCCTGGTGCTGGCCAACCCGGGCCACGGGCTGGAGAAGATGCAGGCCAGCTCGGCCATCTATCTCGGCATGCAACTGTTGCTGCCCGGCGAATGGGCGCCGTCGCATCGCCACACCCCAAACGCCGTGCGCATGATCGTCGAAGGCGAGGGCGCCTACACGACCGTGGAAGGCGAGAAATGCGCGATGGTGCGCGGCGACCTCATCCTGACTCCCACGGGGCTGTGGCACGAGCATGGCCACGACGGCACCGAGCCCGTCGTCTGGCTGGACGTTCTCGACCTGCCGCTGGTGTACTACATGGAAGCCGCCTACCACGTCGATGGCCCGCGCCAGCCGGTTGTGTCGAGCGAATCCGAGCGCCGCTTGGCGCAAGGCGGCATGCTGCCCACGCCGGTGTTCGAGCGCGGCAACTCGGCCTATCCGATGTTGCGCTATCCCTGGGCGCAGGCCCGGGCGGCCCTGGAAACGATGGCAGCCACCGAGCCGCATGAGGAGGTGGTGCAGATCACCTACGTCA
This sequence comes from Thiomonas sp. FB-Cd, assembly GCF_000733775.1. Taxonomy (NCBI): domain Bacteria; kingdom Pseudomonadati; phylum Pseudomonadota; class Betaproteobacteria; order Burkholderiales; genus Thiomonas; species Thiomonas sp. FB-Cd. Next base: position 1,400,509 of record NZ_JPOE01000002.1, on the reverse strand, counting down.
ATCCGCATACCGGTGCGCACGCGCTGAACATCCTGGGCTTTTATGCGCTGATGCTGCGCCCGGGCCAGACCGTCACGTTGCCGGCACGCTCACCCGCCGCGATCTATCACCTGATCGAGGGCGCTGTTGACGTGGATGTGCTGGAGCAGCATTTCGCGCTGGAGGAAGCCGATACCTGCTGCGCACCGGGCTACACGCCGGTGACCCTCAGCAACCGCAGCGCGGACGCACCCGCCTTTTTGTTCCTCGCCGATGAGTCGCCGCTGCACCAAAAGCTTGGCGTCTACGAGCGGCGCGACTGACTGGCGCGCGCTGCCGCGGCCCTCGCTCAGGGGTGCTGCAGCGCATTGTCGTCTGACGGCGCCACCCGCGCCACACCGGTGGCATGCAAGGACACGGTGCACGTCAGGAGCAGCGCGATCGTTACTGCCAGGCTGGGCAGGGTCGCATTTGGCATCCTCACCGCCCTTGGCTGTCGCCACCGCTTGCGCGGAAAGGGCAGAGATTCCTACGGCGCTCACCCCTGCATCGAGCCGGGAAGAGTCGCTTCGGTGGGTTCCTGTTGCTGGCAGCATAACTGCACCACGCACTTGGCAGGCGATCCGGGCGTGTCCCGCCCTTCATTGCAGGATACATAGACAGCACAAGAGAACACCCTGCAAGTCTGACAAGGATGCCCGTGGCATCCGCGCTACCCTTCCCCATCCTGAACGGCGGGGCTTGTCGCGCATCGGGTCATGGCGATTTGCCGTAAACAGGCAGACTCCAGCGGCGCCGCAGCGACAGAAAGCGGATCAGCGCGCAACTGCCCGCGCCCAACCAGGGGGTGAGCATCACGTTCCATCCGCGCACCTGCCCGAGCACCTGCACGCAAGCGCCAATGAGTGCCGCCAGTGCGTAGATTTCCCGCTGCAGGATGACTGGAACGCGATTGAGCAGCACGTCACGCATGACGCCGCCGCCGACTGCCGTGACGACGCCAAGCACGATGGAGACTTCCACATTGTGGGTCATCACCATGGCCTTGTGGGCGCCCGCAACGGCGAAAAACCCAAGTCCGAGGGCGTCGAAGAAGATCACCGGGTGCCGCAGACGCTGGATCAGCGTCTGCGACCATATTGACATGGCGGCAGCAAGGATCGCCAGGGCTGCGTAGCGCCACTGTGAAATTCCCGCCGGTGGCACGAAGCCCAGACAGAGGTCACGCACGATGCCGCCCCCACAGGCTGTGACGTAGGCCACGACTGCCACGCCGAACAGATCGAGGCGGCGTTCGATCGATGCCGTGGCACCGCTCACCGCGAAGGCGAAGGTTCCGAGCAGATCGAGCAGCACAAACCAGCCATGGGACACGGTGCAATCTCCAGATAAAAAATCATCCGACGCCGGCGTCGGGGTCAGCATTCAGTCGTGAAGATGGTCCTGCATGACCTGATGCAGAAGCTGTATTGTCGGTGCCGGGGTCCTGCCGGCGAGCGTGACAAGGCCGAAGCGCGCGCTGCCGCCAAGTGGGGGATCCATGGGCAACTCGTGCAGCCCGGGCGCCACCGCGCGCACTGCCAGCAAGATGGCATCGCTGAGGAGGGACACTTCAACCAGGCTGGGCAGTTCGTCGCCGCGCAGCGTGACCAGGTCATCGGGATGCGCGCGCGGCCCGTAGCGCTGCATTAACAGGCGAGCGATATCGTCGCTCAGGGGCGTGGATGCAATTGGATAGCCCACAATCTGTTCGAACGACACGCGCCGGTGCCGAGACAACGGATGCTTGGGGCGACACAGGAAGGCGCCGCGCATGCCAATCAGCCTGTCAATGTGAAGATCGCTGGCAGGCGGCACTGAAAGCAGATCCACGACGAGCGCATCCAGTGTGCGTGCCCGCAGGCGTTGCAGCAGGAGTTCGGTCATGCCTCGCGCGATCTCGAGGCGCATTGAACGATGTCGCGCCGCGAACTCCACCAGCAACGGCCTGGTCAGGAAGGCGCCGGGCCCGGAGCCGAGGCCGACGCGCAGTCGTCCGGAAGAGCCGCCGCGCAGCTTGGCACCCATCTCGCCAATTTCCCGCGCATCGTCCAGAAGCTGCCGCGCGCGCTCAAGCACATCGCCGCCAAAGGATGTGAGTTCGATGCGGTGGCCAACGCGGTCGAACAGCGCGAAGCCCAGTTCGGTCTCCAGTGCGCGGATGCTTCGGCTCAGTGCGGGCTGCGTGATGAACAAAGCCTTCGCCGCCTTGCTGAAGGAGTTGAACTCGGCAAGACCCACAAAATGGCGCAATTGTGCGAGCTGCATCGGTCCAGTCCATTCCTAAAAGGTATCGAAGATGTGCAAATAATGCATTGGACGCATGTATTTTTCAAGCCTAAATTGAGTGCCATGTTCCCCTTACCGCGAGAGCGTGACGAATGTCCGATGTCCTAAATGCACTCCTGGAGAGGCCGGGAAACTTCGCCGAATTTGTCGAGCTTCGCCGGGACATCCACCGCCATCCGGAGTTGGCGTTCGCCGAGCACCGCACTTCCGCGCTGGTCGCCGAGCGCCTGCGCCAATGGGGCTACGAAGTCGAGACTGGAGTGGGCAAGACAGGCGTCGTCGCACGCTTGCAGTTGGGCAAGGGCGTGCGGCGCCTTGGCATTCGCGCCGATATGGATGCGCTGCCGATCCAGGAGGGCACCGGAAAGAGCTACGCAAGTTGCCACAAAGGTGTCATGCATGCATGTGGGCACGACGGGCATACGGCCATGCTCTTGGCCGCGGCTCACCATGTCGCGCAGCGTGGCTTGATCGATGGCACGCTGCACCTGATCTTCCAGCCGGCTGAGGAAGGGGGTGCCGGTGCGCGTCGGATGATCGCGGATGGCCTTTTCGATCGCTACCCGTGTGACGCAATTTTCGCGATGCACAACATGCCGGGTATCAGCCGCGGGCACCTGGTTCTGCGCGATGGCGCGAGTATGGCATCGAGCGACTACGCCACGGTGACCTTGACGGGAATCGGCGGGCATGGGGCGATGCCGCACCACGCACGCGATCCCGTGGTTGCCGCATCGAGCATCGTCATGGCGCTTCAAACGATCGTTGCGCGCAACGTCGACCCACTGGCCATGGCGGTCATCACGGTCGGTGCGCTGCACGCGGGAAGGGCGAACAACGTGATTGCGCAGGACTCCGTGATGGAGATCAGCGTGCGCAGTCTCGACCATCAAGTGCGTGAGCTGCTCCGGCGTCGTCTGCATGAACTCGTTCAGGCGCAGGCGCAGAGCTTTGGCGTCGAGGCTCACATCGATTGGCGCGAAGGCTACTCGGTCTTGGTCAACGACGTGGCACAGACGGACTTTGCGCGCCAGATCGCGATCGAATTGCTTGGCTCGGCCAACGTGACCCTGCAAGGCCCGGCACTAACCGGTAGCGAGGACTTTGCATTCATGTTGGAAAAGATTCCAGGGAGCTATGTCCTAATCGGCAACGGTGATGAAAGTGGCGCTGCACCCGTGTGCATGGTGCACAACCGAGGTTACGACTTCAACGACGACATTTTGCCTGTCGGCGCTGCGTTCTGGACCCATCTGGCAGAACGCTTTCTTGTCCAGCACAGCCCGTAATGAAATGAACCTGCGGTGAGCCAAGCTGGCGCTTTGCGTCCTGCAGGCCCGAAAACTTGACAACACAAGACAAGAGGAGACAGCAAGATGAGTGCAACAACGCCCGAAATGGCATATGTCTACCGCGATGGCGTAGGCGAAATTGGCAATGCGGTTGTTGCGACGCGGTCCGTGGTTGCCGCGGCCGTCGCAGGCAATGCCCTTGAGTTTTACGACTTCGTTATCTATGCGTTTTCCGCCGTGTACATCGGCAAAAGCCTTTTCCCTGAGCACACCGCCTACGTAAGCCTGCTCATGTCGGTCGGCGTGTTCGGTATCGGATTTCTTGCTCGTCCGCTCGGCGGCGTTGTGTTCGGCCTCATGGGCGATCGCGTCGGCCGGCGCGCGAGCCTGATTGTGACCATCGTGCTGATGACAGCTGGCACCCTGGGTGTGGCGTTGACGCCGTCGTTCTCGAGCATCGGCATCGCCGCTCCGGTGATCGTGGTCATCGCGCGACTGCTGCAGGGCCTTGCGCTGGGCGGCGAGATCGGCCCCTCAAGCGCATTCCTCGTGGAATCGGCGCCAGCGGGGAAACGCGGCTTGTACGCGAGCTGGCAGCTTGGCAGCCAGGGAGCGGGAATCCTGGTCGCTGGCCTCATGGGCGTCCTGTTCAGCCGGGTGCTGAGCCACGCGGCCATGCTCGCATGGGGATGGCGTGTGCCGTTCCTGATCGGTCTGCTGATCGTACCCCTTGCCGTGTACATGCGGCGCGCGATGCCGGAGACGCTCCATGCCCGCCCAAGCGCGCACACGGCACCAAGCCGCCGTGCGAGCAAGGCGCCAGGCAAGCTGGTCATCATTGCCGTTGGAGTGATTCTTGGTGGCACCGTCTCGACCTACGTCGGCAACTACATGACCACCTATGCGATCACGACGCTCAAGATGCCAGCGGCCGTCGCGATGGGGGCGACCGTGGCGGTTGGCCTGTTCACATTGGTATTTTCGATCGTCGGCGGCTGGCTGTGTGATCGATATGGGCGCAAGCCCATCATGGTTTGGCCGCGCGTGGTGGCTGCGGTCGCGACGGTGCCGGCTTTCCTGCTGCTGAATGCGGTACCGACGGCTCTCACACTGGTGCTGGTCAGCGCGTTCCTGGCCGCACTTACCGCAATCAGCGGTGCGGCATCCCTTGTCGCAATTCCCGAGGCATTTGCTCGCCGACATCGTGCGCTCGGCCTCGGCGTGGCCTATGCAGTGGGCGTTTCGATTTTTGGTGGAACGACACAGTTCATCATCACCTGGCTCATCCGTTCCGAGAAACCCCGCCGTTTAGGGTGGGGAGGAAAGGAGCGCCGATCGAAGATCGGTGCTGTGTTGACAAGTTACACGGAAAACGCATAGCATGTGAGGCATGCAGGTCAAGCGCGCCTATCGCTTTCGCTTCTACCCGACGCCCGAGCAAGTTGACGCACTGGCTCGAACCTTCGGGTGCGCACGCTTCGCTTACAACCACATGCTGCGACTGCGCAGCGACGCCTGGATGCAGCGCCAGGAGCGCGTGGGCTACCACGAAACCTCCGCCGCGCTGACTGCGCTGAAAAAGACGCCCGAGCATGCGTGGCTGAACGAAGTCAGCAGCGTGCCCGTGCAGCAGGCGCTGCGGCACCTGAACACCGCGTTCTCGAACTTCTTCGCCAAGCGAGCCCGGTACCCGTCCTTCAAGCGCAAGGACGGGCCGCAGGCGGCCGAGTACACCACCAGCGCATTCCGGTGGGACGCGGGCCGGCGCGAGTTGCGTCTGGCGAAGATGGACACGCCGCTGGACATCCGCTGGTCGCGCACCTTGCCACAGGCGGCCAAGCTCACGACCGTGACCATCTCCAGGGATGCGGCCGGTCGGTACTTCGCCTCGATGCTGTGCGACGACGCCGTGGCGAGCAAGCCAGCCGTCGAGTCGCGGGTCGGCATCGACCTGGGGCTCACCCATTTCGCGGTCCTCTCGAATGGCGAGAAGATCGCATCCCCGAAAACCTTTCGCAAGAACGAATCTGGACTTGCGAAATGGCAGCGCCGCATGGCGCGAGCCAAGCTCGGATCGAAGAACCGGGCGAAGTTGAAGTTGAAAGTTGCTGCGCTGCATGCGCACATCACGGACGCGCGCAGGGACTTCCTGCACAAGCTCTCGACCCGACTGATCAGCGAAAACCAAGTGATCGCCGTCGAGACGCTGTCCGTGTCGAACATGCAGCGCAACCGCAGCCTGGCGAAATCCATCAGCGACGCCAGCTGGGCGGAGTTTGTCAGGCAGCTCGAGTACAAAGCGCAGTGGTACGGGCGCACATTGATCGGCATCGATCGCTGGTATCCATCCAGCAAGCGATGCTCCGTGTGCGGCCACACCAAGACGACGATGCCGCTGTGCGTGCGCACCTGGGCTTGCCCAGAGTGTGGCACGACCCACGACCGCGACATCAACGCCGCGCGCAACGTCTTGGCCGCAGGACTTGCGGTGTCAGCCCATGGAGAGGCTGTAAGTCCCGTCTCGCTGTAAAGCGGCATGGGCTGGACTCTGTGAAGTGGGAATCTCCTCCCTTTAGGGAGGGGAGCAGTCAACCATGCGACCGGCAACGCGGTTGCGCCGGCGTGGTATGTGACGATCGCAAGCATCATCACGGCCATCGCCATGTTGGCCATGCCCGAGACCCGTAACGAACCAACCTGAGCGCGCCCCGTGCGCGCGGACAAGTGGAGGTAGTCGCCTCCTAAAGGACCTGTCGTTGGTGCAAACTGACTGCACAACGGGGGAAAACCAGAGCCGTGCGCCGCAGTTCTCATCGCTTGCGCGTATCGGCCGCCGCGCGTTGTCAGCAGCCAAAAGACCAAAACGCTGAAGGCCTTAAACGGAATGGGATTGCCGAGACAATTGCCCGGCCCGCACCGCCATGTGGGTGTGGGCCAACCGGATCAGATCCATCGGTAATCCCCGCTCCATCCCGCGTTGAGCCATGGCGCCCAGGATGTGTTCGTGCTCGGTTTGTTGCCCTGCTTGAAGATCCCGAAGCATCGATGCCGTGAAGGTCGATCCTTGTTGCGTGAGCATGCGTACCGATTTGTCGGCGGCGGCTCGCCCAATGGGATGGCCGCTTTCGCGCGCTACGGCACAACATTCAGCGAACATTTGGCGCGTCAGAGCTTCGCCGTACGGGGTGGCCATGATCTCGCCAACAGAACCCTGGCAGACGGTTGTCATGCCGGCAAGCGTCGCCAAAAAGACCCATTTATCCCACAAGGCCTGCTCGATGTCGTCCGTGTATCGGCAGTCGAAGGCTGCGCCTTTGCACGATTCGGCAAAGGCGCGCGCCAAGACTTCATGCGCTGCATCGCGGGGCCCGACTGTCAGGCTCTGTAGATCGGTGAGCTGCTTGATTGCGCCGGATGCGGTGATCATGGCGGCGATATGGGCCACTCCGCCCATGACCCGTTGCCTGCCGAACCTTTGGTCCAGCGTAGCCAGATGGCTGATCCCGTTCAGCAAGGGCAAGAAGACGGCATGGCCCTGCGCCCTGGACACGGATGCAAGCGCATCTTCAAGGTCGTAGGCCTTGGGCGCCAGAATCACGAGGTCATAGATCGGCGCCACCTCGGCAGCGGTCACCGTGCGCGGATGCACCGTGAAATCGCCCCGTGGCGTCTCGATGCGCAAGCCGTCGCGGTCGATGAGATGTTTTCGCTTCGGACGTACCAGGAAGGTGACGTCGGCACCAGCGCGTACGAGTTGCGTACCGAAATAGCCTCCGATGCCACCTGCACCAAGAATCAGGATTTTCATGTCTCCAACTCCTAAAAATGTCAGAGCGCCACGCCTTGCGGGTGCAACGGTCCACGGGGCATGGTGCACGGATATCGCAGTAACGCATCCTATTTGCCTGGCAAGGGGCGCGTGCCGCGAACCGCGACTAGGCAGGATCGCCGATCATTGCATGTGGCGTCACTTATTACCACCGCCATCGCCATGCACCGCACATTTCGCATGGCCAATTGCTGCCTGACCATGCGGTCGGAGCCCCCGAAGGCGGAAACGCGAACGTGCGCGCAGCGGCGTGCATGCTCAAAGCCGGTTTGTTGCGGCAGCAGGCGATCGGTGCGGGGCCCGTGCGGAAGGACTTTGAGGAGCGGCGGCCGGTCGTGGAGAAGACATTCGCTGATGCCGGGCGCGATATGCGGTCCAGGGGATGATCGCGGGGATCTCAATCATCACGACATGCGGTTGTGTGTGGTTGCGTGCGGGTTCAGCGACGCATTGAGGCCCATCCTGGAGGCGTGCAACGCCATCAGACACCTGAGCGTTTCAAAAAGGACAGGAACGTTGGCCAGTTCGCCCTTCTGAACACGGAGCGAGTGGCTCCGAAGACCATGAGCCGCAGCGCGAAGGGCACGGTGGATGCGCCGGGCCGTCGCGTGCGGCAGAAGGCCGGACTCAACCGGGAGATTCTCTCGGCAGGGTTCGGCATGGCGCATCCGATGCTCGCGTACAAAGCGGAAGAAGCTGGTGCGCGCCTGCACCTGAGCAATACGCGCCAGATCAAACCGTCGCAATGCTGCGCGGCGTGCTGGGAACTTGTTCCCAAGACGTTGGCGCAGCGTGTGCATGTGTGGCCGCACTGCGGGCACACGGCCCCGCGCGACCAGAACAGCGCAATGGTGGTTCTCACCGACGCGCACAACACGCAGGACACGCCTGGGACGGGCGTGGCGGCGAGACCCAAACCTCGGCCACGGCAACGTGGCAAGTCCAAGTCTGTGACCCGCGAAACCCCCGCTACAACGCCATGCGTTGAGCGGCGGGAGAGTTCATCGAGATACGCGAAAGGGTTGCGGGATGTAAGGACGGAGCTTGACGCAGCGCCAAATGCAGGAATGCCGCGCTCTGCGGGCCTGCCCCATGCGTTCTGGCCAAAGGCATGAAGGCCCGTTAGAGGATGCCCCAAGGGCTTGCCTGGCAACGCCAGGGAATGAGGCACCTCGATCGTTGCCAACGCGAGGCTGCAAGAATCTGCGCGTTACTCAGGTTTGTTGCCTGAGCAAGAAGCGCTGGATTTTGCCGCTCGGTGTTTTCGGCAGGGCGTCCACGAAGGCGATCTCGCGAGGATAAGCATGTGCAGCGAGCCTCGTCTTGACATGGATCTGCAATGCGTCCACGGTATCCGCGTCGGGCTTGAAGCCTGCGCGCAAGACCACGAATGCCTTGACGATTTCTGTGCGCTGCGCATCCGGTCGACCCACAACGGCGGCTTCCATGACGGCAGGGTGCTCGATCAAGCAGCTCTCGACCTCGAAGGGGCCAATCCTGTACCCGGACGAAGTAATGATGTCGTCGCTGCGACCCACAAAGGTCACACACCCGTCCTCGGCCATTTCGACCGTATCACCTGTGAGGTAGTAGCCACCGCGAAAGGCTGGCGTTGCCTGCTGCCAGTAGCCCGGAAAGAAATACAACGGGGACGCCGCACGATCGACGGCCAGGATGCCTGGCTGGTCGGGTCCGAGAACACGCACAGCGTCGTTTGACTCTTCAACCACGGCCATGCGGTACCCCGGCATCGCATAGCCAGCGGTGCCGGGCTTGACCGGTTGTTGCAAGCCGTGGTGATTGCACACCACCATGCCGATCTCCGTCTGTCCGTAGTGATCAAAGATCGGCGCTCCAAGTCTTTCTGCAAACCATTTGATGACCTCGGGGTTCAGGGGCTCCCCCGCGCTGCTGACAGCGCGAAGCTGCCCCTTGATTGCCTCCACGCTGTGCGTCTTCGCCGTCATCAGCAAACGAAAGGCGGTGGGCGCTCCAGCCAGGTTCGTGATTCCCTCATCCTTGATGAACGCAAGCGCTGCCTCGGGCGCAAACGGCCCGTCATAGAAGGTGGTCGCGTGCCCCATCAGCAAGGGGCCCGTGACGCTGTAGTAAAGGCCATAGGCCCATCCGGGATCGGCAATGTTCCAGAACTTGTCCTCCGCACGCAAGTCGACCGCCAGGCGCATATATTGTTCGAATGCCATGAGCGCCTTGATGGGGACCGGGACCCCTTTGGCCTTGCCCGTCGTTCCCGAGGTGAACAGCATGATGAAGGCATCCTCGCCGCTTCGCATCACGGGCGTGAACGCGTCCGCGTGCGCGTTCAACGCTTGCTGGAAGGCA